>NZ_JNYJ01000228.1 GCF_000716715.1 Dactylosporangium aurantiacum | reverse complement strand
CCGCCGCGTCGCCGCCGGCCAGTCCCTGCTCGACCCCGCCGTCACCGCCCGCGTCCTGGACCGCATCCGCAAAGGCCCCGAACAACCCGACGAACTCAAGAACCTCACCGAACAGGAACGCAAGATCCTCCTGCACGTCGCCGAAGGCCTCACCAACCGCGAGATCGCCGAACGCATGTTCCTCGCCGAGAAGACCGTCA
>NZ_JNYJ01000227.1 GCF_000716715.1 Dactylosporangium aurantiacum | reverse complement strand
TGACGGTCTTCTCGGCGAGGAACATGCGTTCGGCGATCTCGCGGTTGGTGAGGCCTTCGGCGACGTGCAGGAGGATCTTGCGTTCCTGTTCGGTGAGGTCTTTGAGTTCGTCGGGTTGTTCGGGGCCTTTGCGGATGCGGTCCAGGACGCGGGCGGTGACGGCGGGGTCGAGCAGGGACTGGCCGGCGGCGACGCGGCGG
>NZ_JNYJ01000226.1 GCF_000716715.1 Dactylosporangium aurantiacum | reverse complement strand
GAGCGCGCCTTCAGCGGTCTGCACGACCGAGATGCCGTCCTGCGCGTTGCGCACGGCGACCTTGAGGCCACCGATCTGCGAGCGCAGGCCCTCGCTGATGGACAGGCCGGCCGCGTCGTCCGCCGCCCGGTTGATGCGGTAGCCGGAGGAGAGCTTCTCCAGCGACTTGCTCATCTGGCTGTCGGTCACCGACAGGTTCCGG
>NZ_JNYJ01000225.1 GCF_000716715.1 Dactylosporangium aurantiacum | reverse complement strand
CCGGAACCTGTCGGTGACCGACAGCCAGATGAGCAAGTCGCTGGAGAAGCTCTCCTCCGGCTACCGCATCAACCGGGCGGCGGACGACGCGGCCGGCCTCTCGATCAGCGAGGGCCTGCGCTCGCAGATCGGTGGCCTCAAGGTCGCCGTGCGCAACGCGCAGGACGGCATCTCGGTCGTGCAGACCGCTGAAGGCGCGCTC
>NZ_JNYJ01000224.1 GCF_000716715.1 Dactylosporangium aurantiacum | reverse complement strand
GGCGAGCCCGGCGTGTACGGCGACTACCTGGCCAACGCGCAGGGCGAGGACGTCGTGGCCGGCATCCGCAACACGGTGCCGCTGCAGGCCCTCGAGGAGCTCGACAAGCCGGCGTACGACGAGCTGATGGCCATCATGGCCAAGCTCGAGGAGCACTACCGGGACCTGTGCGACATCGAGTTCACCATCGAGCGCGGCAAGC
>NZ_JNYJ01000223.1 GCF_000716715.1 Dactylosporangium aurantiacum | reverse complement strand
GCTTGCCGCGCTCGATGGTGAACTCGATGTCGCACAGGTCCCGGTAGTGCTCCTCGAGCTTGGCCATGATGGCCATCAGCTCGTCGTACGCCGGCTTGTTGACCTCCTCGAGGGCCTGCAGCGGCACCGTGTTGCGGATGCCGGCCACGACGTCCTCGCCCTGCGCGTTGGCCAGGTAGTCGCCGTACACGCCGGGCTCGCC
>NZ_JNYJ01000222.1 GCF_000716715.1 Dactylosporangium aurantiacum | reverse complement strand
CCAGTCCCAACCGAAGTTCGACGCCATCTTCCGGATGTACTGAAACGGCTCATCATAGGCATTCGGCCGCTCACCCACCGCATCCCGCACCGCCTCGGCATAGCCGTACGCCGAGTCGAACCGCACCTGCAGCCGGTTCCCCGACGGGCGCAGCAACCCCCGCACATCGAACCGGTACCCCCGGTGCATGTTCGCCGTGCGGG
>NZ_JNYJ01000221.1 GCF_000716715.1 Dactylosporangium aurantiacum | reverse complement strand
CCCGCACGGCGAACATGCACCGGGGGTACCGGTTCGATGTGCGGGGGTTGCTGCGCCCGTCGGGGAACCGGCTGCAGGTGCGGTTCGACTCGGCGTACGAGTACGCCGAGGCGGTGCGGGATGCGGTGGGTGAGCGGCCGAATGCCTATGATGAGCCGTTTCAGTACATCCGGAAGATGGCGTCGAACTTCGGTTGGGACTGG
>NZ_JNYJ01000220.1 GCF_000716715.1 Dactylosporangium aurantiacum | reverse complement strand
TCGCCAAGCGCTACACCGGCCGCGGCATGGCGTTCCTGGACCTCATCCAGGAAGGCAACCTCGGCCTCATCCGCGCCGTGGAGAAGTTCGACTACACCAAGGGCTACAAGTTCTCCACCTACGCCACCTGGTGGATCCGCCAGGCCATCACCCGCGCCATGGCCGACCAGGCCCGCACCATCCGCATCCCGGTGCACATGGTCGA
>NZ_JNYJ01000219.1 GCF_000716715.1 Dactylosporangium aurantiacum | reverse complement strand
CTGAACCCCTCAAGGGTCGCGATCAGGTCGGCGCCGATGCCCTGCGGCACGAACCCCGTGGCGTAGTTCGTCTCCGGGTCCATGGCCCACGCACCGCCGTCCGAGCCCATCGGCACCCGCGACATCGACTCCACACCACCAGCGATGACCAGGTCCTCCCAGCCCGCGCGGACCTTCTGCGCCGCGATGTTCACCGCCTCCAGACC
>NZ_JNYJ01000218.1 GCF_000716715.1 Dactylosporangium aurantiacum | reverse complement strand
TCCCGCGAAGACCTCGTCTCCGCCGGCATGGCCGCCCTCGCCCACGCCGCCAAAGGCTTCGACCCCAGCCGGGGCATCCCCTTCGGCAGCTTCGCCACCACCCGCATCCGCGGCGCCCTCCTCGACGAACTGCGCGGCCTCGACTGGGCCAGCCGATCCGTCCGCACCCGCGCCCGCAAGGTCGAAACCACCCAACAGGAACTCACCGCCA
>NZ_JNYJ01000217.1 GCF_000716715.1 Dactylosporangium aurantiacum | reverse complement strand
GCGACCAGCCCGGGCAGCGACACCGGCAGCAGGATGCGGTGGATGATGGCGCCCTGACCGGCGCCGTCCATCTTCGCCGCCTCGATCAGCTCATCCGGGATGGTGTCGAAGAACCCCTTCAACATCCACACGCACAGCGGCAACGTGAACGTGGTGAACGACAGGATCAACGCCACATACGAGTTGATCAAACCGACCTGGCTGAACACCAG
>NZ_JNYJ01000216.1 GCF_000716715.1 Dactylosporangium aurantiacum | reverse complement strand
CCCACCAGTTATCCCGATTGCCACCACCTCCACCGGCGACGTGACGCAACCGGGTTACTGGTTGGACCAGTTGCGGGGCACGGTGCGGTTCGCCGACGCCGTCGAGGCGCTCCGGGCCAAGGGCGTGACGAAGTTCTTGGAGGTCGGTCCGGACGGGGTGCTGTCCGCGCTGGTCGACGGCATCCCGGCGATGCGCAAGGGACGCGACGAACCC
>NZ_JNYJ01000215.1 GCF_000716715.1 Dactylosporangium aurantiacum | reverse complement strand
GTGGCTCTTTCTGCAGGTGGCCGTCGTGGCGGGCACCGGCGGCGTGCTGGTGCGCGCGGCTGGTCGTGGAGTCGACGCTGACGTCCCAGTCGATCCGGCCGGCCGCGTCGCTGCTGGCCTGCGCGGCGGCGAGGACGGTGTCCCAGGTGCCGTCACGCTGCCAGCGGCGGAACAGCCCGTAGATGGTCTGCCAGGGTGCGTACTCGGCCGGGACGTCACGC
>NZ_JNYJ01000214.1 GCF_000716715.1 Dactylosporangium aurantiacum | reverse complement strand
GTGGCTCTTTCTGCAGGTGGCCGTCGTGGCGGGCACCGGCGGCGTGCTGGTGCGCGCGGCTGGTCGTGGAGTCGACGCTGACGTCCCAGTCGATCCGGCTGGCCGCGTCGCTGCTGGCCTGTGCGGCGGCGAGGACGGTGTCCCAGGTGCCGTCACGCTGCCAGCGGCGGAACAGCCCGTAGATGGTCTGCCAGGGTGCGTACTCGGCCGGGACGTCACGC
>NZ_JNYJ01000213.1 GCF_000716715.1 Dactylosporangium aurantiacum | reverse complement strand
GGGACGGCGTGGTCGGTGGTGTCGGTACGCCGGGCACGCAGGAGGTAGGTGGTCGCGGCGAGGAACACCACGAGGCAGGTCCAGGTGTTGAGCCGGATGTCCAGGATGTGGTTGGCGTGGTCGACGCGGAGCGCTTCGATCCAGACCCGGCCGAGGGTGTAGGCGGCGACGCAGAGGGCGAAGAGCCGCCCGCGGTTGAGGTCGAAGCGTCGTTCGGCCCAGAGG
>NZ_JNYJ01000212.1 GCF_000716715.1 Dactylosporangium aurantiacum | reverse complement strand
GGGACGGCGTGGTCGGTGGTGTCGGTACGCCGGGCACGCAGGAGGTAGGTGGTCGCGGCGAGGAACACCACGAGGCAGGTCCAGGTGTTGAGCCGGATGCCCAGGATGTGGTTGGCGTGGTCGACACGGAGCGCTTCGATCCAGACCCGGCCGAGGGTGTAGGCGGCGACGCAGAGGGCGAAGAGCCGCCCGCGGTTGAGGTCGAAGCGTCGTTCGGCCCAGAGG
>NZ_JNYJ01000211.1 GCF_000716715.1 Dactylosporangium aurantiacum | reverse complement strand
TGATGGTGCCGCCGGTGCGCTTGCTCTGCCGGACGCTCCAGTACTGGTAGAACGTCGCCGTGCCGATGATGGACGGCTGGTTCACCCGCTGGGTGCGGTAGATGTCGTACGTGCTGCCGTCGGTGGTGACCGAGCCGAGGCGCTGCGCGCCGGTGCTCGGGTTGTAGTTGCCGAAGTTCTCCACGACGTAGTACTCGATGAGCGGGTTGGTGGTCCAGCCGTACAGCGC
>NZ_JNYJ01000210.1 GCF_000716715.1 Dactylosporangium aurantiacum | reverse complement strand
GGCGCTCGGTAAGTGCCTGGACGTGTCCGGTGGTGGCTCCGCGGACGGTACGAAGATCCAGCTGTGGACGTGCAACGGGTCCGGGGCGCAGAACTGGGCGCCGAACAGCGACGGCACGCTGCGCAACCCGCAGTCGGGCAAGTGCCTGGACGTGTCGGGCAACAACTCCGCGGACAGCACGATCGTGCACCTGTGGACGTGCATCAGCCCGGTGCCGGCCAACCAGAAGTGGA
>NZ_JNYJ01000209.1 GCF_000716715.1 Dactylosporangium aurantiacum | reverse complement strand
TCGCCGAGTACCTCGCGCGCCGCTTCCGCAACCGCGGCGAGCAGTTCGACGACCTCGTCCAGGTCGCCAACCTCGGCCTCATCAAGTCCGTCGACGGTTTCGACCCGGCCCGCGGCGCCGCGTTCACCAGCTATGCCATCCCGATGATCGTCGGCGAGCTGAAGCGGCACTTCCGCGACAAGGGCTGGGACGTGCGCGTGCCCCGCCGCCTGCAGGAGCTGCGCCTGGAGATC
>NZ_JNYJ01000208.1 GCF_000716715.1 Dactylosporangium aurantiacum | reverse complement strand
GGAGTCGCACGAGAACCTGGACCAGTTGGACCGGGACCTGGTGGCGTTGGAGGCGGCGCCGGGGTCGCGGGAGCTGCTGTCCTCGATCTTCCGCACGATCCACACGATCAAGGGCACTTCGGGGTTCCTGGCGTTCAATCGTCTGGAGAAGGTCACGCATGTCGGTGAGTCGTTGTTGTCCCGGCTGCGTGACGGCGCGCAGGGGATGACGCCGTCGACGACGGACGCGTTGCTGCGG
>NZ_JNYJ01000207.1 GCF_000716715.1 Dactylosporangium aurantiacum | reverse complement strand
CAGATGCTCATCCCGATCCAGCACGACCAGGCCGTTACGGTCCCGGACCGGCACCACCGACCGGGAGAAGTACCCACCCGCCCACGCCTTCGCCGCCCGGGTCTGCGACTCCACGGCGTAGGAGTCGACGTCCTGCCGGCTGAACCCCTCAAGGGTCGCGATCAGGTCGGCGCCGATGCCCTGCGGCACGAACCCCGTGGCGTAGTTCGTCTCCGGGTCCATGGCCCACGCACCGCCG
>NZ_JNYJ01000206.1 GCF_000716715.1 Dactylosporangium aurantiacum | reverse complement strand
GGAGTCGCACGAGAACCTGGACCAGTTGGACCGGGACCTGGTGGCGTTGGAGGCGGCGCCGGGGTCGCGGGAGCTGCTGTCCTCGATCTTCCGCACGATTCACACGATCAAGGGCACTTCGGGGTTCCTGGCGTTCAACCGTCTGGAGAAGGTCACGCATGTCGGTGAGTCGTTGTTGTCCCGGCTGCGTGACGGCGCGCAGGGGATGACGCCGTCGACGACGGACGCGTTGCTGCGG
>NZ_JNYJ01000205.1 GCF_000716715.1 Dactylosporangium aurantiacum | reverse complement strand
CAGATGCTCATCCCGATCCAGCACGACCAGGCCGTTACGGTCCCGGACCGGCACCACCGACCGGGAGAAGTACCCACCCGCCCACGCCTTCGCCGCCCGCGTCTGCGACTCCACGGCGTAGGAGTCCACATCCTCCCGACTGAACCCCTCAAGGGTCGCGATCAGGTCGGCGCCGATGCCCTGCGGCACGAACCCCGTGGCGTAGTTCGTCTCCGGGTCCATGGCCCACGCACCGCCG
>NZ_JNYJ01000204.1 GCF_000716715.1 Dactylosporangium aurantiacum | reverse complement strand
GGCGGCACGACCTGACCGACGCGCAGTGGGCGGCGCTGGCGCCGCTGCTGCCTGCGCAGCCGTCGCTGGGTCGTCCGCCGAAGTGGGACAGACGGCAGCTCATCAACGGAATTCGCTGGCGTATCCGGGTCGGCTCGCCGTGGCGTGACGTCCCGGCCGAGTACGCACCCTGGCAGACCATCTACGGGCTGTTCCGCCGCTGGCAGCGTGACGGCACCTGGGACACCGTCCTCGCCGCCGC
>NZ_JNYJ01000203.1 GCF_000716715.1 Dactylosporangium aurantiacum | reverse complement strand
CTGGTAGAGCAGCTGCAGGTTGCAGGCGTCGACGGTCTTGGTCTGGTCGGGGTTGCTGCGCACGAGGTCGCCGTGGCTGATGTCGTTGGTCCAGGTGGCACCGCTGTTGGCCTTGCCGGCGAAGGGGTTGCTCTCCGTGGCCGCGTTCGCCGTCCAGGAGCCGTTGAGGCTGCTGGAGGTGAACGAGCGGAAGTAGCGGCCCTGGCTGCCGATGGCCTCGACGAGCATCAGGTACTGGTTC
>NZ_JNYJ01000202.1 GCF_000716715.1 Dactylosporangium aurantiacum | reverse complement strand
GAACCAGTACCTGATGCTCGTCGAGGCCATCGGCAGCCAGGGCCGCTACTTCCGCTCGTTCACCTCCAGCAGCCTCAACGGCTCCTGGACGGCGAACGCCGCCACGGAGAGCAACCCCTTCGCCGGCAAGGCCAACAGCGGCGCCACCTGGACCAACGACATCAGCCACGGCGACCTCGTGCGCAGCAACCCCGACCAGACCAAGACCGTCGACGCCTGCAACCTGCAGCTGCTCTACCAG
>NZ_JNYJ01000201.1 GCF_000716715.1 Dactylosporangium aurantiacum | reverse complement strand
GTTGGACGGTGCGGGTGCGGTGCACCGGTTCTGGCATGTGACGCTGCCGCACCTGCGCGGGATTCTCGGCATCGTGGTGCTGCTGGAGGTGATCTGGAACGTGCAGCACTTCGACATGATCTACGTGTTGACCGGTGGTGGGCCGGCGGGTTCGACGACCACGTTCGCCGTGGCGGTGTACGACACCGCGTTCAAGGCGTTCGACCTGGGCAAGGCCAGCGCGCTCGGCGCGTTGTGGCTGG
>NZ_JNYJ01000200.1 GCF_000716715.1 Dactylosporangium aurantiacum | reverse complement strand
GTAGTCCTGGCCGTTGGTGCCGACGAACACGCCGGTCGCGCTGCCTTTGAGGGTGGCCGGGTCGATCCCGGCGCGTTCGAACACCTCCCACGACGTCTCCAGCAGCAGCCGCTGCTGCGGGTCCATGGCGAGCGCCTCACGTGGCGAGATGCCGAAGAACGCGGCGTCGAAGTCGGCGACGCCGGGCAGGAAGCCGCCGGTGCGGGTGTACGACGTGCCGGTCCGGTCCGGGTCGGGGTCGAA
>NZ_JNYJ01000199.1 GCF_000716715.1 Dactylosporangium aurantiacum | reverse complement strand
CGCGACCACCTACCTCCTGCGTGCCCGGCGTACCGACACCACCGACCACGCCGTCCCTGGCCCTCCGCATGACCAGGTGGCGAACAGCAACTGACCGCGACGCTGGCCTGCCCGCTGGCTCAGGTCTTCGGCCCTGCACGCGTCCATACCCCCATGGGTATGGTCGGAGCGTGGCTGTCGCCAGGCGGCCCGGGAACGGGGAGAGCCTGATGAAGACCGTCATCGTGGGTGCTGTGGCCGGTGG
>NZ_JNYJ01000198.1 GCF_000716715.1 Dactylosporangium aurantiacum | reverse complement strand
AGGGTGAACTTCTGGGCGCCGGTGCCGTTGCAGGTCCACAGCTGCACGACCGCGCCGTCGGCGGTGGAGCCGCCGGACACGTCCATGCACTTGCCGAGCGCCCGCACCGAGCCGTCGGAGTTGAACGACCACTGCTGTGCGCCGGTGCCGTTGCAGTCCCAGATCTGCAGCCGGTTGCCGTCCACGGCGTTGGAGCTGGGCACGTCGATGCACCGGTTGCTGCCCTGGCCGATGATCGGGCCGGC
>NZ_JNYJ01000197.1 GCF_000716715.1 Dactylosporangium aurantiacum | reverse complement strand
TCAGCTGCCCGCCCTGGACCTGCAGCAGCAGCTGGTTGAGGTAGTCGTTGTACGGGTACGACGGCGTGCTGATCTTCACACCGGCGTTCGCCGCGGTGTATTTGCTGATCTGTGCCTGGATGGGTTCCTTGGTGACCGCTTCGTTGAACGACCAGGACGTGAACGGGAACTCCTTCACCCCGTCGTCCTTGAGGCCTTCGGTGCCGGCCGGGGTGGGGGTGTTCGTGGACGGGGCGCAGCCGGCCAGGGCGG
>NZ_JNYJ01000196.1 GCF_000716715.1 Dactylosporangium aurantiacum | reverse complement strand
GGCCCCTCGTGTCGGTCGACGGTGCTGACGGTGTCGTGGACGTGCACATCGTCCTGGAGCGGGCCGCGGACACACCGTTGACGGTGACCGCGACGGTCGGCGACGTCGTCGCAGAGGTGCCGGTCGCCGCCGGCGAGACAGCGGTGTCGCTGCAGGTGCGGGTGCCGGACGTGCGCCTGTGGTGGCCGCGTGGCTACGGCGCCGCGGACCTGTATGACCTGACGGTCGAGTTGAGCGCTGCTGATGGGGCACT
>NZ_JNYJ01000195.1 GCF_000716715.1 Dactylosporangium aurantiacum | reverse complement strand
AGTGCCCCATCAGCAGCGCTCAACTCGACCGTCAGGTCATACAGGTCCGCGGCGCCGTAGCCACGCGGCCACCACAGGCGCACGTCCGGCACCCGCACCCGCAGCGATGCCTCGACCTGCCCTGCCGCGACCGGCACCGTCGTGGTGACACCGGCGACCGTCGCGGTCACCGTCAACGGTGTGTCCGCGGCCCGCTCCAGGACGATGTGCACGTCCACGACACCGTCAGCACCGTCGACCGACACGAGGGGCC
>NZ_JNYJ01000194.1 GCF_000716715.1 Dactylosporangium aurantiacum | reverse complement strand
CCGGGGACGTCGGCATGGCCGGCGTCGCCATCGACTCGATCCTCGACATGCGGCAGCTCTTCGACGGCATCCCCCTGGACCGGATGAGCGTGTCGATGACCATGAACGGGGCCGTCCTGCCCGTCCTGGCGCTGTACATCGTCGCCGCCGAGGAGCAGGGGGTCACGCCGGAGCAGCTGTCCGGCACGATCCAGAACGACATCCTCAAGGAGTTCATGGTCCGCAACACCTACATCTACCCGCCGGCACCGTCGATGCGGATC
>NZ_JNYJ01000193.1 GCF_000716715.1 Dactylosporangium aurantiacum | reverse complement strand
CCAGGGACTGCTCAAGGTGCCGGCGGCCGACGCCGCCGAACAGGTGCTCGCCGCCAACGTCGGCATCACACTCACCTTGATCAGCCAGCCGGAGCCGGACTTCGGGCTGTCCGAACGCGTCCGCGAGGCCGCGCTGGCCGGAGTCCTGCACACGCCCTCCGCCGACGCCCCCACAACCCGCGCGAACGCCGCACTGACGTTGCGCGCACTGGTCGACAACGACCCGGGCGACCTCACCCCCGGCGAACACGCGCTGCTCGGCGA
>NZ_JNYJ01000192.1 GCF_000716715.1 Dactylosporangium aurantiacum | reverse complement strand
CGTGTCGCTGCCCGTCGTCATCGGTTTCACGATCCTCCAGCGCTACCTCGTCGCCGGGCTCACCGCCGGCGCCGTGAAGGGCTGAACACCCCACACCCCGTTTTCTGGAGTCAGCATGTCCGTTTCCCTGTCCCGCAGATCCGCGCTGGGCCTGTTCGGCCTCAGCGCGCTCGGCACCGCCCTGGCCGGCTGCGCCCCGTCCACGAACACCCCCACCCCGGCCGGCACCGAAGGCCTCAAGGACGACGGGGTGAAGGAGTTCCCGTTCACGTCCT
>NZ_JNYJ01000191.1 GCF_000716715.1 Dactylosporangium aurantiacum | reverse complement strand
ATTCCTGACCCGTACCTGGACGACAACGAGGTGGCGTTGTCGTGGATCGGTCGGACGGCGTGGGTGTACGAGACGACGTTCGACGCGGACCTGGCCGGTGACCGGGTCGACCTGGTCGCGGACGGTTTGGACACGCCGAGGCGGTGCGGGATGCGGTGGGTGAGCGGCCGAATGCCTATGATGAGCCGTTTCAGTACATCCGGAAGATGGCGTCGAACTTCGGTTGGGACTGGGGTCCGACGCTGGTCACGGCGGGGATCTGGCAGCCGATCGGCCTGCACGCCTGGTCCACCGCCCGCCTCGCCACGGTCCGGCCCCTCGTGTCGGTCGACGGTGCTGACGGTGTCGTGGACGTGCACATCGTCCTGGAGCGGGCCGCGGACACACCGTTGACGGTGACCGCGACGGTCG
>NZ_JNYJ01000190.1 GCF_000716715.1 Dactylosporangium aurantiacum | reverse complement strand
GCTCGCGGATGTCGGTGCAGATGGTGTCGTGGTCGGGGTCGCTCTTGGCGACGAGTCTGGGCCGGGACCAGCGGGCGTGTTCTCGGATGCGTCGGTGCATCGTGCGCAGGCTCAGCGGCGGGCGGCCCAGGGCTCGCCAGATCCGGGCGGTGGTCCATGCTTTCGGGGTTTGCAGCAGCCGGCGGATGCGGTCTCCGAGTCCTGGGCTGCCGAGCCGGGGTCGCCCGGATCGGGGTCGGTCCGGTAGTCCGGCGATGCCTTCGGTGTCGTGTCGGGTG
>NZ_JNYJ01000189.1 GCF_000716715.1 Dactylosporangium aurantiacum | reverse complement strand
GCTCGCGGATGTCGGTGCAGATGGTGTCGTGGTCGGGGTCGCTCTTGGCGACGAGTCTGGGCCGGGACCAGCGGGCGTGTTCTCGGATGCGTCGGTGCACGGTGCGCAGGCTCAGCGGCGGGCGGCCCAGGGCTCGCCAGATCCGGGCGGTGGTCCATGCTTTCGGCGTTTGCAGCAGACGGCGGATGCGGTCTCCGAGTCCTGGGCTGCCGAGCCGGGGTCGCCCGGATCGGGGTCGGTCCGGTAGTCCGGCGATGCCTTCGGTGTCGTGTCGGGTG
>NZ_JNYJ01000188.1 GCF_000716715.1 Dactylosporangium aurantiacum | reverse complement strand
CGTGTCGCTGCCCGTCGTCATCGGTTTCACGATCCTCCAGCGCTACCTCGTCGCCGGGCTCACCGCCGGCGCCGTGAAGGGCTGAACACCCCACACCCCCTTCTTTTCCTGGAGTCAGCATGTCCGTTTCCCTGTCCCGCAGATCCGCGCTGGGCCTGTTCGGCCTCAGCGCGCTCGGCGCCGCCCTGGCCGGCTGCGCCCCGTCCACGAACACCCCCACCCCGGCCGGCACCGAAGGCCTCAAGGACGACGGGGTGAAGGAGTTCCCGTTCACGTCCT
>NZ_JNYJ01000187.1 GCF_000716715.1 Dactylosporangium aurantiacum | reverse complement strand
CTTCTACGAAGACGCCATCGGCGGCCGCGCCGCGGTCACCAAATCCTCCCCGGACAAAGACCTCGCCAGCAAAATGGTCCCCGTCGCCCGACCGGTGAAAAACAGCGGCGACAAACCCCGCCACCTCGCCTGGGGACAGGTCATCGCCGTCATCAACGGCGCCGGCGCCGCCACCGCCGCCAACTACGCCAAAACCGTCACCACCGACCCCGGCTACAACATCGACTGGTTCACCAAAACCGGCCTGCCACCCACCACCAACGCCGGCCTCGCCGACAGC
>NZ_JNYJ01000186.1 GCF_000716715.1 Dactylosporangium aurantiacum | reverse complement strand
CTTCTACGAAGACGCCATCGGCGGCCGCGCCGCGGTCACCAAATCCTCCCCGGACAAAGACCTCGCCAGCAAAATGGTCCCCGTCGCCCGACCGGTGAAGAACAGCGGCGACAAACCCCGCCACCTCGCCTGGGGACAGGTCATCGCCGTCATCAACGGCGCCGGCGCCGCCACCGCCGCGAACTACGCCAAAACCGTCACCACCGACCCCGGCTACAACATCGACTGGTTCACCAAAACCGGCCTGCCACCCACCACCAACGCCGGCCTCGCCGACAGC
>NZ_JNYJ01000185.1 GCF_000716715.1 Dactylosporangium aurantiacum | reverse complement strand
TTCACCGACGGGTCGGCGTTGCGCGCGGTGCGGAACGCGACCTCGATCCAGTCGTTGCCGGTCTGCTGCAGGTTGGAGTTGCGGCGGCTGCCGTCCTCGTTGAACGCCTCGTTCACCACGTCCCAGTAGGCGAGCTTGCCCTTGTAGTGGCCCATCACACCGTTGATGTGATCGATCATCGCCTGCCGCAGCGTGCTGCCACTGATGCCGCCCCACCAGGACGGCTGCTGGGCGTGCCAGGCCAGGGTGTGCCCGCGCACCTTCATGCCGCGCTGGGTGGCCCAGT
>NZ_JNYJ01000184.1 GCF_000716715.1 Dactylosporangium aurantiacum | reverse complement strand
CGGCGACCGCGCGGTCGAGCAGGATCTTGATGTTGACCTCGTGGTCGGAGCAGTCGACGCCGGCGGAGTTGTCGATGAAGTCGGTGGCGATCCGGCCGCCGCCGAGCGCGTACTCGATCCGGCCGCGCTGGGTCAGGCCGAGGTTGCCGCCCTCGCCGACCACCTTGGCGCGCAGCTCCCGCCCGTTGACCCGCAGGTAGTCGTTGGCCTTGTCGCCGACGTCGGCGTGCGACTCGCTGGTGGCCTTGACGTAGGTGCCGATCCCACCGTTCCAGAACAGGTCGAC
>NZ_JNYJ01000183.1 GCF_000716715.1 Dactylosporangium aurantiacum | reverse complement strand
CGCCCGCTGGTCCCGGCCCAGACTCGTCGCCAAGAGCGACCCCGACCACGACACCATCTGCACCGACATCCGCGAGCAGATCACCGCCCTGCCCACCGGGTCGGTCGTGCTCGCCGAGGACGAAGCCCACCTCAACCTCCTCGCCCACGTCCAGGCCTGCTGGATGCCCACCGGCCTGCGCCACCGCGTCATGACGCCGGGCAAGAACATCCGCCGCACCATCCACGGCGCGATCAACCTCGCCACCGGCGCCTTCCACCACCACGTCTCGGTCCACAACGTCTCCGTCGTGTTCTGC
>NZ_JNYJ01000182.1 GCF_000716715.1 Dactylosporangium aurantiacum | reverse complement strand
GCAGAACACGACGGAGACGTTGTGGACCGAGACGTGGTGGTGGAAGGCGCCGGTGGCGAGGTTGATCGCGCCGTGGATGGTGCGGCGGATGTTCTTGCCGGGGGTCATGACGCGGTGGCGCAGGCCGGTGGGCATCCAGCAGGCGCGGACGTGGGCGAGGAGGTTGAGGTGGGTTTCGTCCTCGGCGAGCACGACCGATCCGGTGGGCAGGGCGGTGATCTGCTCGCGGATGTCGGTGCAGATGGTGTCGTGGTCGGGGTCGCTCTTGGCGACGAGTCTGGGCCGGGACCAGCGGGCG
>NZ_JNYJ01000181.1 GCF_000716715.1 Dactylosporangium aurantiacum | reverse complement strand
GAGAAGGTCGACGCGGCGCTCGGCAACTACTTCCGGGTCGGCAACCTCACCGCCCTGCGCGAGCTGGCCCTGCTGTGGCTCGCCGACAAGGTCGACGACCAGCTCGACCGCTACCGCGCCCAACACGGCATCGACACCACCTGGGAAACCCGCGAACGCGTCGTCGTCGCCCTCACCGGCGGCCCCGAAGGCGACACCCTCATCCGCCGCGCCGCCCGCATCGCCGCCCGTACCAAAGCCGCCGACCTCCTCGCCGTCCACGTCATCCGCGGCGACGGCCTCGCCGGCGCCGACCCCGCG
>NZ_JNYJ01000180.1 GCF_000716715.1 Dactylosporangium aurantiacum | reverse complement strand
GGTGGCGTCGACGGCGGAGCCGGACTCGCCGACGACCTCGATGTCGCCCTCGCGCTCCAGCATCTCGCGCAGGCCGAAGCGGACGACCTCGTGGTCGTCGAGCAGATACACCCGAATCATGAGGTCCTTTGTACCCGACGCGCGGCCGCGGCGACCCGGGCCGAAGGTCCCGACGGCCGCGGGACCCCCGCCCCTTCGACGCGGGTGATTGTCCTCTGCGGCGCGAGGGTGCCGGTGCCCGACGCTGTTGGCATCACACAGGACGTTGCCGAGTAGAGGCCCGGAGGGCACATCATGAAGC
>NZ_JNYJ01000179.1 GCF_000716715.1 Dactylosporangium aurantiacum | reverse complement strand
CCACCGGCCACAGCACCCACGATGACGGTCTTCATCAGGCTCTCCCCGTTCCCGGGCCGCCTGGCGACAGCCACGCTCCGACCATACCCATGGGGGTATAGAGGCGAGCAGGGCCGAAAGACCTCAGTCAGCGGGCAGGCCGGCCAAGGATGGAAGGCCCGCACCGATCGGCCGCCTGCGGCCCTGCCCGGGCGTGCCGGCGACGCGGTCAGTTGCTGTTCGCCACCTGGTCATGCGGAGGGCCAGGGACGGCGTGGTCGGTGGTGTCGGTACGCCGGGCACGCAGGAGGTAGGTGGTCGCG
>NZ_JNYJ01000178.1 GCF_000716715.1 Dactylosporangium aurantiacum | reverse complement strand
CGGGCCTTGCAGCTTCACCTCGTCTTGCCGCGCCGGGTCGAGACGCCTCCGCCCGGCTCAGCGTGCATCCCGGCTGGCTGGGGGCGCGAGCTGTCAGGGCGTCAGGCCGCGTTCGCCTGGCGGCCTCACCCCGCCCTGCCCTGCCGCGCCCCGCCGGCCCGGCGTGCGTCCCGGCTCGGCGTGCGTCCCGGCTCGGCGTGCGTGCCGGCTCGGCGTGCGTGCCGGCTCGGCGTGCGTGCCGGCCAGCATGCGTTCCGCCCAACCGTCGTCCGGCTGGTTGGGGGCGCGGGCTGATCAGGGGC
>NZ_JNYJ01000177.1 GCF_000716715.1 Dactylosporangium aurantiacum | reverse complement strand
GGGGGGGGCGGGGGGGGGGGCCGGGGGCCGGGGGGGGGCCGGGAACATAGGGGCCAGTTTTTGGCCCGGGGCGGCGCGGGAGGGCAGCGGAGGTGGCGCGGTGAGCGGTCGGGAGCGCAGGGGGGGGCCGGGAGCCATGGGCGCAGTATTGGCTCGCGGCGGCGCCGGAGCGCAGCGGAGGTGACGGCGTGAGCGGGCCGGAGCGCGGCGGAGGTGACGGCGTGAGGGGTCCGGAGCGCAGCGGAGGGCCGCGAACCATGGGCGCAGTATTGGCTCGCGGCGGCGCCGGAGCGCAGCGGAGGTGACGCCG
>NZ_JNYJ01000176.1 GCF_000716715.1 Dactylosporangium aurantiacum | reverse complement strand
CAGCCAGCCGGGATGCACGCTGAGCCGGGCGGAGGCGTCTCGACCCGGCGCGGCAAGACGAGGTGAAGCTGCAAGGCCCGGCGAAGGAGGCCCGGCGAAGGAGGCCCGGCGAAGGAGGCCCCGCGAAGGCGACGCGGGGGCGACCGCTGAGCCAAGGCAGTGCGGTGCCCGAGGTCAGGGATGGCCGCTGAGCCAAAGCGGGCGCCGAGCCAAGGCGGGGCGTCGGGCCAAGCTCGACCTGGTCATCCTGTCCGGCTTACGCCCCTGATCAGCCCGCGCCCCCAACCAGCCGGACGACGGTTGGGCGGAACGCATG
>NZ_JNYJ01000175.1 GCF_000716715.1 Dactylosporangium aurantiacum | reverse complement strand
AGAGAGTGTGGGAGAGTAGGACGCCGCCGGACAAACCTTCGCAGTAGCCCCCACCGAATGGTGGGGGCTACTCGCGTATCCGGACAAGGAAATGACCGGCTGGAACGGGCGATGGCCGGCACCCCCGCCAGGGTGCCGGCCATCGTGACGCTCCGAAGAGCAGTGGTGAAAGCGTTAGTTGGAGGCGACACCCAGCGCGGCGCTGCCACCGTCGGTGTGTAGCTGGGTGGTCTCGGCGAACGCGCTCTCCATGCGGGCCTGCAGCGCGTCGAGCTGGTCGTACTCCGAGGAGGTCTCGTGCTCCTCACCCTCGGCGGCG
>NZ_JNYJ01000174.1 GCF_000716715.1 Dactylosporangium aurantiacum | reverse complement strand
AGAAGCCGGAGATGTTCACGGTGCCGTTGCCGTTGTGCTGGAACACCTTGTCGCTGGCGGAGCGGGCGCCGCCGCCGATGACGTAGCTGGTGCCGCCGCTCGTGCCGAGGAACGTGGCGGCGTCCTCGCCGACGTCCTCCCACCAGACGTTCTGGATGGTGCAGGTGCCGAGGCAGTGGATGCCGTCACCGGCCGGCGCGCCGATGATCACGTTCTTGATCGTGGCGCCGTTGGCCAGCTCGAACACCGGGTCCTGGCTCTCGCCCTGACCGCCGTCGCCGATGCAGCAGTACCGCTTCATCCCGCCGTCGAGCGTCCCCGACACCT
>NZ_JNYJ01000173.1 GCF_000716715.1 Dactylosporangium aurantiacum | reverse complement strand
GACGGTTTTCGGGGCGCTGGTGATGCCGGCCTTGGTGAGCAGTTCGGTGTTGCTGATCAGCCCGATCCCGGCGAACGTCCACGGCAGCCCGTACTGCACGCCGTTGGACTGGCCGAGGGCGAGGGCGGCGGGGGCGTAGTCCAGGCCGGCCGCGACGGATCGCAGATCGAGGAGTTTGCCGGTGGCGGCGAGGGTGGCCAGCCACGCCACGTCCAGCTGCACCGCCCCGCTCAGCTGCCCGCCCTGGACCTGCAGCAGCAGCTGGTTGAGGTAGTCGTTGTACGGGTACGACGGCGTGCTGATCTTCACACCGGCGTTCGCCGCGGTGT
>NZ_JNYJ01000172.1 GCF_000716715.1 Dactylosporangium aurantiacum | reverse complement strand
ACACCGCGGCGAACGCCGGTGTGAAGATCAGCACGCCGTCGTACCCGTACAACGACTACCTCAACCAGCTGCTGCTGCAGGTCCAGGGCGGGCAGCTGACCGGCGCGGTGCAGCTGGACGTGGCGTGGCTGGCCACCCTCGCCGCCACCGGCAAACTCCTGGATCTGCGATCCGTCGCGGCCGGCCTGGACTACGCCCCCGCCGCTCTCGCCCTCGGCCAGTCCAACGGTGTGCAGTACGGGCTGCCGTGGACGTTCGCCGGGATCGGGCTGATCAGCAACACCGAACTGCTCACCAAGGCCGGCATCACCAGCGCCCCGAAAACCGTC
>NZ_JNYJ01000171.1 GCF_000716715.1 Dactylosporangium aurantiacum | reverse complement strand
TGGGCGCGCAGGGCGTCGATCTGGCTGAACTCGGTGGCGCTGTAGGACTCCTGGCCTTCGGCGGCGAAGACGTGGTCGGTCTCGGCGGCGGAGTGGTCGTAGGAGGTGTAGTCCTGCTCGGCGTAGTGCGAGCCGTCCGCGCCGGTGAACTCCACCGAGTGGCCCTGGTCGAAGCTGGTGGACTCGGCCGAGGCGTGGTCGGCCTCGTAGACGCCGAACTGCGACTGGTAGTCCTCCTGGCTGGCGTCGACCTGGTGCAGCTGGTCGATCTCCGCGTGCTGCTCGCCGGTCTCGATCTCGCCGTACTCGCTCATGTCATGTCCCTGTATGTGAGTGGTTCGTG
>NZ_JNYJ01000170.1 GCF_000716715.1 Dactylosporangium aurantiacum | reverse complement strand
CCCGGATGAGCTGATCGAGGCGGCGAAGATGGACGGCGCCGGTCAGGGCGCCATCATCCACCGCATCCTGCTGCCGGTGTCGCTGCCCGGGCTGGTCGCCACCGGACTGTTCGCGTTCATCCGCGGCTGGAACGACTTCATCTTCGCGTTGACATTGGCGGGTCCGGACAAGCAGACCCTGCCACCGGGCCTGGTCAACACCTACCTCGGCGAGTTCGAGACCGCGTGGCCGGACCTGATGGCCGCCTCGCTGGTCGTGTCGCTGCCCGTCGTCATCGGTTTCACGATCCTCCAGCGCTACCTCGTCGCCGGGCTCACCGCCGGCGCCGTGAAGGGCTGAACACCC
>NZ_JNYJ01000169.1 GCF_000716715.1 Dactylosporangium aurantiacum | reverse complement strand
GGGTGTTCAGCCCTTCACGGCGCCGGCGGTGAGCCCGGCGACGAGGTAGCGCTGGAGGATCGTGAAACCGATGACGACGGGCAGCGACACGACCAGCGACGCGGCCATCAGGTCCGGCCACGCGGTCTCGAACTCGCCGAGGTAGGTGTTGACCAGGCCCGGTGGCAGGGTCTGCTTGTCCGGACCCGCCAAAGTCAACGCGAAGATGAAGTCGTTCCAGCCGCGGATGAACGCGAACAGTCCGGTAGCGACCAGCCCGGGCAGCGACACCGGCAGCAGGATGCGGTGGATGATGGCGCCCTGACCGGCGCCGTCCATCTTCGCCGCCTCGATCAGCTCATCCGGG
>NZ_JNYJ01000168.1 GCF_000716715.1 Dactylosporangium aurantiacum | reverse complement strand
CGTGCGGTTCCTTCCACGGACACGGCACACCGGACGTCGCGGTGCGACGCCGGGCGATGCCGTACGGGGGATTCGTGCGGGCGCTGCCGCCGGTGGCCGTTGGACCACCGGCGGCAGCGCGGGTCAGTTGAGGCTGAAGCGTTGGTTGGCCTGGCCGTTGCAGTCGTAGAGCTGGATCTGCTGGCCGTTGTTGGTGCCCCACACGTCGAGGCAGCGGCCGGACTGCACGCCGCTGATGGTGCCGTTGCTGTTGACGTTCCACTGCTGGTTGGCCTGGCCGTTGCAGCTGTAGATCTGCACCGCCGCGCCGTTGCCGGAGCCGGCGGCGTCCAGGCACATGCTGCCGTA
>NZ_JNYJ01000167.1 GCF_000716715.1 Dactylosporangium aurantiacum | reverse complement strand
CGAGGACGGCAGCCGCCGCAACTCCAACCTGCAGCAGACCGGCAACGACTGGATCGAGGTCGCGTTCCGCACCGCGCGCAACGCCGACCCGTCGGTGAAGCTGTGCTACAACGACTACAACATCGAGAACTGGTCCTACGGCAAGACCCAGGGCGTCTACCGGATGATCCAGGACTTCAAGTCCCGGGGCGTGCCGATCGACTGCGTCGGTCTGCAGACCCACTTCACCGGCGGCAGCTCCCTGCCCAGCAACTTCCAGACCACCCTGTCCAGCTTCGCCGCCCTCGGCGTGGACGTGGCGCTGACCGAGGTCGACGTCACCAACTCCTCCACCACCCAGTACGCGGGCCTCACCCAGGC
>NZ_JNYJ01000166.1 GCF_000716715.1 Dactylosporangium aurantiacum | reverse complement strand
CGGCTCCACGGTGAGCAGGGCGGCGAGCTGCGCCAGGATCGCCGGGCGCGCCCGGTAGTACACCCACGTGCCGCGCCGGTCGGCGTCCACCAGGCCGGCCTCGCGCAGGGTCTTCAGGTGGTGCGAGATCGTCGGCCCGGACAGCTCGAACGCCGGGGTCAGGTCGCACACGCAGATCTCGCCGTCCGGCGCCGAGGCGATCATCGACAGCAGCCGCAACCGCACCGGATCGCCCAGCGCCTTGAACGCCGGGGCCAGCACCGCCGCCGAGGCCGCCGGCAGCCGGTGCCGCGCGATCGGCGGGCAGCACGCCGCGTCCGCGGTGAGGTCCGTGAGCGTCAGCGCCTGTTTCGACATGCCTCTAGGTTGACAGATCTC
>NZ_JNYJ01000165.1 GCF_000716715.1 Dactylosporangium aurantiacum | reverse complement strand
ATGAGCGAGTGGGACAGCGGCGACCACGGCGACAACGGCCTGGACTACAGCCACGCTGAGGCCGGTCACGAGCAGGAGGCGCTGGACCAGCTGCACCAGGTGCACGCTGACCAGAACAGCTACGACTCGCAGTTCGGCGTGTACGAGCAGGACAGCGCGTCGGCGGAGTCGACGTCGTTCGACCAGGGGCACCAGGTCGAGTTCACGGGTGCGGACGGCTCGCACTACGCGGAGCAGGACTTCACCTCCTACGACCACGCCGAGGCCGAGCAGGACCACGTCTTCGCCGCCGAGGGTGAGGAGCACGAGACCTCCTCGGAGTACGACCAGCTCGACGCGCTGCAGGCCCGCATGGAGAGCGCGTTCGCCGAGACCACCCAGCT
>NZ_JNYJ01000164.1 GCF_000716715.1 Dactylosporangium aurantiacum | reverse complement strand
GGGCCCGGCGCAGGGGCAGGACGGTGTCGCGGTGGAAGTCGGCGGGATGGGAGTCGCGGGCGGCGTAGAGGTCGTCGCAGAGCGGTGCGGCGGTCAGGGCCAGTTCGGTGTCGAGCCGGTGGAGGCGGGTCAGCAGGTCCCGGAATGCGGCCGCGGCGGGATGCTGGGCCGGGTGGGCGAGGACGGTGGCGCGGGCCAGCGCGTAGGGCGCGGACCGTACCCGGTAGCCGTCGGGGCCGGGGGCGGAGTGCGGGCGCGGCTGCGGCATGGGTTCCCGTCCTGGGGGGGGGGGGGGCGCGCGCCTCCCCGCCGGGCGGGGGGCCCGGCGGGAAGCCTCTGGCGAACGGTCACGCGGTGGCGCTGTGGTGCGGTGGTGCGGTGTGCAA
>NZ_JNYJ01000163.1 GCF_000716715.1 Dactylosporangium aurantiacum | reverse complement strand
GAGGTCTGCAGGGAGGAGTCCTCGGTGCCGTTGAACTTGAGGGTGACGGTCTGGCCGGCGAAGGCGGTGAGGTTGTAGGTCTTGGCCTGGTATCCGGTGGCCTTGTTGAGGTTGGACAGGGTGCCGAGGGTGGTGGAGCCCGCGGTGACGGTGAGTTTGTCGTACGCGGTGGCGGTGGTGGTCTCGGCGGTGTCGATGTGGACGTAGAAGGTGAGGGTGGCGGTGCAGCCGGCGGGGATGGTGACGGCCTGGCTGATGGACTCGGTGTGGGTGGAGCCGTAGCCGAGCAGCCAGGCGGCGTAGGTGCCGGTGCGGGCGGGTTGGCCCTGGCTGGACCACTGGCCGATGGCGCCGGTGGTGCCGGTCCACGACGTGGCGCCGGACTCGAAGCC
>NZ_JNYJ01000162.1 GCF_000716715.1 Dactylosporangium aurantiacum | reverse complement strand
CAGGGGATGTGGGGGGGGGGGTTGGTGGTGTGGGGGGTTGGGGGGAGGGTGTTGTGGTGGATGGCTTTGGTCATTTTGATGAGGCCGGCGATGCCGGCGGCGGCTTGGGTGTGGCCGATGTTGGCTTTGATGCTGCCGAGGTAGAGGGGGGTGTGGTTGGTGCGGTGTTGGGCGTAGGTGTGGTGCAGGGCGTGGGCTTCGATGGGGTCGCCGAGGGTGGTGCCGGTGCCGTGGGTTTCGATGGCGTCGATGTCGGTGGGGGTGAGGCCGGCGTTGGTGAGGGTGTGGTGGATGAGGCGTTGTTGGGCGGTGCCGTTGGGTGCGGTGAGGCCGTTGCTGGCGCCGTCTTGGTTGATGGCGGTGCCGCGGATGATGGCGTGGATGGTGCGGCCTTGGG
>NZ_JNYJ01000161.1 GCF_000716715.1 Dactylosporangium aurantiacum | reverse complement strand
GACGACCACGAGGTCGTCCGCTTCGGCCTGCGCGAGATGCTGGAGCGCGAGGGCGACATCGAGGTCGTCGGCGAGTCCGGCTCCGCCGTCGACGCCACCCACCGCATCCCCGCCCTACGCCCCGACGTCGCCATCCTCGACGGCCGCCTCCCCGACGGCAGCGGCATCGACGTCTGCCGCGAGATCCGCTCCGTCGACCCCACCATCAAAGCCCTCATCCTCACCTCCTACGACGACGACGAGGCCCTCTTCGCCGCCATCATGGCCGGCGCCTCCGGCTACGTCCTCAAACAGATCCACGGCACCGACCTCATCGACGGCATCCGCCGCGTCGCCGCCGGCCAGTCCCTGCTCGACCCCGCCGTCACCGCCCGCGTCCTGGACCGCATCCGCAAAGGCCCCGAACAACCCGACGAACTCAA
>NZ_JNYJ01000160.1 GCF_000716715.1 Dactylosporangium aurantiacum | reverse complement strand
GGCAAGAACATCCGCCGCACCATCCACGGCGCGATCAACCTCGCCACCGGCGCCTTCCACCACCACGTCTCGGTCCACAACGTCTCCGTCGTGTTCTGCTACTTCCTCGACCAACTGCTGACCGCCTACCCCGACGCCCCGGTCGTGGCAGTGATCTGCGACAACGGCGGCACCCACCTCAGCGGCATCACCAAACAGTGGCTGGCCAACAACCCGCGACTCCTGCTCATCCGCGGAGCCCGCTACAGCCCGCAGGACAACCCGGTCGAACGGATCTGGGCGGTGATGAAACAGCACATCGCCAACACCGCACCCGCCACCATCACCGACCGGGTCCGCCAAGCACACGCGTTCTTCCGCAACAGAACCCACGACCAGAACCTCACCACCGCAGCGCCCTGGACCTCACCCTGGCTGCCCGA
>NZ_JNYJ01000159.1 GCF_000716715.1 Dactylosporangium aurantiacum | reverse complement strand
TCGACGGCGTGGCGTTGCCGGTAGCGGACCGGGTCGAATGCGGGTGGGCGCCCGCCTTTGGAGCCTTTGGCTTTGCGGTGGGCGTCCTGATCGGTCTTGGTGGGGATGCACGCGGGGATGCCGCGTGCGCGCAGGTGTGCCCGGTTGGCTTTCGAGGTGTAGGCCTTGTCGGCCAGGACCAGGTTCGGGCGGGTGCGGGGATGACCGCCGCCGATGCGGGCGACGCGGATCTTGCGAAGGACCGGGATGAACTGCGGGCTGTCCCCGCGTTGCCCGGCGGTGATGACCAGCGCCAGGGGTTTCTGGCCCTGCTCGCAGGCCAGATGCGTCTTGGTGGTCAGCCCGCCGCGGGAACGGCCCAGCGCGTGGTCGGCGGGTTCGTCGTGAACGCCGCCGGGTGGCTCTTTCTGCAGGTGGCCGTCGTGGCGG
>NZ_JNYJ01000158.1 GCF_000716715.1 Dactylosporangium aurantiacum | reverse complement strand
TCGACGGCGTGGCGTTGCCGGTAGCGGACCGGGTCGAATGCGGGTGGGCGCCCGCCTTTGGAGCCTTTGGCTTTGCGGTGGGCGTCCTGATCGGTCTTGCTGGGGATGCACGCGGGGATGCCGCGTGTGCGCAGGTGTGCCCGGTTGGCTTTCGAGGTGTAGGCCTTGTCGGCCAGGACCAGGTTCGGGCGGGTGCGGGGATGACCGCTGCCGATGCGGGCGACGCGGATCTTGCGCAGGACCGGGATGAACTGCGGGCTGTCCCCGCGTTGCCCGGCGGTGATGACCAGCGCCAGGGGTTTCTGGCCCTGCTCGCAGGCCAGATGCGTTTTGGTGGTCAGCCCGCCGCGGGAACGGCCCAGCGCGTGGTCGGCGGGTTCGTCGTGAACGCCGCCGGGTGGCTCTTTCTGCAGGTGGCCGTCGTGGCGG
>NZ_JNYJ01000157.1 GCF_000716715.1 Dactylosporangium aurantiacum | reverse complement strand
CGGGCACCACAGCAGGTAGCTGTACGGCGAGTTGAGGTCGAGGGCCTTGGAGCCGCGGGCGATTCGCCAGAGGGCGGCGCCGTCACTCACGTTCGGGCGATCGAGGCGCAATCCGGTGGGAAGGGCCAGGACGTTGTCTCGGTAGTGGGCCGGTTCTGCACGAGCGGTGGTCATGCGGGCCGAAGTTACCCAGCAAAAAATGAAATTGCACGGGCCCGATGGCTTACCTGAAGCGCCGTCCTGTGGTATTTCATTCGCT
The DNA here is from genome assembly GCF_000716715.1 of Dactylosporangium aurantiacum. GTDB lineage: Bacteria > Actinomycetota > Actinomycetes > Mycobacteriales > Micromonosporaceae > Dactylosporangium > Dactylosporangium aurantiacum. Next base: position 182 of record NZ_JNYJ01000157.1, on the reverse strand, counting down.
TCGAAGAGGGTGGCTGACGTGACCGTTCGGCGAGGCGAGCCAGCGTAGAATGGGACATACCCCCTAATATCTTTTCAAAGTAACGAGATTGCAACACATTTGCGTCATGCTAAGTTTGCGACTTGAACGTTATGGCATTGTCGGCCGCTCGAAGGTTTGAGCAGACAGCACCTGGATAGTTG
>NZ_JNYJ01000156.1 GCF_000716715.1 Dactylosporangium aurantiacum | reverse complement strand
TCATTTGATGAGGGCGTTCATCCGGTCGCGGGCGGAGGTGAGGGCTTCTTTCGGGTTCTTTTTGCCGATGAGGATGGATTGGACTTCTTCGGCGAGGACCTTTTCCATTTGGGAGAACTGGGGGTAGGTCCAGAACGGGCTGGCGCTGGAGTTGGCGCCTTCACCGGTCGGGCGACGGGGACCATTTTGCTGGCGAGGTCTTTGTCCGGGGAGGATTTGGTGACCGCGGCGCGGCCGCCGATGGCGTCTTCGTAGAAGGCGGTCTTGCCCTGGGACATGAGGGCGCGGGCGTCGACGCGGTTGACGTCGGGGGCGATGAGTTTCTGGTCGTAGAGTTTCTTGTACCAGGTGAGGGCCTCGACACTGCCGTCGTCGCCGATGACGACCTTGCCGCCGTCGACGATCGGGGACCCGAACTCCCACATCCAGGGGATGATGTCTTTGAGCTGGTCGACCTTGGTCATGCCGGCCCAGGGCACGACGCCGCCGCCGAGGCCTTTCACGGCGGTGAGCGCGGCCTCGAACTCGGCGACGGTTTTCGGGGCGCTGGTGATGCCGGCCTTGGTGAGCAGTTCGGTGTTGCTGATCAGCCCGATCCCGGCGAACGTCCACGGCAGCCCGTACTGCAC
>NZ_JNYJ01000155.1 GCF_000716715.1 Dactylosporangium aurantiacum | reverse complement strand
CGTGATGAAGCTGTCGATCCTGATGCCGGTCTACAACGAGGAAGTCCGCGTCGCCGACGCCGTGAAGCAGGCACTGGACGTGGACTACCCGACCGAGATCGAGCTCGTCATCGTCGACGACGGCAGCCGCGACCGCACCGCGGAGATCCTCAACGGACTGCACGACGAGCGGCTACGCATCGTGCTGCACCCCCGCAACAAGGGCAAGGGCGCCGCCATCCGCACCGCCGTGGAGCACGCCACCGGCGACTACATGGTCATCCTCGACGCCGACCTCGAATACGACCCCCAGGACATCCCCAAACTCCTCGAACCCGTCCTGGACGGCCGCGCCACCGTCGTCTACGGCAACCGCACCTTCGGCAGCCACAGCTCCTTCTCCTTCTGGTACGTGATGGGCAACAAGGCCGTCACCACCGCCGCGAACATGCTGTACAACTGCTACCTCGGCGACCTGGAGACCTGCTTCAA
>NZ_JNYJ01000154.1 GCF_000716715.1 Dactylosporangium aurantiacum | reverse complement strand
GGAGGGAGCCGTCGAAGGTGGGACTGGCGATTGGGACGAAGTCGTAACAAGGTAGCCGTACCGGAAGGTGCGGCTGGATCACCTCCTTTCTAAGGAGCACCTTCATCCGAAAGGATGCAAGGAGCCCGCACTGCCCGAGTGTGGTGGTGGGGTGCTCATATGGCGGAGACACTGGCGAGTCCTGGCGGACAACGGTTTCCATGTCCTAGTACAGCCACACTTGTGTGGAGTGGAACGGCGGGAGATGCGGTTCGGTAGGCATACAGGCACCCTGTTGGGTCCTGAAACAACCAGCGCAGTGATGCGGGGTTGGTTTCAGACGAGATCCGGGTCTGTCGCAAAACCAGTCGGTGTGGCCGGCGAGGTTGTGGCTGATAAAGAGGTCCGGGTTTGGTGTTGGTTGAGAATTGCACAGTGGATGCGAGCATCTTTATAGCTTTTTTGTGGTCAAGTTGCTGAGGGCGTACGGTGGATGCCTTGGCAC
>NZ_JNYJ01000153.1 GCF_000716715.1 Dactylosporangium aurantiacum | reverse complement strand
GGAGGGAGCCGTCGAAGGTGGGACTGGCGATTGGGACGAAGTCGTAACAAGGTAGCCGTACCGGAAGGTGCGGCTGGATCACCTCCTTTCTAAGGAGCAACCTCCACCGAAAGGTGGCAGGAGCCCACAGCCGGCCGAACGCGCCGGATGGGTGCTCAATGGCGGAGACACTGGCGAAGATTTCTGGACAACGGTCCGGTTGACCTAGTACTGCACACCGTGAGGTGCGCGTGGAACGGCTTTGGATGCGGTTCAAAGATCGTACAGGCACCCTGTTGGGTCCTGAAACAACCAGCGCGTGAGCGCGGGGTTGGTTTCAGACGAGATCCGATGCTGCTCGATAACCGTGGCCGGCTGGCTGCAGGATTGGGCTGATAAAGAGTGTCGGGTTTGGTGTTGGTTGAGAATTGCACAGTGGATGCGAGCATCTTTATAGCTTTTTTGTGGTCAAGTTGCTGAGGGCGTACGGTGGATGCCTTGGCAC
>NZ_JNYJ01000152.1 GCF_000716715.1 Dactylosporangium aurantiacum | reverse complement strand
CGGCCGAGCCGTCCCCGGCCCGCCCGGTCGCCGACGCGGTGCGTCGCCGGCTCGCCCGTCCGGGTCCGGCCACGCCGGGGTTCTGGCTGGCGGCGGCCCTGGTCACGGGGATCGCGTTGCTGCTGCGGATGGTGAACCTGGCGCATCCGAAGGAGACGGTGTTCGACGAGGTCTACTACGCCAACGAGGCGTGGGACCTGTTGCAGCACGGGGTCGAGTGGAACCCTGAGGACAACACGCCGCAGTACGTGGTGCATCCGCCGCTGGGCAAGTGGATGATCGGGCTGGGCGAGCAGATCTTCGGGTACAACTCGTTCGGGTGGCGGATCGCGGCGGTCACCGTCGGGGTGGTCTCGATCCTGTTGATCGTGCTGGCGGCGCGGCGGTTGTTCCGTTCGACGATCCTGGCCGCGACGGCGGGGTTGCTGATGTCGCTGGACGGCATGCACTTCGTGCTGTCGCGGGCGGCGCTGCTGGACATCTTCCTGATGTTCTGGATCGTGGT
>NZ_JNYJ01000151.1 GCF_000716715.1 Dactylosporangium aurantiacum | reverse complement strand
GCTCACCGTCGACGGCAACGAGGTCGCCTTCCAGGTCAACTTCCTCGCCCACTACCTCCTCACCAACCTCCTGGAATCCGCCCTCACCACCGACCCCGGCGGGCGCGTCGTCAACGTCTCCTCCTCCCTCCACCGCACCGCGGCCATCCAGTGGAGCGACCCGAACCGGGAGCGCCGCTACTCACGGCTCGCCGCCTACGCGCAGTCGCAACTGGCCCTGACCGTCTTCGCCTCCGACCTGCGCGTCACCGCCGTCTCCGTCCACCCCGGTGTCTGCGCGACCGGTCTCCTGTCGCTGTACGGGAACGAGGGCGAATCCGCCGCCGAGGGCGCCCAGCACGTCGTTCGTCTCTGCGACCCGGCCACCGAGATCGTCAACGGCGCCTACTACGACCGCTCCGAACGCGTCGCCCCGGCCGCCGCCGCCACCGAGGACCGCACGATCAAGCGCCTCAACAAGCTCGCCGACCTGCTCGTCGGCCACACCGCCTGAAGGGATACCCACACATGTCGAAGCG
>NZ_JNYJ01000150.1 GCF_000716715.1 Dactylosporangium aurantiacum | reverse complement strand
CAGCAGCCGTCCGCCGCCCCCGATGATCAGCACGCCTTCCCGTACGGCGTGCAGCACCGCGTCGTGGTGCTCGTACATGCTCGTCATCTCGGCCGGACCCAGGCCGTGGGTCCGGCGCAGCAGCCGACGGCTCACCAGGGCCGTCCCGCCCGCGGACAGGGCGAGCACCCCGGCCGCGGTGCCCAGGACGACCGGCAGCTGCCCGTTCACCATGCTCTGGACGTTCTGGACCGTGACGGGCGAGGACACGACGGCGACGACCTTGCCGTCGTCGTCCTTGACCGGGACCACCGAGACCACGGACTGTCCCAGGGACCCGGCGAACGTCTCGGTGAAGGACGTGCCGGCCGCCGCCTTGGAGAAGGGGCCGACGACGCGCTTGCCGATCTGCTTCTTGTCGCTGTGGGCGAGAGTGACCCCGTCGAGCGTGTACACGTTGATGCCGTCGACCTGGGCGATCTTCGCGGCCGCCTGGGCGCTCGGCTGGAGCTCCGCGCTCGGGTGGGGGCTGCGTACGGC
>NZ_JNYJ01000149.1 GCF_000716715.1 Dactylosporangium aurantiacum | reverse complement strand
CCCCTTCAACATCCACACGCACAGCGGCAACGTGAACGTGGTGAACGACAGGATCAACGCCACATACGAGTTGATCAAACCGACCTGGCTGAACACCAGATACAGGGTGATCAACAGCAGCGCCTGCGGGAACATCTGCGAGGCCAGGACCAGATACATCAACGACCGACGACCCCGGTAGCGGAACTTCGCGAACGAATACCCGGTATACGCGGCGACGATCACGGTGAGCACCGCGGTCACGCTGGACACGATGAGGCTGTTGGTGAGGTAGCGCAGCAGTTTGGCGTTGTCGGCGATCGCGGTGAAATGCTCGACGGTGATCCGGTCCGGGACGAAATGCGGCGGGAACCGGAACACGTCATGCGTCGGGGTGAGCGCGGTGACGAGCACCCAGTACACCGGACCGAACGCGAAGATCCCGATCAACGCGACCGTGGTGGCCGGGACGAACAGTCGTCTCATGCCGGCTCACCGCGCTCGGAGACCCGCACGTAGACGACGACGAGGATGAGGATCAGC
>NZ_JNYJ01000148.1 GCF_000716715.1 Dactylosporangium aurantiacum | reverse complement strand
TCGCCGGCGGCTTCGACGGCGCGGCCGGACATGGCCAGGACGTTGCGTTGCACGAGGCGGTCCATGCCGGCGATGCCGATCGCGGACAGCAGCGCTCCGATGGTGGTGGGGATCAGGCAGACCAGGAGTGAGACCAGGACGATGCCGGTGACGCCGTCGCGGTTGAGGGCGAGGCTGTCGGGTGCGAACGCCTGCACCGATTTCGAGTAGATGGCGAGGGGCTGCAGGGTGGCGACGGCGAGCAGGAAGATGATGGTCAGTGATGCGAGGAGGATGTTGAGTGCGATCTCGTTCGGCGTCTTCTGCCGGTTCGCGCCCTCGACGAGGGCGATCATCCGGTCGATGAAGCTCTCGCCGGGTTTCTGGGTGATGCGCACGACGATGCGGTCGGACAGGACCTTGGTGCCGCCGGTGACGGCGCTGCGGTCGCCGCCGGACTCGCGGATCACGGGTGCGGACTCGCCGGTGATCGCGGACTCGTCGACCGAGGCGATGCCCTCGATGACGTCACCGTCGCCGGGGATGA
>NZ_JNYJ01000147.1 GCF_000716715.1 Dactylosporangium aurantiacum | reverse complement strand
TTCCAGATCACCTCCAGCAGCACCACGATGCCGAGAATCCCGCGCAGGTGCGGCAGCGTCACATGCCAGAACCGGTGCACCGCACCCGCACCGTCCAACGCCGCGGCCTCGTGCAACGCCACCGGCACCGTCTGCAACCCAGCCAGCAACATCACCATGATCCACGGGAAACTCGCCCAACTCTTCGCCACGATGACCGCCGCCATCGCAGTACCCGGACTGCCCAGCCACACGACCGGCTCATCAACCAGGCGCAACTGCACAAGCAACCCATTGAGCAGGCCGTAGTTCGCGTTGAAAATCCACAACCAGACGAACGACACCACCACCCCCGGAATCACCCACGGCATCAGGAACAACCCCCGCAACACCGCCCGCCCCCGCAACCTCGTATGCAAAGCCAGAGCAAGCGCGAACCCGATCACCACCGGCACCACAGTCGAACCGACCGTGAACACCACCGTGTGCTGCAACACCGGCCAGAAATTGCGCCGCAACACCTCGGTGAAGTTGTCCAGACCGGCGAACGAACGACCCGGCAACACCAGACTCTGGTTGAACAGGCTCGT
>NZ_JNYJ01000146.1 GCF_000716715.1 Dactylosporangium aurantiacum | reverse complement strand
GCGTTGGCGAGCAGGCCGCGGAAGGCCGCCGGGAACCACTCGCCCGCCGGCGGGGGCAGCGGCAGCGCGCCCGTCGGGTTGTGGAAGTCGGGGATCACGTAGGCCAGCCTGGGCACGGTCTGGCGCAGGGTGGACTCGGCTATCTCCAGGTCCCAGCCCGCGTCGGAGACGGCGATGGATCCGGTGCGCAGCCGTGCGTGGCGCAGGGCGTCGAGGGCGTTGGCGTAGGTCGGGTTCTCGGTGACGACCCGGTCCCCGGGCCGGCAGAGCAGGCTGACGACCAGCGAGAAGGCCTGTTGGGCGCCGGCCGTCACCAGGATCTGCTCGGGGCGTGTGGGGAGCCCGCGCCGGGTGAAGCGGTCGGCGACGGCGGTGCGGAGGTCGGGCAGGCCGAAGGGGTGGTAGCCGGGGTCCCGGGCGAGCTGGGGCAGCCGGGGCGCCGCCCAGGCGAAGGCGGCGGTGAGGCTGTCCTGCGGGGCGCCCATCGCGGCGATGGCGAGGTCGACGCCGGGGTCGCCGTCGGCGCTGTAGCCGCCGGCGCCGAGGAGGGCGTGGGCGCCGACCGGGCGGTGGCCGTCCGGGAGCTCGGTCCAGGTG
>NZ_JNYJ01000145.1 GCF_000716715.1 Dactylosporangium aurantiacum | reverse complement strand
GTCGCGATGCCCATGCCGCCGCCGATGCACAGCGTGGCGAGGCCGTAGCGTTGGCCGCGGCGTTCGAGCTCGTCGATGAGGGTGCCGAGCAGCATGCCACCGGTCGCGCCGAGGGGGTGGCCCATGGCGATGGCGCCGCCGTTGACGTTGACCTTGTCCAGGCTGAACCCCATGTCCTTGGCGAAGCGCAGCACGACCGCGGCGAACGCCTCGTTCATCTCCACCAGGTCGATGTCCTCCACCGTCAACCCCGCCTTCGCCAGCGCCTTCCGCGACGCCGGCGCCGGCCCGGTCAGCATGATCGTCGGGTCCGCACCCGACACCGCCGCCGCGACCACCCGCGCCCGCGGCGTCAACCCCGCCTTCACCCCGGCCGCCTCACTGCCCACCAGGACCAGGGAGGCACCGTCGACGATGCCGGAGGAGTTCCCCGCCGTGTGCACGTGCTCGATCCGCTCCACCCAGTGGTAGCGCTGCAACGCCACCGCGTCGAACCCGCCCAGCTCACCGATCGCCGCGAACGACGGCGGCAGGGCGCCGAGCCCCTCCACGGTCGAGGCACGCAGATGCTCATCCCGATCCAGCACGACCAGGCCGTTACGGTCCCGGACCGGCACCACCGACCGGGAGAAGTACCCACCCGCCCACGCCTTCGCCGCCCG
>NZ_JNYJ01000144.1 GCF_000716715.1 Dactylosporangium aurantiacum | reverse complement strand
GGGTGATTGTCCTCTGCGGCGCGAGGGTGCCGGTGCCCGACGCTGTTGGCATCACACAGGACGTTGCCGAGTAGAGGCCCGGAGGGCACATCATGAAGCGTCGGACGCTTGACATCATCGTTGGTCTGGGCCTGATCGTTCTGGCCGGGTTGCTGCTGGTCGCGGGGGTCGTGCTGACCAGTAACGCGAATTTCGCCAATGACTACGTGAAGGACCAGTTGGGTCAGCAGCAGATCAGCTTCAAGCCGGCGGCGACGCTGACGGCGCAGGAGCGGCAGTCGGCGTGTCTGGTCACGTACGCGGGGCAGCGGTTGACGACAGGCAAGCAGGCGGAGTGCTATGCCAATGAGTTCATCGGGCTGCACCTGCAGTCGATCGCGGGTGGTAAGACGTATGCGCAGTTGGGTGATGTGCAGACGGAGCTGAAGGCGAAGATCGCGGCGTTGCCGAAGGACGACCCGGCGGTGGCGGAGTTGCAGAAGCAGCTGACGGACACGAACGCGGCGCGGGAGACGGTGTTCAAGGGTGAGACGCTGCGGGGGCTGTTGCTGACCTCGTACGGGTTCAGTGAGTTCGGGGTGAAGGCGGGTCAGGCGGCGCTGGTGGCGTATGGCGCGGCTGGTCTGCTGGTGCTGCTGGGCGCGGCCGGTCTGGTGCACGCCGCGGCGACCCCGGGCAGCAAGGGCTTCGCCGTGCCGGACACCGCGAAGGAGCTCGTCGACGCCTGAGCCGCATCACCACGACACAGCC
>NZ_JNYJ01000143.1 GCF_000716715.1 Dactylosporangium aurantiacum | reverse complement strand
CGGAGCGCTTCGATCCAGACCCGGCCGAGGGTGTAGGCGGCGACGCAGAGGGCGAAGAGCCGCCCGCGGTTGAGGTCGAAGCGTCGTTCGGCCCAGAGGAGCAGTGCGGCGGCGGCGAGGCACCACAGCGCCTCGTACAGGAAGGTCGGATGGTAGAGGCCGATGTCCGGGGTATCGGCCGGCCGGTGGGCGGCGTCGATGCGCAGCGCCCAGGGCAGGGTTGTCGGCCCGCCGTAGAGCTCCTGGTTGAAGTAGTTGCCGAGGCGGCCGACCGCCTGGGCGATGAGCAGGCCGGGGGCGAGCGCGTCGGCGAAGGCCGGCAGTGGGATCCCGGCGCGACGGCAGCCGATCCAGGCGCCCAGGGCGCCGAGGGCGACGGCGCCCCAGATGCCGAGGCCGCCGTCCCAGATGTAGAGAGCCCTGACCGGGTCCCGGCCGGCGGTGAAGTACAGCTCCGGGTCGGTGATCACGTGGTAGAGCCGCCCGCCGACAATGCCGAACGGCACCGCCCACATCGCCACGTCCAGGACCTGTTCGGGCCGCCCACCGCGGGCCGCCCACCGCCGCTGGGTGAGCAGCGCCGCGATGACGATGCCGGCCAGGATGCACAACGCGTAGGCGCGGATCGGCACCGGGCCGAGGTGCCATACGCCCCGCGACGGGCTCGGCAGATAACTCAACAGCATGAGAAGTGCACGCTCCGGAAATCGTTCGGTCTGGGCACTGGCGTTCACTTCACCCTGCCAGCCCGTTCACCGCGGG
>NZ_JNYJ01000142.1 GCF_000716715.1 Dactylosporangium aurantiacum | reverse complement strand
CCCCTTCAACATCCACACGCACAGCGGCAACGTGAACGTGGTGAACGACAGGATCAACGCCACATACGAGTTGATCAAACCGACCTGGCTGAACACCAGGTACAGAGTGATCAGCAGCAACGCCTGCGGGAACATCTGCGAAGCCAGGACCAGATACATCAGCGAACGACGCCCCCGGTAGCGGAACTTCGCGAACGAGTACCCGGTATAGGCGGCCACGATCACGGTCAGCACCGCGGTCACACTGGACACGATCAGACTGTTGGTCAGGTACCGCAGCAGTTTGGCGTTGCCGGCGATCGCGGTGAAATGCTCGACGGTGATCCGGTCCGGGACGAAATGCGGCGGGAACCGGAACACGTCATGCGTCGGGGTGAGCGCGGTAACCAGGACCCAGTACACCGGACCGAACGCGAAGATCCCGATCAACGCGACCGTGGTGGCCGGGGCGAACAGTCGCCTCATGCCGGCTCACCCCGCTCCGACACCCGCACATACACCACAACCAGAACCAGGATCAGCGCCAGCCACAACGCGCCGAGCGCGCTGGCCTTGCCCAGGTCGAACGCCTTGAACGCGGTGTCATACACCGCCACGGCGAACGTGGTCGTCGAACCCGCCGGCCCACCACCGGTCAACACGTAGATCATATCGAAGTGCTGCACATTCCAGATCACCTCCAGCAGCACCACGATGCCGAGAATCCCGCGCAGGTGCGGCAGCGTCACATGCCAGAACCGGTGCACCGCACCCGCACCGTCCAAC
>NZ_JNYJ01000141.1 GCF_000716715.1 Dactylosporangium aurantiacum | reverse complement strand
GTCAGCCCTCCGAAGAGGGGCAACACGGCACCGGGCCGCAGCGCCACGCTGGGGAACCGCACGGTGCACGGCCAGGCACCGAACACCAGGGTCGTGAAGGCGCTGACCTGCACGACGACAGCGACAACTGCGGTGGCGGCCCGGCGCAGCCGGCTCGGCGGAGGTCCGGCACGAACCTGCCGGGCCCGCCGGTGCGGCCGCACTCGAGCCATCGCCAGCTGATGATGCCGTCCGCCATGCGTGCAGTATGTGCCCCGCCGTCCGGGGGCGCCGCCGCCCTCGGTGTCAGGATTGCCGCGCACGTCGTTGATATCCGGTGTGGCGGTGCTGGGCTGCGAGCGACCGTGTCCTGGCGTGCCGCCGAGGGTGTGGTGGCTGCTGGCGCACAGACCTACTCGAGCGAGCGGAGGCCGTCTGTCAGCAGCTTGATCGAGCGGTGCAACTGCTGTTGCAGCTCGTGTGTTGTCTCGCCGTGCTCGACGTCGGCCAGGACCGTGCCGACCAGTGCACCGACCACGGCACCCGCGGTGGCGTGGGCGAGGGTGTCGTCCAGTTGGTCCGGGTACGTCCGGCGCAGCCAGCCGGCGATGAGTCGTTGCGCGGCGATCAGCCGTTGCAGTGCCTGGGCCTGGAGCTCGGGTCTGGCGAACATGATGGCGAGCCGCTCGGGGCCGGCGAGGTCGTCCGATGCCGCGAGGATCTGTTCCAGGATGCGGTGCACGGCGGTCAGCGGGTTGTCGGCCTGGACGGTGCCGAACGCTTCGGTCAT
>NZ_JNYJ01000140.1 GCF_000716715.1 Dactylosporangium aurantiacum | reverse complement strand
GAGGACGCCGGTAGCGGTAAGAAGGACGACGGCAAGATCACGATGGGCTTCGCGCAGGTCGGCGCGGAGAGTGGCTGGCGTACCGCGAACACCAAGTCGATCCAGGAGGCTGCCACGGCCGCCGGCATCGACCTGAAGTTCTCCGACGCGCAGCAGAAGCAGGAGAACCAGATCAAGGCGATCCGGTCCTACATCGCGCAGAAGGTGGACATCATCGCCTTCTCGCCGGTCGTCGAGTCGGGCTGGGACACCGTGCTCAAGGAGGCCAAGGACGCCAAGATCCCGGTGATCCTGACCGACCGTGCGGTGGACTCGAAGGACACGTCGCTGTACAAGACGTTCATCGGTTCGGACTTCGTGCTGGAGGGCAAGAAGGCCGGTGAGTGGCTGGTGAAGGAGTACCAGGGCAAGACCGACACGGTGAACATCGTGGAGCTGCAGGGCACCACCGGCTCGGCGCCGGCCAACGACCGCAAGTCCGGCTTCGCCGACGTGATCAAGGCCGACCCGAAGTTCAAGGTGATCGCGTCGCAGACCGGTGACTTCACCCGGGCCAAGGGCAAGGAGGTCATGGAGGCCTTCCTGAAGGCGAACCCGAAGATCGACGTGCTGTACGCGCACAACGACGACATGGGTCTGGGTGCGATCGAGGCGATCGTGGCGGCGGGTAAGAAGCCTGGCGTCGACATCAAGATCATCACGGTGGACGCGGTGAAGGACGGTATGACGGCCCTGTCCGAGGGCAAGATCAACTACATCGTGGAGTGCTCGCCGTTGCTTGGCCCTCAGCTGATGGACCTGGCCAAGAAGGTCGTTGCCGGTGAGACGATCCCGCAGCGCGTCCTGACCGAGGAGACCACCTTCACCCCGGAGCAGGCGAAGGCCGCGCTGCCGAACCGCAAGTACTGAG
>NZ_JNYJ01000139.1 GCF_000716715.1 Dactylosporangium aurantiacum | reverse complement strand
CTAAGCCGTGTTTGGTAAGTGGGGTTAGAGCCATTTGTTGATGGCGGTGATGGTGACGGTGGCTTGGTAGCGTACGGCGAGTTTGTCGTACCGGGTGGCCATGCCGCGGCTGTGTTTGAGCTGGTTGATGCCGCATTCCACGGCGTGGCGCTGCTTGTAGAGCTCGGGGTCGAAGGCGTGCGGGCGGCCGCCCTTCGACCCGCGTTTGCGCCGGTTCGCGGCGTGGTCGGCCTTGATCGGGATCGTCGCCCGGATGCCGAGCCGGTGCAGATAGTCCCGGTTCGCCTTGCCCGCGTACGCCTTGTCGGCCAGGACCCGATCCGGGCGGGTCCTCGGCCGGCCACCACCAATCCTCGGCACCCGGATACCTTCCAGCACCGGCACGAACTGCGGGCTGTCACCACGCTGCCCAGCCGTCAGCAGCAACGACAACGCCTTACGCCCCTGCTCACACGCCAGGTGCACCTTCGTGGTCCGGCCACCCCTCGACCTGCCGAGGGCGTGATCGTCCGGTTCGACGTGCACCCCACCTGGCGGCTCCTTCTGCGAGCCGCCGTCCCGGCGGGCACCAGCAGCGTGCTGGTGCGCCCGGACACTGGTCGAATCGACACTGACGTCCCACCGGATCCGCCCGGCCGCATCGGCGTGCGCCTGCAGCGCGGTCAGCACCCGCTGCCACGTCCCGTCACGCTGCCACCGGCGGAACAACCAGTACAACGTCTGCCACGGCGCATACACCGCAGGCACGTCACGCCACGGCGCACCCACCCGGATCCGCCACCGAATCCCGTCGATCAACTGCCGCCTGCTCCACTTCGGCGGCCGACCCCGCACCGACACCGCAGGCAACACCGCGGCCAGCGCCGCCCACTGCGCGTCGGTCAGGTCATGCCGCCTCGTCACCGCTATGGTGTCCACGAGGTCTCCGG
>NZ_JNYJ01000138.1 GCF_000716715.1 Dactylosporangium aurantiacum | reverse complement strand
CACCGACCGGGTCCGCCAAGCACACGCGTTCTTCCGCAACAGAACCCACGACCAGAACCTCACCACCGCAGCGCCCTGGACCTCACCCTGGCTGCCCGACGGTTACGGACAGAACTATTGATCAGGCGCTTAGCCGTACGTCGACCAGGCGCCGCTCCCGTTGCCTCGGGGGCGGCGCCGGTGCGTCGCCGGGTGGTGTCCGCCCGATCGGCCTCAAAGGAACCCGATGAGCCACACACCCGCCCGCCCAGATCCCGCCGCCACCGCTTCCGTTGTGGGCGCCGCCCCGCCGTACAGCGGACGCCGCCGCCGCTGGCTCGCCGGCCTGGCCGCCATGCTCATGGCCGCCGTCGGCGCCCTCGTCGTGCTGACCGGCGCCAACCAGGCCACCGCCGCCACCGCCTTCGTGCAGCGCTGCGGCATCCGCTTCTGCCTCGGCGGCAAGCCCTTCTACTTCGCCGGGACCAACACCTACGACGTGTTCACCTACGGCGCCGGCTCCGGCGACACCGAGACCCAGTACATGGACAAGGCGAAGATCGACGCGCACCTGGCGAACCTCGCCGCCGACAAGGTGACCGTGCTGCGCCTGTGGATGTTCAGCATGGAGAACTGGCACGGCTTCGAGACCGCCAAGGGCGTCTACCACGAGCAGCAGTTCGCCCTGCTCGACTACGTCATCGAATCGGCCCGGCGCAACAACATCCGCCTCATCCCGGTCTTCGACAACTACTGGGAGGCGTACGGCGGCATCGACCGGCGCCTGCAGTGGGAGGGCCTGTCCGGCGGCCAGCCCTGCCGCGGCCAGTTCTTCAACAAGTTCAAGTGCCCCGGCTGCTTCACCAGCCACAAGAACTACGTCTCCCACGCACTCAACCGCACCAACCACTACAGCGGCGTCAAGTACAAGGATGAACCGCCCCGGATTTGATACCGGCCCGACCTCTTGTGGAGGATCGAGTCATGTCACGCCCTTCCCCGTACCCTGCTGAGTTGCGACAGCGGGCAGTG
>NZ_JNYJ01000137.1 GCF_000716715.1 Dactylosporangium aurantiacum | reverse complement strand
AGGTCGTGTGTCGAACTCGGGCGTGGTGCTTGACCTGCCCTGACGTGGTTGGGTGCGTGTCGGAGATCGACAATGGGCGAGGTCTCCGGTAGTTGGTTCATCGACCAAGAAGAACCTGCACCGGAGACCTCGTGGACACCATAGCGGTGACGAGGCGGCATGACCTGACCGACGCGCAGTGGGCAGCGCTGGAACCGTTGCTGCCCAAGCCTGTTCGGTCGGGTCGGCCGTCGTTGTTCAGTAAGCGGCAGTTGATCGATGGGATCCGGTGGCGGGTCCGTGTCGGTGCACCCTGGCGGGACGTGCCGGCGTGTTACGGGTCGTGGTCGGCGGTGGCCGGGTTGTTCCGCAGGTGGCAGCGGGCTGGGGTCTGGGCGCAGATCCTGACCGCGTTGCAGGCCCACGCCGACGCTGCTGGGCGCATCGTGTGGGATGTGTCCGTGGACTCCACGACCGCCCGAGCGCACCAGCATGCCGCTGGAGCGCGGAAAAGGGGGATCTGCAAGCGGAACCGCCCGGCGGCGTCCGGGACGAGCCTGCCGATCACGCCCTGGGTCGTTCCCGTGGTGGGCTGACCACGAAGATCCACCTCGGATGTGAGCAGGGTCAGAAGCCGTTGTCGCTGGTGCTGACCGCTGGGCAGCGCGGTGACAGCCCGCAGTTCACGGTGGTCCTCGACGGCATCCGGGTCCCCAGGTTGCATGCGGGACGGCCGCGCACCCGACCGGACCGGGTCCTGGCTGACAAGGCCTACACATCCCGCGGCAACCGCCGCTACCTGCGCCGCCGTGGGATCAAGGCGTGCATCCCGTCGAAGGCCGATCAGGACGCCAACCGGCGCAAGCTCGGGTCGAAGGGTGGCCGGCCGCCGGCCTTCGACCCTGAGCTGTACAAACAGCGCCACGCCGTGGAGTGCGGCATTAACCGGCTGAAACGCAACCGCGGTGTCGCCACCCGCTTCGACAAGCTCGCCGTCCGGTACGAAGCCACCCTGCACATCGCCGCGATCAACGAATGGCT
>NZ_JNYJ01000136.1 GCF_000716715.1 Dactylosporangium aurantiacum | reverse complement strand
GCGCCCTCCTCGACGAACTGCGCGGCCTCGACTGGGCCAGCCGATCCGTCCGCACCCGCGCCCGCAAGGTCGAAACCACCCAACAGGAACTCACCGCCAGCCTGGGCCGCACCCCGACCCAGACGGAGCTCGCCGACGCGCTCGGGGTGGCACCCGAGGAGCTCAAGGCGATCGGCGACGACGTGCAGCGCGCCGTCGTGCTGTCGCTGCAGGGCTTCACCGCCGGTACCGCGGAGGACCTCGTCCCCGAGCGGACCCCGGGCCCGGAGGACCTGATCCTGCACCGGGAGAAGATCGGCTACCTGCACCAGGCCGTCAACGCGCTGCCCGAGCGGCTGCGGCACGTCGTCACCGCGTACTTCTTCCAGGAGCGCCCGATGAACGACATCGCGCGGGAGCTGGGCGTGACCGAGTCCCGGATCAGCCAGCTGCGCTCCGAGGCCCTCGTGCTGCTGCGCGACGGGCTCAACAACCACCTCGACCCGCACCTGATGGCCGCGCCGGAGCGCAACGGCTGCGTCGCCCGCCGGCGGGAGGCGTACTACAGCCAGATCGCCCGCCAGGGCGACCTGAGCGTCCGGCTGGCGCACACCACGGCGCTCGGGATGCCGACCTCGGCACTGCCCGACGCGGCCTGACGGCCAAGGGCCCGGCGCGGCCTGACGGCCAAGGGCCCGGCGCGGCCTTGAGGACAACAACCGGTTAGCAACCAAGCGCGACCGTTTGTGTACCCAACGTGACAGAGGCTGGATCTTGCCGGGGGTTCCCGGCACACGAAGACCCACTCCTGCCACGAAGAGGTTGCCGTGATGAGCACCGCCACCCACATCCACCCGAGCACCACCCCGGGCACCACCACCGCGCGCGAGCGCGAGGACCTCGTCCGCGCGCACCTGCCGCTCGTCGGCCACCTGGTCCGCGAGATGCTCGGCCGGCTGCCCTCCCATGTATCCCGCGAAGACCTCGTCTCCGCCGGCATGGCCGCCCTCGCCCACGCCGCCAAAGGCTTCGACCCCAGCCGGGGCATCCCCTTCGGCAGCTTCGCCACC
>NZ_JNYJ01000135.1 GCF_000716715.1 Dactylosporangium aurantiacum | reverse complement strand
GGTAGTAGCCGGCGTGGGAGGCGGGATGGGTGTGGACCGCCTGGTAAGGGCGGCCGGCAGCGCGGAGCCGTTTCTCGTTCCAGCCGGTGACGGCCACGGTCAGGTCGAAGATCTGCACGATCGCGGTGCCGAGCCGCCCGTCCAGGCGCACGGGCCGGCCGGCGATCGCGTCCGCGGCCAGCCGTCCCTGCCGGTTGGCGGTGTTGGCCAGCGGGATCAGCGCGGTCTCGCCGCTGAGGCGGTCGGTCTTCTCGACCGCGTCGCCGACAGCGTAGATGTGCCGGTCGCTGGTCCGCATGGTGTCGTCGACTGCGATACCGCCGCGCGGGCCGATCGTCAGCCCGGCGGCGCGGGCCACGCCGACCTCAGGTCGTACGCCGATGGCCAGCACGACGAGGTCGGCGGCCAGGAGTCGCCCGTCGGCGAGTTCGACCGCGTCGGGCAGGACCTTGGTGAGTGCGGTGCCGAGGTGCAGGCTGACACCGTGGCGGCGCAGTTCGGCGTGGACCGCGGGGACCATCTCCGGGTCCAGCGGCGCAAGGACCTGCCGGTCGAGTTCGACCAGGCTGACGGCCAGCCCCCGCAGACACAGGTTCTCCGCGGTCTCCAGGCCGATAAATCCGCCGCCGACCACGACGGCGGCCCGCGGCTGCCGCTCCGCGAGGAGGGCGGTGAGCCGGTCGGCGTCGGTGACCGACCGCAGGGTCATCGCCCGTTCAATGCCGGGCAGGTCGGGCACGAACGGCGCCGCCCCAGGGCTGAGCACCAGCCGGTCGTAGCACTCCTCGTATTCGCCACCGCCGGCGACCTCGCGCACCCGCACCACCTGCCGCGCACGATCGATGGCGACGACCTCGGCACGCACCCGCACGTCGAGGTCGAACCGGGTGCGCAGGCTGTCAGGGGTGTGCAGCAGCAGGAACCCGCGGTCGGCGATCACCCCGCCGACGTGGTACGGCAGGCCGCAGTTGGCGTACGACACGTGCTCGCCACGCTCGAACACCACGATCTCGGCCGTCGGGTCGAGGCGGCGCAGCCGCGTCGCCGCCGACATCCCACCGGCCACAGCACCCACGATGACGGTCTTCATCAGGCTCTCCCCGTTCCCGGGCCGCCTGGCGACAGCCACGCTCCGACCATACCCATGGGGGTAT
>NZ_JNYJ01000134.1 GCF_000716715.1 Dactylosporangium aurantiacum | reverse complement strand
CTATCCGGTGAAGGTGGCCGTGATCTGCGTGAACTGCCAGTTGTTCTGGGCGATGCCGCTGCAGTTGGACACCACGCCACCGCCGGGGCAGGGCCGGTCCCGGTTGACCGACCAGAACGCCAGCCGGGCCAGGTGCTTGGACTGCGCCCAGTCGCGGATCTGCTGCCAGTACGCCACCGACGTCAGCTCCTGCTGGTCGGACAGCCCGTTCATCCCGGAGATGCCCATGTGCCGGTACGCCTGGTCATCGGTCCAGCCGAACGCCGACTTCAGCATCGTCTTGAGCCCCTCCGACGCGCTGACCGTGCTGTTGTACATGTTCGCGCCGCCACCGAAGTCGAACGGCATGATCGTGAACACGTCGATGTTCGCCCCGATCGACGCCGCCCGGCTGATCAACTGCTGCGCGTAGTAGCCCGGACCGGTCGTCGCGGTACCGAACGTGACGATCGTCTTGAGGTTCGGGTTGTTCTGCTTCACGATCTTCAACGCGTCCACGATCCGGTTACGCACCGTGTCGTTCTCGAACTCGTCGGTGTTCTCGATGTCGATGTCGATCGCCTTGAGGTTGTACGCGTTGATCACCGTCTGGTACGCATTCGCCAGAGCCTGCGGCGTGGAACAGTTCGGACCCAGCTTGTTGCCGCTCCACCCACCGAACGACGGGATCACATCACCACCACCGGCACGCACCTGGTTGATCACCGTCTGATCCACCCCACCGGTCAACGGACGGCTGCCGTCCCACGCCGGGGTGCACCCACCACCGGACAACACGAACGCGAGGGTGAACCAGCGGATCCCGGTCGCCGACTGCACCGTCTGCGGGTTCGGCGGGTCACCCCACTGGTACAGGTACGGCGCCGCCTGCATCCCACCCGGCGTCGTCGTCCCACCGGTCGTGGTCGCGGTGACACTGTTCGACGCACCCGACTCACCCACAGTGTTGTACGCCTTCACCGTGTACGTGTGCGTCGAACCCGCCGTCAACCCCGACACCGTGGCCGTGGTCCCGGTGACCGTCGCCCGCACCGTGGCACCCTCGTACACCCGGTAGCCGGTGACCGTACCCGTCGAAGCGTTCCACGCCAGGGAGAAGCTCGTGTTCGTCGTCGCGGTCACCCGGAAGTTCCCCGGCACACCCGGGGTCCCCGC
>NZ_JNYJ01000133.1 GCF_000716715.1 Dactylosporangium aurantiacum | reverse complement strand
GTCGTCGACCTTGTCGGCGAGCCACAGCAGGGCCAGCTCGCGCAGGGCGGTGAGGTTGCCGACCCGGAAGTAGTTGCCGAGCGCCGCGTCGACCTTCTCGGCCTGGTACACGTTGCCGTGCGCCATGCGGCGGCGCAGCGCCTCCGGGGTCATGTCGACCAGCTCGATCTGCTCGGCGCGGCGCACCTCGGCGTCCGGGACGGTCTCCCGCTGCGTCACCCCCGTGATCTGCTCGACGACGTCGTTGAGCGACTCGAGGTGCTGGATGTTGACGGTGGTGAGCACGGTGATCCCGGCGTCGAGCAGTTCCTCGACGTCCTGCCAGCGTTTGGCGTGCCGGGAGCCGGGGACGTTGGTGTGGGCGAGCTCGTCGACGACGACGACCTCGGGCCGGCGGGCGAGGACGGCGTCGAGGTCCATCTCGGTGAACTCGGCGCCGCGGTGGCGCAGGACGGCGCGGGGCAGCACCTCGAGACCGTCGAGGAGCGCCTCCGTGAACGGCCGGCCGTAGGTCTCCACGAAGCCGACGACGACGTCGGTGCCGCGTCGCCGCCGGCGGTGGGCCTCCTCCAGCATCCGGTAGGTCTTGCCGACGCCCGGGGCGGCGCCGAGGTAGACCCGCAGTTGTCCGCGCGCCATCGTTGCACCGTACTTCCTCCGCCGCCGGGCGGGCCGGGAACCGTCAACCGCGGACCGGATGGGCGGCGTCCAGGGCCAGGTTCAGCCGCAGGACGTTGACGCCGGGTTCGCCGACGAAGCCGAGGAGGCGTCCGGTGGTGTACCGGTCGACGAGTTTCCGCGTGTCCGCGGGGCGGCGGCCGTCGACGTGTTCGAGGTCGCCGATCGCCTTGCTGCGGGTGCAGACCTGGGTGAGCAGGCTGGGCTTGTCGGGGCGGTCGACGATGTTCTCCGGGCCGAGGTTGCTGGCCGATGTCGCGGTCGGGTCGTAGCCGTCACCGGCGGCGGACGGCCTGGACTGGAAGTACTGCTTGAGCGGGTTGCCGTCGGCGTCGGTGAACGACTGGCCGATCAGGCGGCTGCCGACGACCGTGCCGTCCCGGGAGATGAGTGAGCCGTCGGCCCGCCCGGACAGGCCCGGGAGCCGGCCGATGCCGACGAGCAGCAGCGGGTAGATCAGGCCGAGCAGCAAGGTCAGCAGGAGCAGGGCGCGCAGCGCGGCGAGGTGCCGGCTGAGCCAGGCGGGCAGGCGCATCAGGAGATCCCCGGTATCCAGGCGACGAGCAGGTCGATGAGTTTGATGCCGAGGAACGGGACGACCGCGCAGCGCGAGGGGGATGAGGGCGACGATGACGATGGCGTTGAAGATGACGGCGGACAGGATCGCCGAGGTCGGTGAGTGCAGCCGCATGATGTTGAGGGTGTCCAGGCCGGGGTAGACGGCGGCGAACATGGCCGGGATGATCGCGCCGGCCTCTTTCGCCGCCGACGTGCCGGTGTTCATGGCGACACCGACGTCGGCCTGGGCGAGCGCCGGGGCGTCGTTGGTGCCGTCGCCGGTCATCGCCACCAGCCGGCCGCCCCGTTGCTCCCGTTTGATGAGGGCCATCTTGTCCTCGGGGGTGGCCTCGGCCAGGAAGTCGTCGACGCCGGCCTCCGCCGCGATCGCCTTCGCCGTCAACGGGTTGTCCCCCGTGATCATCACGGTGCGGATACCCATGCGGCGCATCGCGTCGAACCGGTCCCGCATGCCGAGCTTGACCACGTCCTTGAGGTGGATCACCCCGAGGGCGCGGGCCGGCCGGCCCGCGGTGCGTTCGGCGACGACGAGCGGGGTGCCGCCGGAGCCGGAGATCGCGTCGACGATCCCGCCGACGCCGGCGCCCGGATGCCCGCCGTGGTCGCGGACCCACCGCAGCACCGCGGCCGCGGCACCCTTGCGCACCTGCCGGACCTGCCCGCCGTCGTCCACGTCGACGCCGGACATGCGGGTCTGCGCGGTGAACGGCACCCACGTCGCGTCGACCAGCTCGCCGGGAGCGCGTTCGCGCAGGCCGTGCGCGGTCTTCGCGTACACCACGACGCTGCGGCCCTCGGGGGTGCCGTCGGCGAGGCTGGACAGCTGGGCGGCGTCGGCGAGCTCCGCGTCGGTGACGCCGTCGGCGGGCAGGAACGCGGCCGCCTGCCGGTTGCCGAGGGTGATGGTGCCGGTCTTGTCCAGCAGCAGGGTGTTGACGTCGCCGGCGGCTTCGACGGCGCGGCCGGACATGGCCAGGACGTTGCGTTGCACGAGGCGGTCCATGCCGGCGATGCCGATCGCGGACAGCAGCGCTCCG
>NZ_JNYJ01000132.1 GCF_000716715.1 Dactylosporangium aurantiacum | reverse complement strand
GTCGTCGACCTTGTCGGCGAGCCACAGCAGGGCCAGCTCGCGCAGGGCGGTGAGGTTGCCGACCCGGAAGTAGTTGCCGAGCGCCGCGTCGACCTTCTCCGGGCGGTAGATGTTGCCGTGCGCCATGCGGCGGCGCAGCGCCTCCGGGGTCATGTCGACCAGCTCGATCTGCTCGGCGCGGCGGGCGACGGCGTCGGGGACGGTCTCGCGTTGCGGTACGCCGGTGATCTGTTCCACGACGTCGTTGAGCGACTCGAGGTGCTGGATGTTGACGGTGGTGAGCACGGTGATCCCGGCGTCGAGCAGCGTCTCGATGTCGTGGAACCGTTTGGTGTGCCGGCTGCCGGGGACGTTGGTGTGGGCGAGCTCGTCGACGACGACGACCTCGGGCCGGCGGGCGAGGACGGCGTCGAGGTCCATCTCGGTGAACTGCGCGCCGCGGTAGGTCATCGTCCTGCGAGGGATGACCTCCAGGCCGGACAACATGGCCTCGGTGAACGGCCGGCCGTGCGTCTCGACGAACCCGACGACGACGTCGGTGCCGCGCTGCCGCCGCCGGCGCCCCTCTTCGAGCATCTTGTAGGTCTTGCCGACGCCGGGCGCGGCGCCGAGGTAGACCCGCAGTTGTCCGCGCGCCAAGGTCGCACCAAGCCTTTCCGTTGATGGCCGGCCCGCCGCTGGATGGGCGGCGGGCCGGCGCGGGTCAGCCGCGGACGGGGTGGGCGGCGTCGAGGGCCAGGTTCAGTTGCAGGACGTTGACGCCGGGTTCGCCGACGAATCCGAGCACCCGTCCGGTGGTGTACTTGCCGATGAGCTTCTGCGTGTCCGCCGCGGACATGCCACGGGCGGCCGCGACCCGGTTCACCTGCAGCCGGGCGTAGGCGACGCTGATGTGCGGGTGCGGCGGCCGTCGACGTGTTCGAGGTCGCCGATCGCCTTGCTGCGGGTGCAGACCTGGGTGAGCAGGCTGGGCTTGTCGGGGCGGTCGACGATGTTCTCGGGGCCGAGGTTGCTGGCCGATGTCGCGGTCGGGTCGTAGCCGTCGCCGGCGGCGGACGGCCTGGACTGGAAGTACTGCTTGAGCGGGTTGCCGTCGGTGTCGGTGAACGACTGGCCGATCAGGCGGCTGCCGATGGTCTTGCCGTCCCTGGTGACGAGGGAGCCGTCGGCCCGCCCGGACAGGCCCGGGAGCCGGCCGATGCCGACGAGCAGCAGCGGGTAGACGAGGCCGAGCAGGACGGTGAGCAGGAGCAGGGCGCGGGCCGCGGCGAGGTGCTGGCTGAGCCAGGCTGGTAGACGCATCAGGAGATCCCGGGGATGAACTGGATGATGAGGTCGATGAGCTTGATGCCGATGAATGGGAGCCGGCCTCTTTCGCCGCCGACGTGCCGGTGTTCATGGCGACACCGACGTCGGCCTGGGCGAGCGCCGGGGCGTCGTTGGTGCCGTCGCCGGTCATCGCGACGAGCTTGCCGCCCTGCTGCTCCTTCTTGATGAGGGCCATCTTGTCCTCGGGGGTGGCCTCGGCGAGGAAGTCGTCGACGCCGGCCTCCTTCGCGATCGCCGCCGCGGTCAGCGGGTTGTCGCCGGTGATCATGACGGTGCGGATGCCCATGCGGCGCATCGCGTCGAACCGGTCCCGCATCCCCTGCTTCACGACGTCCTTGAGGTGGATGACACCCAGCGCCCGCGCCGGGCTGGCACCCACGCGTTCGGCGACGACGAGCGGGGTGCCGCCGGAGCCGGAGATCGCGTCGACGATCGCCCCGACGTCGTTGGTCGGGTGCCCGCCGTGGTCGCGGACCCACTTCATGACCGCGGTCGCGGCGCCCTTGCGGACCTGCCGGTCGCCGACGTCGACACCGGACATGCGGGTCTGCGCGGTGAACGGCACCCACGTCGCGCCAGCCAGCTCGCCGGGGGTCCGCTCGCGCAGACCGTGCGCGGTCTTCGCGTACACCACGACGCTGCGGCCCTCCGGGGTCTCGTCGGCGAGGCTGGACAGCTGCGCGGCGTCGGCGAGCTCCTGCGCGGTCACGCCGTCGACGGCGACGAACTCGCCGGCCTGCCGGTTGCCGAGGGTGATGGTGCCGGTCTTGTCCAGCAGCAGGGTGTTGACATCGCCGGCGGCTTCGACGGCGCGGCCGGACATGGCCAGGACGTTGCGTTGCACGAGGCGGTCCATGCCGGCGATGCCGATCGCGGACAGCAGCGCTCCG
>NZ_JNYJ01000131.1 GCF_000716715.1 Dactylosporangium aurantiacum | reverse complement strand
AGGAGAACACGTGAGACGAACCCCGTATGTCGTGGCTGCTGCGGCTGTGTTGCTGGTGCTGTCCGGTTGTGCGACTGATGAGCCGACCGTGACGGCTTCTGGTGCGGCGTCTGCCAGTGCTGCTGCCGGGTCTGGTACTGGTGAGCAGTCGAAGTTCTTTGTGCAGGCTGATTATGACAATGAGTTGTCGTTGTTGCAGGCGACCGCGTCTGGTCCGGCTGATAAGCCGTGGGAGCAGGTGCTGAACGCGAAGTTGGTGGATACGGCGAAGTTCAAGAAGGCCGGTCCGTACAAGATCTGTTTCTCCAACGCGGCGTTGAACAATCCGTGGCGGCAGGTCGGTTACAAGGTGATGCAGGCTGAGGTCGAGGCGCAGAAGGCGAACATCAAGGAGTTCGTGCACGTCGATGCGGAGGGTAAGGACAGCAAGCAGATCGCGGACATCAACGACCTGCTGGGTAAGGGTTGTGACGCGCTCATCGTGTCGCCGAACACGACCGCGACGTTGACCCCGGCGGTGGAGGCGGCCTGTGCCAAGGGCCTGCCGGTGATCGTATTCGACCGTGGTGTGGACACCAAGTGCCCGGTCACGTTCATCAACCCGATCGGTGGTTACGGGTTCGGTCATGTCGGTGCCTCGTTCCTGTCGGAGAAGGTCAAGCCCGGCGGTAAGGTTCTGGCGCTGCGGATCCTGCCCGGTGTTGATGTGCTGGAGACCCGCTGGTCCGCGGCGAAGGTCCAGTTCGACAAGGCGAAGGTCAACGTGGTCGGTGTCGAGTTCACCGATGGTGACCCGGCCAAGACCAAGAAGATCGTCAACGACTACATTCAGCGGTACGGCACGATCGACGGTGTCTGGATGGACGCCGGGGCGACCGCGGTGGCCGCTGTGGAGGCGTTCCAGGACGCGGGCAAGCCGGTCCCGCCGATCAACGGTGAGGACCAGCTGGACTTCCTGAAGCTGTGGAAGGACAAGAAGCTCACCGCGATCGCGCCGACCTACCCGACCTACCAGTGGCGCACCCCGGTCATCGCCGCCCTGCGCATCCTCAACGGCGAGCAGGTCTCCAGCCCGTGGAAGCTGCCGCAGCCCACGATCACCCAGGACAACCTGGACAAGTACGTCGACGCCAACATGCCGCCACTGCACTACGCCATGTGCGGCTGCACCGACCTGCCCGGCTACCCCCAACGCTGGAAGTA
>NZ_JNYJ01000130.1 GCF_000716715.1 Dactylosporangium aurantiacum | reverse complement strand
GGCTGTACTAGATCAAGGCGCCTTCGGCGCAGCCCGGACGTGGTCGCCCGGCTCGGCGTGCAAGCGGCGCCCGGCGCAAGCGCCGGCGCCGTAAGCCCGTCCGGCCGGTACGCCACGTCCGGGCCGGACGATGTGCTCTTGACGGACAGCAGCAGTCGGCTTACGGCTCGTCGGAGTTCAGCCTGACGATGACTCGGGTTCGTCTGGCGCATTGCTCGTAGCTCCCGCCAGACACCGGTCGCTTCGCTCCCTGCCATCTCCATCTGTAGTCGCGCTCTTGCCTCCGGCGGGGCCTCTGGGTTCCGGAGGGGGCGCCCCACCGCATCCCCGTCGTCCAGGCAAAGCCAACAGGCCGGCGGCGGGGCCGCCAAGCGTGGTCGCGGACGTTGCGGTCCGTACTCACTCGGGCAGCCCCGCCGCCGGCCTGTTCCCGGGTGGGTGGACGACGGGTATACGGAGGGGCTTGAGCGGAGGCGTCGGCTGGTAGCAGGCGCCGCGAGCGCGACGACGTACGTACAGGACACATGTCCGTAGGGCGCGTCGTCATTCGTAGTGGTAGCGGCACTGCGCGATCTGCACCGTGTCGTCAGCGATCCGGTACACCAGGCGGTGCTCCTGGTCGATGCGCCGCGACCAGAACCCGGACCAGTTGCCGCGGAGCTGCTCCGGCTTGCCGATACCCTCGTGACCGTTGCGGCGGATGTCCTCGATCAGCGCGTTCACCCGCCTGAGCATCTGCCGGTCCTGCTGCCAGCTCAGATAGTCATCCCAGCCACGGCTGGCGAACTGAACCTTCACGCCGCGGACGCCTCATCCGCGTCGAGCAGGTCGTGCACCTCGCCGCCGCCCGCACGGAGCTCCTCGATGGCCTCGTTCAGCCGGCGGGCATTGGCCGGGCTCGCCATCAGGTACGCCGTCTCCTTCAGCGACTCGTACTCACGCAGCGAGATGATGACCGCGGACTCGTGGCCGGAGCGGGTGATCACGACCTCCTCGGCGTCATCCACCACGTGGTCAAGCATCTTGGCAAGGTTCTGCCGGACCTCTGAGTAGCTGACCGTGCGCATGGCACCCCCGAACTGAACTCAACCGAACTGACGTACAAGAAATTGTACGACCTGCCATGCGGTGTGTCAGGTCCGCTCGCCCGCCAGACGGCAGGGCCAGAAAAGTACAGCAGCAAAGTACAGCAACCGACCGTACCGAGCCGGACCTCAGCAAAGCTGAAACCGTTGTGTAGCAACGAATCCGGCTTCACTGAACCGTACTGCCGCGACTCCGTAGGTTCA
>NZ_JNYJ01000129.1 GCF_000716715.1 Dactylosporangium aurantiacum | reverse complement strand
TGAACCGCCCCGGGTTTGGTAGCGGCTAAACGGGTTGGGGGCCTGCCTCGGTGAGGCGGGCTTGGTGCAGTGTCTCAAACGCGGCTGGTGGCAGGTCCGCGGCGCCGCTGTGGGGCCGGCGGTGGTTGTACCAGTCGACGTACTCGAGGGTGGCGATCTCGACCTGGTCGCAGGTCCGCCACGGCCCGCGGGGTGTGATCAGTTCGGTCTTGAACAGCCCGATCGTGGACTCGGCGAGGGCGTTGTCGTAGGCGTCGGCGACCGTGCCGACCGATGCGTCGACGCCGGCCGCGGCGAGGCGTTCGGTGAAGGCAATGGACGTGTATTGACTGCCCGCGTCGTGGTGATGGATCAGCCCGGACAGGTCGGTGGTGCCGTGCCGGCCGCGGGCCCAGATCGCCATTTCGAGGGCGTCGAGGACCAGGGCGGTCTTCATGCTGCTCGCGGCGCGCCAGCCCAGGATCCGGCGGGAGTACACGTCGATGACGAACGCGACGTAGACCATCCCGGACCAGGTCGGCACGTAGGTGAAGTCGGCGACCCACAACCGGTTCGGCCGGTCCGCGTGGAACCGGCGCTGCACCAGATCCACCGGCCTGGCCGCGTGCTGGTCGGCGATCGTGGTGCGCCGGGGTTTGCCGCGCACGACACCACGCAGGCCCATGTGGCGCATGAGCCGTTCGACCGTGCAGCGGGCCACCTCGACGCCCTCGCGGTTCAAGGCCAGCCACACCTTCCGAGCCCCGTAGACGCCGTAGTTGGCTTCGTAGACCCGGCGGATCTGCCGGCACAGCCAGGCGTCGCGGCGGGCCCTGGCCGACGGCAGCCGCCGGCAGGCAGCGCGGTAGGTACTGGACGCGATCGGCCACCCGAACTGCATCAGGGCCCGGCAGATCGGCTCGACACCGAACAGGTGCTTGTGCTCGTCGATGTAGGTCACGAGCGTGGCTGTGGCCGGTCGAGCTCGGCCGCGAAGAAAGCCGACGCGCTTTTGAGGATCTCGTTCGCCCGGCGCAGCTCGGCGTTCTCCCGCCGCAACCGCTTCAGCTCAGCCGACTCGTCGGTGCTGACCCCGCTGCGTTGGCCGGTGTCGACCTGGGCTTGACGGACCCACTTCCGCAGCGTCTCCGCAGTGCCGATACCCAGCTTCTGCGCCACCGCGGTGACCGCAGCCCAGTCGGACTCATAGTTCGGCCGCACCTCGGCGACCATCCGCACTGCCCGCTGTCGCAACTCAGCAGGGTACGGGGAAGGGCGTGACATGACTCGATCCTCCACAAGAGGTCGGGCCGGTATCAAATCCGGGGCGGTTCA
>NZ_JNYJ01000128.1 GCF_000716715.1 Dactylosporangium aurantiacum | reverse complement strand
CGTGGTCGACCCCGTCGGTCGTGGAAACAGCCCCTGGGTGATCATCTTCTTGTCGAGGGAAGAAGATCAATACCAGGGGCTGTTGCATGATCAGTGTGCCTGATGCCGGGCTGGTTGTCCCGGCGGGGGACTTTGCTGGGGACCTTGCCTGGTTCCGGCGTGAGTTGCATGGGTGTCTGACGCGTCGTGCGGATGCGTTGTTCGAGCTGGCAGATGCCGTGTTGTGCGCGGACGGGCCGGTGCGGTCGCTGCCGGGGCTGTCGCTGGTGGCGGAGCACCGTCGTGGCCACGGCGCGTTGTACGACGCCCTCGCCGCCGGCCGGGTGGACATCGACCGGTTGCGCCGGGTCCTCGCCGCGCTGCCGTTGCCGCGGGCGGCGGACAGCCGCATCGTCCTGGCGGTGGACGTGACCTGCTGGCTGCGGCCGGAGGCACACACCTCACCGGAACGGATCCTGTGCCACACCTCCGGCCGCGGCAACGGCGAACACGTCGGTGTCCCCGGCTGGCCGTACTCGTTCGTGGTCGCGTTGGAGACCGGCCGCACCTCCTGGACCGCGCCGCTGGACGCCGTGCGGCTCACCCCGGGCGCTGATCTGGCAGCGGTGACGGCCGGGCAGGTGCGTGACGTGGTGACCCGGCTGATCGACGCCGGGCACTGGCGGACCGGCGACGCAGACATCTGGCTCGTCATGGACGCTGGCTACGACGGAGCCCGCCTGGCCTGGCTACTGGCAGATCTGCCGGTGCGCGTGCTGGCCCGGCTGCGCTCCGACCGGGTCCTGCACAGACCCACACCACCGAAACTGCCGGGCGTGCTGGGCCGGCCCCGCCGTCACGGCGGTGAGTTCATCTTCGGTGACCCGGCCAGCTGGGACACCCCGGACGTGACCACCACAACCGAGACCCGCCTCTACGGCACCGCAACAGCCCGCGCCTGGCACCGCCTGCACCCCCGACTGACCCGCCGCGCAGCCTGGACCGACTGCCCGGACCTGCCGATCCTGCACGGCACCCTGATCCGCCTCGACGTGGCCCGACTGCCGTCCGGCGCAACCCCGAAACCGGTCTGGCTGTGGTGGTCCACCGGCATCGACGACGAACCCGCACCCGACACCGAACCCGGCCCGGACACGGCGACGGTGGACCTGCTATGGCAGGCGTTCCTGCGCCGTTTCGACATCGAACACACCTTCCGGCTGTTCAAACAGACCCTCGGCTGGACCGTGCCGAAACTGCGCGACCCGCACGCCGCGGACCGGTGGACCTGGCTCATCATCGCCGCCTACACCCAGCTACGACTGGCCCGCCCACTCGCCCGCGACCTGCGCCGGCCATGGGAACGACCGGCACCGCCCGAACGGCTCACACCCGCCCGCGTCCGCCGCGGATTTCGGCACCTCCGCACGAACAGCGCCTGTCCAGCCCGTGCACCGAAACCCACCCGGCCAGGACCCGGACGACCACCCGGACAACCAAACCGGCAACCCACCCGCCGCCACGACG
>NZ_JNYJ01000127.1 GCF_000716715.1 Dactylosporangium aurantiacum | reverse complement strand
GACACTCCCTGTGTCAACCTCAGGCGGCGAGCGGTTCGTTTTGGTGGAGTCGGACGGCGTTGCCGTGCCGTGCCGGGTCGTATGGGAGCCGGTCGGTCCAGCAGCGCCAGATGATGCGGATCCAGGCGCGGGCGAGGATTCGGATGGCGTGTGGGTGGTCGTGGCCGCGGGTGCGGGCGTCGGTGTAGACCTTGGCGGCCCAGGGGCTTGCGCGGCGGCTGTTGTCGGCGAAGGTGGTGACCGCGACGCGGAAGCGTTTGTTGCAGGCCCACCGGAAGTGCACGGCGCGGTGTTTGCCGGATTCTTTGGTCACGGGTGTCGTTCCGGCGAGCGCGGCGACGGCGTCGGGTCCGTCGTAGGCTTGCCGGGTATCGCCCCACTCGGCGAGCATCTGGGCGGCGTTGATCTGACCGGACCTTGGCAGCGATGTGAAGATCTCGCTGTCCGGGTGCTCCCCGAGTGTGGCGGTGACGCTGCGGTCGAGGTCTTTGCCTGCGGTGGTGATCGCGCGCAGGACGGTGACGAGGGCCAGGACCGCGTCGCGGACCGCGTCGCACAGGGTCGGGTCGGTGACGCCGGCGGGGGCGGCGCGCAGCCGGGCGAGGAGCTGCTCGCCGGTGCGCCGGCCGGAGTAGCCGTGTCTGGTGCAGAACGCGGTCAGGCGTTTCACGCCCAGCTGCCGGGCGTGTCGAGCGGTTGGGTACCGGGTCAGGAATTCCAGGGCGATCGGCGATGCGATGTCGGCGAAGATTGCCTTCGCGCCGGGCCAGTGCAGGTCCAACAGCGCGGTGAGCTGGTTGGTCGTGGCGACCCGGGTCTGGACAAGGTCGCCGCGGGTGCGCACGACGGTCCGCAGCGCCTTCGTCTGCGCCGAGTACGGCGCGACCAGGCTCAGCCGGTGCTGCCGCAGCCGCAGATACTCGGCGATGACCTCGGCGTCACCGGCGTCGGACTTCGCACCGGACAGCACCTCCCCGTCCCGCCATGCCTTGATGGCGTTGGGTTTGACCGGCACGATCGGATGCCCGGCCTCCAACAGCACGTCGACCACACGACCGTCCGGACGTTCGATCCCGACCGGCATGCTTTCCGCGGCGCCGAGTCGAGCCAGCCGGGCCGCGAGGGCGGTCAGGCCGGCAGCGCTGTGTTCGACAGTGAACGCGGCAACCCGTTTCCCGGCTGGATCGAGGACACAGACCGCGTGGGTGGCAGCGGCCCAGTCGACGCCGACGTAGTACGCCGATCCCCCAGCGATGTTGAGCGACAACGGTTCTCCTCAGCTTGGCAGCGATGTGACTCGACCATCGGGGCTGACTGCCGGGCGGTCACTAACCGGCGCTCTACGGCGCTTCTCCCTGTGGCCGGTCGGCAGCCCCGACAAGAACCGAGAGCGGCGGTGTCATGCAGGCCCTCGAAGGGCGACCGGCCAAGGCCCTCTCTCAGTCCTCGTCGAGTTCCAACAGCAACCCTCTCAGAGGGCTCTGCCGAAAGGATGGTGCCCTAGTGACCGGC
>NZ_JNYJ01000126.1 GCF_000716715.1 Dactylosporangium aurantiacum | reverse complement strand
CGAGATGCCGAAGAACGCGGCGTCGAAGTCGGCGACGCCGGGCAGGAAGCCGCCGGTGCGGGTGTACGACGTGCCGGTCCGGTCCGGGTCGGGGTCGAACAGGGTGCCGAGGTCCCAGCCGCGGTCGGTCGGGAACTCCCCCATCGCGTCGCGGCCCTCGACGAGCAGCTCCCAAAGTGCCTCCGGGGAGGTGGCGCCGCCGGGGAACCGGCCGGCCATGGCGACGACCGCGATCGGCTCGTCGCTGATCCCGCCCCGGCCGGTCCCCGGCACGGCCGCCGGGGCGCCGAGCAGGGTCTCCAGGAGGTGCCCGGCGAGGACCTGCGGGGTCGGGTAGTCGAAGACCAGCGTGGCGGGCAGGCTGAGACCGGTGGCGGCGCCGATCGCGTTGCGGAACTCGACGGCGGTCAGCGAGTCGAACCCGAGGTCGCGGAACGCCTCGTCGGTGCCGATGGCGCCGGTGCCGGCGTGGCCGAGGACGGCGGCGGCGCGGTCCCGGACGAGGTCGAGCAGCGTCGGTTGGCGTTGCCGGTGACGCGACCCAGTGCGGTGACGGCGGTGGCGGGGTGCATGGGGCGGACGCCGCCGCGGCGGTGCCGGTCGCCGAGGTCCCCGGCCATCCCGTCGCCGGCCCAGCTGCCCCAGGCGATGGATACGGCGGGCAGCCCTTCGGCGCGGCGCTGCTCGGCGATGGCGTCGAGGGCGGCGTTGGCGGCGGCGTAGTTCGCCTGGCCCGCCGAGCCGACGGAGCCGGCGAACGAGGAGAACAGGATGAACGCGTCCAGCGGCAGGTGGCGGGTGGCGGCGTCCAGGTGGCGGGCACCGTCGACCTTCGCCGCCATCACGGCGGCGACTCGTTCCGGGGTCAACGCGTCCACGGTGCCGTCGTCGAGGATGCCGGCGGCGTGGATGACCGCGTTCGGTGTGTACTCCGCGACCAGCCGGGTCACCGTTGCCCGATCGGTGATGTCGCCGGCCACGACCTCGACGCCTGGGACGTCGAGGGTGACGGCGTCCGGGCCGCGCCGGCTGACCAGCACGATCCTCGACGCGCCCTGGGCGGCGAGCCACTTCGCGACGTGTGTGCCGAGGGCGCCGGTGCCGCCGGTGACCAGCACGGTGCCTGAGGGACGCCAGCCTTGCCTGTCGGCGGTGGTCCGAGTCAGGCGGCGGGCGTGGGCGACGCCGCCGCGGATCGCCACCTGGTCCTCGGTGCCGGAGAGCACGGCCGGCAGCAGCGGCAGGTCCCGGTCGCCGTCGGCGAGGTCGATCAGGCCACCCCACCGGTCCGGGTGCTCCAGGGCCACGACCCGGCCCAGGCCCCAGACCGCACGCTGGGCGGGGTCGGTGGCCGCGCCGCGGGTGACGCACCACAGAGGCGCGTCGACGGTCTGTGCCATCGTGAGTGCTTCGGCGGCGTCGGCGGGCAGTGCGACCACGCCGGCGAAGGGCGCCTCCCCCGGCCGGTCTTCGCCGACCACTGTCGCGCCGGCGGCGGTCAGTGCCGCTGCGACGGCTTCGGATCGGTCCCCGAGGACGAGCCAGGTGCCGGTCAGGGTCACGGGGCGGGCCGGCAGCGGCGTCCACTCCTCGCGGTACAGCCAACGGTCCACAGTGGACCTGCGGTGACGCCACGCGCGGAGCGTGTCGAGGTCGCCGGAGTCGACGGCGGCCCAGAACTCGGCGTCGGGCTGGATGGCGTGGCGGACCGTTGGCCAGTACCGCTGCCGGTCGAACGGGTAGGTGGGCAGGTCCACGCGGCGCCCGCCGGCCAGGATCGCGGTCCAGTCCGGGGACCAGCCGTCGACGTGAGCCCGGGCGACGGCGGTCATCAGGGTGGTGGGTTCGTCGCGTCCCTTGCGCATCGCGGGGATGCCGTCGACCAGCGCGGACAGCACCCCGTCCGGACCGACCTCCAAGAACTTCGTCACGCCCTTGGCCCGGAGCGCCTCGACAGCGTCGGCGAACCGCACCGTGCCCCGCAACTGGTCCAACCAGTAACCCGGTTGCGTCACGTCGCCGGTGGAGGTGGTGGCAATCGGGATAACTGGTGGG
>NZ_JNYJ01000125.1 GCF_000716715.1 Dactylosporangium aurantiacum | reverse complement strand
GCGGTACTCGATCGATCATTGGGTATGGCGAAGCAGTTCCGTCCGGTGGATCGTGACCAGCAGTTCCTGTTGCCGGTGGACATGCGGGACTGGCTGCCGGATGAGCATCAGGTGTGGCTGGTGCTGGACGTGGTCGAGCAGCTCGATCTGACGGTGCTGCGCAGCCGGTATCGGCTGGGTGGGGTGGGTCGGCAGGCGTACGACCCGGTGATGCTGCTCGCGCTGCTGGTCTACGGCTACTGCCAGGGGGTGCGGTCCTCACGGGCGATCGAGCGGGCCTGTCACACCGATGTGGCGTTCCGGGTCCTTTGCGGGCAGGATCCGCCGGACCATACCCGGATCGCCCGGTTCCGGCAGGCGCATCTGGACCTGTTCGAGGACCTGTTCACGCAGGTGTTGATCGTGTGCGCGAAGGCCGGGTTCGTCCGGCTGGGTATCGTCGCGATCGACGGGACGAAGATCGCCGCGAACGCGTCCATCGACGCCAGCCATGAACGGGCGTATTACCAGGCGAAGGTCGCTGCGATGACCGGTGAGGCCGCGATGGTGGACGCGGCCGAGGACACACGGTTCGGCCTGGACCGGCGCGGCGACGAACCACCGGAAGGGATGTCGGGGCGGGGCGCGGCCGGCCGGGCCGAACGCGCGGCCCGGCTGCGCCGCTGCCTGGACGAGATCACCGCCGCTGACGCGGCCCGTGATGCGGTGATCGCTGCTGAGCAGGACACCGCCGCGCAGTACCTCGCCGACGCCCGGGCCGGCCGGGTCCGCCGGGGACAGCCGCCGCGTGGGGTCACCCCGGTCCAGACTGCCGAAGCCAGACTCGACCGCTACATCCAACAGTACGGACCCGGGCACCGCTACGTCCGCAAGGCCCGACGCGCTCTCACCGCCGCCGTCACCGACGCGGAACGCAACGCCACGGAACCCAAGCCACCGAAGGACCGCAAAACCTGCCGCCACGGCAAAACCTGCCGGCGCAGCGGCTGCCTGCCAGCACCGGTGCAACGCAACAGCACCGACCCGGACTCCCGGATCATGCCCACCCGCAAAGGCTTCATCCAGGGCTACAACGCCCAACTGGCCGCCAGCGAAGACCACTTCATCATCGCCGGCCACCTCGTGCAGGACCCCGGCGACGTCGAACAACTCCAACCCATGCTCGCCAGCAGCACTACAGCTGCCGAAACGCTCCGAACGCAACGCCGCGACCCCGACGCCGCCCACGCCAGTATCGGCATCGCCCTGGCCGACAACGGCTACTGCAGCGACGCCAACCTCACCGCGCCCGGCCCGGACCGGCTCATCGCCACCGGCAAAACCCGCGACCTGCACCACACCGCCACCACCAACCCCGCCACCGGCCCACCACCAGACACCGCCGCCCCCCACGAAGCGATGCAGCACCGGCTCAGCACCCCCGACGGCGCTGCCCTCTACAAGAAACGCGGCGCCACCATCGAACCCATCAACGGCCACCTCAAAGACTGCATCGGCCTACGCGCCTTCCTCCTACGCGGCCTGCACGCCTGCCAAGCCGAACTCCACCTCGCCGCCCTCACCC
>NZ_JNYJ01000124.1 GCF_000716715.1 Dactylosporangium aurantiacum | reverse complement strand
GTCTCGATCTCGCCGTACTCGCTCATGTCATGTCCCTGTATGTGAGTGGTTCGTGTAGGTGTTCCTTGCGATGCACAGAACACTACGGAGCCACCGACCCCCTCGAATCCCAGGAACGTGCCACCCGCTCAGCGGGGCAGCGCGTTGCGCAGGCGGATACCGCTGAACCGCAGCGTGCTGGCCCGGACCGCGTCCCAGAACGCCCACAGGTTCGGCAGCACCCGCAGCTGGATGCCGGCCTGCGCGTGCAGCGCGAACAGGTCGCCGACCGGCTCCGGCGGCCCGAGCGGCATCACCGGCTCGACGGCCACGTGCGCGTGGTGCTCGGGCCCGCCGAACGGTTCGAACGCCGCCGCCGGCAGCCGGTACGCGTACACCTTCACGGTCCGGATCGCCTCGAGCCAGCCGAACTCGACGGCGTGGACGCGCTCGCCGCCGCCGGGGCCGACGATCCGGTCGCGGTCCTGCGCGGTGGTGCCCGCGCCGGTCCAGGCCATTGCCCGCGGGCACTCGCGGGGGAACCAGTAGTCCGGCGAGCGCCCGTGGTCGACGGCCCAGACGTACGCCTCGGGCTGCTGCGCGGTCTTCGCCACGTGCGGCACGAACCTGGTGATCGTCGGGTCCTCGGAGAAGTGCAGCACCTGCCCGGGTTCCGGTCGCATCGAGGCCCTCCCTGGCCGTCTCAGCCGCCGCCGTGGTGGCGCTGGTAGTGCCGGGCGACGCGGGCCCGGTTGCCGCAGCCGTCGGAGCACCACTCGCGGCGTGGATGGTTGCGCACGAAGTACAGCACGCAACCGGGCGCTCGGCAGGCCCGCAGCAGCCGCCGGTCCGGGCCGGCGAACAGCGCGACCGCCTCCTCGGCGATGGCGGCGACCGCGGCGAGGGCCGGGTCGTGCGCCGACCGCGTCACCCGCACCGGCCGCCCGCTGGTCGGCTCGTCGCCGGCCGGGTCGTCAGCGGCCGGGTCGTATGCCGGTGGCCAGCGCAGCTCCGACCATGACGGGGCTCTCGCGCAGGCCCGGTTGAGCACGCCGACCGCCGCCTCCAGGTCGGCCCGCGAGGTGGCGGCGGGCGAGTGACCGGCGGCCGGACGGTCGTCGGCGGTGGCGGTCGTCGGCGGTGGCGGCGGTGGCGGCGGTGGCGGTGGCGGTGGTGGTGGTGGCGGTCGGACGGTCGTCGGCGGTCGCGGCGGCGGCCAGGTGGCGCAGCGCGTCGCGGAGGTCGCGCAGCTCGGCGACCGCCTCCCAGCCGGCGATGCCGAGGCCCGGCCGGGCCTGCCGCAGCCAGCGCGCGGCGGCGTCCGGGTCGGCGATCGTGTCCCGCACGCCGTCGCGGTCGGCCCGGACGGTGTTCATCAGCTCAACCGGCAACGGCTCCACAGTCCTAATGGTAAAGCATTGCGAAAACCATTTGGTCGTGGACTAATGGATGAAGCACATGTCATCCGTTAGGAAGGGGCCCGGCGTGTTCCACGAAGGTGAACTGGCGGTCCAGGAGCGGGCCGGCGTCCGGCAGGCGGCGGCCCGGCTCACCGGCATGCTCGCGCCGGGCGGCATCGGCCGGGGCGCCGGCGGCTGGCTGGCCGAGCGGACCCTGGCCGTGCTCAGCGCGCGCGACCGGGCCGGGCGGCTGTGGGCGTCGGCGCTGACCGGCCCGCCCGGGTTCCTCGACGGCGCGGGGCCGCGGCTGCGGGTGCACGCGTTCCTCACCCCCGGCGACCCGTTGCACGACCTGCCGGTGGGGCAGCGGGTCGGCCTCATCGCCATCGACTTCGCCACCCGCCGCCGGATGCGGGTCAACGGCACTCTGTCCTTCGTGGACCCCGCCGGGCCGGCATCCGGGCTCACCGTCGAGGTGGCGGAGGCGTTCGGCAACTGCCCGCAGTACATCCAGCCGCGCCGCCTCGCCGGCCCGGCCGGGTCGGCGGCGGCGCCGGTGTTCGCGCCGCTGCCCGCCCTGACCGCGGCCGACGCGGCGCTGGTGGCCGGCGCCGACACGTTCTTCCTCGGCACCGCCCACCCGCAGCGCGGCGCCGACGCCTCGCACCGCGGCGGCCCGCGCGGCTTCCTCCGCGTCGAGGGCGGCGACCTGTGGTGGCCGGACTACCCCGGCAACAACATGTTCAACAGCCTCGGCAACCTCGCCGCCGACCCGTCCGCGGCGCTGCTGGTGCCCGACTTCCGCACCGGCCGCACCCTGCACCTGTCGGGCTCCGCGACCGTCGAGTGGACCGCTCCCGGCACCGGCGCCGCCGACGAGATCACGGGGCGACGGGTCCGCTTCCGTCCCACCGCCGTCGTCGCCGGCGACCATCCGGCCCTCGTCGCCGCCTGAGGACCGCGGGCAGCGCGTGTTTCGGCCGGAACGCCGTCGGGCAATCCGTGTGCGCAACCGCACCCCCAACGGAGGTCATCCATGTCCGCACAGGCTGTCCTGTACCTCATCGCCATCATCCTGCTCGCCGTCGCCGCCCTGCCGGTGCCGTCCCGCGGCTTCAACCTGGCGATCCTCGGCGCCGCCTTCGCCCTGCTCGCCTACGCGTGGCCGGTCATCAGCGCCTGACCCGCGCCGCCGTGGCACGTTCCTGGGATTCGAGGGGGTCGGTGGCTTCGTAGTGTTCTGTGCATCGCAAGGAACACCTTCACGAACCACTCACATACAGGGACATGACATGAGCGAGTACGGCGAGATCGAGACCGGCGAGCAGCACGCGGAGATCGACCAGCTGCACCAGGTCGACG
>NZ_JNYJ01000123.1 GCF_000716715.1 Dactylosporangium aurantiacum | reverse complement strand
GCGCATGCGCTGCAGGATGGAGTGCGTCTCGGTGAGCGCGCCTTCAGCGGTCTGCACGACCGAGATGCCGTCCTGCGCGTTGCGCACGGCGACCTTGAGACCGCCGATCTGGGAGCGCAGTCCCTCGCTGATCGAGAGGCCCGCCGCGTCGTCGGCGGCACGGTTGATCCGGAAACCCGAGGACAGCTTCTCCAGCGACTTGCCCATCTGGCTGTCCGTCACGGACAGGTTCCGGTAGGAGTTCTGAGCGGCGATGTTGTTGTTGATCCGTAGACCCATGTCAGTTCCTCCTTGAGCTCGGTCCGGCCCTCCGTGGCCTGTTCACGGGGCAGATCGGCGGCCCGCCCGGGGAGTTGAGGAGAAACGGCCGCGCCCGTGCACAACTGGCAGGGCACGGCGCCCTGGCTGGGTGCCGTGCCCTGTCATGCCCTCGTCAGGTCATCATCGACTCACGTTCCTCAGCGCAGCAGCGAGAGGACGTTCTGCGGCGCCTGGTTGGCCTGGGCCAGCATGCTCGTGCCGGCCTGGGTCAGGATCTGTGAGCGGGTGAACGACACCATCTCGGAGGCCATGTCCGTGTCCCGGATGCGCGACTCCGAGGCGGACAGGTTCTCCACGGCGACGTTGAGGTTGTTGATGGTGTGCTCGAACCGGTTCTGGTATGCACCGAGCGTGGCCCGAGCGGTCGACACACCCTTGATCGCGGAGTCGATCGCGGTGATGGCCGCCGACGCGCCCGTCACGAGGTCGAGCGAGACGACCCCGAGGCCGGTCGAGTCGAAGCCGGTCACGGCGGTGACGCCACCGAAGGCGGCGGTGCCGAGGTTCACTGCGATCTGGTCCGCGGACGCCGTGTTGGCGCCGACCTGGAACGTGCCGGTGTACGCGCCCGACGGGTCGAGCAACTTCTGTCCGCCGAACGCCGTGGTGGTGGCGATCCGGTCCAGCTCAGCGTTCAGCTGAGTGAACTCGGTCTGCGCCGCCGTGCGCGCATCGGTGTCCTGCGAACCCGTGGACGACGCCTGAACGGACAGGTCACGCATACGCTGCAGGATCGAGTGCGTCTCGGTGAGAGCACCTTCAGCGGTCTGCACGACCGAGATGCCGTCCTGCGCGTTGCGCACCGCGACCTTCAGGCCGCCGATCTGGGATCGAAGACCCTCGCTGATTGAGAGGCCTGCCGCGTCGTCGGCGGCACGGTTGATCCGGAAACCCGACGACAGCTTCTCCAGCGACTTGCCCATCTGGCTGTCCGTGACCGACAGGTTACGGTAGGCGTTCTGGGCAGCGATGTTGTTGTTGATGCGAAGACCCATGAAAGTTCCTCCTTGAAGCGGGTCACGTCCCGGGCCATCCGTGGCCCGTTCGCTCTTCTCATCGGCGCTTCGCCTTGCCGCATAAGGGTTCTGCGGAAAAAAGTCCGCAGAGACGGGGTCAGGATCTGCGAGCGGGTGAAGGAGACCATCTCCTGCGCCATGTCCGTGTCCCGGATGCGCGACTCGGACGCGGACAGGTTCTCCACCGCGGTGTTGATGTTGTTGATGGTGTGTTCGAAGCGGTTCTGGTACGCACCGAGGGTCGCCCGAGCGGTGCTGACGCCCTTGATCGCCGTGTCGATCGCGGTGATCGCGGCGGACGCGCCCGTCACGAGGCTGAGCGTGCCCACCCCGAGGCCGGTCGAGTCGAAGCCGGTCACGGCGGTGACGCCACCGAAGGCGGCGGTGCCGAGGTTGACCGCGATCTGGTCGGCCGACGCGGTGTTGGCGCCGACCTGGAAGGTGCCGGTGTAGGCGCCCGACGGGTCGAGCAGCTTCTGCCCGCCGAACGCGGTCGTGGTGGCGATCCGGTCCAGCTCGGCGTTCAGCTGGGTGAACTCGGTCTGGCCGGCCGCGTCGTCCGCCGCCCGGTTGATGCGGTAGCCGGAGGAGAGCTTCTCCAGCGACTTGCTCATCTGGCTGTCGGTCACCGACAGGTTCCGGTAGGCGTTCTGGGCGGCGATGTTGTTGTTGATGCGCAGACCCATGGTGATTCCTCCTTGACTCGGGCCGTTTCCGAGCGGGCCGTCCTTGGCCGCTCGCCCAGGACATCGGCGTCAGGGCCCGAGGGATGAGGAATCTGCTGAGGAAAATTTCCGCAACGCAACTATAACCGAAAAGACCCGGTTCCGCAGGGGAACCGGGTCTCTTCGTCACGCGCTGCGCGGGACGCCGAGCGCCGTGGTGTGTGCCAGCCGGGCGCCCAGGTCGCCCTGGTTCGCGATCTGGTTGTAGTACGCCTCCCGCCGCCGGGCGACGCAGCCGCCGGCGCGTTCCTGGGCGGCCGCCAGGTGCGGGTCGAGGTGGTTGTTGAGCCCGTCGCGCAGCAGCACGAGGGCCTCGGAGCGCAGCTGGCTGATCCGGCTCTCGGTCACGCCCAGCTCCCGCGCGATGTCGTTCATCGGCCGTTCCTCGAAGAAGTACGCCGTGATGACCTGGCGCAGCCGCTCCGGCAGCGCGCCGATCGCGTGGTGCAGGTACCCGATCCGCTCCCGGTGCAGGATGAGCTCCTCCGGGCCCGGGGTGCGCTCCGGCACCAGGTCCTCCGCGCTGCCGGCGGTGAACCCCTGCAGCGAGAGCACCACGGCCCGCTGCACGTCGTCGTCGATGCTCTTGAGCTCGTCCGGCGCGATCCCGAGCGCGTCGGCGAGCTCCGCCTGGGTCGGGGTGCGGCCCAGGGTGGCGGTGAGTTCCTGTTGGGTGGTTTCGACCTTGCGGGCGCGGGTGCGGACGGATCGGCTGGCCCAGTCGAGGCCGCGCAGTTCGTCGAGGAGGGCGC
>NZ_JNYJ01000121.1 GCF_000716715.1 Dactylosporangium aurantiacum | reverse complement strand
GAGGTCGTTGGCGGTGCGCAGTGCGGGGGCGGTGCGCCAGGCGGGGTCGTCTGGGGTGGGCAGGTTGGTGCCGGTGACGTGGAGGGTCACTGACTCGCCGGGCAGGAGGGTGGTGAGTTGCTGGTCGGTGTCGGCGGTGGGGTGGAGGCGGTCGGCGAAGAGGGTCAGGTCCCGTACGAAGGTGTGGGCGGTGATGTTGACGGTGGCGCCGTGCGTGGTGGGGTGGACGGTGATGTCGAGCTTGGCGGGTGGGTAGGTGAGGTCGGTGTCTTCGGCGAAGTAGTGGTGGGTGCTGTCGGCGGTGATGACCTCGTGGTGGGGGTTGTCGGGTGTGGTGATGTCCGCGGGGAGTGTGATGGTGGCGGTGCTGCCGGCGGGGACGTTGATGGTGATGGTGGTTTTGGCGCGGATGTCGCCGGTGAACGTGACCCGTTGGACGTCGACCTCGGTGTGCCAGGGGGTTTGGGTGTCGTTGACGGCGATGAGTGTGGGGGTGTTGTTGCGGGGTTGGATGGTGAGGAGCCGGTCGGTGTAGACGCGGCGCAGGGCGTGCCAGAGGGGTTTGCGGCGGCCGTCGCCGTCGATGGTGGACCAGGAGGTGACGGGCCAGTTGTCGTTGAGCTGCCACAGGATGGTGCCCATGCACAGGGGTTTGAGGGATCGGAAGTGGGCGATGCCGTGGGCGATGGCGCGGGCCTGGTTGAGTTGGGTGGCCCAGTGCCAGTCGTCGAATGTGGCTGGCTGCGGGAAGTGGCCGGTGAGGCCGCGGGCGAGTTTGCCGTTGCCGTCGGTGGCTTTCTGGTGGTGCAGCACGCCTGGCGAGGTGGGGGTGAGTGGCTCGTCGGACACGGCGCGGCGCAGGGTGGCGTAGGTGGGTGGGGCCTGGAACCCGAACTCGGCGAGGAACCGCGGTTGGTAGGTGCTGTAGTGGCGGTAGTCGTGGGTGTTCCACACGTCCCAGATGTGCGTCGTGCCGTGTGCCGGGTCGTTCGGGTGTACGTCTGTTGTGCCGGAGTAGGGGCTGCCGGGCCAGTAGCAGCGGCCGGGGTCGATGTCGGCGACGATGCCGGGCAGGAGGGTGTAGTAGTAGCCGGCGCCCCAGGAGCGGCCGGCGAGGGGTTGCTGCCAGTCCCAGTCGTGGAATCCCCACAGGTTCTCGTTGTTGCCGACCCACATCACCAGCGACGGGTGCGGCATCAGTCTGAGGACCTGGTGCCGGGCTTCCGCGGCGACCTCGGAGGCGAGGGGTTCCTCTTCGGGGTAGGCGGCGCAGGCGAACAGGAAGTCCTGCCCGACGAGCAGGCCGTGTTCGTCGGCGAGGTCGTAGAAGTCGTCGCTTTCGTACCGGCCGCCGCCCCACACCCGCAGGTAGTTCACCCCCGCCCCGATCGCCTGCCCGATCCGGGCGGCGTAGCGGGCCCGGTCCACCCGGGTGACGAACGCGTCGTCGGGGATCCAGTTCACGCCACGCACGAACACCGGCGTGCCGTTGACGATCACGGTGAACGCGGTGCCGTCCGCGTCCGCGCTGGTGTCCACGGTGACGGTGCGGAACCCGATCCGACGCTGCCAGGAATCCAGTGCCCCATCAGCAGCGCTCAACTCGACCGTCAGGTCATACAGGTCCGCGGCGCCGTAGCCACGCGGCCACCACAGGCGCACGTCCGGCACCCGCACC
>NZ_JNYJ01000120.1 GCF_000716715.1 Dactylosporangium aurantiacum | reverse complement strand
TGATCAGCGGGGAGGTATCTGGCCGCCTATGGGGAGAACCGTGGCCACCAGCGGGGCGCTAAATGGCCGCCTGTGGGGAGTATTCCGTGGCCGCGGACACTCGATGAAGGGCGGTCCCATCAGGACCGCGACCGTCGACGTCGCAGCGCTTCTGCACGTCGTTGATGAGACCTCGATGAAGGACGGTCCCCATCAGGACCGCGACCGCGAGCATGAACGTCGACACCTGGATCCCGATCGAGCCTCGATGAAGGGCGGTCCCCGTGAGAACCCGCGACTCTCCCAGCCGGGTTTGTGACCGAAGTCGTGGCAGCCTCGATGAAGGGCGGTCCCGTGAGAACCGCGACTCGCCCCGTTCCTGAACGCTTCCGGGGTGTCCTTGCCCCCGCCTCGATGAAGAGCGGTCCCGCGAGGACCGCGACCGGAGCCGGGCTGGTGCGCCTCGACGGCGTACAGCTTGCCTCAATGAAGGG
Source organism: Dactylosporangium aurantiacum (assembly GCF_000716715.1). Lineage (GTDB taxonomy): Bacteria > Actinomycetota > Actinomycetes > Mycobacteriales > Micromonosporaceae > Dactylosporangium > Dactylosporangium aurantiacum. Next base: position 1,251 of record NZ_JNYJ01000120.1, on the reverse strand, counting down.
CAGCTCTCCATCGGAAGCTGCGACTCAGGCGCCCGTCGAATGGGCCACGCGAACGAAGCCTGATGAAGGCTGCGCTGTCGGGAACGCGACCTCCTCGACAACGGCCGGAAGTCCATTTCGACCCTCGCCGAACCTCAATGAAGGCAGCTCCGTCGAGAGCTGCAACCGACCTCCATGTAGTGGCCGTACTGGTCTCGGACCTCGCCTCAATGAAGGGCAGGTCAGTCAGAGCTGCGACGTACTGTGTACGACGCCGACGCGCGCCGCGACTGGCTGCCTCAACGAAGGGCAGTTCCATCGGGAGCTACGACATCGACAATCTCCTGCGTCGCCTCAGCGATGACACCGCCTCAATGAAGTGCAGCTGCGACGACCAGCGCCGCGTGGCGGATGCCGTCGAACGCCAGGCCTCAATGAAGAGGCGGCTCCGTCGGGAGCTGCGAACCAACGTCGCTCCACACGTCGCCGGTAGTCGTCTGCTTGCCTCAATGAAGGGCGGCTCCGTCGGGAGCTGCGACCCGACGCTTCACTGCTCGGCGTCCCGGGCGCCGTGCCTTAATGAAGGACAGCTCCGTTGGGAGCTGCGGGCGTCAGGTCGTCGTGCTGGCGCGCCGCGTACGGGGTGTCGCCTCAATGAAGGGAGCTGTGGCACGGATCATCCCGTGGACAGCCCGGCACTGACAACTCGGCCTCAATAAGGGGGCAAGATCCCTCGAACATGCGACTTGCACACGCGGATACGGCAGGACATCGCGGACGCGCCTCAATGAAGGACAGCTCCGTCGGGAGCTGCGACCAACGACGGCAGTCCCGATCCAAGACGGTCAGGTCGCCTCAATGAAGGGCAGCTCTGTCGGGAGGGCTGCGACATGGATGGAATCGCCGGCGATGGCTGGCGGTGACGCCTCGATCAAGGGCAACTCCGTCGGGAGCTGCGACCACGTCCTGGCTGCCGACGGACAGCGACCCGACCTTGCCCCAATGAAGGGCAGCTCCGTCGAGAGCTGCGACCCAGACGACAGCGCCGGTCGTCGCTGACGCCATCTTGCCTCAATGAAGGGCAGTTCCGTCGGGACCTGCGACCTCCCGTCAGACGACCTGGACCTGATAGTCGAGGGCCCTCCATGAAGGGCAGCTCCGTCGGAACTGCAACTAAGCCGTGTTTGGTAAGTGGGGTTAGAGCCATTTGTTGATGGCGGTGATGGTGACGGTGGCTTGGTAGCGTACGGCGAGTTTGTCGTACCGGGTGGC
>NZ_JNYJ01000119.1 GCF_000716715.1 Dactylosporangium aurantiacum | reverse complement strand
GGGTCGATGCTGTTGTCGATCTTGGTGTGGAAGAGGGGGTCGGCGGCGAGGATGGCGCGGCGCACGTCGAGCAGTTCGGTGACGCGTTGCTGGATGACGGCGGAGCCGAGCAGGCCGTCGTCGCCGAAGTCGCGGCGGGAGTCGTCGAGGCCTTCTTCGACGATGTCGAGGATCTTCTCCACGGCGAGGGCGACGGAGCGGCCGTTCTCGGTGTAGACGACGACGGGGACGGTGGGGCCGGACTCGGTTTCGTAGGCGCCGAGCATGTGCGACAGGCGCAGCACGGGCAGGATCTGGTCGCGGTACTGCACGACTTCGCGGCTGCCGGTGCGTTCGATGCGGTCGACGGGGAACTCTTCCAGGCGGGTGACCATGTCCAGGGGGATCGCGACGCGCCGGTCCCCGACCCCGGCGATGAGCAGCCGGTCGCCGTTGCCGCCGCCGCGGCGCACGGTGGTGTCGGCGTCGACGCGTTCCACGCCGGCGGCGAGGTGGGCGCGCCGGGCGAGGGAGGCGACGTCCAGGATGAGCGCGACCCGGCCGTCGCCGAGCAGCGTGGCACCGGCGTACACGCCGATGTCCTTGAACCTGGAGGTCAGCGGTTTGACGACGACCTCCTCGGTGTTGAGGACGCGGTCCACGACGAGCCCGAAGCGTTTGCCTTCGGCCTGCAGCACGGCGACGTACACGTCCTTGTCGTGTTCGCCCTCACGCGCCAGGCCGAGCGTGTCGTCGAGGTACACCAGGGGCAGCAGCTTGCCGCGCAGCCGGTACACGGGTGCGTCCATGGCGTGCTCGACCACGCGTCCGGACTGCCCGTCGAGGTAGACGAGTTCGTGGACGGCGACCTGGGGGATGACGTACCGCTGGTCGCGGCATTCGACGGTCAACGCTTGGATGATGGCGAGGGTCAGGGGGATCGTCAGGCGCCAGGTGGTGCCCTGCCCGACGATGGAGTCGACGTCGACCGCACCACCGATACGTTCGATGTTGGTCTTCACCACGTCCATGCCGACCCCACGACCGGACACGTTGGTGACCGCCTTCGCGGTGGAGAACCCCGGCCGGAACACCAACGCCAGGATCTCCCGCCGATCCATCGTGGAAAGCTGGTCCCGGGACACCAGACCCTTCTCCACCGCGATCCGCGCGATCTTGTCCGGATCGATCCCGGCACCGTCGTCACGCACCTCCACGATCACGTGCCCACCCTCGTGATACGCCCGCAACGTCAACGTGCCCTCAGGATTCTTCCCCGCCGCCACCCGCTCCTGCGGCGACTCGATACCATGATCGACCGCATTCCGCACCAGATGCGTCAACGGGTCCTTCACCGCCTCGAGCAGCGACCGGTCCAGCTCCGTCTCCTTACCCTCCTGAGCAAGACGGATCTGCTTACCGAACGTCGAGGACAGATCCCGCACCACCCGCGGCAACTTCGACCACAAATGATCAATCGCCTGCATCCGGGTCTTCATCACCGACTCCTGCAACTCAGAAGTGATGAGATTCAACCGCTGACCCGTCCGCGTCATCCCCGGATCCGCCACCGACCCGATCGCCCGGATCAACTGATTCCGGGTCAACACCAACTCCCCCACCAAATTCATCAACTTGTCCAACAGATCCACATCCACCCGGATCGACTGATCCGCCACACTCCGCTTCGACACCGCATCCTCACCACCCTCACCACCCGCAGCCCGACCCACGGGCGGCACAGCCGGCGGCGTACCACCACC
>NZ_JNYJ01000118.1 GCF_000716715.1 Dactylosporangium aurantiacum | reverse complement strand
CGAGATGCCGAAGAACGCGGCGTCGAAGTCGGCGACGCCGGGCAGGAAGCCGCCGGTGCGGGTGTACGACGTGCCGGTCCGGTCCGGGTCGGGGTCGAAGAGGGTGTCGAGGTCCCAGCCGCGGTCGGCGGGGAACTCGCGGATCCCGTCGCGGCCCTCGACGAGCAGCTCCCACAACGCTTCCGGGGTCGCCGCCCCGGGGAACCGACCGGCCATCGCCACGATCGCGACCGGCTCGTCGGCGGGCACCGCCGCCCGTACCGCTTCCGTGGTCCGCGCGCCGCTGATCTGCTCGACGAGCAGTGCGGCGAGCGCCTCCGGGGTCGGGTGGTCGAAGACGACGGTGGCCGGCAGGGCGACGCCGGTGGCGGCGGTGAGCGCGTTGCGGAACTCGACGGCGGTCAACGAGTCGAACCCGAGGTCCCGGAACGCCCGGTCGCGGTGGACGGCGGCGGGGTCGGCGTGGCCGAGGACCGTGGCGGCGTGGCCGCGGACGAGGTCGAGCAGGTACCCGGGCAGCTCACTGGCGGGCACGTCGGCGAAGCGCCGGCGCGGCGCGGGTGCGGCGGCGGCCGGTGCGAGCCCGGCGAGGAGCGGCGCGGGCCGGGTGGCGGTGAACGCGGGCCCGAATGTGTCCCAGTCGATGTCGGCGACGATGACGGCGCCGTCGCCGGTACGGCCCACGAGCGCGACGGCGGTCTGCGGGTCCATCGGCCGGACGCCGCCGCGGCGGTGCCGGTCGCCGAGGTCCCCGGCCATCCCGTCCCCGGCCCAGGGCCCCCAGGCGATCGACACCGCGGGCAGCCCGTCCGCGCGGCGCTGCTCGGCGATCGCGTCGAGGGCGGCGTTGGCGGCGGCGTAGTTCGCCTGCCCGGCCGAGCCGACGGATCCGGCGAACGAGGAGAAGAGGATGAACGCGTCCAGCGGCAGATGGCGGGTGGCGGCGTCCAGGTGGCGGGCACCGTCGACCTTCGCCGCCATCACGGCGGCGATCCGCTCCCGGGTCAACGCGTCCACGGTGCCGTCGTCGAGGACACCGGCGGCGTGGATGACCGCGTCCGGCGCGTACTCCGCGACCAGCCGGGTCACCGTCGCCCGATCGGTGATGTCGCCGGCGACGACCTCGACGCCTGGAAGGTCGAGGGTGAGGGCGTCGGGCCCGCGGCGACTGACCAGCACAATCCTCGACGCGCCCTGGGCGGTGAGCCACTTCGCGACATGGGTGCCGAGGGCGCCGGTGCCGCCGGTGACCAGGACCGTGCCCCGCGGCTGCCACCCGCTCGTGGCTGCCGCCCGGGTCAGGCGGCGGGCGTGCGCGACGCCGCCGCGGATCGTCACCTGGTCCTCAGTGCCGGAGAGGACGGCCGGTAGCAGCGCCAGGTCCCGGTCGCCGTCGGCGAGGTCGATCAGGCCACCCCACCGGTCAGGGTGCTCCAGGGCCACGACCCGGCCCAGGCCCCAGACCGCACGCTGGGCGGGGTCGGTGGCCGCGCCCCGGGTCACGCACCACAGAGGCGCGTCGATGCCCGCGTCGCCGAGGGTCTGCACGATGTCGAGCGCCTCGGCGGCGTCGGTCGGCAGCGCGACCACACCCGCGAACGAGCCCTCCCGGAGGCGGCCTTCACGGACCGGTGCGGTGACCGTGTCGGCGCCCGCCGCCGTGAGGGCCGCGACGACGGCCTCGGACGCGCCACCGACCACGAGCCACGTGCCGTGGAGCACGGCGTCGCGGAGCGGCAGCGGCGTCCACGTCTCCCGGTACAGCCAGCCGTCCACCGTGGATGTGGTGGCGGGGGGTGTGCCGGCGTCGAGCCAGTACCGCTGCCGCTGGAAGGCGTAGGTGGGCAGGTCGACGCGGCGCCCGCCGGCGAGCAGCCGTGCCCAGTCCGGGGACCAGCCCTCGACATGGGCTCGGGCGACCGCGGCCATCAGGGTGATGGGTTCGTCGCGTCCCTTGCGCATCGCCGGGATGCCGTCGACCAGCGCGGACAGCACCCCGTCCGGACCGACCTCCAAGAACTTCGTCACGCCCTTGG
>NZ_JNYJ01000117.1 GCF_000716715.1 Dactylosporangium aurantiacum | reverse complement strand
GCCCAGTTCTGCGCCCCGGACCCGTTGCACGTCCACAGCTGGATCTTCGTACCGTCCGCGGAGCCACCACCGGACACGTCCAGGCACTTACCGAGCGCCCGCAGGGTCTGGCCGTTGCGGGTCCAGGTCTGCGCGCCGGAGCCGTTGCAGGTGTAGATCTGGATCTGCGTGCCGTCGGCGGTGCCGCTGCTGCGCACGTCGAGGCACTTGCCGGCGAGGCCCTTGATCGGTCCGACGCCGGTCGGCGGGGTCGACGACTTCACGAACGTGAAGTCGTCGACGTCGAACAGGCCGGTGCCGGTGCCGGTGAACGTCAGGAAGATGTTCGCGGTGCCGGACGGGACGCCGCTGAGCGTGGTGGTCACGTTGGCGTAGGTGTCCCAGCTGCCGGTGTTCGGCACGTTGACGGTGCCCAGGACCGTGCCGGTCTGCGAGCCGGTGCGGATCTGGATCTGGCCGCCGGGGCCGCCGGAGACGACCCGCGCCCGGAAGGACGTGGCACCGCCCACGTTCACGTTGTTGTAGCCGGCCCAGTCGCCCGGGTCGATGTAGCCGAGGGTCTGGCCGTTGTTGGCGCCGGCCTTCGTGAACGCCTGCGCGCCGTTGACGGAGCTGAACGACTCGGCCTGCACGGTCACGTCCGTCGACGGGGTGCCGCCGAGGTCCTTGATCCGGACGTTGCGGAACGAGGCGGTGTCGCCGCTGCCGTGGTTCTGGATGCCGATGTACCCGTCGAGGTTGCGGTTCGGGTCGGTGTTGGTGAAGTCGTTGATCAGCGAGCCGTTCAGGTACACCCGGATCCGCTGGCCCTCGACGAGCAGCTCGTAGGTGTTCCATTCGCCGGGCGGGTTGAGCGCCGCGTCGCGGGCCGCGATGTCCGCGGACTTGAACGTGTAGATGGCGCCGGTGGTGCGGTCGGCCGCGTCGGTCGCGTCGATCTGGATCTCGTAGCCCTGGTTGACGGCGACCCACGGGTCGCTGCCGGGGTTCGGGAAGCCGACGAAGATGCCGGAGTTGCTGTCGCCGGTGAGCCGCCAGTCGGCCTTCAGCGAGTACGACGTGTACTGCTTCGCGCTGTACCAGAACAGGCCCATGCCGCCGACGGAGGTCAGCGTCGCGTCACTGTTGGTGAAGCTGCCCGGCCCGGCCTGCGACCAGCCGGTCGTGGCGCCGTTGTAGAGGGCGGTGTAGCCGCTCTCCGGCCGGCAGTCGGCCTGCGCGCGTTTCGCCGCGTAGCGGATGCCGCCGAGCAGCTCGTTGCGGAAGTTGCCGTCGCTGTAGGACTCCTGCGTGTGCCCGAACCCGGTGTAGAACGAGCGGCCGCTGTCGACCGTCTTGCACCAGGTGATCGGGTGGTCGGCGCCCATGCTGCCGCCGGAGTACGACGACTCGTCGAGGGTGGCTAGGACGCGGGCGCCGGCGCGCGGGTTGCTCTGGTAGTTGTACAGCTCGTCGGTGCGGGTCCAGGTCTGCGGCAGGTGCGCCGTGGCCGGGTGGGCCCGGTTCTCGGTCTTCGAGTTGACCTGCTGGATCGCCGGGTGCGAGGCGAACCACGCGCCGACGAGCGTGCCGTAGAACGGCCAGCTGTACTCGGTGTCGGCGGCCGCGTGGACACCGACGTACCCGCCGCCGCCGCGCACGTACGACTCGAACGCGGCCTGCTGGGTGTCGTTGAGCACGTCGCCGGTCGTGTTGAGGAAGACGACCGCCTCGTACTGGGCGAGGTTGGCGGTGGTGAAGCGGGTGGCGTCCTCGGTGGCGGTGACGGTGAAGTTGTTGGCGGCGCCGAGCTGCTGGATGGCGGTGATGCCGGCGGGGATCGCGTCGTGGCGGAACCCGGCGGTCTCGGAGAACACGAGCACGTCGTAGGGCGCGTCGGCGGCGACGGCCGGGTTGGCGGCGATCAGGGAACTTGCGGCGAGGGCGATGGCGGCGCCCGCACCGGCGAGGGATCTGCGCACGGAATCTCCTTAGCAAAGAGGGAGGCGCCCGCGTGGCGGCGCGGGCGCCCGTTCACCTCGTTAGGGCAGGGTCCACTTCTGGTTGGCCGGCACCGGGCTGATGCACGTCCACAGGTGCACGATCGTGCTGTCCGCGGAGTTGTTGCCCGACACGTCCAGGCACTTGCCCG
>NZ_JNYJ01000116.1 GCF_000716715.1 Dactylosporangium aurantiacum | reverse complement strand
GCTGCCGTCTGTCCCACTTCGGCGGACGACCCAGCGACGGCTGCGCAGGCAGCAGCGGCGCCAGCGCCGCCCACTGCGCGTCGGTCAGGTCGTGCCGCCGGCGCGCCGGCAGGCGGTCTCGGTGTGCAGGCGCAGCAGCAGTGCGTCGAGGGTGGTGTCGTTGCCGGTGGTGCGGGCGACGTGGTTGACGTCGGTCAGTTCGGCCGGTGTCCGTGCCCGTCGGGTGCTGGGCCGCCGTCGGGGCTTGCCGACCCGGTGGGCTGTCGGGCCGGCCGCGGCGAGCACCTGCGGCAGGTACTCGTCGAAGGTCGGCACTGCCGGTCGGGCGTCGCGTCGCAGGTCAGCGAGGGTGACGCCGAGCTCGGCCAGGGCCGTCCAGGCGGTGTCGGGCCGCTGACGGTCAGCCGGCATCGCCAGCGGCGAACTGGCCGGCGAGAAACTGTGCGACGGTTCGGGCGGGGCGGATGAGCAGCAGGTCGCGGCCGGGTTGGACGAGGAGGACGACGAGGTCGCCGGCGGTGAGGTGACACAGCTGCCGGATCGGCGCCGGGGTGGCGAGGCAACCGGTGGCGCCGATGGTGTGCCGTCCGGCCGGGTTGGAGGTCGCGGTGATGACGCCGGCCGTGATGTCGAACGTGACCCGGTGTCCAGGTGGCCAGCCCCGCAGGTGCAGCAGTGCGCGGGCCGAGATCCGGCCGGACGGGTCGAGGCGGCCAACGTCAAGGTGCGCCTCGGCCTGGTCAGGCCGGTGGGAGGGTGCGGGCAGGTCGGGCAGCGGTGGCCGTGGCGGGCGGGCGCGGGGGAGCGGCGCGGGGATGATCGCCGCGATCATCTGCTCGGCCGGGGCCGGATTGCTGCGCCGCACGCGGGTCATCGTCGCCGCCTGGGCGCGGTCCACACATACGGAAACCCGACTGGGTGGTCACCCGCTCAGGTCGCTGTGGATGCTACGACTTCGTCGGTCTTGGTACACCTTCACCAAGACCAGTGTCGAAGGGGGACCCCGCCCCACGCATTGAAGCAACCCGCGCGATGCAGGTGCTCATACGAGAATCTTAGGCTTTTCGCGATGCCAACCCTGGGCGAGAGGGGACGACGGCTGATGGTCAGACCACCCTCACCGCACCACGCCATCCAACTCAGCCACAGTCAGGCACCAGAGCGAACGACGAGCTTCTCCAACGCATCGGCCACGCGTTCCCAGAACTCGGCTTCAGTCGTCTGTGTGGCCGTCCACGCCCCGACCAACGCGCTTGGACCATGAAATGGATCGTCACGCCAGACACCAAGTTCCTGGCACGCGACGCGCGCCTCGCCGGTGACGTAGGTCCGAACCGTCTCCTCGATCGAGCCGCCGTCGCTATGTGGCCGGTCGTCTGGCAAATGCCACTTGAACCTGCCCACGAACCAGCCGTACCGGTGGCCGCCAGGGTCCTCGACCTCCTTGTCGCCGAACAGTCTTCTCCTGAACGTCGTTGCGTGGATGAACTTCGACTGTCTCACGCCACCTGCCGTCAGTCGATCAACAAGTTCCCGGACCCGCGCCCGCGCCCGCACTGGACGTTCCTCGAGCTCCCTGCTCCGACGAACGTCGTCCTCGCTTGGACGACCACACGCAACGCAGAGATCGACAGACGTTTTGAACCTGTGAGGAGTCTCCTGCATTGCCCGGTGCGACGTGCACATCGCACTCCCACAAACGGAACATCTACCCACGGCGATGACGCCGCAGCCGTCGACCTCGCAATCAGCCGGCATCAGGGCACCCAACGGACATCGGCCACGGACACCATCCTAGGCCGACCCACGCGGGAAGAGACCGGCAACTCGTGTTGACCCAAGCGCCATTCGTACACGAAAAGCGCACGCTTCACCCGATCGATCGGGTGAAGCGCAGACAGGCACGGTGAACTGGAAGATCCGTCCGATCCACCGGCGGACGCGGCGATTGGCGGGGCCGCTGCCGGGATTGCGGGGCGATGTGGTTGGGGATCTCCTTCGAGGAGACGTTGCGGATGAACCCGACCCCCGGTGGCGCACATTGAACCGCCCCGGGTTTGGTAGCGGCTAAACGGGTTGGGGGCCTGCCTCGGTGAGGCGGGCTTGGTGCAGTGTCTCAAACGCGGCTGGTGGCAGGTCCG
>NZ_JNYJ01000115.1 GCF_000716715.1 Dactylosporangium aurantiacum | reverse complement strand
TGTCAACGGCCAGTTGGACTTCCCCGGTGGCGGCCAGTAGTTCTCCCCGCTGGCGGTCACGAATTTCTCCCCGTCGGCGGCCAGATAGTTCCCCGCCGTGGGTGGTGCTGGTTAGTGCAGTCGTTTGACTCCTCGTCCGTTGGTGGCTTGGTTGAGTCGGAAGCTCTCACCCTGGGTGACGACGACATGGGCGTGGTGCAGGAGCCGGTCGACGGTGGCGGTGGCCAAGGTCTTGGGCATGATCTCGTCGAAGCCTGACGGGTGCAGGTTGCTGCTGACGGCCAAGGCTCGGCGCTCGTAGGCGGCGTCGACCAGGCGGTAGAACCCTTCGGCGGCGTCGGCGGAGACGGGCAGTAGGCCGATGTCGTCGACGATGATCAGGTCGGTGCGGATGAGTCGGGCCATGGCGCGGGTGACGGAGTCGTCGGGGCGGTGCCGGCGGACCATGACGCCGAGGTCTTCGATGGTGAACCAGGCGACGGTCATGCCGGCCTCGACGGCGGCCTGGCCGAGGGCTTCGCAGAAGTGGCTTTTGCCGGTGCCGGACGGTCCGCAGATCGACAGGTTTTCCTTGCGGTGCACCCATTCCAGCGTGCGTAGCGCGTCCTGGGTCGGGCGTGGGATCGACGAGGCGGCCTCGTCCCAGTCGCCGAAGGTCTTGCCGGCGGGGAACGTGGCGCGTTTGCGGCGGGTCCGTAGGTTGGCCTGGTCCCGGCCGGCGGCTTCCTCGGCGAGCAGGACCCGGACAACTTCAGCGGGATCCCAGCGTTGTGCCTTGGCGGTGGGGATCAGGTCGGCCATCGCCCGGCGGATGTGGGGCAGTTTCAGCCGCTTGGTGAGTTCGATGGCCTCGGCGAGGGGGTCGCCGGTGGTGCCGGTGACGGGCCGCAGTCCGGTGATGCTCATGCCTGGTCTCCTGTCGTGGTGGTGCCGAACGCGGCCCAGGCCGACGTGCCGGGTTGCAGGCTGTGGGTTTCGCTGGCGCGGGTGGGTTCGCTGTCGTGGTCGCGCTGGTGGGCCAGGATGCGGATAACGTCGTTGTCGGCGAACCGGCCGGCCAGGGCCGCGACGCCGAGGGCTTGGTCGACGGCGGCGACGCCGTGCAGCTTGGCCAGGGCGACGGCCTCGGCCATCTTGCGCCGGACCCGGCGGACCCCGGCCGCGCCGGCCTCGACCAGCCAGGCCGCGGCGCCCGGGCCGAGCGCGAGGAACGCCGCCTCGTCGGCGGTGTTCGCCCGCGGCGTGCGGTCCTCTGTGTCGGATCGGCGGGCCCGGGGCGGGTAGTGCTCGTCCAGGATCGACGGGCTGCCCGGTTGGGCCCGAGGGTGGCGGGCGACCTCGGCCGGGCCGGTGTCGGTGACCGCGGTGACGATGAGCTCGTCGCCGTGGAACCGGGCCCAGACCCGGGTGTCGACCAGCTCGTGCGGGACCGAGTAGCGCACGCCGTCGACGGAGATGGTGCAGTCCCAGTTCACCCTGCGGGTGGTGCCGAACGCGACCGTGAACGGCTGCTGCGGCAACGGATGCAGCCGGCCCCGTTCCTCCAGCAGCGCCTCGGCCGGCCGGCGGCGGGTCTCTCGGTGGACGCGGCCGTTGACGTGGTCGGTGAACTCACGGCAGGCCGCCTCGAGCTCGGCGAAGGAGCGGTAGTCCTGCAGGAGGTTCGCCGCGGTCGGCACCAGGTCGGCTTTCGCGATTTTCACGGCGTTCTCCGACCCGCCCTTGGACTGCGGGTCCGCCGGGATGCAGGTGCGGATCGTCGTGCCGTAGTGCCGTGCGACCTGCACGATCTCCGGGTTGCGGACCGCGATGTCGGCGACGTGCTCGATGGTCATCGTCTTCTCGTTGTCGGTCAGGACATAGCCCGGGACCCCGCCCAGCCGGCGCAGCGTCGCGTCCAGGCAGGCCACGATCGTCGGCAGGGTCTTGTCGAACACCGGGATCACCACCCGGAACCTCGACCAGGCCAGCCACGCGCACCACAACGCCGTGCGCCGCCCGCCGATGCGCGGGCCCTCGCCCCAGTCGAACTGCAGCCACAGTCCCGGCTCCGGGATCCACGGCCGGAACACCCGCCGTCGACCGGCCTGCCACGTCTGCTTCACCGCAGCGACCGCCCGCCGGGTCGTGCGTTCCCCACCGGTGAACCCCATCGCGGTGATCCGCCGATGCACCACATCCGCGCGGACCCGGCCACCCGATCGGGCCACCAGCTCCTCGATCTTGTCCATGAACTCGTCGATCGGACGAGCCCGATGCGTCCGCTCCTGCGGGCTGCGGCCCTCGTTGCGCAACTTCACATACCGAGCCACGGTGTGGTGGTCACACCCCGCCAGCTCGGCCGCCGCACGGTAACTGCCCGTGAGGTCGTACGCCTCCAAAATTTCCACGATCTCCCTGCCGCTCTTCACCGGCCGACCCAAGCCGACCGGCATCCGCTGATGATCAGCGGGGAGGTATCTGGCCGCCTATGGGGAGAACCGTGGCCACCAGCGGGGCGCTAAATGGCCGCCTGTGGGGAGTATTCCGTGGCCGCGGACA
>NZ_JNYJ01000114.1 GCF_000716715.1 Dactylosporangium aurantiacum | reverse complement strand
GAGACGTCGTGGGAGGTGTTCGAACGCGCCGGGATCGACCCGGCCACCCTCAAAGGCAGCGCGACCGGCGTGTTCGTCGGCACCAACGGCCAGGACTACCCGACGGTCCTCGCCGCGGCCGAGGAGCACGTCGAGGGCTACCTCGGCACCGGCAACGCGGCCAGCGTCGCGTCCGGACGGATCTCGTACACGTTCGGCCTCGAAGGACCGGCCGTCACGGTCGACACGGCGTGCTCGGCGTCGCTGGTCGCGCTGCACCTCGAAGGCGTTCTCGGATGACGCGGACGGCACCGGTTGGGGTGAGGGCGTCGGTCTGCTCCTGGTGGAGCGGCTGTCGGACGCCGTCGCCAACGGCCACCCGATCCTGGCGGTGGTGAAGGGTTCGGCGGTGAACCAGGACGGCGCGTCCAACGGCCTTACGGCCCCGAACGGTCCGTCGCAGCAGCGGGTGATCCGGGCCGCGCTCGCCGCCGCGGACCTCGAACCCGCTGATGTGGACGCGGTCGAGGCGCACGGCACCGGCACCAGCCTCGGCGACCCGATCGAGGCGCAGGCGCTGCTCGCCACGTACGGGCAGGACCGCGCCGAGCCGCTGTGGCTCGGGTCGGTGAAGTCGAACATCGGCCACACCCAGGCCGCGGCCGGCGTCGCCGGGATCATCAAGATGGTCCTCGCCCTGCGACACCGCACCCTGCCCCGCACCCTGCACGTCACCGCGCCGTCCTCACACGTCGACTGGACGTCCGGTGCGGTCGAGGTCCTCACCGAGGCCAGGCCGTGGCTCGCCACCGACCGGCCCCGCCGCGCCGGCGTGTCGTCGTTCGGCATCTCCGGCACCAACGCCCACGTCATCCTCGAAGAGGCGCCGCCGGCCGAACCGACCGTCGAACCGAAGACGCCGCCGGTGGTGCCGTGGCCGGTGTCGGCCCGTACCCCCGAGGCCCTCGACGCGCAGGTGGCCCGGCTGCGCACCGTCACCGACCTGCACCCGGTCGACGTCGGCCACTCCCTCGCCACCGGCCGGACGGCGTTCGACCACCGCGCCGTGCTCCTCGGCGACACGATCGTCCGGGGGCAAACCACCGACGGCGCGTCGGCGATGCTGTTCACCGGCCAGGGCGCGCAGTGGTCGGGGATGGGCCGCGGCCTGTACGCCGCGTATCCGGTGTTCGCGGCGGCGTACGACGAGGTGTGTGCGCGGATCGAGGGTCTGCGCGAGGTCGAGGGCGATCTGCTGGATGAGACGCGGTGGACGCAGCCGGCGTTGTTCGCGGTGGAGGTGGCGGTCTTCCGGTTGCTGGAGTCGTGGGGTCTGCGCCCGGACTTCCTGGTGGGCCACTCGATCGGCGAGCTGGCCGCCGCGCACGTGGCCGGCGTGTGGTCCCTGGACGACGCGTGCAAGATCGTGGCGGCGCGCGGCCGGTTGATGCAGGCGCTCCCGGTGGGCGGCGCGATGATCGCGATCCAAGCGGCCGAGGAGGATGTTCGCAACGCGTTGGTCGACGGCGCCGAGATCGCCGCGGTCAACGCCCCGGACGCGATCGTCATCTCCGGCGACGAGGACGCGGTGACAGCGGTCGCCGCGCGGTTCGACAAGACGAAGCGCCTGCGGGTCAGCCACGCGTTCCACTCCGCGCGGATGGACGGCATGCTCGACGCGTTCCGCGACGTCCTGTCAACGGTCACGTTCCACCCGCCGGTGATCCCGATCGCCACCACCTCCACCGGTGACCTCACCACTGTGGACTACTGGTTGGACCAGTTGCGAAGTGCCGTCCGGTTCGCCGACGCCGTCGAGACCCTCAAAGCCAAGGGCGTGACGAGGTTCCTGGAGGTTGGTCCGGACGGGGTGCTGTCCGCGCTGGTCGACGGCATCCCGGCGATGCGGAAGGGACGCGACGAACCCACCACCCTGATGACCGCCGTCGCCCGGGCTCACGTCGACGGCTGGTCCCCGGACTGGACCGCGATCCTGGCCGGCGGGCGGCGCGTGGACCTTCCCACGTACGCCTTCGACCGGCAGCGGTACTGGCCGACGGTCCGCCACACGGTCCGACCGGACGCCGAGTTCTGGGCCGCCGTCGACTCCGGCGACCTCGACACGCTGCGCAGCTGGCGGCACCGCAGGTCCACTGTGGACCGTTGGCTGTACCGCGAGGAGTGGACGCCGCTACCGGCCCGCCCCGCGACCCTGACCGGCACCTGGCTCGTCCTCGGCGACCGATCCGAAGCCGTCGCAGCGGCACTGACCGCCGCCGGCGCGACAGTGGTCGGCGAAGACCCGCCGGGGGAGGGACCGTTCGCCGGCGTGGTGGCCCTGCCCGCCGACGCCGCCGAAGCACTCACGATGGCACAGACCGTCGACGCGCCGATGTGGTGCGTGACCCGGGGCGCGGCCACCGACCCCGCCCAGCGCGCGGTCTGGGGCCTGGGCCGGGTCGTCGCTCTGGAGCACCCGGACCGGTGGGGCGGCCTGGTAGACGTCGACGACGCAGGCGTGGCGTTGCTGCCCGCCGTGCTCGGCGGGGTTGAGGACCAGGTGACGATCCGCGGTGGCGTCGCTCATGCCCGGCGCCTGATCCGGGCGGCGGCTACGAACGGGTGGCAGCCGCGGGGCACGGTGCTGGTCACCGGCGGTACCGGTGCCCTCGGTACCCACGTGGCGAAGTGGCTCAACGCCCAGGGCGCGTCCAGGATCGTGCTGGTCAGCCGCCGCGGCCCCGACGCGCTCACCCTGGACCTCCCAGGGGTGGAGGTGGTCGCCGGCGACATCACCGACGCCGCGACCGTAAATCGGCTGCTCGACGAGTACGCGCCGAACGCGGTCATTCACGCCGCCGGCATCCTCGACGACGGCACCGTGGACGCGTTGACGCCGGAGCGGATCGCGGCGGTGATGGCGGCCAAGGTCGACGGCGCCCGCCACCTCGACGCCGCGACCAGACCGCGGCGGCGTCCGCCCCATGCACCCCGCCACCGCCGTCACCGCACTGGGTCGCGTCACCGGCGGCAGCGTCATCGTCGCCGACATCGACTGGGACACGTTCGGGCCCGCGTTCACCACCAACCGGCCGGCGCCGCTGCTCGACGGGTTGTACGCGCCGCCCGTCCCGCCGCGGCACAGCGAACAGTGGGACCTTCCCGGCCTGCTCGACCTGGTCCGGGGGCACGCCGCGGCCGTCCTCGGGCACGGCGGCACCGAGCTCGTCGGGCCCGACCACGCGTTCCGGGACCTCGGGTTCGACTCCCTGACCGCGGTCGAGTTCCGCAACGGCCTCGCCGCCCGGACCGGACTCAAGGTGTCCGCCACGGCCGTGTTCGACTACCCGACCCCGGCCGCGCTCGCCGCCCACCTGCACACCGAGGCGACCGGCGGCGCACCGGAAAACCCCCAGCTACCGATCCTCGCGGACCTCGACAAGGTCGAATCCTTGATTTCGGTGATTTCCCCAGAGGATGACCTGCACGCTGCCGTGCGCACCCGCCTGCATGTGATGCTTTCGAAGCTCGACAAGGCGCGCACAGCGGAATCAGAATCGGCCACCTCACTGCAGTTCGATGCGGCGACGGACGACGAGCTCTTCTCGTTCATCCACGAGGAACTCGGTCGGTCATGAGGTGAGCCCGGGCGACGGGGTGGGGTTGTCATGAACGAGGACAAACTCCGGGACTATCTGAAATGGGTGACCGGAGACCTCCACCAGACCCGCCAGCGGTTGCGGGAACTGGAGGCCGCCCAGCAGGAGCCCATCGCGATCGTGGCGATGGGCTGCCGCTTCCCGGGCGGCGTCATGTCACCGCAGGACCTGTGGCAGCTGCTGCTCGACGGCCGGGACGCCATCGGCGACTTCCCGGCCGACCGCGGCTGGGACCTCGACGCCCTGTTCGACGACGACCCCGACCGGCCGGGCAGCACGTACACCCGGGTCGGCGGGTTCCTCGACGACGCCGCCGCGTTCGACGCCGGCCTGTTCGGCATCTCGCCGCGGGAGGCCCTGGCGATGGACCCGCAGCAGCGGCTGCTGCTGGAGACGTCGTGGGAGGTGTTCGAACGCGCCGGCCTCGACCCGCGGGCCATGCGCGGCACCGCCACCGGCGTGTTCGTCGGCACCAACGGCCAGGAGTACCTGAACCTCCTCACCCACGCCGAGGAGAACGTCGAGGGCTACCTCGGCACCGGCAACGCGGCCAGCGTCGTCTCCGGCCGCCTGTCGTACACGTTCGGCCTCGAAGGACCCGCCGTCACGGTCGACACCGCGTGCTCCGCGTCGCTCGTCGCCGTGCACCTCGCGACGCAGGCGCTGCGCCGCGGCGAGTGCCGGCTCGCGCTCGCCGGCGGGGTCACCGTCATGTCGACCCCGGGCGTGTTCGTCGAGTTCTCCCGCCAGCGTGGCCTGGCCGTCGACGGGCGGTGCAAGGCGTTCTCCGACGACGCCGACGGCACCGGCTGGGGCGAGGGCGTCGGCGTCCTGCTCCTGGAGCGGCTCTCCGACGCGCTCGCCAACGGCCACCCGGTCCTCGCCGTCGTCCGCGGCTCCGCCGTCAACCAGGACGGCGCCTCCAACGGCCTCACCGCCCCGAACGGCCCCGCCCAGCAGCGGGTCATCCGCGCCGCGCTCGCCGCTGCCGGGGTCGCCGCGACCGAGGTCGACGTCGTCGAGGCGCACGGCACCGGCACCAGCCTCGGCGACCCCATCGAGGCGCAGGCGCTCCTCGCCACGTACGGGCAGAACCGCGACGAACCGCTGTGGCTCGGCTCCGTCAAGTCGAACATCGGCCACACCCAGGCCGCGGCCGGCGTCGCCGGGATCATCAAGATGGTCCTCGCGCTGCACCACGGCACCATGCCCCGCACCCTGCACGTCACCGCCCCGTCGTCGCACGTCGACTGGTCCGCGGGCGCCGTGCGGCTGCTCACCGAGGCCCGACCCTGGCCCGCGGTCGACCGGCCGCGCCGCGCCGCCGTGTCGTCGTTCGGCGTCTCCGGTACCAACGCGCACGTCATCCTCGAGGCGGCCGCACCGGTCGACGCCCCCGCCGGACCCGCCGCGTTGCCGGTGGTGCCGTGGCCGCTGTCGGCCCGTACCCCCGAGGCCCTCGACGCGCAGGTGGCCCGGCTGCGGGCGGTCACCGACCTGCACCCGGTCGACGTCGGCCACTCCCTCGCCACCGGCCGCACGGTCTTCGACCACCGGGCGGTGCTGCTCGGCGACACCGTGGTCCGCGGCGCGGCGACCGACGGCGGCACGGCGATGCTGTTCACCGGCCAGGGTGCGCAGTGGTCGGGGATGGGCCGCGGCCTGTACGGGGCGTACCCGGTCTTCGCGGCGGCGTACGACGAGGTCTGCGCGCGCATCGAGGGCCTGCGCGAGGTCGAGGGCGCGGAGTTGGACGAGACCCGGTGGACGCAGCCGGCGCTGTTCGCCGTCGAGGTGGCGCTGTACCGCCTCCTGGAGTCCTGGGGCCTGCGGCCGGATCACCTGGTAGGTCATTCGATCGGTGAGCTGGCCGCGGCGTATGTGGCCGGGGTGTGGTCCCTGGCGGACGCGTGCAGGATCGTCGAGGCGCGGGGCCGCCTGATGCAGGCGCTCCCGGCGGGTGGCGCGATGATCGCGATCCAGGCGGCAGAAGCGGATGTCCGCGATGCGTTGGTGGACGGTGCGGAGATCGCCGCCGTCAACGCCCCCGATGCGGTGGTGATCTCCGGCGACGAGGACGCGGTCGTGCAGGTCGCGGCCGGGTTCGAGAAGTCGAAGCGGTTGCGGGTGAGCCATGCGTTCCATTCCGAGCGGATGGACGGGATGTTGGCGGCGTTCCGTGAGGTGCTGTCGACGGTGTCGTTCCACCCACCAGTTATCCCGATTGCCACCACCTCCACCGGCGACGTGACGCAACCGGGTTACTGGTTGGACCAGTTGCGGGGCACGGTGCGGTTCG
>NZ_JNYJ01000113.1 GCF_000716715.1 Dactylosporangium aurantiacum | reverse complement strand
CACTGCCCGCTGTCGCAACTCAGCAGGGTACGGGGAAGGGCGTGACATGACTCGATCCTCCACAAGAGGTCGGGCCGGTATCAAATCCGGGGCGGTTCACTGGTAGATGCGGTATCGGAGTCGCCGCAGCCGGCGGTTGCCAGCGTCAGGAGTACCGTCGCAGCAGCGAGCGGAACAAGATGTCTCAGGATCGTGTTCCTTCAGGCGGTCAGCGGCGTTGTCAGTCCAGCCGTCGCAGGTCGTGACGGTCAAGCTCTGCATCACGGGTGCGCCGGTTCGGCCGACCCCGAGTCGGCCGAATGTCGTGCCTGACTGCTGTCGGCTCGCCCGGCCGTGGATCCGAATGCCCGATCCCGGCCATAGGTTGCTTGTGATGGCATGGTGGAGTGATCCACTCCCGGCGGATGCAGGTCGTGATCGTGGCCGCCGTGGCCGTGGCCGTGGCGGTGCTCGCGGTGGCGGCGGTGTCCGTGCTGCGGCACCGCGACGCCGGCGACGCGCAGGCTACGGGCGCGGCCACGGCGGCGGCGCAGGATGTGCCGGACCCGACCGTGCGGGCGGTCGGCGACCCGATCGAGGTGCCGGTCGCCCCAGAGCAGCCGTTTTCCGTAGTGGTGCCGGACGTGGGGCATCTGACCGCCCCGGCCGGGGCGTTCGCGTCGGCGGGCAAGGTCGTGCTGCGCCGGCTGGCCGCCGACGCGCCCGACGGGTCGCTGGTGGAGCTCGGCGGGACCGGCGTGGACGTCTCGTTCTCCGGCACCTCGCTGCGGTCGCCGATCACCATCACCTTCGACGACCCGGCGTCGGGGGGCCGCCTGCCGGCCGGCGCGCTGCCCGTGATGCTGCATCAGGCCAGCGGCGGCGGCTGGGAGACCCGGGTCGCCGCGGGTGGGCCGCCGCAGCTGGTGACGACCGACTTCTCGCCGAACCTGTTCGGTTGGATCAGGATGCCCGACTGGGTCAAGGGCATCGGCGACTCGATCGCCGACTATGCCACCCAGCGCACCGATCCGCGCGCGTGCCCCGGCGGTGCCCCGAAGTGGAGCTCGGTCAACAACAAGACCACCCTGGTGCACCTGTGCGCGGTCACCAATACCGACGCGTCGTCGAAGGCCGTGCGCGCCGAGCTGCAAGTGCAGTCGAACCGCCGCTTCTTTCAGTGGGTCAACGTCGCGCCGGGAGCGGACTACCTGTGGGTCGCCGACGAGCAGGACTGGTTCCGCATGGCCCTGGCGAAGGTGAGCAAGCGGGACAAGAACCGCGACGTGCTGATCGCCGGCAACGGCTGGCTGACGGCCGGATACCGGCAGCCGGAGCAGTCGCAGGCCAAGGCGTTCAACGCGTCGCTGGACTACTGGAGCGCCGGGTTCAGCGTCGGCGGCGCCATCCTGGGCCTGGACCCGCGCGACACCGTACAGGGCTCGCTGCTGATCGTGGTCCAGTGCGCCGACAAGCTGCGGACGTTCCCGTCCTTCGACAGCGCCAAGGACTTCGTGCGATGCTTCATCGAGCAGTCGCTGACGAACCTGGCCAACCCGGACAAGGCATTCAGTCAAGCCGTCGACCTGTTCGGCGAGGCCGGCTACTCGACCGAGGCCGAGCAGTCATTGCGCAAGGCCATCACTCGTCTGCGTTTCCTCGGCCGGTTGCTGAAGGTCATCGGCGTCGCTGGTGTGATCACGTCGACGTTCTCCCAGTTGCCCGACGCCTTCTCGCAGTGGGGCAGGGACCAGCCGGGTGCGTTCACGTTGCAGCTGTCCGGGTCCGCTGCGTCGGTGACGACGTTCCGCACGGTCGACCCTTGGCGCGACGGTTCGGCCGGGAAGGCCGCCGCCGGGCAGGCCGACGCGGACAGCTCCTGCATCCCGTCGGAGCTGGCCTCGCGGCGCGACGGCTTCCGCTGCTTCATCGGCAACGACATCTACGACCCGTGCTTCGCCAGTGGCAGCGACTATCTCTGCGCCCCGCTCACGATGTCCGGGACGTGGACGAAGTTCACCGGTGTGCCCCGCGACGCGGGTTTTGTCAACGACGGCGAGCCGGGCAGGACCGATGTCTTCGCGGTCAAGCTCGCCAACGGAGCCGAGTGCCACCGCCGCTCCGGCAGCGGCCCGCCCGGTGTGCCTGGGTATCCGTACTGGGTCGGTGGCTGCAGCGGCGGCCCGTTCGGCGACGCGGGGTTGATCTGGCGGATCGGCGACGGCACGGGCTCGGCCCCGAACTACCCGCTGTACCCGACGGACGATCCGAAGTCGTGGACGGCCGCCGTGGAGACCGCTCCGGGCAAGGTCGAACGGTTGCCGGTGATCCTCGCCTGGCGCTGACGGTCAGGGTGCGGCACGGCCGCGTATGAACGCGGGCCGGGCATCACTTGGAGCCGGCAGCTACTGATGCTCGTTGCCGTGCGACGACGTGACCGCATTGATCGATTCGGCCCGCCACGGCTCCGCAGACCGAACCTGCGGGCCGCGACGCGCATACACGCTGAATGCCGGCCAGCAGTCACGCAATCACTCACCGGGCGCGCGTCATGGCAGCTGTGCTCGACGTGGTTCAGCGTCTCCCACCGAAGTCGATTCGTGCTGTGTGACGGTGGAGGCATGCAACGGCGGCCCGGGTGCTGGTGTGGTCGCCGAGCAGCCGAACGTCGTCGACATGCCCGCCTACGTACTGCGCTTCAGCCGTTTCCACTACGGCTTCCGCGGCTGACACGTCAGTGCGGCCGGCAGTGCCGCCGATGTGCTGCGGTGTGCGGTCGCCGGTGAGCAGCCCGGCCGATCCCCGGCTGCCGAGCTGACCGATGCCGTTGCGACGTTCCGGGTTTCGCCGCGGCCGGTCCGGCCTCGCTCGGCGATGCGGGGGCCGCCACGGTCCGGGTGACGCCGGGAGGTCAGAGATCGATCAACGCGGAAGGGTGCCGGCACGACACTCCCTGTGTCAACCTCAGGCGGCGAGCGGTTCGTTTTGGTGGAGTCGGACGGCGTTGCCGTGCCGTGCCGGGTCGTATGGGAGCCGGTCGGTCC
>NZ_JNYJ01000112.1 GCF_000716715.1 Dactylosporangium aurantiacum | reverse complement strand
CGGGTTTGGTGTTGGTTGAGAATTGCACAGTGGATGCGAGCATCTTTATAGCTTTTTTGTGGTCAAGTTGCTGAGGGCGTACGGTGGATGCCTTGGCACCAGGAGCCGATGAAGGACGTGGGAGGCCGCGATAGGCCTGGGGGAGCTGTCAACCGAGCTGTGATCCCAGGGTGTCCGAATGGGGGAACCCGGCACCAGTCATGTGGTGTCACTCCCGCCTGAACACATAGGGCGGGTAGAGGGAACGCGGGGAAGTGAAACATCTCAGTACCCGCAGGAAGAGAAAACAATTGTGATTCCGTGAGTAGTGGCGAGCGAAAGCGGATGAGGCTAAACCGTGCACGTGTGATACCTGGCAGGGGTTGCGTGTGCGGGGTTGTGGGACATGTCTTGATCGGGCTGCTGACCGGTCGCACAGTCAGAAAATTCGTGGTTAGTCGAAGTTCGCTGGAAAGCGGCACCGTAGACGGTGAGAGTCCGGTAGGCGAAAATCGCGGGTCTGTGTTGGTGTGTTCCCGAGTAGCGGCGGACTCCTGTAATCTGCCGTGAATCTGCCAGGACCACCTGGTAAGCCTAAATACTCCCTGGTGACCGATAGCGGACGAGTACCGTGAGGGAAAGGTGAAAAGTACCCCGGGAGGGGAGTGAAATAGTACCTGAAACCGTGCGCCTACAATCCGTCGGAGCGTCCTGATGTAATAGTCAGGGGTGACGGCGTGCCTTTTGAAGAATGAGCCTGCGAGTTAGTGATACGTGGCGAGGTTAACCCGTGTGGGGGAGCCGTAGCGAAAGCGAGTCTGAATAGGGCGTTCAGTCGCGTGTCCTAGACCCGAAGCGGAGTGATCTAGCCATGGGCAGGCTGAAGCGCGGGTAAGACCGCGTGGAGGGCCGAACCCACCAACGTTGAAAAGTTGGGGGATGACCTGTGGTTAGGGGTGAAAGGCCAATCAAACTCCGTGATAGCTGGTTCTCCCCGAAATGCATTTAGGTGCAGCGTCACGTGTTTCTTGCCGGAGGTAGAGCACTGGATGGCCTAGGGGGCCTACAAGCTTACTGAAGTCAACTAAACTCCGAATGCCGGTAAGTGAGAGCGTGGCAGTGAGACTGCGGGGGATAAGCTTCGTAGTCGAGAGGGAAACAGCCCAGATCACCAGCTAAGGCCCCTAAGCGTGTGCTAAGTGGTAAAGGATGTGGGGTCGCATAGACAACCAGGAGGTTGGCTTAGAAGCAGCCACCCTTGAAAGAGTGCGTAATAGCTCACTGGTCAAGTGGTTCCGCGCCGACAATGTAGCGGGGCTCAAGCACACCGCCGAAGCTGTGGCATTCACATATTAACCCCGCCTGATGGTTCGTCCTGAGGGTGCAGGTGTGTGGATGGGTAGGGGAGCGTCGTGTCACCGGTGAAGCGGCGGAGTGATCCAGCCGTGGAGGTGACGCGAGTGAGAATGCAGGCATGAGTAGCGAAAGCAGGGTGAGAAACCCTGCCGCCGGATGACCAAGGGTTCCAGGGCCAGGCTAATCCGCCCTGGGTGAGTCGGGGCCTAAGGCGAGGCCGAGAGGCGTAGTCGATGGATAACGGGTTGATATTCCCGTACCCGCGTAGAAGCGTCCATGCTGAACCTGCTTGTACTAACCTCCGGAGATCCTGAAGCCTTCGGGTGGAGGGGTTGATGTTGGGAACTTGGGTGGTAGTAGGCAAGCGATGGGGTGACGCAGGAGGGTAGCTGGACCCGGCCGGTGGTTGTGCCGGGGCAAGCGTGTAGCCCGCAGTATAGGCAAATCCGTACTGCTTGAGGGTGAGACGTGAAGCGGAGCCGTTTCAGGCGAAGTCAGTGATCCCATGCTGCCGAGAAAAGCCTCTAGCGAGTTTCGAGCGGCCCGTACCCCAAACCGACACAGGTGGTCAGGTAGAGAATACCGAGGCGATCGGGCGAACTGTGGTTAAGGAACTCGGCAAATTGCCCCCGTAACTTCGGGAGAAGGGGGGCCACCGATGGTGAGACCACGTGCTGGTGGAGCGGTTGGTGGCCGCAGAGACCAGGGGGAAGCGACTGTTTACTAAAAACACAGGTCCATGCTAAGTCGTAAGACGATGTATATGGACTGACGCCTGCCCGGTGCTGGAACGTTAAGGGGACCTGTTAGTCCTTCGGGGCGAAGCGGAGAACTTAAGCGCCAGTAAACGGCGGTGGTAACTATAACCATCCTAAGGTAGCGAAATTCCTTGTCGGGTAAGTTCCGACCTGCACGAATGGCGTAACGACTTCCCCACTGTCTCAACCACAGGCCCGGCGAAATTGCACTACGAGTAAAGATGCTCGTTACGCGCGGCAGGACGGAAAGACCCCGGGACCTTCACTATAGCTTGACATTGGTACTCGAATTCGATTGTGTAGGATAGGTGGGAGCCGGTGAAGCGGCCACGCCAGTGGTTGTGGAGGCAAGCTTGAAATACCACTCTGTTGGATTTGGGTATCTAACTTCGGACCGTGATCCGGTTCAGGGACAGTGTCTGGTGGGTAGTTTAACTGGGGCGGTTGCCTCCTAAAATGTAACGGAGGCGCCCAAAGGTTCCCTCAGCCTGGTTGGCAATCAGGTGTTGAGTGCAAGTGCACAAGGGGGCTTGACTGTGAGACTGACAGGTCGAGCAGGGACGAAAGTCGGGACTAGTGATCCGGCACTGGCAGGTGGAAGCGGTGTCGCTCAACGGATAAAAGGTACCCCGGGGATAACAGGCTGATCTTCCCCAAGAGTCCATATCGACGGGATGGTTTGGCACCTCGATGTCGGCTCGTCGCATCCTGGGGCTGGAGTAGGTCCCAAGGGTTGGGCTGTTCGCCCATTAAAGCGGTACGCGAGCTGGGTTTAGAACGTCGTGAGACAGTTCGGTCCCTATCCGCCGCGCGCGTAGGATACTTGAGAAGGGCTGTCCCTAGTACGAGAGGACCGGGACGGACGAACCTCTGGTGTGCCAGTTGTTCTGCCAAGAGCACGGCTGGTTGGCTACGTTCGGAAGGGATAACCGCTGAAAGCATCTAAGCGGGAAGCTCGCTTCGAGATGAGGTATCCCACCCCTTGAGGGTTAAGGCCCCCAGTTAGACCACTGGGTTGATAGGCCGGAAGTGGAAGCCTGGTAACAGGTTTGAGCTGACCGGTACTAATAGGCCGAGGACTTGACCTCAACCATAAA
>NZ_JNYJ01000111.1 GCF_000716715.1 Dactylosporangium aurantiacum | reverse complement strand
CGACGCCATCGCCCCCGCCACCCTCGACACCAAAGCCCTGCTCATGCTCACCCACCTCGCCGCCGCCGCCATCGTCATCCCGGCGATCGCCCGCCGCCTGGCCGGCTGAATCCCCGGTCAGGGTCGGCCGACCCGGTACGTCACATGCGTGGCCCCGGGCGTGTCGACGGTCTCCAGCCACTCCAGCGCGCGGGCGGCACCGTCGAACAGGGCGGTGCCGGCGCCCAGCAGCACCGGGGCGATGTGCAGCCGGAGGTGGTCGACGAGGCCGGTCAGCAGTGCCTGCCGGGCGATCGACGCACCGCCCATCACGTGCACCCGTTGCGGTCCCGCGACGGCCGCCGCGGCGGACAGCGCGGCGGCGACCCCGCCGGTGACGAACGTGAACGTGGTGTCGCCCTTGCGCACCACCGGGTGCGGCCGGTGGGTCACGACGAGGACCGGCCTGCGGAAGAAGCCGTCCTCGGCGGCCCAGCCGTCCGTGTCGTCGTACACCCGGCGGCTCGTGACGACGGCGCCGGACGCGGCGAACGTCGCGTCGCTCAGCCGCCGCCCCTCCTCGTGGTCGAGCCACGCGTGCAGCCGCTCGCCGCCCTTGCCCAGGCCGGGCCAGGTGTGCAGGTCAGGCCCCGTGACGAAGCCGTCCACCGATACCGAGATGTCCACCTCAACGATTGCCATACCCGTGCAGACGCAGTGGGACGGCGATGTCATCGGTGATCTGGGCGATCATTTTCTCGCCGGTACGGGTATGCACGGTCCCGTGGACGCCACCAGGTTCGCGGAGCTGACCCGCCGGCACCGGCGCGAGCTGCACGTGTACTGCTACCGGATGCTCGGCTCGTTCGACGCGGCCGAGGACCACGTGCAGGAGGTGTTCCTGCGGGCGTGGCGGGCGCGGGACACGTTCGAGGCGCGTTCCAGCGCCCGGACCTGGCTGTACCGCATCGCCACCAACGCCTGCCTGGACACACTGCGGCGGACGGTGCCGCCGGTGCAGCCGTACCCCGACCAGCTGCTCGACGAGCGGCCCGGCCCCGACGCGCAGGCCGTCGGCCGGGAGACGATGTCGCTGGCGTTCCTCGCCGCGATCCAGCTCCTGCCGCCGCGCCAGCGGGCCGCGCTGATCCTGCGCGACGTGCTGTCCTGGTCGGCGGGCGAGACGGCCGCCCTGCTGGGCACGAGCGTGCCGGCGGCCAACAGCGCCCTGCAGCGGGCCAGGGCGACGCTGCGCGGGCGCTGGCCCGGCGGCCGCCTGGAGTGGGCGCCCGCCGGCGAACCCGGCCGCGAGGAGCGGGAGCTGCTGCGGCGGTACATCGACGCGCACGAGCGGGCCGACCCGGAGGCCCTCATCGGGCTGCTCCGCGAGGACGTGCGCCTGACGATCGAGCCCGGCGTCGGCGAGTGGACCGGCCGGCCGGCGGTCGCCGAGGCCCTGCGGCGGGACATGAACACCCCCGGCCGGTGGCGGATGCTGCCGACGGCGGCGAACCGGCAGCCCGCGGCCGCCGCGTACGTCCGTGCCGACGGCGACCCCGCGTTCCGGCCGTTCGCGCTGATCGTCCTGCGCCCGGTGGCGGGGCTCCTCACCGCGATGGACGCGTTCGAGGCGCCGGGTCTGTTCCCCGTGTTCGGCCTCCCGGCGAGCCTGGACCCGGAAGCACCCGCCGGTGACCTGCGCCCCACAGCGCCCTCCGGTGACCTGCCGGCGCGCGGCTGAGCGGGACGTGCCATGATCGCGTGCGTGAGCGCGTGGGCCTACAACGAGCGTCCTGCCGGCGTCCGGTTCCTGCCCGACACGGTCGCGGAGCCGGGCCGCGGCGAGATCGAGGACCAGATGTGGGCCTGGATCGTGCGGGGCAGCGACGACGCCGCCGCGTTCGTCGACTACCTCGACGACGACGAGGACCGCCACGGGGTCGGCGACGAGGAGCTGGCGGCGGCGTACGAGCGGGCCGTCGACGCCCGGCGGGCGCAGCAGCGCGAGTGGGGCGACGTGCGGAGCAACGTGAGCCTCGCCTTCGCCGAGCTCAACCAGCTGGGCGTGCTGGCCAGGGCGAACTTCTCCTGCTGCGGCACCTGCGCGTCCGGCGAGATCCACGACGAGCGCGACGGGTCCCGCCACTGGCACGGGTACCTGTGGTTCCACCAGCAGGACACCGAGGCGCTGATCGCCAGCACCGACGGGTCGGTCTACCTCGGCTACGGCGTGTACCCGCCGGAGGACTTCGACGAGGCCGCCTACGAGGCGCTGTCCCCGCAGGAGCAGCGCGACCGGTACCAGGCCGACCTGGAACGCATGCTGGACGACCTGGTCTTCCCGGTGCTGCGCAGGCACGGCATGCGGGTCACCTGGAACCGCAACCAGGCCACCCGGATCCTGGTCACCGGCGCCCACTGGTACGTGCCGCTGACCTGAGCCCGGGTCACGTTTCACGCCCGTCTTTCATCGACGGCGGGCTGACGTGGGGCCGCCGCGCCCCGGGACGCCGGCGCATTGACAACAGCAAATCACATCGATACCGTCCGCCACCGAGGAAAGCGCTTTCCTCAGAGTGGAGGTTGAGACGTGGCGCTCGTGAGTGCAACGGCGCGGGTCCGGCGATGGCGGACGGCGCTGTTCGGCGCGGTCGTGCTGACGGTCGTGGCCGCGGTGACGACGGTCGCGGTCCGGTCGGCGGACGCGGCGACGATCGTGCAAGGGGTCTGGTACAACCTGGTCAACGTCAACAGCGGCAAGGTGATGGAGGTGACCGGCGCGTCCACCGCGGACGGTGCCACCGTCACCCAGTACAGCAGCAACGGCTGCCAGTGCCAGCAGTTCCGCTTCGAGTCGGCCGGCACCGGGTGGTGGCGCATCGTCGCCCGGCACAGCGGCAAGGCCGTCGACCTGTGGGAGTGGAACACCGCCGACGGCGCCGAGTACCGGCAGTGGCCGATCAGCAGCGGCTACAACCAGCAGTTCTCGGTGCAGACCATCGGCGACGCGATCCAGCTCATCAACCGGCACAGCGGCAAGGCCCTCGAGGTCTGGCAGTGGTCCACCGCCAACGGCGCCAGGATCTCGCAGTACACCGACCTCAACGGGGCGAACCAGCAGTGGCGCCTGGTCCAGGTCGGCACCACCACCCCGACGACCGGCGGCACCAACCCGAGCACGACGTGGCCGACGAAGTCCGGCGACGCCCCGGTCAACAACGGCACGATCAAGGTGTCGGGGACGCTCGACGGCGGGATGAAGCGGTACTGCTGCATCGGCGACGGCGGTCAGGGCGAGAGCCAGGACCCGGTGTTCGAGCTGGCCAACG
>NZ_JNYJ01000110.1 GCF_000716715.1 Dactylosporangium aurantiacum | reverse complement strand
CGAGCCGAGGCGCTGCGCGCCGGTGCTCGGGTTGTAGTTGCCGAAGTTCTCCACGACGTAGTACTCGATGAGCGGGTTGGTGGTCCAGCCGTACAGCGCGAGATAGCAGTTGCCACCGCAGTTGAACGAGCCGGAGTAGTTGACCGTGTGGGTGGTGGAGCCGGGGTTCCAGCCCTTGCCGACCACGGAGTTGTTGATGCTGTTCATCTGTACGCTGTAGCTGCCGCCGGCGCCCAACGTCATGTTGACGTTGCCGCTGTCTTTCCAGTACGAGAAGAAGTAGCCGTTGTGGGTGCCGGTCTGGTTCGACGTGATGGTCCGGTCCGACTCGGCATGGGCCGGGTTGGCGGCGATCGCCGAGACGGTGGTGAGCGCGATCGCGCCGGCCAGGCTGATGAGCAGCCGTAGCCGCCGGGGCCGGCGCGACCGGACGCGCGGTTGCGGGGGTGTGTCGTGCACGCATTCCTCCTCGATGGGCGGGGGGCGAGGTGGCTCGGCAGTTACGGGACACCGGGTGGCGGTCCAGGCGTCGACGGCCGGTTTGGCGGATCGATGTCCGTCATATGCCGAGCTAGCGAGATTATGAGCACGGCATTGGTGGACCGGCAAGAATTTTCGGAATTGTTTCGACGCCCGCGGAATGCTTCGAGAATGGACTCCGGTGGCATACGAAACTCGAATTTTCGAAATATTTCCGAGCCGGGCCCACGGCAATGGTGCGTCGGCTGCCCGCGCACCGGCGGTGGGGTCAGCGGTCCGGGTCAGCGGTGCGGGTCAGCGGCCCGGGTCGGCGAGCCGACGGCCGGCGACCACGCTGAACCAGCCGCGGCGCGCCAGCCAGGCGACCTCGCGGGCGAGCCAGTTGCGGGCGCGCAGCACGAGCAGGATGAACGGCACGGTCGTGGCCGGCATGGCGAACACCTTCACACCGCCGTTGCCCAGCGGGTCGGGGTCGACGGCGAACAGCACGGCGGCGAGCGCCGTGACGGCCAGCCGCAGCACGGCCACCGCGAACGTCGGCCGGTGGATGTGCTGGCGGATCAGCGTGCGGGTCGAGCCGGCCAGCGCCCGCAGCCGCCACCGCACGTACGCCGCGGCGGCCGCGATGCCGCCGGCCGCGACCGCCACGGCGACGGCGGTGCCGGCCGGGCCCGGCAGCTGCGTGCGGGCCACCGTGGCGCCCACCGAGGTCAGCACCAGCAGCAGGCTCGCGATGTCGGTGACCAGCCACAGCGCGCCCCGGGCGATGCGCACGGCGGTTTTCACGACGGTCCCGTCGTCCGGCGTGGTGGCCAGGGTCGCGGCCATCACCGGCGACGCGCTGAGCGCCCGCCCCCGCCCGGCGTCCAGCTCCGCCAGCGAGTACAGGGCCATCGGGTCCTCGGGCGCGATGGCGAGGGCGCGCTCGTAGCAGCGCCGGGCGGCGTCGAAGCGGGCCGTCCTGCGCAGCGCGTCGCCCTGCGCGACGTGCGCCGCCGGGCGGTCCGGTGCCAGCTGCCGCGCCCGGGCGGCGGCCTCCACCGCCGCGACGATGTTGCCGGTGCCGCCCGCCTCCAGCAGCGCGTAGACCAGGACCACCTCGGTGTCGGCGTCGTGCGGGTCGAGCTCGCGGGCGGTGCCGGCCGCCCGGACGGCATCCGCGGGGCGGCCCAGGGCGATCGACGCGGCCGCTGCCTGCCGGTGCGCGACGGCCAGGTCCGGCGCGAGCGCGATGGCCCGGCCGGCGGCCTCCAGCGCGTCGGCGGCGCGGTCGGCCGCCTGGTGACACACGGCCAGCAGCACCAGCGCGAGCACATCGTCGGGCTGCTCGGCCAGGCGCCGCAGCACCAGCGGCACGGCGTCGTCGGGCCGGCCGACGGCCAGCAGGTGGCTGACCCGGGTGGCCAGCTCACCCGGGGGAGTCGCGGTGGTCACCGCAGCAGCTTCCGTCGCTTGAGGTAGGCGACCAGCTCGTCGTAGGCGCCGCCGTCGTTGGCGAACATGGCGACGTTGCGCGCCGAGGCGAACCACGGGCCGGTCGACGGGCGTATCTCGCCCAGCGCCCGGTCGAAGTCCTGCTGCCCGATCATGCGCACCGTGCCGCTGCGCAGCGAGTCGGCCAGCGCGTACTCGGCGGCCGTCTCGCACAGGTGCGTCAGGTCGGCACCGGAGAAGTCCTCGGTCGCCGCGACGATCCGCGGCAGGTTGATCCCCTCGATCGGGCGGTCCCGCAGGTTGCGCTCGACGATCGCCGCGCGGGCCTCCGCGTCCGGCGGCAGGACCAGGACCATCCGGTCGAGCCGGCCCGGCCGGCGCAGCGCCGGGTCGACCTGCCACGGCGTGTTCGTCGCGGCCAGCACGAACACGCCCTCGTTGTCGCCCTCCACGCCGTCGAGCTCGGCGAGCAACTGGTTGCTGACGGTCCGCATCGCGCTGGAGTGCAGCTGCGACCGTTTCTGCCCCAGCGCGTCGACCTCGTCCAGGAACACCACACACGGCGCGTTGCGCCGCGCGGTCTGGAACAGCTCGTGCAGGTTACGCTCGGAGTTGCCCAGCCACATGTCCAGCACGTCCACGATGGACAGTGACATGAACCCCGCGCCCAGCTCGCCGGCCAGCGCCCGGGCCAGGAACGTCTTGCCGCAGCCCGGGGGACCGTAGAGCATCAGCCCGCCGCGCAGGCTCTTGCCGTACAGCCGGCGCAGCTGCGGGTTGCGCATCGGACCGAGGAACGCCAGCTCCAGCCGCTCCTTGACGGCGCTCATCCCGCCGACGTCGGCGAGGCGGACCGTCGAGGACTCGACGTCGAAGCGGCGGTCGTCCTCGCCGCGCACCGGCTCCGGCGGGCCGCCGACGCGCTCGGGGCGGGGTGGGTCGCCGGGCCCGGCGTAGCGCGCCGGCAGGATCGGGGCCAGCTCGTCCTCGTAGGCGGCGAGCGGGTCGGCGTCCGGCTCGGGGCCGTCCGGCGCCTCCAGATCCTCCGTGGCCTTCGACCCGGCCGGTGTCCCGGTGTGTGCGGCGGGGACGGCCGGCGCGGCCGGCGGCTCGGCGGCACCGGACGCGGTGGCCGTGAGCGCCCGGCGCATCAGGGCCTGGGCGGCGGCGTTGCCCGGGTCACCGGCCAGCACCAGCCCGGCGTGCGTGATGGCCTCGGCGACGCGGCCCGCGTCGATCAGCAGACCGCCGACGTGCAGGCGGAGCGTCGTGTCGTCGGGTCGCGCCTCGAGGGCGGCGGTCAAGCTGGCGATCAGCGCGTCGTCGTTCATGGCACCGGGAAGCCTAAGCCGTGTTTGGTAAGTGGGGTTAGAGCCATTTGTTGATGGCGGTGATGGTGACGGTGGCTTGGTAGCGTACGGCGAGTTTGTCGTACCGGGTGGC
>NZ_JNYJ01000109.1 GCF_000716715.1 Dactylosporangium aurantiacum | reverse complement strand
CTGGCAGTGTGGGGGTCAGGGGTTCGAGTCCCCTCGTCTCCACTCCATCGTGTAAAACGCCAAACGCCCTGGTCGTCGCGGGATCACCGCGAAGCCAGGGCGTTCGCCGTTTCAGCGCTTAACCGGGCGGCGTGCCACCCGCGTGCCACATCATGCGTTGATCTTGCTTCCGGCTTCCTCAATCAGGGCATCGAGCGCCTTGGCGATGGCGTGATCTCGATCACTGGTGGCGTGCTGGTAGATCATGGCGGCGCGGGTGCTGGAGTGGCCGATGCGCGCCATGAGTTCCTTCAAGGTGGCCCCGCTCTGTGCCGACCAGGTGCTACCGGTGTGCCGCAGGTCGTGAAGGTGAAGGTCGAGGTCTGGCGAGATGCCCGCTCCCTTCAGTGCGTTGCGCCAGATGCGGTTGAAGTTGCGACGGCGGGGGATGCCGCCCAGCGGACCGACGAACAGCCGCCCGTGCGGGCCGGGCTGTGCGTACTCCTTGAGGTGGTGCGCGATGTCCGGCTGCAGCCCGTGCGGCAGGCTGATCGAGCGCTTGCCCGCTTCCGACTTCGGGTCGTCGTCGACCTGCGTGCCGTCCTCCATCTCGGCCGTGGACTTCCGCACCCACGCGACCATCGCGTCGAGGTCGATGCTGCGCCGTCGCAGCGCGACCAGCTCGCCGAAGCGCATCTGCGCGAAGGTCGCCAGCAGCACGAGCAGCCGGTAGCGCGGCTGGATGGCGGCGGCGATGGCGAACACCTGGTCGAGGGTCGCTATCGGCCGCTCCTCGACCTTGGCCGTCGCCGCGCCCTTGATCCGGCAGGGGTTGCGTCGGATCAGGTCATCGTCAACGGCGGTGGCGAAAACGGCGTGCAGGATGCGGTATGTCTTGGCCACGGTCGGCTTGCCGATGCCAGCGTCCAGCCGTCCGGTCCGCCAGGCGCGGACCTTCGGCGGTCCGATCTGGCTCAGCATGGCGTCGCCCAGGAAGGGCAGGACGTGGAGCCGGAGGTGCCGTTCGTACTCCTCTCGGGTGCGCGCCTTGAGGTCGCGGTCGCGCATCCAGTCGGCGACGTACTGCCTGAGTTGGATGTTGCCCGCGTCAGGGTCTATCCAGTCGCCGCGCAGCATGTCCGCTTCGGTCTTGACCAGCCATCGCTCGGCCTCGCGTTCCGTGGCGAAGGAGTGTGGGGCGGGGCGTTTGATGCCGTCGGGGCCGGTGTAGCGGGCCTGGAAGCGGCCGGATGGGAGTGCGCGGACGCTGCCGAAGCGTCGGCGCTGGTCTTTGCCGGCCACTAGGCGACCCTCCGTCCGGACGGCGCCACGGTGCACGACTCGATGTAGGCCATGAGCACGCTCTCGGCGATGCGCACGTGCCGACCGAACCGCTTGAACTCGATGCGCCGTTCCTCGATCAGGCGGCGCGGGAAGCGCTCGGTCGTGCCGAGGATGTCGGCGACCTCCGCAACGCTGAGGTACCTGTCTCGGGGCGTGTGCTCCCGTGGGTTGCGTGGCATCGTGAGCGCCTTTCCGGAGCGGGGCGGTTCGGGTGCTGGGGTGGTGTCGCCGGTCGGCCGCGTGGCTCTCGCGGCGCCCTGAGAGGCTCGCTGGGGCAAGATCTTGCGCACGTCTATGTCTTCCTTAGCGTTAATCCGGCTGAGAGCCTCTGAGATGGCCCCCGCGTAGCTCGCGGGGGCCGTCTCGTCGGCATGAGGGGCAGAGGCGGTGACACGGTGACAGCAGCCCTATCGAGGGCACGTCTGCACTGCTCACAAGTGGTTTAGTGCTGTCACCGCCCGCCGGTGACAGGTGGTGACAGCGGTGACAGCACTGGTGGCCTGTCACCGCTGTCACCGGTTGTCACCGCGACCCGGTGACAGCCTCGGACGTGTCTTCACCTGCGGAAACGTCGTCATCGAGGGCGTCTGTCACCGTGTCATCGCTTCCCGCCCTGTCTGGCGGGGTGGCGGCGTACTCGGCGGCGCGCGGGTGCAGTTCGTAGCCCGCGTCCGTGGCTCTCACCCAGCCGTGCGCGGCGAGGGTGTCGAGCACGGCGACGACCTGCGCGGCCTTGGGGAGCTGCCGCTGCATGCGGCGGTGGAGCTCGCGCCGGGTGAAGCAGGTCATCTGCCGCTCGATCAGCGTGGCAAGCACCGTGCGGGCGGTGTCGACGGCCGGGTCGCCGCTGATGACGTGCTGCGCGGCCTGGTAGTGCGCGACGAAGAACGCCGTCAGCCGGACCGCGTCGGCCATCCGTGCGGCGTCGATCGGCTGGCGCCACCCGTCGGTCGGGTGGTGCGCGACGTGCAGCAGCCCGGCCAGCCGGAGCATGGCGCCGGACAGCTTGTTGGCCCACTCCCGGATGTCGCGCAGCGACCCGCCCGGCCGCAGCTGCCGCTCGATGCGGTTGGCAGCCTCGGATCGGACCTTCTTGGCGTCGTCGGTGAGGGTGACCACGGCCGGGTCGTCCCATTCGGCGAAGGTGGCGGCCAGGTCGTGCACCTGCCGCGCGTAGTGCTCGCCGGTGTGCTCCGGTACCGGGGCGGCGTCGTCGTTGCGGTACCCGGCGAGGCTGCGCGGCAGGGCGAACAGGAACCGGGCGACCACGCCCCGCCCGGCGAGGTCGCCGTTGCCGCCGAACTTGCGCAACACCGAGGGCTGCGCCATCACCCCGACCGTGAGCGCCGGGCGCAGGATGTACTCGCCTTCGCGGCCGGTGCGGTCCACCAGCATCGGCGCCCCGGCGTGCCCTTTGAGGTAGGGGTCGAGGTTGGGGTTACTCGAGTAGCGGCCGGCGAGGGTGTCGAAGATGCCACCCTCGTCGGAGATGAGCGCCATCCGCCCGCCGTTGGCGTCCATCAGCCCGACCAGCTTCTCCGGGGTCACGTCGTCGGCGATGAGCCGGGGCAGCGACGGCACGGTGATGGCCTCGGCGGCCAGGGCGGCGGCGACCGCCTCGGCCGTGGCGTCGTCCCGCTTGGCGGCGTCGGCCCGTGCCGCGGTTGCCTTAGCCTGCTCCGCCGCGCGGGCCGCTACGTCCTTGAGCGTGGCGGCTTCCTCGATGCGCGGCCGGGCACGTTCGGCGAGGGTCTGCTGCGCGGCGAACAGCGGCCGGGTCAGCGCCCCATGCACCGGGCTCTTGCGTTCGCCCGGTTCGGCGATGACCGCGACGAACACGTTGACCGGTTCCCGCCAGCCGGGTTTGGCCTCCACGTCGAGGCGCCCGCCCGCACAGGCGGAGAGCACGGCCAGGGCGACGGTGCCGGCCATGGCGGTGTCGGTCTGGGTGAACTCCGCGACGCCGGACACCATGTCGGCCAGCCATCCGGGGTACACGTCGACCGGGAACGGCGGCGGCGCCGCCCGCCCCCCGAGCGGCACGGGTACGTCCCACAGGGCCGTGGACAGCTCCGGCGGCGGTGGCGCGTCGCCGGTGACGAGTTGGAGTCGTGGCGCGGTCATGCGGCTAGTCCTTCCGGTTGGGGCGCAACCGTGGTTGTCGCCGTGCGCGCCAGCTCGGCCAGCGCGCGCATTTGCGGGCCGATGCCTCGGGCGTCGTCGAGAGGGCGGCGGGCGTGCGGCCAGACCGCCGACGCGGCGTCGGCGTACTCCCTTCCGCCCAGCACCGTCACGTCCCCAGCGGTGTCGAGACCGAGGCGTCGTGCCTGCGCGCGCAGCGTCGCCACGGCGACCGCGCCGGGCTGGCCCATGCGCTGCTCGTACGGGGCGATCACGGTGTGCGGCATGAGCAGCCCGTAGCGGGCCGAGAGGATGACCAGCCGCCCGCCGAGGCGCTCGGCCGCGCGGCGGCACGCCTGGTGGTAGCTGCCGACGTACAGGTCAGCGGCCGGGGCGGGCCGGTCGAGCTTGGCGCCGCCGCACGCCACGACGACCAGGGCGGTGTCGCGGCTGCGGAGGTTGTGCCGCATCCGCTGCTCTACCGGGGCGGCGTATGCCTTGCTGGCGGCCTGCCGGGTGACGCCCAGGGCGCGGCCCAGCTCGGCGAACGACCAGCCATCGTTGAGGACCAGGTCCACCACGAGCCACTCGCGCGCCTCCCGGCATGCGTCCTCCAGCGCGGCGAGCGCGGCCAGCGCCGCCGAGGGCGTCTGGGCCGTGGGCACTTGCGCGGCGAGGTCGGCCAGATGGGCGGTCATCGGGTGGAGCTCGGCCGCCGCGTGACAACTGTGGTTGTCGCGGATGCCGGTCACTAGGGCACCATCCTTTCGGCAGAGCCCTCTGAGAGGGTTGCTGTTGGAACTCGACGAGGACTGAGAGAGGGCCTTGGCCGGTCGCCCTTC
>NZ_JNYJ01000108.1 GCF_000716715.1 Dactylosporangium aurantiacum | reverse complement strand
GGCGGCGTAGGTGCCGGTGCGGGCGGGTTGGCCCTGGCTGGACCACTGGCCGATGGCGCCGGTGGTGCCGGTCCACGACGTGGCGCCGGACTCGAAGCCGGGGTTGAGCAGCTTCTGGCCGCTGCACGTACCGCCGCCGCCACCACTGACCGTCCAGCCGAACGACGCGGTGCCCGTCGCGCCCGTCGTGTCACTGACCGTCACGGTGGAGGTGGTGGTCTGGGCGGTGGTCGGCGTGCCCGAGATCAGGCCGGTGCTGGCGTTGATGGTCAGGCCCGCGGGCAGGCCGGTGGCCGAGTACGTCAGGGTCTGGCCGCTGCCGGAGGACGACGCCGAGATCTGCAGGGACTTCGGGGTGCCGACCGTCGCGGTCTGCGCGCCGGGGTTGGTCACGGTGACCGTGTTGCCGCTGCCCGGAGGCTTGGTGAGCAGGCAGCCGGCGATCGACAGGTCGATGACCCGCGACGAGTTGAGGCAGGTGGTGAACCAGTACGTCTGCTCACCGTAGCTCTGGCCCTGGTGGACGGTGACGTTGCCGTTCGCGTCGACCTCGCACGGGTTGTTGAGGGTGCAGCTGGCACCGTCGTCGTTGCCCGTGTTGTTGATGCCGATGACGGTGTTGTTCGACGACGCGACGATCGGCGAGCCGGACGTGCCGTGGGTGGTCTGGCAGCCGGTGTTGTACCTGATCGAGTCGTGCCACGTCCACTGGTCCTCGCGCAGGGTGGGCACGAAGCCGTTGATGGTGCAGGTCCAGACCTGCTTCCAGTAGCTGGACGGGATCGTCATCGCCGCGCCGTCCGCCGGGTGGGTGGCGGCGATCGTCAGGGCGGTGGTGTTGTAGCTCGACTTGATCTGCGCGAACGTCTGGGTGAGCTGGTACAGCGCCACGTCGGTGTTCGTCATCGTGGCGTAGAGCAGCTTGTCGGCGCGCACCGTGCCGAGCGAGCCGCCGGTGTTGTTCAGCAGCGTGCCGGTGCGGGAGCTGGTCCGGTTCTGCAGCACCTGACCGGCGTTGATGAAGCCACCCTCGTAGCAGTGGCCGTTGGTGAGCAGCATCGCCCGGTCACTGTCGACCGAGCTGGGGTACCGGACCAGGGCGCCCGAGCAGTTGTTCAGGGCGATGGTCGCGGCCAGCCCGGTGACCTGCACGGCCTGGGCCGGCGCGGGGCCGGCGACGACGCTCGCGGCGACGGCGAGGATGGCCGCGCCGATCGCGATGACCCGTCTCTTGCGCATGGGTGGGTGGTCCCTTCCGGTTGGGGGTACGCAGCGGGTGCCGCGGGATGACCGCGAACACTTCGCCGACCGTCGATGTGGTGATGGCACCATCACATCGACGGGCATGCCGGTCAACGGGGTGGACCCTTTGCGTACCCCCACGGTTGCCGTGCATGCTGCGCGCATGGGTGCGCTGTTGTTCATCGGCGGCCGGGTCTTCGCGCCCGGCGGCGCGGAGGCGGTCGCGGTCCGCGACGGGCGGATCGTCGCCGTCGGCGACCGTGCGGCCGTGCTGTCGCAGTTGTCCGGTCACGCGTTCGACGTCGTCGACCTCGGCGGCCGGGCGCTCGTCCCCGGCCTGCAGGACGCGCACGTCCACCCCGTGTCGGGCGCCCTCGAGCGGCTGCGCTGCGACCTCACGCCCTGGCACACGAAGGCCGACTATCTCGCCGCGGTCGCCGCGTACCCGGGCGACGGCTGGATCACCGGTGGCGGCTGGTCGATGGCGGCGTTCCCGGGCGGCCTGCCGCACCGCGACGACCTCGACACCGTGGCCCCGGACCGGCCGGTCTTCCTACCCAACCGCGACCATCACTCGGCGTGGGTGAACAGTCGCGCACTGTCGATCGCGGGCATTGATCGTGGCACGCCGGACCCGGCCGATGGGAGGATCGAGCGGGACGCCGCGGGGGAGCCGACCGGGGTCCTGCACGAGGGGGCCATGGATCTGATCACGGGGCTGCTGCCCGCCGACACCGCCGAGGACTACGACCGCGCGCTGCTCGAGGCACAGCGCTACCTGTTCAGCCTCGGCGTCACCGGCTGGCAGGACGCGATCGTGGGCGCCTATGCGGGCGCCCGGGACCAGTTCGGCACCTACTTGGCGGCGGATGCGGCAGGTGTACTGCGGGCAAGGGTCACCGGCGCGCTGTGGTGGGACCGCGCGGGCGACGCGTCGCAGATCGCGGGCTTCGAGGCCCGGCGCGCCGCCGCCGGTCACGGCAGGTTCCGGGCCACCGCCGTGAAGATCATGCAGGACGGCGTCGCGGAGAACTTCACCGCCGCGATGCTCGAGCCCTACGTCGGCCGGGACGGCCACTGCGGCCAGTCCAACGTCGACCCCGCCCGCCTGCGTGAGTACGTGACACAACTGGACGCCGCCGGGTTCGGCGTGCACTTCCACGCCATCGGCGACCGGGCCGTCCGCGAGTGCCTCGACGCGGTCGCGGCCGCCCGGACCCGTGGCGCCTCCGGTGCCCGTCACCACCTGGCCCATCTGCAGGTGGTCCACCCCGACGACGTGCCGCGCTTCGCCGCGCTCGACGTCACCGCCAACATCCAGGCCCTGTGGGCGACCCACCACGAGCAGAACGACACGCTGTGCGTGCCGTACTTCGGCCCCGAGCGCGCCGGCTGGCAGTATCCGTTCGGGTCGATCGCCCGCACCGGCGGCCGGCTCGCCGCGGGCAGCGACTGGCCCGTCACCACCCCCGACCCGTGGTGGGCGATCCACGTGGCCGTGCACCGCACCGAGCCCGCCGTCTCGGGCGAGGCGGACTGGCCGACGTCCCAGGTGCCGATGCTGCCGCACGAGGCGCTGAGCCTGGAGCAGGCGCTGACGGCGTACACGCTGGGCTCGGCGTACGTGAACGGCACCGACGACGAGACCGGCTCCATCACCGTCGGCAAGGCCGCCGACCTGGTCGTGCTGGACCGGGACCCCTTCGAGCCCGGCGCCACGCTGTACGAGACGACCACCGACCTCGTGTTCGTGGACGGGGAGGTGGTGCACGAGCGGTAGCCGGACAGCGCGCGATCGGTTCGACCGCGGAGGGAGCTTCGCGCCCGCAGCGCGCGAAGCGCGGCGGCCGCTGGTTCGGCGCGCGGCGGTGGTTTTGTTGACGCGGGCGCGCGGCGGTTGTCGGTGCGGACACGACGGCCGCCGACGCGGGCGCAGGGCGGTGGCTGGGTCGCGTCCGCTGGCGTGGTGTAGGAACGGCCAGCGTTGCTCCAGTTGGGTGGATGTTAGGCGGCTGCGAGTTCAGCGGCGACGGGTTCGGTGTTGGTTCCCTCGGTGGTGATCAGGGCGAGTCGTGCTTTGTTGAGGAGTTCCAGGCCCATGTAGCGGCGTCCTTCGGTCCATTCGTCGGTAGGTTCGGCCAGGACGGCGCCGACGAGCCGGATGATCGCAGCGCGGTTGGGGAAGATGCCGACGACCCCGGTGCGGCGGCGGATCTCCTTGTTGACCCGCTCTTGGGGGTTGTTGCTCCAGACTTGGCGCCAGACCTCCCGCGGGAAGCCGGTGAAGGCGAGGAGTTCCTCGCGGGCGTCGTGCAGGCGGTCCGCGGCGGTGGGGAACCGTTCGCCGATCGCGGTGACGGCGCGGTCGTACTGGGCGGGGACGGTGTCGGCGTCGGGCTGGTCGAAAATGGTGCGGACCAGGGTAGCGACCCATGGCTGCGCCGACTTCGGCACCTTGGTGAGCAGGTTGCGTCGGTAGTGGGTGCGGCAGCGTTGCCAGGTGGCGCCGGGCAGCGCGGCGCCGATGGCGTTAACCAAGCCGCGGTGGGCGTCGGAGACGACGAGACGGACGCCGGACAGTCCGCGGGCGGTCAGGGAACGCAGGAACGCCAGCCAGCCAGCCAGCCAGCACCGTCCTCATCGGAGCACACCTCCATGCCGAGGACCTCCCGGCCGACGTCGGCGTTCACACCGACCGCGACGAGGGCGTGGACGTTCACGATCCGGCCGCGCCGCACACCGCGTCGGCCTCGGCGGACATCAGCGCTTCGGTGAACGTTTTCACCATCGCACGCAACAGATCGGGTGACGCGGACTCGACATACTCACGCAGGAACGCGGCACCGTCCACACGCAAAGGTGCGGCCATCGCTTGATCTCCCTCAGTTCTTCGTCGTTCCGAAGGATCTGGCGGTGGCCGTTCCCATTCACTACATCACGCCCAAAGTGGGCGAGTCGTACACCACCTCCGTGGACGCGACCGCGCTTTGTCGACGGCGGCGTGCACCCCGCGGCCGGGCCGGCGATCCCGGCCGTGCCGTCGGTGCGCGAACCCCGCGTGGACAGTCGCTCGTGGACCACGCCCTGCTGGCAACGAGCGCGCCGATGTTGCGTCTCGCGCCGGCCCCGGACGGCAGTCGCCGCTGCATGCGGGGCTGCGGTGTGCCCGGCGGTGGCCGGCCTCCGTCAACCTGGTGGATCGGTGTTCCCCTGGAGCCTGTTGCGTTTTCGGTGGTGGGGTTGGGTTGCTGAATGAGGGGGCGGCGCGAAGCGCCGTCCCCTCATTCAGGTGCTGGTGGTGAGGGTGTGG
>NZ_JNYJ01000107.1 GCF_000716715.1 Dactylosporangium aurantiacum | reverse complement strand
CAGCCCCGTGGACGGCTCCACCAGCCCCAACGACTCCCGAACCTGGACCTCCGGGGAAGCCTGGCGCTACAGCTGCAACGGCCAGGCCAACCAGCAGTGGAACGTCAACTCCAACGGCACCATCAGCGGCGTGCAGTCCGGCCGCTGCCTCGACGTCTGGGGCACCGGCAACGGCCAGCAGATCCAGCTCTACGACTGCCACGGCCAGGCCAACCAACGCTTCAGCCTCAACTGACCCGCGCTGCCGCCGGTGGCCGAACGGCCACCGGCGACATCCTCAACGGTAACGGCCACGGCCACGTCACCGCGGCCGACCGGTACGCGCGGGTCCGACCGATCGGAGGAGTCACGTGAGTCGCCGCATCGCCGCAACGCTCGTCCTCGCCGCCGCACTCCTGTGCAGCCAGGCCTGTTCCGGCGGGTCCGATGACGGATCCGCGTCGTCCGGGTCGAACACCTTCGAGTTCTGGTCCTTCACGGGCATCAACCAGAAGGCCGATGTCGACCGCTACACCAAGGCGCACCCGGAGACGAACATCAAGCTGACGGAGGTCGGCAGCACGAGCGAGACCGCACAGGCGCTCACCGCCGCCCTCGCCGGCGGCAAGGTGCCCGACCTTGTGCTGATCCAGGGCGACGACCTGCCCAAGTTCATGTCGTCCGTGGACAACTTCGTCGACCTCAACACGCTGGGGGCCGACAAGATGAAGGGCGACTACCTCGACTGGGTCATCAGCCAGTCGACCGCCAAGGACGGCAAGATCATCGGCATCCCGACGGATGTGGGCGGTCTGGCCGTCGCCTACCGGACCGACCTGTTCAAGGCGGCGGGCCTGCCGACCGACCGGGACGAGGTCTCGAAGCTCTGGCCCACCTGGGACGCGTTCATCGGGGTCGGCCAGCGGTACGTGCAGGCGACCGGCAAGGCGTTCCTGGACAACGCGCCGACGAGCGTCTACTTCCAGGCCATCAACCAGGGCAACGAGCGCTACTACAACAACGCCGACCACAAGGCCTCCTACAAGACGAACCCGCAGGTGAAAACGGCGTTCGACGTCACACTCAAGGCAATCGCGGCCAACATCAGCGCGAAACAGGGCTCGTTCTCCTCGGGCTGGACCGCCGGCATGAGCAAGGGTGACTTCGCCGTCGTGTCCGCGCCGTCGTGGATGCTCGGTTCGATCCGGACGAACGCCCCCGGCACGGCCGGCAAGTGGGACGTGGCCGCGATCCCCGGCGACGCCGGTAACTGGGGCGGCAGCTTCCTGGCCATTCCGAAGCGGGCGAAGAACCCGAAGGCCGCCTGGAAGTACATCACCGAGACGCAGTCGCCGGCCGGGCAGCTCGATCACTTCCTGCTCACCGGGGCGCTGCCGACCACGCCGTCGGTCTACGCGGACCCCAAGCTGGTGGCGCAGACCGACCCGTTCTTCTCCGGCGCCCCGATCGGCAAGATCTACACGGACTCCGTGACCAGGCTCAAGCCGTTCTACATCGGACCTGAGGACGGCACGATCGGCACCGAGTTCCTCAATCTCCTGACGAGCGTCGAGCAGGGGAAGGTCCCGCCCGACAAGGCCTGGTCGACCGCGATGACGAACGTCGAGAAGGCCATCCGCGGCTGACCGGACGGGGCGGTGGGCGGTGGGCGGTGCCGTCCGGCCGCCGCCCGCCGGGAAAGGGTGATCGCTGTGCCGACCATGCTCAGACCGACCGAGGCGGCGACCGCGCCGGCCGACCCGCCCAGGACCAGAGCCGTGCACCTGGGGGTACGGGAGCGGCTGGCGCCCTATGCCTTCGTGGCCCCCTTCTTCCTGCTCTTCGCCGTCTTCGGCCTGTTCCCGCTGCTGTTCACCTTCTACGTTGCCCTGTTCGACTGGGATCCCATCGGGGAGCACACCTTCGTCGGGCTCGACA
Source organism: Dactylosporangium aurantiacum (assembly GCF_000716715.1). GTDB lineage: Bacteria > Actinomycetota > Actinomycetes > Mycobacteriales > Micromonosporaceae > Dactylosporangium > Dactylosporangium aurantiacum. The sequence continues at coordinate 3,134 of NZ_JNYJ01000107.1, read as the reverse complement.
ACTTCTCCCGGTTGCTCGACGATCCGCGCTTCTGGGGCGCGTTGCGGAACACGTTCAGCATCTGGGTGCTGTCGACCGTCCCGCAGCTGCTGCTCGCGCTCGCGCTGGCGCACGTGCTCAACCACGCGCGGTTGCGGGCCTCGGCGTTCTTCCGGATGTCGGTGCTGGTCCCGTACATCACCTCGGTCGCGGCCACCACCATCGTCTTCGCCCAGCTCTTCGACCGCGACTACGGCCTGCTCAACTGGCTGCTCGAGCTGCTGGGCCTCCAGCACGTCGAGTTCACCGCCTCCGTCTTCGGAAGCCATGTCATGATCGCCACGATGGTGATGTGGCGCTGGACGGGCTACAACACCCTGCTCTATCTCGCCGCGCTGCAGGCGGTGCCGCGCGACGTCTACGAGGCCGCCGCGGTGGACGGGGCCGGCGGCTGGCGGCAGTTCCGCCACATCACGATCCCCTCGCTGCGGCCGATCATCGTGTTCACCGTGGTCACGTCCACGATCGGCGGCCTGCAGGTGTTCACGGAGCCGCTGCTGGTCAGCCCCGGCTCGCTGACCTGCGGGGCGGCCCGGCAATGCCAGACCCTCACCCTGTTCCTGTACGAGCAGGGTTTCGGCCGCTTCCACTTCGGCTACGGCTCGGCGATCGGGGTCGCGCTGTTCGTCATGGTCGTCGTCGTCGCCACGATCAACTACCTGCTCGTCACCCGGATCCGCTCGGAGCGCCCTTGACAGTCCTCCCCGCCCTACAGGGCGGGGATTGCCTGGGTCACCCCAGGGGGTTCCTGCTTCACCGACGACTGCCCCGTCCGAGAGGACTCTCGTTGAGGTCTTACACCGCCTCCACAGGCAATCACGGAGAGCCCCTCCGCGAGGATGTTGCGGGCCGCGTTGACGTCGCGGTCGTGGACGGTGCCGCACCGGCAGGTCCACGACCGCACGTGCGGCGGCATCCGCTCAGCGAGCGCGACCATGTTGCGCACCGTCAAGTCCTCGATCACGATCGTTTGGTTTCACGAACGAGTCGAGTGGTCAGTTTGTGCAGGTGGTCGCGGCGCCGATCGGTGATCCGGGCGTGGACGCGGGCGACCTTCAGCCGTGCCTTGGCCCGTTCGCGGAGCCCTTCTCTTTCCTGGCAAGGTTCCTTTGGGCTCGGGCGAGTGCGGCTCGGTCGCGGCGCTCATGCTTGGGGTTGGTGATCTTCTCCCCGGTGGACAGGCAGAGCAGGGACACGAACCAGCGCCCCGCGCTGTCCTGCGACACGGTCACCGTGGACGGCGATGCACTCTCAGGCAGGGGACGCGACCACACGATGTCCAGGGGTTCGGTCATCTTGGCCAGGGTGAGCCGGCCGTCGCGGTACCGGAACGCGCTGGTCGTGTACTCCGCCGAGCGGCGCGACCGCTTCTTGGACTTGAACGTCGGATACTTGGCCCGCTTCGCCCAGAAGTTCGTGAACGCCACCTGCAAGTGGCGCAGCGCCTGCTGCAACGGCACGCAGGAGACCTCGTTGGAAGGAATCCGATGACCACCACGTCGCAGCCCGCCCCGCTGCCGGCCGGGGGGACCGAGCCGCACCCGCACCGCCACCGGCGCGTCAGCCGGGTCCCGTGGTGGATGTACGGCCTCCTCGGCGTCATGACCCTGGGCTCCGTGTTCCCGCTCTACTGGATGTTCGTGGTGTCGACCACCGACTCGGCCACGGCGACGAGCCTTCCGCCGCGGGTGGTCCCCGGCGGCAACTTCCTGCACCTGGCCGGGCTGGTCTTCGACATCGTGCCGTTCCTGCAGGCCATGCTCAACAGCCTCATCGTCGCCACCGCCATCGGTGCCGGCCAGGCCCTGCTGTGCGCGCTGGCCGGCTTCGCGTTCGCCAAGCTCTCGTTCCGGGGGCGCAACACCCTGTTCCTCATCGTCGTGCTGACGATGACCGTGCCCACGCAGCTGTCGGTCATCCCGCAGTACCTCATCATCTCGGAGCTCGGCTGGGTGGACTCCCTGACCGCCCTGATCGTGCCCGGGCTGATGAGCGCGTTCGGCATCTTCTGGATGCGCCAGCACATCGCCCACGCCATCAGCGACGAGCTGCTCCAGGCCGCGCGCGTCGACGGCGCGACGACCTGGCAGATCTTCTGGCGCGTCGCCTTCCCGCTGATCCGGCCCGCGGCGTTCGTCCTGGGCCTGTTCGGATTCGTCACCGCCTGGAACGACTTCCTGTGGCCGTTCATCGTGCTGAAGTCGCCGGACCGGTACACCATCCAGATCGCCATCAAGGCTCTGCAGAGCAGCCGGGACATCGACCTCGGCTTGGCCATGTCGGGCTCGTTCCTGGCGACGCTGCCGCTGCTGGTGCTGTTCGTGTTCGTCGGACGGCGCCTGGTCAGCGGGATCATGGAAGGCGCGTTCAAGGGATGACCGACGGTGGTGGAACTTACAGGCGGACGCCGCTATGGCGATGTACTTACATAGCTAAATATTGACCGTAAACATCATACGAAATACCTTCCGTCGGATGAGGGATGTTTCCGCTGTACCGAAACGCCGCCGGACCAAGTTGCTGCTCGGCGGTGTTTGCGCCGTGGCGATCGCCGTGTCCTCGGTCGCGCTGACCACGTTCGCCCACGCCGACCTCACCGGTCCGACCGGCACCACCCTGAAGGCGGCCGCCGAGCGGAGCGGCCGGTACTTCGGCGCCGCGATGGGGGCGGACCGCCTCAGTGACTCGGGCTTCCTGACGATCGCCAACCGCGAGTTCGACATGATGACGGCCGTCAACGAGATGAAGCCCGACGCGACCGAGCCGCAGCGCGGTCAGTTCAACTTCACCAACGGCGACCGCATCTACAACTGGGCCGTCCAGCACGGCATGCGGGTCCGCGGGCACACCCTGGCCTGGCACGCCCAACAGCCCTGGTTCTGGGGCAGCCTCAGCGGCAGCGCCCTGCGGCAGGCGATGATCGATCACATCAACGGTGTGATGGGCCACTACAAGGGCAAGCTCGCCTACTGGGACGTGGTGAACGAGGCCTTCGCCGAGGACGGCAGCCGCCGCAACTCCAACCTGCAGCAGACCGGCAACGACTGGATCGAGGTCGCGTTCCGCACCGCGCGCAACGCCGACCCGTCGGTGAA
>NZ_JNYJ01000106.1 GCF_000716715.1 Dactylosporangium aurantiacum | reverse complement strand
CATCATCGGCACGGCGACGTTCTACCAGTACTGGAGCGTCCGGCAGAGCAAGCGCACCGGCGGCACCATCACCACCGCCAACCACTTCAACGCCTGGGCGCGCCTCGGGTTGAACCTCGGCACGCACGACTACCAGATCCTCGCGACCGAGGGGTACCAGAGCAGCGGCAGCTCCAGCATCACCGTCAGTGAGGGCCCGGTCGTCGGTCCCACCTCCTCGACGCCGTCTGTTCCGTCGAGCGGTGGCAAGCGGATCGTCGGTGCCCAGTCCGGCCGGTGTATCGACGTGCCGAACGTGTCGCACACCAGCGGCACGCGGGTGCAACTCTACGACTGCCACGGCCAGAGCAATCAGCTGTGGACGCAGACGGCAAGCCGGCAGCTGACCGTGTACGGCAACATGTGCCTGGACGCCGCTGGGTCCGGCAACGGCTCGGCGGTGCAGATCGCCAACTGCAACGGGCAAGCCAACCAGCAGTGGAACGTCAACAGCAACGGCACCATCAGCAACGGCCAGTCCGGCCGCTGCCTGGACGTCTGGGGTACCGCCAACGGCCAGCAGGTGCAGATCTACGACTGCCACGGCCAGGCCAACCAGCGCTTCAGCTTGAACTGACCCGATGCGCTGAAGCGGCGACGGCGGGGTGGTGGCGACCATGCCACCACCCCGTTGCCATGGTGCGGACGAGCCGCAGCGGGCGGCTACCAGCTCAGCGGCAAAGTGCCGATGAACGTACCGAGCCGATCGGCGATGAGCTGGTCGTCACGGGTGGAGAAGTGCCAGTCGCAGCCGAGGCGGTCCAGGCCGGTTTCGTCCAGGGGCCAGTACCGGACCCGGCTGTCGCCCGCGCCGGTGCGCTCCTGCACCACCTGCTGGACGTAGCTTCCGAACGGGTTGCTGCCGACGGCCACGATGGTCGTGTCGGCGCCGTAGCGGGTCCGCAGCTTCTGCAGGAAGGCGGCGTAGGCGGTGCGGTAGGCGGCGACGAGGCTGTCCGCCGTCCACGGCTCACCGGGGTTGACGGCGGTCGAGAAGTCGTTGGTGCCGAGGTAGACCACCACGAGCTGGGGCCGCCACGGGCCAGGGTTCCACACGTCGCCGGCGACGCTCAGCAGCGCCCGGTCGTAGAAGGTCCGGTAGTCGGTGCCCGGGTCGCCGCCGTTGTAGTTGCGCACCATCCCCCTGCCGGAGATCGCGTTGATCTGGTAGTCGGCGAAGAGCCGGCGGGCGGTCAGCGCGCCGTAGCTGAGATCGGTGTTGGTGGTGCGGGCGACCCGGTCGCCGGGGCAGTCGCGACCGCTGGAGGTGTTGCCGTACCCGGCGGTCAGTGAGTCGCCGATGAACTCGATCTGCCGGGTCCGGGCGGCCGGCTTGGCGAGGATCGCGCCGCCCGCGGCGGCGACGAAGCCGCCGAACTCGCTGATGCCCCACGGGCTCTCGTTGCGCTTGACGAGGCGCACGGTGTGCTCGGCATCGCTCAGGCCGTTGACCCAGCGGGTCGTCCGGCCGGGCAGCACGACGGTGCCGGCCGGCGCGCCGTCGACCTGGATGTCGTAGTCGGCGTTGGGGTCGTTCAGCACGATCCCCACCCCGGTGCCGCGGAACCGGCCCTCGAAGTAGATGCCGGGCCAGCTGTACTGCACGGTGTTGCCGCTGGCCTCGACCCGGCCGGCGGTGTGTACCCGGGACAGCACGTCACCGGGCGGCTGGCTCGACGAAGGGCTGCCCGACGGGGACGCGCTGCCCGACGGCGGGGTCACACCGCCGGTGCACGTCGTCCCGTTGAGCGCGAAGCTTGCCGGGGCCGGGTTGCTGCCGTTCCAGGAGCCGTTGAACCCGAAGCCGGCGCTGCCGTTGGTCGGCAGGCTGCCGTTCCATGCCACGTTGCGCGCCGTCACGGCTGATCCGCTCTGGGCCAGCGTGGTGTTCCACGCCTGGGTCACCTGCTGGCCGGCGCCGAAGGACCAGCTCAGCGTCCAGCCGGTGAGCGGGTCGCCGAGGTTCCTGACCTCGATGTTGGCGCCGAACCCGCCTGGCCACTGGGAGCTGATGGTGTACGTGACGGAGCAGCCGGCGGCCGCGGCGTGCGCGGCGACCGTGACAGCGCTCGCCGTGCCAACCAGTAAGGTCGTGGCGCTCACCGCGACGAGCATCCGGGTGTGGGACGAATGCGCGGGCATGGTTCTCCTCCGGGGCCGGCAATGATCGAAGCATCGCCATGCATGGTGCCCCACCGGCAGCGCACCGGCAGTTCACCACCGTCGATGCCATGGCATTGTGGCGTCAGTCATGGAAACTTTCACGGACAGCGACCCGCGGCGCCTTGATCTGGCAAGGTCAGGTACCCTTTGGCTGGGCGTTGCGGTTCGGACCCAGTGCGATGAACCACCGGCCATCGTGGCGATAGAGCCAGAGCCGGTCGCTGTACGGGGAGCCCTCGACGGTGCCGGTGATGTCCACCGGCCGCTGGCTGTCGGACTCGGTCGCCCCGATCGCCGTGCCGGTGACCACGAGCCGCCCCGCGGACCCGAGACGGTGGGGTGCCTGCGTCAGCGTGGGGCGACCGTGGGCGCGGGCCGACGGACCTCCGGGACGCCGCGGGCGCGCAGCGCGGCCGTCACCGCTGCTGGGCCGCTCGGGAAGAGCCCGACCTGCACGGGATAGCCCCGCCGCCCGCCGCGCGTGCGCATCCGAGGCAGCTGACCCTCCGCGTCCTGCAACGCGGCCACCGCCGCCGGGTGCGGGACGACGTCGAGGTTGGCAAAGACCGACCGACCGCGGACCGTCGCCGACTCCACGCCCGACCACGGAATCAGGACCGCCCGGGCACGGGTCGTACCGATCTCCACGCCGGCGGCGGACAGCCGGACCCAGTGCGGGCTGCGGATCAGTATCCCAACCAACACGCCGAGGACGGTAACGAGTGGAACGACGAACTGCGGAAGGATGACGAAGTCGACGGTGCGGCCGACCGACCAGCCGAGCAGCGCCGCCAGCCCCACGTAGAACCCGGCGGCGCACAGCCAGCCGAGGACCGCGAGGACGGCGTAGCACGCAACGACCCGGCCCGTGGAGCCACGAAACAAGACAGCGTCAGGCGCTGGCGGCGGCGGGATCACGCCATCATTGTGAGGACACCGTTCGCCCCGTGGGGACCCGCGCCCCGTTCAATTCGAAAGAAAAGGCCAGGCGTCCCGACGACAGGACGGCCGTCCGAGTCGAGCGCAATGCCTGCACTGGCTGCCGGACAGGGCGGGTTGGACTCCAGTCCCCAGCAAAGTCGCGATAGGTGTCCGGCTTGAGGTGGCTGGTGTAGACGCGCCCGTGCTGGAGGCAACAGGGCGGGCAAGGCCGGTTCAGAAGATCATCAAGGTGCTCGACGCCTTTGATCGCTTCCGAAGTAAGACATGCCCGCATCGCCATCAATGCTGATCGCCTCGCTGTCCGCCGCACCGCCCGGGCTCTCCACGCAGGAGCCGGTCTTCAACTGTACGAACATCACTCGCTCAGCCCTGAACGACATCTTCCAGCGGGTCACCTCGGGACGCATCGCCATTACGCGCGGTGCGGACGGCGAACCGCTGCGGTCGCGCGGGGATCGAGGAGGAGCGCACCGACGTCGGGCACGGCTATCCGGGCATTGAGCCGGGCGAGGTCGGCAGGACCGTCGAGGCCGCACTTGCACGTTGCCGCGAGCTGTCGTGGCCCAGCTCATAACCAGTGACGACATGTGGGGAGAGCTGGTCTTCACCGTGTTCGCCGCCACCGCCAAGTTCCAGCGCCAGCAAATCGTCAAGGGCACCCGCGAGGGACTCGACGCCGCCCGGGGTCGGGTCGGCGGACGCCCCCGCGCGCTGAACGCCGAGCAGATTGCCGACGCGGCTATGCTGCTGCGCGCCGGACAGACCCAAGCCGCCGTAGCCGGCAAGCTTGGCGTCTCGCGTTGGACCCTGAGGCGATCTCTGGAAACCGACTCGGACGGGGCCGCCGCGGCGGGCTGATCACCTGGCCGCTGGGGTGACTGTGGTCTGCCGAAGCCGGACGCAGGTGGCGCACGCGGGCCGGATGGCCCGGTTGCCGGGTTCAGTGGTCGTGGTCGGTGGGCGGGGCGGCGGGCAGGAGCAGGATACGGGAGACTGTCCCGATGCCTGCTGAGTACACCCAAAGTGACCAGTTCCGTGGTGCCCGCATCCACCTGTGCGACCTCTCCGGCCTCGAGATTCGCGATTGCGACGTCACCGGCCTGAAGATCGTGGACTGCTACGGGGGCAACGTCTCCCTCGGTGGCGGCTTCGAGCGTGTCGTTGTCAACGACGTCGACGTGACCGCCTACGTCGAGGCCGAGCTCGACCGGCTGCATCCCAACCGGGTGCTGGCCCGTGAGGCCACGTCCGCCGCCGAATACCGGGCCGCTTGGGATGCCATCGAGAAGCAATGGGAGGATACGCTCGACCGTGCCAGGCGCCTACCCGAGGCGAAGCTGCACGAGCAGGTCGACGGCGAGTGGTCGTTCGTCGAGACGCAGCGGCATCTGCTGATGGCCGCCGATGCCTGGATCGGCAACGCCGTGCTCGAGGAGGACGCGCCGTACCACCCGTTGGGCATTCCTGCCGGCGGGATGCCGGCCGAAGCATCGGCGAAGCTCGGACTCACCCTCGATGCCACCCCGACGCTCGACGAGGTACTCGCGCCGCGGCTGGCCCGCATGGCCACGATGCGCCGGGTCGTCGACGGGCTCACCGAGGCCGAGCTCGACCGGGTATGTGGTCGCAAGCCGGCCGACCCCTACCCGGACAAGGACTACGTCGTGCGCCGCTGCCTCACGGTGGTGTGCAAGGAAGAGGCCGAGCATCACCGGTACGCGGTCCGCGACCTCACCGTGCTCGAGGCCGGTGCCCGAACCTCCCACCGTGAATAGGAATGTTTCTCAGCACCGAACCTGGATGAGCGGCAACGCGGGGAGGTAGCCGGCGGTTCATCCACCTGCCTTCAGCCGGAACGCGAGGCGGCGGGGCGCCTGCACTCGATAGCTGTCCGTCACCAGCTCGGCAACCTCGACCCAGTCCGTCTCGTCGTCCAGCACCATTCCCACGACATTCACACCCCAGTCGGCCCGGAAGAACGGAGGGCCGGCATGCGCCAGCGCGGCCAACTCCCCGGGCGGCGCCCGGAAGGTCATCAGGATGGCCGGATCGTCCGTATCGATGTACGCCGACCGCCTCCCGTCGGTGGTGTAGACGTGCAGGAACGTCCGCCGGCGAATCCGCCACCGCAGGCCGATCCACGCCGGCTCCTCGTACGCCTCGGGCAGCTCCCCGCAGATCACCCGGAGCCGGCCCACAACGGCGGGTGGAACGTCCGCGATGTCGCTCATCTGTACCTCCCGTGCCCATCCTGCCCGCCGGGTAGGACATCAGCACATCAGAGTCTCCGGGGTTGGCGGGGCCGCGCCGACGTCATAGGACTATCGGGCCCAGCTCGGTGACGACGCTGGCAAAGGGTCGGATGAGACCGGTTTCGGCGGCGGTGCGCCAGACAAGCGCGAAACGGGCGAGTGGTGCGTCGCGGATGAGCGGGTAGGCGATGCCGGGTGTGGCGCCAGGCGTCTGGCTCGGGCCGTCACGGGTGCGATGGCCTCGCCTGCATCGCGACGACGACGTCGTAGCCGGAGTTGCCGAGCACGATCCGGTGCGGCGGAACGGGTGCGTTCATCGCGCTGATCACGGCCCGTACTCCGCGCACAGGGTCACCCGCCTGCTCGCCGTCATGGTCCACGAACGCCGCCTTGACGCCCTCGACCATCGGCACGTAGGCGTCTCGTCCGGGGCCCCCTCGACCGAGCCGAACCAGCCACGGCCCGCGTTGTTGACGAGCACGTCGATCCCGCCGAACCGCTCCTCTGCCGTCGTGACCGCCGCACGCACCTGCTCGGCATCAGTGACGTCGAGCTGGAGAACCAGCACCCGGTCGCCGTACGGCTCAGCCCATTCCCGCAGCTCAGCGGGGCGACGCGCGGTCACCACGACTTGATCGCCCTGTCCCAGTGCGGCCTCGGCGCTCCCGCGCACGCCGCGCTGCGCGAGCGGTTCACCGGCGCCGCCGCCCAGGGACTGCTCAAGGTGCCGGCGGCCGACGCCGCCGAACAGGTGCTCGCCGCCAACGTCGGCATCACACTCACCTTGATCAGCCAGCCGGAGCCGGA
>NZ_JNYJ01000105.1 GCF_000716715.1 Dactylosporangium aurantiacum | reverse complement strand
GGACAACCTGGACAAGTACGTCGACGCCAACATGCCGCCACTGCACTACGCCATGTGCGGCTGCACCGACCTGCCCGGCTACCCCCAACGCTGGAAGTAGCTGCCGATCAGACCTGCGTGAACCGCCACTGCTGGTTGGTGGTGCCCTGGCAGGTCCACTGGACCAGCCGCGTGCCGTCGGTCGCCGCGTTGCCGAAGACGTCGACGCACAGGCCACTCAGGACGCTCTTGATGATGTAGACGTCCCCGGTCGCCGTCGGGGTCGGTGCCGGCGTCGCGAGAGGCACCGGTGTGATGGTGAATCGCTGGTTGTCGTCGTTGTTGCACCGGTACTGCTGCAGGTACGCCCCTGCGGTGGTGGAGCGGGCGGCGACGTCCAGGCACTTGCCGGAGTGCACGGCTTTGAGAACGACGGTGCCGTCGCCGGCGTCGATGACCTGCCACCGCTGGTTGTCGGCGCCGGTCTCGGGCCATTGAATGACCGGGGTCCGGTCGGTGTCGGAGTACGCCTCGACATCCATGAGCTTGCCGCTGTGCTCCGCGGTCAGCGTCCACGTCCGCCCGATGACCGGCATGGTGCCCGAAGGGCTTGGTCCCGGTGTCGAAGCCGCGGTGGACCCGCGGGTGGCCGGTGCCGCTGCTTTGGTCGTGGAACCGGCGGTGGCCGGTGGTCGCGGCGGTGTCGGTGGTGGCACCGCGACGCGGGTGGGCGCGGGTGCTGCCGGCGGCGTGGACACCGCGATCGGCGTGATGACCACACCGGCCACGATGACCGTGCCCGCGACGAGGGAGGCGATGGGATGTGCCGCTACGGCGGCCGCGAGCTTGCCGGTCAGCGAGAGGTGCGCGGTGCCGGTCGCGGCGGCGCCGGAGGCGGCTTGCGCGAATGAGCTCGCCGCGCCCGTGGCGGCCGCCGGAAGCAGACCTTTGGCCATGAGCGCGGCGATGAGCGTGGCCGGAACGGGGAGCACGGCGAGGGCCGTGATGATCTTGTCGATCCTGATCAGGTCTGCCGTGGTCGCAGTGCAGACGGCGCAGTCGCGGATGTGCCGGGCGATCCGTTTGCGCCAGACGGTCGAGGGCTGCCCGTCCCATTCGGACACGACGGCGTCCAGGCCGGCGCAGCGAGGCTCGGCGGCGAGGGCGCTGACGATGCCCCGGCATCGTTCCAGCTGCTCGCGCATCCGCTGCAGCCGGACACCGGCGTGAGCGACGTTCACCCCCATGGCTTCGGCCACCTCGGCGCGGCTCATGAGCTCCGCCGTTTCCTGCCACCACAACGACAGCAGTGTCCGGTCGTCCGGATCCAGCCATCGGTTCGCCTCGGACAGCCGGCGTCGCTGCTCGGCGAGCTGCATGTGCAGCACCGTCGTGTGCTCGATGTCGGCCGCGCTGTCCGCGACCTCGGCCGCCTCCTCGATCACGGTGGTCCGCGCTGCCGCGGACTGCCAGCGGTCCCGGTGTCTGCCGATCTGATGCATCGCCACAGCGGCCAGCCACGGCCGGAAGCTCTCGGGGCTGCGCAGGCCCGGCAGGTCTCGCAGCACCAGCAACAATGTCTCCTGCACGACATCGTCCACGTCGGCCGGCCTGTCCACGGCTCGGCCGACGATGTTGTACAGCAGCGGCAGGCACGCCGAGATCAACTCGTCACGCGCGTTCGTGCTGCCGGCCTGCGCGGCGACGACCAGCGGAGCGAAGTCGCCCCGGAAGGTCAGGGGCGGGACAGATGACGGCTTCCGCAGCCGGGGTGCCGGTCCGCCCCGGTTCACGGCGCGGGGAGCGAGGCGGCTGTCGATCGCACCGTGAAGCACCTACCAGCTCGCTGTCTGTGCATGTCAGGTCCCACAATCGCCGTCATGGATGCGCAGGACACCGGCCCGTCACCGTCCGCATCGGTGTCATCGCCGCTCTGGCCGAGTACCCAATTTGGCGACGGAAGGCGATGGTGTCAAGATCCCGCCGCAGCGCGGTCCATTGCGTGAATGGCCATAACAATTTTTTCGGGAGCGATTCGGCGACGTCTCGGACGTTCTCTTGCCCGTACCGGCAGGTCAAAAGCCATCTCATGAGCAGGCTGGACGGGGAAGCGCTCTCTGTGCTCTCCTCCGTTGGGCTTGTCGGCGTCGGTCGATCGGCGGAGGTGATGCAACGGCTTTGTTTCGGTGACGTTGCGCCGTTGCGGCCGAACATCGAAACATTTACTCTGCTCTCCACCACCTTTAGTCGAAACCAGCAAAAGTTCAGGACTTCAAAGGCGAAAGTCCCCCACGCTACGTGCTCCACCGATGCTCGACCGCAATCACGGCCGTCTTCGATGGTTACGGTCGGTTAGGGGTTTGCAGTGCCCGAAACACCCCCCACACCTGAAACACCCCCTCTGCTCCGGCTCGGCGGGATCGGCAAGTCCTTCCTCGGTGTCCGCGTGCTGTCCGATGTGGACATCGACGTACGCCCGGGCGAGGTGCACGCCGTCGTCGGCGAGAACGGCGCAGGCAAGTCGACCCTCATGAAAATCATCTCCGGGGTGTACACCCCCGACGGTGGCACGATCGAGCTCGACGGCCGGCCCGTGGGCTTCAAGGGCCCGCGCGACGCGCAGGCGGCCGGCATCGGGATCATCCACCAGGAGTTCAACCTGCTGCCCGAGCGCACCGTCGCCGAGAACGTGTTCCTCGGCCACGAGCCGGTCCGGCGCGGGCTCGTGGACCGCAAGGCCATGCTGGCCCGCACCGCGGAGCTGCTCGCCGCCGCCGGCGAGACGTCCTTCGACCCGGGCGTGAAGGTCGGCCGGCTGGGCGTCGCCCAGCAGCAGGTCGTCGAAATCGTCAAGGCGCTCGCGCTCGACGCGCGCCTGCTCATCATGGACGAGCCGACCGCCGCGCTCGCCGACCACGAGGTCGAGCTGCTCTACGCCCTGGTGCGCCGGCTCCAGGAGCGCGGCATCGGCCTGCTGTACGTGTCGCACCGCCTCACCGAGGTCTTCGACCTGTCGGACAGGATCACGGTGCTCAAGGACGGCCGCCGGGTCACCACGCTCGCCACCCGTGACACCACCGCCGACCAGCTCGTCAAGCACATGGTCGGCCGGGACCTGGCCAGCTACTACCCGCCTCGGGCCGACCCCGGCGACCTCGGCGCCGTCCGCCTGTCCGTCCACGGTGGAGCGAACCACAAGCTGCGCGGCGTCGACGTCCGGTTGCGCGCCGGGGAGATCCTCGGCATCGGTGGCCTGCAGGGCTCCGGCCGCTCCGCGCTCGCCCGCGCGATCTTCGGAGCCGACCCGTTCACCGCCGGCACCGTCGAGCTCGACGGCGTGCGGGTGCAGCTGCGCTCGCCTCGTGCCGCGATCCGGGCCGGCATCGCGTACGTCACCGAGGACCGCAAGGGCGAAGGCATCGTCGCCGGCCAGTCGGTGCTGGACAACGCCCTGCTCGCCGGGCGCGCCGTCTTCCCGTCCGGGCTCTTCTCCACGAGCGGCCGCACCGGCCGCACCGTGAAGGTCCGCGACCTGCTCAAGGCGGTCGAGGTGCACGCCGCCGGGGAGGACCAGGAGATCCGGTTCCTGTCCGGCGGCAACCAGCAGAAGGTCGTGCTCGCCCGCTGGCTCGCGCTCGGGCCGAAGGTCCTGCTCTTCGACGAGCCGACCCGCGGCATCGACGTCGGCGCCAAGTCCGCGATCCACGACCTGGTCCGCAAGCTCGCCCGCGAGGGCGCCGCGGTGCTGATGATCTCGTCCGAGCTGCCGGAGCTGCTCGGCATGAGCGACCGGATCGTCGTCATGCGTGACGGGGCCATCGCCGGGGAGCTGCCCGCCGGCGCGAGTGAAGAGGACGTCGTCGGGCTCGCCACCGGCGCGCTGACCGTCGAAGAGGTGAAGGCATGACCACGAGCGGGCCGGAGCGAAGCGGAGGAGCCGCGAGCAATGGGCACAGTGTCCAGGTCATGCCGGCGCCGGAGCGCAGCGGAGGTGATGGCGTGACCGCGCCTCCTGCACCGGCGAAGACGCGAAGCATCAGGCTCAAGGCATCCGCGGCCGGTCCCGCCCGCGGGGTCTACATCGCGCTCGCGCTGACGCTGGTGATCGGCTGGATCGTCGTCGCCATCGACGGCGGGTCGCTGTTCAACCAGTCCACCGTCGTCAGCCTCCTGCACGTCGCGACCGGGCTCGGGCTCGTCGCCGTCGGGCAGACGCTCGTCATCCTCGCCGGGTCGCTCGACCTGTCCGTCGCGTACGTCATCAGCATCAGCACGCTCGTCGCGGCCGAGACCATGGCGGGGTCCGACGGCAACATCCTGCCGGCGCTCGGCCTGGTGCTGCTCGTCGCCGCCGCCATCGGGCTGCTCAACGGGCTGCTGGTGACGAAGCTGCGGATCAACGCCTTCATCGCCACCGTCGGCGTCGGGCTGCTGCTCAAGGGCTACCTCGACAACGGCTACGACGGGCCGGCCGGCAAGACCGCGCCCGCGTTCGTGCAGAGCCTCGGCTACCAGCGGATCGGGCCCGTGCCGGTGGCTTTCCTGCTGCTGCTCGCCGTCGCCGTCGCGGCCTGGTTCGCGGTCCGCAACACCCGCTTCGGCCACCACCTCATCGCCGTCGGCGGCGACCCCGACGTGGCCCGGCTCTCCGGCGTACGCAACGATCGCATCCTCATCGTCGCCCACGTGCTGTGCGCGCTGTGCTCCGGACTCGCCGGCATCTACCTCGCCAGCCGGCTCGGCTCCGGCGCGCCCCGGGTCGGCGTCGAGGGCCTCTACGACCTGGAGTCCATCGCCGCGGTCGTCCTCGGTGGCACGGCCCTGGCCGGCGGGCGCGGCGGCGTCCTCGGCACCGTCGGCGGCGTGCTGCTGCTGGCCAGCATCGACAGCATCTTCAACCAGCTCGAGGTCGACGCGTTCTTCAAGCAGGTCATCCGCGGCGTCATCATCATCGCGGCGGTGGCCGTCTACGCCCGGCGGATGCATCGCCGCCGCAACTCCCGGAAGGCGGCAGCATGACCGCGACCGTGCTGGAGAAGCGCAAAGTCAACCTGTTGAAGCCGGGTGGGATCGCCCCGATCGTCGGGATCCTCGCGGTGCTGCTGGTCCTGGTCGCGGTCCGGCAGCCGGACTTCTTCGCCCCGGCGTCGCTGCTGTCGTTCATCGGCCGGTCCGCGCCGATCATCCTGCTCGCCGCCGGGCAGTACTACGTCATCGTCTCCGGCGAGTTCGACCTGTCCGTCGGCTCGCTGGTCACCGCGCAGGTCGTCGTCGCGGCCCGGCTCATCGACAGCGACCCGGACCGGACCTGGCCCGTGATCCTCGTCGTGCTCGCGTTCGGCGTCGCCGTCGGCCTGGTCAACGGGCTCGTCACCACGCTGCTGCGGGTGCCGTCGTTCATCACGACCCTCGGCATGTACCTGATCCTCGTCGGCGCCGTCTACCTGTGGTCCGACGGCGCGCCCAAGGGCGGGCTGTCCGAGGAGTTCCGCCGCTTCGGCCGCCGCGCGTTCGAGGACGTGCCGCTGCTCGGCCGGGTGCCCTACGCGCTGCTCGTCCTGCTCGGCGTCGCCGCCGTCGCGATCGCCGTCACCCGGTCCGACTTCGGCCGCACCCTGGTGGCCGTCGGCGGCAACCCGCGCACCGCGGAGCTCACCGGTGTGCGGGTGTGGCGGACCAAGACGATCGCGTTCGTGCTCAGCGGCGTCCTCGCCACCGTGGCGGCGATCCTGCTCGGCGGGTACAGCGGCGTGTCGTTCCAGGCCGGCGCCGGGCTCGAGTTCGGCGCCATCACCGCCGTCGTCCTCGGCGGTGTCGTCCTCGGCGGCGGCCGCGGCTCGGTCGCCGGCGCCATGCTCGGCGCGCTGACCCTCGAGACGCTCTTCGCCCTCCTGAACTTCTACGGCGTCTCCGGCGCCCTCAGATCCACCGTCCAAGGCCTGATCATCCTCGTCGCCGTGGCCGTCGGAGCGCTGCGCCGGCGGTGACGCACACCCCCACCCCTGTTGAGGAGAACACGTGAGACGAACCCCGTATGTCGTGGCTGCTGCGGCTGTGTTGCTGGTGCTGTCCGGTTGTGCGACTGATGAGCCGACCGTGACGGCTTC
>NZ_JNYJ01000104.1 GCF_000716715.1 Dactylosporangium aurantiacum | reverse complement strand
GAGCAGGCCGGTGGGGCTGGGGTCGGGGCGGGGAAGGTGCTGCCGGTGCTCGCGGGGCTGCGGGCGTTGCTGCCGGGGGGCGGGCTGCGGCGGGGGGCGACGGTCGCGGTGCAGACGTCGTCGGTGCTGCTGGCGTTGCTGGCGGCGGCGAGCCGGGCGGGGTCGTGGTGTGCGGTGGTGGGGATGCCGGCGTTGAGTCCGGTGGCGGCGGCGGAGATGGGGGTCGCGCTCGAGCGGCTGGCGTTGGTGCCGCATCCGGGGACCGAGTGGGCGGGCATCGTGGCGGCGCTGCTCGACGGGGTGGACATCGTGGTGGCGGCGGTGCCGGGGACGGTGGCGCCGTCGGTGGCGGGGCGGCTGGCGGCGCGGGCCCGGCAGCGGGGCAGTGTGCTCATGCCGGCGGGGGTGTGGGCGGGGGCGGACGTGACGGTGACCCCTGTCCAGCAGAGCTGGGGCGGGCTCGGCGAAGGGCGGGGGCGGCTGCGCTGCCGGGAGCTGACCATCCAGGCCCGCGGCCGGGGCGCGGCGAGCGCCGCGCGTGAGGTGACACTGTGGCTGCCCGCGCTGGAAGGGCCGCTGCCGCCGGTCCACGACGCGCGGATGCCGCGGAAGGCGCCCGCGGCGCTGCGGAGGGTCGGCTGACATGCGCCCGACCACCGCGACCCGCCACCCGAACGGCTCGACCGCCGCGACCCGCCACCCGAACCGCTCGACCGCCGCGACCCGCCACCCGAACCGCCCGGCCGCCGCGACCCGCACCCTGGACAGCCCGGCTACCGTGACCCGCACTCCGAACACCTCGGCCGCCCCGACCGGCGACCCGGACGGCCCAGCGGCCCGCCACCCGCACAGACCGGCCCCCGCGACCGGCGACCCGCACAGACCGGCCCCCGCGACCGGCGACCCGCACAGACCGGCCCCCGCGGCCCGGCTGGCCACCACGGCCGGCCGGCCGGAGACGGTGGTCCGCGCCGTGGGGGAGCGGTGGTGGTGATGCTGCGCACGATCGTGGTGTGGTGCCCCGACTGGCCGGTGATCGCGGCCGAGATCGTGGACGGGTACCCGGCGGACGAGCCGGTGGCGGTGCTGCACGCCAACCGGGTCCTCGCCACGTCGCCCGCGGCGCGGGCCGAAGGGGTGCGGCGCGGGCTGCGCAAACGGGAGGCGCAGGGGCGGTGCCCGCACCTCATCGTGCTGGAGCACGACCCCGGGCGGGACATGCGGGCGTTCGAGCCGGTGCTCGCGGCGGTCGAGGAGCTCGCGCCCGGGGTGGAGACGCTGCGGCCCGGGGCGTGCGCGCTCGCGGCCCGCGGGCCAGCCCGGTACTACGGCGGCGAGGCCGTCGCCGCCGAGCGGATCGTCGAGCACATCGCGCAGCGCTGCGACGTGGAGGCGCAGGTCGGCGTGGCCGAGGGGACGTTCGCGGCGGGGCTCGCGGCGCGGGCCGGGGTGCTCGTGCCACCGGGGGAGACCGCGGCGTTCCTGGCGGACCTCAGCATCACCGCGCTCGGCCGGCCCGCGCTCGCCGACCTGCTGCGGCGGCTCGGGATCCACACCCTGGCCGAGTTCGCGGCGCTGCCGGGGCCGGACGTGCTGGCGCGGTTCGGGTTCGACGCGGCACTCGCGCACCGGCTCGCCGGCGGCAACGACGAGCGGCCGCTCGCCCCGCGCCGGCCGCCGCCGGACCTCGACGTGACCGAGACGTTCGACGAGCCGGTCGAGCGGGTCGACGCCGCCGCGTTCGCGGCCCGGGCCCTCGCGGAGCGGCTGCACGAGCGGCTCGGCGCGCACGGGCTGGCCTGCACCCGGCTCGGCATCGAGGCGACCACCGTCACCGGGCAGGAGCTGCTGCGGACCTGGCGGCACGACGGGCTGCTGAGCGTGAACGCGATCGCCGACCGCCTCCGCTGGCAGCTCGACGGCTGGCTCACCGGCACCGGCAAGAACAGCGACACCACCAGGCCCAACGGCGCGATAGCGCGGCTGCGGCTGATCCCTGAGGGCGTCGTCGAGCACCTCGGCCTCCAGCCCGGCCTGTGGGGCGAGGCCGGCGACGAGCGCGACCGCGCCCACCGGGCCCTCACCCGCGTCCAGGGCCTGCTGGGACCCGACGCGGTCCTCACCGCCGTCCTCGACGGCGGGCGCGCCGACAGCAGCCGGATCCGGCTCGTGGCGTTCGGCGACGAACGGGTCGCGCAGGGCACCGACGCGCCGTGGCCGGGGCGGCTGCCGTCCCCGTCGCCGGCGACCGTGTACCCGGAGCCGCTGCCCGCGGAGGTGCTGGACGGCGACGGGCGCACGGTCCGGGTCAGCGGGCGCCTGGAGCTCAGCGGCGCGCCCGCGACCGTACGGATCGGCGACGGCCAGCCGGTCGGCGTGGTCGCGTGGGCCGGGCCGTGGCCGGCCGACGAACGCTGGTGGGACGACGGCGAGGCCCGCCGCCGCGCCCGGTTCCAGCTCCAGCTCGCCGACGACCAGGCGATCCTGGCCGTCCTCGAGGAAGGCACCTGGCACGTGGAAGCGCTGTACGACTGATGGGATTCACCAACCCCGACATCCCGTGGCGGGAGCTGGAACGCCGCCTCAGCGGACCCGCCGGCTTCCACCCCGACGTCCTGGC
Source organism: Dactylosporangium aurantiacum (assembly GCF_000716715.1). Classification (GTDB taxonomy): domain Bacteria; phylum Actinomycetota; class Actinomycetes; order Mycobacteriales; family Micromonosporaceae; genus Dactylosporangium; species Dactylosporangium aurantiacum. Next base: position 4,397 of record NZ_JNYJ01000104.1, on the reverse strand, counting down.
CGCCGACGACGGCGACGGCGGCGACGCCCCCGCCTGGACCCGCAGACGCCCCGGGTACACCGCACCGCCGGAGCTGGAACGCGACCCCGGCGCGGTGCCGTACGCGGAGCTGCACTGCCACACGAACTTCAGCTTCCTCGACGGCGCCAGCCACCCCGAGGAGCTCGCCGAGGCCGCGGCCCGGCTCGGCCTGTCCGCGGTCGCGATCACCGACCACGACGGCTTCTACGGCGTGGTCCGTTTCGCCGAGGCCGCCCGGGAGCTGGACCTCCGCACGGTGTTCGGGGCGGAGCTGTCGCTGGGGCTGCCCGGTCCGCAGCAGGGCGAGCCCGACCCGCGGGGGCGGCACCTGCTCGTCCTCGCCAGGGGCCCGGAGGGGTACGCGCGGCTGTCGCGCACCATCAGCGAGGCCCACCTGCGCGGCGGCGAGAAGGGCCGGCCGGTGTACGACCTGGAGGAGGTCGCCGCGACCCTGCGCGACCACGCGCTGATCCTCACCGGCTGCCGCAAGGGGCACGTGCCGGCGGCGCTGCTGGAGCACGGCACGGACGCGGCGGGACGGGAGCTGGACCGCCTCACGCACCTGTTCGGCGCCGGGTCGGTGGCGGTGGAGCTGACCTCGCACGGCGGCCCGGAGGACGACGAACGCAACGACGCCCTCGCCGGCCTGGCGCGGGCCAGGGGCCTGCCGGTCGTCGCCACGAACAACGTGCACTACGCGACCCCGGGCCGCCGGCGGCTGGCGACCGCCCTGGCCGCCGTGCGGGCCCGGCGCAGCCTCGACGACATCGACGGCTGGCTGCCCGCGGCCGGCACCGCCCACCTGCGCTCCGGCGCGGAGATGGCGGCCCGGTTCGCGGCCTGGCCGGGCGCCGTCGCGAACGCCGCGCGGTTCGGCGAGCAGCTCGCGTTCGACCTGCAGCTCGTCGCGCCCCGGCTGCCGGACTACCCGGTGCCGGTGCCCGGCATGTCGGAGATGGACTGGCTGCGGCACCTGACGATGACGAAGGCCGCCGAGCGGTACCGCGGCAACGACCGGGCGCACGCCCAGCTGGCGCACGAGCTGGCGCTCATCGAGGAGCTGAACTTCCCCGGCTACTTCCTCGTCGTGTACGACATCGTCACGTTCTGCCGGGAGAACGACATCTACTGCCAGGGGCGCGGCTCCGCGGCGAACTCGGCGGTCTGCTTCGCGCTCGGCATCACCAACGTCGACGCCGTCAAGTGGGGGCTGCTGTTCGAGCGGTTCCTGTCCCCGGAGCGCGACGGGCCGCCCGACATCGACGTCGACATCGAGTCCGACCAGCGGGAGAAGGTCATCCAGCACGTCTACGCGAAGTACGGCCGCCGGTACACCGCCCAGGTCGCCAACGTCATCTCGTACCGGCCGAAGTCCGCGGTGCGGGACATGGCCAAGGCGTTCGGGCACTCCCCGGGGCAGCAGGACGCGTGGAGCAGGCAGGTCGAACGGTGGGGCGCGCTGGAGGACGGCGACCACGACGACATCCCGCGGCAGGTGGTCGAGCACGCCAACGCGCTGCTCACGTTCCCCCGGCACCTGGGCATCCACTCCGGCGGCATGGTCATCTGCGACCGGCCGGTGATCGAGGTGTGCCCCGTCGAGCACGCCAGGATGCCGGGCCGCACGGTCCTGCAGTGGGACAAGGACGACTGCGCCTCCGTCGGGCTGGTCAAGTTCGACCTGCTGGGGCTGGGCATGCTGTCGGCGCTGCGGTACGCGTTCGAGATGATCGGCGGCGAGCTGGACATCTCCACGATGCCGCTGGACGACCCGGAGGTGTACGACATGCTGTGCCGGGCCGACTCCGTCGGGGTGTTCCAGGTGGAGAGCCGCGCGCAGATGGCGACCCTGCCCAGGCTGAAGCCCCGCGAGTTCTACGACCTGGTCGTCGAGGTCGCGCTGATCCGGCCCGGCCCGATCCAGGGCGGTTCGGTGCATCCGTACATCCGCCGCAAGAACGGTCAGGAGCGGGTCACCTACCCGCATCCGCTGCTGGAGCGGTCCCTGGAGAAGACGAAGGGCGTGCCGCTGTTCCAGGAGCAGCTGATGCAGATGGCGATCGACGTGGCCGGCTTCACCCCCGCCGAGTCCGATGAGCTGCGCCGTGCCATGGGCTCGAAACGCTCGATGGAGCGCATGGGCCGCATCCGGCGGCGTCTGTACGAGGGGATGGCGGCCAACGGGATCACCGGCGCCCTCGCCGACGACCTGTTCGACAAGCTCGCCGCGTTCGCCAACTACGGGTTCCCGGAGAGCCACGCGATGAGCTTCGCGTACCTGGTGTACGCGAGCGCGTGGCTGAAGCGGTACCACCCGGCGGCGTTCTGCGCGGCGCTGCTCAACGCCCAGCCGATGGGGTTCTACTCGCCGCAGTCGCTGGTCGACGACGCCCGCCGGCACGGGGTCACCGTCCGGCGCCCCGACGTGAACCTGAGCGCGGCGAAGGCGACCCTGGAGGACCCGGTCCCGGGGGAGACGCCGGGCGCCGGGCCGTCCGGGTGGGGCCGCGGCGGGCCGGTCGTGCGGCTCGGGCTGTCCGCGGTGCGGTCGCTGGGCGACGAGGTCGCGGAACGGATCGCGGCGGGGCGCGGCACGTACACCTCCATGAGCGACGTGGCCCGCCGGGCCCGGCTGAGCACCGCCCACCTGGAGGCCCTGGCCACGGCGGACGCGTTCGCGAGCCTCGGGCTCAGCCGGCGGGAGGCGCTGTGGGCGGCGGGCGCCGCGGCGCAGGAGACGGCGGGCCGGCTGCCGGGCACGACCGGTGGCCTGGAGGCGCCGATGCTGCCGGGCATGGACGCCGTGGAACGCATGGTCGCCGACGTGTGGGCGACCGGCCTGGCCCCGGACGCGCACCCGGCGCAGTTCGCCCGGGAGTACCTCGACCGGATCGGCGCGCTGTCCGTGCGGCGGCTGCACGACGTCGAACCGGGCCGCAGGGTGTCCGTCGGCGGGATCGTCACGCACCGGCAGCGCCCGGCGACCGCGGGTGGGGTCACGTTCATCAACCTGGAGGACGAGACCGGCATGCTCAACGTCACCTGCACGCCCGGGCTGTGGCAGCGGCACCGCCGGGTCGCCCGCACCGCCGGCGCGATGGTGGTGCGCGGGGTGCTGGAGAAGGCCGAGGGCGTGCTCAACCTGCGCGCCGACCACCTGGCGGTGCTGCGCCTGCCGGTCCGTCCGGCGTCCCGCGACTTCCGCTAGCCGGCCTCGCCGGCCCGGCCCGGCGCGCCGGGGCGGCGGCCGCGCAGCAGCCACCACAGGCCGACGACCGGCAGGACGAGCGGGACGTAGCCGTACCCCTGCCCGTAGTCGGACCAGACGGTGGCGTCGGGGAAGGCGGCGGCGTCCACCACGCTGAGCGTGCCGACGGTCAGCACGCCGAGCAGCTCGAAGCCGCAGGCGGCCAGGGCGAGGCGGCGGGCGCCGCGGGCCAGGGCGACGGTCGCCACCACGTAGACGGCGGCGGCCAGCGCCGACAGTGAGTACGCCAGGGGCGCCTCGCCGAACTTCGTGGCGATCTGCACGCCCGCGCGGGCGGTCGCGGCCAGGGCGAACACCCCGTAGATCGCGACCAGGACCCGGCCGGGTCCGCGGTGCAGCCGGCCGTTGTCGTCGTCAGCCATTCCAGATCTGTCCCAGTCGCAGGATGAGCACGGGCACGATGACGGCGGCGCTGCCGATGAGCAGCGAACCCCACCGGGTCGGTTCCATCCGGGCGAGGACCGCACCGGCCGGCGGGAGCAGCAGCGCCGTCAACATGTACCCGACGAGGGTGACGACGAGGCCGCCGTCGTCCGGGCCGCCGCCGCGGGCCAGGCCGACGACGAGCGCGACCACCTGCACCAGCACGAGGACCCCGACCACGGCGAGGCCCTGGAAGAGCGGGCGGGTCGGGGCGCGGTGCCGGAAGAACTCCACGAACGCCCAGGCCGCCAGGGCGAGCGACAGCACGGAGATGGCGACTGCCAGAGGCCCGATCACGGCCGACAGCGTAATGCGGCGGGCCGGGAGCGCCTGCTCCGGGCCCGCCGCGCGGTATGTTCCGGGCTGGGTACCGGCCTTGTGAGGGGTTGACGACACCAGGGACACCGGGTTCGAACGGTGCCCCCAGCTGCCCGGTGACACGGCCGGCGGGGTCGCGCGGTTCGCGACTGTCGCCTACCTTGCATTGCGCTGGGCCGTGGCACGTTTGGGGGATTCAATGCTTTTCGAGATTGCCTAACGTCTACGACAACAGCAACACGATCACACCAATGAGCTGGGGGATGTAATGAGCGAGTGGGACAGCGGCGACCACGGCGACAACGGCCTGGACTACAGCCACGCTGAGGCCGGTCACGAGCAGGAGGCGCTGGACCAGCTGCACCAG
>NZ_JNYJ01000103.1 GCF_000716715.1 Dactylosporangium aurantiacum | reverse complement strand
GTTGTTGGGCGGTGCCGTTGGGTGCGGTGAGGCCGTTGCTGGCGCCGTCTTGGTTGATGGCGGTGCCGCGGATGATGGCGTGGATGGTGCGGCCTTGGGCGAGCGCGTCCGACAGCCGCTGCAGCACCACGAGACCGACGCCCTCGCCCCAGCCGGTGCCGTCGGCGTCGGCGGAGAAGGGCTTGCACCGGCCGTCCGGCGCGAGCGCCCGCTGGCGGGAGAACTCGATGAACGTGACCGGCGTCGACATCACCGTGACACCGCCGGCGACGGCGAGGTCGCACTGCCCGTCACGCAGCGCCTGCGCGGCCAGGTGCACCGTGACCAGCGACGAGGAGCAGGCGGTGTCGACGGTGACGGCGGGTCCTTCGAGACCGAACGTGTAGGCCAGCCGGCCCGAGGCGACGCTGCCGGCGCTGCCGGTGCCGACGAGCCCTTCGACGTCACCCGGGATGCGGGTCCCGTGCCGGCCGCCGTAGTCGCCGTACATGACCCCGACGAACACCCCTACCGGAGTCCCCCGCAGCGTGGCCGGCACGATCGCCGCGTCCTCGAACGCCTCCCACGCGGTCTGCAGCAGCAGCCGCTGCTGCGGGTCCATCGCCAGCGCCTCGCGGGGGCTGATGTTGAAGAAGCCGGCGTCGAAGGCGCCGGCGTCGTAGAGGAAACCGCCCTGCCGGGCGTAGCTGTGCCCGGCCGCGTCCGGGTCCGGGTGGTAGAGCCCGGCGAGGTCCCAGCCGCGGTCGGTGGGCAGGTCGCCGATCGCGTCGACGCCGTCCGCGACGAGCCGCCACAGGTCATCGGCGTTGCGCACGCCGCCCGGGTACCGGCAGCCGATGCCGACGATCGCGATCGGCTCACTGGCCGCTTCCGCCTGTTGCTTCAGCCGCCGGTTCTCCAGCAGCGAGGCGCGCAGCGCCTCGACGAGCCTTGCGTTGTCCATGACTTCCCCTGTGGCTGTGTGGACGCGGTGGGCGGGAAAAGCGTTGCGGCGGCGGGATTCGGGCATGCGGCGGCCGGACCCGCCCGGCCCGGGCGGGTCCCGCGGTGTGCGCGAGGGTCAGTCGGGCAGGCCGACGAGCTTGGCGCTGTCGCGCCAGAGGGCCTCCATCGCGTCGTCGCTCAGCGCGAGCTCGGACGGGGCGGGCCAGGTGAGCTTGTCGCGGACCACCCTGCCGTGCAGCTCACCGGCGGGCGGGACGACGCGGCCGAGGGCGATGTCGGCGAGGTGGCCACCGGCCGCCTCACGGCTGTTGAAGCGCGGCACCAGCACCCGCAGCGGCGTGCCCAGCAGGGCCCAGAACGCCCGGACCACGGCCGGGGTGTCGCGCAGCAGGCCGGTGCCGGGGGTGGGGCCGGGATCGTAGGCGACGACCCGCCAGCCGTGCTCCTGTGCCTCGGCCGTCGCCGCGAGGGCCCGCGCGGTGAGGATGTTGCACAGCTTGGAGGTGGTGTACGCGCGGCCGCCGCCCTTGCGCGGGTCGGTGTCGCGGTCCGGGTCCTGGTCCGGGTGGGCGAGCAGCTGCGCGTCGGCGTGCCGGGGCACGGGCAGGATCGTCCTGGCCGCCGGGTCGTGGGTGGCGCTGGTGGTCAGGGTGACCACGGCGCCCGGGGCCAGCTGGGGCATGAGCAGGCGCAGCAGCAGGTAGTGGGCGAGGTGGTTGACGGCGAACGTGGTCTCGAACCCGTCGGCCGTGCGGGTGTCGGCGCTGTGCAGGCTCACGCCCGCGTTGAGCACCAGGGCGTCGATGCGGGCGTCGCCGAGCCGCTCCCGCACCTCGGCGGCGAAGCCGCGGACGCTGTCGAGGCGGGCCAGGTCGAGGCGGGGCGCCTCGACGCCCTCGGGGCCCACACCGCGGACGCCGAGCAGGACCCTCGCCTCACCGCAGTCCCGCAGCCGCTGCAGGGTCACGGCGCCGAGCCCCGAGCTCCCGCCTGTCATCACGAGGTTCTTCATGTCGCGCTCCTCCGGCACACCGTTGCGGATACGGTGGGGCCGAGGTCATCCGGACCGTCGATCCCCACGCTCGCAACATACGCAGCCGGCACCCCGCAGAAGCACCCCTAGCGACCCCTGCTCGCGGCGGCCAGCGCGGGCAGGGGTTCGGCCCGGGGCGGTCCGTCCGGCCGGTCGTCCGGCGGTGCGGCGGCGAAGCGGCGGGGCCGCACCAGCCGCCGGGCGGCCAGCGCGAGGCCCAGCGCCTCGGTGGCCGGCCCGCCGGCGCCGCGCATGCGCTGCATCGTGTGCAGCAGCCACAGCCGCATCTCGGTGACGTGGCCGGGTGAGCCGTGCACGTCGTCGAAGACCCGGAACCTGGCGTCGGGCAGGTTCCGGCGCAGCAGGACCGCGTCGGCGGCGGGAATGATCTCGTCGCGGCCGCTGAGGACCGCGGCGACCGGCACCCGCACCGCCGCCAGCTCCGCCGGGGTCAGCGCCCACCCGGGGGCGGCGAAGGGATCGGTGCCGGCGAGGTGGGTGAACGTGCGGGTGGTCAGCTCGGGCAGCCGGGCCCGCCAGGCGCGGTCGGTGAAGAACCCGGCGACCGGCGGCCCGACGGTCAGCACCCGCCGGACCCGGGGGTCGTGGGCGGCGGTACGCAGGGCGAGGTGCCCGCCGAAGCTCGGCGCGAGCACGGACGTGTCGGCCACGTCGGCCCGGCCGGCGAGGCGGTCCAGCAGGTCGCTGAGCATGCGGCCGGACGCCGGCAGGTAGCGTCGCCGGTGCTCACCCACCCCGGGCAGCTCGGTGACGACGCCGGCGAGCCCGAAGGCGGAGAGACGGGCCAGCAGGGGTGCCCACTGCTCCTTGACGCTGACGATCCCGCCGAGGACGACCAGCAGCGGCCGTCCGGTGTCCAGGCCGCTCGCCCACGCGGCGAGACCGCCGCCGGGCAGGTCCAGCTCGAGGCGTTCGATGCCGGTGCCGGCGCGCCGCCACGCGTCGAACGCGCGGACGCAGTCGTCCTGCGCGGCCGCCCGGAACGGGTCGCCGGCGTAAGGGAAGCGGGCCATCGCGTACGCGCGGCACGCCCGCAGCGGCCGGTGCCGGTCGCGTTCGGCGTCGCCGGCGCGGCGCCACACCGCCGTCCACGAGTCCGGGTGCCCCGGCTCGTCGTTGCCGACCTTTGCCAGGATCCGGCGCACGTCGCGGGCCGCCATCCCCTGCCCGCGCGCGTGCAGGACGGCGAACTCCTTCAGTTCCGCCACGGAGTGCATCTCACGCCACCGGGACCAGGTCGCGCAGCGGCGCCGCCAGGCGCGGCTGCAGCTGGAAGAACGCGCCGGCGAGGATCCGGTGCTTGGTCGCCGGCCGCCGGTCCACCAGCCGGTACAGCGCCCGGCGCAGCGCGACCGCCGGCGGGGCCGACAGCGCGAACGCCCGCTCCTGGCGTAGCTGCAGCGTGCGGGCCCGGCGGACGGGCTCCTGCCGCCGCAGCCGCAGCAGCCGGTGCACGTCGGGACCGGCGTCGGGCACCAGCGCGGCGAGGGTGACCGCGTCGATGACGGCGTGGTTGACGCCCTGGCCGAGGATCGGTGACAGGGTGTGCGCGGCGTCGCCGATGAGGACCAGCCCCGGCCGGCCCCACTCGGGCGGCTCGGTGGTGAAGATGTCCAGCAGGGTCGTGTCCGACCAGGTGGGCACCGCCGCGCGGACCGGTCCGGCGAGCTCCGGGGCGAGCGCGTCGACCCGGCGGTGCAGCGCGTCCAGGCCCTGCGCCCGCAGCGCCTTGAGGCCGCCCTTGGCGATGTTGAGGCCGACCCGGATGTCGTCGGGGAACGTCGGCAGGAACAGCCCGTGCCGACCGCCGTCGAGCCGTACCCGCAGCGCCGCCGGATCCCAGCCCGGCGGCCGTGGCAGCCGGAACCACACCACGTCGCGCTCCAGCGGGGTGTGCCCGCCGTCGAGGCCGGCCATCTGCCGGACCTTGCTGAACCGGCCGTCGGCGCCGACGGTGAGCCGGGCCCGGACCTCGACGGGGCCGTCGGGGCCGTTGGCCCGCACCCCGGTCACGGTCCCGCCGTCGCGCAGCAGCGACACCGCGGTGCACCGGGTCCGCAACAGGAAGCCGGGATGCCGCGCGGCCTCCTCGGCGAGCGCGGCCAGCAGGGCCGGCTGCGGCAGCTCGATCGGGCCCGGGAACCGGTACGGCAGCTCGGCGAACTCGACGCCGAACACCCGCCGCCCGCCGTCGCTGACCTCGAGCCGCTCGATCGGCAGGTAGGCACCGGCGAGCCGGTCGAGCAGGCCGAGCTCGTCGAGCAGCCACACCGAGTCCGGCGAGATCGACTCGCCGCGGAACGTGCGGTTGAAATGCCGCGCCGCCTCCAGCACGACGACGTCGCGACCGGCGCGGGCCAGCTGCAGGGCGAGGGTCAGGCCGGCCGGCCCGGCACCGACGACGCACACCTCGGCGTCGAGGATCTCGGCGCTCATGGCGCCACCTCCCTGGAAAGCGGTCATGCGATGGGCAGGATCAGAGCGGACGGGCAGCTGGGGTCGTGGTGGACGCTCTGCTCGGCGGTGAGCAGCGTCGTGGCGGTGGCGAGCGGCTCGCCGGTGCCGTGGTTGCGGGCGAAGCGCGGATGGGCGCCGCTGGAGACCTGCAGCCGCACCCGGTGCCCGGCCCGGAACCGCCATGCGGTGTGGCCGAGCTGCACGGTGAGGGAGCGGACACCGGCGGCGTCCACCGGTTCCTCCGGCCCGACCCGCACCAGGCCGTCACAGACGTTGACCGAGTGACCCGACGGCGACACGTCGCACAGGCGGGCGAAGAAGTCCGTGTGCGCCCGGCTGGAGGACACGAACAGCTCGACCCGGACCGGGCCGGTGACGAGCAGGTCCTGGTCCAGCACCGGTCCGCTGTAGACGAGGACGTCGGCGCGGCGTTCCAGGCGGCGGTTGTCGACCGGTCCGGCGCCGGGCCCGACCCACGCGCCGCCGACGGCCGGGGTGGGACGGGCCGGGTCGTACACGTACGTGTCTGGTTCGCTGCGCGGCGGCGGCACCGGGGCGAGGCCGCGGCCCGGCTGCAGGTACCACGGTCGCTGCCGGATCCCCGGTGGCGGCCACTCCCGGTAGCCGCGCCAGCGGTCCTCCCCTGGCACGAAGACCCGCACCGGGTCGCTGCGGACCGCCGCGCCCGGCTGCCCGAAGCGGCCGCGCAGCCAGTCGAGCGAGTCGCCGAACAGCTCCGGCCACGAGCGCAGCAGCCCCGTGTGGGTCCACGGGCCGATCGTCAGCGCCGGTTCCCGGCCCGCGGCGCGCAGGATGCGGTACTGCTCCAGCACGTGCGGCAGGAACACGTCGTGCCAGCCGGACTGCAGCAGCACCGGGGCGCTCGTCGCGGCGACGGCGGCGGTCCGGTCGAAGCGGTCCCAGAACGGGTCACCCGCGCCGGCGTGCCGCAGCCAGCGCTCGAAGTAGGGGATGTCGCGGCGCAGCGCCTCGCGGTAGCTGTCCACCAGCGGCAGCCGCCGGTAGGCGATCCGGTTCAGGCGGCGCCGCTCGGCCAGCTGCCGCAGGTTGTCGCGGACCGGGCCGCGCTTGACCTGGGTCAGCTGGGCGGCCCAGCCGAGCATCGTGTCCAGCGCGAACGCGCCGCCGGGGAACGCGACCCCGCGGTACTCGTGCGGGCCGAGCTGGCTGACCAGCCCGCCGAGGCCGGCCGGGGTGCCGTCGCGGCCGAGCGCCCACTGCGCGTACGCCAGGTAGCTCGGGCCGATCGTGGCGAACTCCCCCGAGCACCACGGCTGGGCCAGCAGCCACTCCACGGTGTCCTGCCCGTCGGCGGTCTCGTCGGCCCACGGCTCGAAGGTTCCTTCGGAGCCGAACGTGCCGCGGCAGCGCTGGACGACGACCTGGAAGCCGCGCTCCGCGTACAGGCGACCGTAGAGCAGCCCGACCGGCACCTGCCAGCCGTAGGGGTTGCGCACCAGCAGGGTCGGCAGCCCGCTGCCGTGCACCGGCGCGTAGTGCTCGGCGATCAGCTCGACGCCGTCGCGCATCGGGATCCGCAGCCCGGTCGTGACCCGGACGTCGGGGGTGCCGGCGACCGGCAGCCGCCACCACCCCGCGGCCAGCCGCGCCGCGAGCGCCTCACCGCGCCGCCGGGCGGGTCGCGCGGCGCGGGCCGATACCGGCGCGTCAACCGACATGGATGAGTCCGAGCGTGGCGAGCAGGGTCAGGTTCTCTGCGGCGCTCCACCACTCGACCACCCGGCCCTGCTCGATGCGCAGGATGTCGATGCCGGTGTTGGTCAGCGGTGTGCCGGCGGGCGCCGCCGCGCCGGGCATGCCGCCGTGATACGTGCCGGTGAAGGCCCAGCCGCCGGTGACGTGGTCGCCGTCGCCGATCGGGCCGACCACGGTCTCGTACCGCAGCCGCGCCATCGCCTGCACGCCGCCGATGAGGGCGACGGCGCCGGCCCGGTCGCGGATCTGCGACGGGTCCACGGCCGGCGACAGCTTCGGGGAGTTGACCCGCAGCTCGTCGGCGAGCAGGTCATCGGCGACGGCGAGGTCGCCGTTCCACAGCGCGATCCAGCGGTCCCACAGTTCCTTGTGCGTGCTCATGTGCGTGCCTCCAGTCTCACCAGCGGATCCGGGTCGGGCGTCGGGGTGGCGCGCCACCAGGCGGCGGTCGCGTGCAGGGCCTCGTCCAGCGGGGTCGGCAGCAGCCCGAACCGCTGCGTGCAGGCCGAGGAGTCCATGACGAACGCCCCTTCGACCTGGTGGGCGACCTCCTCGAACTCGCGGATGCGCGGGTTGCGCAGCCCGGCGACGCGGCGCACGCCGCGGCCGACGGCGATGAGCCGGGGGCGGCGGGCACCGGCGACCGCGCAGAGCCGTCCGGCGAACTCGCGCTGGGTCAGCGGCGGGTGGCTCGGCACGTGCCACGGGCGGCCCCAGGCGGACTCCTCCGCGGCCAGCCGGACGAGGGCGCGGGCCGTGTCGAGCACGTACGTGTACGAGTGCGGCCGGTCGGTGCGGCCGAGCACGACACCGGGGCGGCCGGCCAGCACGCGGGGGACGAGCATCTTGCCGGCGGCGCTCTCGGTGACCCGCGGGCCGAAGTGGTCGGCGGAGCGGACCTCGACCGCGCGCAGCCGTCCGGTCCGGTGCGCGGACTCCGCGGCCAGCCACATGTCGGCGCGCAGCCGGCCCTTCGCGCCGGCCGGGGCCAGCGGGGTGTCCTCGGTCAGCGGCCCGGTGGCGCGGCCGTAGCCGTACAGGTTCGACACGGTGGCGAGGACCGCGCCGTGCCGCTCGGCGGCGGCGAGGACCGCGGCGGCCAGCGGCGGCCACTGCGCCGCCCAGTGCTGGTACGCGCTGGGGTTGGCGCAGTTGTACAACACGGCCGCGCCGGCGGTGTGCCGGTCGAGCTCACCGGGGACGGCGGCGTCGGCGGCGACCGCCTCGACGCCGGGGTGCCGCGGTGCGCGGCCGCGCCGGCTGACGACCCGGACGTGCTCGCCGGCCTGGGCCAGCAGCAGCGCGGTCGCGGAGCCGACCGGTCCCGCGCCGACGACGACATGGGTGCTCATACGGCCGCGGCCTCCTTCGTCGGGTGGGCCGCGGTGGGCGCCGGGGCGGCGAGCCGCCGGCGGTCGCGGGCCAGTTGCCTGAGGTACCGGTACCAGTCGATCTCGACGGTGAGCCGGGGGGTCGCCGTGTAGCGGCGGCGCACCCGGCGCTCGTCCGCGGCGATCTCGGCCGCGAGGTCGTCTGGGGCGGGCAGGACGGTGGTGCCGTCGATGAGGTCGGCGATCCACGCCGCCTGCGCCTCGGCCTGCACGGTGATGGCGCTGAGCGGCTTGACGAAACCCAGGAAGTACAGGCCCGGCCGGCCCGGCATGACGATCCGCCGGAACAGCCGCATCGGCCCGTGCATCACCGGGGTCAGCGACGGCGGCAGGAACGGGAAGCTGAACCGGAACCCGGTGCACCACAGGACCGTGTCGAACGCCTCGGCGGTGCCGTCGGCGAAGACGACCCGGTCGCCGTCGAAGCGGTCCACCGCGGGGCGGACCGCGACCCGGCCGGCGCGGACCGCCGGCAGGAACCCCTCGCAGGTCGCCGGGTGCGTGCGCAGCACCAGATGGTCGGGGTCGGGCAGGCCGTACCGGGCGAGGCTGCCCTGCTTCGCCCACAGCATCGCGGTGAGCAGCACCGACTGCAGCGCCATCGGCACGTACCTGGCGAGGAACGGGTTGAACCGGTCCAGCGGACGGCTGCCGTACAGCTTGGGCGTGACCCAGAAGCCGCGCCGCACGCTCATCACCACCCGGTCGGTGACCCGCGACAGTTCCGTCGCGAGGTCGCAGGCGGTGTTGCCGAACCCGACGACGAGCACCCGGTCACCCCGCACGTCCGCGGGCGTCTTGTAGTCCTTGCTGTGCAACTGGTGGCCGGTGAAGTGGCCGCCGACCACCGGCAGCGGCTTGGGGTCCCAGTGGAAACCGGACGCGACGACGACGGCGTCGTAGTGCCGGCTGTCCTGTGCCGTCGTACTGACCTCGTAGCCGCCGCCGGGCACCGGCCGGACCCCGGTGACGGTCGTGCGGAAACGCACGTGCGGGCGCAGCCCGAAGTGCGCGGCGTAGCGCTCGAGGTAGTCGAGCATCTGCGCGTGGCCGGGGAAGGTGGGATAGTGCGCGGGCATCGGCAGCTTCGGGAAGCCGCTCATCGCGCTGGAGCTGTTGAGCTCGATCGAGTCGTAGACGGCGGAGGTGCCGCTGTCGTTGCCGAACCGCCACTGGCCGCCGAGGTCGGAGCCGCGCTCGTACACGTCGAACGCGATGCCGCGCTCCTTGAGCACCTGGGCGGCCGCCAGTCCGCAGGCGCCGGCCCCGATGACGCAGACCCGGGGGCCGCCGGGCGTTGAGGTGTCAGCCACGCCCCCGACGATGGGCGAGGGCGCTAAAGTGCGCCTAGGTCGTGTGTCGAAGTCATAGCCATTCGTTGATCGCGGCGATGTGCAGGGTGGCTTCGTACCGGACGGCGAGCTTGTCGAAGCGGGTGGCGACA
>NZ_JNYJ01000102.1 GCF_000716715.1 Dactylosporangium aurantiacum | reverse complement strand
GAACCAACTACCGGAGACCTCGCCCATTGTCGATCTCCGACACGCACCCAACCACGTCAGGGCAGGTCAAGCACCACGCCCGAGTTCGACACACGACCTGGTGGGCCTGGGATCCGCGGATCGTCAGTACCGTCCTGATGGCACTGATCTACCTCGGCCAGCTCGGCCTGCGGGCAAGCAGCCCGGATCCGGAACGCGGCGCTCGGCGCGCCGGCGTCGCCGGGGTGCTGGGCTTCGCGATCGTGCCCGTCGTGCACTTCTCGGTCGTGTGGTGGCGTTCCCTGCATCAGCCGGCAACGCTGCTGGCGCCGGACCCGAGCCCGCCGATCGACGTGTTCATGCTGGTGGCGCTCCTGCTGTGCACCGCCGCAACCATGACGACCGCGGCCTGGCTGCTGTTGCGCCGGCTCGGCACCCTTCGTCCTCCGGCACCTCCAGCGCCGCGTCCGGCCGGCACCGAACGGCGCCGCACGCCCGCAGGGGCGGGCCGGTGACGGGCTGGAGCGCGGTCGTGGTGGGTCTCGTGCTCACCGCGGGTGCGCTGACGGCCGGCGTGTGGTGGACCGGGCGGCGGCGATGACCCCTCGTACGTCGCGGTGGCTCCTGGCTGCGGCCGTCGCCGGCACCGCCGGCATACTCACCGTGGCGGGCCTCCAGGACACGCTGACCTACTATCGCACGCCGTCCGAGGTGCTGCGCCAGCCGACCGAAGCCCGGGTGCGCCTCGGCGGTGAGGTGGTGCCCGGCTCGCTGCACCGCAGCGGCGAGCACACCCGGTTCCGCATCGGCGACGGCGCGGCCGAGGTGGCCGTGGACCAGGCCGCCGACCTGCCCGGCCTCGTCCGCGAAGGGCAGCAGGTCGTGGTCGAGGGCATCCTCGGGCCGGACCGCGTGTTCCGGTCGGACACCGTCATGGCCAAGCACGGCAACGAGTACCGGGCGGCGACCGCGGCGGCCGAGGTCCGGCGGTGACCGCCCACGTCGGTGCTCTGGCGCTCGGTGTAGGCGTGCTCGCCGCCACCCTCACGGCGCTGCTGTGGTTGCGGGTGGCACTGTTGGGCCGATCTGCGGTGCCTGCGCGGGCGGCCGGCTGGCTCACCCTGGCCGCCGCAGCCGGTGCCTGCGCGACGCTGGAGGCGGCGCTGCTGCGCCATGACTTCGGCGTACGGTACGTCGCCGAGAACGGCGGTCGGGGTGTGCCGGTGTACTTCACGGTGACCAGCCTGTGGGCGGCGCTCGACGGCTCGCTGCTGCTGTGGCTGCTGGTGCTGACCGGGTGCGCCGTGCTGATCGGCCGGAGCAGGGTCGCGGCCGGAGACTCCCTGCAGCCGTGGGCCTCCACGGTGCTTGCCGTCGTCACCGTCTTCTTCTTCGCCCTGACGTACTTCGCCGCGAACCCTTTCACCGCCGTGGAGCCGGCACCCGCAGACGGTCCTGGTCCGAACCCGCTGCTGCGCCAGCACCCGGCCATGGGTCTACACCCACCGATCCTGTACGCCGGGTACGTCGCCATGGCTGTGCCGTTCGCCTACGGTGTCGCGGCGCTGCTCGCCGGCCGCAACGACCCGCGTTCGGTCGCCCGGATGCGGCGCTGGACCCTGGTGGCGTGGTCCCTGCTCGCCGCCGGAATCACGCTGGGAGCCTGGTGGTCCTACGCGGTGCTCGGCTGGGGCGGCTACTGGGCCTGGGATCCGGTCGAGAACGCTTCCCTGCTGCCATGGCTCGCGGCGACCGCGCTGCTGCACACGCTCCTGCCGGCCGGACAGACGGCCTGGTTGCGCCTGCGCAGCATCGTGCTGGCCTGTTCGGGGTTCCTGCTCGTGCTCACCGGCACACTGCTGACCCGCTCGGGTGCCCTGAACAGCGTCCACACGTTCAGCGCCTCCGCCCTCGGCCCCATGCTCCTGGGCTTTCTGCTGCTGTCCGCAGCCGGCATCGCCGTCATCGCCCTGCGCAGGCCGCCACAACGGTTGTCCGACGCTCCGGCACGGCCACCGGGCTCGCGCCCGACCGTGCTGTCCGCCGGCGTCCTGCTGCTGGTGACCCTGGGCGCCGTGGTCCTCACCGGAACCCTGTTCCCGCTCGCTGTCCGTGCCATGCAGTCTCGCGACGCGACGGTCGGTCCTGCGTTCTACGGCCGTGCCGCCGTGCCCCTGGCCCTCGCCCTGCTCGCCGTCATGGGCCTCGCACCGATACTGCGCATCCGCCGGGCACCCGATTTCGCCGCGCTGCGCGTCCCGGCCGCGGTGGGCCTTGCCGCAGCGGCGGCCGCCGGACAGGTCGGCCGGCCCGGCATCACCGCCATCGCCGGCTGCGGCCTGGGCGCCTTCGTGCTGGCCGGCCTGGTCCCCGCCGCCCGCCGACGCCTCGGCGGGCACGACGCGCCGAGGCCGCGGCACCTGCTCGGCCGAGCCGGCTGGCTGCTCGCCCACGCCGGCCTGGCGGTCATCGCCATCGGTGTCGCGGTTTCATCCGGCTTCGGCGCTGCCGCCGAGCGACAGCTCAAGGTGGGAGACCGTATCACCACCGCAGGCGTGACCGCGGTGCTGACCGATGTGAGCCGCCATACCGAGGGGGACACGATGACGGTCGACGTGCATCTGCGCGTTCACCAGGGTGCAACGGAGGCTACCGTGGTACCCGAGCTGCGGTACTACCCCGCGCGGGACGCCACGGTCAGCGTGCCGGCGATCCGCTCCCGTCCGACCGGGGACGTCTACGCGACGGTGCTCGGCGTCACCGACGACGGCTCGTCGGCCACCGTCCGCCTGGCCACCAACCCGCTCGTCCCCCTCATCTGGTTCGGCGGCGGACTCCTCGCGCTCGGCGGGCTGCTGTCGGCGCTGCGATCACTGCGCCGGCCCCGGCGCGTCGCCGCCCGGGCCACAGGTACGCCCCCCGTGCTGGAGGCCGCGTCATGAGTTGGCCCAGGCGTCTGGCCGGCGTCGGCGTCACAGCGGGACTTCTCGCCGCCGGTCTGGTGCTCGCCGCCGGGCTACGGGCGCCGGGCGACGCCGCGTCGAACGCTGAGCCGGCAACCGTCACGCTGTCCCGGCCGGCGCCGCCGCTGCGCGGTTCGACGCTCGACGGCGGCCGCTTCGATCTGGCCGAGCAACGGGGACGAGTCGTGCTGGTGAACGTTTGGGCATCATGGTGCGCGCCCTGCCGCGACGAGTTGCCCGCCGTCGCCACGGCGCAGCGCCGCTGGTCCGAGCAGGGCCTCACCGTCGTCGGGGTCGACATGCGTGACGGCGCCGAGCCGGCCCGGCGGCTGCTCGACGAGCTCGGACTGGGCACGCTGGTCACCGTCACCGACCCGAAGGGCACCACGGCCGTCGCGTGGGGCGTCCGCGGAGTACCGGAGACCTTTGTCGTGGACCGCTCCGGCACCGTCCGGGTGTGGGCCCAAGGTGCGGTCGACATGGCATGGCTCGAAGCCCAGATCCCGAAGGCGCTGCGGGCATGACCGTCCGTCGCTGCCTGTGGTGGGCGCTGCTGCTCGCGCTGCTCGCGACCGCCGCAGCTGGAGGCTGGCGCTCGGTGCGGCCGGAGCCACCGAGCGTCACCGCCATCGCCGCGCAGCTGCGCTGCCCGGCATGCCAGGGCGAGTCCGTGGCCCAGTCGCAGTCACCGACCGCGGCCGCCATGCGGGACACGATCGCCCAGCAGCTCGCCGCGGGACGCAACGCCGAGCAGATCCAGCACTGGTTCGTGCAGCGGTACGGTCCCGACATCCTCGTCGACCCTGCGCACGGTCCGATCGGCGCCCTGCTGTGGCTGGTCCCGCTCGCCACCGCCGCACTCGCCGGCCTGCTGCTGGTCCGTGCCCGCAGACGGCGCGTCGCCCAGCATGATCACCCGTCGCCACGCCGGACGCCCGGTACGACGCGTCAATACAACCTCGCGGCGACGGCCGTCGTGCTGCTGGTCGCGGTGATCGCCGTGACGGCGCCGGGCGGTGCCGACGACGAAGCGCCGGCCGATACGCTGTCCACCACGTTGGCTGTCGCCCGGTCGATGGAGGACGCCGGCCGTTACGCCGAGGCGGCCGGGCTGTACGAGGACGCGCTGCGGCAGCGTCCGGACGACCGGATCCGGATCCGGCTGGCCTTTACACTCATCCGCTGCGACCGGGCCGGCGATGCCGTGACGATCGCCCGGGCGGTGGCCGATCGCGAGCCCGCCGACCTGCAGGCGGTGCTGGTGCTCGGCCTGGCCCAGCGGGCCGCAGGCGACCCCGCGGCGGCCGACACCCTCCGGCGCTTCCTTGCCGCCGCCCCGGACGACCCGTCCGCCGACCAGGTCCGCCGGCTGCTGGCGGCATCATGACCGAGGCCGACCGGCAAGGGCAGCCGAGCAGCAATCGGACCATTCTCGTGGCGTGCGCGGCGAACCTGGCCATCGCCATCGCCAAGGGCGTCGCGGCGCTGTTCACCGGCTCCGCAGCGCTATGGGCCGAGACCCTGCACTCGGTCGCCGACACCGGCAACGAGCTGCTCATGTGGCTCGGCCTGCGGCAGTCCCGGCGGCGCCCGGACCCGGCACACCCGTTCGGCCACGGCCAGGAGCGCTTCTTCTGGGCATTCCTCGCGGCACTTGGCATATTCCTCATCGGCGGGCTGCTCTCCATCGGCGAGGGGATCCGGAGCCTGCTGAACCCGGAACCGCTCGATGATCCATGGGTCGGCATCGCCGTGCTGGTGCTCTCCGCCGGGTTCGAAGGCTACTCTTGGCACACGGCCCGCCGGCAGTTGCAGGGCGACGCGCGCCGTCGCCGGCGGTCGCTGCCCGAACAGATCGCCCGGACCTCCGATCCGAGCGCGACGACCGTGTATCTGGAGGACAGCGCCGCGCTCGTCGGCATCGGGCTGGCGCTGGCCGGAGTCGCCCTGCACATGCTCACCGGCTGGCCCGGATGGGACGCCGCAGCCAGCATCGCGATCGGCCTGCTACTGACCGCGGTTGCCGTGCTCCTGGCTCGACGGTCCAAGGGTTTGCTCGTCAACGAGTCCGCCCCACCAGATGTCCTCGACCGCCTCCAGACGATCATCGGTGCACCACCGTGGATGCGGCGGATGACCGAGCTGCGAGCCATCTTCGTCGGCCCGTCGGCCCTGCTGGTGCTGCTGACTGTCGAGCCGGTCGCCTCGCTGCGCACAGAACCTGCCGAGCGGCTGCTCAAGGACGTGGACGCCCTACGCGAACGGCTGCAGGGCTCGCCGGCGGTACTCGAGGTCGCAGTCACCCTTATCGGTCCGGACGACGCCCGCGACCGCTGAGCAGCGCGGCGGATCAGCAGGGTTCGTCGCGGCCCGCCGGCGCGACCGGTCCAGACATCACCGAGATCCCGCCCTGCGCTTCGAAGACCGCCAGCCGGACCCCGTCGGTGCCGGCGTGACCGTGGCGGCGCAGGGCCGCGTCGAGATCGATCTGGGTAAGTCCGCAGCGGCGCAGCTGCCGACGGTCGACCTGCCCGTCGCGCACCAGCACGCGCGGCGGTGGGTCAATCAGGCGACGCGCGACCGGTTGGAAGCGAAGGCGCTGCACAACCGCGTGGACCGTCAGCAGGGCCAGCAGCGCCGCGGCACCGGTGGTCCATGCTGTGTCCCGGGCTGTTGCCGTCCGTCCGATCACCGCCCCGATCGCCGTGGCCACGACCCAGTCGAACGGGACGAGGTCGGCCAGCGTGCGCCGCTGGGTGAGCCGGAACATGGCCACGGCAATGGCGAACAAGACCGCCGCCTTGCCGGCCGCTGTTGCGGCATCGGCCGGCGAGCCGAGGCCCATCACGAGTGAAGTCCTGCGGTACGGGTCATTCTTGACCTCCCTCGCACAGCCGGCGGGCCGCGCGGTCGTCATTCCCGACAACCACCAGCACCTTGGGACCCTGACGCGGCCGGGTGTCCCGGCTCACGAGGCTGGTCCACATGTCGTCACCGGCCGGCTGATCACCGACGCGGCTGCCGTCGGTACGAACGCACCCTGCACGACGCTCAGCGTGGCCGGCGGCAGGCCACCGACGCTGCAGTCCCGGTTACGCCGGTGCGGCGCACAGCGACGGGCAGTAACGAGTCGAATTCGTAGCTGCAGGCACGCCGTGGGATCGCCGGGAACTGCGGACGCAACTGCTCCGGACGGGCGTCGCCCGGCCTGCGTGCCGGCCCGGGGTTGGCCAGGTCGACATCTCTCGTGCGCATGGCATCCTGTTCACGGCGGAGGGCCGGACAATGTGGTTGCGCATTCCAGCAGGAGGGCGTGCACGAACGCCTGGGGCAGGTTGCCGCGCAGTTGCCGCTGGCGGACGTCATACTCCTCGGCGAAAAGTCCGGGCGGGCCGCACGCGGCCCGATTGCGTTCGAACCACCGGGCGGCGGCGACGGTATCGCCGGCCCGGTGGTTCGCCAGGGCCATGCCGAAGCCGCACAGGAGAAATGCGCCCTCGGCGGTACCCAGCGGTTGGTCTCCGGCTTCAAAGCGATAGACATACCCGTCTTCGGCGAGATGGGCGCGCACCGCCGACAACGTCGCGGCCGTCCGGGGATCCCTCAACGGAAGGGCACCGCGGATTCCCGGAAACAGTAGCGCGGCATCGACCCGCGGATCACCGGGTGCACGTTGCCACCGCCCGCTGGGGTGCAGGCTCGTCGCTGTCGTTTCAGCCAGGATGCGCCTGGCCAACTCCTGATGGTGATCGACGGCGCCGAGGCCCTGAGCCGCGGCCTGCCGCAGACCGGCGACGCACGTGAGGCGCGAGTGGGTCCAAGCCTTAGGCGACAGCTCCCACATACCGGCATCGGGTTCCCGCCATCGTCGGCCGACCGCGTCCGCCGCAACTCGCACGGCCCGCCGGCCGTCGTCATCGAGCCGGCCGGCGCGAGCTGCAGCGGCCAGCAGCAGCATCACCTCGCCGAAGGCGTCGAGCTGGAACTGGCCGCGGACCCAGTTGCCGGTGCGGGCCGGCGCACCGGGGTAACCGGACAGGAATCCGAGCGTCTGCTCCTGCGGGACCGACCCGCCTGTCGCAGCCGCATACGCCGGGGCGAGGCGTGGCCCGTCGGCCAGCACCCGCTCCGATACGAAGCACACGGCCCGATCTAGCAGCTCATCCACCCCGGCTGCGGCGGCGGCGAGGCCGATGAAGCTCTGGTCGCGGATCCAGGCGTAGCGGTAGTCGTAGTTGCGGCCCGCCTCGGCACGCTCAGGCAACGACGTGGTGGCAGCGGCCACGGTGCCGCCGTCTGGCACCGATAGGCCGTGCAGCACCGCACAGGCGTGCCGGGCGTCGCGGCCGGCGAGGGTGCCGGTCAGGCCCGGCGCCGCCGCCCGCCATGTCCGCTCGGTTGCGTCCCAAGCACGTTGCACGTTGGGAGGTCGTGCCGTGAGCGGCCGGTCGGACAGCTCGAGCACGAGGTCATGACACTCTCCCTGCGCCACCACAAGCTCCGTCGACAGCACGCCGTCGGCGTCGGGCTGCGCCCCGTCAGCCCCGGTCCAGCGCAGAAACAGCGGCCCCGTGCGAGCGGTCCAGCTGTACTCATCACGGCGAAGGTCCTCAAGTGGCGCCCGGCCGAAGTCCGCGCGGGGATCGAGCGTCACCGTCACGCGGGCATCACCGTTCACAGCCTCGACCCGACGTAGCAGTGTCGCGCAGTGCGGGTCGGCGGGTAGGGCCAGCGCCTCCCGGCAATGGACGACTCCACCGGTCGTGACCCATCGACTGGTCCAGATGAGCGAGCCGGGTTGATAGAAGCCGCCCCAGACGTATCGCGCCGATGGCGACACCACGTATCGACCGCGTCCCCCGAGCAGGCTCGCGAAGATGGCGGCCGACTCCCACCGTGGCACGCACAGCCAGGAGACGTCACCGCGCGGGCCGATCAGTGCGCCCCGCCGGCCGTCTCCCAAAAACGCATACTGCCGTAGGACCTGCGGCTCCTGGCGCGCATCCTCCACTGCCACCGGTACCTTCTCACGCGGCGAAGGCAACGGCCGACAGCAGCGTGTTGGCCGGCTGACTGGGGTCCAACCGCATGTGCTGCACCACGAGCGGCACGCCGCTGACGATTACACTCGCGTGGTCGACGCCGCGGGGGATCGGCTCCGGATCACTGAGCTCGTCGAACCAGTGATGCAGCGTCCGCTCGGCCGGCACGGTGATTTTGCACGGACCGGCGGGAGATCGGCTGGTGAAGAAGACGGTGATGCTGCCGTGGGCGTCGGTTTCGCCGGACCGGTTCGGCAGGTGGCCCTCGGCGATGACCCACGTATGCCGCCGGATTCCGATCATGGTGCCCACCTCCTCAGATCGCGCTGGTTCGGCTCAGGACGGTCCGGCTGCGGGCAACGCAGCTCGCCGATTCTGTCGCTACTGACGGTCACCAGCGTGGCCACCGTGTGCGGTTCCCCTTCCCCGTGCTGCGCCGGCGTGACACGCACCGTTCGCGACGACGGCAGAACCCCTCGCCTCGGTCGTTACTTTTGTCGCCCAGCACACCGAGGACGGCGTCCACCCTGCACGATCAACCGTCTCGCCGACCGATCCTCCTATGACCTCTGCCATGCCTCCCTCCCCGGCCCGTCATGGGGCTGATTGATGCCTCGTGCGCAACAGCCACGGCCACTGCCGTCCAGGCGCGCAGCGTGCCACGACATCGCTACCCGCGCGGCCGGTTGTCAACCTGATACGGCGGCAGTTGCATCCGGCACATCATGCACGCCGGAAAATGACTCAACGAGCATGCCGTGCGTGGCGGATGCGCCGGCGTGCGGCAATAGCGGCGACGCGAACGGCCGCGCGAGGTGCTGGAGGTTCCCGGCTGACGCGACACGGCCGGACCGGCTCTCAGGCGGCAAGCAACGGCACCGGGAACGACCGAGTACTCGATGTGCCCGAGATTCTGCCGCCGATCGAGCGCTTGTACGGACAGGCCGCATGATCGGCTTCGACTGCTCGTCAGCCGGCACCTGCACCGTCGACGCTCGCGGTCAGCGGCACAATAGCGATGGGAACATGGCCCGGACCGCGATCACCGCTCATCCGTAAGCGCCCACCCCTGTCGCGCCGGAGCAGACGTACCTCTTGTCTGTCCGGTAGGCACAACAAGTTTCGCGAGGTCGTGTCCGCGCTGGTGGTGTAGGAGTCGGTCAGCGCTGATCCGTTGTGGTTGATGTTAGGTCGTGTGTCGAAGTCATAGCCATTCGTTGATCGCGGCGATGTGCAGGGTGGCTTCGTACCGGACGGCGAGCTTGTCGAAGCGGGTGGCGACACCG
>NZ_JNYJ01000101.1 GCF_000716715.1 Dactylosporangium aurantiacum | reverse complement strand
TGTCGCCACCCGCTTCGACAAGCTCGCCGTCCGGTACGAAGCCACCCTGCACATCGCCGCGATCAACGAATGGCTATGACTTCGACACACGACCTAGGCACCCAGCGGCGTTCCACACTCACGCCAGCGCGTTCGATGCGAACGTCAGGGTGCACTTCGGCGGTTCGGAGGCACCCCATTCGGCGATCGATGAGGTCGCCGACGATCCGGTGGCCGATCACCAGGGGATTGACGTCGCCAGAGCACAAGGGCGAGGCGGGCAACGGCCTGTGAGGTTGTCACGCGACGTCACCGCGGTGCGGGTTGAAATCATTCGGCCGCATCACAAGCAAGTGCCGTGCACCGGTCGCTTGGGTCGCCGGTGAGGTTGTCCACAACCCGGGGCGTAGACGTGCTCGGGTGCCGCCGGCTGCGGCCACTTCCACACCGCGTTCAGTTGACAGCCGCCTCATCGCTGCGGGACGGTGAGCCATCCCCGACCGGATGGAGTGCACCATGGCCGTTGACCCGTCGGAGCAGCGCCTCGCGGAGTTCCTGGCCGGCGACCCGGCCGGTGACGACGGTCCAGTCGTCATGCTCAACCTGCTCCGATTCGCCGAAGGCGGGCGGGAGCTCTACCGGCAGTACAGCCGGGAGTTCAGCCAGACGTTCGCGCCCCGGTACGGCGTCGAGGTCATCTACGCCGGCAACGGCGACACGCCACTGGTCGCCGAGGCCGGGCAGGAGTGGGACGCGGTGCTGCTCGTGCGGTACCCGTCCCGGCGCGCCTTCAGCCAGATGGTCGCCGATCCCGATTACCGGCAGATCACCCGCCTGCGCAGCCGTGCGCTGCGGGAAGCGGTCCTGCAGCCGACGGCCCCATGGGGCGGCGGCTGAGGGAAGCCGCCCACATGGCCCGCGGCGCCGCGCGTTGAGCCACCCGCCGGAGTTGACTCATCGGTCAACCCAACTCCGCCCACCTGGTCGACCCGTCCGGCATCATCCGGCACCGGGCCCACCCGGCCAACGACGAACACAGCCTATGCACTGCGATCGCCGACGCTCACCGCCGGTCAGGCACTGGCACGGGACCGCAGCCGTGCCGTGGCCGGTCCGCTGCTGGGCGTCATCGGCCACCTGCCGGGCGTGGCACGCTTCGCCGGAGCCGGTCGCCTGCGACGTATGGCTCGCCGCGCCACAGCGAGCGGTCCTCGGCCACCTGACCCGGCTGTTCGACCGGCTCGCTCCGGACCGCCGCGGACCGGCCGGCACGGACCGGCCGGCGCCGCGCTCACCGCCGGTATCGTCGCGCTCGCCGCCGCTGTCACCGCCGGGGTGCGGCGGGTGCTGGAGCAGCGCAGGGTCGAGATCCTGCCGTCACGTTCAGGACCGGCCATCGTCCGGTTCAGACCGCACGGTAACCTCCTGCGTCGCCGAGGCTACAGCGATGCCCTCGGCGACGAACCGGTCCAGTACCCGCCGGGACATGTCGTCCTTTACCGCTCGGGCGTTGCGCACCTGCACCACGAACCGGGCGGCCAGTTCCACCCAGTCATCGGTGATCCGCACGAACACCCGCGGCTCCACGTCCGCCCGTCCCACCGGGTACCGGCGGCGCATCTGCTCGATCGCCTCCCGCGCGCCCTGAGACGATGACGCCCATTGCGCCTCCTCCCGCAGGATACGCTCGGCCAGCCGCCAGTCGTCACCGTGGCGCACCGGCACGGTCAGCTCTTCCCACAAGTAATCCAGGGCAGCGGTGCTGTTGTACACCGGCTCGCTGAAGATCGCCTTGTTCGACACCGACACCACCCGGCCCGTGTACTGCCGCCCCCGCACCCACGAGGTCTCCGACCTCGCCGAACCGATCTCCAGGATCTTCGTCCGCAGCGGAGAGATGTCCAGCACGTCACCGTGCACCCCGCCCATCTGTACCCGATCACCGACCCGGAACTGCCGCCCGGTCAGGATGCTCACCCAACCCGCCACCGCACCGATCACGTCCTGCATCGCGAACGCCACCCCGGCAGCGGCCAGACCGAGCACCACCCCGATGCGTCCGGCGAACGGCCGCCACACCACCGCCAACGCGATCACCAGCACGACCGCAACACCGTAGTGGACCGCCTTGCGCAGGTAGTACCGGTTGTACGGATCCCCAGACCGCCGTGACACCAACCGGCCCGCCACCACGGCCACCGGCACTGCCAGCACGATCATCACGACCGTGGTGACCAACCGGCCGACCAGACTGTCGGTGTCCCGGAGGAGCTCGAAGAATGTACCCACCGGCTCCCCTTGCCCCCGCGGACACATCGGTAACGTTCCGGCCGCCCGCTGCTCCCCATGACGAGGGCTGTGTCGATCTGGTCGGCGACGGCATCGAGTCGGCCCGGGGCTCGGGGCCGCCCGGTGTCTGCGGGTGCCGGGGCAGCGGCAGCGACTGCCGGTCGAGGACGCCGAGCGCGATGAACGTTTCGATCTGGCGGCCGCACCGGCACGGGTCAGGAACCCCGAGCGGTTCTCAGCATCGCCAACTGAGACACCCCCTTACGGGTCGAGGTTTGCCAGTGACCGGTCGGTGCCCCAGCCGAGCGTCCAGTGCTGGTCCGGGACCTCACCGGCGGCGCCGGCGAACGACTGCAGGGCGGCCAGCAGCGACGGTCGTTCGCTCGCCGGCATGGCGTTCAGGATTCGGCTGATCTCGCGGCGGCGGGCGTCGGTGACGCGCCGGACCAGCCGGCGGCCGGCGGGGGTGAGTGACACCTGCACCGCGCGGCGGTCGTCGACGGCGGGGGCGCGCTGGACGAGGCCGCGCTGCTGCAGCCGGTCGCAGTGGCGCGTGGCGGTGGAGCTGTTGACGTCGAGCAACTCGGCGAGGTCGGTCATGCGTTGCGGGCCGTGGGCGGCGAGCAGCACCAGGGCGCGGTGCTGCGGGAGGCTGATGTCCGCGTCGTAGGAGCTGAGGGACCGCACGGCGACGGCGACGAGGACCCGGCTGGCGGTCAGGAACGCCTCGACGAGGTCGGTGTCGACGCCGGCGGGCGCCGCGTCGGGTGCGGTCACAAGCCCAACATGCCCCGCGAACCAGATTTCATGCACAACGCATGGATGCACGATGCACGGGTATGCGGACATCAATCGGCTCGCGAGCGAGGAGGGCGGCGGTGGTGTCGCGGATCGAGGACTACGGGCTGCTCGGCGACCTGCACACGGCGGCGCTGGTCGGCCGGGACGGCTCCATCGACTGGTTGTGCCTGCCCCGCTTCGACGCACCGGCCTGCTTCGCCGCGTTGCTCGGCGACGACCGGCACGGGTACTGGCGGCTCGCCCCGGCCGCCGGTGGGCCGGCGACGCGCCGCCGCTACCGCGGTGACTCCCTGATCCTGGAGACGGAGTGGGACACGCCGGACGGCACCGTGCGGGTGGTGGACTGCATGCCGCCGCGCGGCGAGGCTGCCGACGTGGTCCGGGTCGTCGAGGGCGTCACCGGCCGGGTGCCGGTGCGCATGGCGTTGCGGCTGCGGTTCGACTACGGCCGGATCGTGCCGTGGGTGCGCCACCACGACGGGCAGCTCGCCGCGGTCGCCGGACCGGACGCGGCCTGGCTGCACACGCCGGTGCCGCTGCGTGGCGAGGACTTCACCACCTACGCCGACTTCGAGGTCGCCGCCGGTGAGCGGGTGCCGTTCGTACTCACGTACCGGCCGTCGCACGAACCGAAGCCCCGCCCCGCCGACGCGGTGCAGGCACTCGCCGACACCGAGGCGTTCTGGTCGCACTGGATGAGCCGTTTCCGGTACACCGGCGGTTGGCAGGAGGCCGTCCGCCGGTCACTGGTGACACTCAAGGCGCTCACCTACGCGCCGACCGGCGGGATCGTCGCGGCCGCCACCACATCGCTGCCGGAGCAGTGGGGCGGTCCACGCAACTGGGACTACCGGTTCTGCTGGCTGCGCGACGCCACGCTCACTCTGCAGGCGCTGCTCGGCACCGGGTTCGTCGCCGAGGCGCGGGCGTGGCGGGAATGGCTGCTGCGCGCCGCCGCCGGCGACCCCGCCGACCTGCAGATCATGTACGGCATCGACGGCACCCGACGACTCACCGAGCTGACCCTGAACTGGCTGCCCGGTTACGAGGGCGCCGCGCCGGTACGGATCGGCAACGCCGCCTCCGGGCAGTTCCAGCTGGACGTGTGGGGCGAGACCCTCGACGGACTGCACCTGGCCCGTCAGGCCGGTATCGCCCCGGACGAGGACGCCTGGGACCTGCAGCGCGCGCTGCTGGACTACCTCGAGGGCCACTGGGCCGAACCGGACAACGGGCTGTGGGAGGTCCGCGGCGACCGGCGGCAGTTCGTGCACTCCAAGGTCATGGCGTGGGTCGGCCTGGACCGCGCCGTCCGGGCGGTGCTGGACTCCGGCCTGGACGGGCCGGTGCAGCGGTGGCGCGCCGTCCGCGACTGGATCCACCGCGACGTGTGCGAGCGCGGTTTCGACCCGGACCGCGGCACGTTCACCCAGTTCTACGGCTCGCAAGGACTCGACGCGGCATTGCTGCTGCTCCCCCGGTACGGGTTCCTGCCGTGGTCCGATCCGCGGGTCGCCGGCACCGTCGACGCGGTCCGCCGGGAGCTGTGCGTCGACGGGTTCCTGCTGCGGTACCGCCCGCAGGCCGGCGACCTCGTCGACGGGCTGCCCGGCACCGAAGGCGCGTTCGTCACCTGCAGCTTCTGGCTCGCCGACGCGCTGGCCGGCATCGGCCGGCACGACGAGGCGGAGCGGCTGTTCGAGCGGCTGCTCGGCCTGCGCAACGACCTCGGCCTGCTCGCCGAGGAGTACGACCCGGCCACCGGCCGGCAGCTGGGCAACACCCCGCAGGCGTTCAGCCACGTCGGGCTGGTCAACTCCGCCCGTCATCTGTCATCCACCGCGCCCTCGTCGGAGGTGAGCACCGCATGCGTGCCCTGACCGTCATCCCGCAACAGGCCCGCTCCCTGGCCGTCACCGACGTGCCGGACCCCCGGCCCGGCGACGACGAGCTGCTCGTCGACGGCCTCACCGTCGGTGTGTGCGGCACCGACAAGGAGATCGCCGCCGGCCTGTACGGATGGGCGCCGCCGGACCGGGAGCGGCTCGTCATCGGCCACGAATCCCTCGGCCGGGTCCGGCACGCGCCGCCCGGCAGCGGCTTCACGCTCGGCGACCTCGTCGTCGGCGTGGTCCGTCGCCCGGACCCGGTGCCGTGCGGCGCCTGCGCGCACGGACAGTTCGACATGTGCCGCAACGGCCGCTACACCGAACGGGGCATCAAACAGCTCGACGGGTATGCCAGCGAATCCTGGACCGTCGAGACGGACTACGCGGTAAAACTCGACCCGCGCCTCGCCCACGTCGGCATCCTCTTGGAGCCGGCGAGCGTGGTCGCGAAGGCCTGGGACGAGATCGAGAAGGTCGGCACCCGCGCCTGGTTCGCGCCGCGGACCGTGCTCGTCACCGGCGCCGGACCGATCGGGCTGCTCGCCGCACTCCTCAGCGCCCAGCGCGGCCTCGACGTGCACGTGCTCGACCAGGTCACCGCCGGCCCGAAACCCGGCCTCGTGCACGACCTCGGCGCGATGTACCACCACGAACCGATCGGCGAGGTCATGTCCGGCGTGCGACCCGACGTCGTCATCGAGTGCACCGGCGCCGGACCGGTGGTGTTCGGCGCGCTGTCGGGCACCGCCGCCTACGGCATCGTGTGTCTTACCGGCGTGTCCTCGCCCGGGCATCGGCTCGCCGTGGACAGCGGCGGGCTCAACCGGGAGATCGTGCTGGAGAACGACGTCGTCATCGGCTCCGTCAACGCGAACCTCAGCCATTACACCGCCGCGGCCGACGCTCTCGCCAAGGCCGACTTGGACTGGCTCGGCCGACTGATCACCCGCAGGGTGCCGCTGGAGCAGGCAGCGGACGCGTTCACCGCGTCCGGCGACGACGTGAAGGTCGTCATCACCCTCGATGGGAGCGACCGGTGACCGCGCGCCAGCGGGTCGTCATCATCGGTGGCGGGTTCGCCGGGCTGCGGGCCGCCCGCGGGCTGCGCCGCGCGCCCGCCGACGTGGTCCTCGTCGACCGCGCCAACCATCACCTGTTCCGGCCGCTGCTGTACCAGGTCGCCACGGGTCTGCTGCCGGCCGGTGACATCGCCCCGCCACTGCGGCGGATCCTCGCCGAGCAGCGCAACACCCGCGTCCTGCTCGGCGAGGCGACCGCCGTCAACCCGCACGCGCAGACCGTGACCGTGACCGCCGCGGACGGCACCGCCCAGCGGCTCGGCTACGACCACCTGGTCCTGGCCGCCGGGGCGACCGACAACTACTTCGGCCACGACCAGTGGGCGGCGGTCGCGGCGGGGATGAAGACGCTGCGGCAGGCGGTCGAGCTGCGCGACCGGCTGCTGCACGCGTTCGAGACGGCCGCCGCGAGCCGCGACGAACAGGCCCGCCGCCGCTGGCTGACCTTCGCCATCGTCGGCGGCGGCCCCACCGGCGTCGAGCTCGCCGGGCAGCTCGCCGCCCTGGCCCGCCGCACCCTGCGCGGCCAGTTCCACGACCTGGACCCCGCACATCTGCGCATCGTGCTGACCGAGCACGGCGACGCCGTGCTCGCCCCGTTCCCGGACCCGCTACGCCGGCACGCCCACCGGCGGCTCCGCGACCTCGGCGTCGACGTCCGCCTCGGGTACAGCGCCGCCGACATCGACGAGCACGGCATCACCCTACAGTCCGCGCACGGCGGCGATCCGCAGCGCCTCGCGACGCCCACCGTGATCTGGGCCGCCGGCGTCACCCCGGTGCCGCTCACCGCCCAGCTCGCGGAGGACGCCGGCGCCTCCAGAGACCACAAGGGCCGCATCAAGGTTCGGCCCGACTGCACGGTGCCCGGCCACCCGGAGATCTTCGCGATCGGCGACCTCGCCAACGTCCACGATCTGCCCGGCATCGCCGAGCCCGCGCTGCAGCAGGGCCGGTACGTCGCCAAGGTCATCAGCCACCGGCTCGGCCGCGGTCCGCATCCGGGCCTGTTCCGCTACCTGGACCTGGGCACCATGGCCACCATCAGCCCGTTCGACGCGGTCGCCGACGTCCGCGGCCTGCACCTGCACGGCCCGCTCGGCAAGGCCGCCTGGGCCGGCGTCCACCTGGCCTTCCTCACCGGCTGGCCCAACCGCCTCGGCGTCCTCGCCAACTGGGCCTGGACCCTGGGCAGCGGGCGCCGCCAGCAACAGCTCATCCTGGACACCCGGACGGTACGGCCGGCTGCCGCCCGTCCCGCATAGACCATCGCGGGAGATCATGATGTGGGAAGCGGCTTGGTGGGGCTTCGTCGGCGGTCTCGCGCTCATCGTCGGCGCCGTGATCGGCCTGGTCTGGCACTCCGCCGCCCGCGGCATCGGGCTGGTCATGGCGTTCGGCGCCGGGGTGCTGATCAGCGCTTTAGCGTTCGAACTGACCGAGGAGGCGTTCGAACGCGGCGGCGGCTGGCCGGTCCTCGCCGGTCTTGTCGGCGGCGCGTTCGCGTTCTTCATCGGCGACTGGATCATCGACCGGCGCGGCGGGCAGCACCGCAAACGCTCCGGCGGGCAGCAGGCCGCCGGCTCGGCGGGCGCGATCGTGCTCGGCTCGCTGCTCGACGGCATCCCGGAGTCGGTGGCGATCGGTGTGTCGCTGCTCGGCGGCGGCTCCGTCGGCGTCGCCGTCGTTGCCGCGGTGTTCCTGTCCAACGTGCCGGAGTCGCTGTCCGCCGCCACCGGTCTACGCCGTGCCGGCCACTCCACCCGCTGGATCCTCGGCCTGTGGACCGGCGTCGCGGTCGCCTCGGCGGCCGCGGCGGCGATCGGCTACGCCGCGCTGGGCGGCGCACCGCCGCAGGTCGTCGCCGTCACGCAGGCGTTCGCGGCCGGGGCGATCCTCACCATGCTCGCCGACACGATGATGCCCGAGGCGTACGAGCACGCCGGCAGTGTCGTCGGGCTCAGTACCTGTCTCGGGTTCATCACCGCGTTCCTGCTCAGCCAGATCTGAGCACCCGGCACACGGTGCTGCGGCAACAGGCCAGGTGTTCACGCCGCACGGGTGGACGTCGGCACGGCTGCTGCCGTGCTGCGGAAGGCAGTGGTCCGGTAGGAGTCACTCGCAGCCGTGCCGACCGCCAGACGTCCTCCCCCACCCGCCGGGCCTCTGGCACACCGTCACCTAGCCATGTCCCGGGTGCGCAAAACGTCTTCGATGTGCGGGCCAACGTCGATTCCCTGCTTGGTCCAAGCGCCAGGCCGGATTGTCAACGCGCTGTCGGCGCAGCTGCCGACCGTATTCGCCCGAGCCGCGAGTCAGCCGGGGCGTCCGTGGGCCCCGCTCACCGTGGCGACACCTTCCGCTCGGTGGCCGCTTTCGCGGCGGAGAAGATTGCGCCGCGCAGCGCGGCGGCGGCAAGGACCTCGCCCCAGCTGCGGTCCTCGTCGGTCGCGTCCGGCATGGCATCGCGCCGGATCAGCGTCCACATCTGTTTGAGGAGCATCGTTGCTCCCGGACCGGCACCGGCGCCGAGCAGCAGTCCCACCGGCTTACGTGCCAGGTGCACTTCCCAGCGGCTCATGACCGCCGCCACAGCACGAAGGCGGCCGATCGCACCGCCAACCCGACCTGCCGGAGCACGGCGACCGGCCTCGAGCCGCGGGGCCACCCCGCCGGGTCGATGGCACCGATGCGTCCCTGCAGCGCCCGGCGGGGAACAGCCGGTACCGGGCGCGAGCCGGCATTCTTCGCCGCCACCACTTCCGGCCTGGTGGAAAAGTCGATGTGGTACATGGGTACCTCCTTCACGCGCATTGCAGTCATCACCAGGTGGCCGGCGTGTGTGCACGGCGACCGTCTCGTGCGGCATGGCGTTGCGTTTAGCCGGGTGTGGCGCCGCCTGCGACCGTCGCTC
Source organism: Dactylosporangium aurantiacum (assembly GCF_000716715.1). Taxonomy (GTDB): domain Bacteria; phylum Actinomycetota; class Actinomycetes; order Mycobacteriales; family Micromonosporaceae; genus Dactylosporangium; species Dactylosporangium aurantiacum. The sequence continues at coordinate 5,803 of NZ_JNYJ01000101.1, read as the reverse complement.
CAACGCGGACGTTCGCCGTGGCCGGTGGTCTCGGGTGGTTACCGGCTGGGGACCGACACGACCGGCAATGCGCCTGCTGCAGCAGCTCGGCCGTCACCGCCTGCAGCGTGCTGCCCACGGTGTGACACCTCGCGCTGATCTTGGTCCGGCGCGAACCGCCGGCCGGGCCCGCGACAGGCGGCAACGACTCGAGGAACGGTTCACGGTAGGCGCGCACGCAGGTCCAGACGAGCGCCGCGCACCGCCGCCTCGGCGGCGGCCCACACGACCGTCGCAATGCTGCTGCCCCGTCGACGCCGACGGCGATCCTACGATGCTCTCGCATGGACGGCCCCCGCTGCTCGTGCCGTTACGGCCCCGCCTACCCGAGGCCTGGGACAGACCAACATTTTTTGCTGCACGAGCCGTCCGCGGTGCTGTCCCGGCTGCTGGCCATGCTCTGGGAGATCGGCTGGACCGCTCGCGACCCGGCCCAGCGCGACGCGGTACGCACGCAACTCGACCGTCTGACTCGCGCCGTCGATGACTACACCGTCGACGTCCGCGACGGCGAGTGCCTGCGTGGGCAGGCACAGCGCGTGCGGCGCATGGATGCGGGCCGGTGGACGGGTGGACCGGACCGGCATAGCGTTACCTCAGCGATGGAGAAAGGCGCTCCGGCCGGTCGAACACGATTCGTCCCTGCGGGAGCTCGGCAGCATCACGGGGCAACGCGGATGCACGGCTGGCCGTTGACCGCGAATGCGCGCGCGGTTCCGGCCGTCTCCGCCGCCGTTGCGGGTCCGACGTTGCCCTGCAACGCGGCCGCGGTGCTGGCGCCCGGGGCCAGGGGCCGGTCGATCGTGAGCTGGATTGCCCGCTGGTCCTGTTGCCAGTGCAGCACCGAAGCCGTCGTGAGACGCTGCCCCGCGGGGTCGGCGGCCAACCGTCCATCGGGGCGCACCCGGACCGAGTACTCGGCGATGCACGACATCGAAGCGCTGGACGTGTCGGCGGAGTCCGCCCCGCCCTCCGATCGCCGAAAGCGCTGCCGTCCGACGCGGGCGCGGCTGACCGACCAGGCCAGGCCCCGGTGCGGTCAGCTCGGGCTGCGTCGCCCGGCGCACAGTCGGCCGACCCGTCAGCGCTGTAAGGTCGGTGGTGTCCTCCTGAACTACGGCGGTCAGCGCGTCTCGCATGGCGCCGGCAGCTGCTGCCGCAGCGGGGCGGATGCCAGGATCGGTTGCCAAACAACGGGACAACACCTGACGCACGCTGGCGGGCAGCACATGGCGGTCCGGCAGCAGCAACCGGACATCAACATCGTCACCCGGCTCCCGGTCCGGTACCCGACCTGACAGCATCGTGATGAGCAGCAGGCCCAAGGCGAACACGTCACCGGCCGGCGTCGCCGTTGCGTCACGGACGTACTCAGGGGCGAGATACGCCGGGGTCCCCCACTGCACCCCGGCGGCATCGGTCGCGGATTGCCCGACGTCGCCGGCCACCCCGAAGTCGACCACCTTCACACCTGCCGGGCCCAGCATCACATTGCCGGGCTTGACGTGGCGATAGACGATGCCCTCGGCGTGCGCGGCCGCCAGTGCCTCGGCCACCGCCGAACCCACGCGCAGCGCATCCGGCCACGGCAGTGGCCCATGCCGTGACAGGTGTGCCGTCAGCGTCGCACCATCGACGAACTCCAGCACCAGGTACGGTCGTACCGCACCAGAGACGTCGATGTGTTCCCCGTAATCGTGAACACTGGCAACGTGCGGATGGTTGAGGCGGCCGGCGGCGACCGCCTCCCGGCGGACGTAGTCGCAGGTAGATGGTCCGGAACTCAGCGCATCGCTGAGCATCTTGACCGCCACGGTTCGCTCCAGCAGCAGGTCCTGCGCTTCCCAGACAATGGCCATACCGCCACGCCCGACCATGCGTCGCAACAGATACCGCTCGTTCAGCACGACCATGGTGCCGATCGGGGCGGCCACTGGATGACGATGGCAGTCATATATGCCCCTTCTCCACGAGATGAACGTCCTTCTACCGGCCATCTGGGGACACGCAACCCCGGCTGCGATGGAGGCGCCGGAGCAGGCGAAGTCAGTGCCCGTTGGCCGGTGACATCGCCGAGATCGGCAGCAAGCGAGTCGCCGATCCCGGCGTCGGTGTATCCGGTGATGCTCGGGCCGATGGGCGCGGGCGTCACGTGGTAGGTACCGACGAGCTCAGCGAGCGGGCGCACCAGCGCCCCGCCGGGCCCTGCAGCCATCCAATGGCGCCGCTGCGTCTCACGGCAGTTGCTGGCCACGCTCACATGGGCCAGAAACGGGCCAACCGGTGTTCGGCCCGGGCCGGATCAATGTGGCGCGCGTCGACCTGGACCTGGTACGCCTCGGCACGCAGCCCGCCGATGCCCTTCAGATCGCTGCGCGTAGTGCGCAGACGGTGACGGAGATACCCGGTCGCCGCGCCGATCACCGTGCCGACCGCCAAGCCGGACAACATGACGTACGCCGTAGCGGCAGGCAACAGGTGGACCAGTCCGAGCAGTGCCCCGACCAGACCTCCGATCACCGCGCCCACCGACGCAGCGCGACCGCTGGCCCGCCAGGCGACGAGACGCTCGGCCGCGACCAACGGATGCAGACCACGGCCGACGATCGTGACATCCTCGGCCGAGACGCCGAGCTCGTGCAGGTGCTCTCTCGCCTGCTCGGCAGCAACGAAGCTGGGATAGTGGGCAACGGTGTGAAAGGCGGGCGCGCGGTCGAGCACGTGGGACGGTCGAGTCACCGCGATGTCGGAATCGTGGACAGACGTTGTCATCGGCCTGCTCCTCTCGTCGTAGGCTTCTCCCCTCCCACAGTTCCTCGCCGACCTCAAGAGATTCCTGCAGGTATATGACAGCACCATGACATCGACCGTTGCAGCGCACGCGTAGACGCGGCCACTCCAGCATCGACAGGTGCGGATCAGGGAACCTCGACCGAGTCGGCGGCGCTGCCCAGCAGTGCGCAGAATGCAACGAACCCGGGGAGGCAAGACGGACGAGCAGCGGAAGCTCGAGGAAGTCGGTTGGCACTCACTGTGCGGCGGAGATCCGGTCACGCACTATGATGCCGTACTGACCGAAGATGCGCTCATAATCGTGCCCGGAGCGGCGCTCGATCGCCAGGCCGTACTGCAGTCGTGGACTGGCGTCGAGTTATGGCAGGACGTCCAGCTCACCGACCGCGCAGTCCAGGAACTCGGCACCGGCGTCGCAGCTCTCGTCCACCGTGCAACGGCGCGTCGGGCGAGCGACGCCGAGCCGCACCGAGCCATCATGACGGGCGTCTACACCCACAGCGGGGAGTCATGACGACTTGCGCTGCATCGACAGACGCCACAGCCTGCCTGAGTCAACGCTCCAGCGGTACCGCCGCGCCGGCGACGCCGCGCAACGCGGTCAACCGGTCGGCCTGACCTTCCTGGATCACGCTGAGGGTACCGTCGGTCTCTAGGACCACCGCGGCGACCTGTTCCATTCCACCGCTACCCTGCGACCGGATCGCCTGCCGCACCTCCCCGTCGGTGACCCGCTGCGACCGGAACGCATCGTCCAGCAAACGCCGATCGCGCAGCAACAGGGTCGGCTCGGACTTCAGCACTACCCGGATCCGGCGGGAGCGCATCGACAGCCACGTTGCGGCCAACTGCAGGACGACCAGCAGCACAAGGGCGGCCATCCTCTCGGCCAGTGATACGTCCTTCGACACCAGAATGGTCGCCAGGGTCGACCCCAACGCAACCGTGACGATCAGGTCGAAGGCGTTCATCTTCGCCAACATCCGCTTGCCAGACAAGCGCAGCACCAGGATCAGCCCGGGATAGACCACGACCCCGACGACGGCGACCCGGAGCAGATCCGACCAACTCTGCAGGAACATACCGTGTCGCTACCCGGATGTTCGCCTCGACATTTCTCGGGCCGCGTCGCGGGTCCACAACGACCGGCCGCGAATGAGTACGCACTTCACATGCGCCGCTCACGAGCGTCGGCGGTTCGCGTATGTGCGTGGCACCGCCGCGTGGCACGCCAAGGAGGACCTGCTCGACCTGCTGGCCACCGCCCGCACCCGCCCGAACCGGGAACAGGTTCGCGACCTGCTGTACCGGTTCTTCCGCCGCTGCGCCGACGCCGACCTTCCCGTACTGCAACGCCTGGCCACGACCGTCGAGACATGGTGGCCGGAAATCCTCGCGTTCCTGCACACGGGCATCACCTACGCCGGCTCCGAAGGCACCAACCGGGTCATCAAACCGTCGCCCGCGACGCCTACGGCTTCCGCAACCCCATCAAACAGCGACTACGAACCCGAACCACCACCACCGCAAAGCCCGTGGGCATCTCGACCTCCGCTAAATTCGAAGGCCCCCAATCGGGCGTGCGCGAACCTCACTGGTCATCACCGTCCAGGCGCCGCTTGGCGTACTTGTGGAACTATTCGGATGGGATCGTCCGGGTGGCTTGGACGGCGCGGCGCAGTCGACCATCGGCAGCCAACTCCCCGAACATGTAGATCTCCGTGGTGATGGTGCCGCCCTTACGCAGCTCCGCGATGAGCCGGTACCGGGCGGCAACCTGGTCGTCGTCCACCAGCGCCTGCTCCACCTCGACACGCAGACCAGAGGCCCGCTTGCGGGCCGGGCGGATGTGATCCAGCAATCGCTGCCGGTTCAGCAGCACGCCGTCGTTGACCAGCTCATAGTCCGGCGTGTGGTAGCGGTCAAGCACGGTCGCCGGATCCTCGTCGCTCAGTCCTGCCTCCTGCGGATAGCGGACCAGATAGCCGGTCAGATCGGTACGGGGCGTCATTTGATCTCCCTAAACATCAATTATCTTTGACACGGTGTATACGATAACGCTAGGCGATAAATTAGACAACATGTCAGACGTAACAGGTGGTCGGCGCCGCCGGCGACGTTCGGACGCCGAGCGCAGCGCCGGCGCCGTACTCGACGCAGCCGTCCAGGTGCTCGGGCGGCACCCGGACGCGAAGGTGGAAGAGGTCGCCGCGGCAGCCGGCGTCACCCGCCAAACCGTCTACGCCCACTACCCGTCCCGGCCGCTGCTGGTGGCCGCGGTCATCGACCGCATCACCGCCGAAGCCGTCGCCACCATCGACGCCGCCAACGTTGACAGCGACACCGTCACCGAGGCGCTGCTGCGCTGGCTGGACGTCACCTGGCGGCTGTTCGACCGGTATCCGCTGCTCCTGCACCCCTCGGTGACCGCCATTGACCAAGCGGACTCCGACCGCCAGCATGCCCCAGTCATCGAGCGCCTAGAGCGGCTGATCAGGCGTGGCCAGGCCTCCGGCGAGTTCGACGGAACCCTCAACCCGGCCTGGTTGGTCGCCGCGACCATCGCGCTCGGTCATGCGGCCGGCGGCGAGATCGCCGCCGCCCGCATGACCACCGCGCAGACAGCGGCAGCGCTGCGTCACAGCATCCTGCGCGTGTACGGCGCCCACGAGCCGCGATAGCGACAGCCTCGCGCCACTCCCGGTCCACTCGATGTTGATCGGTGCACCCGGCACGCCAGCATCCGAACCTCAGCTCCGTAGTCGGAGGCCACGGCGCGTGGTGGCCGCTCACGCAACGACCGCCGCGACGGTTACCGAGGCCCGCGACAGATAGCTGCAGAACCGGCTGACCCCGCTGACTTCGCAGAGCCGGTAGTAGCCGGCGTGGGAGGCGGGATGGGTGTGGACCGCCTGGTAAGGGCGGCCGGCAGCGCGGAGCCGTTTCTCGTTCCAGCCGGTGACGGCCACGG
>NZ_JNYJ01000100.1 GCF_000716715.1 Dactylosporangium aurantiacum | reverse complement strand
CATCATCGGCACGGCGACGTTCTACCAGTACTGGAGCGTCCGGCAGAGCAAGCGCACCGGCGGCACCATCACCACCGCCAACCACTTCAACGCCTGGGCCGGCCTCGGTCTCACTCTCGGCGCGCACGACTACCAGATCCTGGCCACCGAGGGGTACCAGAGCAGCGGCAGCTCCAGCATCACGGTCAGCGAGGGCCCGACCACCGGCCCCTCGTCGGTCCGGCCGAGCTCCCCGTCGCCGAGCGTGTCCAGCTCCCCGCCGGGCGGCGGCACCGCGGCCTGCCAGGTGACCAACGCGCTCAACCCGTGGAACACGGGCCTGACCGACAACATCACCATCACCAACACCGGCACGACCCCGATCAATGGCTGGTCGCTGCGGTTCAACCTCGCCTCCGGGCAGACGATCACGTCGGGTTGGAACGCGACGTACTCGCCGAGCAGCGGCCAGGTGACCGCGACCAACGTCAGCTACAACGGCTCCATCCCGCCGGGCGGCTCGACGACGATCGGCTTCCAGGCCAACCACAGCGGCAACACGTCCGCGCCGAGCGGTTTCACGCTCAACGGCGCCACCTGCCGCTGACCGGCTGGTCGCGCCGGTCCGGGTACGCCCCCTCGGACCGGCGCGACCGCGCCCGCCGCCACCGGTGCGACCATCGGACGGTGCAGGCACTCGTTGTCGCGGTACACCCCGGCGCGCCCACCATGGTCGACGCGGTCGTGGCGGGCGTGCGGTTGCACGCCGAATGGGTCGGGCCGCTCGTCCCGCCCGGCTCCTTCTCCGACGTCGAGCTCGACATCGACGACCCGCTCGTGTGGGGCGACAGGATCGCGCTGCCCGACGGTGCCTCGTCGCTGCGCGACGGTCCCCTCCTCCGGGGCACGGTCGAGGCATACGAGGAGCCCGTGCTGACCCTACGCATCACCGAGGGGCTGGTGATGGTCGAGTTCGAACCCGGCCCGGTGGACGTCCCGCCCGGCACGGCGGTGGTCGTGGTCGCGGAGCATCCCCGGCTGTTTCCCACCGGCATCTGAGCGGCGCGGGCCAGCGTGGCGGTGCCGTGTGAGCCGGTCGGCCGGTGGATCAGCACGACGGCGGCCAGCGGGGTGATGCCCTTGGGCAGCCTGGCGACCAGTGAGCTCGCGGCCAGCGGGGACGAGCGGCGGGCGAGCAGGACCGACAGCACGGCGGGCACGCGGCACCTCCGGGGGGCGGACCATCATGCCCGATCCGGCAGCTCCATCAGTGCCAGCTTCGCCGGGTCGATCACGGCGGTGATGGCGGCGATCCGCCCGTCGGCCACGGTGAACGCGAGCACCGACCGCGGGGTGCCGTCCTCGTGCCACGCGACGAACCCGGGCAGGCCGTTGACCAGCACCGCGCGCCCCGCGCCGCCGGCGGCGGCACCGAAGCGGGCACCGGCGGCGACCTTCGTGGCCCCGAGCACGACGAACACGCCGTCGGGGCCGTCGACGGTCAGCCGCACGTCCGGGTCGAGGATGCGCAGCAGGCCCTCGAAGTCGCCGAGGCGGGCCGCGGCGAGGAACGCCTCGACCAGCTCGCGCCGCTGCCGGCCGCCGGCGGCCGGCGCCTCGTTCGCCTGGACCTTCCGGCGGGCCCGGCTGGCGAGCATCTTGGCGGCGTCGCCCGACCTGCCGAGGATCTGGCCGATCTCGTCGAACGGCACCGCGAAAAGGTCGTGCAGCACGAACGCGAGCCGCTCGCTCGGGCGCAGCGACTCGAGCACGACGAGCAGCGCGAGGCCGACGGTGTCGGCGGCCACCGCGTCGTCCTGCGGGTCCGGCCCGTCGTCGGGCGTCACCAGGTACTCCGGCGGCTCGTCGCCGTAGGGTGCCTCCGGCCGGACCTGGCGCGAGCGCAGCACGTCGAGGCTGATCCGCCCGACCACCGTGGTCAGCCAGCCGGCGAGGTTGCCGATGACCGCCGGGTCCTGGCGGGACAGCCGCAGCCACGCCTCCTGCACCACGTCCTCGGCGTCGGCGTGCGAGCCGAGGATGCGGTACGCGACCGCGCGCAGCCGGGCCCGCTGCGCCTCGAACGCCTCGGTCATGTCGGTCATCGGTGTTACCTTTCTCGGCGCTGCTCCGTCATGGGTGATGACGGGCCCGGACGGGTCCAGGTAACAGCCACACCACCCATGGAGGAGCAGGACCGATGGAAGCCCGCCTGAAGAGTGCCACGAGCCCCGACGTGATGACCGCCGTCCAGCACCTGTACAAGGCGATCCACGCCGGCGGCGTCGACCCGCGCCTGCTGTCGCTGGTCCACCTGCGCGCCAGCCAGATCAACGGCTGCAGCCCGTGCGTGTACGCCACGCTCCAGTCGGCGAAGCAGGCCGGCGAGACCGAGGAGCGGCTGCACAGCGTGGTCGCGTGGCGGGAGACCCCGTTCTACACCGAGGCCGAGCGGGCGGCGCTGGCGCTCACCGAGGCCGCCACCCGCATCCAGGACGGCGCGCCGGGCGTGACCGACGCGATCTGGGACGCCGCGGCGGAGCACTTCAACGACGACCAGCTCAGCTCGATCATCCTGGAGATCGCCCTGACGAACTTCTTCAACCGGATCAACCACACCATCCGGGAGCAGGCCGGCAAGTCCTGGTGAGCGGCGGTGGCGGATCGGAGCGACCGGCTTCGATCCGCCACCGGCGCGAGCCGATCGCCCACCGTGACGGCATTCTTACTGACCGGCAGGCTGCGCGGGTCCGCCCACTTACATTGGCGGCAGATCCCAGCATCCGGACAGGGGGTGGCCCGTGCCACGACTCGACTCCTTCACCCAGACCCATCTCAGCGTCCTCGCGATCGACCGAGACACCCAGGCGCCGATCGCCCGGATGCCGGTCTACGCCGAGGTGTCCCTCGTCGTCGACACCCCGCCCCGGCCCCTGGACCTCGGTGACGTCGGCGACCTGGACGAGTTCCGGCATCCCGCCCTCGGCCCGATGCTCACCGAGGCGCTCGCCCGGGCGATGGACGACGCCACGTACCAGGACCTGTCGCCGGAGCGTCGCGGCGAGCTGCTGCGCGCCGTCGCCGAGCTGGCCCGCGAGCGCGGCCTGGTCGGCCTCGGCGACGAGGCCCGGCGCATCGAGGCCGCCGAGGTGGTGGCCGAGGCGCTGCAGCGGATGGGCATCGCGCCGCAGCACCGCGGCAGCACCACCACCTACTCGTTCCCGCTGGGCACGCTCGCCACCGACCACGCGGGGTACGTCTCGTTCGACCTGCGCCGGCTCAACGGCGACCTGCCGATCGGGCGGGGCAACGCCACGTACGCCTTCCACGTGTACCCGATGGCCAAGGAGAGCGCCCGCTACGACGCGCTGCAGCAAGCCCGGTTCACCCATCAGGCGATCTTCGCGAAGCTGGAGCTGGCGGCGGTCGACCTCAGCCAGCTGTCGGTGCTGAACCTGCCCTCGATGCAGAACCCGGACCTGGTGGACTGGTACCTGTCCCCCGGCTCGTTCGCCGCGGCGCCCGACCTGCTGATCGGCGAGGACGGCTGCGAGAAGCTCGTCGTCGCGCCGATCGTGCTGCAGGAGTTCGGCTTCCGCCAGGTGGTGCGCCTGCGCGACGTCCCGGCCGGGATCCAGCTGCCGGGCACCGTGAAGTTCGGCTACGTCGACGAGTACCACGCCGGCTGGTTCGCGCTCGGCCATTCACTCGGGGAGATCCAGTACAGCCTCCCGCTCGCCCCGGGCGAGTCGGTGAAGCTCGCGGTCGTCGACTGGGCCTGGGAGGGCGAGTCCGACCGGCGCGAGGAGACGGAGCTGGAGGAGGAGGTCCTGCACCGTACCCACCGCGACCGGGTCATCAACGAGACCGTCCAGGCGACCGTGGAGGAATGGCAGCGGGGCGGCACCGTGATGGGCGGCCTGGCCGGATCCGCCGGTGTCGGCGGCGGCGGCGCGGCCGGTGCGCTGGGCGTCGGCGCCGGCGCCTCGGCGGCCCTCGGCGGCAGCTACTCCACCAGCAGCGGCAGCCGCGACCTGGCCGCGGAGAACGTGCAGCGGCTGTCGGACAGCTTCGTGCAGGCCAGCTCGGCGCGGCGGGAGCTCAACAGCACCGTGGTGATCCAGTCCCGCCAGGCGGAGAAGGAGACCATCCAGACCCGCACCTTCACCAACTACAACCACAGCCACACCCTGACCATCCTGTACTACGAGGTGCTGCGCCACTACCGGGTCGAGACCCGGTGGGTCCGCCGGCGGCCGGTCGCGCTCATCCGGCCGCCGCAGCTCCCGCTCGACCCGGCGCAGCCGAAGACGCGTGAGCTGGTGCGGGCGCACCGGCCGGCGCTGGAACGGTTCCTGCTCGACCAGCGGGTGCGTCCGGGCTTCGACGCCATCGAGAAGCTGCTCACGGTCACCGCCGAACGCGAGGCCGCCAACCTGGACGCGAACGTGGACCACGCGCAGTCGCAGCCCGGCCGGGAGCGCGACGTGCTGTTCAAGATGTTCGAGTTCGTGGTCCGTACCAACGACGGACTGCACGACGAGATGGGCAACGAGGCCGACTCGGACCTGACCATCGACGTGGTGCGGTGGGACGGCTTCCACATCCGGCTGGTGACCGGGCCCGAGCCCGGCGCCCGCAACGACGACTTCAACACCGGCGGCCGGGTCCGCGGCGGCGGCGAGTGGGCGTCGTTCTTCGCCTACGTCCCCGACTGGTACAAGTCGCCGCCGACGGACCAGCCCATCGGGGTCAAGTGGGGCGACATCGCCGGCTTCGAGATCAACACCGCCAACGACACCTGGCGGCTGCACAGCATGGCGATCCACGGGTTCGCGATGACCAACGGCCCGAAGATCATCGTGTCGGAGCTCAAGGAGTACCACCGCCACTTCGGCTACTACCGCACCGAGGACGACGACGACAACGGCAACAACACGTTCACCGAGATCCGCCCGCCCGCGGCGGACCCGCCGTCCGTGCCGCCGATCCCGTCGGCGGAGCACGCGCTGAGCGTCGAGGAGCGCCTGGCGATGCGCCGGCTGCTGGAGCACCTGCACGAGCACACCGCCTACTACAGCAACGCCGTGGCGCTGGCCCGGCACCCGAACGAGACCGCGATCGCGTTCGAGGACATGAACTGGCTCGGCAACGCCGACAAGGCCATCGACCACATCGAGCCCACCGCGCTGGACGTCTTCGGCTCGTACGTCGCGTACCCGCTAATCGGCGTGCCGGACGTGCCGGTCGACCCGCAGGCGCGCGGCGAGCGGCTGGTCACGTTCCCGACGCGGGGTGTCTTCGCCGAGGGCAAGCTGGGCCACTGCAACATCTCCGAGGAGATCGACAACACCCGGTACTGGCAGTGGGAGCAGCACCCGATCCCCGTCGAGGCGCCCGGCATCAACCCGGCGACGCCGGCGACGCCGAAGCCGGAGTCGCCGACGACGGGCACCACCCCGACCGCGTTCCCGTCGCCGATCATCACCATCGCGCAGCCCACCGCGGCGCCCGACCCGCACGGCATCGCCGGCGCGCTCACCGCGCTCACCGCGTCGAACATCTTCCGCGACATGTCCGGCCGCGCGGAGGTCGCCGACCTGCTCAAGAAGCTCTCCGACAACTCGATCTCCATCGCGCAGGCCGCCGAGAAGGCCAAGGAGATCCAGAACAAGGCGGCCGCCGACGCGGTCACCGCGCAGAACACCCGGGAGGCCGCCGCGCTCAAGGCGCTGACGGACGCGAAGACCCCGGTGCAGGAGGCGGCGGCGCAGCGCGCGCTCGAGTCGGCGGGCCGGTCCGCCGACCTCGAGGGCGACCTGGCCCGGCTGCAGGCCGGCGGCGCGATGCTGTCCCCGGCCGAGCAGGCCAAGGTCCGCGAGGAGATCGTCAAGAGGTGGACCACCCCGCAGCCGGAGAAGATCCAGGTCGCGTTCCACCACACCCACGCGACGAGCGGCGAGCGCCTCGACGGCGAGTTCGACGCCGTGTTCACCGGTACGGTCGGCGGGCTCGCCGTCGTCGAGCGGGTGCCGTACACCACCAACGTCGGGGTCGCCATGGTGGACGTGGCCCTCGCCCCGGGCCAGTACTCGCTGGCGATCCAGGGCCGCCGGGCGAAGTTCCCGGCGACCGTGCAGACCCGGCTCGCCGTGCCCGCGGTCGGCGCGCACCCGGCGCTCGACGTCGACCTGGCCAAGACGGTACTGCCACTGCGGGCGACGCTCGCCGGGCAGCTCGCCACGATCACCGTCCCGGCCGCCGCGAAGCGGATCATCGTCAACGTGGCCGCCGCGGAGCAGGCCGCGACCGGCGACGCGGTCGTCGACTTCACGAAGGCGACGCCGGACCAGCAGGCGGCCACGGCGCTCACCACGCTGCTCAAGGACTCGGACCTGTCGGCGCTCAAGCTCGACCAGGCGGCCGCCGACGGCGCCGACAAGGTCAAGCTGACCGTCGCGTACAGCTACCTGACGAAGGCGCTGACCATCACGGCCGGCTGAGCGACCGTGTGCCCGGCGGGCCGGCCCTAGGACCGGCCCGCCGGGCCCGTCGGTGACGCCCAGCCGGCGGCGGACACGGTAACCACCGCCGGCACCCGCGTCACCAGGGCAGCGGGCCCTCCTCGGCGAAGAAGCCCCCGGTCGGCCCGTCCGGCCCGAGCTGGGCCATCCGCACGATGATCCCGGCGCTGCGCTCGACGCTGCGGTGGCCGGTGTTGCCGTTCAGGTCGGTCCTGGTGAAACCCGGCTCGACGGCGTTGATCCGCATCCGCGGGAAGGCCTTCGCGTACTGCACGGTGAGCATGTTGACGGCGGTCTTCGACGCCGGGTAGGCGACACCCCGGTACGCGGACGCCGGGTGCCCGGCATCGGTGACCCGGGCGAACGACGCCAGGCCGCTGCTGACGTTGACGACGACCGGGTTGGCGGAGCGCTCCAGCAGCGGCAGGAACGCGTGCAGGACCCGGACGACACCGAACACGTTCGTGTCGAACGTGCGGCGCAGCACGTCCGCGGTCAGCTCGGCCGCGCCGACCACCGAGCCGTCGGCGCCGAGCTCGGCCTGGATTCCCGCGTTGTTGACCAGCACGTCGAGCCCCCCGCCGGCCTCGACGGTCGCGGCCGCGGCGGCCACGGACGCGTCGTCGGTGACGTCGAGCCGCACCACCCGGGCGCCCAGCTCCTCAGCGGCCCGGCGGCCCCGGTCGAGGTCGCGGCTGCCGACGTACACGGTGTGCCCGGCGGCGACGAGACGGCGGGCGGTCTCGAGGCCGAGCCCCTTGTTCGCCCCGGTGATCAGCGTGGTCGTCATGCCGGTCGACGCTAGGATTTCGAGCGCGCTCGAACGCAAGTGGAAGGGGACCGTTGTGGGGTACGAGACGACCTTCACCGGACAGGTGACGATCACGCCGCCGCTCGACCAGGCCGAGATCGACTATCTGGTGGCGTTCGCCGAGACGCGGCACGAGCCGCGCACCACCGGCCCCTACGCGCTCGGCTACGGCGACGAGCTCGAGGACAACCGGGGCGCGGACCCGGGCAAGCCCGGCTACTGGTGCAAGTGGGAGCCGACCGCTGACGGCACCGCGATCGCCTGGAACGAGCACGAGAAGTTCTACGACGCCGACCTCTGGATGGCCTACCTGGTGGACACGTTCCTGAAGCCGGGCGCCACCGTCGCGCGGGAGCTGGCCGACCGGGTGCCGGGCCGGGTGTATCCGCCCGCGCTGGACGGGTTCACCTTCGACCACGTCGTCGACGGCGTCATCGAGGCCGAGGGCGAGTGGCCCGACGACCGGTGGCGCATCGAGGTGCGCGCCAACACCGTCTACGTGGTGCGGCTGCTGACGGAGCCGGACCGGTCCGGGTACCCCCAGACGCATTACGACGACTGGACCGACGAGCAGCGGGCCGATTACCTCGCCCGGACCCGGCACAACTACGTGTACCTGGTGCGCGACGGCGGGCTGCACGAGGTGGGGCCGGCGGACGGCACGTCCTTCGACCCGGTCCCGGCCTCGGAGTGACGCCGGTCAGGCGGGCCACTCGGGCCGCCTGACCGGCAGCGTGGCGCGCAGGTCGGCTGCGGCTCGGGCCAGGCGCTGGGGTCGTGGCCGGTCAGGACACGCCGGCGCGGTCCGGCGGGCCGTGTCGAGGCCGATGCCGGCGCTGCCGACGACGACGAGCACGGTCGGCCCCCGCAGCGCCCGGTCGTCCATGTTCGGCGCCCACCTCTCCCGCTTCGCGCCGAGGCGCATCGCCCCCGGGAGGTGGCGGCGGAAAATGTCGTACCCCGCTGGGATGATGCGGGCGTGGTGGATGACGGGGAGTTGGTGTTCGAGGCGGTGAGGGCGCGGGTCGCCGCCGGGGAGTATCTGGATTCCATGCTCGGCCTGCCGGGCGTGGACGTCGAGGGCGGCGGCGCGTTCAACTATGCGCCCGACGGGCGGTTGCAGCGGATCCATTCGCGGCGGGATCCCGGTTTCCGGGCCGCGCGGGACGCGGGCACGATCCCGCCGCTGCCGCCGCTGACCCCGGCCACGCCGGAGGCGTTACGCGCCGTCGAGGACGCCGCCGGCGCACCGCTGCCGGCATTGTTGCGCCGGTGCTACCTGGAGCTGGGCAACGGTGGGTTCGGCCCGGGTTACGGCTTGCGGCCCGCGGGGCCCGGGCCGCGGACGCTGCGGCCCGCGGCCCTGGAGTGGCGCTGGTCGCTGGTGGAGGCGTCGTTGCTGCTGATCTGCGACTGGGGCTGCGGGATCGCGTCGCTCATCGACCTGCACGACCCGGACGGGCCGATGTGGGCGCTCGACCCGAATGACTCCGACGCCCCGGAGGACGCCCTGTTCCAGGAGGAGATCACCTTCACCGAGTGGCTGGGCCGTTGGGCGGTGGACGGCACGCTGCACCAACCGTTCGCCGTGCGGACCGCACCGACCGCCCGACCACACGTCGAGGAGGAGGCCGTCTACGAGCCGTGGTCCGCCGACTGGTCGGACATCGACTGGGACGCCGGCCTGGACGCGTCGGCGGCACGAAACGGAGGCGACCGGTAACGGCGTTGGCTTGCCGTGTTCCAGCGGTCAGCACGGCACGGCGGTCAGCACGGCACGGCGGTCAGCACGGCACGGCGGTCAGCACGGCACGGCGGTCAGCACGGCACGTGCGGTAAACGGGCACATGTCGCAACGGGCATCAGTTGGGCCGGTCGACGTGCTGCGGCGGCATCACGATCCGCGGTCGTCATCCCCTCAGGTGCTGGTGTCCGACGCCCCGCAGACGCAGGTGCGGGGGCGGTCGTGCGATCGGCGCAGGATCGACACGTGCAGCCGGCGCAGCTCCGGTCCGGGGTCGCAGCCCAGCTCGTCGGCCAGCCGGCGGCGCAGCTGCGTGAACCGGTCGAGGGCCTCCGCCGGCCGGCCCGCGGCGGCCAGGGCGACCATCAGCGCGCCGGTCAGCGGCTCCGACAGCCAGTGCTCGGCCGTGAGCGCCTCGAGCTCGGGGATGACCGACGCCGCGCCGGCGCGGGGCAGTTGCGCTTCGGCCCAGGCGAGGGTCGTGTCGAGGCGCTGCTGTGACCAGCGGTGCCGGGTCTGCGCCGCCCACGCGCCGGGCAGGCCGGCGAGGGGTACGCCGCGCCACAGGGCGAGCGCCTCGCCGAGCAGCTCCGCCCGGGCGTGCGGGGCGGCCGCCGGGTCGCCGGCGCGGGTGGTCAGTTCGGCGACCCGCAGCACGTCGATGTGTTCGGGCCCGCCGGTCAGCCGGTAGGCGCCGGCGCGGCAGGTCAGCCGGTCGGCACCGACGAGCTTGCGCAGCCGGGTGACGTACGCGTGCAACGTGTGCCGCGCCTGGACCGGTGGGCGGCTGTCCCACACCCGGTCGATGAGCGTCTCCACCGGTAGCGCCCGGTTCGCCTCGCTCGCCAGCACCGCCAGGACGCTGCGCTGCCGGGGACCGCCGGCGTCCAACCGCCGGCCGGCCGACCAGATCTCGACTCCGTCCAGCAGCCGTACCTCGACCACCGCACCCCCCGGCGTGTGCGTCATGTGCCCGACCGTACGGTGGTGCGGCACCGTCCGGCTGACCTGCGCGTGACCGCTTCCGGCCAGTGGCCCGGACCGGCCAGCCGGCGCCCGCCGCGGGCCCGCTGCGCTCAGTACCGTGAGCCGCATGGTGATACGTCGATCCCTGTCAACCGTGCTCGCCTCGGTCGTCGCCGGTACGGGTCTCGCGCTGGGTGGCGCCGCCGGCCCGGCCGCGGCCGCGGAACCGTGCGCCGGCGTGTCCCGGGAGGTGTTCGCCGTCGACGGCGGCACCGGGCATCTGCACTCGGTCGTCTCCTGCGGTGCCGCGATCACCGACGCCGGCGTGGTGAACACCGCCGACTGGCGCGCCTACCAGCAGGTGACGGCCTCGTACGACGGCACCGCCACCGAGATCTTCGCCGTGACCGGGGACGGGGGCCTGGTGCGGCGCACCCGGCCCGCGGCGGGTCGCCCCTTCGGCCCGGCGGTACAGGTCGGCGCCGGGTACGACTGGGCGGGTGTCCGCACGCTGATCGCCACGCCGAAGACCCTCGTCGTCCAGTTCGACCGGTCGCCGTCCGTGATGCGCGTGTTCGAGGTCACCGCCGCCGGGATCAGCGAGATCAGGCCGCTGTTCGAGGCGTTCGGCGCGCCGCACCTGTCCGGGATCAACGGCCAGTACGCCGAGGTCAACGCCGGCGGGCGGCACTTCCGTACGTGGAGCGACCCACGGTACGGCAGCGCAGACCCCGGTCTCACCGCCGACCAGTCGTGGTTCAGCGGTGACCTGCCCGGCGACGTGCACGGCCTCACCGGCACCGAGCGGCTCCTCGCCGGGCTCGACGGCAGCGGCAGGATCGTGGTGCTGGCGCAGCGCTTCGACTGGCCCTACCGGTGCCCGTACGACATGTCCCCGTTCACCGTCCGGGCCACGTCCACCGTCGACGGCGTGGTGCGCGTGGTCGTGCCCGGCTGGGTCGACCCGGACCTGCGGTACCCGCCGGCGATGACGGACTGCCCGAAGGTCACCGCGCCGTGGGAGTGGCAGTAGCTCAGGAGCGTGTCGGGAGGGTGCCGAGGCACTGCGCCAGGCCGTACTCGCCGGAGTCCTCGACGATGAGCTTGCCGTCCAGGAGCATGCGGCAGCCGACCGGCGGGGGCACGCGCGCGCCGGTGCTGTCGGCGTTGAGCGTGACGTTCAACAGGGTCCGCCCGTGCTCGGCGATCCTCACCTCCCGGCGCCACGGCAGCGCGACGTTGTCCAGGCGGACGACCCCTTCGACGTCGGGGACGATGTAGGAGATCGACCGGGCGGTGCCGGTGCCCAGGACCTCGAGGTGCATCGTCGGCGTGTTGCCGGTGTCGGTCGTGCCGAGGTCGCCGACGCGCTGGAGCACGCGGTCGGCGAGGGTGGTGAGGGTGGCCTTGGGGTCCTGGGCGTCGGCCGCCTGGATGCCGCCGAGGTGCAGCTCGACGATCAGGGCGCCGCGGCGCAGGTGCAGCTGGTAGTCCCTGTACTCGCTGTCCTCGCCACTGTCCAGCCAGTAGTCGAACCAGCTCTCGTCGGCACCGGCGACGACGTTCTCGACCAGGATCGTGTCGCGCTGGTGGTCGAGCACCTCCCGCTTGCGGCCGGCCAGCGACGACGCGTGCCAGATCGTGGCCGCCTCGGCGGTGGGCTGCACGTTCAATCCGAGGAAGTCGGCCGCCGGCGCGTCGCACTCCACGGCGTTGCTGGCCGGCGGCGCGCCGGTGCGGGCCGCCAGGTCCAGCAGCTGCCGGTGGCCGAGGGACCTGAAGTCGGCCCGGGTGAGCAGGCCGCACATCTTCGCGGTGACCCGGCCGTTCTCGGTCGTCGGCCAGCCGCCCTCCGGCGCCGCGACGGTGCCCCCGGCACCCCCGGTCCCGCCGCCTCCGCCGAGCCGGCCGCATCCGGCCAGGATCAGCAGGACGGCGGCCGCGGCGGTCAGTGGTCGTCGTGCTCGCATCCGCGCTCCCTGTGTGTCGGCGGGCCAACCCACGGACCGTCCGCCGGCCCACCCCCGTTGCCGTGCTGCCCGCGGCGGACGGTCCGCCGATTGCGGGCTGACCCCCTTCGATGCGCCGAATCTACGGCCGGGCCACGGCCGGTGGTGCGTCCCGCGGCGGCCGGATGCGTCCAACGACCGGTACCGGCCATCTGCCACCCGGCTGATAGCCTGACGGCGGGCCGACCAGGGGGAGGGCAATGCGGCAGGGGCTGACCGGCGTGCTTTCCGAGGCAGCGGCGAAGCTCTATGAACGGCTGGTGGTCAGCGGCGGGCTGTCCCTGGTCGAGCATCCGGACCTGGACGACCGGCCGGAGACCCGCGAGCTCGTGGAGAAGGGCTTCGCCCGCAAGCGGTATGTCGGCGCGCCGCTGCTCGTGCCCGTGGAGCCGGCCCGCGCCATCGACAACGCGCTCATGATCCGCCAGCGCCAGCTGCTCGACCAGTACCAGCTGCTGGTGCGCTTGCGCGACGAGATGCACGCCCTGCAGCAGGCGTACCGCTCGGCGTCGCCGCTGGCCCCGGAGATCGACGAGCTCGTGCAGGTGATGACCGACCGCGCGGAGATCGGGGCGCTGTCGGTCGAGCTGTCGCTATCGGCCCGCACCGACGTGATGAGCCTGGAGACCGAGCACTTCAGCCGGCCGCCGGATCCCCGCTCGGCCAGGACGCTGCCGGCCGAGGTGGTGCAGCGCGGCGTCCGGCTGCGCAACATCTACAGCCGGGCCGCGCTGGAGATCGACGGCGCCCGGGAGATGCTGCAGCTGTCGGTCGAGGCCGGCTGGACCTGCCGGGTCTACCCGGAGCTGCCGATGAAGCTGGTGCTCGTCGACGACCGCGCCGCGCTGCTGCCGCTGGGCCCGACCGGCATGGAGGGCGCGCTGTTCGTCCGCGCGCCGGTGATCGTCGCCGCGCTGCGCGGCTACTTCGAGCTGCTGTGGGCGGCGTCGGTACCGGTGGACGGCGGCGCCGTGAAGCTCGCCCCCGAGCAGGACCAGGTGCTGCGGCTGCTGCTCACCGGCATGACCGATGCGGCCATCGCCCGGCATCTGGGCATCAGCGAGCGCACCGTCCGCCGCCACGTCGGCGCGCTGCAGGAGGCGCTGCGCGTCAACAACCGGGTGACCCTGGCCGCCGCCGCGGTCCGCGAGGGCTGGGTCTGACCGCGCTCCCCCGCCCGTCACGCCGGTCACTGCGGGGCACCGGCGGGTCGCCGGGCGGTTACAGTGCATCGTGATCGAGCGGCGGGTGTACGGCACGACCAACACGCGGCAGCTGATCGAGCCGGGTGACCTGCAGCGGTCCATGGCCTCGACGCCGCCGCAGGACGACCCTTCGTTCTCGTGGCGGGACGAGCGGCGGGGCGTGGCCGTGGTCGTGTCGGTCGTCGGTGCCAGCCACTGCCAGGTCGCGCTGTTCGACGGTGGGCGCTGGCACGACCTGGTGACGTCCGGCTCCGACGAGCAGGTGTGGGTGTCGCTGGCCGGGGTGCCCGGGGTGGTGCCCCGGGCGTCGGTGGTGCCGTGCCGGTACGGCCTCGACGTGCTGCTCGCGGTGACCGGCGCGGCCGGGTTCGACGGGATGCGGGCCGCGTACGACTGGCGCCCCGCGCCGGCGTGGGTCGACGACCGGCGGGGCCACCTGCTGCGCGACGTCGTCGAGGTGCTCTGGGACGCCGCCGGCGAGCTGTGGCTGCGCATCGTCATGGACGGGCCGGACGCCGACCGCGGGCCGGTCGGGCTGCGGCACCTGGCGCGGCTGCAGGGCCTGCACCACCGCGCCGCCGGCAGCGGCCTCGAGGCGGCCCTGGCCGAGTTCCCGCCCGGCTGGCTCGACGCCGTGGTGCGGGCGGCGCGGTACTTCGACCTGCAGGACCTCGCGGCGCTCCTGCACGACGCCGGCGCCGGCGGGGACGAGGCCTACGACCGCCTCATGGAGGACGCCGGCGCGCTCCGGGCGGCGCTGCAGCGCAGGCTCGACACCGCGCCCGGCGACTTCGGGGTCGCCGACGTGCCGCGGCAGGCGGGCACCGACCTGCTGCACCCATGGGCCGCACTGGACCACGACGACCTGGACCACGACGACCTGAACGCTGCCCGCCTCGCCCGGTGACGGCGCCGCCGCGGCGCCGGCCTCAGCCGGTGATGACGCGCAGGAAGGCGTCGGCGATCACCGCGTGCCCCGGCAGCCCCGGGTGGATCCGGTCGTCGGCCCACATGGAGGCCGGTGACACGGCGAGCGCCTCGTCGAACGCGGCCTGCGTCGCCACGTGCGGCGCGCCGAGCTCGGTGGCGAGCCCGGCCACCACCGCCGCGTACCGGTCGCTCTGCGCCCGCTGCGGGTCGGTGCGGTCCGGCTCGATCAGGTACGGGTCGGCGAGCAGCAACCGGCACCCGGTGGCCTCGACGGCGCGGCGCAGCAGGGTGCGCAGGGTCGCCTCGTACTCCGGCAGCGGCACGGCCTCCGCGGGACGGCCCATGAACGCCCGCCAGACATCGTTGATGCCGATCATCACGACCAGCCAGTCGGGACGCTCACCGATCGCGTCGCGGTCCCAGCGGGCCGCCAGGTCGCGCACCGTGTCGCCGCCGACGCCGCGGTTGACCCAGGTCAGCGGCGTCGCCGGGAAGCGGGCGGTGACGAACGCGCGGACCAGGCTCACGTACCCGTCGCCGTACGGTGCGCGCACGTCACGCCGCCCGCAGTCGGTGATGCTGTCGCCGATGAAGACGATGCGCTGGTCAGCCTCGAACATCATCGCGACATGATCTCATCGACCGGCGGCCCGGTCCCGCCCGGCCACCCAGGCCAGCACGGCGCGCGCCGGCGTGCCGCCGCGCCCCTGACGGCACGCACCCCGACGGGTGGATCATGTGTGCCGATCGGTGGAGTTGGGCAACAGTGCCCATATGCGAACCAGTCGGTCGTTGATGGCGGCGTTCGCCATGGTGACGGTCGTCGCGCTGGCGGGCGGCTGCGCGGACTCTGACGCCCGGCGTGACGCTATCTCCGGCGTCGCGGTGCGGCTGCTGACCGCCGCGGGCGCCGGTGACGGTGCGGCGGCGTGTGCGCTGCTCGCCCCGGACACGGTCGAGGCGCTCGAGCAGTCCGCGGGCGCGTCCTGCGCCGAGGCGGTCCTGGACGAGGATCTGCCGGAGCCGGCCGGGGTGCGGCGGGTCGACGTGTACGGGCAGTGGGCCCGCGTCGTGCTCGCCGACGACACCGAGTTCCTGGCCGCGTTCCCCGGCGGGTGGCGGGTCGTCGCGGCGGGCTGCCGGTCGCGGGGCGAGCGTCCGTACGACTGCGTGCTGCAGGGAGGCTGAAGATGCGGGCGATGTTCGTGTTGTGCCTGGTCGTCGTCGGTGTCGGCCTCGCGTACTTCATCACGATCGGGCTGCTGCACCGATGAGCGCGCCGAAGCGAAGCGGAGACGACGGCCGGGTCCGGCGGTTCGCGCGGGAGAACTCGCTCGGGCTGGTGTTCGGGGTGCTGTTCGTGCTCGCCCTGGTCGGGCAGGCGTTCGCCGGTCACGCCGACTTCAACCAGCAGCAGGTCACCGACGGGCTCCCGCCGATCTCGTTCGGCCGGTACCTGACGTCGGCGGACTTCGCCGTCGACGTGGCGGAGAACTGGCAGTCGGAGTACCTGCAGTTCTTCCTGTTCATCGTGCTCACCGTGTGGCTGCTGCAGCGTGGGTCGCCGGAGTCGAAGTCGCTGGACGAGGCCGGTATCGAGTCCGACAAGGACCAGATGGTCGGCCCGTACGCACCCGACGACGCGCCGGCGTGGGCGAAGGTGGCCGGCTGGCGGCGGTGGCTGCTGTCCAACTCGCTCGGCCTGGTGATGGGCGGCATCTTCGTGCTGTCGTGGCTGGCGCAGTCGGTGGCGGGGGTCGCCGCGTTCAACGAGCGGCAGCTCAGCCAGCTGCAGGACCCGGTGTCGTGGTCGACGTACCTGACCGAGCCGGACTTCTGGAACCGTACGCTGCAGAACTGGCAGTCGGAGCTGCTCGCCGTGTTCTCCATGGCGGTGCTCGCCATCTACCTGCGCCAGCGCGGATCCCCGGAGTCGAAACCGGTCGGCGCCGCGCACACCTCCACCGGCGTGGAGGGCTGAGCGTGCGGCTGTCCCCCGCCCGGCGCGTTTGACGACCCGCCAGTACGGGCACCACGGCGGCAAACGTCGAAAGGGATGACTGCGTGCGGTTCGTCCCGTCACGGTCACGGCCCGGGAAGGACGGACGTCATGAGCGCCGACACGCCGCCGGACCCGCAGCAGCTGCGGGCCGAGATCGCACGGACCCGCGCCGAGCTCGGCGCGACCGTCGAGGCCCTGGCGGCCAGGGTGGACGTCAAGGCGCGGGCGAAAGAGGCCGCGGCGCAGGCGGCCGGCGAGGTGAAGGCGCGGGTGAAGGCGCAGGCGCGCCGGCCGGCGCCGCTGGCCGTGATCGCCGCGGCGGCCGTGGGCATCGCACTGATCATCGTGGCATTGCGGAGGAGACAGGCATGAGCGGGCCGCAGCGGAGCGAGGAGCCGCGAATCATGGACACAGGGTGGAGCTCAGGCCGGCGCCGGAGCGTAGCGGAGGTGACGGCATGAGCGGGGTTGTTGGGAAGATTGCGTACAAGCCGGTCGGGCTGCTGCTCGGCGTCGGTGCGGGCCTCGCGGCCGGGCTGATCTTCAAGCAGGTGTGGAAGGTGGTCGGCGACGACCGGGACGCGCCGAACGCCACCGACGAGGACCGCGGCTGGGGCGAGATCCTCACCGCGGCCGCGTTGCAGGGCGCGATCTTCGCGGTCGTGAAGGCGGCCGTGGACCGCGGCGGCGCCGTCGGGGTCCGTAAGGCGACGGGCCGCTGGCCGAGCTGACCACAGGCCGGCCCCGGCGGCCGGTGGGAGAATCGTGCGGTGATGCCGTTGCGCGTGTCGACGAGCGACTACCACACCGCCGGTGAGCCGTTCAGGATCGTCGCCGACCCGCCCGTGGACCTGCCGGGCGGGTCGGTCGCCGACCGGCGGGCCAATGCCGTGGACAGCCCCGCCGCGCATGAGCTGCGGCAGCTGCTGTGCTTCGAGCCCCGCGGGCACGCCGACATGTACGGCGGCTTTCTCGTCCCGCCCGACGACGACGGCGCCGACCTCGGGGTGCTGTTCTGGCACAAGGACGGGTTCTCCACCGCGTGCGGGCACGGCACGATCGCGCTCGGCGTGTGGGCGGTCGACACCGGCCGGGTGCCGGCCCCGGACGACGGCACCGCCGACGTCGTCATCGACGTGCCGTCGGGGCGGGTGACGGCGAGGGTGCACCGCGCCGGCGGGCGGAGCGTGGCGGTCGACTTCGTCAACGTGCCCAGCTATGTCCTGGCCCGCGACGTGCCGGTGGCGACGTCCCGCGGCGACGTCACCGTCACCGTGGCCTACGGCGGCGCCATCTACGCCTGCCTCGACGCCACCACCGCCGGGCTGACCGTCGACCCGGCGCACTACCGGGACCTGATCGCCCTCGGTCGGGAGATCAAGTGGGCGCTCAACGACACCGGCCACGCCGCACACCCGACCGACCCGCGGCTCAGCGGCGTGTACGGCACGATCCTGCACGAGGATCTCGGCGGCGACGCGGTGCGGCAGCGCAACGTGACCGTGTTCGCCGACGGTGAGGTGGACCGCTCCCCGTGCGGGTCCGGCACCTGCGCCCGGCTCGCCGTCCTGGCCGCCGAGGGCCGGGTGGCGCCCGGCGGGCCGGTGCTGCTGCACGAGTCGATCGTCGGGTCCCGGTTCACCGGCGCGGTGCTCGCCGAGACGTCCGTGGACGGCCGGCCGGCCGTCGTGCCGCAGGTCACCGGGTTGGCGTACCGCACGGGTGAGCACACGTTCGTCGTGGACCCCGACGACCCGCTCGTGCCCGGGTTCGTGCTGCGGTGAGCGCGCCGCTGCTGCTGGACGCCGCCGCGGTCGTCGCCGCCTGTGGCCCGGCCGCCGCCGTCGAGGCGGTCACCGCGGCGCTCACCGCCGGGCTCGACCCGGCCGCCGACCCACCGCGCCAGGCCGTCCCGCTGCACACCGGCCAGCTGCTGCTCATGCCGTCGGAGGCGGGCCGGTACGCCGGGGTCAAGGTGGCCACCGTCGCGCCGGGCAACCCGGGCCGCGGGCTGCCCCGGGTGCAGGCGTCCTACCTGCTGTTCGACGCCGACACCCTCGGGCTGGTCGCGGTCCTGGACGGCACCGCCCTCACCTCGCTGCGCACGCCGGCCGTGTCGGTCGCGGCGGTCGCCTCCCGGCTGCGCGCCGGCGTCGGCCCGGCGTCCGTCGCGGTCCTCGGCGCCGGTCCGCAGGCGCACGGTCACGTCGCGACCCTGGCCGCGGTCCTGGCGGCGCACCGGCCGCGCCGTCCGCTCGGTGAGGTCACCCACCTGGTGCGCGATCCTGCCCGGGTGCCGCCGATCCACGGCGCGACCGTCGTCGCCCTGGACGATCCGCGGGCCGGCGACGTCCTGCGCGCCGCCGACGTGGTCGTGTGCGCGACGTCGGCCAGGTCGCCGCTGTTCGACGCCGGGCTGGTCGCCGCCGGTGCGGTCGTCATCGCGGTCGGCAGCCATGAGCCCGACGCCCGGGAGCTGCCCGGCGCGCTGCTGGCCCGCTCCACGGTCGTCGTGGAGGACGTCGCCACCGCCCTGCGCGAGGCCGGCGACGTGTGCCTGGCCGTGGACGAGGGCGCGGTGCGGGCCGCGGACCTGGTGCCGATGCGCGACGCCGTCACCGGCCGGGTCACACCGGCCCCGGACCGGCCGCTGGTCTTCAAGAGCGTCGGCATGGCGTGGCAGGACCTGGTGGTGGCGGAGGCGGTGCTGCGGGCGCACCTGATTGGGCGCTGAGCGGCGCTCAGTGACCGCACAGCGCGGTCCGGCACGATCGTCGGCATGGCGACGGACCCGCTGGGACCCGCGACCACGGCCCCGGGCGACCGCTTCGAGGCGTGGCACCGCGACGGCGGCGGCACGTACCCGCTGACGCTCAACGCCCTGGCGGTCCTGCCGGCGGTGCTCGCGTTGGCGCTGGTGCGCCCGTGGGGGCTGCGCTTCCCGGCGTGGGTGCCGGCCCTCGCCGGCCGCCCCGTGCCGCGCCTGCCGTCGCCGTCCGCTTCTACGCGACGCGCACGGCGCGTTCCGGCTGACCCAGGAGCCGGTCAGCCTCGATCGGGAAACGCCGTGAACAGTGGGTCGGCGTGGTGCCGCAGCACGTAGTTCAGGACTGTCAGGCCGGTGGTGCCGGTCGCGAACGCGAGCAGGAAGTCGGCGCAGCCGCCGGCGTACCGGTGGATCGTGCCGCCGCGCGGTGGCCGCGGCGACCCGGCGAGCGCCGTCAGCTCCGCCAACGCGTCGATGGTCATGCTGTCCCGGCCGCCGCCGGCTCCACGGTGAGCAGGGCGGCGAGCTGCGCCAGGATCGCCGGGCGCGCCCGGTAGTACACCCACGTGCCGCGCCGGTCGGCGTCCACCAGGCCGGC
>NZ_JNYJ01000099.1 GCF_000716715.1 Dactylosporangium aurantiacum | reverse complement strand
TTACTGACCTTCTGGAATCAGGGTCAGGGTGGTCTCAACCCGCTGGTGGTGAGGAAGGCTAGGGCGAGGGTGGGCCTGTACTGCATGCTCTTGAGTCGGTTCTTGGCGGTGCAGAGCAGGTCGTGGATGGTGCCCGGGACGAGGTTGGCCATGCTGCGTTTGAGGCTGGACCACAGGTTCTCCACCGGGTTCAGCTCAGGGGCATACCCGGGCAGCTGGTAGACCCGCAGCCACGGCCGGGCAGCGATCAGGGCGCGCATCTTCGCGGACTTGTGCGCGGGTAGCCCGTCCCAGACGAGGACGATCGGGCCGTCCAGGTGCTGATGCGCGGCGTCGAGCAGGGCGGCGAAGTGCTGTTCGGTGAAGCCTTTCGGTTCGCCTTTGCGACCGCGGTGCAGCATCGTGCGGTAGATGATGCGTGGCCGCCGGCCGGCGCGGTAAGCGACGATCCCGGCCACCGACAACCGGCGCCCGCCGCGGCCGGCGACCTTCACAACGGGGGTCTGCCCTCGCGGGGCCCAGGTCCGGGCCCGGGCTGGCCGAAGGGTCAGACCTGACTCGTCGACGAAGCAGATCCACGCGCCCAGCCTGCGCGCGACCCTTTTACCGCAGGCCACTGATGCCGCCGCCAGTGCTCAATGGCCGCCTCATCGCGTTCCGCGGCCCGCTGCACCGGCTGCTGCGGAGTGAACCCGGCACGGTGCAGGATCTCCGCCACGGTGGCGATGCTGACCGTGACATGAAACATCCGGCCGATCAACGTACGGACCCTCGCCAAGGTCCAGCGCTGGTCGACGTCCCAACCCGCCGCGGCTGGGCCCTCGTCAAGCTTGCGGACCAGCTTGGCCACCAACTCCGGCGACAGCACCGGGTCAGGACCCGGCGCACCCTTCGAAGCGAGGGCCTGCTCACCGCCACGCAGCCAGGCCCGCCGCCACGCATACGCCGACTTCGTCGACACCTCCAACGCCGCAGCGACCTGCGCACCGCTCATCCCGTCAGCGAACATCCGCGCCGCCTGCAACCGAACCTGCTCACGACGGACACGTCCCTGACGGCCGACCCCACCACCATCGCCGTACCGCATGCCCCATCAATGCACCAACGCCGATCCCCGGCGCAATCACCCAAACCGGCGAGCCGCACTGAAGAGTGACCCTGACTCCAGAAGGTCAGTAAGCATCGTGGCATAGCCACCACGATCAGTGCCGAAGCGTCCCTGCGCAAGAACCCTCTCCCGGCCGTTGATGATCTCGATGGTCGCGGACCGCTTGTGCGGATCCATGCCGATGACGACGCGGGCCATGCAGTTCCTCCTCGATCCGACAACTGCCGATGTCAGCGAGGAGGGCAACGCTACTTTGAGCTGGGCATACCCCTCTTGAGCCTCTCCGCGCCACGGTGACCGGCAGGACGCACGCCATGAGTGAGCCACACCGAACCGCGGTGGGCAGCCGCCGGATAGAGCGATCCTCCCGGTCACCTCGACCAAGCCTGGCCGGGCTGCGGTCGTACCGCCAGTTAACAAGTAGCCGCCGACCGAGTGTGCGGCTACCGACCCGCCGTTACAGGCCGTACGCGTCTCCAGGCGGCCGAACCCCGGCTGCCCTGGCGTGCCATCATGATCGGGTGCCGAAGCTGACGGAGGACGAGTACAAGGCCACGATGGCCCTGCATCCGCTCGCCGTCGACCCAGGCGAGGCGCCGCCGTTCGACTTCTGGCCGTACTTCAGCGCGATTCCACCAGCCGACTTCGGCGGTCACGACTTCACGGCCGGCGCGGTGCCCTATGCCTGGAGGATGCCCGACAGCGGCTACGAGCACGTCCTCGTAGGATCTGCGACGCCCAACGTCTTTCTCGTACTCGTGCTGAACGTGGCAGGCCAATCGGTTGTCGGCCATCACCTCCTCGACCTCAACCGGCTCTACGGCCTGACCTGAGATCCGGTGCATGCGAAGCCGCGCGGGCCGCTCTCAGATCGCGCCAGACCAGCAATGCAGGTGCACGGATCTGCTTGATATGCAGGTAATGCCGCCGAGCGGCTCGCCAACTGGCGCCGGCGCCTGGCCCGATGCATGGTGGACAAGCATCGCCGGCGACGAGGTTGACCGCTTCGATAACGGCGGCCCGTCCGGCCAGTATTCTCCGGCGGTGTCGAGACTCAAGGTGCTGGTGGTCGCGTCGGTGGTCGTCGCTGCGATTGCCGCCGGCGTGCTGTTTGGTCACCGCCGTGAACGGTTCAAGGCTGGTGACTGCATCCAGCTGGTGCGTTTGACGGTGGTCGACTGCGCTGACGGCGACGCCGACCATGTCGTCCTCGGCGTCGAAGTCATCGAGGAGGACGCGGCAGGCGGGTACCCCTGCGGCGCCTGGCCGCAGACCAACACCGACCTGGTCATGGACGGTCCAGGCGGACGTCCGATACGCGTGTGTATGCAGCACCTGTCCAAGTAGTACGTCAAACCAACTGCAGAGGAAAAGTCGGGTGTTGCTCCTCGTCGTTCCTGAGGTTTCCGAAGGACCACCGCCGTCGCACAGCCACCTGCTCGTGGAGGAAGCCGCTGAGTTCCTGGGCTGGTGGAGCGATCTGTCCGCCGTTGGCGCGCCACCGCACGGCCATCTCAGGGAAGTTGAGGGTGTAGATGGCACTCGTGCGGACGTCGTCGTCCTCGTCGCGGGTGAGCTGTTCCAAGGCATCCCGCGGTGTGTCGAAGTTGCGGGCGACCAGGACGCGCACTGGCCGGACGTCGTCGGTGGCGAGCTCGCGGAGCCGGGTAGGGGACGTGGCCGGCCTCCGCGCCTCAAGCGCACGCCTGTAGCCGAGCATACGCTCGGACCGTGTCCTGACCGGTCTCGACACCATACGACGATGATCTCCGACGTTCGGAAGCATCCGCTATGCCGCCGGCCGCGACCCAGCGCCGCCACCGCGGATGCCTTACCGCCGCCGGCATCGCACCGCCCGACGCCGACGTATCGTCGTCGTCGACGGTCTGTTCATCCCCCATCGCCACATCTCGTTGACGGCGGTCCGGCGTTCGATATCCGTCGCAGGCGCTACGGTGGGCCCGCAACGGGGCCGGTCCCATACGGACAATGAGCTGCTGCGGCGCTCGGCGAAGTCGTTACGCTGCTCCGTCCAGCTTCGGTGCTGGTGATACTTGTCCCCTGCCATCAACGGGTGTCCATCGCGCCGGTCTCCCTACCGCCTTGACGCCGGGCCCGCCGCCACAGGTCCGCGCGGATGGTCGGCCACCGCTGTTGCAGCGCGTGTTGGGCGTACCACAACGCGTCCGTTCGGTACGACGGGCCGGGCGGGCGGGGCACCATTGCCGTGAACGCCTCACCGGCGCGCATGCGGTAATAGTGCTGCCAGCGCTCGGGTGACATTGCGGGGCTGGTGTCGACCGCCTGAGTCAGCGCGGCTCGCAGCAGGCTCAACTGATGCGCCAGGTCCTCGCCGGTTGGCCAGACCTGCGGCAACGCGTCGAGCACGGCGTGAACCGCGGGCTCGTCACGCAGGTCGTGCTCATCGGCGAGCAGGTCGAGCAGCCACCGCAGCGCGTCGCGCTGGGTGGGCTCGTCGGCGAGCAGGAACATGGCTGTCAGATCCGGATCGGTCGAGCCGAACGTGCCCGGCGGTCGCGGGTCGTCCGGGATCGGCCTGCGGATGACCACCGTGGCGTGGGGCTCGTCCAGCCAGGCGTGGTCCAGCCGGACGCCGGTACGCCGCTCGACGAAGGCCAGCTGGGCCGGGTAGTCCTGATCGTCGCGCAGCGCAGCGCGGTCCTCGTCAAGAGCGTCGGGCTGCTCGCCGGCGGGCTGGTCGTCGTCGAGGTACTCCAGTCGGGTCAGTACCCGGCCGAAGGCGGCGTAGCAGAGCAAACTGCGTGCGTTGGCGTTACTCCACCACGAGCTGTGCACCGAGGCGCCGTCGGACAACCACCGCAGGGCCTCGTCGCGGACGCCTTCCCAACCCCCGGTCTGACACATGAGCACGGCAGGGCCCACCTGCCGCAGGTGCAACGTTCCGTCAGGTTCGTCGAAGTCCCATCCAGCGCGGTCCTCGACGCCTGCCGGCTCCCCTCCGAGCCGCCGGGCGACGTCCGCCACGGTGACCGGCTTCGTCAAGGGCAGCACGACCGTCCAGCACCACGGGGAGTTGAGCAGCTCTGGCTGTGCGTCGAGCATCCGCCGGTACCACGCCACGTCATGGTCAACCATCGACATCCCTCCACCTGTGATTGGGCGGCTCGAGATCGCGTCGCCCGGACACGGTGGAATGCTTCCACACGACACCGGCGGCGTCCGGACGCGACGTTCACCCCGGCGTGCGACCAGTTCGCTGGTGGGGCTATCCCGGGCGGCGGCCCCACGCTGAGATCAGCGGCGCGAGGGTGAGGTCGAGCTCGCCGGCATCGACGGCGGCCAGGTGCGCGTCGATCTCGGTGTCGTCGGCCAGTCCGGCGGCGAGCAGGTCGGCGCGGACCATGCGCATCGTCGCGGCCTCCAGCCGGTCGCAGGCCACTCCGCCGACCGGGAAGAAGCCGGCCGCGGTGACATCGGCCAGGCCGGCGGCACGCAACGCCCGCGGCAGCGTACGGCCATACCGCAGGTCGGCGCCGCGGCGGGTCAGCAACTCCCGGACGGCGCGCCGCAGCCGGTTGGCGCGCTGCTGTGCCGGGCCCACCTCGTCGAGGCAGACAAGCGGCTGCAGCTCGGTGTCGGCGTCCTCGACCAACAGCCAGCCGCCGGGCCGCAGCGCCGCCACCATCGTCGCCAACGCCCGCGCCCGGTCGGGCAGGTGGACGAGCACGAGCCGGGCGTGCACCAGGTCGAACGTGCCCGGCTGCGGCGGCGGGTCGGCGACGACGTCGTGTCGGCGCACCTCGTACCGGCCGTGCGGGTCCAACCAGGCCGGATTGATGTCCGTGGCCAGCACGTGACCGGTTGGTCCGACGGCTGCGGCGAGTGCCTCGGGAATGCTGGGGCCTCCGGCGCCGACTTCCCAGCAGCGCCAGCCCGCCCGCACGCCGAGCCGGTCGACGTGGCCGCGGGTGACGCCGTCGAACAGTTCGGCCAGCCAGGTGAACCGCTCACCCGCCTCCACGCGGGCGTTGTCGAGCAGATAGCGATGATCCGGGGCAGACCCCGGAGTGCGCGGGGATGGGGAGTCGGCGAAGGACTGTGACGAACTCACCCCTCCATCTTCCCGGCCTACCGCGCGCTGTGTCGGTGCGACACGGGCTTCGGATGGCGCGGCGGAACCCGGGGCCGGGCGGCGGACGGGTCTGCACGCGACGCACGCCGGATCCCGGGGGTGACGGGATCCGGCGTGCGCCGGGGTGCGGGTTGGGTCAGGAGGCCGTGCAGCTCACCGACGACGGCGCGGTGCCGCTGGCGGTGAAGCCGTACGTGGTGGACGCGCCCGCGCCGAGCGAGCCGTTGTACGTCTCGTTGCGGACCGTGACCGGCGAGGTCGACGTGATCCGGCCGCTCCACAGCGAGCTGATCGAGGCGTTGGCACCGGACCAGACGGTGCTCCAGCCGGAGATGTTGGCCGTGCCGGTGTTGCGCACGGTCACCTCGCCCTGGAAGCCGCCCTGCCAGTTGGTGACGGTCCGGTACGTCGCGGCGCAGCCGGCCGTACCACCGCCGCCGCCACCGCCACCGCCGCCACCACCGCCGCCGTTGACGCTGGCGGAGAACGCGGTGACGGCGAGGCCCTGGCCGCCGATCCACGGCTCGAACCCGGCCTGGACGCTGGTCAGGTACCACGACGTGGTGGCCTTGCCGCGGGCGATGACGTCGTTGATGAACGCCTTCACGTCGAAGTTCCAGCTGCTGATCGCCGACGGCGCGACGTAGGAGACCACGTCGTTGCCGCCGTTGTTGCCCTGCCAGACCTCCCACGAGCGGCCGGCGACCGACGTCGTGCCGACCCGGCTACCGACCGGCTGGATCGATCCCTGGCGGTTGAACCAGATCATGATCTCGGTCGCGTTGACGCCGTTGGTCTTCGGCGTCGGGTCGAGCCAGATGTCGTACGCCGCGTCGTAGGTGGCGCCGCTGACGTAGTTGTAGGAGATGCTCGTCGGCGCCGAACTGATGGCGCTGATCTGCATCGGCAGGTTGGTGCCGGGCGAGCAGTTGCTGTAGTGGCAGCCGATGTAGATGGCCGGGTACGACGCCGGCGCCCCGTTCGTCGGCTTGTTCGCGTTGATCTGCGTGATCGAGAAGCCGGAGCTCGTCACGTTGATGCACTGGGTGGCGCTGTTGCCCCAGTTGTTGTTCATGACCACGTACCGGCCGCCGATCGTGGTCGACCCGTAGGTCTCGCAGATCTGCGTGTCGGCGCTGGCCGGCTGTGCGGTCCCGACCACCGCGACCAGACCTGCGGCGAGCAGACCGGTCACGGCGGCGGCGCGCAGCGTTTTCTTCATGCTGCCTCCTTGCCTGCGTCAATGGAGCGCCTGAGCGGAGCGTTCCTGGAAGCGGACGCTAGGCAATTCGCGGCCCCGGCACGAAGCGGCGGCGCGACATTTCCTGTTCACGCAGCTCAATGCGTTGTCCCGGGCGTGAAACGTACATGCGCCGGCTCGGCCGGGCGGGGCGAGAGGCGCGCGGGGGCCGGCGGGCGCAGCAGCGCGAGGACCGCCACCCCGGCCACGCCGGCGATGACGGCGCTGACGAGGAAGACGCGGTCCAGCCCGGCGGCGTACGCGGCCCGCAGCGCTCCGGCGGGCACCTGCCCGAGCAGGTCCCGGTACCCGCCGCCGGTGAGCCGCCGGGCCGCGGCGTCGTCGCCGAGCACCTGCCCGGCCCGGGCCGTCACGACGGTGGCGAAGACCGGCAGCGCCAGGGCGTAGCCGAGCTGGCGGCACGTGTTCGAGGCGCCGCTGGCCATGCCGGCGCGGTCCGGCGGCGCGGCGGCGAGGGACGCCGAGGCGAGGACCGGGGTGCTCAGGCCGACCCCGACGCCGGTCACGCACAGGCCCGGCATGAGTGCCGCCCACCCGGAGTCCGGGCCGACCAGCATGCACAGCGCGGTGCCGGCGGCCACCAGCAGCAGCCCGCAGCCGATGCTGTACCGCGGTGCGACGGTGTGCAGCAGCCGCCCGCCCACCCCGGCGACGACGAACGCGACGACCGCCATCGGCGCCAGCACCAGCCCGGCCGCCATCGCGCCGAGGCCGAGGACCGACTGCGCCCACAGCGACACGAACACCAGGTTCGCGAACGCCGCCGCGGTCAGCGCCGCCGCGCCGGCCATCAGGACCGCGAACGACGGCCGGCGCAGCAGCGACAGGTCCAGCATCGGGTCGGCCCGGCGGCGCTCCACCAGGACGAACCCGGCGGCCGCGGCGGCACCGGCGGCGAGCACGCCGGCGGTCACCGGGTCGCTCCAGCCGGTGTCGCCGGCGCGGATGAGCCCGTACACGACGAGGCTCGCGGCGGCGGTGAACACGGCCACGCCGGGCACGTCGACCCGCCCGGTCGCGGTGCCACGCCCACCGGGGACCGCCAGCCGGGCCAGCACCGCGGCGATCACCGCCACCGGCAGGTTCACCAGGAAGATCGACCGCCAGCCGACGTGCTCGGTGAGGAACCCGCCGAGGATCGGCCCGGCGGCCGCGGCGGCGCCGTTCGCCGCGCCCCACACCCCGAACGCGACCGAACGGTCCCGCCCGGTGTAGACGACGCCGAGCAGGGCCGCGTTCGTGGCGTACATCGCGGCGGCGCCGGCGCCCTGCACACCGCGGGCGGCGATGAGCGTGCCGGTGCCGGCGGCGAGACCGCAGGCGAGCGAGGCGGCGGCGAACACGACGAGCCCGGCGATGAACACCCGCCGGTGGCCGAGCCGGTCCGACAGCGACCCGGCCGCCATCAGCAGCGCCGCGAGGACGAGCACGTACAGGTCGACGGTCCACTGCAGCGCCGCGAACGACGAGTGCAGCTCCCGCGCCAGGTCCGGCGCGGCGATGCTGACGATGGTCAGGTCGACCAGCAGCATGAAGGTGCTCAGCGAGACCGCGAGCAGGGGCAACCATTTGCGCATGCCCCGCACCATGCACCGGCGGCGACCGTACTGACGTCGGTCGCGTCGATCCCGGCGGATTCCGACACGCTGGTACGGTCCGACGGTGGATCCACTCATCCTCGACGGGCTCGACCGGCAGCTCGTGCACGCCCTGCAGGTCGACGGCCGGGCCCCGTTCAGCCGGATCGCGGCCGTGCTCGGCGCCTCCGACCGCACGGTCGCCCGCCGCTACCGGCGGCTACGGGAGGCCGGCGCGCTGCGTGTCGTCGGGCTGCCCGACGCGGCGGCGCTCGGCCACGTCGACTGGCTGGTGCGGATGCGCTGCTCACCGGACACGGCGCTGCCGGTGGCGGCGGCCCTCGCCCGGCGCGACGACACGTCGTGGGTGACGCTGGTGTCCGGCGGCACCGAGATCACCTGCATCACCCGGACCCGCGGCCAGTCCGCGGACGGCGAGCTGCTGCTGCAGAAGCTGCCCCGCACGCCGCGGATCACCGTGCTCAGCGCGCACTGCATGCTGCGCGGCGTCGCCGGCCTGCACGGCTGGCCGGGCCGGACCGCCGCCCTGGACGCCGCCCAGATCGCCGCGCTGCGCCCCGCCCCGGCCGCACCCGCATCGACAGGAGCCGCCTCGGCAGTGGCCCCGCCCGCCGTGCCCGCGCCGACCACCGCCGACAACCGCCTGCTGGCGGCACTCGCCAAGGACGGCCGCGCCGGGCTGCCCGCCCTCGCCGCCGCCACCGGCTGGTCCGAGACGACGGTACGGCGGCGGCTCGACGAGCTGTGCCGCGGCGGCGTGCTCTACTTCGACGTCGAGATCGAGCCCGCCCTGCTCGGCTACACCGCCGAGGCGATGATGTGGCTCACCGTGGCGCCCGCCGCGCTCACCGCCACCACCCAGGCCCTCGCCGGCCACCCGCAGATCGCCTACGCGGCCGCCACCACCGGCCCGGCCAACGTCGCGGCCTCCGTGATCTGCCGCGACCTGCACGAGCTGTACGAGTACATCGCCGGCGACATCGGCTCCCTCACCGGCGTCACCTCGGTGGAGACGGCCCCGGTCGTGCGCCGGGTCAAGAGCGGCGGCACGCTGCTGGTGCCGTGACGGCGGGTCAGCGGTGGACGTAGGCGGACAGGCCGCCGAGCTCCTCGCTGGCGATGAACACCGACCGCACGTTGAGGATCGCCTCCTCGACGTGCACGGGGCAGCCCCACGCCGAGTCGCCCCACGAGTCGGCGATCTTGACCTCGGCCGGTTCGTCGCACCCCTGCGCGCCGCCGAGCTGGCAGTGCTCGGGGTGCGGTGTCGCGGACTGCGCGACGGCGGCCTCCCGCATCTGGTCGGCGAGCTGCGCGGCGGTGGTCGCGCGCCGCTCGGCCTCGGCCCGCAGCTGCCGCTCGGCGAGCACCGCCCTGGCCAGCGCGTCCCGGGCCGCCCCGGCCGCCGCCTCGGCGGCGCGCTGCGCCTGCTCGCTGCGGTGGCGTTCGATGGCCAGGGCCGCGGTGCCGGCGAAGACCCGGGCGAGGGCGAGGTCCGCCTCCTGCGGCACGCGCGGCGTGCGGTGGTACATGGCGAACGTGCCGAGCAGTGCGCCGTCGCGGGCGAGGATCGGCGTGGACCAGCAGGCGGCCACCCCGGCCCGCACCGCGAGGTCGCGGAAGTCGTCCCAGAACGGGTCGGTGGCGATGTCGGTGACCACGACCGGCTCCCGCCGGTGCGCGGCGGTGCCGCACGAGCCGACGCCCTCGCCGGTGGCGATGCCGTCGATGGCCTCGTTGTAGAAGCCCGGCAGGCTGGGCGCGGCGCCGTGGCGCAGGTGCCGGCCGTCGGCGTCGGCGAGCAGCACCGACACGAGCACCTCCTGCGGGGCGAGCTGCTCGATGCTGCGGGCCATCCCGTCCAGGACGTCGGCCAGGGGCGCCTGCCGGGCGATCTGCTCCAGCAGGGCCCGCTGCTCGGCCATCAGCAGCTGGGCGTGCCGCACGTGGGTGGTCTCCACGCCGATCACCCAGATCCCGGTCACGGTGCCGGCGGCGTCGCGGCGCGGCTCGAACGTGACGTCGAATGAGGCCTCCCTGGCGTCCAGCACGACCCGGACGTCGCGGCCGGTGGACGGCTCGCCCGTGCGGTACGCCTCGTCCAGCGCGGCGACGACACCCGGATCTAGGTCCGGCAGCAGGTGCCCGAGCGGGCTCCCGGTGCGCGCACCGTCGCCGGCGAGCGCGAGGAACGCCGCGTTGGCCGTCTCCACGACGTGCTCAGGCCCGGTGAGCGCGGCGAACAGGGCGGTGGACCGGCCGAACAGCGCCCGCAGGTCCTCCTGCCCTTCCTGCCCCGCGGCGGCCGGCGCCCAGCCCGATACCGTCGTCATGTCCTGGTCCGTCCCTGATCTGCCGATGCGTGCGAGCCCCGATGGTCTCATCGTCCGGCCGCCACGGCCACCCGGGGGACGGCGACGCCGCCGCGTGGCCCGGATCCGGGCCGGACCACGCGGCGGCGGTGGTGCGGAGCAGGGCTCAGCTGACCGTGACGGCCAGGTCGTCCAGGACGAAGGAGGTCTGCAGGGAGGAGTCCTCGGTGCCGTTGAACTTGAGGGTGACGGTCTGGCCGGCGAAGGCGGTGAGGTTGTAGGTCTTGGCCTGGTATCCGGTG
>NZ_JNYJ01000098.1 GCF_000716715.1 Dactylosporangium aurantiacum | reverse complement strand
GAAGAACGCTGTCAGGGTCTGGTCGCCGCTGGTGGCGTGTTCGACGGCGTCGAGGTGCCGGGTCAGGGTGGCGTCGTCCGCGGCGGCCCGGTCGGCCAGCTCCAACAGTTTCGGGTGGCCTTGGACGAGGTGCAGCACCCGCCGCACTCTGGCTCGGTCCGTCTCGATCGCGGTGGCGCGTTCGGGGCCGGGTTCGGCGTGCAGTAGCCGCCGCAGGTTCGGCAGCTCCCGGGCCAGCAACACGCCCTCATCCCGCGACAGGGCGTGCACCGCCTCCACCAGCACCCCGGCCGGCAACCCGGCCGGCCGGGTCCGGCTGGTGAGGACCACCCGGGACTCGCCACCATGCCCGACCAGGGCGGCGACGAGGTCGGCCCAGCGCGGGTCCCGCCACCTACCGTCCGCGGTGAGCAGATTCTCCAGATTGTCCAACACGATGAGCAGACCGTTGTCCCGCAGCAGCGCCGCCAGCCGAGGCAGGAACCGGCGCAGCCCCTCTGCCGTGCCGATCTTGTCGACCATGGCGAAACCCCGGTCCTCCAGTTGGACCTCTAACGCTCTGGCGAGGCCGGTCAGCGCGGTGGGCCACTCCTCCTCCCGCAGCGGAGCCTGCCACCACACCGGCTGGTCGAACCGGTCCTGATGCCGGTACGCCAACTCCAACGCACACGCCGTCTTCCCAGCCCCGGCCATGCCGTGCAACAGCACCCCACCACGGCCGCTGCCGGAGGCCAAGGCCTGGCTGGCGCGGATCATCACGGCGGTGCGACCGACGAACCGCTCCGGCTCCGGCGGGAACGCGGCCATCCGCGCCGCCGCCGGATCGATCAGCGGGCGTCCGCTCGGCGGGGTCAGCAGCATCCCGGCCGCCGGACCGAACAGCGTCGGCGTCGCAATCGACAACGCCGGCCGCGACGGCGACGGCCGCTCCCCAGCCGCTGCCGGTACCGCCCGCCGCAGCGCGGCATCCACCGGCAGGTTCAGCCTGAACAGTCCCTCGTACAGCGCCGACGTCAACGCGATCGCGAAGTCGTCGACGACCGGGTAGCGCATAGCGACCACGGCGCACCCCACCTGGTCGGCGACGAGGCGGGCCAGACCCGTCACCGTCTCCGGCTGGTCCGCAGCGGTCAGCTCGGCGTCGGCGACCTCCTGCGCCGCGTCGGCGGCGTCGTCCAGCCGCAGCCAGCGCAGCGTCTCCGCCGTCGTCGCGGCCGCGGACTGGCACGCCGACAGCACCGCCAGCCGCAGCCGGCCCCGGGCCGGGCGCAGCAGCCGCACCAGATCCGCGGCCTCGACCGTGTCCGCGCTGCCGTCCTCCGCCTCCAGCAGGATCACGCCATTGCCACCATGCCCGGACAGGTGCAACACGTCCGGGCCACCGCCGGCCTCGACACGCTCGCCGAGCGACTGGCGGGTCACCCCGTACTGCAGCACCTCCAGCTCGATCATCCGCCGGGCCCGCGCCGCCAACGCCCGCACCTGCCTGGCCAGCTCGTACCGCTCCCGCCGCAACGCGAGCGCCGAACTCTGCGTCGGCAGGCTGAACACCGCCAACATCCGCAACCGGTCCGCCCGGGCATCCCCGGACGGCGCCGGCGGCGAGCCGATGTCGAACACCAGACTCACATCACCCCGACGAGCCAGCGGTACCCCACCGACATGCGCCAACTCCAGCGGCGCGTACAGCAGGAACCCCACCGCATCCGGGACCTGCACCCGCACCGTCACCGGCGCCGCCGCGGCGATCGCCGCACCCACCGAAGCACCGAGAATTCGCTCGCCGACCCACCGGCCGAGGCGGTCGACCCACTCCGCCTCCGACTCGACCCGACGGTCCGGCACCGCGTTCCACCGCAGGAACCGGTACAGATCCCGGAACGCCTCCGCCTCCCGATCACCAGCGAGCGCCTCGAAATCCACCGTGTGATCCGCCAGCGCGGCACCGGACGACGCATCGGTCAGCAGCCACCGCCAGCGGGCACCCCGAACCACATCGACCGCCCGCAACACCAGACCCACCACACACCCCCGGTCCGAGACAGCCGCAAAGACCGAACGTAACCGGAGGAACACCGTGCGGATCAACCCTCGAACGGGCAGACCCGGTCAACCAGTCGGCATCCAGCGACGACGATCAACCAGTCGGGATCGCCCGGGTCAGAGGTCGTCCCACGGCACCGTGGCCAGCGCCGACGTCACCTGGGTCATCAGCGGTTCGTCGACGGTGAAGCCGTGCTCGTCGATGGCCGTGACCGGGACGACGCCGATCGAGTTCGTGACGAACGCGGCGCGGTACCGGGCCAGGTCGGAGAGGGTGACGACCGCGCGGCGGGAGGGCAGGAGCGGCTCCAGGAGCTGCATCGCGATGCCGGGCAGGCAGGGCGCGTCGGGCCAGACCACGTGAGCGCCGTCGAAGAAGGCGATGTTGTGCACCGCCGCCTCGGTGATCTCGCCGGCCGGGGTGGTGAGCAGGGCGTCGTCGAAGCCGTGCTCGACGGCGGCGCGGCCCCAGTAGATCTGGCCGAAGCCGCCGAGGTGCTTGATGTGCGCGACCGGGCGCTGGTACGGCACCGACATCAGCCGCAGCGGCGACGGTGACGGGTACGCCGGCGGCCGGACCGCGACGAGCACCGACAGGGGGCCGCCCGGCGACGGCTGGTAGACGTTGACCCGCACGGCGGCGTCGGGCACGTCCCGCACCGCGTGGCGCAGCAGGGCCCGGGAATGAGCAGGGTCCAGGGGCGTGTCGAACAGGGCCAGAGACTGCGCCGCCAGGCGGCTCAGGTGCAGGTTCAGGCCCTGTACGCGGCCGGAGCGGACCTGCAGGGCGGTGAGGTGGCCGTAGTTGACCAGCGCCGGGTGGTACAGCTGCTCAGCGGTCGGCGGGTGGCCGTCGACCTCCAGCCGGATGAGCCCGTTCATGGTCGGTCACCATAGTCCGCCGGAAACCGCTCCTACGACGGAGGCGGCGACCGGGCCCCGGCGGCGAGAATGGCCGCCATGCGCATCCGGGCCGTCGACATCCTGATCACCGTGGCGGTCACCGCCGCGACGGTGTACCCGGCGCTCAAGTGGGGCTCGTCCGCCGACGTGGCGCTGTCGCTGCTGGCGTCCGTGCCCTTGCTGTGGCGCCGGCGGGCCCCGATCCTCGTCGCGCTCGCGTGCGGTGTCGGCACCACCTGGCTGTCGGTGCAGGACCGGTTGTTCGACATGCCGTACGGCCAGCTCGTCGCCACGTACACCTGGGCGGAGCTGACCACGTCGCGCTGGCGGCTGTTCGCGGCGGTCGGCACGGCCGTCGGGGTCTGCGTGTCGCTGCTGGTGCCGCAGCAGAGCCCGCCGTCGCTGGGGTACGTCGGCATGATGTTCGTGACCGCGTACGCGCTCGGCACCGGGGTGCGGGCCCGTCGCGACCGGATCGCCTACCTGGAGGAGCGTACCCGCCGCCTCACCGAGGGCCACGAGGCCGCGGCCGCCGCCGAGCGGGCCAGGATCGCCCGGGACATGCACGACGTGCTGGCGCACTCCGTCGGGCTGATGGTCGTGCAGGCGGAGGGCGGCGCGTCCGTGGTGCGCACCGACGCCGGCCGGGCCGAGGCCGCGTTCGACGCGATCGCCGACACCGGCCGGGAGGCTCTCGTCCAGCTGCGCCACGCGCTCGGCGTGCTGCGTGACCAGCGGCCGGAGCCGCCGGGCCTGGACGCCGTCGCGTCGCTGGTGGAGCGGGCCCGGCGGACCGGCCTGGACGTGACGCTGACCCGCGCCGCCGTCCCGCCGGTGGCGGCCGAGGTCGGCGCCGCCGCGTTCCGGGTGGTGCAGGAGGCGCTGACGAACGCCGTCAAGCACGCCGGTGCGCGTCATGTCGCCGTGGTACTGGCGGCGGAAGGACCGTCGCTGCGGGTGCTCGTGCGTGACGACGGGCGCGGCGGCGTGCCGGGATCCGGCGGGCACGGGCTGGCCGGCATGGCGGAGCGGGTCGCGGCGGCCGGTGGGACGCTGCGGACCGGGCCGCCGGAGCAGGGCCCCGGGTTCGAGGTCTCCGCGCTGCTGCCGGCCCGGTAGGTTGTCCGCCGTGCTGAACGTCGTGGTCGCCGACGACCAGGCCCTCGTCCGTGACGGCCTGTGCATGATCCTGTCCTCGCAGCCCGACATGACCGTCGTCGCGGAGGCCGCCGACGGGGTGCAGGCCGTCGCCGCCGCCCGCGCCCACCACCCCGACGTCGTGCTCATGGACGTGCGGATGCCCAACCTCGACGGCATCGGCGCCACCCGGGAGATCTGCGCCGCGACCGCCGCCCGCGTGCTGGTCCTCACCACGTTCGACCTCGACGAGTACGTGTACGACGCGCTGCGCGCCGGCGCGTCCGGCTTCCTGCTCAAGGACATGCACCGCACCGAGCTGGTCGCCGCGGTGCGGACCGTGGCCGCGGGTGAGTCGCTGCTCGCCCCGACCGTCACCCGCCGTCTCATCGCCGACGTGTTGCGCCACCGTACGCCGGCGCCGCCGGCACCGATGCTGTCCGCCCTCACCCCGCGCGAGGTGGACACCCTGCGGCAGGTCGCGCGGGGCCTGTCCAACGCGGAGATCGCCGCCGAGCTGTTCGTCTCCGAACACACCGTCAAGACGCACGTCTCCAGCGTCCTGGCCAAGCTCGGCCTGCGCGACCGCGTGCAGGCGGTCGTCGTCGCGTACGAGTCCGGCCTGGTCCGCCCCGCGGGCCCGAACTGACCCATGTGTACCGTTGGCCCGGTGGATCTGCGCTCCGGCACGCTCGAGGCACGGGAGGAGCTGCTGTACGAGCTCCTGGACCGGGCACCCGACGACGACTCCGCCGCCGAGGCGGTCCGCGCCGTCGTGCGGGACTACCGCGACCACCACCGTTCCCTGTTCACCAGGGCGCTGAACCGGGCGGACGTGTTCGTCGATGACTCGCTGCGCGGGCCGCTGCTCGCCGCGCTCACCGACACCCGGTACAACTGCCAGGCGTGGGCGGCGATGGGCTGCGCCGCGGGCGGCTTCACCGAGGCCGTGCCCGCCCTGCTCGACCTCCTCGACGACCACGACTGGAACGTGCGTGAGCAGGCCGTGCGCGCCCTCGGCCGGCTCGGCGACGCCGGCGTGGTCCCGGCGCTCGCCCCGCTGCTGGGCGACCCGCAGGAGTACACCCGCCAGCATGCCGCCGACGCCCTCGCCGACATCGGCGGGCCCGAGGCCCTCGACGCCCTGTGGCAGGAGCTCGAGCACCGCCGCTTCCCCCGCATCGGGTACGTCGCCAGCAACCTCGCCCGTTTCACCCCCGAGGTCCTGCCCCGGCTGGAGCAGGCGGCTGCGAGCCCCGACCCGAACCAGCGGTACTGGGCGGCGGTCGCGCTCGGCTCCACCGGCGACGAGCGGGCCGCCCCGATCCTGGAGCGGCTCATGGCCACTGACCACGCCGCCACCGTCTTCGACGGCCGGGTCGACGTCGCCGCCAAGAAGGCCCTGCGGACCCTGCGCCGCATCCAGGCGGCGATCGCCGCCCGCTCCGCCGCCGGCTGAATCCGCCGACGGTGAACGACCCTTGATCGCCGCCGCCGGCCGCGATCAGGTAGGCGGATGCGCACCGGTGTCCGCTCCTCGCCGTACTGGCCCGTCGTCAGCCACCCGCAGCTCGGCCGGGTCCTGCCCGGGCTGATGGTCTCGGCCCTCGGCGACGGCATGTCCCTCGTCGCCGTCACCTGGCTCGCGCTGCAACTGGCCCCGGACGCGCACCGCGGCACCTGGGTCGCGGTCGCGGTCGCCGCGTACTCGCTGCCGAGCGCGGCCGGTGGGGTGCTGTTCGGCCGGTTCCTGCGCGGTCGCCGCGGCGCCCAGCTCGCCGGCTGGAACGCGCTGCTGCGCGCCGGTGGCCTCGGCGCGATCGCCGTGACCCACGCGCTCGGCGGTCTCTCCCTCGGCGTGTACGTGACGCTGCTGGCCGTCTCGTCGCTGCTGGCCACGTGGGGGTCGGCCGGGCACTACACGCTGATCGCCGAGCTGCTGCCACCCGTACACCACCTGCCGGCGAACGCGGTGATGACGACGATCGGCAACGTCGCCACCGTCGCCGGGCCGCCGCTGGCCGGGCTGCTCATCGGGTGGACGTCCCCGGCGACGGTGATCGCCGTGGACGCGGCGAGCTTCGCCGTGCTCGCCCTGACGTACCGCCTCGCCGTGCCTGCGGTTGTGCCTGCTGGCGTGCCTGTTGGCGTGCCTGTTGGTGCGGCGACGGCGCCGTCGCCGGCCACGCCTGGGTTCGCCGCGATCCGCGCCGACCGGACGCTGCTCGGGCTGCTGGGGCTGTCGTTCGCGTTCTTCTTCCTGTTCGGGCCGTTCTACGTCGCCATGCCCGTGCACGTGGCCGGCGACCTGCACGCCTCCGCGACGGTCCTGGGGGTCTTCTACACCGCGTTCGGCGCCGGCGCCATGCTCGGCGGGCTCGCCGCCGGCTACCTGAGCCGCTGGTCACTGTGGCCGACGACGACCGGCATCGTGGTGGCGTTCGGCGTGGCCATGCTCCCGCTCGGCCTCGGCGTGCCGGCACCGCTGGCGGCGGCCAGCTTCGCGCTCGCGGGGGCGATCTGGGCGCCGTACATGGCGACGTCGATGGCACTGTTCCAGCGCGGCACGCCGGCCGCCGACCTGCCGGCGGTGCTCGCCGCGAACGGCTCGGTCCTGGTGCTCGCCGTCCCGCTCGGCACCATGCTCGGCGGGCCGCTGGTCGGGACGCTCGGCGCCCGCCGGACGCTGCTCGCGTGCGCCGCGGCGACCGTCGCGCTGGGTGTGCTCGCCGCGGTCGTGAGGTTTTGTCATACCTCTGTGGTGGGATCGGGGCGTGGAGATGGTGGTGGCGCGGCACGGCGGTGAGTTCAGGCTGCAGCGGGTGCCCGCGGAGCTGGTGCCGGCGGTGGGCAGGGCAGGGTTCGGTGCGCGGGACGGCTATTGGTGCAAGCGGTTCCCGGACGACACGCCGCACCTGGACCGTGCCTGGGCCAATTTCCAGCGGCTGATCCTGCCGATGCTGCGCCAGGTCGCAGGGCTGGACCCGGTGCCGTGGGCGGAGGCGTTGGAGGAGGTGTGCCGCCGTCTCGAGCCGGCCGGCGTCGACTGGTGGCTGACGGGGAGCGCGGCGCTGGCGGTGCGCGGCATCGCGGTCTCGCCGGGAGACCTGGACCTGGTGGTGGCCGACGGCGACGCGGTGCGGGTGGGTGAGCTGCTGCTCGACGGGCTGATGGAGCCGGTCGCCCCGGCCGACTGGTTCTGCTCGTGGTGGGGCCGCGCGATGCTGCCACCCGGCGGCGCCGG
This sequence comes from Dactylosporangium aurantiacum, assembly GCF_000716715.1. Classification (GTDB taxonomy): domain Bacteria; phylum Actinomycetota; class Actinomycetes; order Mycobacteriales; family Micromonosporaceae; genus Dactylosporangium; species Dactylosporangium aurantiacum. The sequence goes on along the minus strand of NZ_JNYJ01000098.1, from coordinate 3,951 downwards.
TCCGGCGGCGGCGGTTCCGCTCGGTGCGCTGGGCCCGGCGGGCTCGTCGGTGCTCGTCGGCGCGCCGGAGCCGGGGCCCGGGTCGGCGTCGGGGCGGGAATCGGGGCCGGCGGGCGGTGGTGCCGGCGCTCGGGTGGAGTGGGTCGGCGGGGTGGGCCCGGCGGCCGACGAGCCGTTACCGACCGACTTCGGCCCTGCCGCCGCCGCCCGTTTGGAGACGGTGCGCTGGCGGGACTGGTCGGTGCGCGTCCCACCCCTGGACCTCCAGCGCGCGGTCAGCCTGCGGCGCGGCCTGCACGACAGGGTGGCGCTGATCGACGGCTCCGGCGCGAGCTGTGTGGTTGATGGCTGAGCACGCTCTCGGACGGTGTGGGCGGCCGCCCGGTGGCCGATACCAGGCACCGGTTGTGGGAACAGCTCCATCACGGCCGAACCCGATCGATCGCGGCAAGCCGGGCTCGAAGATCCACGTCTTGCGCGACAGGCGCGGGATACCGCTGCAGGTGCTCATCTCCGCCGCCGTCCGGAGCAGCTGCACGCGGACAAGGCCGACGACCAACAGGTGATCCGGGGCGGCCATCCTCAGCTGCCACCGTCGACTCACCAAAGGCACCAAGTGAGACACCTCCTGGATCGGCTGTAGCCGCCCATCGGCGATCGGCCGGCGGGCGGGCGGCTGCCCCCTGCCGTGCCTGGCATCGAGCATTGGGTGCCTGTCGTGGGCGCGGCGCTCGTACTCTCTGTTGGTGAGCGATGGCAATGACTACGTGAGGCTGCGGGAGACCTTCAACGAGGACGCCGCTCGGTATGACCGTGCCCGCCCGCGATACCCGGTGCAGATGTTCGATGATCTCGCTGCGGCCGGGGTGGCGCCCGGGGCAAGGGTACTGGAGATCGGCTGTGGCACTGGGCAGGCGACCGTGTCGTTGGCCGAGCGGGGCTACCGCATCGTGGCTGTCGAGTTGGGCGCGGACATGGCGGCAGTGGCTCGGCGAAATCTTGCCCCGTTCGACGCGGTGGAGGTCGTTACGGCGGCGTTCGAGGAGTGGCCCTTGCCCGGTGAACCGTTCGACGTGGTGTTCTCCGCTACCGCGTTCCACTGGATCGATCCCGCGGTGCGGGTGTCGAAGTCGGCTGACGCTTTGCGTCTCGGTGGCCTGCTGGCCACCGTGGGAACCCACCACATCGCTGGCGGCACCTGGACCGAGGCATTCTTCGTCGAGATCCAGAAGTGCTACCAGCGCTTTGATCCGTCGACCCCGCCGGGCCTGCGTCTTGAGACTGCCCGTGACATCGTCGAAGACGATCGGGAGCTCACCTCGTCGGGGCTGTTCGGGCCTGCGACGTTCTGTCGATACGAGTGGGAGCTGCCGTACTCGACAGCTGACTACCTGGATCTGCTGTTGACCTACTCCGGACACCGTGCGTTGCCGGATGTGCGGCGCAACGCTCTGCTGAGCTCCATTGCGCGGCTGATCGACGTGGACTACGGGGGTCAAATCGTCAAGCGCCACCTGACGGAGCTGAGGATCGCCCAACGAGTCCGGTGACTCGCTTGGCGAAGAAGTCGTCGATGTCCTCGGCGTTGAGGGAGCGACCACCCAGCGCCGGCCCCGGCGGGAAGGTCAGGGGTTGGTGGCGAAGCGTTCCGGGCGGACCAGCACGGCGACGCGGCGGTCCTCGAGCATGACCCGGTCGTACTCGTCGAGGTCGGGGTGGACGCCGCCGGCGGCGTGGTACACGTCGCGCAGCAGCAGGCGCAGCGGCTCCGCGCCCGCCTCGGGGCCGATCACCTCGGCCGGGCCGGCGACGGAGATCCATTCCCAGCCGGCCCGGAAGACGAGGGTGGCCCGCGGGCGGGCGGCGAGGTTGCGCAGCTTCGCCGTGCCGCCGCGGGAGACGAGCGCGACCATCTGCTCGCCGGTCACCGGGTGCGGCAGGATGCCGGCGTTGACCACCGACGTCGACGGCTCGCCGTCGGGGCGGACCGTCACCAGGACCGCCAGCCAGTGCTCGCGGGCGGCGAGCTCAGCCACCCGCCGCAGGCCCGCCTCGCTCGTCATCACGCCCACCAGCCTATCCCGCCGGTCGTGCCGCAGTGCCGTCCCGCCAGTCATGACGCCGGGGTGTCGTGTCGAGCCGTCCCGACGGGCTGTCATGCGCGGCGCCGCATGCCGGACCGGGGACGGGGCATATCGCAGGCATGAGCCTTGCATCGATCGACAAGAACTCCGGCGGCCCGCCGCCGACCCTGCTCATCCTCGGCGCCGGCGGCGACCTCACCGCCCGGCTGCTGCTGCCCGGGCTCGCCGGGCTGCTCGCCCACGGCGGCGGGGCGGGCCTCACCCTGATCGGGTGCGGCACCGACGACTGGACCGACGCGCAGTGGCGCGAGCACGCCACGGGCGCGGTCGCGGGCAGTGCCGGCGGTGACCGGCGGGTCACGGAGGTGATCGCGCGGTCGCGGTACCGCAAGGCCGACGTCACCGAGCCCGCCGAACTGACCCGCCTGCTGGGCGAGTGCGACGGCGTACCGGTGCTGTACTTCGCGCTGCCCCCGGCCGTCACGGTGCGCGCCTGCCAGGCACTCACCGGCATCGACGTGCCGGACGGCACGCGGCTGGTGCTGGAGAAGCCGTTCGGCACCGACGAGGGCTCGGCGGCCGACCTCAACACGCTGCTCAACCGGATCGTGCCGGAGCAGCAGATCTTCCGCGTCGACCACTTCCTCGGCATGTCGACGGTGTTGAACATCCTCGGGCTGCGCTTCGCCAACCGGGTCATCGAGCCGCTGCTGCACAACGGCCACGTCGAGCGGGTCGAGGTGGTGTTCGACGAGGACCTGGGCCTGGAGGGGCGGGCCGGGTACTACGACCGGGCCGGCGCGCTCGTCGACATGGTCCAGAGCCACCTGCTGCAGGTCCTCGCGCTGCTCACGATGGAGCCGCCGGCCACGCTGACCGCCGGTGACCTGCGCGACCAGAAGTCGCTGGTGCTGCGCGCGACCCGGGTCTGGCAGGACGACCCGGTGCGGTCCAGCCGCCGCGCCCAGTACACCGCCGGCACGATCGGGTCGCGGCGGTTTCCCGCGTACCGCAGCGAACCCGGCATCCCGCCGGACAGCACCACCGAGACCCTCGCTGAGGTGGTGTTGACCGTCGACACGTGGCGATGGGCGGGCGTGCCGTTCCTGCTGCGCTCCGGCAAGGCGCTCGGCCGGCCGCGCAAGGAGGTCGTCGTCACGTTCCGGCCGCCGCCGAAGGTGCCGGGCGGCTTCACCGGCCACGACCGCCCCGACCGGCTGCGCATCGGGCTGCGCCCCGACCGGCTGCGGCTCGACCTCAACCTCAACGGCCCCGGCGACCCGAGCCGGCTGGACCCGGCGACGCTCGGGGCCGACTTCGGGGCCGGTGACCTGCTGCCCTACGGCGAGGTCCTGGACGGCGTCCTCACCGGCGACCCGACCCTGTCCGTGCGCGGCGACACCGCGGTGCAGTGCTGGCGCATCATCCGGCCCGTCCTGGACGCCTGGCGCGCCGGCCGGGTCCCGCTGCAGACGTACCCCGCCGGTAGCGACGGCCCCGAGCGCTGAACGTCCACCAGGGACGCTCAGCGCAGCAGGAGGTTGGCGCCGACGGTACACACGACGGACACCAGCAGCGACGCCAAGATCATGAGCAGACAGCCCAGCCCGCCGCCCAACGGCCGGATCTCGACATTTCCGATTCGCATGCGACTGCGGCTACCCGCCGCCCGCCCGGCCCAACCAATCGGGCCGGGCTCCCGCAGGAACCCGGCCCGCCGCGCGGTGCGGCTCAGCTGACCGTGACGGCCAGGTCGTCCAGGACGAACGAGGTCTGCAGGGAGGAGTCCTCGGTGCCGTTGAACTTGAGGGTGACGGTCTGGCCGGCGAAGGCGGTGAGGTTGTAGGTCTTGGCCTGGTATCCGGTG
>NZ_JNYJ01000097.1 GCF_000716715.1 Dactylosporangium aurantiacum | reverse complement strand
GCCGTTGCAGTCCCAGATCTGCAGCCGGTTGCCGTCCACGGCGTTGGAGCTGGGCACGTCGATGCACCGGTTGCTGCCCTGGCCGATGATCGGGCCGGCGGTGGTGGTGGAGCCGCACGGCGGGGCGGTGTCGAACGTGTCGGTGAAGGTGGTGCCGGCGGCGCGGTACGCGGCGGCCTGCGCGGTCGCCTGGGCCGGGGACAGCACCTGGTTGCGGGCGAAGAGGAACCAGTCGACCTGCTGGACGTAGGTGGACGTGCCGCCGGTGTGGGTGGCGGTGTCGATGAACCACAGGTTCCAGTTCACGGTCATCGTCTGGCGCGGGTAGAACTTGCCGGAGTGGTCGCCGACCAGGACACCGTCGATGTGGTACCTGACGTGCCCGCCGGAGACCTGGACGACCAGGTCGTGCCAGCCGTCGTAGCTGCGGCGCTGCTCGGAGTGGGTGTTGTCGGCGTACCACGGTTCGTTGCGGTACGTGTACCAGCTGGTCTGGTAGTTGATCGGGCCGGTCTCGCCCCAGCCGCCGTTGGGCAGGTACTCGGAGAAGTCCAGCTCACTGTAGGTGGGGTCGAGGTCGCCGTTGAGCGGGCTGATCGCGAAGAACGTCTCGTTGACGTGGTCGCCGTCGTTGCCGGACGTCGGCGTGTCGGCGAAGCGGATCCGGCTGGCGTAGGTGCCCTCGAAGTACCGCTTCTGTGCCGAGTACACCTCGGCCTGCCTGGTGCCGGCGCCGGTGCCGTCGGTCGACGCGGTCAGCTGCAGCACCTTCTGCCCGCCGGAGGTGGGGAACGTGATCTGCGCCGGCGACCAGGTGGCGCCGGGCACGCCGGGACCGCCGGCGTTGCCGCGGGGCACCCAGCCGTGGCCGGTGAAACCGGCGTCGGTGGACGAGGCGTAGTTGAAGTCGTCGAACACGTTGCCGCAGCTGTTCGCGGCCGCGCCGGCCTGGCCGGTGGTCGCGGCGGTGACCGCGACCGCGCCGAGCGCGGTCGCGAGGACCAGCGCGGCGGCGGCCAGCGCGGGGCGTGGCGGGACGGCTTTCACGGGCATGGCGGTGCCTCCTGGAGCATTCCGTTGGCGGTCGGAATTTTCATCGATGATCGATGTGCGTGAAAACTACGTCCATCACTGCGGCTGGGTCAACACCGGTCCGCCCGGCCACAGGCCGACACAAGGTCGCCATAAGGCCGCCATAAGGTGGCCGGCCCCGCCGGGTCGCGGGGCCGGCCCGGAGCCGTCAGTACACCTCGAACTCATAGATGCGCGTCGCGCCACCGGAGCCCTGCTCCGCCGCCAGGACGTTGACCCTCACGTAGCGGGCGGTGGCGGTGAACGGGTGCGACGAGACGCTGGCGGTGTTGCCGCGCACCTGCGCCACGGTGGTCCAGGCGCTGCCGTCGGTGGAGACCTGCAGGTCGAAGTCGCGGGTGTTCCACGACGTGCTCTCCCCGCCGGCACCGGCGTGGCGCAGGGTGACCGACCTGACGGCGGTGGCGGCGCCGAGGTCGACCTGCAGGTACTTCGTCGCGGCGGTCGAGCAGAACTTGTCGCTGGTGCCGCCGGAGACGCTGCCGTTGACGGCCTTGGCGGGGCCCTCGTTGGCGTTGCACGCGGCGGAGCCGGTGGCGGGCCGGTTCAGCGCGAGGTTGGGCGGGCCCGCGGCCACGTCGAACGACGGCGGGGCGTCCGCGGCGGCGCTGCCCCACGTGGTGGCCGTGGTCCCGACGGTGAACGCCAGGGTGCCGCCGTTGGCGACGAACGACTCGGGCAGCCACGCCCGGTTGGACGTGACCCCGTTGACGGTGAGCCCCTGCACGTAGGTCGCGGCGCCCGGCGCGGTGACGGTGATCGTCCTGCCGTTGCCCCGGTTGACGGTGACCTGCGGGAACAGCGGCGCCGACAGCAGCAGCTCGGCCCGGCCCGGGGTCAGCGGGTGCAGGCCGATCGCCGACCACACGTACCAGGCGGACATCGCCCCGAGGTCGTCCTGGCCGGGGATGCCCGACGGGGTCGGCGCCCACAGCGCGTTGAGGACCTGGCGGATCGTCTGCTGCGCCTTGTCGGGGCGGCCGGCGAAGTTGTAGAGCCACGGCACCCAGATCGACGGCTCGTTGTCCATCTCGGCCTTCGTGCCGCCGGCGTTCGTCAGGGCCCAGCTGCCGTCGCTGTTGTGGAAGAAGCTGTCCAGGCGGCTGACGGCGGTGGCGTTGCCGCCCATCCGGTCGAAGAGGCCGCGCACGTTGTGCGGGACCATCCAGGTGTACTGGGCGGCGCTGCCCTCCGCGAACCCCGCCGAGCTGGCCGGGTTGAACGACGGCCAGGTGCCGTTCTCGTTGCGGTCCTGGACGTAGCCGCCGTTGCCGGGGTTGTAGACGTTCTTCCAGTACTGCGCCCGGGCCAGGAACTGCTGCGCGGTGGTGGCGCTGCCGAGCCGCTGGGCCAGCTGTGAGACGCCGAAGTCGGCGACCGAGTCCTCGAGGGTCTCGCCGGCGCCGCCCCACGCGTTGCCGTTGGCGGGGACGTAGTTGACCGACAGCCACTTGTCCAGCGACGGCCGCTCGCCGACGACCATCACGTTCCAGCCGTCGCGGCTGAGGTCCGCCGCGGTGACGGTGGTCGCGGCGCGCACCATCGAGCTGAGCGCGCCGGCCGCGTCGAAGCCGGTGCCGCCGAACGCGTAGATGCTCGGCACCGCCGCGTGCGCCGGGTCGCCGGTCATCACGTGCGTGCCGCCCTGGTTGTGGGTCCAGCGGTCCCAGACCCCGCCGTTCTGGTTGGCCTGGTTGAGCAGCGACTGCGCGATGTCCGCGCCGACGTCCGGGCGCAGCAGCGTCACCAGCTGGACCTGCCCGCGGTACACGTCCCAGCCGGAGAAGTTGGCGTACTGCGCGTGCCCGGCCGCCGCCGTGTGCACCTGCTGGTCCATGCCCACGTACTGGCCGTTGACGTCGCTGAACACGTTCGGGTGCAGCAGCGCGTGGTACAGCGCGGTGTAGAACGTCTGCAGCTGCGCGGTCGTGCCGCCGCCCACGTCGATGCGGCCGAGCTCGGTGTTCCACGCGTCGGTGGCCCGCTGGCGCACCGTGTCGAAGCTGGTCCCGGCCGGGTTCTCGGCGGCGAGGTTCGCCTGCGCGTTGGCCTGGCTCACGTAGGAGATGCCGACCCGCACGCCGACGGTCGTGCCCTGGCTGAGGTCGAAGGTGACGTAGCCGCCGGAGCCGCGGCCGGCGACCGGCCAGCCGTCGGTGCCGTACGTGGTGCCGCCCGACGCGCTCGTCGTGCCGGGCCGCAGCGTGGTGTCCTGCCAGGTGCCGACGCTGCTGAACGGCTTGTCGAACACGGCGGTGAAGTGCAGCGTGTAGTAGCTGCGCCGGCCGACGGCGTTGATGTAGCCGCAGAAGTTGCCGCTGGTCACCGAGCCGCTGATGGTGCGGTTCGCGGCGTCGATGCTCACCTGCGCCGCGCTGCTGCCCACCTCGGAGCTGGCGGTGCGGATCAGCATCGAGGCGGTGCTGCCGGTCGGGTACGTGAACCGGCCCGAGCCGGTGCGGGTCGTGGCGGTCAGCTCCGTGGTGACCCCGGAGCCGAGCCGCACCCGGTAGTAGCCGGCGGTGGCGGTCTCGTCGGCGTGGGAGAAGCCGCTCGCGTACGTGGCGTCGGTGGTGTCCGCCGACGGCGAGGTGCCGACGGTGCCGACGTACGGCATGAAGGGGATGTCGCCGGAGCCGCCCGCGCAGCCGGTGCCCGACATGTGCGTGAGGCTGAACCCGCGGATCCGGGTGGTGTTGTACCCGTAGCCGCCGGGCCGCACGGTCCTGGTCTGGTTCCCGGCGGTGTTCTCCGGGCTCCACTGCACCATCCCGTACGGCGTGTCGGCGCCGGGGAAGGTCTCACCGCCGTTGGTGCCGACGAGGGTGTTGACGTAGCCGGCCGGGTTCGTGACCGCGAACGCCGGCGCGGCCGCGGCGAGCGGAGTCGCGGCGACGGCCGCCAGCAGCGCGACCGCGACGAGCGCCCGCCCGCCTCTGACTGTCCTCATAGTTCCTCCATCCATCCAAGGATGTGAAAACTATGGGCGTCAGTAGTAGCAGGTCAACGCCGCTGACATCGTTGGCACACTTTTTTCATGGCGGCCGATCGACGGGCCGGGTGCACGGATGGCCGCGATCTTGCGTTTGAGCGCTGTGTAGTTGGTCAAATACTCAAAGTGAAGATCGCGTGAGAACGAGACCAACGGGGGTTTCTACGAGATGGCTCAGTCACGGCAGCGTCTGAAAGGTGGCCGGCTCAAGACTCCGGTCGTGGTCGGCACGGCGGGGTTCCTCGTCGCGCTGACCGGCGGGCTCGTCCAGGCGGCGGGCGCGCACACCACGGGAGGTGACGCCACGGCCCGGGTCGCGGAGACGATGCCGCCGGTGGGCGACCCGAGCACCGCGGTCCCGCCCGATCCGTCGATGAGCGGGGGCCCGTTCTCGACGCCGGACCCGTGCTCGACGGACCCCGGCGCGACCGCCGGCCCGTACGGCAGCCCCGCACCCGGCACCACCGATCCGTACGGCAGCCCCGCACCCGGCACCACCGATCCGTACGGCAGCCCGGTGCCCGGCACGACCGATCCCTACGGCAACCCGGTGCCCGGTGGCACGGTCGACCCGGGGCTGCCCGGTGGCATGGGTGGCACGGCGGGTCCCGGCACGGGTGGCACCGTTGACCCGGGGCTGCCCGGTGGCATGGGTGGCACGGCCGGGCCCGGCACGGGTGGGACCGTCGACCCGGGCCTGCCCGGTGGGCTCGGCACGACCACCGACCCCGGCGCGCCCGGGTACCCGGGTGGCCAGCCGGGCGTCAGCGCCGCGGCGACACCCACCACGGTGGTGCCCGGCCCGACCGACCCGACCGGCGCGCTGCCGTCGGGCACCGGACCGGCGGTCATCATCCCGCCCGGCATGAACGGCTCCACGCCGATCGCGACGCCCAGCGACGGCATGACACCGGTGCCCGGCGCGTCGCCGTCGTGCGCCAGCGTGCCGGTGCCGATCCCGACCGACACGGTGGTGCCCATCCCCACCGTCGGCTGAGCGCACACCGGCAGCGGGGCCGCACCACACCGGTGCGGCCCCGCCCGCCGCCCGCGGGACGACCGTCCACTGGATCGGCGTCGGGCGATGGCAGCGGATAAGGTCCAACCGTGACCGGACGACTGCTGGCGATCAGTGATCTGCATGTGTCGTACCAAGAGAACCGGGAGATCGTCGAGCAGCTGAAGCCGACGCACGACGACGACTGGCTGATCGTGGCCGGCGACGTCGGGGAGAAGGTCGCCGACGTCACGTGGGCGCTGCGCACGCTGCGGGAGCGCTTCGCGAACCTGATCTGGGTGCCCGGCAACCACGAGCTGTGGACGACCCGCGACGACCCCGACCAGTCCCGCGGCGAGGAGCGGTACCAGCGGCTCGTGGCGGCGTGCCGCAACATCGGCGTCGTCACCCCGGAGGACCCCTACCCGGTGTGGGACGGCCCCGGCGGCCCGGTGATCGTGGCACCGCTCTTCGTGCTCTACGACTACTCGTGGTGGCCGGCGGGCACGTCGAGCACCGCGGAGGCCCTGGCGACCGCGCAGGCGGCCGGGATCGTCGGCACCGACGAGGTGCTGCTGCACTTCGACCCGTACGAGGGCCGCGACGCGTGGTGCCGGGCCAGGGTCGAGCTGACCGAGCCGCGGCTGGAGGCCGCCGCGCGGGAGCTGCCGACGGTGCTGGTCAACCACTTCCCGCTGGTGCGCCACCCCACCGACGTGCTGCGCTACCCGGAGTTCGCGCTGTGGTGCGGCACCGACCTGACCGCCGACTGGCCGACCCGGTTCCGGGCCCGCGAGGTCGTGTACGGCCACCTCCACATCCCCCGCACGACCTGGCAGGACGGCGTGCGGCACCAGGAGGTGTCGGTCGGCTACCCGCGGGAGTGGAGCCGCCGCCCGACACCGCCGGCCAGGCTCGTGCCGGTGCTGGAGCGCTGAGCCCGCCCGCGGCCGGTGTCGCGGGCGGGCGGGTCGCCGGCGCTCAGGTGAGCTTGTCCACCGCCGTCCGGAGCCGGTCCAGCAGGCGCAGCTCCAGGTCGAGGTCGGTCTGCCGGATGCTGGCGACGAGCACGGTGTCGACGCCGCTGCCCGAAAGGCCGGCGATGTCCGCGGCGATCTGCTCGGGCGCGCCGCCGAGGAACGGCCGGCCCTCGCCCATCGGCTCGTCGGTGAGCGGCACGTTGGCCCGGGCGACGACGGTGAGCGCCGCGGCGTCCCGGCCGGCCTCCGCGGCGAGCCGGCGGAACGTGGCCGCCGTCTCGGTCAGCTGCGCGGCGGAGAACGCGATCGGGTTGAGCCCGTCGGCGATCCGGGCCGCCCGCGCGATGCCGGCCGGCGTGGTCGAGCCGAACAGCACCGGGATCGGCCGCTGGACCGGCTTCGGGTTCACCTCCGCCGCCTCGATGCGGTAGAAGCGGCCCTCGTACTGCGTCGGGTCGGGCCCCCAGCAGGCGCGCATCGCCGCGACGACCTCGTCCATGCCGGCGCCCATGCGCTTCATCGGCACGTTGGCGGCCTCGAACTCCTGCGGCATCCAGCCCTGCCCGAGACCGGCGACGACCCGCCCGCCGCTGAACTGGTCGAGGGTGGCGAAGCGGCGGGCGAGCACGATCGGCGGGTGCAGCAGGGCGTCGATGACGCTCGTGCCGAGCTTGACGGTGTCGGTCATGCCGGCCACGTAGCTCAGCGTCTCGAGGGGCTCGTACGTCAGCCGGTACGTCTCGGGGATGCGGGCCGGTGGGGCGCCGAACATCGAGATCTCGGCCATCGGCCGCAGCAGCCGTTCGTAGGTCCACACGGAGTGGTACCCGAGGCGCTCGGCCTCCTTCGCGACCCGTGCGATGTTCGCCGGCCCCGCGAGGGCGCCGCCGGTGGGCAACTGCACGCCGAGCTGCATCCGCTTCCCCTGTTCGTAGATCGAAATCCCTTCACTGCAAACGTGGCACGGGGGAGCGGTGGCGCGCCAGTCAGTAGGGGGCCACGCCGTACGCGACCGCCGCCCGGCGGGCCGAGGAGTAGTAGGAGACGCCGCCGGTGGCGCAGTTGCCGCTGCCGCCCCAGTTCATGCCGATGCCGACGGTCCCGGCGAAGAGGGGGCCGCCGCTCTCACCGGGCTCGCTGCACACGGTCGTGCGGATCATGTTGTACACGGTGCCGCCGGCGTAGTTGATCGTGACGTTGAGCGCCGTGATCGTGCCGGTGCGCACGCCGTTCGGGCCGGTGCGCCGCACCGCCTGGCCCACCGTGCCGGCGCCGAACGAGGTGATCGGCTGCAGGCCGCCGGCGTACAGGTCGACCGCACTCGGCTTGGCGATGGTGGCGTTGGTGTACCGCACGAGCGCGGAGTCGTAGCTCGGGTCGCGCGCGGCGACGACGCCGAGGACGGTGCCCGTCCCGGTGCCCGCGTACACGGTGCCGCCGACCGCCGGGACGCAGTGCGCCGCGGCCAGGAAGAAGTAGGTCGCGCCGGCCCTGGCGTTGAAGCCGATCAGGCACCGCCCGCCGAGCGTGCCGGCGTTGAACGTGTCGCCGCCCGCGATGTGCGGCGCCAGGGTGCCCGGCTCGCGCAGCACCGTGCCGCCGGCCCTGGTCACGGCCCGGGTCAGGCCGGCGGCGACCGCCGGGCGGACCGAGTCGTCGACGCTGACCGTCAGCCGGCCGTCGTGCCACCAGGCCGTGCCGGGGGTCGCCGCGAAGGCCCGCACGGGTGCGGCGGTCGCCGTGCCCGATGCGGCCGCCGCGTCCGTCGCGGGCAGCAGGGTCGCCGCCGCCGCGAGGACGCCGAGAAGTGTCCGGCGCATGACTCCTCCATCCAGAAATGTAAATTTCTAGATGGTACCCGGTCAGTGCCCCGAGCGGTCGCGCTGGCCGCAGCGGGCCCGGGCGAGCAGCTCGTGCATGCGGGGCGCGGCGTCGGCGGCGGTGCGCAGCGGCGCGCTGAAGGGCAGCTGCACGTCGCGGTGCCGGCCGGCGAACTCCAGCCGCAGCACCACGCCGAAGCGGTCCATCCGGACGGGCACGACCCGGTGCACGCCGTGCAGGTGGTGCGGCGCGACCAGCCGGCACAGGCGCTCGACCGCCTCCGGGTGCGCGTCGGTGAGGTGGCACAGCAGGTCGGCCTCGTGCGTCGCCAGGGGGTCGGGGCGGGCCGCGGCGAACACGTCCGCCTCGACCTCGACCTCGCCGAGGACCGGGTCGAGCAGGGTCGCCGAGGCGAGCTCGAGGACGGCCCGCAGGTCGCCGCCGCCTTCGCCTTCGCCTTCGCCACTTTCGTGCCCTACGCCGCCGGCGGCGGAGAGCAGGTCGTCGGCGGCGGCGCCGGCGGGTTGGAGCCGGCCGTCGTCGCCGGCGGGTTGGAGCCAGCCGGCGAACGTCGCGCGGGAGCGGACCGGGCCGCCGGCGGGGCGCACCGGGGTCGGCGCGACGTCGGTGATCTCGATGACCGCGCCCAGGTCCGCCTCCGCCTCGACGAGCAGCGCGACGTGGCTGTCCGCGGGTAGCTCGACGACCACCCGCCCCGCGGCGTCGACGTGGTGGCGGCCGATCAGGTCGCACCGGTGGCCGGGGACGTGCAGCGTCAGGGACGACGCGGCGGCCAGCAGCGTGCGGAGCCGCTCCGCGGCGGTGGGGAGCTTGATCCCGGGCAAGTCGACCTCCTAAGGTTAGGCTTACCTTAGTTGAGAGGTGACGAATGAACCAGTCCCGGCCCAAGGTCCGGCTGTCCCGGGCGCTCGGCATGCCGCTGACCCCCAAGTGCGTGAAGTACTTCGAGCGCCGGCCCTTCCCGCCCGGCCAGCACGGCCGGGCCCGGCCGAAGCAGAGCGACTACAAGGTGCGGCTGCTGGAGAAGCAGCGGCTGAAGGCGCAGTACAACCTCCGCGAGAGCCAGCTGCGGGACGCCTTCGACCGCGCCGTGCGCCGGCCGGGCAAGACCGGCGAGGAGCTCATCGCCGACCTGGAGACCCGGCTCGACGCGCTGGTGCTGCGGGCCGGCTTCGCCCGCACCATCTACCAGGCCCGGCAGCTCGTCACCCACCAGCACCTGACCGTGAACGGCCGCCGGGTCGACCGGCCGTCGGCGCGGCTGCGGCCCGGGGACGTGATCGAGGTCGCCGAGCGCAGCCGGCGGAAGACCCCGTTCGTCGTCGCCGCGGCGGGGGCGCACGTGGGGGAGCGTTCGGCGCCGTACCTGAGCGTCGACGTGTCCGGGCTCACCGCCCGGCTGGTCCGCCTGCCGCTGCGCCGCGAGGTCCCCGTCGTCTGCGACGAGCAGCTCATCGTGGAGTTCTACAGCCGGTAGCCCTTACAGTGGCGAGCAGTGGAAACCTTTGACGTGATCGTGCTCGGGCTCGGCGGGATGGGCAGCTCGGCCGCCTACCATCTCGCCGCCCGCGGCCAGCGGGTGCTCGGCCTGGAGCGGCACGGACCGGCCCACGACCGGGGCACCAGCCACGGCGGGTCGCGCATCACCCGCCAGTCCTACTTCGAGGACCCCGCCTATGTGCCGCTGCTGTTGCGCGCGTACGAGCTGTGGGAGGCCCTCGGGCACGACTCCGGCCGCGACCTGATGGACCTGTGCGGCGGGCTGATGCTCGGCGCGCCCGACAGTCTCACGGTCGCCGGCAGCCGGCGCAGCTCCGAGCAGTGGGGGCTGCCGCACGAGATCCTCGACGCCGCCGAGATCCGCCGGCGGTTTCCCAACCTGGCCCCGCGACCGCACGAGATCGGCCTGTTCGAGCGCAAGGCCGGACTCGTGCGCCCCGAGGAGACGGTCCGCGCCAACCTCGACCTCGCCTCGGCGAAGGGCGCGACCTTGCGCTTCGAGGAGCCGGCGCTGTCCTGGACGTCCGGCCCCGGCGGCGTCTCGGTCCGCACCGCCCAGGGCACGTACCGCGCCGGCGAGCTGGTGATCTGCCCCGGGCCGTGGGCGCCGGAGCTGCTCGCCGACCTGGGCGTGCCCTTCAGCGTGGAGCGGCAGGCCCAGTACTGGTTCCAACCGGCGGGCGGGGTCGAGGCGTATCTGCCGGACCGCCAGCCGATCTTCATCTGGGAGGGCCCGCCCGGCACGCAGGTGTACGGCTTCCCCGCCCTGGACGGGCCGGACGGCGGGGTCAAGGTCGCGTTCTTCCGCGGCGGCGAGGTGACCACGCCCGAGACGATCGACCGGTCCATCCGCCCCGGGGAGATCGCCGCCGTCGCCGCGCACCTCGCCGACCGGGTGCCGGGCGTGGCCGGCCGCTTCCTGCGCGGCAAGACCTGCATGTACACCAACTCGCCGGACACCCACTTCGTGATCGGGCGGCACCCGGGGCACGCGCACGTCACGGTGGCGTGCGGGTTCTCGGGGCACGGGTTCAAGTTCGTGCCGGTGGTCGGGGAGATCCTGGCGGACCTGGCCCTGACCGGGCGGACCGGTCACCCGATCGGGCTGTTCGATCCGCTGCGTCCCCGCGACGCGGCCGCGTCCTCGTGACGTGCCGTGACGCCGACGCCGTCGCCTGAGCAGCTGCGGGACGAGACGTGCGTCGCATGTCCCGGGCAGCGGCTGCCGCTGGGCGCCTTCGACGTCGCGCCGCGGCCCTCGCCGCAGATCCCGTTCAGCGCGGAGCTCGGCTTCCGGGTGTCGGCGGCCACGGGCGTACCGACGTGCGTGCACGCCTTCCGGGTGGGGGTGCCGCCCGCGCCGTACGCCTCCGGGGGTGTGCCGCTGCCCACATCCACGGTGCCTCCGGAGCCCGCGCCCGAGGATCTGCGGTTGCCGGAGGACGCGACGCTGCTGGAGGCGTGGCTGCTCGCCCTCGTCCGGTCGGCGCCCGCGGACCGGCTGGCCGTCACCCTCGCGCGCGCCGAGCGGCTCGCCTCGCAACGCTTCCCACCTGCGCAGATCCTCGCCGCGATGCGGAGGATCCTCGGCGGTGGTTGACAGTGCCGCGGCCGGAGAGTAAGTTTGCACAGCCAGCACGAGCCGGGCGGATGGGTTGCACAGCGACCATCGGCCGGTGTGCGAGGCCAGCCGCAACTTTCACTCACCTGAGGGTGAGCGTCAGCGCGACTGTGTTCGGGCGATGCTAGCGAATCCCCTGGGAATCGCGATTTGGCGAAATCGACCGGATGGTTCTACAGTATTGAAGGCCCCGAGAGAGCGCCTCAACAAAGAGGCGGTTTCAAGGTGTGTGTTGGTTGTTTGAGAACTCAACAGGGTGCTTGTTAAGCCAGTGCCAATTGATTGACCCCGTGACACGCTTGTCGTGTCCGAGGATTCCTTTG
>NZ_JNYJ01000096.1 GCF_000716715.1 Dactylosporangium aurantiacum | reverse complement strand
CTAAGGCGTGTTTGGTAAGTGGTTGTCGATCGCTGACCGTGTGTCGGTGTGGCGGTGATCGATAACGAGTGAGGTCTCCGGTATCTGGTGTATCGACCAAGACGCACCAAGTTCCGGAGACCTCGTGGACACCTTACCGGTGACGAGGCGGCATGACCTGACCGACGCGCAGTGGGCGGCGCTTGCGCCGTTGCTGCCTGCGGTGTCGGTGCAGGGCAGGCCGCTGAAGTGGAGTAGGCGGCAGTTGATCGACGGGATCCGGTGGCGGATCCGGGTGGGCTCGCCGTGGCGTGATGTGCCTGCCTGTTATGGGCCGTGGCAGACGGTGTACTGGTTGTTCCGGCGGTGGCAGCGTGACGGGACCTGGCCGCTTGTCCTGACCGCGTTGCAGGCCCGTGCCAACGCTGCGGGTCGGGTCCGCTGGGACGTCAGCGTTGATTCGACCAGTGTCCGGGCGCATCAGCATGCGGCTGGCGCCCGCCTGGACGGCGGTGTGCAGAAGGAGCCACCGGGCGGAGTGGACACCGAACCGGACGATCACGCCCTCGGCAGGTCGCGGGGTGGGCGGACCACGAAGGTTCATTTGGCGTGTGAGCAGGGCCGTAAGGCGTTGTCGCTGTTGCTGACTGCCGGGCATCGTGGCGACAGTCCGCAGTTCGTGCCGGTGCTGGAACGCATCCGGGTGCCCGGTCTCGGTCCTGGCCGGCCGCGGACCCGCCCGGATCGGGTCCTGGCCGACAAGGCGTACGCGGGCAAAGGCAACCGGGCCTACCTGCGCCGGCACGGAATCCGGACGACGATCCCGATCAAGGCCGACCATGCGGCGAACCGGCGCAAGCTCGGGTCGAAGGGCGGCCGTCCACCGGCCTTCGACCCCGAGCTCTACAAACAGCGTCACGCCGTCGAGTGCGGTATCAACCAGCTCAAACGCAACCGCGGCATGGCCACCCGGTACGACAAGCTCGCCGTGCGATACCAGGCCACCGTCACCATCACCGCAATCAACGAGTGGCTCTGACCCGACTTACCAAACAGGCCTTAGTACCCCCGCGTGGGCGCTGCTAGCATCCGCCGATGCAACTGAAGCTTCCGGTGCGTTCTCACGGCACGCTGGCCGATGCGTACTCGGGACGTGACAATGCGTTCAACTTCCTGCGGCTGGTGTTCGCCCTCGCGGTGCTCGTCGGGCACGCCAGAATTCTCGGCTACGGCGCCTACGGCAACCCGCTCGACATCCCGGTCGACCTCGGCGGACTGGCGATCGCCGGTTTCTTCGCATTGTCCGGTTTCCTGATCACCCGCAGCGGCCGGCGCACGTCGCTGCCCCGCTTCTGGTGGCACCGCCTGCTCCGGATCTTCCCCGCCTACTGGGTCTGCCTGCTCGTCACGGCCGGTGTCGTCGCTCCCCTGTTGTGGCTGCACCGCCATGGCAGCCTGGGCGGCTACTGGTCGACGACCCCCGGCCCCCTCGGCTACCTCGTCCGCAACAGCTCCGCCGACCTGGTGCAGTTCTCGATCGGCGACGTCCTGTCCGGCCGTCCCAACACGGCGTTGAACGGCTCCGTCTGGACCCTGAAGTACGAACTGGTCTGCTACCTCCTGGTCGGCCTGCTCGCCGTGATCGGCGTGCTGCGTCGGGCCCGCCTCCTCGTCGTCGTCATGGCGGCGCTGGGCATGGCGATCATCGCCTTCGACTTCGTGTACTCGCCGAGCGAGTTCGGCCCCCTGCCCGACCTGATGACCACGAGCGACGGTACGTTCACGATCCCGATCGGCGGCGTGTTCCACACGTGGTACTTCCACCTGCTCATGACCGCGTTCCTGCTCGGTGCGGTCGCGGACCTGTACCGCGACCACATCCCGGTCAACGACGTCCTCGGCTGGCTCAGCCTGATCGTGGTCCTCATCGCGATCCAGCAGCACTGGCCGAACCTCGGTCCCGCCCTGCTCGCGTACGTCTACCTCCTGCTGTGGCTGGGCATCCGGCTGCCCGCGCTGTTCCGCCGGATCGGCCGCGACAACGACTACTCGTACGGCATCTACATCTACGCCTTCGTGGTGCAACAGACCCTGGCCGTCTACGGCCTGACGAAGTTCGGCCTGCTGGCGTACCTGACCGTGACCATCGTGGTGACGGTGGCGGTCGCGATGGCCTCGTGGCACCTGATCGAGAGGCCGGCCCTGAGACTCAAGGACTGGAACCCCTCGTTCATTCGCACCCGTACGGCCGGCGAGGAGCTTCCGCCGGAGGTCCACCTCCCGGAACCGGCGCCCGTCGCGTCGTCCCATGCCGAACCGTCCCCCGAGCCGGCTTCGCACACCCCGGGCGACGACGCGGTCCTGGCAACCGGCGCGCCACCGCCCCCCTCCTGAGCCGGGCAGCTCCGGCCGGAGGGCACGGAGCTGACACCGGAGGACGCTGAACCAGCGATGACCTGCCTCACCCGAGGTGGCCTGATGCTCGCCGTCGAGGAAGAGTCGGCACACTGGCGGGATGGGACGTACGGTGACCGCGCTGGTGACGTTTGGAAGCGCGTGCGCCGGGGTGGTCGGGCCGTTCGGCGTGGACATCCCGTGGTGGGCCGAGGTCGAGCCGGTCGTGACGCATCTGGAGGAGACGCTGGGTGTGCCGGTCGTCGTCCTGCGGCTGCTCACCGTCGAAGGGTCCGACGGGGGACGCGACGGCCATGTCACCTACCACGTGGAGGCCCTGCAGGCACCCGGCGACCTGACCGCCTGCGAGTTCGTCAACGACGAGCAACCGCTCCGGCTGCCCTGGGCGCGAGCCTCGGGCATCCGGGAACTCTTCCAGTGGGCATCCCGGTACGTCGATCTCACCGGGCGGCCTGCACAGCGCAAGACCTGGAACCTGGCAGGGTTGTTCCGCCTGCCGACCGCCGATGGCCCGGTCTGGCTCAAGGCCATTCCTCCCTTCGCCGCCGCCGAGCCGGCCGCGATCGCCGCGATCGCCCAGGTCGATCCGGACCTGGTGCCGACCGTCCTGGCCGGTGCGCCGGGTCGCCTGCTGCTCGCCGACGTTCCCGGCAGGGACTGCTGGGACGCGCCCCCGCACGTCGTGGCTGCCGCTGTGCGTCGCCTGGCTGTCGCGCAGGCCCGCATCGACAAGCCACCGCACGGTATCCCGGACCGGCGCCCGGAGCGCTTGGCCGCCGCCGTCCAAGAGCTGCTCGACGGCCCGGTCGGCGCTGAGCTGAGCACGGAGGAACTCCGTGCCACGAGAAACCTGCAGTGGCGGTGGGACATACTGGCCGGCTGCGGCCTGCCTGACACCGTGGTGCACGGCGACTTCCACCCCGGCAACTGGCGCTGCGGCGACGGCCAGCCGGTGATTCTCGACTTCGCCGACGCGCACCTGGGCAACCCGGTCCTCGACGTACTGCGCGCCATCGACTACCTGCCGGCAGACCGGCGCCGCACGGCGGCCGACACCTGGATCGCGACCTGGACCGCCGCGGCGCCCCGGTCACGTCCGGCCGAGGCCCTGCGGATCGCCGAACCGCTCGCCCATCTGGCATACGCCGTGCGATACCAGGAGTTCCTCGACAACATCGAACCCGACGAACGCGTCTACCACCTCGGCGATCCAGCCGCCGCGATCCGCCACGCGCTGGCAAGCATCCGCACCCAGGCCGGGCCCTGACAACGGTGGCTGCGCCGCACGCACGCCACTCGGCAGTACAGTGAGCGCCCAGTCAGCACCCGGGGCCCACGCATCACCTGGCCCTACCGGCAACGCGCTCGCTCGGTGGCTGCTTCGCGTCCACCCGATCCCGGGCCTGGGCTCAACGGGGCCTGTCGCGTGGAAGAACCGTCGGCCCGGGCCGTCCCGGGGGCGCGGGACGGCGGTCTCTGGTTGCGGGAATGCGCCGCGCCGATGCTGGAGCCGGGTCGCGAACCCGCGGCCCGGACCACGTTGGAGGGGGATCCATGACCGCTTCGAGATGGCGCGTGCTCGCCGGGATCGTCGCGTTGCTCGGCGCCGGGCTCGGGCAGCTCGCGCAGTTCGTCGTCGCACCCGCCCACCTGTCCGGCGGCTCCGCCGGCGAGCAGGTCGCCGCCGCGGCTGCGCACGGGGCGCGCATGCAGGCGTCGGTCTGGCTCGACGTACCGATTCTGCTCATCATCCCGGCGGCCCTGTACCTCGGCCACCTCGCCCAGGCCCGGACGTCTCGGCTGGCGGCGACCGGCGTGGCGCTGACGTTCGGCGGTGCGCTCGGCGTCGGCTACCTGCTCGCCGCTGACCTGCTCATGCTGCTCGCCGCCCGTGCCGATGACCGCGATGGCGCCGTCGCCCTCATCGACGCCCTGCAGGCCGCGCCGCTGTTCAATCTCATGGTCGTGGCCGGGGTGCTCGGTACCACGGTCGGACTGCTGCTGTTGGGCATCGCGCTGGTCCGCGCGCGGACCGTGCCGGTCTGGGCGGGCGTCGCGGTCGCCGCCGGGCCGTTGCTGACGGTGGCCGGCGAGGCCAGCGGGCTGGAGGCGCTCGCCGTCGCCGCGTATGTGGTGCAGTTCGCCGGGTTCGCCGCCTGCGCGGTCCGGCTGGTCCGGCCGCCGGCGACGGCCGCGGCGGTGATGACACCGGCCGCGGTCTAGCGGGACAATCCGATCGTCATGACAAGCCGCTGGGTCGACTGGCTCACGCAGGTCGCGGTCGGCGCCGCCGGCGCGGCGGCCGCGACCTGCGTGATCGTCGCCGTGCTCCACCCGGTCACGCCGTGGTCGGTGGTCATGTCCCTCGCCGCGGTCGCCTATTTGTCGGTACCGCTGGTCGGCGCGGCGATGGTCCGCGCCGAACGGCGCAACGGCGTCGGCTGGCTGCTGCTGGCCAGCGGCATCGGCTTTCCCGTCGCCGCCTCCGGTTACCTGATCGCCGAGGCTGCGACGAACGCGGGAGGGCCGGCCGGGTGGGCCGGCTGGTGGGACGGCTGGCCGTGGGTGTTCGCGCTCGGCCTGCCGTCCACCGCCGGGCTGCTGCTGTTCCCCGACGGCCGCCCGCCGTCGCGGCGCTGGTGGCCGGTCGTCGTCCTCACCCTCGCGCAGGAGCTCGCGCTGCTGGTCGGGCTGCTCTTCGCGCCCGGCATGCTCGACTATCCCGACCAGCCCAACCCCACGGCGCTGCCTGGCCGCTGGGGCGCCGTCGCGGACGGGCTCGTCGGCACGATCCTGCTCGTGGCGCCGCTGGCGACGCTCGGCGCCTGGTCCTTGCACGGCCGGGCCCGCCGGGAGCTCGACCCGGCCCGCGCCCGGGCGCTGCGGCGCGTCGCGCCGGCGGCCTGGCTCGTGGCCGGCTCCTGGTGGGCCTGCATCGTCATCGTGCTCGGCGCGGGCGGGGCGGAGGTCGGCGCGCTGCCGTTCCAGCTCGCCGGCATGCTGACCTTGGCCGCCGCCGCGTGGACCGCGATCCGGCGTTACGGGCTGTTCGACGGCCGGCGG
Source organism: Dactylosporangium aurantiacum (assembly GCF_000716715.1). Lineage (GTDB taxonomy): Bacteria > Actinomycetota > Actinomycetes > Mycobacteriales > Micromonosporaceae > Dactylosporangium > Dactylosporangium aurantiacum. Next base: position 6,179 of record NZ_JNYJ01000096.1, on the reverse strand, counting down.
GTGGTCAATCAGGCGCTCGTCTACGCGGCGCTGAGCACGTTCGTCGTCGTCGTGTACCTCGCGGTCGCCTCCGTGGTCCGCGCCGTCGTGTCGCAGCAGATCGGCGCCGCGGTGGCCGTCGCCGTCGCGCTGTTGGTGGCGCTGCCGTTGCGTGACGTGCTCCAGCGGGCCGCGAACCGGCTGGTGTACGGGTACCAGGACGATCCCTACGGCGCGCTGGTCCGGCTGGGCCGCCGGCTCGAGGTCGCCGCCGCCGCCGACGATGTCCTGCCCAGCGTCGCCGCGACGGTCCGGGCCGCCCTGCGCCTGCCCTACGTGGCGATCCGCCTCGCCGGGACCGTCGTGGCCGCCGACGGGACCGCCCGCAGCCGCGGCGCGGAGGAGTTTCCGCTCGTCTTCGCCGGGGAGACGATCGGAGACCTGGTCGCCGAGCCGCGCGACGGCGAGTTCACCGCGACCGAGCGCCGGCTGCTGGCCGGCATCCTGGGCCAGGTCGCCGCCGCGGGCCACGCTGTCGCGCTCACTGGCGACCTGCGCCGCTCACGGGAGCGGGTCGTGGCCGCGGCCGAGGAGGAGCGCCGCCGGCTACGCCGGGATCTGCACGACGGCCTCGGGCCGGCCCTTGCCAGCGTCGTGCTCGGTCTGCAGCGGGCCCGGCGCCGCGTCGACTCCGATCCGGCGGCCGCCGCGCAGCAGCTCGACACGCTGACCGGCCAGACCCAGGCGGCGGTCGCCGACGTGCGTCGCCTCGTCTACGGCCTCCGGCCGCCGGCGCTCGACGAGCTCGGGCTGGTCGGCGCGCTCACCGAGCACGCCAGCGCCCTCGGCGCGATCGACGTCGAGGGCCCCGACCGCGAGCCGGTGCTGCCGGCCGCGGTCGAGGTCGCCGCGTACCGCATCGCCCTGGAGGCCATGACGAACACCGTCCGGCACGCGGGCGCCCGGCAGACCACCGTCCGCGTCAGCGTCGACGGGATGCTGCGCATCGAGATCGCCGACAACGGCCGCGGGATGCCCGCCGGATACCGTGCCGGCGTGGGCATCACGTCCATGCGGGAGCGCGCCGTCGAGCTCGGCGGCACCTGTGTCATCGAGCCGCGCACCCCGCGCGGCACCGTGGTCCGCGTCGCGCTGCCCCTGGAGGTGCTGTGACTATTCGGGTCCTGGTCGTCGACGACCATCCCGTGTTCCGTTCCGGGCTGCGTAACCTCGTGCACGACAGCGACGACCTGGAGCTCGTCGCCGAAGCCGCCGACGGCGACGAGGCCGTCGTACGCTGCCGGGAGCATGGGCCCGACGTCGTCCTCATGGACATTCGTATGCCGGGCACCAGCGGCGTGGAGGCCACGCGCCGGATCGTCGCCGAATGGCCCCGGGTCGGCGTGCTCATGCTCACCATGCTCGAGGACGACACGTCCATCTTCGCCGCCCTGCGGGCCGGGGCCCGCGGATACGTCCTCAAGGGCGCGGCGCCCGACGAGATCATCCGCGCGATCGTCGCTGTCGCCGCGGGGGAGGCGCTGTTCGGTCCGGTCGTCGCCGCGAAGATTGCGACCTTCCTGCAGCCGAATACCCGCACACGCAGCCACCCGTTCCCGTCGCTGTCGTCCCGGGAGCGCGACATCCTCGACCTCATCGCGGCCGGCCGGTCAAACCCGGCGATCGCGGAGGCCCTGGCGCTGAGCGAGAAGACGGTCCGCAACAACGTGTCCAACATCTTCGCCAAGCTGCACGCGACGGACCGCGCCGAGGTGATCGTGAAAGCCCGCCGGGCCGGTCTCGGCAACACGTAGCGGCCGGCGTCATCATCATGTACGCGGTTATCGGCTCCGTCGCTGGACGAACCTCCTGGTTGCGGCTGCGGGGCGTCCTGGCCTGCTTTCTTCGACGGGGCCGTCCCGCACATGACGTCAGCGCAGCGCGAGACCTCGGCCGATCTCCTCCCCCGCGCGCACCCGGACATCCCTGGCTCACGGACCTGTCACCACGCATCGCCGCCGGCGCCGCCCTGACCGTCGCCGTCAACGCGGCGCCGGTGGTGGCGTTCGGTGCGCTGGTCGGCCGTGCCGCTCCAGCAGCTCGGTGAAGTTGAGGTACCCCCAGATCCGTTCATGGGCGGCGAACGCGCGCAGGACCTCGGGCGTCGGGCCCTGCGCGTCGAGCAGCGCGGCGGCCAGCCCGATCGCGCTGACGGCGGGGATCTTCGCGAACTCCTCGGGCATCGGTACCGCCCCGAGGCGGGCGAGCGCCGCCCGCGCCTCACCCCTGGGGTCGTACCCGATCCAGAACGACTCCTTGCACCCCTCGGGCACGTCGGTGAGGATCGCGGCGCCGGCCGGGTCACCGAGCCGGGCCAGCGCGAGCGCGGCACAGAACCGCTGCCGCCGGTCCGTGGCTTCGAGCTGCCCGTGCAGCCAGCCCACCGCCGCCTCAGTCGGCGGCCAGATCGACAGGCCCAGGGTCAGCTCGGCCTGGACCAGGCCGGTGGCCCGCTGGGCCGATGCGAAGGTGTCGCCGCCGGCGGCCGACAGCAGCCGCGCTGCCCACGGGTTACCGGCCTCAGCCAGCGCCCGCCAGTGCTCCCGCTGGGCGGTGACGGCCGGCCGGATCGGACTGTCCTGGGCGGCGGCGCCGAGATAGCCGCCACCGGTGAGCATCTCCCACAGCAGCTCGATGACGCGGTCGCGCCGCTCACCGGGCAGCTCGACGGCCGCCGCCACCAGTGCCGGCGCGACAGACTCCGCGGCGGGCGCGACGGTCCCCTGCACGAACAGCGCGTCCCGCAGCCTCCCCAACGCCTGGTCGAACGCGCCTTCATCCCTGAGCCCGTCGAGATGCCCCGGCAGGTCGGACAGCTGCCCATTGAAGACCATGCCCTGATGATATTGAGCGCGCCAGGTCCTGGCGTTCAGCGAAGCGCTGCAACGTCTGCCGGTCGCTCACCGGCGGGTGGCTCAGCTTGAAACGGGCGAACGCGGGAAGGAACATGTGCCGGTGCCTACTGCATCGACCAGGCAGCCGCGGTGGCGGCGACGGCTGGCGTACTCCCTCGTCGCGGTGACCGTGCTGGCGGCAGCCGCCGTGGTGTACGTGCACTGGAATCCGCGCCGGTACCTGTCGCTCAGACCGCTGGCCGAGCTCGGACCCACGATCACGGTGGCGCTCGCCGCGCTCGTGCTGCTGGCGGCGGTGGTCGTGCTGGCCGCGGCGCCCGGCCTGCGCAGGACGGTGACGGCGTCGGTGTTGCTGGCGCTCGTCCTGCCGGTGGGGTGCGCCGGGTTCGTCAAGGGCACGTACCTCGCCGAGGAATGGCAACCCAGGTCGGTCGACATCACCGCCCGCTCGCCTGACGGGCACTGGATCGTCGTCGCGATCCGCTACACCTCCCACTACGACTCCGATGTCTACTACGACGAATTCCATCTGCGGTCGCGCGCCGGATTGCTCAGCCGGGAAGCGCCACACCCCTTGGCCGTCGTCGGGTACACCTTCCACGAAAACGAAAGCGACCAGCTCGACATCGTCCGGATCGCATTCGCCGGCAGCAGCACGATCGAGGTGCATACCAACGACGGTGTCGTCTACCGCACGTCCTTCAACCCCGCCAGCCTGGCGATCGAGGACCAGTTCGGGCTGTGCGAGGACGATCTGACGCACCTCTGCCCGTGAAGGAACTGCTCGTCGACGCCGCGATGGGACTGCACTCCCATCGGCGGTTCGGTGCGCGCCCAGTCAGACCGGGCCTGCGCATCACCTACGGAGCGTCATTCAAGCCCTCCTGGTGGCTTCGTTCGTGAGAACGGGGCTCTGGTGCGAACTGTGTGATGGATGTTGGACGATGATTCGTTGTCCGGGTGCGCGATGCCGTCGGACAGCTACTTCCTCATCTGAACGGCATCGAGATCGACGAGGTCGTGGACGCCGACTTCGAGTTGGTCATCGTGGCTCGGGTCCGCAGCCGTCAGGCCGTTTGCCGGGCGTGTGCGGTGCTGTCGTCTCGGGTGCATTCGCGGTATCGCCGGACGTTGGCGGATGCTCCGGTTGCTGGCCGGCCTATGCGGATTGTGTTGTGGGTGCGCCGGTTCTTCTGCGAGAACGCGGCGTGCCCGGTGATGACATTCGCCGAACAGGTTGATGGGCTGACTCGGCGGTGGTCGCGGGTCAGTGAGGGGCTGCGGCGGATGCTGACCGCGGTCGGGCTCGCGCTGGCTGGCCGGGCCGGCGCGCGGCTGGCTGCAGCGTTGGGCATGCCGGCCAGCCGTCACCGCCTGCTCCGGCTGGTCCGAGCCTTGCCGGATCCGCCGGTCGGTGAAGTCGCGGTGCTGGGGGTCGATGACTTCGCGGTCAGGCGGGGCCATCACTACGGCACCGTGCTGATCGACTGCGAGACCCACCGGGTTGTCGACCTGCTGCCCGGCCGCGACGCGGGCCCGTTGACCGCGTGGCTGCAGCAGCATCCGGCGCCTCGGGTGATCTGCCGGGACCGGGCCAGCGCGTATGCGGAGGCCGGACGCACCGGCGCGCCAGAAGCCGTCCAGGTCGCTGATCGGTTCCACCTGTGGCAGAACCTGGCCGCCGCGGTGGAACGCTGCACGGCTCAGCACAAGTCCTGCCTCGACGAGCCCGACGAGCCCGACGAGCCCGACGAAGCTTCTGCCGAGCAGCCCAGCCCTGCTGCGGTAGCCGAGCCCACCGGGGCGATGGCCGAACGCCGCCGTGCCCACCACGCCCTCGTGCATGAACTGCTGGCGCAAGGCGCCGGGTTCCGGCAGATCGCCCGGCATCTGGGCTGGAGTCACCACACCGTGTCGCGATACGCCCACGCCGCAACGTGGCAGGAGATGATGGTCGGTCAGAAGGTCCGGCCGAGTCTCGTCGACCCGTTCAAGCCCTACCTGAGCCGACGCATCAACGAGGGCTGCCTCAAGGCCACCACGTTGCAGCGTGAGATCCGCGCTCAGGGCTTCGCCGGCAGCTACGCGATCCTGCGCAAGTTCGTCGAGCAGTACCGCGGCAAACCCGACCTGACGTCGCCGCGCCGCCCGCCCTCGGTGCGGCAGGTGGCCGGGTGGATCTGCCGGCGACCCGACGACCTGGCCGACCGCGACACCGAACAACTCCAGGCGATCCTCGAGCGATGTCCGGAGCTGCGTGCCGCCGCCGAGCTGGTGCGGTCGTTCGCCGACATGCTCACTCACCTGCGCGGTCAGCAGCTCACCGCCTGGATCGCCGCAGCCGAAGCAGCGGCCTTGCCTGGCATCACGAAGTTCGCCACCGGCCTGACCGCAGACCTCGACGCCGTGACCGCCGGCCTCACCCTGCCCTTCAGCTCCGGACCGGTCGAAGGTAACGTCAACCGCATCAAGATGCTCAAACGGCAAATGTACGGCCGCGCCGGCTTCGACCTGCTCCGAAAGCGAGTCCTTCTGACGTAGCAAGCATTGCCGCGCAACACGGAAGCCGCCGGGTCGCTGGATATCGGCCAGTTGGGCGGACGGACCTACACCTCAACCCACTGCAACTGTGGTGACAGTCCGCCATACCGGCAAAAGTAGCGGACTGCTTGAACAGCGTCCTCGATCGGCACCGCAGCGGACGCAGGAAACTCCGACCAGTGTCCGTAGTAGTAGAAGACCACGCCCTTGCCGTCTCGCACTCGCGAGGATCCCTGGCTGCTGAAGTACGGCGGATTCCCGGATGCCGCCACGTAGCTCAAGACCGAGACCTCGCGGCCCAAACCGATGGAAAGCGAGTCGCCTCCGTCAAGAGTCACCTCAGCGATCAGAGGCTCACGTGCTGCGTCCCGCTCCACGTCCGCTAATGCTTGCCGAAGCTCGTCATCGCAAGTGACGACAACGCCAGCTTCGCCACTCCTCCACGTGATCTTCGCGCGCAAGCCTTCTCCCGGGAAATAGCGAGCACAGACTCGCAAGCCTACGGAACGCCCCGCGAGCCAACCAAGATCAATCACGCAGTTTGCGCCAGAACCGAGAACGGGGCCCAGATGTGCGCAACTTCCAGGCCCAGGCGAGCCGGTTTCCCTTGACCATTGTCCGTGAGTTTCGGACCCACCCGGCGACGTGAACCGCCCCGGGTTTGGTAGCGGCTAAACGGGTTGGGGGCCTGCCTCGGTGAGGCGGGCTTGGTGCAGTGTCTCAAACGCGGCTGGTGGCAGGTCC
>NZ_JNYJ01000095.1 GCF_000716715.1 Dactylosporangium aurantiacum | reverse complement strand
GTGGAGACGAGGGGACTCGAACCCCTGACCCCCACACTGCCAGGACTGGACTCACAACAACCGTTGACCTACCAGGACGCTGACCTGCCCATCCAGCCTCGCCTGACCGTCAGTCCCCGCTATTTACCTTGATCAACCGTGTCGTCTGGCATGGATGTGGCACGGCTAGGAGCGTCGCCACGCCTGCCCAGCCGATCGCCCGGCTCATGAAAGTTGCCCGAACCACCCTCTGCGGCTCCGTCAACCAAGCCTGCGCAAGAAATTCGCACCCTCGTCGACGGTTGCCACGGCAAGTCGACAGTTGCCAGGGCAAACCGTTGCCCTACGGCAGGACACCGCCTGAGCTACAGGACTAATCAGACAATTAGCCCTAATGAGTATGTTTCCGACTCCTAGGGGTGCTGCCTTGCACTCCCACGTTCCGTGACGTTCAGCGGGAGGTACAGTCTCGATCTTGTCAAGGGTGGTGCAACAGCGGGTTCTGCGTGGTTTACTCGCACAGAAGGCGCCCAGGCCACCCTACTGGGGAGGGTAGAGCCATCATGCTGCAGAGTTTCCGTTTCGCCAACCATCGCTCCTTCGCCGACGAGCAGCAACTTAATCTCACACCCATCTATGATTCTGGCGACGAGCGGGCGGAGTCTCGACCGAGCGTTCTCGTAACAGGCATATTCGGTGCAAATGCATCTGGAAAGTCAAATGCCATCCACGCATTCCAGTTCATGCGCCGAATGGTCACCAGCTCGGACCGCGCCGTGGAACCCGGCCTAGCGATTTCTATTCCTCGCGAACCATTCAAGCTTTCTATCGACATAGCTCGCACTCCATCACGCTATGTAGTCGATCTATCACTTGATGGCGTTCGTCATACTTATGGATTTACCATAAATGACGAAGGAATCGTAGAAGAATGGCTGTTTCATTATCCGCTCAAGAAGAAGCGTCGCGTTTTTGAGCGCGATGGTGAGAACTTTGTGTGGGGGGAGGAGAGTCGAAAGCAATCGGATCTGGAACGCATCTCCAACATCACAGCCCCTACCGCATTATTCATTTCAACCGTAGCTCGATTCAACCGTCGAGCATCGCTAGACGATCAAGTACATCAGCCACTACATGATGTCTACCGGTGGTTCTTCCGATCGCGTGTCCGCACGAGACCGGATCTGCCCCTGCGGAACTTCGCCTCAATCTGGTCAGATCTAGGCAGCAGTCGCGACGTTATCGTCGACCTCATGAGAGCTGCCGATGTTGGAATCGTCGACGTGGCGGTGCAGACGGAGACACAAGATTCACTGTTCGATGTCGAGGAATTTCTTTCCGACTCGACGACCAACACGACTCAAGTACGCCGTCGACTGCTCTTTACCCATAAAGGACCGTCTGGCGACGGCATTCTTAGTCTAGAGAACGAGTCGACAGGAACACGCCGGCTGCTTGACCTTGCCTACGTTGCTGCATCAGTGCTGCGCATCGGTGGCATCATGATGGTTGATGAAATTGATTCGAGCCTGCACCCAATCCTGACTGCAAAGTTGATCGGGTTGTTTAGAAGTCCCGCCTCAAATCCGCGGCTAGCCCAGCTGGTTTTCTCCAGCCATGACGCAACGCTACTCGGGACCCTTGACGCTGAGGAGGTTCTGGGACGCGATGAGATTTGGTTTACAGAGAAAAGCGATGACGGTACCTCTACCCTCTATCCCTTGGCAGATTTTAAGCCTCGGCGCGAAGGGGAGAATCGTCAGCGCCGATACCTCAACGGAAACTACGGCGGAGTTCCTGAAATTTCAACATACTTGTTCGAAAAGGCGCTAGCCTCACGCATGTCCGAAGTCGTTGAGGGCAGCGATGGCGCGTAGGGGAAATGCCGAACATCGTGGCGTAAAACTTGGCACCGGAAGAGAGACGGACCTAAGACGGCTCCCGAACCGCCGCGAACAGCGAACGACCGTTCTGGTTGACACGAACGGAAAGTCCACGGAAATCAAGTACTTTAAGTGCGTCAAGGATCTTCCGTGGGTTACCGCAGGTCGGGTGATCGTTACATTTACAAACGGGTCGCCCCTTGAGGTTGTTCGTGATGCCGCGCGGCGACGCGATGAAAACGAATACGATCACGCCTGGGCGGTTTGCGACGTCGATGACTTTGACACCGTTGAGCCAAGCACGGAGGCCGAAAGCCTTGAGGTTTCGCTGGCATGGTCAAACCCGTGCTTCGAAGTCTGGCTCATCCTGCATCGAGAAAATTCGAGAGCGCACATTGCTGGCCCAAAAAAAGCCGCCGAGAAATTGTCGAGGTCCATTGGTAAGCCATGGGATAAGTCCACATTGAACTTCGCCGACTTTGACGCAGGAATTGGCGAGGCAGTACGGCGCGCAAAGCAGCTTGACGCTGCACCTGCCGGTAATCCTTCGACAAACGTGTGGCAGCTTATCGAGTTGCTGGGCACCACGCCTTAGCAAGCCCGCGGCGACTCACCGCGCTGCGTAACCAGGTGGTTCGACAGCGGGCCAATCCCCACTCTTTGACCAGCGCTAGGGCAGGGTACTGCACAAATGCTCGATACCCTGCCCTCGTTCGGCCGCATTGGTTCGTCCTTGTACCTGTTCTAGGGCTGAGCGTCGGCCCGCTCGGCGAGCGCCCTCAGTTCCGGCGATGTTGCGCGGCCGGCGATCAGGATCAGTTCTCTGATGGCGCTCCGTGCCGCTACATGCGTGTGGATCAGCTCAGGTGCGAGTTCTTCGGCCCGCAAGAGACAGGCGAGCGCCTCGCCGGTCTGCCTGCGCTGGCCGTACGCGCGCCCCATGTCCAGGAAAAGCCGGGCGCGCCGCTCGATGGACAGCCCTGCGGCGTCGATCTGCTGTCCGATGTCGATCGCTTCGCCAGCGTCGCCGAGCTCGACGGCGATGGAGACTGCTTGGATCTCCACATTCGTCGGGCCGAATTCAAGGTTGTAGTCGTTCCGATCTTTTCCCAGGCGCCGTGCGACCTGCCGGGCGTGCTCGATCTCGCGGCGCGCCTCGGCGCGGCTCCCGGCACGCGCGTGCGCGAGCGCCAGGACGAGATGGAGCGAGCCCATCACTGAGAGCGCCTCGGCCTCCGCGGCGACGGCCGGTGTGTGCTGGTGGAGTGCGTTCACTGCGGTCGTCGCCGCGTGCTCGGCCTGGTCGACGCGCTTGAGGCGGACGAACGCCTGCGCGAGGCGAAACACGCCTGCGAAGACGTGCAGTACCTCGCCGGACCGCTCGGCAGCATTGATCGCCCGGTCGGCCGCGATCCAGGCTGCGTCCGGTTCATCCTGCCGCACGAAGGCTGCCGACAGCGCCTGGTAGGTGCGGCTGAGCAGCGACCAGAGTGCCGGCCGTTCGTCATCCGGCGCCGTGCGCGCTGCTCGTTCCAAGCGCGGTACAAGCGGCCCGATAGAGGCACTCAGCTCCGCGAACTGGTTTGCGTGCGTAAGAGCCCAGATCTCGTCCACGGCGGACCGCAGTTCCGACAAGCTCACCGGCGCGGGAGTGACTTCCTCAGCGAGCAGCACCTCAGGCACAGGGTGGCCGGAGATGACGAGTCGGGCCTGGTCCAGGTCGTTCGCCGGAAGCGCCCCTTCATCGCGAACCGGGGTCTCCGGCGCAATTGGTGAGTCAGGCTGTAGCGCCTGAACGGACACGCCGAGGCCGTCGGCCAGGAGGCGGAGCACGTCCAGCCTCGCGACCGGCTGTACTCCGCGCTCCACCTGTGAGAGCCAACTCGACGTGCGCCCGAGCGCGGCGGCCAGCTCCCCCTGGGTCATACCGCGCTGCTTCCGCAGTTCGGCGACGCGCGCGCCAAATGCGCGCTGATCCTCGGTGGTCACAGTGGCAACGGCCCCTTCCCTGATTCGGCCTGCATGAACGTCACGTCGACACCGCTCGTGTACCGCACCCGTTCGGCCAGGAAGTGCTTGGTGTGCGGCTGCTGCTCGTGCGCATCGAAGGCGGCCCGGTCGGCGTACAGCTCGTAGAAGACGCGCACGAGCGGCTCATCGGGCACGGAGTGCACGACGTATGCCAGCGTGCCCGGTTCGAGCCGCTCAATCTCCGGAGTCGTCCGCGCGACCAGCTCATCGAACCCGCTCGCCGCCTCGTCGTCTTGGAGATAGAACCGGACAACCAACGCAAAACCCCTGCTCATTGCCTGCCTCTTCCTCTGCATTCATGGTCGCAACCAGCTTGCCAGTCTCGCAGCACTTCTGCCAATCACAGTTTTTCTTGACTCACAGAAATACTGCGAGTACGGTCGCAGTAGAGCTGCTAGCAAGCGCATCACAGCAGCTCAGCCGGTTGGTAGGCACGGCGTAGCGGCTTCGGCTGCCCCGTTCGTGTACCTGCCCGCCGTGTGCGCGTCCGTTGAGAACTCCACAGCGACACGAAAGACAGCGCGTGCGAGGCCGTGCGCGAGATGTCCTGCGACGACCTCGGTAGGTCCCGAGCGAGCGGGTGAGCAAGACCGGCTAGCCGCGCTGAATCGCTTATTCCACAACGCTTTCCGCCCGGCCGGGGCATCTCGGCCGGGCGACCCTTCCGATCTCACAGGAGAGACCGTGATCTACGACCGTGATTCGACGGACGAACCGACCGCCGCCGACCTGGCCGCGATCGAGGACGAGTGGCCGCTGATCGAGGCGGAGATTGAGCTGCTGGACGTGCAGCTCGTCATCCTCGACGCGCGACGGCCGGTCGATGAGGTGACCGCCCGGCGGCTGCACCGGGCGCGTGACGCGGTGGTCAGCGAGGCGCTGCGGTACTACCAGCGTCGCGTCAACGCCGCCCGCCGGGCCGCGTGAGGCCACCCATGACCAAGACCTACACCCACCCTGACGTGCTCACCGTCGGCGTCCACGACGGCTGGGCCGACCCGATCACCGACCCGACCCGCATCGACTGGCCCACCCGGCAAGCCGCCGCGCTGATCCCGTTCACCGTCACCGACGGGCGGCCGGTCAACCCGTTCGCGCCGACCGGCATCGAGCACGGCCGCAACGAACTCGGGCACTGGGGCGAGGCGGTCGCCGCTGACGCCCTGGTCGAGACCGTCGACCCGAACGGCTGCCGGTGGATCGTCATGGTCGAACGCGCCGACGGGCACGGCTGGGCACTGCCCGGCGGCATGGTCGACCCGGGCGAGTCCCCGACCGCCGCCGCCGTCCGCGAGCTGGCCGAGGAAACGACCCTCGACCTGTCGTGGGCCGACTGGCACACCACCACACCCCGCTACGTGCCCGACCCCCGCGCCAGCGACGAAGCGTGGATCGTCTCCGTCCTGTCGCGCTGCCACCTCGGCACCTACCACCCCGACGACCGCGACGAATTGCTTCCCGTGGCCGGCGCCGACGACGCCAAAGACGCCCGATGGGTCCACGCCGACAACATCTGGGCGCTCACCGACCACCTCGCCAGCCGCTACTGCGGCCGCATCTTCCCCGCCCACCGCGCCCTGCTCACCGACATCCTCAAGCACCCCTCGGAGGCCTGACATGACCACCGCCACCGCCCCCAGCGCCTACCCGCCGCCGATCGAAGCGCTCATGCCCCGGGCCCGCGCCCTCGCCGACCAGCTCGGCGACCTCCCGTCCCGCAACGCGCTCATGAAGGAATTCAAGATCGGCGCACCGAAGGCCAACACCATCCGCGAGGCCCTCACCAGCGAGCGCACCACCGCAACGACGCCGGTCGAGACGTGGACGCTGCGTGACCAGGTCCGCAAGGTCCTCGACCAGCACGCATCCGACGACGACCCGCGCGACTCGCTTGCCCTAGCGGCCCTGGTCGGTGACGTGCTGGACCTCAACGACACCGAGCGGCGCACCGCCATCAACCACGTGCGCGTCTGGAAGCACGAGCGGGCCGCCTCGGCACGCACCCTGCACGTCGTGCCAGACCTGGAGCCGGACACCGACATGCCCGACCCGGCCGCGCCTGCCGAGGCGCCGCCGGTCGCCGAGGCGATCGAGACGCCGCCGCAGGCCACGGGTGACGGACACCCGGACACCAACATCACCATGACCGACGCCGACGGGCTGCGCGCCGCCATGGTCAAGAACGGCCGCCACGTCCCCACCCACGGCGAGATGTCCCCGGCCGCACCCCACGCCGAGACCCCGGCGAGCACGGAGCCGGACCGGGCGCGTCGGCCGCGCTCCTGGCCGGTCTGGGTCCTCGCCCTGCCCGCGTTCGTGGCCATCTGGTCCGGGTGGGTCGGCCTCGGCGAACTGACCGGGTTCGGCGTAATCCACCCGCTGCCCGGCATCGCCGACGGGTTCAGCATCAACACCGCCATCACGCTCCCGATCGGCGTGGAGACGTACGCGGCGTACGCCCTGGCGGTGTGGCTGTCCAGCGCCTACGGCGCGTCGGTGCGCCGGTTCGCCCGCTGGTCCGCCATCGGTTCGCTCATCTTCGGCGCCGCCGGGCAGGTCGCCTACCACCTGCTCACCGCCGCCGGGGTCACCTCGGCGCCCTGGTGGATCACCACCGCCGTTGCTTGCCTGCCCGTCGCCGTGCTCGGCATGGGCGCCGCCCTGGCACACCTGATCCACGCCAACCGCGACTAGCTCCGCCCGGTGCGCGGCCAAGGTTCCTAGGCCAGCAGGCCGCGCACCGGTCCCCTATCCCTCCATCAGGAGTCAGGAGACCTCCATCATGGCAACCCCAACCGACGCCGGCACCCTCGCCGCTGTCTTCGCCGCCCTCTACGCCGCTCACCAGGTCGCCGACCACTGGATCCAGACACAGCACCAGGCCGACCACAAGGCCGACACCGGGTGGCGAGGGCATCTCGCCTGCGCCGCGCACGTCGCCACCTACACCCTCACCGCGGTCGTCGCCCTGGCCGCCACGCTCGCCGTCACCGGCACCGCGCTGCACCTCGGCTGGACCGCCGCCGGGCTGACCGTCTCGGCCGTGAGCCACCACATCGCCGACCGTCGCACGCCGCTGCGGCGCATGGCCGACGCACTCGGCAAGTCCCCGGCCTGGCTGGAGCGCGGCGGCGGCCTCTACGCCCTCGACCAGTCCTGGCACGTCGGCTGGCTGTTCGTATCCGCCCTGCTCACCGCCACCTGAACCCGTTCTAGCTGCTGCTCGACTGTCCACAAAGGAGACCGATCATGCCCGGCTCGTTGAAGAACAAAGCGATCAGCGTCAGCCTCGGCCTGCTGGCCGCGTACTTCGTCATCACCAACCCCACCGGCTCAGCCCACGCGGTCACGGTCGTCGTCAAGGGCGTCATGGCGTTCCTCGCCGCCCTGGCCGGTTAAAACCCCTGCCCGGTGCGCGGCCTCACGGCCTCGGAAACCACGGCCGCGCACCGGCCCCTCACCACGGAGGAAGCCCCAATCATGACCCAGCCCGAGAACTGCCAGCAGTGCAAGTACCTGCAACACCAAATCGAGCTGCTGCAAGCCCGCGTCGCGTGGCTGCACGCCCAATGGCAGCTCACCCAAGCCGGAGCCGCGCGGGTGCAGACGTTCCTGGACGACGAGATGTCCAGCTACACAATGTCCAGCCGCGCCGCGGTGGAGCGCGCCCACGCGATGCTCGCCGACGTGTGCCAGCAGGCCAGCGACGCCAACAACGAGTACGCCCGGAGGGTCCTGTGACCGACATGCACACCGCGGCGCCCGGCGCCGCCGACATGCCCACCGACCCGCCCGCGCCCCGGCTGCACCTGGTCAAGCCCCGCCGCAACGACCACGACGAACGTGACGCCCTGGCCGACAGCCACGGCGGCGCCCTCGGTGGTGACTTCGGTGGTGACGCTGAGACGGTCGTGGTCGACGACGCCGACTTCGGCGGGCCGGTCGACGCGGTCGACGTCGCCCCGACCCTGTCGTGGAAGGACGTCACCGCCACCGGCGCGGCCGGACGCGCACCGATCGTGCCGACCTGGCTGACCAACCGCGCCCAGCGCGCCGCGACCCTGGCCGCGATCGGCGACAACCTGCGCTACTGGGCGCTGTTCCACCTCGCCCGGACCCCGAAATACCTGGCCAAGACCGCCGTGTACGCGCCGATCGGCGCGGCGCGGCTGCTCGGCCGCACCCTGCGCTGGGCCAGCGCCGAGGACGGCAACTGGCAGCTTCGCCAGCACGCCGCCAACACCAACGACGCCTACACCTGGCAGTCGCTCAACCGCACCCGCGCCAAGGAAGCCCGCGGCCGGTGGTGGCTGGTCGGCGTCGCGGCCGTCGCGGCGCCGGTTGCCCTGCTCATCGTCCGTGTGTCCGATGTGGTGCCGTCGTGGGGTTGGTACGCGGTCGAAGCCGCCGCCGTGCTGCTGCTCGCCCGCGCCGGCCGCCCCGCCGACAAGCCGATCACCGACCGGGTATCCAACGCACCCCGGTTCACCAAGCTGACCGGTGAGATGGTCCGCAACGCCCTGGTGTCCCTCGGCCTGCCTGCGATGAAGGAACCCAGCACGATCGAGTTCGTGCACCCCGGCATCCACCGCGACGGCCCCGGCTGGCTCGCCCGGGTGAACCTGCCGCAGGGCCTGGAGGCGGTCAAGGTCCTGGAACGGCGCGGCATGCTCTCCTCCGCGCTACGGCTGCCGGTCGACCAGGTGTGGCCGTCACCCGGCCCGGAGCACGCCGGACAGGTTGACCTGTGGGTCGGCTACCAGCCCGCGTCCAAGATGGGGCAGTCGAAATGGTCGATCGCCGCGCCGAACGCCCGCACGAGCGTGTTCGAGGAACACGAGTTCGGCAGCAACGAGCGTCAGCAGCCGGTCAAGACGTCGCTGTTCGCCCGGTCGTTCGTCATCGCCGGGCAGCCCGGCTCCGGCAAGTCCTACGCCGCACGGGCGCTGGTGCTCATGGCGTCGCAGGACCCCACGGTCGAGTTCAAGATTGCCGAGTTCAAGGGCACCGGCGACTTCATCGACCTCGCCCCGATCTGCTCGACGTACGTCGTCGGCGTCGATGACAAGGCCATCGCCGAAGGCGCCGCGATCATCATGTGGGGTCTCGCCGAGGCCGAACGGCGCGGCAAGCGCGTCCTGGCCGCGAAGCAGCGCGGTGAGGCGCCCGAGGGCAAGGTCACCCCTGAGCTGGCCCGCAAGCCAGGCTCCGGGCTGCACCCGGTGGTCATCGTCATCGACGAGGCGCACGAGCTGTTCGGCGCCTCGGCCGAGGCCGCCGACGCCGCCGAACGGCTCATCAAGCGGGCACGGGCGCTGAACATCATCGTCATCCTCGCCACCCAGATCCCCGACCGCACGAGCCTGCCGCCGAACATCGTCCGCTGCGTCACCAACCGGTGGTGCCTGTCGGTCGCTGGGCAGGTCGAGAACGACATGGTCCTCGGTACCGGCGCCTACAAGCGCGGCATCACCGGCACCGTGTACCGGCCGGTCATCGACGCCGGTTGGGGCTGCATGACCGGCCTCGCCGCCCCGACCGCCGTGCGGTCGCAGTACCCGACGCCGGAAGTCGCGGCCGAGATCGTCGCCCGCGCGGTCGCGATCCGGGGCGGCGCCCCGGTCGGTGGCAGCGCCGACCTGCCCACCGCCCGCGACCTGCTCGCCGACCTGGCCGAGGTGTCCGCGTCCAACGGCCAGCACTGGGCACCCGCCGCCGACGCCCTCACCGAGCGGTGGCCCAACGCGTACCCCGGGCTGACCGCCGACGCGCTGTCCGAACTGGCCCGCGCCGCTGGCGTACAGAGCGTCACCGTCAAGGTCGGCGGTAGGCCCCTCAAGGGGTACCGGCTCGACGCCCTGCGGGAGCTGATCAGCACCCGCGCCGCCACCCCCACCGAGGGGTAACGGCCAAGGTAACGGCAGAGGTACCGGTAACGCCCGCGTTACCTCTGCCGTTACCCCCCCAATCCACACCACTACCTGCGACGACTTTCCGCAGGTAGCCGGTAACGCCATGCCAAAAACAGGCCCAAAAACCGCTCAGGGAGCCTTCCGTGACCACCCTGTACGCCGTTACCGCCGCCGCCCTCGCCGCCTACGCCCTCGCCTGCTGGATCCTCCCGTTCGGCCGCTGCCAGGGCTGCAAAGGCACCGGCACCCGCCAAACGTTCCTCACTCACCGTTACCGGCCGTGCCGGTGGTGCCGAGGCACCGGCCGCCGCCTGCGCATCGGCCGCCGCCTCTACAACTTCGCCGCCCGCCTCCACCACGACGCCACCGCTCGCCGGGACGCCCGATGAAGGCCATCACGCGCCGCCGGACGGCGCTCAACCCCGACCGGCACCCCGACTGGTGCGCCGGAGGCCACCGCTGCAACCTCGGTGAGCACCGGGCCGGCCCCCTCGTGGTCGACGTCCCCGGCCTCGGCCGCGCCCTGCTCACCCGCGTGCGCGCCGCCGACGGCCGGGAACACGCCGAGGTCACGTTGACCGTGGCGCTCGCCGCCACCGAACCGATCGCCCGGCGCCAGCTGCTCGGCCTCGCCCGCGACCTGGGCGCCGTCATCGACCGCGCCACCCGTGCCAGCGTCCGGCGAGCCGCGTGATGACCACGACCGCCGCCCGGTGCGGGTTCTGGATCGCCGCCGACCAGCGGCACTGCGGCACCACCGACGGCACCCGCACCTACCTGCCCGGCGAGCGCTGCCCGCAACACACCCCGGCCGCGCTCGCCGGGCGCCCTGAACCGCCCTCCGCCTCGATCACGGGAGAAACCGAGATGGAGCTTCGCCCTGCCTCACAAGCGTTGCTGCGCAACGCGATCCGCTACGCGGAACACGGCTGGCCCGTGTTCCTGCTCGGCCGCACCAAACGTCCCCTGGCCAACTGTGACGCCTGCAAGGACGCTGGCGCCGAGCACGACCCGGCCGCGTGTGACTGCCTGACCTGTCACGGGTTCTACGCCGCGACTACCGACCGGCAGCGCATCGAGGCGATGTGCGAGGCGTACCCGCGCGGCATGCTCGCCATCCGCACCGGCGCGGTCGCCGACCTGGCCGTGGTCGACATCGACCCCCGCAACGGCGGCGCCCTCGACCCCGCCCTCATGCCGCGCACCGCGTGCGTGGCGACCGGCGGTGGCGGGTGGCACCTGTACTACCGGCACCCCGGCGGGCGCCTCGCCCCCGAGGTCGCCGACCACCCCGGCGTGGACCTCAAGGCGGACGGCGGCTACGTCGTCGCCCCACCGTCGATCCACCCGCGCACCGGGCAGCCGTACCGGTGGATCGGCAGTCACCCGGTGATTGAGATGGCCCCCGCGTTGGTCGCGCTCTGCCGGCCACGCGAGACGCTCACCGTCGCCGCCCCAACCAGCCCGACCACCGCGCGCCGGGCGGGGGCCATCTCATCCCCCGACGCGCTGCTGGCCTCGATCCTCGGCGCCGTGGGACGAGCGCCGAAAGGCGGTCACCGCCGCGCGCTCTACGGCGCCGCCCGAGGCGTCGCCCGCATGGTCGCCGCCGGGGCCATCGACCAGGCCGACGCGGTCGCCGCGCTCACCGCGACCGGCCGCGAGCACGGCCAGACCGACCGGGAGATCCGCGAGGCAATCAAAGGCGGATTCCGTGCGGAGCGGGTGCCTGTGGCGGTCGAGAGGCGGGCCGCATGACACTCCCTGTGTCAACCTCAGGCGGCGAGCGGTTCGTTTTGGTGGAGTCGGACGGCGTTGCCGTGCCGTGCCGGGTCGTATGGGAGCCGGTCGGTCC
>NZ_JNYJ01000094.1 GCF_000716715.1 Dactylosporangium aurantiacum | reverse complement strand
CGACTGATCCGCCACACTCCGCTTCGACACCGCATCCTCACCACCCTCACCACCCGCAGCCCGACCCACGGGCGGCACAGCCGGCGGCGTACCACCACCCGCAACGGGCGCGGAAGCGGGCGCGGCGACCGGCACGGAGGCGGTTCCGGCGGCGGGTCCGGCGGCGGGTCCAGAGGCGGACGCGGCGGCCGGAGCGGAAGGCGCGGCGGGTGCGGGAGGCGCTGCGGCGGCGGGCCGGGGGCCGGCCGCTGGCGAGGTGGTGGCCGCAGGAGCCGCGGTGACCGACGGTGCCGCGGCGACCGGCGGTGCCGCCGCGACCGGTGGGTTCTCCGCGGCCTGTGGGACCGCCACCACGGTGACCGGCTGCACCACGATCTCGACAGCCGCGGCGGACGACGTCGGCGCCGCCGGCTTGGTGACCTCGCCGCTGACGGGGCCGGCGGCGGGGGCGGTAGCGGGGGCGGCCGGCGTCGCCCGCGACCCCGGCGCCGCCTCCAACGCCACCAGGTCCCGGTCCAACTGGTCCAGGTTCTCGTGCGACTCCACGAGGAACTCCTGAACGATGTCACCCAGCTCGTCGCTCACTGCCACGCTCCCCTTCTCCGACGGCCCAATCGACCGTGGGAGGGGGAACCTGAGCAAAGCGGGCGGGCCGCGCCGGTGGGACGATCGCCAGGTCGCGGCGGGACGGTCCTGCGCGGTGGCGGCCGGCCCGTCGCCACCGGTGGCCGCGGCGACGACGACGAGCAGGACCGCGACGGCAGCGACGACGACGTCCGGCGACCAGCAGCGGGTGACGCTGGAGCCACGGGCGCTCCGGCGAAGTGCCGGCACCGCAGGCAGAGCCCCGTGCTCGACGTCCATCGCGCCGCACCCGGACACGGACCCCCGCCGAAGCGGTCCACAGTGGAGGGACGCCGGTGGGGTACGGTTCGCCGCGGGTGCGCCGGGAAGCCTGGTCGGCAGGACAGGATGGGTCTGCTGCCCGAGGGGACCCCGGATGGCACGTGGCACCGCGCGCCGGATCGACATGCTGCTGGAGTTCCTGCGGCTGGAGACGACCGGTGGCCGCCTGCTCCTGCCCGCCACGGCGGTCGCGCTGGTGTGGGCGAACCTGCCCGGCGGCATCTACCAGGCGTTCTGGTCGTGGAGCCCGCCGCCGTCGGCGGTCCTGGACGCGCTGCACCTGG
The DNA here is from genome assembly GCF_000716715.1 of Dactylosporangium aurantiacum. Classification (GTDB taxonomy): domain Bacteria; phylum Actinomycetota; class Actinomycetes; order Mycobacteriales; family Micromonosporaceae; genus Dactylosporangium; species Dactylosporangium aurantiacum. The sequence goes on along the minus strand of NZ_JNYJ01000094.1, from coordinate 11,587 downwards.
ACCTGCCGCTGGCGGCCTGGGTCACCGACGGGCTGCTGACCGTCTTCTTCTTCGTCGCCGGCCTGACGGTCGGTGAGCTCGCCGGGTGGCGGGCCGCGGCGCCGCCGGTGGCGGCGGCGCTCGGCGGCATGGCGGTGCCGGCGGTGGTCATGATCGTGGTATCGGGCGGCGCGGCCGTACACCACGGGGCGTGGGCGATCCCGGTCGCCACCGACATCGCGTTCGCGCTCGATCCGGTGTCCGCCGGCGTGGTGGTGCCGGTCTTCGCGCTCGCCGCGGCCGGTGACGCGTTGGGCGACCGGGTCGCCTGGGGTGCGGCCACCGGCCTGCTGTTCGGCACGCCCGCCGGCATCCTGCTCGGCGCGGGCCTGGCGGTGTGGGCGCGGCTGGGCGCGTTCCCGCCGGAGGTCCGCCGGGGCGACGTGCTGCCGGTGACGGTGCTCGGCGGGGTCGGCTACACGGCGAGCCTGTTGATCGTCCGGCTGTCGGTGCCGGATGCGGCCGCCGACGCCGCGGCCGCGGCGGTGTTGTGCGCGTCGGTGGTCGCGGCGATCCTGGCGACGGTGATGGTCCACCGGCGGGGCAGGACCCGCTCGCCGTGAACACTCGGCGGCCGTCATGAGCCTCGGCGGTCGCCGGCCCGGCGGACACGGGCGGCGGCGAGGGCCCGGAGAAATGGTGAGACCGGCATCCACGGGGGAAGACGCCGGTCTCGTTGAAAACGATAAGGCTCCACGCGCCTTTGCGCCACCCGTGGACGGGGTCAATTGGACGGTTTCTGCGAGCGGCCCTCGGGTGCGACGGGGACGTGACACGGGGCGGTATCGTGTCGGTCCGTTGCCGGGCGCTGCCGTGGTCATGATCGAGGAGACTGATGTCGACGCTGCTCGTCGTCGGGCTCGGGCTGCTCGGGCTGGCGCTGCTGACCGTGGGCGCCGACCAGGCGGTTGTCGGGGCGAGCCGGCTCGCGACGCTGCTGCGGGTGGCGCCGGTGATCGTCGGCGTCGTGGTGATCGGCCTGGGCACCAGCGCCCCCGAGTTCGTGGTGTCCGGCACCGCGGCGGTGCGGGACAACGCGGGCCTGGCGCTGGGGAACCTCGTCGGTTCCAACATCCTGAACGTGACCCTGGTCCTGGGGGTCGTCGCGGTCGTGTCACCGGTCATCGTGCGTTCGTCGGTGCCGGTGCGGGAGGCGCCGCTGATGGCCGCGGCGGTGGCGGTGTTCGGCGCGTTCGCCCTGGTCGGGTTGAAGTTCGTGGCGGGTTTGCTGCTCGCGGTGCTCAGCGTCGGGGCGCTCGCGCTGCTGGTGCGGCTGTCGCGGGTACGGGACGGGGATCCGCTGCCGGACGAGGTCGCCGCGTTCGTGTCGCCGGGCCGGCCGGGGCGCTGGTGGGTGGAGGCGGCACGGACCGTGGTGGGCCTGGCCGCGACCCTCGGCGGGGCGCAGCTGCTGGTCGCGAACGCGGTCACGCTCGCGCACCGGTGGGGGGTCAGCGATCAGGTGATCGGGTTCACGCTCGTCGCGTTCGGCACGTCGTTGCCGGAGCTGATGACGTCGGTGCAGGCACACCGGCGCGGCGAGGGTGATCTGCTGGTCGGCAACCTGTTGGGCAGCAACATCTTCAACAGTCTCATCGGCGGCGCGGTCGTCGGTCTCGCCGCGGGCAGGTCGACGATCGCGCCGTTCGGGTTCGCCGCGGTGACCGCGATGGTGTTCGCCGCGGTCCTGGCGTGGCTGCTGCTGTGGCGGGGCAGCAGGATCACCCGCCCGGAGGCTTGCGTCCTGCTGGCGGCGTATGCGTGCGTGCTGCCACTGCTCATCTCGGCGAACCCGTGAGTTTCCGTTTCCGCTGACTGGGTACGCGACTCGAATGGGCGACGCGATGGTCCGGACGACCCGTTCCGGAGATGCACTGGTGGTGGAAGTGTTGGGCCCCCTGGAAGCCGCGACGGTGGGCGCGCTGCGGTCGGTGGTGCTCGACACGATCGACGCCCAGCGGCCGGCGGTGTTGACCGTCGACCTGCGGCGGGTGCCGTTCATGGACTCGATCGGCATCGGCACGCTGGTCGCGATCAACAACAAGACCCGCGACGTCGGCGGCCGGATGGAGGTGCGCAGCCCGTCACCGTTCGTGCACCGGCTGCTGCAGGTGACCGGGCTGACGGAGCTGTTCGGCCTGCCTGACCTGCCGGTCGACGCGCCGGTGTCGGGCGCGGGCGTGATCCTGCCACAGCAGTAGTTCGTGGCCGCCGCTGGATCTTCACGGCAGCGGCGCTCTGGTAACGGCTCCTTCGTGAGCGGCCCCTCGGGAGCGGCTCTTCAGCAGCAGCTCCTCGGGAGCGGCTCTTTCAGTAGCGGTCGACGATCACGCTCGATACGCCGGCGGTGTTGTCGATCTCGAACCGGTCCGCGGCGGCGGTGTCCCCTCCCTGGAACGCGGCCCCGCCGGTGACCCCGTCGTGGCGGGTGCCGTCGACGGTGACGCTGCCGGCGCCGCCGCCGGCGACGACCCGGACCGGCCCGTTCTGCGGCAGGTGGATCCGGAAGGTGCCGGCGCCGCCGCTCATCCGCACGGGGACCACGCCCTTCGCGGCGGGCAGGGTGAGCTCGATGCTCGACACGCCGCCGATGTACTCCACACCGCCGGTCTCGCGCAGTGCGCGCAGGTCGGCGGTGTTGCTCGTGGAGCCGGCGGTGAACCGTACTGTCCAGCGCACGTCGCGGTTGAGCTCGACGGTGACGACACCCTTGTCGGGCGCGCCGTTGCCGCTGTCGCTGAGCTGGACGCCGATGCGGCCGTCGAGGTCGGTGACGCTCGGGACCGTCCGGCCGTCGTCGGGGGTACGGACGCGATAGAGCGTGTCGCCGAGGTCCGCGGCGGTGACGGTGACGGCGGTGACGCCGCTGAGCAGGTCCAGGGTCGCCGCGTCGCGACCGGCGACGGCCGCGCTGACGGTGTGCGACGCGCGGTCGGTGGCCGTGTGCCGGGCCCGCCACACGGCGGCGGTGACCGCGGCGATCACCAGGATCGCCAGCAGGATGATCCCGCCGACGAGCAGGACGGTGCGCGGGCGCGGACCGGCGGCGTGCGCGGGGGCCTTGGCGCGCGGGCGGGCGATGGTCACCATGTCGATGTGGTCTCCGCGGGCGCGGTCATCGAAACGCATCGAGGCGCGCCGGAAGGCGCGGATTCAAGACCGGGGCCGCCGCCACGGGGGAAGCGGCGGCCCCGGCGTCCTTGGGATGCAACGCAATGTACTCCCCAGGTGAGCCACTGCACAGTCCCCAATCCGTGCCGTTCTCGCGGCCCGCCGCCGAACCGTCCAATGTAGAACGTGGGTCGACGCAACCGCACAGATTCACACACCGTAGGGCGGTGCGGAGCGGCCTGGCGGCGGTGTGGCGGCGGCTCAGCGCAGGGCGGCGGCGCGGCGGCCGGCCTCGGCCGGCGTCAGCAGCTCGCCGTCGAGCACGACGGCCCAGAAGGCGCTGAGCGGGATGCGCTCGAACAGCGGCGAGCCGAGCCCGTCGAAGACGTCCTCCGGGGCCAGCTTCAGCGACGTGGTGACGACGATCGTTGGGATGCTCTGCGCGAGCGCGAGCGTGCCTTTGATGTTGAGCACGCGGGTGGGACTGATCGCGTCGGCACCGGCCAGGCCGGTCACCGGCTGGAGACCCTCGGTGCCGGGCGCGTCGACGGTGCCCGCGGGCAGCTGCGCGGCGACGGCCTTGACCAGGGCGCTGCTCGGGGCGGTGCGGGCCCAGCCGCCGCGCTGGTGCAGCAGCCGGGTCGCGGTGACGACGCTCGCCTCGACGTCGCGGTCGAGCTGCTCCCGGATCGCCCGCAGCGCCGGCCCGGGGTCGTCGCTGTTGGCGGCGCGGGCGATGTGCCACATCGACGCGTACCCCGGCAGCAGGCCCGGTAACGGCGCGACGACCTCACGGAGTGTGACGGGATCGTGGACGAACTCGGCGAGGCCGTCGAGCACCTTCCGGGCGACCCCGGTCGCTCCGGACGTGCGGTCCTGGACTGCCGCGGTGAGTAGCGGCGACAACGTTGGCGCGCTCATGAAGAAAACCGGTCTCCCCTGTCGAAAACGGACAACGACCCCAGATGGACCTCATGTATGAGACAGCCGGGGTCGATCTCCGTCAAGGTACAAACGAGCAAGAACCGGTTGACGCTGCGGGTCTTTACCGCCCAGCAATCGGCGCGTAATCCCGTGCGCCATAACCGATATACACCTGACGCGGACGGCCGATCTTGGTCTCCGGGTCATTGATCATCTCGCGCCACTGGGCGATCCAGCCGGGCAGCCGGCCGAGCGCGAACAGCACGGTGAACATGGTGGTCGGGAAGCCCATCGCCTTGTAGATGAGGCCCGTGTAGAAGTCTACGTTCGGGTACAGCTTCCGGGAGACGAAGTACTCGTCCGACAGGGCGATCTCCTCCAGCTGCATCGCCAGGTCCAGCAGCGGGTCGGGCTTGGCCATCCGGCCGAGGACCTCCTGGGCGGCCTTCTTCACCAGCGCGGCCCGCGGGTCGTAGTTCTTGTACACACGGTGACCGAAGCCCATCAGGCGGGTGCTGGAGTCCTTCTTGTCCTTGACCCGGCTGACGAACTTGGCGACGTCGCCGCCGTCGTTGTGGATCAGCTGCAGCATCTCCAGGACCGCCTGGTTGGCGCCGCCGTGCAGCGGTCCGAACAGCGCGTTGACGCCGGCGGAGACGGAGGCGAACAGGTTGGCCTGGCTGGAGCCGACGAGCCGGACCGTGGAGGTCGAGCAGTTCTGCTCGTGGTCGGCGTGCAGCAGCAGGAGCATGTCGAGGACCTTGACCGCGACCGGGTCGATCTCGTACGGGGTCGCCGGCACGCCGAACGTCATGCGCAGGAAGTTCTCGACATACCCGAGCGAGTTGTCCGGGTACAGCATCGGCTGGCCGATCGCCTTCTTGTAGGCGTACGACGCGATCGTCGGTACCTTCGCCATCAGCCGGATCGTGGAGATCTCGACGTGCTCCTGGTCGAACGGGTTGAGGCTGTCCTGGTAGAACGTCGACAGCGCGCTCACCGCCGAGGACAGCACCGCCATCGGGTGCGCGTCGCGCGGGAAGCCGTCGAAGAAGCGGCGCATCTCCTCGTGCAGCAGCGTGTGGTGCTGGATGCGGCCGGTGAACTCCTCCAGCTGCGCCTGCGTCGGCAGCTCGCCGTGGATCAGCAGGTAGGAGCTCTCCAGGAACGAGGACCGCTCGGCGAGCTGCTCGATCGGGTAGCCGCGGTACCGCAGGATACCCGCGTCGCCGTCGATGTACGTGATCGACGATACGCACGATGCGGTGTTGACGAAGCCGGTATCGAGCGTGACCTGGCCGGTTTCCCTGAGCAGTTTGCCGATCTCGAGACCGGCCGGCCCTTCCGTCGCCTTGCGTGCCGGCAGGTCGAGCTCGCCATCCGGGTAGGTGATCTTGTACTCACTCATGCGCGTCGTTCCCGTCTCGTCCCGCAGTCCGGCTTCTGGCCGCGGCCGCCATTGCCCGCGACCGGCGCTTATGGCGCCGACGCGCAGGATTTCAGACGCGCCGGCCGAGCCACCAGGCGGGGCGCTCACGTGCGATATTTCCTACTCGTTACCTCATCGTCGCACCGGGCGAAGAGCGGGACCAACTTTCGGCGCCGCCGGGATGGCGCCGGGGCGGTCCCCCGCGCCGGGTGTTCGGGGATCACCCCGCTCAGACGGCCAATGGGAGCATGCGAAGAATCCTGCTCTCCGGCGCCACGCTCGCCGGCACGACGGCCGCGCTCGCGCTGCCCGGCGCCGCGTCGGCGGAGAGCGCCGGCTCGGTCAGCCCGGAGACGGTCCGTCCGGGCGGTCGCGTCACGTTCAGCGCGACGTGCACCGAGGGCGTGAAGTCCGCCGAGGTCGCCGGGGCCACGCTCGGGCTGTCCGCCCGTATCCCGATGGAGGCCGGCAAGGCTACCGGCACGTTCTCCGCCGTGGTGGACATCCCGGCGACGGTCACCGCGGGCACGTACAGCGTCAGCATCGACTGCGCGGACGGCACCTCCTCGGTGGTCAGACTGGTGGTCTCCCCGACCGGCGGCGTGCCGACCGGCGGCGGCTCGACCGCGCAGGGGCCCAACCGCACCCTGATGGCCGCGGGCGGCGGCCTGCTGCTGCTCGGGGCGGCCGGTGCGCTCGCGCTGCGCCGCCGCTCGGTGTGACCGCCGGCGGCCACGCGGCGGGCCGGCACGCCCGGCACCGTCCGCGGCACCTGCTGGTGCGCGCCAACGGCACGTGGCGGGGCGGCACCGTGGTCGGCGTCATCTCCCTCGTCGTCGCCGGCGTCTCGCTCATCGGTGCCGGCTACGGCACACCCGGGCCCCCGCCGGTGGTGGAGTCCAGCGGCTCCGCCGGGCTGTCCGGCACCGCGCCGCACGCGCCGGCCTCGCCGCCGGTGCGGCTGAGCATCCACGCGATCGGCGTCGAGGCGCCCGTGGAGCGGGTCGACGTCGACCGTGACGGCATCCTCGTCCCGCCGTCGCTGCGGCAGCCTTCCCAGGCCGGCTGGTACCAGCGCGGACCGACCCCCGGCGAGGCCGGCAACGCGGTCATCGTCGGCCACGTCGACACCGCCGGGCGCGGCCCCGCCGTGTTCTACCAGCTGGGCCGGCTCAAACCGGGCGACGAGATCGGGGTGACCCGGCGCGACGGCTCGACCGTCACGTTCCAGGTCGACGGCGTGCGCCTGTACTCGAAGCGGTCCTTCCCGGCGGGCCTCGTCTACGGCCCGGCGGAGCGCTCCCAGCTGCGGCTGATCACCTGCGGCGGGACCTTCGACCGGGCGACCAGCACGTACTCGAGCAACACCGTGGTCACCGCGACGATGCTGTCGTGGCGATCCTGAGCGGATCCAGGGTGACGGCGTGGATCCGGTCGCCGGGCACCGCGTGCTGCATCAGCATGTTGCGCATGACCCCGACCGCGAACGGCGTGCCGCACAGGTAGACGTCGTGCGAGGTCCACTCCGCGAAGTCGATGACCACCTGCGGCAGCGACCCGCCCAGGTACGGGTGCGACGGCCCCCTCGCCACGACCGGGTGCACGGTGGCGTGGGCGCACCGGGCGGCGTGGGCGCGCAGCGACTCCAGGTCGTAGAGGTCGTCCCGGGTCGACACGCCCCAGAACAGGTGCACGACCCGCTCGTCCTGCCGCTCGGCCAGCTCGTCCAGCAGCGCCTTGACCGGCGCGACGTGCACGTCCTCGGCGACGATCAGGATCGCCCGGCCGTGCTGCTCGATGACGAAGTCCCCCTCGGCCCGGTGCAGCCGGACCGCGTCGCCGACCCTGGTGCCGTGCACCAGCGCGCCGGTCGCGTCGTCGCTGGGCATGGCCTGCACGTGCAGCTCCAGGCGGTTGTCACCGGCCGGCGGGGCGGAGATCCAGCAGGGCCGCCACGCACCGGGCACCATCGGGTGCTCGATGACGGCGCGCTGGCCGGCGCGGGCCGGGTACGGCAGGTCCGTGGCGAGCCGCAGCACCGCCACGTCGTCGCGGCGCTGGTCGTGGGCGACCACGGTGGCCGTCCAGAACGGGGTCTCGTCCCGCTGCAGCAGCTTGCCCTGGCGCAGCCAGCCGACCACGAAGCGCCAGCCGTCGCGCCACGTACCGGCGGCATCGTCATCGAAACGGTCGCCCGACGTGTCGCGGACCGCCTCCAGCAGCGCCTCGCCGAACAGGTCCAGCTGCCGGCCGCGCGGGCCCATCAGCGCGTCGAGCGCCGGTGTCAGCTGGGCGAGCTGCGGCACGACCGCGCTGGGCTGGTCGAAGTGCTCCAGCAGCCAGACGAACCCCCGCTCGGCCGCCGCGGGGTCGGCCGCGACCGCGCTGTGCAGGACCGTGCGCTGCTCCGGCGGCACCTCGGCGAGCCGGGCCACGACCGACCGCACGTCGCGCAGGCTGTCGCGCAGCCGCCGCTGCAGCTGCGTCAGATAGCCCTGATCGCCGGGTTTCGGCCCGTCGGCCGGGCCGTCCTGTGCGAGACTGTCCTTCGGCTGATCTTGCTGGCGCCGGGGCCGCCTGGACTGCTGAGGTTGCTGACCGGTCTGATCCAACTGGGCCTGCCGCCAGGCCCAGAGCACCGTCAACGGTTCGCCGCCCTGCCCGACCGGTCCTACCTGCGCCACACCTCCAGTCTCCCGGGTTCGGCGCGGCAATGTAGCCAATTCCGACATACCTTGCTTTTTGCGCGCCGCTTCCCGGGCTCGGGAAATGTCGTACCTCTTTCGTAGAGTGCGGTGCATGTCGTTGGATTTGCTCGAGCTGCTCCCCGCCGGCTGGCGGGACCTGATGAAGCCGCACCTGGATCTCGAGATCGTGCACAAGCTCGAGGCGTTCGTGGAGGCGGAGTATGCGGCCGGCCCGGTCTATCCCCCGCTGCCGGACCTGTTCACCGCCTTCCGGCTGTGCTCGCCGGAGGACGCGCGGGTGCTGATCCTCGGCCAGGATCCGTACTTCAAGGAGGGCCAGGCCCACGGGCTGAGCTTCTCGGTGCGCCCCGGCGTGTCGATCCCGCCCTCGCTGCGCAACGTCTACAAGGAGCTGCGCGACGACCTCGGCGTCACGCCGCCCACCAACGGTGACCTCACCGGCTGGGCCAGCGACGGCGTCCTGCTGCTCAACGCGGTGCTCACCGTCCGCGCCGGCAAGGCCGCCTCCCACGCCAACAAGGGCTGGGAGCACTTCACCGACGCCGCGATCGCCGCGCTCAACGCGATGCCCCGCCGGGTCGTGTTCGTCCTGTGGGGCAGCTATGCCCGCAAGAAGGCCGTCCTGGTCACCAACCCCCAGCACAAGATCGTCGAGGCGGGCCACCCCAGCCCGATGAACCCCGCCGGCTTCCTGGGCTCCAAGCCCTTCAGCCAGACCGACGCCGCGCTCATCGAGGCCGGCCTGCCCCCGGTCCGCTGGGTCTGACCCATGAAGGCCCTCGAGGGACCACTGTGGCGGGCGCTGCTGGTCTTCCGCATCGCCGCGCTCGGCTACGCGGCGGTGCTGATGGTCGGCAACTTCCAGCACTACCACTGGCCCCTCGGCGGCTGGCTCGTCCTGTCCGTGATGGCCGCCTGGACGGTGGTGAGCAGCCTGGCCTATGCACGCCCCGAGCGCCGCGGCTGGCCGCTGCTCACCGCCGACCTCGCCGTCACCGCCGCCTGCCTGCTCTCCACCCGCTGGATCGTCCAGCCTGACGGCCTCGGCGTCGGCGCACCCACCCTGCCGATGGCGTGGGTGGCGAGCCCGGTCGTCGCCTGGGCCATATCCGGCGGCCGCCGCCGCGGCGCGATCGCCGCCCTGCTGATGAGCGCCGCCGACGTGGTCGTCCGCGACGGCTTCTCCCAGGCCACCGTCAACGGCCCGGTCCTCATGCTCCTGGCCGGCGTCGGCATCGGCCACATCGCCCGCCTCGCCATCGACGCCGAGGCCCGCCTGCAGCGCGCCGTCGAGCTGGAGGCCGCCACCCGCGAGCGCGAGCGCCTGGCCCGCGGCATCCACGACTCCGTCCTGCAGGTCCTCGCCCTGCTGCAACGCCGCGGCGCCGAGCTGGGCGGGGAGGCCGCCGAGCTGGGCCGCCTCGCCGGCGAGCAGGAGGCCACGCTCCGCACCCTGGTCACGTCCAGCGGCCCGGCACCGGTCCGGCGGCGCGCGTCACCGGCCGCCGCGCCGGCTCCGGGGCACCGGGCGTTCCGGCTGCCGGCCAGCCTGTCCCGGCGCCAGCCGGGCGGCCGCGACGCCGGCACCGTCCCAGCCCGCGGCCCGTCGTCGCCGGGCACACCGTCACCTGGTAGCTCGGCGGCGTCCGGGATGTCGGCGTCCGGGGTGTCGACGGCGGGAGCGTCGGCGCCGGGGGCAGCGTCGGCGGGGGCAAAGGTGCCGGCGGCGGGGGCGTCGGCGCCCAGTCGTGGGTCCGGAGCGGGCGCAGCCGGGGCCTCGGAGGGCGACGCGGCGACGCTCGCCGCCGCGTCTCCACGGGATGGCCTCCCGAATGCTCTGTCTCCCGGCGCGTCTCCCGGCGCCTCGTCCCGTGAGGCCTTCGCCCACGGCTTCGCAGCCGGCGCGGGCGATCCCGGCGCCTCGGCGGCTGCGGCGCCGGCCGTCGCCGCGGGTGCGCCCGCTGACGCCGCCCTGGGAGCTTCGCCGTCCAGCGCGTCGACCCCCAGCGACCTGCCGCACGAGCCGTCGACGTTCGGCGGCGGGTCTGGCAGTGCGAGCGGGGTCGCGGGCGGCGCGTCTGGCATCGCGGGCGGCGCGTCTGGCGGCGCTGGCCCTCACGCCGCCTTGGCGGGTGACGCGGCGACGACCGGTGACGGCGGCGGCCCGGCGGCTGACGACCTGTGGTCCGACCTCCCGTCGCGCGCCGCCGGCCGTGGATCGTCACCCGGTGAGCCGCTGGACGGCGCCGGCCTTGGGCGCGCCGAATCGTCGGACAATCCTGGCGTTGACGGCGCTGCGGCTCCTGGTGGTTCGTCGCCGGGCGTCGGCCCTGCTCGTCCCGTCGGCCCTGCTGGCGCTGCCGGCGGCGGTTCGTCGTCCGGTGCCGGCGGTCGCGCGGCACGTGGCTGGTCGTTGTTCGGTTTCGGCGGTCGCCGGTCACGCGCCGGTTCGCCGGGCGGTGCGGCGGCGCGCAGGAGGCCGTCACGCTGGGGCTCAGCGGAAGGCGACGCGTCGCGGGGCCTGTATTCGTCGGACGACGAGCAGCTCGACCTCGTCGACCTGCGCTCCCTGCTCAGCCGCCACAGTGTCAGCGGCGTCAGCGTCGCCGCCCCGGCCACCGAGGTCCTGCTGCCGGCCCCGGTCGCCGCCGAGGTGGCCGCCGCCGTCGCCGCCGCCGTCGACAACGTCCACCTCCACGCCGGTCCCGGCGCCAAGGCCTGGCTGCTGGTCGAGGAGCTCGACGACACCGTCACCGTCACCATCCGCGACAACGGCCCCGGCATCCCCGAGGGCCGCCTCGCCGAAGCCGAGCAGGCCGGCCGCCTCGGCCTGGCCCAGTCCATCCGCGGCCGCATCCGCGACCTCGGCGGCACGACCACCATCACCAGCAGCCCCACCACCGGCACCGAGATCGAGCTCCACGTCCCCCGCTGACCTTCGGTCCACGCGCCTTCGCCGTTCCCGACCCCGCGCCTGCACTGGTCCCACCCCGCGGCTCCGGTCCGCCGGCTGCTGGAAGGACCACTCGCCGGGCCCGAAACCCGCGCTGCCCAGCCGCCGCGCCCGACCGCCGCATCGCCCCGCCGTCGCCACGCCCCACCGTCGCCGCGCCCCACCGCCACACCGTTGCCACGCCCCACCGCCGCATCGCCCCGCCGTCGCCGCGCCCCACCGCCGCGTCGCCCCACCGCCGCATCGCCCCACCGCCGCATCGCCCCACCGCCGCATCGCCCCACCGCCGCATCGCCCCACCGCCGCATCGCCCCACCGTCGCCGCGCCCCACCGCCACACCGTTGCCACGCCACACCGTCGCCACGCCACACCGTCGCCACGCCACACCGTCGCCACGCCACACCGTCGCCACGCCACACCGT
>NZ_JNYJ01000093.1 GCF_000716715.1 Dactylosporangium aurantiacum | reverse complement strand
GCAGCGTGCTGCCACTGATGCCGCCCCACCAGGACGGCTGCTGGGCGTGCCAGGCCAGGGTGTGAACTGACCGCGCTGCGGCTCGGTCGCGTCGGGCTTCATCTCGTTCTCGGCCGTGATCATGTTGAACTCACGACCGGCGATCGTCGAGTACGTCGAGTCACCCAACCGGCCCGCGGCGATCGCGGTGCCGAAATAGCGGCCCGACTGCGCCGCCGCCGCACCCAGGGTGCTGGCGGCCGCGTCGGCCGACGGCATCATCACCGCCGCCACGCCCACCGCGACGACCGCGACCACACCCGCGCTCAACGCTCTGATGATGGTCGATCGTCTGCGCCGGGTCCCGCCACGACGGGCGGAAGGTTCTCCAGCCACCTCGGTCTCCTTACTTCCGGTAATCAATGCATCGCGTTAGCGCTAACATCCACAACCGGGCGTGACCTTGGCACACCGGGGCGGCCGGCCCATCAGCGAGCGCCTGGCGGAACGTTCGCACTTCGGACCGCGAGGATTCCAGAACACATCACAACATTCAAGTCAGCCAACGCAAGACTGTTTCGAAAAACGACCATGATAATGCATCACAGCAGTTCAGAGCGGGTTCAGGAAAGGGACACGGAGCCGCCGGACGATCGAAAATTTCAGTCGCGACTCGGCGGACCGCGGACGCATAACACTTTTTTGCAGGACGATTCAGCATGGCGATCGGTTTCGAAAAAGTTGACGGTCCCGGCATCGTCGAATCACAATTCGTCAATCGACGATCATCGACACTGAGGGGTGCCATGGCCGGCTCGTACACGGGACGCAACGGTCGCACGCGAGCGGCTGCCACAGCCGGCGGCCTGGCCGCGGCCCTCGTCCTCGCCGGCGTGGTCCTGGCAACCCGGGCCCCCGCGCAGGCCGCGACCATCGTGCCGGGACAGAGCACGCCGATCGTCGGGGTCCAGTCGGGCCGGTGCCTGGACGTCAGCGGCGCCGCCACGACCAACGGCGCCCGGGTGCAGCTGTGGACCTGCACCGGCGGCACCAACCAGCGGTGGACGTACACGTCCGGCCGGCAGCTGACGGTGTACGGCAACAAGTGCCTGGACGCCTACGGGCGCGGCACCACCAACGGCACCGCGGTGGTCATCTGGGACTGCAACGGCCAGACCAACCAGCAGTGGACCGCCAACGCCGACGGCACCATCACCGGCGTGCAGTCCGGGCTGTGCCTGACCGCGAACGCCTCGGGCGTCGTGCTGTGGGCGTGCGGCGGTGGCACCGACCAGCAGTGGACCTCGCCCGGGTCAACCACACCCTCGTCCAGCCCTTCGTCCAGCCCGCCGGTGACGCCGTCCACGCCGTCGGGGTGCCCGTCGTCGGTCAACCCGCTGCCGGCATCGTCGATGACCGCGACCCTCGTGCGCGGCGGCTTCGCCTTCACCGAGGGACCGACCTGGGTCGCCAACCCCGGCTACCTGCTCTTCTCCGACATGCAGAGCCCGACCGGGTCGCAGGGCGTGCAGCCGTCGACGATCTGGCGGTACACCCCGCAGACCGCCACCTTCGAGCCGTTCATCCCCGACGCGGGCAGCAACGGCCTGGCCGTCACCCGCGACGGCACACGGGTCGTCGCGGCGACCCACGACCAGCGCAGCGTCTCCGCCTTCAGCCTGGCGGACCGCTCCCGCACCACGGTCGCGAGCGCCTACAACGGCCGGCTCTTCAACTCCCCCAACGACCTCACCCTCGCCGCCGACGGCACGGTCTACTTCACCGACCCGACCTACCAGCGGGGCAACCGCCCCGACGCGATGGGCGGCATGACCGGCGTGTTCCGGGTGCGCAACGGTCAGGTCGAGCTGGTCGACGGCAGCCTCCGGCAGCCCAACGGCATCGCCCTGTCCCCGGACGGTCGGACGCTGTACGTCGCCGCCATGGGCACCAACCAGATCTACAAGTACCCGATCGGCACCGACGGCAGCATCGGCACCCGCGGCGTCTTCACGTCGCTGAACGGCCCGGACGGCGTGACGATCGACTGCGCCGGCAACCTGTACTGGGCGTCGAACTCCGAGGGCACCGTCCACGTGTACACCCCGGGCGGCCAGCAGCTGGGCGTCATCACCGTCGGCCGCAGCACCACCAACGCGGCGTTCGGCGGCCCCGACGGCAAGACCCTGTTCATCACCTCCGGCACCGCGTCGGCGGGCTTCGGCATCTTGAGCGTGCGCCTCAACCTCCCCGGCAACCCGTACTGATGCCAGTCGGTCGCTCAATCAGCCGGGTGGGACAGGCCGCCGGCCCCATGGCACCGCAGCCAGTCCAGGGCCGCGATCTGGTCGACGAAGTTCGGCAGGACCTGATCGAGGCAGAGCAGTCGCAACGCGCGCACGACGGAGCCGGACGCGCTGACGACACACGTGCGCCGATCATTGGCGAGCGTCCGGTCACGAGCCTGCACGAGGATCTCGAGCGTCGCGGAGTCGACGACCGGTAGCAGGCTCAGCTCGAACAGCAGGTGCCTGCCAGGCGAGGGCTCAGCCTCGAGCAGGTCATGCAGGGCGGTGTTGTCCAGCAGGCCGAGCCCGCCCTTGAGATGCACAACGGTCACGTCGGACAGCACCTGGAGGGTTACCCGCCGTGCGGCGTCCGTCCGTCGGAGCCGTCCGACCGAGGAATAAAGCGTCTGGCCGATCGTGCCGGAAGGCCGGGGCGACACCACGCACCGACCGCAGGCGTGTGGCCCGACAGCGCGAGGCGCCCCGTGCCAACCGTCCTGTGTGAACAGGCTCCACGCGACATTCCAGTCGCGCATCGTCCCGGCAAGATTGGGGATCAGGTGTCCGCACTCGTCGCAGGCGAGGCTGAAGTCGGTGCCGTCGAGGCTCAGTACGGCGCTCATCGCGCACCGTCCGTCGCGGGTGCCCGCCACCAGCGAAGATCCTCACTCTGTCGCTCATTGATCAGCTGTCTGGACCGTGGTCGCAGCATGCGGTGCCGCGGCCGGTATCCGGACGGCCGGGCCGCGGTCTGGAGAATCTCCTCCATCCGCGCCGGCTGCAGCAGCTGGTACAGATGCATCGACAGCCCGCGCAGTGTCAACTGCCCGCCGCCGGCACCGATGGTGCGGTGCACGTCGACGAGGAAGGCGGCACCGGACTGGTCGACCGTCCGGCACGCGGTCAGATCGATGATGCAGTGCGCCGGCCGCATCTCGACCATGTTCTCGATCAATCTGTGGTTGCGGCGTACCGAGTTCTCGTCCAGCGTGTCGGTGACGACGATCTCGACGATGGCGTCCGTTGTGGTCGGCGTGGCAGGCCGCATGCGGCTCCTCCAACGGGTGTCAGTTCATGTCGTACGTCGGCCGTACGGACGGCGGGCCGTCGACGACGCATCACGCCGTCGGGATCGTTCTGCGATCCTGCACCGTGCCGGCGGGCTCGTACCGCCGCACGGTCGAGGAGATCGGAGCTACCGGCCCGGACTGGCGTCCCAGGTGCTTCGGTCGGTAACCAACCGGTGTTGGCGCCGCAGGCGGGACCTGGTTCAGCCGGGGATTCATGCCCCGGAGCGTCAGTCGCCCCCCCGGTCGCCCACATCCGTTCGTGCACGCCGGCGAGCAGCGCGGTACCTGTCTGGTCGAGCTCGGCGCAGCCGGCGAAGTCGACGACGAGATGCGCCGGTCCGGCCGCCACGGCCTCGTCGAGCAGTCGACGCCATCGGCGCAGCGTCGATGCGTTCAACGGGCCGGTGATGACAACCTCGATGTAGGGCACGATGGGTGTTGTCACGGCGCCTCCCGGCGGGTGTCCGATACGTGCATCACCCTGCGCCGTCCATGTGGAGAGGATTCGGCGGCCGTGTGACGGTTCCATGACGGTGCCCCGCCGCATGTGGCTTCGTCACTGGATCCGGTACGTGTCCGAAGGACGGCTGCCGTACCCCGGCGGACGTGCCGTCACGGTGGCTCCTCGGGGTACCGGATGCGCACCACCGGGAGCCGGAGGCCGACGTCGGGCGCGAGCGGACCGGCGTTGGTCAGGTCGGGCATGGCCAGGCTCCGGCCGAGGTTCGCCGCGGCGCGCGGGTGACGGTCGCGGTACCGCTCGAGCTGGTCATGGCTGTCCCCGGCGGACAGGATCTCCGCTCGGCCGGGCACGCCTCGCCAGCGTCCGGTCCAGATCCGCACGTCCGGATGCACCTCGATGTTGCGAAACCATTGGGATGTGCGCCCGTAGCCGGAGACGACGACGAGTGTGCCGGCGTCCCGCTCGAGCACCTCGAGGACGACGTGCCGGGGCTGCCCGCTGCGCCGGCCCCGGTGTTCGATCATCGCCAGTCGAGGTCCGAGCAGCCAGCCGAGACCGTGTCGATACATCGGGATGGGGGCCCGTGCAAGGCGTCGCGGGATACGCCGGGTCACGGGATCAGCCTCCTACGCCGCACGATCAGCACCAATGATTGTGCACATGCAACTATTGGTCGACTCTATCGCGGGATGCCGGTAGGCGTACAGCGTCGGGGTGCCGGCCGGCCGGCGACGCCGCCTGGTGGGGACGGTTGTGTCAGTACAATGGTTTGGCCCTGGCATGCCAGGGTTCAGGGTGTGCCGGGAAGTCTGGTCGGCGACTGCAGCATGCTGCCCAGCCGAGGGAGTGGCACTCGTGACGTGGGATGCGATAGGCAAGGACGTCGACGACCCGATGCATCCGGGCACGCCGCTGCCGCTGGCCCAGATCCTGCTGGTCGAGGACGATCCCGGCGACGTCGCATACACGCTCGACGAGTTCCGCGAGCACCGCCTTCGCAACCAGGTGATGGTGATCGGCGATGGCCGGCAGGCGCTCGACTACCTGGCTCGTCGCGGTGCGTACCACGACGCACCGACGCCGGACGTGCTGCTGCTGGATCTGAACCTGCCCGGCATCGACGGCCGGGTCGTACTCGACTGGGTGGTCAACGACCCGCGACTGGCACACCTGCACGTCGTCGTCCTGACGGCATCCGCCGTCGAGGAGCAGATGCTGCGGGACTTCGGCCTGCCCGCCGAGCAATTCTTCCGCAAGCCGGTCGACTTCGCCCAGTTGATCTGGATGATCCGTGGCGTGCCACGGTTGTCGATCGTCGTGGACCGCGACGACCCACCGCTGCGTCCCTGACACGGCCGCAGCGTTCAGATCGCGGAAGCCTCAGGGTCAGGATTCCGGTCGAGCGCCATCAACACGCCCATCACCACGGACTCCAGGCCGAACATGGCGGCCACGAACCATCCCAGCCAGAGCCACATGACGAGCCCGACTCCGGACACGACCGCGATGCACCCGGCCCAGACAGCGGCCCGCCGGCGCGTCCGGCTCCGGTACTCACGCGGCGGACAGGGTCGTAGACTGACGAACCCGGCGGTGAACCGCGGATCGTCGGCCTCGATGCGCCGCTCGATCTCGGCGAGCACGGCCCGCTCCTCGGGGCGCCATGATCCGCTCACCGCCCACCGACCGGGTGGGCGTCGTACCGCTGCACGCTGGGACCCTGATCGGTCACCGACGCGCAGGAGAAGCGTCGGGATGTCGAAGCGGCAACCGTCACCATGCTCAGCACCATACAATATTTGCATATATACAATCTGGTGTCGTCAGGTCACGTCGAGGTCCGGCGCGTAGGGCATGGCTCACCGGACAGTTGCAGCCATGCCACTATTGTCTGGTGCCACGGACTCCCGCTTCCCCGGACACGCCCGACGATGGGCTCGTTGACGCGCTGTTGTCGGTCAGCCGGGCGATGGTCGCACTCGCGGCCCGAAACCTCAGCCAGCTCGATGCCGACGTGACGTTGCAGCAGTACCGGACTCTCGTGATCCTGGCTTCCAGTGGCCCTCAGCGCAGCGTCGACCTGGCCCGACAGCTCAATATCGCGCCGTCGACCGTGACCAGGATGTGTGACCGGCTGACCCGGCGGCACCTGATCCGGCGGTTTCACCGGGAGGACGACCGCCGACCGGTCTGGCTCTGCCTGACCGAAGCCGGCAAGGACCTGACATGACGCTCCACACGCAGAACGCACGGTGGTCTCGAGGCCTTCGCGCAGGGAGCGGGCGGGCCCAGATACCCCGGCCGCAACCGGTGGCGCCGG
Source organism: Dactylosporangium aurantiacum (assembly GCF_000716715.1). Taxonomy (GTDB): domain Bacteria; phylum Actinomycetota; class Actinomycetes; order Mycobacteriales; family Micromonosporaceae; genus Dactylosporangium; species Dactylosporangium aurantiacum. Next base: position 6,415 of record NZ_JNYJ01000093.1, on the reverse strand, counting down.
ACGGAGCCTGTCCGCGACTTCGTCAAACGCTGGGAGGAGCAACACCCGTGTTCAAAAACCCTTATGACGTATGGCATTGGCGGACCGGCATCGCAACCGCCGTGACCACCGGAACACAGCACCTGGCCGGCTTCGAAGTCCGCGCCACCGAACGCACGATCGGCACGGTCGCCGAGGACAGCGCCCAGCTCGGCACCACCTGCCTGGTGGTGGACAACGGCGCATGGATTCCCGGCCGCAGGATGATGCTGCCGGGCGGCACCGTCGAAGGCGTGGACTGCGCGACCGGCGTCGTCCGGCTGGACCGGACCGAGTCACAGCTGCACGACTCGCCGGACTACGGCCCCGAAAGGCTTCGGCCGACCCCACTACTACGACGTGGTCGCCCACTATCTCGCCGGCACGTACCGCGGCGCACAGCGTGTGCCGGGTGCCCGGTGCCGGACGCAGGGCCGGCACCCGGCACACCGACCCGGCGCAGTTGGACGGTGGGACGAGGCACGAGCCGCCGGTTGTCGTCGAACCGTCACATTTCCGTGGAATCGCCGCCATGCCGCACGAGCAGCATGGTGGCGGTTCACCGATCTGCGTCGACAGGGTCGGCGCGAGCGCACGGAGGAAGACCGGACATGACGATGTCGGACGCGCCGGACGGCAGCGACTTCAGCCTCGTCTGCGACGACTGCGGATTGATCGCCGGCCTGCTGCGCGCGCATCTGCGCAGTTGGGAGCTGGCCTGGCAGCAGTTCAGCCGGTACGGCTGGGTCGGAGATCCGCGCGCGGCCGGACCGCACCGTTGCCCGAGATGCCTGCAGCGCACCGCGACCTCGGTCGCCGGAGGTGACGTCGGCGCCGTTACGTCGTCCGGCAGCGGCCGAACGTAACGTGACGGTCGGCGCACATGTCGCCGGTGTTCACCAGGACTGCCCCACGGGCATCGCATCCAACCGGCACCCGGAGGCCGCCGGCTCAGATCGCCGACGGCTCCTCGTCAGCGTCGCCGTCACCGCCCAGCAGCACGACAGCGGCGACGGCCTTGAGCGTCAGCAGGAGACCCACGAACCAGCCCAGCCACACCCACACTCCGACGGTCAGCACCACCGCTGCCAGCGCAGCGGCCGTCACCGCCGCTCCACAGCGACACTGATGTTCCGCGACAGGGCGACGGCTGCCGGGCCCGGCAGCAGGCTCGAATTCGCCGTCGCGCATCCGCGCAGCCGGCTCGATCAGGCACTCCTGGTCCCAGGACGGCAGCTTGTCCCTGACGGAGTCGACCTCCGGCCGCTACGCCGCAACGACGCAGTCGATACGGTTGTCGGCACACAGCAATCGTTGCATGCATACATGGAAAGTGCAGCGACTGTCACCCCGGCGGCGGACCGTGGATCGGACATGATCGGACTTGCGGACGGAACGGCCCTGTGGCCCTGGACGCCAGCTCCTCGCCCATGGCACGGGCGTGCGCCGGCGGTACAGCAAGCAGTACGGCGCCGCGGAGCGCCCTGTGACAGTCGCATGTCAATTCGTCGGCTTCCGCACGAACCGCTGACAGCGTGGGTACCGAAGCGGTGAGTCGCGTCCCGGTGCTTACGGCGCCGATCAGGAGGTGAGCATGCAGACCCCGACCCTCGGCGGGAGGTACCGCTAGGCCCGGTTGTCTTTGCCCGCGTACGCCTTGTCGGCCAGGACCCGGTCCGGGCAGGCGGGTCCGCGGCCGGCCAGGACCGAGGCCGGGCACTCGGATCCGTTCCAGCACCGGCACGAACTGCGGGCTGTCACCACGACGCCCAGCAGTCAGCAACAGCGACAACGCCTTACGGCCACAGGTCCGAGCGGTTATCAGGCGACGTCGTACTGGTACAGATTGTATTTGATCATGATGCCGACGAGCTTGTCGGTGTACAGCGGGTCGGTGGCGTATCCGCCTTTGTGGACGGCTGCGGCGAACTGGTTCGGGTTGTTCGTGTACTGAAAGGCCGGGGCGTATCTCGCCAGGGTCTTCAGTGCCATGCCGTGGTCGCGGAACGACTCAGCCGCACCGGGATAGGTGCGGAACGACGCGGTCGTCGGGTAGCACACCCCGGCGGCGCATTCGGTGGTCGCCCATGAGGCGCAACCGCTGGCGTACGATCCGGGGTTGTTGTTGAAGCACTTCATGCCGAAGAAGTTGTTGTGCTGTGCGGTGAGTCCGCTGCTGCCCCACCCCGATTCCAGGATCGCCTGGGCCAGGGTGACGGACGCCGGCACGCCGGTGTCCCGCTGACTCTGCTGCGCCGAAGGGCCGTATTTGGCCAGGAACTGCACTGGGGTGAGCTTCGCGATCGGCCCCATCGGCACGGCGACAGGCGCGGCGACGACCGGCGGCGGCGCCGGTTGGGGCGGGGGCGGCGGGGGCGCGCAGACCGGCAGCCGCGGGTTGCCTGCCACATAGGCGTGCGAGACCCAGTCGCCGAGCATCGTGCGGTCCCACTGCGCGGTGCGGCGCACCTTGCCGCGCACGTACTGGCCGGTGACCCGGCAGGTCACGGTGATCTTCTGGTTGTTGCGCATGTACCGGGTGAGTGAGGAATAGCCCGTCGGTGCGCTGCGGACGTTCAGTTTGCCGCTGACCCGAACCGTGGCGACAGCAGCCTCGGCGGGCGCCACCTCGACAGCAAGCACAGCGCCGGTCACCGTCAGAGCAAGTGCGGGAGCAAGAACAAGCTTTGTTATGACGTGCAACATGAGTCGGCAAGCTTTCGGGCCGGGGCAATGGACCTCCCCAAGGTCCGCAGCAGCAGTTGCGGACGCCGTCTCCGCACCGTTGCGACCCGGTAGCCACCACCACCGCCGATGCTCGGCCCGCCCGATCACTGCACCGATGAGCGCCGAGCTGCTTCTGCGCTCGAGTCGCCGGCTGCACCGCTGTGCACGTGGCCTCGGAAACGGCATTCGAGCAGCACGGGACGTGGCGGCGGGAACCAGCCAGTATCGCACGGTGCAACGTGGTTGCACCCGCACGGCATATCAGGACGCAGCCACCGCAACCCATGGTGGAGCTTGCGCATGGTGACCACGGAAGGTCACCCGCCGTCGATGGCGTTTCGCCGCGGCGGCGCACCGGCGCGCTCGCGGTGTCGCACTACCGCGTGAGGAGGATGTTCATGCAGCAGCGCACCCGCACTGCGGCCCGCCGTTGGACAGCGACGGGTGCCGCCGGCGTCGTGGCCGTTCTGCTCGGCAGTCTGCAGGCCGCACCGGCGTACGCCGACGGCGCGATCCGTGGCACCGGCGGCGCTGGCGCCCTGAAGGACCGGTACATCGTCGTACTGCGCGACAACCCCGCCGACACCGCCGACGCGGCCCGTATCGCCGCCACAGCGGATCGTCTCGCCAAGCGGTTCGGTGGGAAACCCGACAAGGCTTTCAGTCGCACCGTCAAAGGCTTCTCGGTCCGGATCACCGAGGCCCGGGCCCGGCGACTCGCCGCCAACCCGGCCGTCGCCTACGTCCAGCAGGACCGCGCCGTCGCGGTGAGCGAGGTGCAGGGCCACGCACCGTGGGGATTGGACCGCATCGACCAGCCCGCACTGCCGCTGTCCGGCGCCTACAGCTACCCGGCGACGGCGGCGAACGTGACCGCCTACGTGCTGGACACCGGCATCCGCACCACCCACACCCAGTTCGGCGGGCGGGCCCGGTCCGGATACGACTTCATCGACAACGACACCACCGCCCAGGACTGCAACGGTCACGGCACACACGTCGCCGGCACCATCGGCGGCTCCACGTACGGCGTCGCCAAACGCGTCAACCTCGTCGGAGTCCGGGTACTGGACTGCACCGGCAGCGGCAGCTACTCCCAGATCATCGCCGGCATCGACTGGATCACCGCACACGCCACCAAACCCGCGGTGGTCAACATGAGCCTCGGCGGCAGCGGCAGCGACGTGCTCGACCAAGCCGTCCGTGCCTCGATCGCCAGCGGGCTCACGTACGTCGTCGCCGCCGGCAACAGCAACACCAACGCCTGCACCGTCTCACCGGCCCGTGCCGGCGAGGCGATCACCGTCGCGGCCAGCGACAGCGCCGACCGGCGGGCCTCGTTCTCCAACTACGGCGCCTGCGTGGACCTCTTCGCACCCGGTGTCGCGATCACCTCCGCATCCAGCAGCAGCGACGCGGGCACTGCCATGATGAGCGGCACGTCGATGGCGGCACCGCACGTGACCGGCGCGGCCGCGCTCGTCCTCGCCGACCAGCCGACGGCAACTCCTGCGCAGATCCAACACCAGCTGACCGCGAACGCCATCACCGGCAAGATCACCGGCCCTGGCACCGCAACGCCGAACCGGCTGCTGCACATCGCGCAATCGGCCGTAGCCGTACCGGTCAGTGCGCCCGCCCCGGTCGCCGCCCCGGCCCCGGCGCCGTACGTCGCCCCGTATGTGCCACCAGTCCCGTGCTGGCAGAAGACCAACGGCAACGACCTGCCCATCCGTGACCGCTCAACCGTTCAGAACGCCGTCTGGGTCGGTGGCTGCGCCGGCAAGGCATCCGCCCGCACCCGCGTCGAGGTCCACATCCAGCACGCCCGCCGCGGTGACCTGACCATCGAGCTCATCGCCCCGAACGGCACGAAGCGACGGCTCAAGGCCGCGAACCGCCGCGACAAGGGCTCCGGCGTCCACGCCGTGTTCTACACCAATATGTCCCGGGCCAACCGCAACGGCGGATGGAAGCTCCGGGTCCGTGACACCACCCGCGGCTACGTCGGCTACGTCGACAGTTGGACGATCACCCTGTAGAGCACCGGCACGGCTCCGGCATTCGGAGTCGACCTCAGGCAGCGCAGACGCGGACATGGCGGAGGACCACACCAACGCCCGCCATGTCCGCGTCACCACTCGCCTCCGGACACCCAGCCCGCGCCGGCGGCCGCTGATCCTGACAGCATGCCTTTCGTCCGGCGCGGTCACGCACCGCCACCCGCCTCCGGCCGTGCTCGGGTGGCACGCCCGGCGGTTCCGGTCGCCCCAGGGGTCAATCGTGCCACGGGTCCCGGACCTCGTCGATGCGCGCCGACCCGCGCGGCGATGCCCTCTGCCGTCGAACCCCTTGGTGCCCGGGACGCAGAACCGTACGCTCCAGATCGCGTCGCCGGCGGCGACCCCGCCGATGACCCGCGGATACAAACCGCCGGGCACGCCGAACCGGCCCGGCGACAACCCGATGATCTTCAGGGCACCGTCACCAGCGTCGAAGCACGCGATGCGGTCCTGTCCGTGGCGCGCGCGGCTGACGGTGCCCGTGACGTCTGTGCCGTGCTCGGCGTCGCAGCGCCAGCCGCAGTGAACGAGCAGGCCGGCTGCGCGATGGTGCACACCGTCGTGGTGGTGTTGTTAATGCGTGGGTCGGCACCCAGGCCGCTGGTGGTGGCCGCGACCGTCGTGGCGCTGACCGGTTCCGCCGTCATGACGGCTCGGCGGTCGCGCCGCAACCGCAAATGGCCCGGGGCGCGGCTTCAACCGCTGCACGGACTCTGCTGGTCGACCATGATTAGGGGAAGTCGAGCACTGGTTCCGCAACGAGGCGACGTTGTTCGCGCCGCCCGCGGGGCTTCCTGGTGCTGACCGTGATCCGGCCGAGGAGCCGCGACGGTGGGCCGTTCCGGCGGTACGTTGCCCGGCGGTGTGCTGATCTCACGGGTCACGCTGCACCGACGCGGCATACGGATGCGTGTTCGCTGTTCACGATGCACAGCGTCAGGCAGGCAGGCCAGCGGCAAGGCCGGACGCCTATCCGTCGATGGTGGCTGCGTGCCAGGTGCGGTAGCCGCCGTCGAGGTTGGCCGCCCGGCGGCCGAGGCCGGTCAGCAGGACGGTGGCGGTGTGGCCGCGCTGGCCGACCTGGCAGTAGACGACGAGGTCGCCGTCCGGAAGCTCGTCCAGGCGCGCGCGGAGCGTGTCGAGGGGCAGGTTGAGGGAGTCTGGGATGTGGCCGGCGGCGTGTTCGGCCTCGGTGCGGACGTCGATCAGGGTGGCGCCGGCGGTGACGGCGGCGTCAAGCTCATGCCACTGGACGGTGCGTTGGGCATCGGTGATCAGGTTGTCGGCGATGTAGCCGAGCATGTTGACGGGGTCCTTGGCCGAGCCGAACGCGGGGGCGTAGGCGAGTTCGAGGTCGGCGAGCTCGCCGGCGGTCAGGCCGGCACGCATCGCGGTGGCCAGGACGTCGATGCGCTTGTCCACGCCGGCACCGCCGACGGCCTGGGCGCCGAGAATCCGCCGGTCGCCGGGGTCGAACAGCAGCTTGAGCGACATCGGCTCGGCGCCCGGGTAGTAGCCGGCGTGGGAGGCGGGATGGGTGTGGACCGCCTGGTAAGGGCGGCCGGCAGCGCGGAGCCGTTTCTCGTTCCAGCCGGTGACGGCCACGG
>NZ_JNYJ01000092.1 GCF_000716715.1 Dactylosporangium aurantiacum | reverse complement strand
CTCCTTCTCCTTCTGGTACGTGATGGGCAACAAGGCCGTCACCACCGCCGCGAACATGCTGTACAACTGCTACCTCGGCGACCTGGAGACCTGCTTCAAACTCATGCCGGTGCAGCTGTACCGCTCGCTGCAGATCCGGCACCGCCCCTACGAGGTGCCGATCAGCTACCGCGCCCGCACCCGCGAAGAAGGCAAGAAGATCACCTGGAAAGACGGCGTCGAAGCCCTCTGGATCCTCACCCGCGAACGCATCCGCAAGCCGAAGCTGGCCCGGTAACCACCGGCGGGCTACGCCGCCCTGATGCTCTGCTCGGTCCGCAGGTCGTCGCGGTACTCCAACGGGCTCGCCACGATCGGGAACAGCTCGACGAACCCGAAGATCCCGCCGCCGTAGCGCCGCATGAACGCCGTGTACTGCGCCGGCAGCACCACACCCATCGCCCGCTCGACCGCCGCGATCTGCTCCGCGGTGGCGGTGCGCCCGTAGACGAGCCTGAGCTCGTACGCGGCGTCGTCCGCGGCGATCTTGCGCAGCACCGGCTCGGCGAGCCGGGCGAACTCGACCTCGTCCATGCCCGGCACCCTACGGTCCGGCCGCCGTGTGGGACTCCGCGAGGGCTGACCGTCACAGGCGGTGGCGGCGGTAGCGGGCGTCCGGCGGGGTGTGCTCGAACCCGTTCTCGTCCATGGCGTTGTACACGGTGAGCCACGCCGGGGTCAGGTCGAAGCCGAGCGCGACGCTGCCGGTCGCGGCGTCGCCGCGGGCGCCGGTCCACTCCAGCAGCTCCACGTGGTGCAGGGTGCGGCCCGGCAGGCCGGCCAGGCCGGGCAGCGCCTCGGGCCGCCAGCGCAGCTGGAAGGCGTCATCGGCGATCGGGCGGGCCGGGTCGACGCTGTCCCAGGTGAGCGCGACGTCGGCGAACTTCTGGTGGTCGATGGCCAGGCGGGTCGCGCCGAAGTCGAGCACGACCGGCGCGTCGGTGAACCACGTGTCGTCGTCGAGGTCCCAGACCACCCACACGTGCCGCAGCACCAGCCCGGCCAGCGCCGAGAGCCGGGCACCGTGCAGGGCGGTGAGGGCCCTGCGGCAGGTGGCCCAGCGCGGGTCGTAGTCCTGGATCCCGAACCGGGTCACCCGCCCGATTCTGCCCGCTCACAGCGTGCGTCGCGAGGCGAAGAGGACACGCACCACCGGGCGTAACACCTGCGGTATGGGGGTGTAACGGCCGGTCGGGACGATCAGGGCAGCCGGGGCCGGTCCGGCGGAGAGGACGGCAGAGGTGCAGTCGACGCCACGTTTCCTGCAGGGTGTGTTTCCGTTCGCCGGCAAGGGGATCGAGTCGCCGGTGCCGTTGGACGCGGCGCTCACCTACACCGTGCCGGTCGGGGCGGTCGCGCAGACGGTGTACTTCCGCGGCGGCAACACCTGCGCCGAGCTGGTGTACGTGGTGCTCACCCGCGACGGCACGCCGATGCGGTACTTCCCGATCGGGGCGAAGAGCGACGTGCACGTGCCGCTGCGGGTCGTGGAGGACCTCGACGGCGGCACCGTCGTGGAGCTGCTCGTCGGCGCGCCCGAGGGCGTGACCGGGTCGATCGTCGTGGACCTCGGCCTGGTGGAGGTGTGACCGTGGCCGGACAGGGCAAGGCCCGGCTCGTCGTCGTCGGCAACGGGATGGCCGGCGCGCGGGCCGTCGAGGAGATCCTGGAGCGCGGCGGCCGCGACCAGTACACGATCACGATGTTCGGTGAGGAGCCGTACGGCAACTACAACCGGATCATGCTGTCCAACGTGCTGTCCGGGGCCGAGGACGAGGACGGCATCTTCCTCAACAGCCTGCCCTGGTACGCGACGAACGGCATCGACCTGCGCGCCGGGGTGCGGGTGGAGCGCATCGACCGGTTCGCCAAGGTCGTGCTGGACTCCGACGGCAACGAGCTGCGCTACGACAAACTCGTCATCGCGACGGGCAGCCGGCCGTTCATCCCGCCGATCGACAACATGCACCATCCGCGGCGCGGCTACCACCAGGGCGTCTTCACGTTCCGCACGATCGACGACACGCGCGGCATGATCCGCTACGCCCGCGACCACGAACGCGCCGTCGTCATCGGCGGCGGGCTGCTCGGCCTGGAGGCGGCCCGCGGGCTGCAGCGGCACGGCGTCGAGGTCACCCTCGTGCACGCCGCCGGGCACCTGATGAACGCGCAGCTCGACGCGCAGGGCGGGGCGATCCTGAAGGCGAGCGTCGAGCGGCTCGGCATCACCGTCGAGCTCGCCGCCCGTACGGTCGCGGTCGAAGGCACCGACCGGGTGCGGGGTGTCCGCTTCGCCGACGGGCGCGTCATCGGCTGCGACATGGTGGTCGTCGCCGCCGGTATCCGCCCCAACACGACCCTCGCCGAGGTCAGCGGCCTGACGGTGGAGCGCGGCATCGTCGTGGACGACCAGCTGCGCTGCCTCGACGAGCCCGACATCTACGCGGTCGGGGAGTGCGTGCAGCACCGCGGCGAGACGTACGGGCTGGTCGCGCCCCTGTGGGAGCAGGCGCGGGTGCTCGCCGACCATGTCACCGGCCGTGACCCGCACGCCGCCTACCACGGGTCGCGGACCGCGACGAAGCTCAAGGTCGCCGGCGTCGACGTGGCCGCGATGGGGATCACCACCCCGGCGCCCGGCGACGAGTTCGTGGTGTTCGCCGAGCCGAGCCGCGGCGTGTACAAGAGCGTCATCATCCGCGGCGACCGGCTCGTCGGCGCGACCCTGCTCGGCGACGTGGCGAAGGTCGGGTACCTGATGCAGGCGTTCGACCAGGGCCTGCCGCTGCCGCAGGAGCGGGTACGGCTGCTGTTCGACCTCGGCGGCCCCAGCGCCGAGGTGTCCGCCGCCGAGCTGGCCCCGGAAGCGCAGGTGTGCAACTGCAACGGGGTGAGCAAGGCGACGCTGGTCAAAACCGTCGAGACGACGAAGACGCTGTCCGGGGTGATGGAGCGGACCAGGGCCGGGAAGGGCTGCGGGTCGTGCAAGGCGCTGGTGAAGCAGATCGTGGACTGGGCCGCCGGCGGCGCCGCCGAGGAGGACCCGTCCGCGAACTGGTACGTGCCCGGCGTCCCGTTGAGCAAGCCGGACCTGATCGCCGCGATCCGCGAGCGGGACCTGCGCAGCGTGTCCGCGGTCTTCGACGCGCTCGCCGGCGGCGAGGAGGACGCGAAGAGCAAGATGGGCCTGGTGTCGCTGCTACGGATGCTGTGGGGCGACGACTACGTCGACGAGCGCGGCGCCCGGTTCATCAACGACCGGGTCCACGCCAACATCCAGCGCGACGGCACGTTCTCCGTCGTGCCGCAGATGAAGGGCGGCGTCACCACCCCCGAGCAGCTGCGCCGCATCGCCGACGTCGCCGACAAGTACGCGGTGCCGATGGTGAAGCTCACCGGCGGGCAGCGCATCGACCTGCTCGGCATCCGCAAGGAGGACCTGCCGAAGGTGTGGGCGGACCTGGACATGCCGTCCGGGTACGCGTACGGCAAGAGCATGCGCACGGTGAAGACGTGCGTCGGCTCCGACTACTGCCGCTTCGGCGTGGGCGACTCCACCGCGCTCGGCATCGCGATCGAGACCCGGTTCCAGGGGCTGGAGAGCCCGGGGAAGATGAAGCTCGCCGTCACCGGCTGCCCGCGCAACTGTGCCGAGGCGTACGTGAAGGACCTCGGCGTCGTCGCGATCGACGGCGGCCGGTGGGAGATCTACGTCGGCGGCGCCGCCGGCGCCCACATCCGCAAGGGCGACCTGCTCGCCACCGTCGACACCCCGGACGAGGTCATGCGACTGACCGGCCGGTTCCTGCAGTACTACCGGGAGCACGCCAACTGGCTCGAACGCACCTACGCGTTCGTGCCGCGGCTGGGCATCGAACGGCTGCGCGCCCTCATCGTCGAGGACTGCGACGGGATCGGCGCCGGCCTCGACGAACGGATGGAGGCCGCGGTGGCCGCGTACCGCGATCCGTGGAAGGAAGGGCAGGACCCGACGGTGCCCGGACAGTTCCGCACCGCGCTGCCGCTGGTGCCGCTGCCGCGGGTGCCGGTCCGGTGACCACGGTCGCGGGCGGCGCCCCGCCAGTGAGAACCGACAGCGGCACCGTGCACCGGCTCGGGCCGGTGACGGACATCCCCGTCGGTGAGGGCCGCGCCTACGCCGTCGGCGGTGAGCAGGTCGCGGTGTTCCGGCTGCGCGGCGGCGCGGTGCGGGCCGTGTCGGCGATCTGCCCGCACGCCGGCGGCCCGATCGCCGACGGGCTCATCGACGCCAAGGTCGTGATCTGCCCGCTGCATCAGCACGTGTACGACCTGGCGACCGGCTGCTCCAGCACCGGGCAGCCGCCGCTGCGGGTGTACGAGGCGCGCGTCGACGACGACGGCACGCTGTTGCTCACCACGTGACCGTTCGCCCGTCACCCGGGCGGGGTTGCCCCTAGGATGGCGCGTGGTCATCGGGGCGGCCGGTGACGGGAGACTTCAATGGGGGCACGGTGGCGTTCGCGCTGACACGACGGTCCGCGATGCTCGGGGCGGTCGCCGCCGCGGCCGGCACGGCGATGTCCGGGCTGATCCCGGGCCAGCGCCGGGCCGAGGCGTCACTGCCGGGCAAGACCGCCGGCATCACGTACCGCTACGGCGGCAAGATCTGGTGGGCGGACCTCGACGGCGGCAACGCCCGCGTCCTGGCCGCCGACGCCGGCGGCGCCGGGTCCGGCACGTGGTCGCCGGACGGCAGCCGGCTCGTGTACTCCAACGGCTTCAGCCTCATGTCGGTGCGTGCCGACGGCACCGAGACGTTCACCGTCCTCGGTGTGGAGGCGACCCCGGTCACGGAGCCGGCGTTCACCCCGGACGGCGCCTACGTCGTCTTCACCGCCGACCCGATGGGGCTGTCGATCTACCACGCGGCCGGGCGCAGCGGCGCCGGGACCAGGTCGGGGGAATTGACGGTGCCGGCCAACGGCACCCCGGTGTCCGCCGCCGCGGTCGCCGCCGACGGCACCATCGTCTTCCAGCGCGGCAGCGACGTGTACCGGGTGGCTGGCCCCACCGCCGTGGCGAAGGTCATCAGCGACGCGGCCGCGCCGGACTTCTCCCCGGACAGCGCCAGCCTCGCGTTCGTGCGCGCCGGGCAGATCTGGACCGCGAACGCCGACGGCAGCGGCGCCGCGCAGCTGACGACCGCGGCGAACAGCGGCTCCACCGACAACAGTGACCCGGCGTGGGCGACGAACGGTCAGTCGATCCTGTTCACCAGCGTCGAGGGCGGCACCCCGAAGATCAAACGGATCGACCTGGCGACCAAGGCGGTGACGCTGCTCGTCGCGAAGGGCACCGAGCCGACCTGCCAGCCGGTGAACCGCAACACGGTCCACCGCGTCTGGGGCCAGACGGCGCTGGGCACGGCGGTCGCCGCGTCGCGGTACAACTGGGCCGACCACAGTGCCGCCGACGGCACCCGAGGGCAGGCGAAGGCGGTCGTGCTGTCCCGCGACGACACGTACCTCGACGCGCTCGGCGGGTCGGCCCTGGCCGTGGTGAAGCAGGGGCCGTTGCTGATCACCCCGCCGAAGAGCCTGCACGCCGACACGAAGGCCGAGCTGCAACGGGTCCTCGCCCCCGGCGGCACCGTGTACCTGCTCGGCGGCACCGCCGCGCTGTCTGCGGCGGTCGAGACGCAGGTCACCGGGCTCGGGTACACAGTGGTGCGGCTGTGGGGGCAGGACGAGTACGCCACGGCGATCGCGATCGCGAAGGCGATCACCGCGACCCCGTCGACGATCATCGTGGCGACGTCGCTCAAGTACTACGACGCGCTCGCCGCCGGGGCCGCCGCCGGCGCCACCCCGGGCACCGTCGTCGTGCTGTGCGCCGGCACCGCGCTGCCCGCGGCGACCGCCGCGTACCTCAACGGGTTCGACCCGACGCAGGGGTCCGCCGGCAACTCCCGCGTCGTGGCCGTCGGCGGGCCCGCGATGTACGCGCTGCTCAACGCGCGCAACGGCGGGCAGCTGCCGGCGTGGCCGTCGACGTTCTACCCGCCGGTGCTGTACGGGCCGACCGAGTTCGAGACCGCGGTCGAGGTCGCCCGGTACTTCTTCCCGTCGCCGCGCACCGCCGCCGTCGCGACCGCCGTCACCTGGTTCGACGCGCTCACCGGCGGCGCGATGATCGGCACGGCCGACGGGCCGCTGCTGCTCGGCTCCGCCGGCGACCTCGGCCCGGCCACGCAGGCGTACTTCTCGGAGAACTCCGCGACGCTCGAGCTCGCCGTGCTGCTCGGCGGGCCCCTCGCGTTGAAGGACACCCTGATCGACGCGCTCGGCCGGTCGATCGCCGCGCCGGGCGCGTACGAGTTCAGCCAGTACACGGAGACCTCCACCGGCCGCTGACAGCCGGCGGGGCTGAGAGGCTGCTCAGGTCGGCTCAGGGCAGTCACAGTCACCGATGGTGAGCTGTCGGTATGAGTCGGGGGCGCACAGCGGCGGGATGGACGGCGGTCGGCGCGGCGGCGGTGTACGTCGCGCTGAAAGGCGACTGGGTCGCCGGCGGCACGGTCGGCATCAGCGACCTCGGGGACGTGCCGCGCGGCGACTGGGTGATGGACAACCTGGTCACCGGCGGGCTCGCCGTCGTCGGGGTCGCGGTGGCACTCGCCGCGATCCGGCCGTGGGGGATGCGGGTGCCGGTGTGGCTGGTGGCGGTGCCGATGTGGGTCGGTGCGGGGCTGCTCGCGCCGTTCGTGGTGCTGACGCCGGCCGCCGCGGCGCTGCGGGCCGCCGGGTGGTGGCAGCCGCCGCCGGCGGCACCGGGGGATCCGGCGCTGCGGCCGTGGACGTTCGTCGTCGTGTACGGCAGCTTCGTCGTGCTCGGCGTCGGCCTCGCGGTCGCGTTGCTGCTGTACGCGCGGGACCGGTTCCGCCCGGTCGTCGCCGGGACGGTGGGGCAGGTGCCGCGGGGGCTGACGCACGCGGCGCAGGCGCCCCTCGCGTGGCTGGCGGCGGTGCTCGCGGCCGGGCTGGCGGCGCTGCGGCTGTCGTGGGTGCTCGGCGGCACCGCGGGGCTGCGCCCGGGCGCGGGCCGGGACGCGTGGCTGCGGCTGCAGGACACGGTGACCGCGGCGCAGTTCCTGTGCGCGGCGATCGGGCTGCTGGTCCTGGTGCACCGGTGGGGGCCGCGCCGGCGGTTCGCGGTGCCGCTCGTCGCCACGTGGCTCGGCGCCGGCGGGATGGTCGCCGGCGGGTTCCTGAGCATGCCGGCGATCCTGACCGACGGCGACGGCGGGCCGCGGTGGGCGGCGCAGGGGCAGACGTTCACCGGGTACGCGACCGGGACGTTCCTCACCTGCGTGGCCGGCGCCCTGATCAGCGTCGTCGCCCTGTTCCTGCTGGTGGAGCGCGGCGGGCTCATCGGGCGCGGCGCCGTGGGTGCGGGCGGCGCGGGACAGCAGGTGCCGTTGCTCGTACCGGTTGGTGGTGAGCCGCGCCGCGACCCGGTACCAGTGCCCGGCCTCGGCGGCACGGCCGGACATCGCCAGTAGGTGCGCGCGGACGGCGGCCGGGCGGTGGCTGCGGGCCAGCCGCGGGTCACCGGCGACGGCGTCGAGCACGGCGAGCCCGGCGACCGGCCCGTGGACCATCGCGGCGGCCACCGCCCGGTTGACGGTGACGACCGGGTTGCCGGCGACGGCCTCCAGCAGCCGGTACAGGCCGAGGATCTGCCGCCAGTCGGTGTCCGCGGCGGTGCCGGCCTCGGCGTGCACGGCGGCGATCGCGGCTTGCAGCTGGAACGGCCCGGCCGGCCCGGCCCGCAGCGCCGCCGCGGCCAGGGCGGTGCCCTCCTCGATCGTGGTCCGGTCCCACCGGGTGCGGTCCTGCTCGTCGAGGGGCACGAGCGCGCCGTCGCGGGTGCGTGCGGCCCGGCGGGCGTGGGTGAGCAGCATCAGCGCGAGCAACCCGGCGACGTCGCCGCGGTCCGGGAGCCGGGCGTGCAGCAGCCGGGTGAGCCGGATCGCCTCGTCGGCGAGCTCGACCCGGTCCAGGGTGTCGCCGGCGGTGCCGACGTAGCCCTCGGTGAACACCAGGTACAGCACGTCGAGCACGACGTGCAGCCGGTCGTCGAACGCGGCGGGCGCCGGCAGCCGGAACGTGGCGCCGGCCTCGCGGATCTTCGCCTTGGCGCGGCTGACCCGCTGCGCGACGGTCGCCTCCGGGGTCAGCAGGGCCCGGGCGATCTCGGCGGTGCTGAGCCCGCCGACGGCCCGCAGGGTGAGCGCGAGCTGCGCGGCCGGGGTCAGCGCCGGGTGGCAGCACAGGAACAGCAGCGTCAGCGAGTCGTCCTGCGCCGGCGCGGCGGACACCGGCGGCCGCCACTGCGCCTCGCGGCGGGACCGGGCCTGCTCGCTGCGCAGCAGGTCGATGAGGCGCCGGGACGCGACCCGGATCAGCCAGGTGCGCGGATCGTCGGGCACGCCCCGCGCCGGCCAGTGCGTCGCGGCCGCGAGCAGCGCCTCCTGCACCGCGTCCTCGCAGGCGTCGAAGTGCCCGTAGCGGCGCACGAGCGCGCCGAGCACCTGCGGGACGAGGTCCCGCAGGTGCTCCGTGAACGGCTCAGCCATGTAGGTCAGCCATGCATGATCGGGCGGACCTCGACGGTGTCGCCGACGGCGTCGGCGATGCGGGCCGCGATGGACAGGGCCCGGTCCTGCCCGTCGCAGTCGATGATCGCGAAGCTGGCCAGGACCTCGCCGGTCTCCGCGTACGGGCCCTCGCTGACCAGGGAACCGCGCCGCACTGTGTGGGACAGGGCGGGGTGGCCGAGGCCCTCGGTGGTGAGCAGCTCACCGGACTCGGTGAGCTCCTTGACCAGGTCGTCGTAGAAGGCGCACGAGGCGAGGAACTCCGGTGACGTGACGTCGACGGTGTCCCATTCGGCGAGGCCGGTGTACGCCAGCAGCAGATACTTCACGCGATGCGCTCCATTTCGGCGTGGTAGCCGCCGCCGGGGTAGACCCAGTCGCCGGTGAGCCGGTCGCCGGTGGCGTCGAACGTGCCCCGGAAGTAGCCGGGGGAGCCCTTGAACCCGCCCCAGATGGTGAGGGTGTCGCCGTCCAGCTCGTACACGTAGTCGAGGGTGTTGCCGTCGGCGTCGTACGCGCGGGCCTTGATCTCGGTGCCGGGCTCCTCACCGAACGGGTGGTCCCGGCCGATGATCTCCGTCATGGAGACGCGGTGGCCGTCGTGGTCCAGCACGCCGCGCTGGACGAGGAAGTGGCCGCCGTCGAGCCACTCGTACGTGGTGGTGCCGGTGACGCCGCCGGTGACCTTCCAGGTGCCGGTCAGCCGGTCGAGGCGCCGCAGCTCGTCGTCCATGGGTGCTCCTTGTGCTCGGGTGTCAGGTGCTGTCGCCTGATACCTCGGAGCGGGGTTGCCCGTCTCGACACACGAAGACGCCCCAGCCCAGAAATTCTCGCTGGTACCGCAGGTGCGTGCGGCGGGACTCGTCGAGGTACCCGCGCATCGTGCCGGCGTCGGGGTGGCTGGGGTGCTCGCGCAGCCACGCGTCGACGGTCCACCACTGCGCGGCCATGTACCGGTCCCAGGAGTCGCGGTCGGCGAGGACCATCTCGACCAGGCCGAGCCCGGCGGCCTCGAGCCGGTCCAGGGTGCCTTCCAGCGACGTGAACTCGGCGAGGTGGGCCGGGATGCCGTCGGGTGGGGTGGCGGTCCAGTAGGGCTCGCCGATGAGCAGCAGCCCGCCGGGGCGCAGCGCCGGGCGCATGAGCTCCACGGTGCCGGCGAGGCCGCCGCCGATCCAGGTGGCGCCGATGCAGGACACGAGGTCGTAGGAGGCGTCGGCGGGGACGTCCTTGGCGGCGTCGCCGAGGCGGAACGTGACGCGGTCGCTGACGCCGAGCTCGCGGGCGCGTTCGTGGGCGGCGGCCAGGAACACCTCGCTGATGTCGATGCCGTCGCCGAGGGTGCCGTACATGTCGGCCCACCTGGCCAGCATCTCGCCCTTGCCGCAGGCGAGGTCGAGGTGGCGCTGGCCGGGCGCGAGCCGGCAGACCTCGCCGAGCAGCATGAGCTTGTCGTCGGTGAGCGGGTTGAGGATCCGGTGGCCGGCCTCGGCGATCTCATGCTGGCGAAGGATGTCCATGCTGCACCTTTGCCGTGGAAGGTGTGGGTTGTCCACCGCTGAGTCCCGTTGCCGGCCCCAATGGTTCGCCGGTGACGGCGCCGTGCAGGAACACCTCGACGAGGTCGGCGGGTTCGCCGCCGGCCATGACGAGGTGCTGGAACATGCGGGCCAGGTACTCCGGGTCGCGGCGCAGCCGGTCCTGCTCCGGTTCGAACAGCCCGGCGAGCGCGTCGACGGTCGCGGTCATCGCCTCGCGCCGCAGGTCACGCACGGGGGCGGCGGTCGGGTCGAGCCGGCCGGTGGTGAGGTGCCGCACGGCGCCCGCGACCGCGCTCATACGGCTCATGTACGCCCGCATCGTCTCCACCGCCTCGATGAGCCGGTCGGCGAGGGGCTGGTCGAGGTCGATGGCGCGCACGTGGGCGAGGGTGTCGTCGCGGCGCAGCGCCTCCGCCATGCACGCGGCGAGCAGCGCGTCCTTGTCGGCGAACACCCGGAAGATGGTGCCCTCGCCGATGCCGGCGGCGCGGGCGACCTGGGCGGTGGTGACGCCGGCGCCGTGCTCGACGACGAGCGGCAGCGCGGCCGCGACGATCATGGCGCGGCGCTCGTCGGGGCTCAGCGGCGCGGCGCGTTTCTTCGTGTCGGTCATGTACCAATCCTGCGGAGTGAGTACTCACTCCGTCAAGTGGTCCGGGGGAACCGCGGCGGGCCGGCGGCGACACCCGCCTATGCCGGCGGCCCGGTCGCCGCGCGGTGGGGACCGTCGGGGAGAGTGGCTGGCATGACGAGTGGACCGTTGCGGGGCGTGCGGGTGGTCGAGCTGGCCGGGATCGGGCCGGGACCGTTCGCCGGGATGCTGCTGGCCGACCTCGGCGCCGACGTGGTCCGCGTGGACCGGGCCGGCCCCGGCTCGCCGGTCGCGCCGCCACCCGCCACGGACCTGCTCAACCGCGGGAAACGGTCCGTCGCCGTCGACCTGAAGGACCCCGCCGGCGTCGCCACCGTGCTCGGCCTCGCCGCGCGCGCCCACGTGCTGATCGAGGGGTGGCGGCCCGGGGTCGCCGAGCGGCTCGGCGTCGGCCCGGAACAGGTCCACGCCGTCAACCCGCCGCTCGTGTACGGGCGGATGACCGGCTGGGGGCAGCACGGGCCGCGGGCCGGCACCGTCGGGCACGACATCACGTACCTGGCGCTGTCCGGGGCGCTGCACCCGATCGGCCGGGCCGGCGACCCGCCGCAGGTGCCGGTGAACCTGCTCGGCGACTTCGGCGCCGGCGCCCTCTACCTCGTCGTCGGGGTCGTCGCCGCGCTGCGCGACGCCGAACGCACCGGCCGTGGCCAGGTTGTCGACGCCGCCATCGTCGACGGCGCCGCGCACATCAGCACCATGCTGCACAGCCTCCTCGCCGCCGGCCTGTGGCAGGACCGTCGCGGCGTCAACCTGCTCGACACCGGCGCGCCGTTCTACGACGTGTACGAGACCGCCGACGGTGGGCACGTCGCCGTCGGCGCGTTCGAGCCGCAGTTCTACGCCACGCTCGTGGCGACGCTCGGCCTCACCGACCTGCCCGACCAGCTCGACGTCGCGCAGTGGCCGGTGCTGCGGGAGCGCCTCGCCGCGGCGTTCCGGACGAGGACCCGCGACGAGTGGTCGGCCCTGTTCCACGACGGCGACGGCTGCGTCACCCCGGTGCTGTCGCTGCACGAGGCGCCGCAGGACGCGCACCTGCGGGCCCGCGGCACGTTCACCGAGCACGACGGCGTCGTGCAGTCCATGCCGGCGCCCCGGTTCTCCGCGACCCCGGCCACCCTCGGCGGCCCGCCGCCGCTGCCCGGCCAGCACACCGCCGAGGTCCTGCGCGACTGGGGCGTCCAGCCGGGTCCCCAGCCGGGTCCCCAGCCGGGTGCTCAGCCGGGTGCTCAGCCGGGTGCTCAGCCGGGTGCTCAGCCGGGTGCTCAGTCGGCGTAGCCGGGGGCGCCGCCGCAGCGGTCGACCGCCGGCCCGGTCGGGCGCAGCGACACCAGGTCGAAGCGGACCTGCCACTCCCGGCCGTCGCGGGTCAGGGCGATCAGGGTGTCGCCGCGCAGGCTCGCGGCGGCGAACGTCCACGCCGCCGCGCCCGCGTCGGCGCCTTCCAGGAAGCAGGCGAGGTCGGCGCCGCTGTCCCGGCCGAACAGCCCGTCGCCGGTGCGCAGCCGCAGCAGCACCAGGTCGCGGCCGCCGGTGCCGTGCACCCGCCACGCGACCACCCGCAGGTGCCCGTCGGTGGCGACGACCCGCGGGTCGTGCGGGTCCCACCCGCGCGTGTCGGCGACCAGCGCCCCGGTGCCGGCGACGGCCAGGGCCACCACGCCGACCCCGGCCTGGGCCAGCAGCCGCCGGGTGCCCTCCGGCTGGAAGTGCCACAGCGCGACGATCATCACGGCACACAGCAGGACCAGCGCGACGAACGGATGGTTGAGCGGGCGCAGCGCGACGTGCCGGCCCCGGGTGGCGTCGAGGGCCGCGACGACGGCGACCGCGGCGAGGATGGTGGCGGCGACGAGCGCGGTGAGGGTGATCCTGGGGCGCATGCCGCATTCTCGCAAGGCGGGGCGGCGCGCGCTGCCCCGGCCGGAGTCGGGGTAGTGCACCGGACACCAGCAAGTTACTCTCGGGTAGGTGAGCACTGAGGCTTTCGTTTACGACGCTGTCCGCACCCCGCGCGGGCGGGGCAAACAGAACGGCTCGCTGCACGGGGTGAAGCCGGTGTCGCTGGTCGTCGGGTTGATCGACGAGCTGCGCCGCCGCTACCCGGGCATCGATCCGGCCGACATCGACGATGTCGTGCTCGGCGTGGTGTCCCCGATCGGGGACCAGGGGTCCGACATCGCCAAGACCGCCGCGATCGTCGCCGGCCTGCCGGACACGGTCGCCGGGGTGCAGTTGAACCGGTTCTGCGCGTCAGGTCTGGAGGCGGTGAACATCGCGGCGCAGAAGGTCCGCGCGGGCTGGGAGGACCTGGTCATCGCTGGTGGTGTGGAGTCGATGTCGCGGGTGCCGATG
>NZ_JNYJ01000091.1 GCF_000716715.1 Dactylosporangium aurantiacum | reverse complement strand
AAGCACACGCGTTCTTCCGCAACAGAACCCACGACCAGAACCTCACCACCGCAGCGCCCTGGACCTCACCCTGGCTGCCCGAGGGTTACGGACAGAACTTTTGATCAGGCGCTTAGATGTGCGCACCGGTGCAGTGGTGCGCCGGTGGCGGGCTAAGAGGTCCTAACGAAGTCGCGCGACGTGTCGGTACGTAATGATGCAGGTCGCAAGGCCGAGGAAGGCTTCGTGGATGTCGTCACGGCGTTCCCACCGGATGCGGAGCCGTTTCATGCCGTGGTACCAGGCGATCGTGCGCTCGACGACCCACCTGAACACGCCGAGCCCGGAGCAGTGGGGTGTGCCCCGGCGGGCGATGCGGGGGCGGATGCCCTTGGCGCGTACGGCTCGGCGGTACTTGTCGTGGTCGTAGGCGCGGTCGGCGAACACCTGGTCGGGGCGTTGGCGGGGCCGGCCACGGCGGCCTCGCACGGGTGGGAGCTTGTCGATCAGTGGCAGGAGTTGGGTGACGTCGTTGCGGTTGCCGCCGGTGAGTGAGACGGCCAGGGGGATGCCGGCGCCCTCGGTCAGGACGTGATGCTTGGAGCCCGCTCGGGCGCGGTCGACCGGGCCTCAGGTGCTCGGACCGCTTTTGGGCCACGACGAGCGGCTCGCACGTGGGAGGAGTCGATCACCGCTCGCGACCAGTCCAGCTTGCCCGCGGCGTGCAGCTCGGCCAGGAGCAGCTCATGCACCTGCTCCAGACCCCGGCCCGGTTCCACTCCTCCAGCCGTCGCCAGCAGGTCATCCTGGACCCGAATCCCAGATGCGCTGCCACAGCCCGTCCGGCACGATCCACGGCGGCTGTTCACCACGCCTCACGGCCGAAGATGTTAGATCATCCTCCACAAAGGACGGAAGACCCCCGATCAACTCTGTTAGGACCTATGAGTCGGCCCGGCGGGCCGTGGTGACCCGGCGCCCCAGATCTCTACCAGCACATCGGACATCTGGCAGAACGAGGAGCCCGGGTCACTCCAATCACCAACGTCGTGCCAGAGCCAGCAATGCGTACCAGCCGGCATCACTGCACCGGCGAGGTCGGTCACGGAACTGTCGGATTCAGGTTGAGGTTGCGCGGGTAGCCGCCGCGCATGGACACCTCGACCACGCGCGCGCTCAGCGCCGCCGGCGTACTGGGTGATCTTGCTCGTGCCGCGGCACTGGCGGCGCTGCTCGCAGCGCTGCTGGTGTGGTCGCCGGCGAACATGGCGCGGTTCGCCGTGGTTTCGCTGCTGTTGCTCGTGCCACGCTTCGCACGCCTGCCGCGGCCGTTTGACGCGGCGTTCGGCTGGACGCTGGTGGTCGCCGCGGTCGCCTCGGCCGCCGGCTGGTATCACCGGCTGGCCTGGATGACTGGGTGATCCACGCGGTTACCACCGGCGCGTCGCCGCCATGACGGTGCTGCTGCTGATACGCCTCGGACTACTCCCAGCACTGCGCCACCGCGCATTGCGCCACCACGGGACGCTGATCCTGCTCACCACCACGATCGGGCTGAGCATCGGTGTGCTCTGGGAATGCTACGAGTGGGTCGGCACCCACGTCCTGGGTATCGAGATGGTCGTCGGCTACACCGACACCATCGCTGACCTGGTGATGGACGGCGTTGGTTCACTGCTTGCGGGCATCGCGTTGGTCGGCTGGGCCCGGCTCGGGTTCACCCACCGACGGCTGCGGCTGCGCCGGCCTGCCTGACCGCCACGTGGTGCGCACGCCTGTGCTGCCGTGCCTGGCAACCGTTGCCATCGTTCGGCAACGTCGATGAGAGGAGGCCGCCATGGTCGACGATCGCCGCACGGTGCCGGTTCACATGGAGCGCTTCGCGCTGCGGGCGTCGGTAGGGTGGCTCGGCGTCCTCGCGGGCGGCGTGGGGTTCCTGGCCCTGCTGTTGGTCGTCCGGTCGGATTGGCAGCCGATGCAGAGCCTGGACCAGGCGGTGGCCGACGGTCTCAACACGGTGGTGGCCGACGACGGCCTGCTGCAGAAATTTTGCGCTCTGTGACCGATTTCGGTGGGCATACCCTGCTGGTTCGTGTGCTGCTGTTGGCGACCGTCTACCTGCTGATCCGCCGCGAGTACCGGCTTGCGGCGTACGTGGTGGTCACTGCCCTCGGCGCGCTCATCCTCGACCCGACCCTGAAACTGCTCGTCGGGCGGCTGCGACCGATCGTCGACGTGCCGGTGGCGGCGGCGCCCGGCCACAGCTTCCCAGCGATCATGCCCTCGGCTCTTTCGTGACCTACGGTGTGCTGCTGCTGGTGTTCCTCCCCGCGATCCGGCAACGATGGCGTCGCCCAGTCCTGGCCATCATCGCCGTGATCGTCGTCGCGGTCGGCTTCACCCGCATCGCGTCGGGGGTGCATTACCTGACCGGCGTGCTGGCAGGGTGGCTGCTTGGGGCGGCGTGGCTGGCGGTGACCGCCGCGGCGTTTCGGCACTGGCGTCGTGACGCCGGCTTGGCGACGCCACCGCTCCTCGAGGGGCTCGCGCCCGAGGAGCGGAACCGGTTGCAAGCGGCGCCGAGCGCGAGGTAACGCTGCACGCCGAGGAGCCGTACGTGCGAAAGGAGACCGTACCGATCGAAACGGTCCACCTGGACAGGCAGAGCGAGGTGGAACCGCAACAGGTCGAAGGCGAGGTCCGAGCCGAACGGGTCGAGATCGAGTCCGACAGCGAGGATACGCCGGGCGCCGACGATCCACGGCGAAACCGCCCACGGCGCTGATCGATCCCGGTTCACGGCGCCGACCCGGTCAACGGCCGGTCGGCGCCGATGGCGCTGAACAGAAGGCAACCCAAGCACCCCGATAGCTCGGGAAGCCGCAGACCGGGACAACGCCGACCGTCCTGGATCCTGGTTGCGCACGCAGTAGGTGACGGCAAGGACCATAAGCCCGGTGATGGCTCCGACGCTGTGCCGGTGCCGCCGGCGGCCGTCGCGACCTTGGAGTCCGACTGGCGGGAGGCGGCGGAACACGCGCAGCTCGAGGTGGCGACCTTTCCGTTCGTCCTACGATTCGACCGAGGCGACGGGCCCGGCGATGATCTGGCCCGCCTGCGCCGCCGGCTGGCCGCGGGCGCCGTCGACCTGCTGACCCGCCTTCCCCGCGAGCGACTGCGCCGTTGCCCGGGACCGCGGTGCGGCTGGCTGTTCCTCGACTCCTCGAAAGCGGGTCGCCGCCGGTGGTGCGACATGACCACGTGCGGTACTCACGACAAGAACCGGCGTCGCCAGCACATGGATCGGCCGTGTAATTGACGGGTTGATCACATGCGTTCCGTGGCGGTGTGGCGGCGGTACCGGCCCGGTGGTTGGCCGTGGGTGCGGGTGAAGGCGCGGTTGAAGGCGTATTCGGAGGTGTACCCGACGTCGTGGGCGATGGCGGCGACGGGCGCGGTCGTGTCGCGGAGCTTGCGGGCGGCGAGGTCGAGTCGCCAGCGGGTGAGGTAGGTCAGCGGCGGTTCGCCGACGTGGTGGGTGAACCGCCGGGCGAGGGTGGCACGGGAAACGTTGACGGTTGCGGCGAGGCTGTCGAGGGTCCAGTCGTGGCCCGGTCGCTCGTGCAGCGCGGCCAGGGCCTTGGCGGTGAGCGGGTCGCGCAGCCCGCGGAGCCACGACGGGTCCATAGAGTTGCCGGCGGTGTCGAGCCAGACGCGGACGACGTGGATGAGGAGTAGGTCGAGGAGGCGGAGGGCGGCGGTGCCGGAGCCGGTGGCGGTGTGGCTGCGGGTTTCGTGGGCGAGGAGGTCTAGGACGGAGCGTAGCCATGGCCCGTTGTCCGGTTGGGCGGTGGCGACGTGCAGGACCGGCGGGAGGAGCCCCAGCACGGGGTGGCTGGCGCCGGCTTCGTAGCTGTAGCCGGCGCACAGGATGCGGGTGCGGGCGCCGGGCCCATCGATCACCAGTTCGCCGTCGGGCTGGATGAGGCTGCGCTTGAGATTTTCGTCGAAGCGGCGGGTCGGCAGGTCGGGGTCGGTGGCGAGTTGGTGCCGCGCGCCGGCGGGCAGGAGCACGAGGTCGCCCGGGGCGAGCTGGCGTGGGGGAGCGCCGTCGGTGGTGAACCAGCAGGTGCCGGCGACGATGGCGTGGAATGCGGCGCCCTGGCGGGCCGGCAGTTCAATGGCCCACGGGGCGCGCGCGTCGAAGGTCGCCATCAGGCTCGCGTCGACTCGGGCCAACGCCAACACGTCACCGAGCACATCCACCTGCGCAGCGTAGGGCCATGACGGACGCGCTGGCGAGCAGACTGAGACTCTGGGACAAGAACGCGAGCAGTCCAGGCATTCGGTACCTCACTGGTAAGCGGCAGAGTGAGTGGCATGGAGATCACCGGAAGTATCGCCGTCGTCACCGGAGCCAACCGCGGTCTGGGCCGCGCCCTCGTCGACGCCCTGCTGGCGCGTGGCGCGGTGCGCGTCTACGCCGCTGCCCGCGACCCTCGCGCGGTCCTCGCCCATGAGCGGGTCACGCCGGTCGCCCTCGACGTCACCGACCGGGCCGCCGTCGATCGGGTGGCCGCCCTCGCCACCGACACGAACCTGCTGATCAACAACGCCGGCGCGGCGGCGTTCGCCCCCGCCCTGGACGCGGATCCCGACGGGCTGGACTGCGAGTTCGCGGTCAACTACACCGGTCTGTACGACATGATTCGCGCGTTCGCCCCGGCCCTGACGGCGAACAAGGGCGCGCTGGTCAATGTGCTTACCCTGCTCGCGTACGCGCCGGCCCCGCCGATGGCGGGCTACTCGGCGTCCAAGGCCGCCGCGCACTCGCTGACCCTCGCCCTGCGGCCCGCGCTGACCCGGGCCGGGGTCAGCGTGCACGGTGTCTACCCCGGCGGGATCGACACCGACATGCTCACCGGTGTCGACGCTCCGAAGGCGGCGCCGCGGGCTGTTGCCGACGCGATCCTCGACGGCATCACCGCGGGGGGCGAGGACATCTATCCCGACCCGACGTCCGCGCAGATGGGTGCGCTGTGGAGCAGCGACCCGCGGGCGCTCACCGCGGCGTTCGCCGCCATGGGCTCCTGAACACCATCCACCACGCACGAAGGAGCACCAATGAAGATCGCTGTGCTAGGACTCGGCGCGATGGGTTCGCGGATGGCTCGCCGGTTGCTCGCCACCGGCGAACACGAGATCACCGCGTGGAACCGTGCCGCCGATGCGACGCGGCCACTGGTCGAGGCGGGCGCCACCGCAGCACCGACGCCGGCTGCCGCGGCGGAGCAATGTGACCTGGTGCTCGCCATGCTGCGTGACGACGACGCCGGCCGCAGCGTCTGGCTTGACCCGGACACCGGCGCGCTGACCACGATGGCAGCGGGCGCGGCCGCCGTCGACTGTTCCACCGTGACCCCAGCATTCTCGGCCGAGCTCGCCGCCCGGTGCACGCACCGCGGGGTGGACTTCCTCGACGCTCCGGTGCTGGGGTCACGCCCGCAGGCCGACGCCGGCGCGCTGATCTTCCTCGTCGGCGGGCAGCCGGCGGTCGCCCGTCGGGTCGAGCCGGTGCTGCGGCAGCTCGGCGGCGCCGTGCACCACATGGGGCAGGCCGGGACCGGCGCGCGGATGAAGCTGCTCGCCAACTCCCTGTTCGCTGTGCAGGTCGCCGCCGTCGCGGAGCTGCTCGGCGCGGTGGACGGAACCGACTTGGACGCGTCCCGCGTCGTCGAGGTCCTCACCGCTACGCCGGTGGCGAGCCCGGCCGCGGCCACCGCCGCCACCGCGATGCTCGGCCCTACCTTCCCGGCGGCGTTCCCCGTCGAGCTGGTGGCCAAGGACCTGCGGTACGCCGTCGCGGACGCCGCCGCACGGGACCGCCCCGTTCCGCTGACCGGGACCGCCGCCGCCACCTTCCAGCAGGCGCTCGACCGGGGGTACGGCGGGGACAACATCACCGGAGTCGTCCAACTGTTTTGGCCCGACGCCCGGGCGGGGTAGGGCGCGACCGCGGCAGCCGACGGATCGGCAGTTGACAACCCATAGGACGCCCGTCCTACGGTGCGGTGTCGGAAGTGCGGGGAGGCGCGGAGTGGACAAGCGTGCGGCGACGCGGGCGCGGATCGTCGCGGCTGCCGATCGGCTGTTCTACGAGCAGGGCTTCGAGCACACCTCGTTCACCGCGATCGCCGAGGCCGTGGGGATCTCGCGCGGGAACTTCTATTACCACTTCAGGACCAAGGACGACATCCTGGCCGCAGTGATCGAGGCGCGGGCTGCGGAGACCCGCGCGATGCTGGAGCAGTGGGCGGCCGAGGCGCCGTCGCCGCAGGAGCGGATCCGCCGGTTCGTCCGCATCGTGGTGGCCAACGGCGATGACATCCAGCGGTTCGGGTGCCCGGTCGGCACCCTCACCGCGGAACTGGCGAAGCTGCGCCACCCCAGCCGACCCGATGCCGTCGCCGTGTTCACGTTGTTCCGGACGTGGCTGGGCAAGCAGTTCACCGAGCTCGATCCCACGGCTGACGCCGACGCGCTGGCGCTGCACGTACTGGCGGGCAGTCAGGGGATCGCGATGCTGTCCAACGCGTTCGGTGACGAGGCGTTCGTCCGGCGTGAGGTCGCCCGGCTCGACGCGTGGCTCGATAGTCAGGTCACCGCGAACCGGTGACCGCGGGTTAGGAAGCTCAGACGGAAGAGGGATCGGATGTTTATCGTGGTGCTGCGGTTCACCGACCACAAGGCTGCCGCCGGGGAGTACATGGCGGCGCACGCGGCGTGGATCAAGCAGGGCGTCGCCGACGGGGTGTTCCTGCTGGCGGGCAGCCTGCAGCCGGGTCTCGGCGGGGTGCCGCTCGCCCACAACAGCACCGCCGAGCAGTTGCGGCAGCGGGTGGAGGAGGACCCGTTCGTTGCTGAGAAGATCGTCGACGTCGAGATCCTCGAGGTCGCGCCCGGGCTCACCGACGAACGGCTCGCCTTCCTACAGGTGGTCCAGGCCGGATGACCTGAGCAGGTTGGTGATGCGTTCGCGGGACTCGGCGGGCACGGCGGCGGGCAGGTCCGCAGCAGTTGCCCGGCGTCGTGCAGGCCGGCGACCCGGTCGTTGACTTCGTCGAGGTGCACGCCGGCGGGGCCCGTGAACCCCGGTCGGCCGCGCTTGACGCGGCCCTGCCGCACGGTGATGTCGACGCGGCGTGCGCAGCGGCAGGCGGCGGTCTCGCTGACCAGACCGCAGTGCGCGCCGAGGTGCTCGCGGATGCGGTGCCGGGCGCGGGACACCCGCTTGCGGTACGTGGCGGCCGGCACGTCGCAGATGTAGCCGCCGTCGTCGGAGTCGACGCAGAGGATCTCCCCGAGGATGTACGCGATGCGGTGCTCGCGGTCCAGGCAGGTCAGCAGCGCGTGGGTGCAGGCCAACTGGACCTCCCGTTCCAGCAGCGCGGCGTCCGGCGCATCGCTGGGTCCGGCAGACAGGCCGTCGAGCACGTCGGCGCTCACCCCGCCGTCGCGGTGGACGCCCGCGCCGGCAGGTGCCCGGTCATCGTCCACGTGTTGGAGACGAGGGCGATGTCGTCGACGATGACGCGGCCCGCCTCGCCGGTGTACTCGATCGTGGGTCGCATCGCGGCGAACCCGGTCAGCGCCTCGCGGATCTGCGCGGTGCCGCGCAGCACGGTGCCGGATTGCGGCTCGAACACCGCGTCCGGCTCGTGCACGGCCAGCAGTGCCTCGACGTCGCCGGCGGCGGCGCGTTCGGCGAACAGTTCCATCAGATGCAGCGGGCTTGTCGTTGTCATGGCGGTTCCTCTCCCGGTCGGGTTGCCTTCACCAGGGTTGGACGACCGCCTGACGCAGTTGTGACCGGCAATCGTCACAACGCTGCGAACAGGACCCCGGCCGTCGAGACGACGACGCCGAGCAGCGCAAGGGCGGCCGGTCCGCGACGGTCGGCCGGGAGCCGGTTGAAGAGCCGGGACAGCCGCCCGAGGAGCGCGAGGGGTGGCGCGGCGAGCCACACATCGCGTTCCACCCGGCGGCCGGCGTACCGGACGATGCCAGGCAGGTGCCCGACGGCGCGCATGAGCGGCCCGGCCATGGCGCGGCTGCGGCCACGTGCCGGGACGCGGCCCGCGGTCACGTCCGTCAGTGCGGTGCGCAGGGCGGCCTCGTCGTTGGCCCAATGGGCGCGGTACCGGATGATGCCGGTCGAGTCGATCAGGTACGCCGAGTTCGGTTTCGGGCTCATCGCCCGGTGCAGCCGCCCGTCGATGTCGTCGACGGCGACCTCGAAGCCGAACGCGTGGTGCTCGCGGAGCTGTACGGCATGGCGGTGCTTGTCGGCGAAGGTGGCCGGCTGGCCGAAGACGTCGCCGGGGTGCGCCTCGCGGGTGTTGACGAGGACGAACCGGACCCGGTCGCCGAACTCGGCGTGCAGCCGGCGCAACACCGGGCCGGCGCTCTCGGTGACCGGGCAGGTCCGGGACCCGAACACCATCAGTACCGGCAGCGGGCCGAGGTCGGTGTCGCGGAACCGGCCGCCGTCGACGGTGACGAGGTCGAAGGCCGGCATCCGGTCGCCGGGGCCGGGGGCGTTGCGGGCGAACGTCATGTCGTCGATGAGCAGTGCGGTGCCGAACCGGTTGAACCGGTAGGCGGCGCCGGTGGACAGTGGCATTGCTTCCTCCTGGGTTGACTGATCGGTCAAGTCTGGGGTCATGGAAAAGGGGCGACGTGCGGTCGAGGGTCATGCAAGCAGCAGCCGGAAGTCCCGCTTCGCGTCCAGGACGAGCCGCGGGTCGTCGTACGTCTTGGCCAACAGCGCCAGCCCTTGCAGGTGGGCGAGCAGCCGTCGCGCGGCGGTGGCGGCCTCCACCGAGCAGTCGACGTCACCGCGGCCCTTCGCCTCGCTGACGGCGTCGGTGAAGTACTGCGTCCAGGCGTGCAGCACCCGGCCGGCCTGGGCTCGCGGCTCGTCACCGTGACCGGCCAGCTCGCCGACGAGACCGCCCAGCGGGCAGCCCGGGGTGGTGCCCATCGTCTCGCGCAGCACGGCCAGTCGGTGCGCGAACCGGTCCACGAACCGGTCGAGACGCGCCAGCGGCGGCACGTCGTCGCCGAACGCCTCGTCCAGCATCGCGCGCATCACCGCCCAGTTGCAGTCCAGCACCGCGACGCCGAGGGCTTCCTTGGAGGGGAAGAAGTGGTACAGGCTGCCCTTGTGCACCCCGGCCGCCTTGCACACGTCCTCGGTGCTGACCTCGGCCAGCGACGCGGCATGCACGAGATCGCGGGCCGCCGTGACGATCCGCTCCCGCGTGTCCCGCGCCATCGCGCCTCCAGGTGTGTTGACCGTACGGTCAAAAGCTAGCCCAGACTTGACTGGACGGTCAACACACCTGCCGCCGATGCGCCGCCGTCACACGTGAGCGGCCAGCTCCGCGGCGTCGGCCCGGGAGCCGGCGGACCACGCCTCGCGGAACCGGCGTTGACCAAGGGCGTCCTCGAGGCGCAGGAGCAGCTCGTCGTCAGGCTCGCCGGTTGCGCATGGGCTGGCCCGGGTGCCGGTCGTCGGGCTTGAGGTGCCGCGTGCTCATGCCATTGTCGGCCCGGTGGCCTTGGAGACCGACGACGCGATTGACGACATTCGCGCCGACTTGTGCGGGCCTGTGCGGTGAGGAACGGCTGCCAGGTGGGTCCGGTCCGGGCGGGGCACCGGGTCGACGCCGGCCTGGTGCAGGATCTTCCAGGCCGTGCTGGCCGCGATCCGGTGGCCCGGCCGCGCCAGTTCACCTTGTACACGGCGGTGGCCACAGGTCGGGTTCTCCGCGGCCAGACGCAGCACCAGGTCGCGGACCTCCCGGTCGACGGGAGGCCGGCCGGGAC
Source organism: Dactylosporangium aurantiacum (assembly GCF_000716715.1). Taxonomy (GTDB): domain Bacteria; phylum Actinomycetota; class Actinomycetes; order Mycobacteriales; family Micromonosporaceae; genus Dactylosporangium; species Dactylosporangium aurantiacum. The sequence continues at coordinate 4,435 of NZ_JNYJ01000091.1, read as the reverse complement.
GCGCGTGCGGATACGTTCAGTGCCGGGCGATCAGCTGCCAATGCAGCGCAGCAGCGTGGCCGGGGTGACGAAGAACGCCGACCGTTGTGGTCGTGGCAGTAGTCGGGACAACGCCGCCGACCCACCCGATCCGCGGGCTGCAGGTCGGGTCGATGTACCTGCGGACGCAGGACCGCCACCTGATGCCGCAACACGAGCAGTTCGACGTCCTTCGCGCCGCCGTCGCGGGCGAGCTGCGTGAGCATCTGCAAGATCTGACGTAGGAGCAGGTACACCAGCGAGGCCCCCACGCCGCGAATCATCCCCACTACCGGCCGTCGCCAAGGATGGCACCCTGTGGGTCGCCGACATCGGCGACAACACTCCACAGACCGGTGGATCGCGTACCCGCCGATCGACGATCGCCCTGTGGAGCCTCGCCCCAAACGAGACCAAGCCGGTCATCCACCGCCTTGTGTACCCAGACGGCAAACCCCGCGACGCCGAGACACTGCTGATCGCCGGCGACGGCACCCCGGCCATCGTGACCAAGGACCCGGTCGGCGAGGTGTACGTTCCGGCCGCCCCCCTGCAGTCCAACAACATCACCGGCGTGCCGCTGCGTCAGGTCGGCACGTTTCGCCCGCAGGCGACCGGCACCTCGAATCCGCTCAGCTTCCTCGGCGCCGGCCTCATCACCGGTGGCGCGGTCAGCCCCGACGGCCGCCGCGCCGTCGTGCGCACCATGGCCGACGCCTACGAGTTCGACGTGACCGACGGGGACGTCGCCGCCGCCATCACCACCGGCACGCCACGCATCACCGCGCTCCCCGACGAACCGCAGGGCGAGTCCATCACCTACACCCCGGATGGTCGCGCGTTCCTGACCGCCTCCGACCAGCCGGGCAGCACCAGAATCCTGCGATACACACCGAAGGGCCCCGCGGCGTCGGCACCCCCGGCCGTCAAGGCGCAGCCGACACCCAACACGCAGCAGCAGTCGCTGCTCTCCACATTGTCGCTGCGCGACATCACCTGGATCGTCGCTGGATTCGGCGTCATCGGCGTGCTGATGATCACAGTCGGGATGCTCGCGATCCGTCGATCCCGGGCGATCAGACGAGCCTCCGTGAAGCTTTCCGGGACCAATCCCGAGGACCGTTCATCGACCTCGTAGAAACGCGCAAACGGACTCAGTCAGTCATCTTCCGAGGAGAATGCACGAGCCAGCAGCGCCGCAATGGCGACACCGACGACCGCGATGCCCACCTGTATGCCCAGAACCAACCAGTCGTAGCGGTGACCGGCCACTACGAGCACCTTGTCGCTGCTGATCTCCCACCGGTCTGCGGCCCAGGTGCCGGCAACCGCGGCCCCATCCCGATCAACACGGTAAGGATCAAACCGATCGGCTGCCGTCCCGGCAGCAGAATCCGCGCGACGACACCGATCACCGCACCGAACACCACCGCGGACAGGTAGTCCTGAGCACTCACCGCGCGACCTCCTCGCTGACTCGAGTGGCATTGTGCCCCGACCACGCGAACTGCGCACCCGGCGCCGACAACGAGAGCGGGGTGACGATCCCCGTCAAGGCTCCTCCGAAGCGAGGTGGATGTGTCGCAGCCGCTCACGAAACGCCCACATCGCTCGCTGTACGGCCGGCGTGCCCGCGCCGGGCCTTCTTCAATCTACAGCGCCCTGACCGACGGTATCGCCTGTGCAAGCGGACCGCCAGGGCCGTATGGCTCATGCCAGGTGGCTTTCGCGACTGCCGACATCCCGACAGTGGATCTTTGGCGCTTGTTCGCGATCACGGGATTCTCTATGGTTCGGCCGCAAATGTGTGAACGGTGCGTGGTGAAGGAGCAACCGTCATGGGTCTGGTGGAAAAGCTGCGCGGCGAGTTCATCGACATCATCGAGTGGCTCGATGACAGCCGTGACACGATCGTCTGGCGGTTCCCGCGGTACCAGAACGAGATCAAGATGGGCGCCAAGCTGATCGTGCGCGAGTCGCAGACGGCCGTGTTCGTCAACGAGGGCCAGGTCGCCGACGTCTTCACCCCCGGCACCTACACGCTGCAGACGCAGAACATGCCGATCCTGACCACGCTCAAGGGCTGGAAGTACGGCTTCGACTCGCCGTGGAAGGCCGAGGTCTACTTCGTCAACACGCGGCAGTTCACCGACTTCAAGTGGGGCACGCAGAACCCCGTCATGATGCGCGACCCCGAGTTCGGGATGGTCCGGCTGCGGGCGTTCGGCGCGTACTCGCTGCGGGTCGTCGACCCGGCGATGCTGCTGCGGGAGCTGGTCGGCACCGACCCGCAGTTCCGCACGGAGGAGGTTCAGGAGTTCCTGCGCCAGCTCATCGTCGGCCACCTCGGCAGCGCCCTCGCGACCGCGCAGGTGCCGGCGCTCGACCTGGCCGCCCAGCAGCTGGTCATCGGGCAGAAGCTCGCCGGCGTGCTGACCCAGGAGCTGACCGGCTACGGCGTGCAGATCCCGAAGTTCATCATCGAGAACATCTCCCTGCCGCCGGAGGTCGAGCAGGCCATCGACAAGCGCACCTCGATGGGCGTGGTGGGCAACCTGAACGCATACACGACGTTCCAGGCCGCCAACGCCATGGAGGACGCCGCCAACAACCCGGGCGGTGGCGCCGGCGAGGGCTTCGGCCTGGGCCTGGGCATGGCCGCCGGGCAGCGGATGGCCAATGCGCTCAACCAGCCGGTGTCTGCCCCGCCGCCGCAGGCCGGGCCGCCGCCGCTGCCGCAGCAGGACCAGTGGTTCGCCGGCGTCAACGGCCAGCAGGCCGGCCCGTTCGATCTCGACGCGCTCGGCGCGCAGGTCCGCTCGGGTGCCGTGGCCCGCACCACGCTCGTCTGGAAGAACGGTATGGCGCAGTGGACCCCCGCGGGCCAGGTCGCCGAGCTCGGTGCGCTCTTCGCCGCCGTCCCGCCGCCGCTGCCGCCGCAGGGCTGAGCCGTGATCACACAGACCCAGTACCCGTGCGCCGGGTGCGGCGCCAACGTCGAGTTCGCGCCCGGCACCACCGCGCTGCGGTGCCCGTACTGCGGGCACGAGACCCAGATCGCCGCCGCCACCCGCCAGGTGACCGAGCACGAGTGGTCCCAGTTCGCCGGCCTGCCCCGCAAGCCGATCGCGCTGCTGGCCAAGCACGTCTTCAAGTGCCAGAACTGCGGCGCGGAGACCGAGTCCGACGCGATTTCCGACCGCTGCCGGTTCTGCGGCGCGGCTGTCGTCGCCGAGGTCAACCCCGAGGACCAGGTCGTGCCCGAGGCGGTCCTGCCGTTCGCCCTCACCAAGCAGCAGCTGCGTGAGGAGCTGCGCAAGTGGGCGGCGTCGCGCTGGTTCGCGCCCAACGGGCTGAAGAAGGTCACCGAGGCCGAGTCGGCGAAGAGCACCTACCTGCCGCACTGGACCTACGACACCCGGACCGTCTCGCACTATCAGGGCCAGCGCGGCGAGCACTACTGGGTGACGGAGACCTACACCGAGAACGGCGAGACGAAGACCCGCCAGGTGCGCAAGACCCAGTGGCACCACGCGAGCGGCACCGTCGAGCGCACCTTCGACGACGTGCTCGTGGCCGGCACGACCAAGGTCACCCAGCAGCACCTCGACGCCCTGGAACCCTGGCCGCTGACCGACGCCCAGCCCTTCCACGCGCAGTACCTGGCGGGCCACGAGACCCTCCGCTACGACGTCGAGCCCGAAACCGGCCTGGAGCAGGCGAAACGCAAGGTCGCGCCGGTGATCGAGCAGGACTGCCGGCACGACATCGGCGGCGACGAGCAGCGCGTCGACCACGTCGACACCGAGTACCACGAGCTGACCTTCAAGCTGATGCTGCTGCCGGTCTGGCTGGCCTGCTACATCTACGCCGGCAAGACCTACAACATTCAGGTCAACGGCCGCACCGGCGAGGTCGCCGGTGAGCGCCCCTACAGCGCCGCGAAGATCGCCGCCGCCATCACCGCCGCGGTCCTGATCATCGCCGCCATCGTGGCCTTCTTCGTCCTACGCAAGTAGCGGACGGCGTCCCGTCGGCAGCGCGTCCCAGGACATGGGGCGGCGTCACCGCCCCATGTCCACGGATCAGAGGGTCAGGGGGTTCGAGTCCCTTCGGGGTGCGCAACATCAAGAGGCGGTTGAAATGCGGAAAAGTAGATCAACGGCCTGATGTTTCTGTCCGTTGGAAACCTGATGTGTTCCAGATGTGAACGGCTGTTTCGGAAGGGTCCAGACCGGCCCGTGTCGGCGGCAGCGCGGGCGTATCGGCGCGGCGGGCGGTGACGGCGTCACGTGGCAGGGCGGCCGGCCAGGGCAGGGTCAGCCCTCCGAAGAGGGGCAACACGGCACCGGGCCGCAGCGCCACGCTGGGGAACCGCACGGTGCACGGCCAGGCACCGAACACCAGGGTCGTGAAG
>NZ_JNYJ01000090.1 GCF_000716715.1 Dactylosporangium aurantiacum | reverse complement strand
TCGTCGAACTGCTCGCCGCGGTTGCGGAAGCGGCGCGCGAGGTACTCGGCGAGCGGGATGTACAGCTCGATGAGCCGGGCCCGGACCCGGTCGCGGTCGATGCCGGCGGGCAGGTCCGCGAGCAGGGACAGCAGCGCCTTCGCCTGCGCGTCGGTCTCGCGGGTGCGGTGCGCCCCGGCGGCCGGCGCGGCGGTCGCGTCGGGGGCGGCGGTGACCTCGATGCTGTCGGTGGTCCCGGTGACGGTGGCGTCGGTGTGCAGGTCAATGCTCACGGCAGGGTCAGCCTTTCGGTGCATGACCGGCCCGTCCGGGGTACGGACGTCGTTTCGGGCGACGACGAGCGGGCAACCTGGCATCAGGGCGCACGGCGCTCAGGACCGGTCAGAAGATCGCTCACAGCGCCCGTGTCTTGAACGCCGGCGGTAGACCGCGGAACCGTCACGCTCCGGGTTGACCGCCGCTGTCTGGACGGGCCCGGCCGGTGACCCGCCGGGGCACGCTGTTCACGCAACGTGGGGCGGGTCGCCTCAGGTGACGACCCACCCACCGTACAACAAATTGCCGCATGACAACAGTCGCACCCCGCCGGTGCGGCGTGTCAACCCGCGAGGGCGCCCAGCTCAGTGGGGTCGGCGGGGAGCCCGTACGCGCTCAGCAGGCCCGTCACGTTGCCGAAGCGCCGCCCGTCGAGCTGCCAGGCGGCGGGTGCCCCGGCGAGGACGGTGGCGAGCCGGCGCTGGGCCGGGCCGAGCGGCGCACCGGCCGGCCGCGCGCCGTCGGGGAACACGATCCGCAGCGCGGTGGCGAGCACCGGCAGCGTCTGCACGCCGGTGACCGTGCCGAGCCGGGTCAGCAGCGCGTCGAGGGCGGCGGCGGTGTACGCGTCGCCGAGGCCGGGCAGCGTCAGCGCCGCGTACCCGGCGAGGTCGCCGCCGAGGAACGGCACGCCGGACCGGACGGTGCCGGGCGACCCGGCCCACTCCAGCAGCCGCGCGGCGGCGTCCGGGCCGGCGTCGGGGCCGTGCACCCGGGCCAGCCCGATCGCGGCGGCCCAGCGGATCTCCGGTTTCGGGTCGTGCAGCGCGGCGGGCACGGCGGTGCCGAGCAGGCCGAGGGCGACCAGCGCGGTCGCCGCCACGGACCGTGACGGGTCGGCGGCGGCCCCGGTGAGCGCGGCGGTGCCGGCGCCGGGCTCGTCCTCGGGGAACCAGGCGAGGGTGTAGGCGGCCGTGGCCCGCACCGCCGCGTCGTCGTCGGCCAGCAGCCGCCGCAGCACCGGCAGGCCGGCGCGGACCGCGTCGTACGCGGCGAGCTCGACGTACGCGGCCAGCGCCCGCTGCTGCGCGTCGTCGAGGCCGTCGAGGTAGTCGAGCCGGGACTCGCCCTCGAAGTCCTCGTCCTCGTCGTCCTCCGCCGGTGGCGGGGCGGCCCGCAGCAGCTCGGCCCCGCCGGCCGCGTCGGCGCGCAGCGACGCGGCGGGGAAGCCGCCGGGCAGCCACGTCTCGTGCGACCCGACGGCGAGGTCCGCGACGAGCCGGGCGATCGCGGCCCGGTCCGGGGTGGCCGGGTCCTGCAGCAGCTCCAGCAGGAACGGCACCGCCGGGGCGCTCGCCTCGAACCGGGTGCCCTGGTGGCAGATGCCGCCGTACAGGCCGGACAGGGCCCGGCGCCGCGCGTCGGCGGCCGGGTCGAGCAGCCCGCGCAGGCGCGCCGGCACGTCGCCGGCCGGGCCGTACGCGTGCTCCAGCGCGTCCCACCGGATGTCGTCGAGTCCGTCGAGCATGCGCCGCAACGTACCCCATTAAGGTATGCGGATGACCGGTCTCGGTGACGTCGACACGAGCATCCCCAACGTGGCCCGCATGTACGACTACTACCTCGGCGGGTATCACAACTTCGCCGTCGACCGGGAGGCGGCGGAGCGGATCCTGGCCATCTTCCCCGACACGCCGGCCGCGGCCAGGACCAACCGGCGGTTCCTGCAGCGGGCGGTGCGGCACCTGGCGCAGGCGGGCGTGCGGCAGTTCCTCGACATCGGCACCGGCCTGCCGACGCAGGGCAACGTCCACGACATCGCCGACGGCCGGGTCGTCTACGTCGACAACGACCCCGTCGCGGTCGCCCAGGCGCGGTCCCTTGTGGACGGTCTGGACCGGGTGTCGGTGGCCCTGGCCGACCTGCGCGAGCCGGAGGCGCTGCTGTGCGACCCGGACGTCGCCGGGCACCTCGACTTCGGCGAGCCGGTCGCGATCCTCATGGTGTCGATCCTGCACTTCGTGCCCGACGAGGCGGACCCCGCCGGCCTCATCGCCCGGCTGCGCGACGCGACCGTCCCCGGCAGTCACCTGGTGGTGTCGCACCTGACGCGCGACGGTGTGCCCGACGCGCCCGCGCAGCAGGGCCAGCAGGTGTACCGGCAGTCCAGCGCCCCGATCGTCCCGCGGACGAGGGCGGACATCCTGCGGCTGTTCGACGGCTACGAGTTGCTCGACCCGGGCCTGGTGTGGCTCGGCGACTGGCGCCCCGACGACGGCGACGCGCAGGTGTCGCACGGTTACGGCGGCGTCGGGGTCAAACCCGCCGGCTGAGCGCCGTTCCGGAGCCGGCGGAGCCGCGTTCCGTGAGCCGGCGGGGCTGCGCTTCGGAGCCGGCGGGACCGCGGATGGGTGGCTGACAGCAAACCGACAGCGACCCATCCGCCGCCGCGGCGCCCGCGAAGTCCTCCCGTGCGGCGGTCCACCACAGGACCGCTCCAGACGCGGGAGGACCACCCTCATGACCACTCCAACGCGGGCAGGTCGCCGGTGGCGTGCCACCGCCGCCACCCTCGTGGCGGCCGGTGTGGCGTTCGCCGGCCTCGGGCCCGGCACCTCGTCGGCGTCGAGCCACCGGGAGGCGCCGCTGGTCGCCGCCGACCCGGCGGTCGACAACACCGACCTCTACGCGTTCGTCAGCCCCGAGCGGGCCGGCTACGTCACGTTCATCGCCAACTGGCAGCCGTTCTCCGAGCCGAACGGCGGCCCGAACTTCTACCCGTTCGCCACCGACGCCGTCTACACCATCAACGTCGACAGCGACGGCGACGCGAAGGCCGACGCGGTGTTCCGCTGGACGTTCCAGAACGTCGACCGCCGCGGCGGCGACACGTTCCTGTACGCCAACGGCCCCGTCACCTCGCTCGACGACGAGAACCTGCTGTTCCGCCAGACGTACACGCTGGAGTCGTCGTTCCACGGCGAGCCGTTCAAGACCAGGATCACCGGCGCGCCGGTCGCCCCGTCGCGGGTCGGCAAGGCCACCATGCCCGACTACGCGAAGCTGCGCGGCGACGCCAACAAGCGGCTCCCCGGCGGCTGGAACGTCTACGCCGGTCAGGCCGACGACCCGTTCTTCCTGGACCTGCGGGTGTTCGACCTGCTGTACGGCGGTGACCTGAGCGAGGTCGGGCAGGACACCCTCGCCGGGTACAACGTCAACACGATCGCGCTGCAGGTGCCGTTCTCCGACGTGGCGCTCAAGGGCGACGCGAAACGCAACCCGGTCATCGGGGTGTGGACCACGACGGAACGCGCGAAGACCCGCGTCACCGGGCAGGCCGGCCCGGTCGCCGGCGAGAGGGTCCAGGTGTCGCGCCTGGGCAACCCGCTCGTCAACGAGGTCGTCGTCCCGGCGTCGCTGAAGGACGCGTTCAACTCGATCAGCCCCGACAAGGACGCCGGCATCCCCGCCGTCGTCGCCCGGGTCACCGACCCGGAGCTGCCGAAGCTCATCGAGAGCGTGTACAAGGTGCCGGCGCCCGCGGCACCCCGCAACGACCTGGTCGAGATCTTCCTGACCGGCATCACCACGAAGGCCGGCGGGCCGATCAAGGCCGACCTCAACTCCCAGCTCAACAACGCCGACGTCGTCGCGGCCGACTTCCGGCCGGCGGAGATGCTGCGGCTCAACCTGGGGGTGCCGGTCACCGCGCAGCCGAACCGGCTCGGTGTCCTCGCCGGTGACCTGCAGGGCTTCCCGAACGGCCGGCGGCTCACCGACGACGTCGTCGACATCGCCGTGCAGGCCGTCGAGGGCGCCGCGCAGACCGGCAAGCTCGTCGACGCCCTCGCCACCGGCGACAAGGTCGACGCGAACGACAACGCGTTCGGCGCCGAGTTCCCGTACCTGGCGCTGCCCAACAGCGCGTCGGTGAACAAGGGCGGCGGCACCGGCGCCGGCGCGGGTGGCACCGGCGGCGGCAGCGGCGCCGGCCCGTCGGCGTCGCCCGCCGCGGCCCAGCCCGCCACGACACCGTCGGCGTTCGAGTCCGGCACCGGCATGACGGCCGTCGCGGTCGGCACCTCGGCGATCGCGGCCGGCCTGGGCACCCTGCTCTTCGTCGGCTGGTGGCGGCGCCGCCGCGGGATGACCCAGCCCTGATCCGCAGCGCGGGGCGCGTCCACGGTGGACGCGCCCCGGTCCCACGAAGGAGGAGGAGTCATGCGGATCCGCATCGTGCTGGGTGTGGTACTGGCAGCCGCGCTGCTGCTCGGCGTCGGCGCCGTGGCGGGCCGCCCTACCGGCGGCGCACCCACCGCCGCGCCGGCCGCGGCCGACCGTCCACAGGGGACGAGCCGGCTGGCCGTCACGATCGCCGCGCACCAGGAGCGGCTGCGCACCGTCCCCGGCGACTGGACGGCGTGGGCGGCGCTCGGCGAGGCCTACCTGGAGCAGGCCCGGGCCGGCGCCGACCCGGCGTACTACCCGAAGGCCGAAGGGGCGCTGCGGCAGTCGTTGCGGGTGCGCCCCGACGGCAACGCCGCCGCGCTCACCGGACTCGGCGCCCTCGCCAACGCCCGGCACGACTTCGCCGCCGCGAAGACCCTCGCCGAGCAGGCCCTCGCCGTCAACGCGTGGTCCGACACCGCGTACGGGGTCCTCGCCGACGCCGAGACCCAGCTCGGCCACCCCGACGCCGCGACCGCCGCCGTGCAACGGATGCTGGACCTGCGGCCGGGGCTCGCGTCGTACACGCGCGGGTCGTACGACCTCGAACAGCACGGCAGACGCACCGAGGCGGCCGCGCTCATGCGGCTCGCCCTGGACAGCGCGACCGAACCCGCCGACGTCGCCTTCTGCCACCAGCACCTCGGCAGCCTCGCCTGGGCGGCGGGCGACCTCGCCACCGCCGGCCGGCACGTGACCCTCGGCCTGGCCGCCGACCCCGGCACCGTCGGGCTGTGGCAGCTGAAGGCGAAGCTCGACACCGCCGCCGGTGACCTGACCGCGGCGCTCGCCGACCTGGACCGGGTCGTGGCGCGCACCCCGACCGTCGACGCGCTGCTGGACCAGGCGCGCCTGCTGCGGGTCGCCGGCCGGGACCCCGCCCCGTCGCTGGACCTCGCGCGCGCCGCGCACCGCCTCTTCACCGCCAACGGCGGCACCGACGACCTCGGCGCGGCCGCGCTCGCCCTCGCCGCCGGCGACGCCGCCACCGCGGCCCGCCTCGCCGTCGCCGAATGGGACCGCCGCCAGTTCGCCGAGGTCGCCGACCTGGCCGCCTGGGCGCTGCTGGCCGCCGGCGACCCGGCCGCGGCGCTGCCGTTCGCCCGCCGCGCCAACGCCCTCGGCCAGGTCGACGCGACCCTCGCGTACCACTACGGCATGGTCGCCCACGCCGCCGGCGACCGGGACACCGCGCGGCTGCAGCTGCGCCTCGCCCTGGCGCTCAACCCGAAGTTCTCCCCCGTCGACGCGCCGGAAGCGGCGCGGACCCTCGCCACCCTGGAGTCCTGATGCGCCGCGTGCTGCTCCTGCTCTGCGCCGTCGCCGCGGCCGCGCTGCTGTGGCCCGGCGCCGCGCACGCCCACCCGCTCGGCAACTTCTCCGTCAACCAGCTGGGCGCGCTGACCCTGCACCCCGACCGGGTCACCGTCGCCTACGTCGCGGACCTCGCGGAGCTGCCCACGGTGCAGTTCCAGCCGTCGTGTACCGCGGTCGCCGCGGCCTTCCACGTGACCGTGCACGGGCGCGCCGCCGGCTGGACCGTCGACCGGGAGGCGTTCACCTACGGCGAGGGCGCGGCGGGGCTGCGCACCAGCCGCCTCGAATGCGACCTGTCGGCGCCCGCCGACCTGTCCGCGCCGTCCACCGTCGAGGTGGCGAACGACTTCGCCGCCGACCGGACCGGCTGGCGGGAGCTGACCGCCACCGCCGACGGGGTGCACCTGGTCGACCCGCCGCTGCCGGCGTCCTCGCGCAGCGACGGGCTGCGCGCCTACCCGGACGACCTGCTCACCTCCCCGCCGTCGGTGCGGACGGCGACGCTGCGGGTCGCGCCCGGCGGTAGCACCACCACCGCCGGCCCGGTCGCCGGCCCGCCTGCCGCGCCGCCTTCCGTCGTGCCTTCCGTGCTGCCGGGCTGGGCGGGGCGGGCGGAGCTGACGCTGCGCGGCTGGGTCGCGCGGCGGGAGCTGACCCCGTGGGTCGGGCTGCTCGCGGTGCTGCTCGCCCTGACCCTCGGCGCCGCGCACGCCGCGCTGCCCGGCCACGGCAAGACGGTCATGGCCGCGTACCTGGCCGGCCGGCAGGGCCGCCCCCGCGACGCGCTCACCGTCGGCGCCACCGTCACCCTCACCCACACCGGCGGCGTGCTGCTGCTGGGGCTGCTGCTGACGACCGCGGCGGGCCTGGCCGGGGAGACGGTGCTCGGCTGGCTGGGGGTGACGAGCGGGGTGCTGGTCGCCGCGATCGGCGTCAGCATGCTGCTGTCCCGCCGCGGCGCCACCGCCCACGGCCACTCGCACGCCCCGCACCCGCACGGACCCGACGCCCATGCGCACGGGCCACACCCGCACGGGCCCGACGCCCATGCGCCCGGGCCGCACCCGCACGGGCCCGGCAGCCATTCGCACGGGCCGCACGGCGACCACGACCACACCGCCGACCACACCCACGACGACCACGGGCACCACCACGCCCACGGGCACGGCCACGCACATGATCACGGGCACGGGGGCGGGCGGCCGAGCCGGCTCGCGGTGGTCGGCATGGGCGTCGCCGGTGGCCTGGTCCCGAGCCCGTCGGCGCTGGTCGTGCTGCTCGGCGCCGTCGCGCTCGGCAGGACGTGGTTCGGGGTGCTGCTGGTGCTCGCGTACGGCGCCGGCATGGCCGCCACCCTCACCGCCGCCGGCCTGCTGCTCATCAAGGTCCGCGACCGGTGGCCCGCCAGGCTGTGGCTCAGCGCCCGGCTGACGAGGTTGGCGCCGACCGGCACCGCCGCCCTGGTCCTGCTCGTCGGCTCCGCCCTGGCGGTCCGCTCCCTCAGCACCCTCTGACGCGACGCCTTCACGGCCGCTGTCGCCGGCGTGGCGGCGGGTTGCACCGGTCCGCTGTCGGCGAACAGTTCGGGGCGGGACCGGCGGGCGGGGTGGCGGTATGGTCAGGGTGGGCAGTGCGCCTGCCTGAGCCTCGACGCGGCCGCCCACGCCGGCCGTGACCCGGGGCCAAGAGGCTCCGACTCAGCGCGGCGGTGCAGGCTGCCCGGCGGAGGTCCGCCGTCCGATCGGTGCGAGCGTGGGTCGACGCCGGAGGTCTCGTGATGGCAGACGAAGAGGACATCCCCCGCGACACACCACCGCCGGGCGACGGCCCGCTGAGCGACACCGCGGCGGAGTCCGGCACCGCACCGCAGGGCGGGGTCGAGGGACGGGGGCGGCGGGACAGGAAGCGGCGCAGGGCGATCAGGGCGCACGCCGCGCAGGCGGGGGTCGCGTATTCCGTCGCCGCGCGGCAGCTCGCCGGCGCCGGGGTCGGGCCGGGTGAGGGCCTGGCGAGTCTCGGCCGGACCGTGTACCCGGTGGGCCTGCCCGGCCGGTGGAGCCTCGCCGCCCGGGAGCGGCGGCCCGCCGCGGTGAAGCTCAGCGACGCCCGCCGCGCGGCCCGGCTCGCCGGTGGGCGGGCGGCGCACCTGGTGGAGCGCTTCCCAGCCGGCCGGGAGACGACCGGCCAGGACACAGCCGCCCGCGGGGCAGCCGGCCAGGACACAGCCGCCCGCGAGAGGGCCGGCCGCGAGAGGACCGGGCAGGGCATCGGCGGCCACGGCACAGCGGGGCGGGGCGCCGGCGGGCTCTACTACGCCGGGGACGGGCTCGACGACCTGCTCGCCATGCTGTACCTGGTGGTGGCGCGGGAGGCGCCGGGGCTGGTGCCGGCCGCGCTCGACCTGGCCTGGACCGCCGAGCTCGGTGAGGAGACCGCCGTGGACATCGAGTGCGCGGAGGTCGACCGGGCCGCCCGGCTGGTGCTCGACGACGGGGTCGCCGGGCTGTGGGGGCGGGTCGAGGCCGCGGTGCGGGCGGGGCAGGACGACGCGAGTCCCGCGATCCGCCACGACGCGGACCGGCTGACGCTGGTGTGCCGGGCGTTCACGATGCCGGTCGAGGGGGCGGACGGTGAGCCGTACGTGCGCCGCGCACCCTGGCGGGGAGCGGGGCAGGTCCTCGACGCGCTGCTCGTCGTCGCCGAAGACGGGCACGCGCCGGGGACCAGGGTGCGGCTGGCGGGGTCGGCGGCGGCGGGCACGATCGTCGGCGCCGGGTGGGGCGCCGCCGGGCCGCCGGTGCGGTACGAGGTCCGGTTCGACACCGGGCACCTGGCCCGCACCGTGCGCCCCGAGGAGCTCGTGGTCCTGCCCGGGCAGGAGTCGGCGGCGGCCGCGCTGCAGGTCTGAGGGCGCGACGCGGGGTCAACGGTCGGCTATGGTTGAACCGGCAGCGCGCCTGCCCGTGCCGCGCATCGACGGAGCCCACGCCTCCGCCGGCGGCCAAGAGGCTCCGACTCAGCGCATCCGACGGTCGTGCGGATGCCGGGTGCGTGGGGCCCGCCGGAAGGCGTGAGCTGTCATGTTCGAGCGCTTCTCAGACCGGGCCAAACGCGCCGTCGTGCTGGCGCAGGAGGAAGCCCGGATCCTCAACCACAACGCGATCGGCACCGAGCACCTGCTGCTGGGCCTCATCCAGGAGGGCGACGGGGTCGCCGCCGCGAGCATCGGCGCGCTCGGGGTGACCCTGGAGGACGTCCGCCGGCAGGTGGAGGACCTCGTCGGTCTCGGCTCGCAGGCGCCGGGCGGGCAGGTGCCGTTCACGCCGCGGGCCAAGAAGGTCCTGGAGCTGGCGCTGCGCGAGGCGCTGCAGCTGGGGCACAACTACATCGGCACCGAGCACATCCTGCTCGGCCTGGTCCGCGAGGGCGAGGGGGTGGCCGCCCAGGTGCTCGTCCGGCTCGGCGCCGACCCGCACCGGCTGCGCGCCCAGGTGATCCAGCTGCTGTCGGGGCATCCGGCCGTGCCGCAGAAGAGCGGGACCACCACGGTGGACTCCGCGGTGCTCGAGCAGTTCGGGGTCAACCTGACCGCGGCGGCCCGCGACGGGCGGCTCGACCCGGTGATCGGCCGGGACGCCGAGGTCGGGCGGGTCATCCGGGTCCTCGCCCGGCGGCGCAAGAACAGCCCCGTGCTCACCGGCGCCCCCGGTGTCGGCAAGACGGCGGTCGTGGAGGGCCTCGCGCAGCGCATCGCCGCCGGTGACGTGCCCGCGTCGCTGCGCGGCACCCAGCTGTACACGCTGGACCTCGGCGCGCTGGTCGCGGGCTCCCGGTACCGGGGCGACTTCGAGGAGCGGCTCAAGAAGGTCACCAAGGAGGTCCGCGGGCGCGGCGACATCATCCTGTTCATCGACGAGATCCACAACCTGGTCGGCGCCGGCGCGGCCGAGGGCGCGATCGACGCCGCGTCACTGCTCAAGCCGCTGCTGGCGCGCGGTGAGCTGCGCACGATCGGGGCGACGACGGACGAGGAGTACCGCCGCTTCATCGCCAAGGACGGCGCGCTGGACCGGCGCTTCCAGGCGGTGCCGGTGCCGGAGCCGACGGCCGAGGACACCGTGCGCATCCTGCACGGCCTGCGGGAGCGGTACGCCGAGCACCACGGCGTCACGTACACCGACGGCGCGCTGCGCGCGGCGGCCCGCCTCGCCGACCGGTACATCGCCGACCGGCACCTGCCGGACAAGGCGATCGACCTCATCGACGAGGCCGGCGCGCTCGGCGTGGCCGAGGTCGGCGAGGACGAGATCGCCGCGGTGCTGGCCGGCTGGACCGGCATCCCGGTGCACCGGCTGACGGAGCAGGAGAGCGCCCGGCTGCTGCGCATGGAGGAGGCGCTGCACGAGGACCTCGTCGGGCAGGAGCTGGCGGTCGCGGCGGTGTCCCGGGCGATCCGCCGGGCCCGCGCCGGACTGCAGGACCCGCGCCGCCCGGCCGGGTCGTTCATCTTCGCCGGGCCGTCCGGGGTCGGCAAGTCGTCCCTGGCCAAGGCGCTCGCCGGGTTCCTGTTCGGCACCCCCGACGCGCTGATCCAGCTGGACATGTCGGAGTTCCACGACCGGTCGACCGTGGCGCGGCTGGTCGGCGCCCCGCCCGGCTACGTCGGCTACGACGACGGCGGGCAGCTGACCGAGCGGGTGCGGCGGCGGCCGTTCTCGGTGGTGCTGTTCGACGAGGTGGAGAAGGCGCACCCGGACGTGTTCCACACGCTGCTGCAGGTCCTCGAGGACGGCCGGCTCACCGACGGGCAGGGCCGCGTCGTGGACTTCAAGCACACCGTGCTCATCCTGACCACCAACCTGGGCACCCGCGACCTACGGCTGCAGGCGGGCTTCCAGTCGTCGTCGATCCCCGCGTACGAGCGGATGCGCCACAAGGTCGACGACGAGCTCAAGCGGCACTTCCGGCCCGAGTTCCTGAACCGGATCGACGACACCATCGTCTTCCACCCGCTCGGCCCCGACGAGATCGCCGGCATCGTGGACCGGCTCGTGCTGGACGTCGCGTCCCGGCTCGCCGTCCGCGACATCGGCCTCGTGGTCACCGCCGCGGCGCGGCGGCACCTCGCGGAGCGCGGCCACGACCCGGTGCTCGGCGCCCGGCCGCTGCGGCGCACCGTGCAGCGGGAGGTCGAGGACCCGTTGTCGGAGCGGATCCTGCTCGGCACCCTGCGCCCCGGCGAGACCGTGACGATCGACGGCGGTGACGGCGGTCTCACGTACGCCACTTCCCGCGAACTTGAGCGAGTGCTTAAATAACCCCAGTTGAGCGACTGCTCAAATGTTCGGGGGTGAGCAGTGGCCGACACGAAGGAACGCCTGGTCGCCGCGGCGATCACCGTGCTCGTCAGCGACGGCCTCGCCGGCGCGTCGGCACGGTCGATCGCCGCGGCGGCCGGCGTCAACCAGGCACTCGTCTTCTACCACTTCGGCACCGTCGACCAGCTGCTCTCGGTGGCCTGCCGGCAGGCCACCGAGCAGCGGGTCGTGCTGTACCGCGACCGGCTGGCGGCCGTGTCGAGCATCGGCGAGCTGCTCGACGTGGGCCGCCAGCTGCAGGTGACCGAGCGGGCCGAGGGCAACTTCCGGGTCCTCGCCCAGCTGCTCGCCGGCGCCCAGACCGACGAGCGGCTGGCGCCGGCCGTCGGCGCGGGCCTGCAGCTGTGGGTCGCCGAGATCGAGTCGGTCCTCGCCCGGGTCACCGCCACCTCCCCCGTCGCCGACCTCATCGACGTGCGGGGCCTGGCCAGGGTGGTCGCGTCGACGTTCATCGGCCTGGAGCTGTACGGCGGCGTCGACCCCGCCGGTTCCGCCGAGGCCGTCGCCACCCTCGAACAGCTCGCCGTCCTCGTCGAGGTCGTCGACGGCCTCGGCCCGGTCGCCCGCCGCGCGCTGCGGACCACGCTGCGGCGGGCCGCCCGGTGACACTGTGGTTTGCCCGCGTGGCTGTCGCGGCCGTCTGGCTGTACGAGGGTCTGTGGTGCAAGGTCGTCGCCGGCTCCCAGCGGGCGATCCTGGCGGACGTGCCGCTGCTGCCGGCGGCCCTGGTCACCGCGGCGCTCGTCACCATCGGGCTGGCCGAGACCGCGCTCGCCGGCTGGATCCTCACCGGCCGCCACCCCCGCGCCGCGGCCGTCACGCAGACGGTGCTGCTGGTCGCGTTCAACGCCGGAGGGCTGCTCTTCGCCGGCGAGCACATCACCGAGCCGGGCCGGATGCTGACCGCCAATGCCGCGCTGCTCGCCCTCGCGTGGCTGGTGGCCGGGGCTCCGCGCCCCGCGACGCCCGGCGTCGCGCCATGACGAACCCGTGGCAGCGGGGCCGGCTGACCGTCGGCAGGCGCCCCCAGGTGATGTTCGGCCGCATGTACGAGGACCCCGCCGCCGAGCTCAGCGTCTTCCCGCCGGCGAGCCGCGTGCTGGCGATCGCCTCCGCCGGCGACACGGCCGCCGCCCTGGCCCGCGCCGGCCACCGGGTCACCGCCGTGGACATCAGCGCCACGCAGCTCGCGTACGCCAGCTCCAGATTCGCCGCCGCACGGGAAACCGGCGGCGTGCGGGAAACCGGCGGCGTGCGAGAAACCGGCGGCGTGCGGGACGTCGCGGGGACCGCCGAACGCCTCCAGGCCGCCGCCCGCCACGCCGCCGCGCTCGTCGCGCCCGGCTGGCGCCCCGCGGCGATGACCGAGTTCCTGCGGCTGACCGACCCCGCCGCACAACGCGAGCACTGGCACCGCCACCTGGACCGCCCCGCCCTGGCAACACTCATGCGACTGGCGTTCGCATCGGCCGGCCTGGTCCGCCGCGACCTGTGGCGCGCCCTGCCACCCAGGATGGACCTCGTCCTGCGCCGCCGCCTCGCCGACGGCCTGACCCGCTCCCCCAACGCCACCAACCCGTGGGCGTGGCGACTGCTGCTCGGCCGCGACTGCCCCGCGTCCCCACCGCCGACGCCCGTGGAAGGCATCGCGTGGGTCCACGCCGAGGTCACGGCCCACCTGCGCTCGGTGCCCCGCGGCTGGTACGACGCCGCCACCCTCTCGAACGTCCTGGACGGCCCACCGGCCGCGTTCACGGCCGAACTGCGCGAGGCCCTGCGCCACGGGGTACGCCCGGACGGCCCGGTGGTGCTGCGCACGTTCCGCGACACCCCACCACTCCCGGGCGACCCACTACCGGACCGCTCCTTGCTCTGGGGCGCCGTCGTCCGCGTCGACCTGAGCACCCCGGCGGATGGCGGCAACCCGGCCACTGGTGGCAACCCGGCCACTGGTGGCAACCCGGCCACTGGCGGCAACCCGACCACTGGCGACAACCCGACCACTGGCGACAACCCGACCACTGGCGGCAACCCGACCACTGGCGGCAACCCGACCACTGGCGACAACCCGGACACGCCCGCCGCCAGCACCGGCGCCACCACCCCGGCCGCCACCAGCACCGGCGCCCACCCCGACGGCGACAACGTGACCGCCCTCGTCAATGGCCCCACCGCCGGCACCGACCTGTCGATCACCGCCTCGATCACCGCCTCGATCACCGCCGACCGCGCCCACCCTCAGCCTTGGAGCACGTGACCATGTTGCAGGCCCTGCGACGGCACCCCCTGCCGATGCGCACCCGGTTCGGACACTCCCTCGTCCTCACGTACGCGCTGCCCCCAGCCGTCCTCGAGCCGCTGCTGCCGCCGGGTCTGGCCCTCGACACGTACACCACCGCGGGCGGCGACACGTACGGCTTCGTCGCGGTCGGGATCGTCTCCACCCTGGGTCTGCGACCAGCCGGCCTGCCCGCCGCGGTGGGCCTGGACGCGGTGCTCACCGGCTACCGGATCTTCGCGACGTTCCCCACGCCGACCGGCAGGACGATGCGCGGCCTGTTCATCCTGCGCAGCGACACGCAGCGGGTCGCGCTCGCGGTCGTGGGCAACCTGCTCACCAGGTACCACTACCACCTGGGCCGCATCCGGCTCGCCCTCGACGGCGCCGAGCTGACCGCGACCGTCGACAGCCGGGACGGAGCCGCCGATCTCACCGTCACTGCCGACCTCGCGTCGCACCCCGCACCGTTGCCGCCCGGGTCACCGTTCGCCGGCCCCGAACCGCTGCCGCCCGGGTCACCGTTCCCCGGACCCGAACCGCTGCCGCCGGGGTTACCGTTCCCCGGACCCGAACCGTTCCCAGGACCCGAACCGTTCGCCGGACCCGACGTCCGCCCGTGCGACCTCCACGCCGGCGGTTCGCGCGAGTCCGGCCGGACAGAGCCCGACCCGCCGGTGTGCGACCAGCGCTCGGCAGGTCGACACGACCAGCTCGTGGGAGGTCAAGCTGTAGGCGACCAGTTCGCGGCCAGCGTCACGGTCGGGCAGGGCAGCACCGCTGGACGGCGGGTCGGTCCGGCGGTGACCGGCAGCCTCAATGCCACCGTAGCACAGCACCGGAAATTGATCTTCGACGAGACTACGGTTCGTAGTCAGGGCGGTTCCGGTGGTGGGGAGAAAGCGGCCCGGAGGTTTGCCGGGCCCTTAGAGCCTGTTGCGTTTTCGGTATGTGTGGATAGTTCCGCTTTCGCGGTACTCGATCGATCATTGGGTATGGCGAAGCAGTTCCGTCCGGTGGATCGTGAC
>NZ_JNYJ01000089.1 GCF_000716715.1 Dactylosporangium aurantiacum | reverse complement strand
GAAGGGCGACCGGCCAAGGCCCTCTCTCAGTCCTCGTCGAGTTCCAACAGCAACCCTCTCAGAGGGCTCTGCCGAAAGGATGGTGCCCTAGTGACCGGCCATGGCGTGCTGGGCACTCCACCGGTGTCATGGGTTGCGCTTGAAGATTGTCTGCACTCCCGCGAGCGGCCGTGAAGCAGTCCGCGAGTGCCTGGCGCAGTAGGGTGTCGGCGTCGCAGCGGGCGGCCAGGGTACGTAGGGCTCGTGCCTGGGCGTGGACGGCGGGACCGCGTCGCCAGAGAGCCTCAGCGGTCCGTACCCGAAGTCCGACCGCCTGTTGGCGGGCGAGCCACCTGCCGTGACGACGGGTGCGCTGCCTATGCCAGTGCAGCGGCAACGACGTCGGCGCCGCCGCGAGCGCCGCAGCCAGGCAGCTGTCCACGATGGCGACGTCGGCCATCGGCTGGTGCGGGTACGGACCGACCAGATCGGGCGCGAATCGGGCCAGGTCCGGGCGGGGCGGCGTCGCTGGTCTCATCGTCGACGCCCCTGTTGAGCCGCTGGCGTCATCGGCCGCTCACGGCGACCCGGCTGAAGAGCGCGGCAGCAACCACGGGGACACCGGTCAGGTACGTCGCGTGGACGACGCGCCGGCGATCGGCGCCGTGACCGCGGTGCCGACCACAGTCATGGCCGTCAGCCGGGAGAAGTCCTGATGCTCGCCTGCCCACATCGCCGTTACGGTGACGGCGGCGCCGTGCTGGTGGGTACTACGAACGGGCGCGACCCGTCGGTCCGCGGGTCGCGCGGTCTGCGCAGTCTTCATCTGCTACCTCCGTCGGCCCGGCAAGGCGTCCAGCGCCGGTACCGCACAGGTCATAGAGGCGTGCTGTGACGCAGTCGTCGTGGACGCAGACACGTTCTGCGACTCCGCAGCGGCTTGCCCACGACTGCCCGAGTCCCGGTCTCGACAAACCTCCCGCGGGTGTTTGGTGACCCTGTCACGGCGGACAGGGAGGGGGCGTGCGAGCGCCTCGTCAACGTGGTTGCTTGCTCCGGTGCGGGTGGCGCCGTTGCCGCAGGTGCTGCAGGGGACGCGCTCGGCTGGGTCGCTGAACGGCACAGCCGGGTGCCCGGCGTGGTCGGGCAGTCGGACCGGTCCGTCGGTACTGTCGGCTTCGAATTGCGGGGAAGCTGGTCACCGGTCAGCGGCTGGCCGGTGTCGAGGTCCTTCCTGGGACTGATGTCGGGCTCGCCACGACATTTGCTTCATTGGCTGGGCGCCATGCTCTCGGCGGCGAGGTGGTCGCCACTGGCGTTTCACCGTGCCGGGGGTTGCCCGGCCGCGGTGAGCTCGCCGTCGAGTGGCGCTGCGGCGTGGCGGTCGCGGATGCGCCTGCGGAGCCGGGTGGCGGCGATGCCGGTGGCGGCGAGCGCCGTGGTGAGACCGCCCAACAGCAGCGGGTTCGTGCGCAGGTGCGCGGGCAGTTGCTGTACGAGGACGAACATGCCCATGGCGACGACGAACCAACCGAACGCCTGGCGCAGAGTGTCGGCGGGAATGCGGCCGGCGAGCCGGGCACCGATGAGGCTGCCGGCGATGGCGGCGACGGTGACGGCGGCGGCGAGGCCCCAGTGGATGCTCACGGTGGAGAGGTAGCCGGTGAAGCCGGCGAAGGACTTCATGGCGATGACGATGAGGGAGGTGCCGACGGCGACCGGCATGGGTAGGCCGCCGAGCAGAGCGAGGGCGGGCACGACGAGGAACCCGCCGCCGGCGCCGACGAGACCGGTCACCAGGCCGACGACGATGCCGTCGGTGACGACCCGCAGGACCGGCAGTTCGTGCGGCACCGGTCTGGGTTCGGTGCTGCGGCGGCCGCGGATCATCGCGGCCGCGGTGGCGAGCATCATGACCGCGAACGCGGTGAGCAGCACGCCGGCGGGGATGTACTCGGCGGCGCGGCCGCCGGTGTAGGCACCGGTCATGCCGGCGAGGCCGAAGATGAGGCCGGTCCGCCAGCGGACCCGGCCGGCCCGTAGGTGGGGGATGACGGCGACGGCGCTCGTGGCGCCGACGACGAGCAACGAGGTGGCGATGGCCTCCTTGGCGGGCAGGCCGGTGACGTAGACCAGCAGCGGCACGGCGAGGATGGATCCGCCGCCGCCGAGCATGCCGAGGCTGACGCCGATCACAGTGGCCAGGGCGGCGGTCAGGACGAGTGTGGTCATGACCGGCTCGCGGTGGCGGCGGCGGGGTCGCGCAGTTGGGTGACGATGCTGTCGAGGTTGCAGCTGGCGTCGCGGTTGTAGGGCAGTTTGGACAGCAGCATGCCCATGGCGCAAGTGTTGGTGAGGGCGGCGACGGCAAGGCCGGCGCCGACGGTGGCGGCGACCCATTCGGCACCGGGCACCACGACAGAGAGCAGGACGCTGAGCAGCACGATGCTGCCGGCGGTGAGGCGGACCTGGCGTTCGAGGTCCCAGCGGGGCCGGCCGCGGTTGACCGGGGCGCCGGTGGCCTGCCAGGCGAGGATGCCGCCGTTGAGGACCTTGAGGTTCGGCAGGCCTGCCTGGGCGAGGCTCTGCCCGGCCTGGGTGGCGCGGGCGCCGGAGCGGCAGACGAGCACGACGTCGTCGTCGAGGTGGGCGAGCAGTTCGCCGCGGTGCTCGCGCAGCAGGTCCAGCGGGACGTTGTAGGCGCCGGGGATGTGGCTGGTCTCGAACTCCGCCGGGGTGCGCACGTCGAGCAGGCGCGGGGCACGGCCGGCGTCGAGCAGGTCGCGCAGGGTGGCCGGGTCGATGGTACGGGTGGCGTTGTCAGCGCTCATGGCTCCTCGATCAGGTTGTGCGATGTGTGGTCCGGCGTGCGGACCGGTACCGCTCAGCGGCCGGACCGTCGACGCGGGATACCCCCAGGGGTATGAGCAGACGATAACGCCGGTGCCGTCGTGAGGGCACCGGCCGCGGATGGGGCGTTTTTCACTGGCCGATCCTGACCTGATACCCCACCGGGTATGGTATTTGCGAGTGCTGGGCCAGCCTTCGTGCAGCCGCGCCCGCCTTGTGGGTGATGCACCCGGGGGTATGCGTCCCCTATGTTCCGGCCCGCCGCAGCCCTTGGTGATAGATACCCCCGGGGGTATGTTCGAAAGTGTTCTGATCGCTGGTTCGAGGAGGCGTCATGCTTTTTACGCAGTACTACCTGGACTGTCTGTCCCAGGCGTCCTATCTGATCGCCGACGAGCGCACCGGTCGCGGCGTCGTCGTCGACCCCCGCCGTGACGTGTCGGAGTACCTGGCCGACGCCGAGGCCCACGGCGTCACCGTGGAGGCCGTGATCAACACCCACTTCCACGCGGACTTCATCGCCGGTCACCTCGAGATCGCCGCGACGACCGGCGCCTGGATCGGCTACGGCCGGCGCGCCGAGACCGACTACCCGATCCGGAAACTGGTGGACGGGGAACGCATCAGCCTCGGTGACGTGACCCTGCAGATCATGGAGACGCCGGGTCACACGCCCGAGTCGATCAGCGTGCTGGTCTACGAGCACGCGACGGACCCGACGCCCTACGCGGTGCTGACCGGTGACGCGCTGTTCATCGGTGACGTCGGGCGGCCGGACCTGCTCGCCTCCCTCGGATACACCGCGGAGCAACTGGGCGAGATGCTCTATGACAGCGTCCAGCGCAAGCTCATGGCCCTGCCGGACGAGGTGCGGGTCTTCCCCGCCCACGGTGCCGGCTCGGCCTGCGGCAAGAACCTGTCCACCGAGCGGGCCTCGACGATCGGCGAGCAGCGTGCCACGAACTACGCCTGCGCGCCGATGCCGCGGGAGGAGTTCCTGGCCCTGGTCACCGCCGGCCAGCCCGCCGCACCCGCCTACTTCGTGCACGACGCGGTGCTCAACCGGCAACGGCACGAACTGTTCAACGCCGGGACCGCGCCGACGCCACTGACCGGCGAGGAGTTCGCCGCGCAGCGCGCCGCCGGTGCCGTGGTCCTCGACGCGCGGGAACCGCAGGAATTCGCCGCCGGCCACCTGCGCGGCGCGGTGAACGTGCCGGCGGACGGCCGCTTCGCCGAGACAGCCGGCATGGTCGTCCGGCCCGACGAGCGCGTGCTGGTGGTCGCGCCGCAGGACCGCGAGGAGGAGATCGTCACCCGCCTCGCGCGCATCGGCCTGGACAACGTCGCGGGCTACCTGCGCGAACCCGAGGGCGCGTTCCTGGCGATGGCGGGCGACATGGGTCGGGCCAGCCGGGTCACCGTCACCGACCTGCGCGCCGCGCTCGCCGGCGGGCACCCGCCGGTGCTGCTGGACGTGCGCAACCCTGGCGAGGTGGAGGCCGGCGCGATCGAGGGGTCCCTGCGCATCCCGCTGGCGCAACTGCCCGGGCGCCTCGACGAGGTGCCGACCGGCCGCCCGGTGGTCGTGCACTGCGCCGGCGGCTACCGCTCGTCGGTCGCCGCGAGCCTGCTGCGCCGAGCCGGCCGGGACGACGTCTCCGACCTGCTGGGCGGCTACCAGGCGTGGCGCAGCGACCACGACCGGGTCGCCGCCTGAACCAGCCCCAAAAGCCGGCGGCGGCGACCTCGCGCGACGAGCGACCGCCGCCGCCAGGGGCGATGTCCTGCACGGTGTCACGGATCTGAAAGGAAGGCGGGGATGACGGTGTCCTCGACACATCACGAGGTGCTCATTGTCGGCGGTGGCAGCGCGGGGATCAGCGTCGCGGCGCGGCTGCGCCGGTCCGGCGTCGCCGACGTCGCGGTCATCGAGCCGTCGGACCGGCACTTCTACCAGCCGTTGTGGACGCTGGTCGGTGGTGGCCGGGCCGACGCGGAGCTCTCCGTCCGGCCGGAGGAGTCGGTCATGCCCAAGGGCGTGACCTGGATACGTCAGCGGGCCTGCGGTGTGGCTCCCGACGTGCGGCGGGTGATGCTGGCCGACGGCCGGCAGATGTCGTACGACTTCCTGGTCATGGCGCCCGGGCTGCGACTCGACCCAGAGGCGGTGCCGGGGCTGGCCGAGGCGCTCGGCCACGACGGCGTGTCCACCAACTACCGCTTCGACCTCGCGCCGCGGACCTGGCAGTTCATCAGGGAGACGCGTGGCGGGACCGCGGTGTTCACCATGCCGCCCGGTCCGATCAAGTGCGGCGGAGCCCCGCAGAAGATCGCGTATCTGGCCGCCGACTGGTGGCGCCGGCAGGGCGTGCTGGACAAGATGCGGCTGATCCTGGTCCTGCCCACGGCCGCCATGTTCACCCAGCCGCAGTGGGGCGAGGTCCTGAAGGGCGTTGCGGCCGGGTACGGCATCGAGGGCCGTCACGACACCCAGCTGGTCGAGGTCGACGGGCCCGCCCGCCGCGTCGTGCTGCTGGACACGAAGTCCGGCACCAAGGAGGACATCGGCTTCGAGGTGCTGCACGCGACACCGCCGCAGGGTGCGCCGCACTGGGTCAGGGCCGGCCCGCTCGCCGATCCGGACAGCGCGTTCGGCTACGTCCAGGTCGACCGGTACACCTTGCAAAGCCCACGCTGGCCGACCGTGTTCGCGCTCGGTGACGTGGCGAACCTGCCCACCTCCAAGACCGGCGCCGCGATCCGCAAGCAGGCGCCGGTGCTCGTGGCCAACCTGCTCGCCGCCCGCCGGGGCGACCCGCTGCCGGCCCGCTACGACGGGTACACCTCCTGCCCGCTGGTCACCTCACGCAACCGGATGCTGCTGGCCGAGTTCGACTACGAGCTGCGGCCCCGGCCCAGCTTCCCGCTCATCGACACGATGCGGCCCCGCTCCGACATGTGGCTGCTCAAACGGTACGGCCTGCCCACGCTGTACTGGCACGGCATGCTGCGCGGCCGGATCTGACTGCACCTGCGCCATCCGCCCGGCCCCCGCGGGCGGCGCCGTGGTGGTTCTCCATCTCGCCTCCACACGGGTTCCACACCGACGGCACCACCCGGCGCCACAGTCAAGGTGGAACCCGAGCAGAGGAGGAAACCATGAAGACCACGACCCGCCGCGCGGTGACCCTGGTCGCGGCAGGCGCGCTCGGCCTGGGCGGTCTCGCGGCCGCCGCCCCGGCGCTGGCCGGTGCCGGCCCGGTCAGCGCCGCGGCAGGCTGGCACGGCGGCTACGGCATGGGCGCCGGAGGCGGCCACAACGTCATGGGCGACGGCAACGGCATGATGGGCGGCGGCATGATGGGCGGCGGCAATGGCGGCATGACCCGCGACGGTGGCTGCGTCGGGCTGGCGATCACCGCCGACAAGGGCACGCTGACCGAGGGGCAGCAGCGCACCCTCGCGGCCATGGCGCAGGAGGAGCAACTCGCCCACGACCTGTACATCGCGTTCGCCGCGAAATACGACGCAGTCGTCTTCGACCACATCGCCGCCGCGGAGACCCGGCACCTGAGCGTGGTGCGTACGCTGCTGCAGCGGTACGGGCTGGCCGACCCGACCGCCGGCAAGCCGGCCGGGCAGTTCAGCGACAGTACGGTGCAGGCGACGTACGACAAGCTGCTTGCCCAGGGCCAGGCCGACCAGGCGGCCGCGCTCGAGGCCGGGCGGCAGGTCGAGCGGACCGACATCGCGGACCTGCGGGCCGCCCTTGGCGGGCTGACCGCGCCGGACGTGCGGCAGTCGTACACGCACCTGCTGGCCGCCTCCCAGCACCACCTCACCGCGTTCGACCGCTGGTCCACCCGATAGCCGGCGCTGCGGCGGCGGGCGGCGGGCTGCCACCCGCCGTGCGTGGCACACGGGCGGAGCGCCGGAAGGATCACGGGTCATCCCGAACCGGTGGCGGAAGCAAACGACACCACTTCCTGCGGGCCGCGCCGCACTCAAGCCGCCGACCGGATTTGCTCAGGTGTCCAGGGACTCATGGTTCCACTGGTCGCCCACTCGCACCGCGACCGCGGCGCGGTCGCTGTGTCAGGCCAGCGACAGGAACAGCTTCTCCAACTGGGCGACGTCGATGCTCGGCTCCCGACCGTCCTCCTCGGCGGTGACGCACTGCCGCAGCCCGGTGGCGATGATCTTGAACCCGGCCCGGTCCAGCGCGCGCGACACGGCAGCGAGCTGGGTGACGACCTCGGCGCAGTCCCGGCCGGACTCCAGCATGGCGATCACACCGCGGATCTGGCCCTCGGCGCGGCGCAGCCGCTTGATGACATCACCGACGGCGTCCTTGTCGATCTCCATGTCCGCTCCTCACCCTGGGCCGTACCGGCAACAATACCCCCCGGGGTACGTGTCGAGGGTGGTGGCGGTGGTTACCGCAGTGTGATGTCGACGTGGGGCGGCTGGGCGAGGGTGTTGTGGACGGTGCAGTGCGAGGCGACGGCCTGAAGCGCCGCCCACCGTTCGCGGGGCAGGCCGGCGGGCACGTGCAGGGTGAGCCGGACCGCGGTGACCCGGGCGGGCCGATCGGTGGCCAGGTCGAACTGCGCCTCGACCGCCAGCCCTTCGCGGGAGTAGCCGTGGCGGGTCAGGTAGCGGCCGGCGTAGAAGGCGAAGCAGGAGGCCAGTGAGGCGACGAACAGCTCGGTCGGGGTGGGTGCGAGGTCGCCGCCCCCGGCGTCGGTGGGCTGGTCGACGAGGATGCGGTGGACGCCTACGGCGATCTCGTACGCCTCGCCGGAGCGGGGCTCCACCCGCAGGCCGGTCGTGACGGTTGAGATGGTGTGGCTGTCAAGCGGTGCCATGGCTGTGCCCTTTCCGGTTGCCGGCGGCGGATGCCCGTGCAGGTGCCCGCGCGGGGAAGCGAAGCGTGACGGTGAGGCCGCCGCCCGGCGGCGCGTCGATCGCGACGCCGCCCCTGTGGGCGGTGACCAGCTCGCGGACGACCGCGAGGCCGATGCCGGTCCCGGCGACGTTCGCCGCGTCACGGCCGCGCCAAAGGCGTTCGAATGCGTGCGGCAGCTCGTCCGGCGGGATGCCGGGGCCGGTGTCGGCGATCTCCAGGACCGCGTCGCCGTCCTCGACGCGCGCCCGCAGGCGGACCCGGTCGCCGGCGCGGCAGTAGCGGGCGGCGTTGGCCAGCAGATTGGTCATCGCCTGATGCAGCCGGTCAGGGTCGGCGCGGACCGGCACCGGCGTGTCGAGGTCGGTGGTGACCGTCAACCCGGCGGCGTCGAGCGCGGGCCGCTGCGCGGCGAGCGCGGCCCGGGCGACGCCGGCGAGGTCCGTGTCGACCAGGTGCAGGGACAGGGCCGCGGCCTCGGCCGCGGACAGGTCGGCGAGGTCCTGCACGACCCGCCCCAGCCGTAGCGTCTGGTCGTGCAGCGCGGCCAGCCGCGCCGGGGCGGCCGGGCGCAGGCCGTCGCGCAGTTCCTCCAGGCCGGCCTGCAGCGCCGCGAGGGGAGTCCGCAGTTCGTGCGCGACGTCCGCGGCCAGCCGCCGCCGGACCGTTTCCGCGCGGACCACCTCGTCGGCCATGGTGTCGAACGCGTGCGCCACCTCGCCCAGTTCGCCCGGTGCGGTGAGGCGGGCGCGGGCCGTACGCTCGCCGGCGGCGAAGCGGCGGGCGGCGCCGGCGAGAGCGACCAGCGGCCGGGTCAGCCGCCTGGAGACGTACGCGCTGACCAGGACCGCGGCGACCAGGGCGACCAGCGCCGCCCCGGCCACCCAGGACCAGGCGACCGTCCGGCCACCGGTCGTCGCGCCGGGGAACACCAGCCGGACCGTCCCGACGGACCGTCCGGCGACGGTGACGGGCGACTCGAGCACCGCACCACCGCCGGCATCCGTGGCGGCACCGGCACCGTGCATGCCGCCCATGCGGGAGCCCATACCCTGCCCCGACCACACCATGCCGCCATCGGCGGTCAGCACCACGAGCCGGGCGCCGGCCCCGTCGGCGAGCGTCGCGGCCGGTGCGAGGTCGGCACCCGTCCAGCCCTCGGCACGGATGTAGGCGTCGGCGGCCGTGGCGGCGACCCGGTCGGCGACCTGCCGGCGCTCCTCCTGGCGGGCGCTGGCGAGCCCGCGGTCGGTCGCGACCAGCGCGGCGACGGTGAGCACCGCCACCGAGGACAGCGCCACGAGCAGGAACGCGGCGAGCAGCCGCCCGCCCAGCGCGTCGGTCAGATGGTTGCGGTCAGTGGTCACGGGACCAGCCCAGCCGGTAGCCGACGCCGAGCACCGTCTCCACGATCCGGACGCCGTCCGGACCCAGCTTGCGGCGCAGGTTCTTCACGTGCGAGTCGACCGTGCGCTCGTAGCCGGGGAACTCGTACCCGCGGATCCGGTTGATCAGCTCGTACCGTGAGTACACCCGACCCGGGACGGTGGCGAGGGCGGTGAGCAGCCCCCATTCCGTCGGCGTCAGATCGAGCCGGTCGACGTCCAGGACGGCCTCGTGCCGGGCCTCGTCCAGCCGCAGCCGAGCACCGCCGAAGGTGGCCGCCGGGGACGCCGCGGCCCCGCCGCGGGTGCGGTGCAGCACCGCGTCGACGCGCAACGCCAATTCGGTGGGGGAGAACGGTTTGGTGACGTAGTCGTCCGCACCGCGCCGCAGCCCGTCGATGCGGTCCTCGACCGCGGCCCGGGCGGTGAGCACCACCACGGGCACCTCCCGGCCGTCCCGGGCGGCGGCGAGCACGTCGAGCCCGTCGACGTCGGGCAGCCCGAGGTCGAGCACCATCAGCTCGACCCCGCCGCCGGCGAGCACACCGATCGCCTCCGCGCCGGAGCCGGTGCTGTGCACGGCGTGGCCGGCCCGTTCCAGGTAGCGGCGGACCAGCTCACGCAGCTCACGGTCGTCCTCGACGACCAACACGGTGCCCGGCACCCCTCCACCCTCCATCCGCGGTGACCGCCCGAACAGGGCCGATCGGCCCGGATCGGGGAGCGGGCCAGTTGCGGATGCCGTGCCGGTGCCGATGTCGGTCGGTCCGGCAGTCAGGCGGCGACCGTGCTGCGGTCGGGTCGGGTCGCCAGGTACCAGTCGGTGAGCGTGAGGGTGGTGTCGCTGAGCCGGGTGTCCAGTTCGGCTTCGGTTCTGGGCGCGGCGACGACGACGTCGTCGCCGGGTCGCCAGTTGGCGGGGCACGAGACGCTGTCGCGGTCGGAGGTCTGCAGGGCGTCGATCAGCCGGAGGATTTCGGGGATCATCCGGCCCACGTTCATCGGGTAGTAGACGACGGCGCGGATGGTCTGGTCGGGGTCGATGACGAACACGGCCCGGACGGCGGCGGTCTGCGAGATGTGCGGGTGCAGCATGCCGTACGCTCGGGACACGCTGGTGTCGAGGTCGGCGATGATCGGGAACGGGATGCGGATGCCGGTCTTGACGTGGATGGCGTGCGTCCAGGCGAGGTGGCTGTGGACGGAGTCGACGGAGTTGCCGAGCAGCGCCACGTTGCGGGCGGCGAACTCGTCGGCGAGCTCGGTGAACGCGACGAACTCGGTGGTGCACACCGGGGTGAAGTCAGCCGGGTGGCTGAACAGCACGACCCAGTGCCCGGCGTAGTCGGACAGTCGGATCCGTCCGTGGGTGCTGTCGGCCTCGAACTGCGGAGCCGGGTCACCGATGAGCGGCAGGTGCGCGGGCGCCGTGGTGTCCTCCGGGGCCGGCGCCACGGTTGGTGTTGTGGTCGTCATGAGGTTGCTCCCTACTGGTAGAAGGCCGTTCGGGCGGGATCGCGAGTCGCTGTGGGTGTTCACCCGGCCGGTGGCTGCCCGCTCGGGATGAGCCTGTCCGCGCGGGGTGCTGCAGTGCGACGGTGTGCGGGTGCGGGTGCGGGTGGTGACGATGCTGGCGCCGGCGAGCGCTGCGGCGGGACGGTCCCGCAGCAGCGGACCCGCGGGCCGTTGTCGGTCCGGGACGAGATGCCCATGCCGACGGCGAACCAACCGAACTCGTCGCGGAGTTTGCCGGCGGGCGTCCGGTGAGCCGGCCCGGCACTGACGGGGCATCCGGCGGCACAACGGACGCCAGCCTCAGTGAGTGCTGACGTTGGAGATATCCGGGGAAGTGCTGTGTGGCCTTGGACTAGGTACGTCCCGACGGCGACCGGCATTGGTGGCTCCCCAGAACAGGCACGATGACGAACTGGTGGCACAGCCGGGGTACCGGCATCCGGAAGAACGGCGGCCCGATCGCCGGCGAAGTCGTTGGATTCACGCGCCGAGGAAGTGGTGGTGGCAGCGGGCGGGACTGCAGACAGCCTGCGGGTGGGCGGACATCCGGCGTACATCCGGCCCTGACGAGCGTGCCGGGCGGTTGTGTCGGTGCGTCGGTGTCGACGATATCCGCCTCCAGGTGCGGAGACGCCGCCGAGAGTGACGGTTCCCACGCGACAAAATACCCCGGGGGGTATAATCGTTTTGACGTCAACGTATGTATCTCTTGATACCCCGTAGGGTATGAGAGGTCGAGGTGGTGACCGTACACCCGGTGCGGTGAATGCTCCGCTGGAGCAGCTCGGGGCCGTCGCGGGTCAGTACGCCGACCGCCAGGTGGTCGCGGCGTGCCGCCCAGGCAACCACGGCGTCGCCGCGCACGTGTTCTCCGCGGTGGGTGCGCAGGCGTGGTCGCCGGCCGGTGGCACACAGGTCTGGCCGGAGGCGGCGGCCCGGTGGTCCAGGGCGTCGGCCGCCGCTGACGCCGATGTGGACGCCCGGAACCGACGAAAGGTGAAAATCGCAATGACGATCGACGTCGAGGTCGTGGCGACCTCGTCCTTGGGTGACCGCAGCTACCTGGCCCACGACGGCCAGGTCGCGGTGGTGGTCGACCCGCAACGCGACATCGACCGCGTCCTCGCGCTGGCCGGCCGGCTCGGTGTGCGCATCACGCACGTGGTGGAGACCCACCTGCACAACGACTACGTCTCCGGCGGGCTAGCGCTGGCGAAGGTGACCGGCGCGGCGTACCTGGTGGCAGCGGCCGACGCGGTGGCATTCCACCGGGTGTCGGTGAGCGGCGGCGACGAGATCACCGTGTCCGCGCAATTGCGGCTGGCCGTGGTGGCGACGCCGGGACACACGTTCCACCACCTGTCGTACGTGCTGCACGGACCTTCCGGGCCGGTCGGGGTGTTCACCGGCGGGTCGCTGCTGTTCGGCACCACGGGCCGGACCGACCTGCTCGGCAAGGAGCACGCCCACACCCTGGCCCTGCATCAGCACGCCTCCGCCCGCCGGCTGGCCGACCTGCTGCCCGACGGTGCGCAGGTGTGGCCCACGCACGGGTTCGGCAGCTTCTGCTCGGCCACCCAGTCCGACGCGCCGGAGTCCACCATCGGCAGGGAGCGCTCCGCCAACCCGGTGCTGCGGCTGGAGGCCGACGACTTCGTCATCACGACCCTTGCCGGGCTGGACGCCTACCCGGCGTACTACGCCCACATGGGCGCCCGCAACGCCGACGGCGCCGACCCGATCGACCTGACCCCCGTCCGGCCCGCGAACGCCGACGAGCTGCGCACCCGGATCGCCGCGGGGGAGTGGGTGGTGGACCTACGCTCGCGCAAGGCGTTCGCCCACCAGCACCTGACCGGCACGCTGAGCTTCGGCCTGGACGGGCCGATGTCCACCTGGCTGGGCTGGCTGGCCCCGTGGGGCGCCCCGATCACCCTGCTCGGGGAGTCACCGCAGCAGGTGGCCGCCGCGCAGCGGGAACTGGCCCGGATCGGCATCGACCGGCCCGCCGCCGCGGCCACCGGCTCTCCGCAGGAGCTGGCCGGCGGTGACGCCTCTTGGCTTGGCGAGCTGACCACCGCGACCTTCGCCGACCTGGCCGCCGCCTACGACGGCCGGCCCCCGCACGGGCTGCCCGCCCCTGACGTCGTGCTCGACGTGCGGATGGGCAACGAGTGGCGCGCCGGGCACATCGACGGCGCGGTGCACCTCCCGCTGCCCGACCTGCCGCACCGCCTCGACACCGTGCCTGACGGGGCGGTCTGGGTGCACTGCGGCTCCGGCTACCGGGCGGCGGCGGCGACCAGCTTGCTCGTCCGTGCCGGCCGCCGCGTCGTGCACATCGACGACGCGTACGCCGGGGTCGCTGCGGAAGGACTGCCCACCGTCACCACTGACCAGGAAGGCAGCTGACCGTGGAAGGCGCCACCCTGCCCAGCGACGAACTGCGCCACCTCGTGGAATCCAGGGCGACGGTCGCCGGCCGGCCATGACTGCCTCGACTGCGGCCACCGTCGCGGCCGACCGTACCGGCGACAGCGGCGGGCACACCTCGCGAACCGTCGCCCGCGAGCTGCCGATCCCGCAGAGGAATCCACGATGATCGCAGCACTCGGTCTGGGCGCCGTGATCGGAGTCCTGCTCGGCCTGCTCGGTGGCGGCGGTTCGATCCTGGCTGTGCCGGCCCTCGTCTACGGCGTCGGACTGCCGCTGCGCGCGGCGGTGCCGACCTCCCTGCTCGTGGTCGGGATCTCCTCGGCCGCCGCCGTGCTGCCCCGGCTCCGCGGCGGACAGGTGCGCTGGCGCATCGCCGCCGTGTTCGGTGCCGCCGGGGTGGTGTCGGCGTTCGCGGGCGCGGCGGTCAACCGGTTGCTCGACCCTCGGATCGTGCTGATCGGGTTCGCGGTGGCCGCCGGGGTACGGATGCTGCGTCGGCAGGTCGGCGAGGGCGGGGACTGCGCCCTGCCCAGCGGCGGGGTGAACTGGCGCGGCTGCCTGCCCAAGTCCGTCGGTGCGGGCGTGGCCGTCGGGTTCCTCACCGGCCTGTTCGGCGTCGGCGGCGGGTTCCTCATCATCCCCGCCCTCGTCCTGCTGCTCGGCCTGCCGATGGCCGCCGCCGTCGGCACGTCCCTGGTCATTATCGTGACCAACTCGGTGGCCGGCTTCGTCGCGCACGTCGGCGACACGGTCATCGACTACCGGATCGCGGCCGGTTTCACCGCCGCGGCGATCGTCGGCTCGCTGGTCGCCGCCCGCCTCGCCACCCGGCTGCCCGCCGACCGGATGCGCCGGTGGTTCGCCTACCTCGTGTTCGTCATCGCGGCGTTCGTGGTGATCCAAACCCTGCTCCACCCAACCGCCGGCTGAGGTCGCCGCGCCCGGTCGGGCAGTCACCAGAAGACGCGAGGATGTGACCACCGCCGAGACGCGTGGAGGGCGGTGTGACCGACAGGCCTGGCATGTCGCGCACAGGTGCCGCACCGAGGTGCCAGGCCGTCCGGACGGTGGCTGCGTCGGCGAAGGCGGGTATGCAGTCGTCGACTGCCGCGAGCCTGCTGCGCAGAGGGCCGACTCTCGTAGAGGATCTTGTCTGCGTGGTACCCGGTGACCGGCAGGTCCTGGATCGGCAGCCGGTGGGCGTCACCCACGCGGACATCGACGTTCCGCCGACGCCGCCGGGCCTGCTCGAGCATCCGGTCGTTGACGGCCGCCCGATCAGGCCGACCCCACGTTCGGCGAGATCCTGATCTGCGAGGTCCTGGCCGGACGGGGACCGAGCGGAACGGCCGCCCCGCAGCGCCTGTTGTATCGACACGGTGGGGCCGCACACGACGAGCGGCACCCCGGACCGTCTGGCCCGCCGATCCATGTCCTGCCGGTGTAGGTCGACTCGTTGCCAGAACCGCCGGACGTGACGCCGTGGGTCTGGCCGCCGGAGATGAACGAGCCGCCGGGGCGCCGATTTGCAGACGGCGTGGAGGAGGCCCGTGCCGTCGCCGGGCGCGCCATGTCGCCGGCCGTGTCCGGCGACGGTGTCGCCGACGTGAGGGAACGCGCTCGCGTCCGTGTCAGCGGCCCGGCCGAACCGATCGACTTGGTCTGGATTCCACCCGCGGTGAACGGGCTGGCAGGGTGAAGTGAACGCCAGTGCCCAGACCGAACGATTTCCGGAGCGTGCACTTCTCATGCTGTTGAGTTATCTGCCGAG
>NZ_JNYJ01000088.1 GCF_000716715.1 Dactylosporangium aurantiacum | reverse complement strand
GCTCGGCAAGTGCATGGACGTGTCCGGCGGCTCCACCGCCGACGGCGCGGTCGTGCAGCTGTGGACCTGCAACGGCACCGGCGCCCAGAAGTTCACCCTGACCGCCGCCGGCGACCTGGTGAACCCGCAGTCGGGCAAGTGCGTCGACGTGCAGAACGTGGCCACCGCCAACGGCTCGAAGCTGCACATCTGGACCTGCAACGGCGCCAGCAACCAGAAGTGGCACAGGTAGGTCCGCGCACAGCGGTGGTGCCGGGATCCTGGTCGGTTCCCGGCACCACCGTCGCTCCGGCGCGGCTGCTCAGGCGCGGCGGGCCGTCCAGCGCAGGGCGGCGCCGCCCATCAGCAGTGCGGCGCCGAGCAGCCACAGGACCGTGACCGGGACCCCGGTGACCGGCAGTGAGCCGCGCAGCGCCGCGGTCGCCCGGATGGTCGCCGACACCTGCATGATGCGCGGCACGCCCAGCGTGTCGACGCCCTGGGCGACGATCGCGTGCTGGCCCGCGGCCAGCCCGGCCGGCAGGGTCACCTGCGTGACGAACGAGCCCGTCGCGTCGGTCACGACGCTCGTCAGGGACACCGGCGTGGAGTACATCGTCAGCGTGACCGTGGAGTGCGCCGCATAGCCGTCACCGCGCACCGTCACCGACGACCCCGGCAGCAGCAGGCCGCTGCGCGTGCCGGTGTCGAGGTCGAGGGTGGCCTGCGGCGCGGGCGGGACCGGCGGGTTCACCGGGGCGACCGGCGTCACGGGGGCCGAGGCGGCGCTCGGCGGGGAGTCGCCGGCCGCGGACTTCGCCATCACCCGCACGGTGTACGTGACGCCGGCCCGGGCGCCGAGCACGCAGCTGGTCGCGGTGGTCGTCGTGCAGGACGCGGGGCCCGGCTCGGCGGTGGCGACGTAGCCGGTGACCGGCGAGCCGTGCGCGACGGCGCCGCTCCACTGCACGGCGATCGACGAGGTGCCGGCGGTCACGGTCACGGCGGCCGGCGCGTCCGGTGCGGCCGGTGCGGAGGCCGACGTCACCGTCACCGATGTCGTGGCGGGCGTGGCGCCACCGGCGTCCGTCTTCGGCGTCACGGTCACGGTGTACGTGCCGTCGGCCGTCGCGGTGAACGTGCAGCCCGTCGCGGTGTCCGCCAGGCCGGTGCAGGTGCTGGCCGAGACGGTCGTGGGCGACACGGCCACCGTGAACCGCCGGTTCGCCCCGCCACCCCACGTCACGCCCGCGGCCGACCACGACACCGTGACGTCGCGCGAGGCGCCCTGCGCCGCCTGCAGCTGGCCGACCTGCCCCGACGGCGCAACCGGCGCCGGCGGCGGGACCACCAGCGCCACCGGCACCTGCGCCGAGGCCAGGGTGGCGCTGCCGGCATCCGTCTCCGGGGTCACCGACACCGTGTACGTGCCGTCAGCGTCCGCCGTGAACGTGCACCCCGTCGAAGCGTCCGTCAGCCCCGTGCACGTGCTGTTGGACACGGTCGCCGGCGACACCACCACCGTGAACCGCCGGTTCGCCCCGTCACCCCACGTCACGCCCGCGGCCGACCACGACACCGTGACGTCGCGCGAACTGCTCGCGGGCTGCGTCACCTGCAACTGACCGGCCTGCCCCGACGGCGGCGTGACCACGGGGGTGATCTCCACCCGGCGGGAGACGGACGGGGCCTCGATCGTCCCGCCGGCCGGGACGAGGCTGCTGCCGGCACCGCCGCCGCCACCGGTGGCGGCGGCGGTGCCGCTGCCGTTGATGCTGGTCGCGCCGCCGTTGCCGCCGGAGCCGCCGACGACGCCACCGCCGCCACCGCCCCCACCGGTCGACGATGCCGAGTAGTTCGGGGTCGCCTGCGTGTTGGTGTGCGCGGCGTCGCCGCCGGCGCCGCCCGTGCCGGCCGAGCCGGACCCGCCGGCGGTCGCGCCGCCCGGAGCCGCCCCGCCGTTGCCGCCGCTGACCCCGCCGGCGCCGGCCACCGCGGTGGTGCTGCCGTTGCTGGCGGCCGCGCCGTCCTGGCCGTCGCCGGACCCGGTGCCGGCGGCGCCGCCGTTGCTGCCGTTGGTGATCGCCCCGTTCGGGCCGGAGGACCCGGAGGCGCCGCCGCCACCACCGGCGACGACCAGGTCGGTGCCGCTGCGGGAGATGCGCGACGCGCCACCGCCGCCGGCACCCGCGCTGAAGTACGAGTAGATCCCGGCGACGATCATGCGACCGGAGCCACCCGCGCCGCCGCCACCGGCGCCGCCGGCCGTGCCCGGCAGGGTGTGGCTGCCGGTCTGGGTGCCGGTGTAGTAGGCCTGGACGCCGTCGCCGCCGACGAACACGTCGAGGGTCTCGCCGGGCGTCACGGCGAGCCGGCCGCTCACCTTCGCGCCCAGGCCGCCGGTCGCGGGCGAGACGTTGCCGCCCCTGCCGCCCACCACCACGACGTCGATCTGCGTGACGCCGGCCGGCACGACATAGGTGTCGGCGCCGACCGTCGTGAACGCCGCCGGCGCGGACTCGGTGGTGCGTGCCGTCCCGGACGCCGCGTGCGCCGGCGCCACCGGCACCAGCATCGTCAGCGTCATCACGCATACGCCGGCGAAGGCGTACCGCTTCCGCACAGGTACCTCCTGGAGCATTTGTCCCGAAGGCGACTATATGCGGTTTTCGTACTCTGCGTGATTATCCGCTGACTGTCCGCGTCATGACGGCGACCCGCGGCGGCCCGGGCAGGGCGGTGGCGGCGGCGCTGCCCGTCAGGTCGACTCGCGAGCGGCACCCGCCGGCCACCGCACGTCGACGGGCAGACCCGCGGCGCGGGCCTCGGCGACGAACGCGCCGGTGCCGCCCCGGTGCCCGGTCCGCTGCCCGTCCCAGACGGCGATCAGCAGGTCGCAGGTGTGCAGGATGTGCCGGTTGGCGGCCTCGTACGCCTGCCGGCCCGGACGGCGGAACGGCATCACGCGCACCGTCGCCGCGGCCTCCAGCAGCGCCT
The DNA here is from genome assembly GCF_000716715.1 of Dactylosporangium aurantiacum. GTDB lineage: Bacteria > Actinomycetota > Actinomycetes > Mycobacteriales > Micromonosporaceae > Dactylosporangium > Dactylosporangium aurantiacum. Next base: position 12,129 of record NZ_JNYJ01000088.1, on the reverse strand, counting down.
CGAACCGGGGCCGGTGCTCGGGCCGGACCATGGTGTCGCCGTACCCCTCACAGGGCAGCACGACCTCCAGGGCGCCACCGACGGCGAGGACCACCTCGGCGAAGACGGTGTCGGCGCCGCGGGCGAGGCAGGTCACGCCGACGAGCGGCGGCCGCAGCAGCTGCCGCAGGTCGGCCCGGACCAGCTCCACGGTCGGCGGGGTCAGGTTCAGGTGACCGGTGACCCCGACCCTGCTCGTCTTCCGCACCGTCCCAGGGTGCCAGGCCAGTCATCGCCAGGTGGCCCTGGCTCCCGCGGCCACGGGCGCCGAGCATGGGCAGCGGGAAGGGAGCTCACAGATGATGATCTCGGACGCGACGACCCTGCTGGCCCGCACCCCGGACGCCCTGTCCGCGCTCCTGCTCGGCCTGCCCGAGGAGTGGGTGCACCGCGACGACGGCGAGGGCACCTGGAGCGCGTACGCCATCGCCGGCCACCTCCTGCACGGCGACACCACGAACTGGCTGCCCCGCATCCGGCTGATCGTGGAGCACGGCACCGACCGGACGTTCGAGCCGTTCAACCGGGTCGCGATGCTCGACTGGGCGCGCGAGCCGGTCCCCGCCCTGCTGGACCGGTTCCGCGTGGTCAGGTCCCGCTCGCTGGAGGACCTCGGCGCGCTGGACCTGACCCCGGCCGACCTGGCCCGGTCCGGCACCCACCCCGAGTTCGGCACCGTCACCCTCCAGCAGGTCCTGGCCGCCTGGGTCGCGCACGACCTGACCCACCTCGCCCAGATCGGTGAGGTCCTGGCCGGCAGGTACCGCGACGACGTCGGCCCGTACCGCCGCTACATGCCGGCCCTGGAGCGCTTCGCACCCGCCGAATGATCCGTCGTACTGCCAGAATGGGGGCGACGACGGGAGGACCTCGGTGGCTCGCTTGAGCGCGGGATTGCTGCTCTACAGAAACTCCGACCAGGGCGTCGAGGTCCTCGTCGGCCACATGGGCGGCCCGTTCTGGTCCCGCAAGGACGACGGCGCCTGGTCCATCCCCAAGGGCGAGTACGACGAGCACGAGGAGCCGCAGGCCGCCGCGCTCCGCGAGTTCCAGGAGGAGCTCGGCGCGCCGGCCCCCGCCGGCACGCCGATCCCGCTGGGCGAGGTCCGCCAGAGCGGTGGCAAGGTCGTGACGGTCTACGCCCTGGAGGGCGACTTCGACGCCGCTGCGGCGGTCAGCAACACCTTCGAGCTGGAGTGGCCCAGGGGCTCGGGCGTCATGAAGACGTTCCCCGAGCTGGACCGGGTCGCCTGGCTGTCGCTGGAAGTCGCGAGGACCAAGCTGGTCAAGGCCCAGGGCACCTTCCTCGACCGGCTCCGGGCCGCCCTGACCACCTGACGTCGCGCGGTCGGCGAAGATTCCGGACGATATCCGGAAATTGCAGCCGAGAATTTGTCGACCGATACTTTGAATACGCCGGACGAGGGCACCTAAGCTCATCCTAATGATGATCTGTTGATCGCTTAACGAAAGCGCGAACACAGCTCACCTGGCCCGTGACACGCCGGACGGCCAGCTTGACCACGTCGATGCGAGTCACCCATACTTGGCGCCAAATTGTTATCGGGCGCTGCGGCGCCGCGTGGCGGGCGCGGTGCTGCAATCCTTCGGCGCGCGGCTCCGCGGTATGAGAAATCGGCAGGCGATGGCGGGCAAACATTGGAAGCCGAATACACGGCCGGCATCCGGACGACTTCCCAGCGTGACGCGGTATGCGCGCCGGGCGTCCGAATGGTGGCGGGCTTTCGAAGCACGGCGCCAGGCGGTCCTCATCGATGAGATCCAGCCGCACATCTCCGCGGCCCGCCGGCTCGCGTACCTGCTGTACGGCGACTGGTTCGCCGCCGACGCGGCACTGGGCCGCGTGGTGCGCCGCCTGGTCCTGCCCTGGCGCCGCTGGTCCCACCGCGGCGTCGACGTCGACACGATGCTCGGCGACGACCTCGTCCGCCGGTACATGGTGGAACGGGGCTCCCGTTCCGCCGACCGCTGGCGGTGGCTGCCCCGGCGCCGGGTGCAGGTCACCCGCACGCAGGAAGACCCGGTCGTCGCCCAGCCGCTGCTGCTCGCCACGCTCGAGGAGCTCACCGCACGGCAGCGGGCGGTGCTCGTCTGCCGGCACTACCGCGGCATGGGCCCGGCCGTGACGGCCGGCCTGCTGGGCAGCAGCGAAGTCGACGTGGCCGCCGACCTGATGGCCGCCAGCGGCATCGTCACCACCGCCTTCCACCCCCACGCCGCCGGCCCCGGCAAGACCGAACCAGTCATCCTGACCGGCGAAGTGGTCGAGGAGAGCGGAGTAGCCGGTGGCCGACGATAAGGAGCTCCGCCGGCTCCTGCGCGAAGTGGCGTCCGCCCCGCCCCCGGCCGTCCGCTTCCCCCTCGGCACCCTGATCCAGGCCGCCTGGCGCCGGGTGCTGCTCGCCGCCCTGCTCGTGGCCCTGGTCGCGGTGATCGCCGTGGTCGCCTGGTGGTAGACCGCCCCGCCGCCACGGCTGGGCGGTAAGGTCGACCCTTCGCGACAGCGACGAATGAGGTCGACTGATCGACCGGTAGATCGACAGGCGGCCGGCGGGCTGTGCACCATCGCGACAACCGCACGCCGTCCACCAGAACGAGCCTCACCTCGACACCGACACGGTTCCGGCGGTCTCGCTCAGAGCTACACGCGGTACGGGTTCGGGCATCAGCGGTTCGATGCGCTGCCACAGCCCGTCCGGCACACACCACGGCGGCTGTTCACCACGCCTCACGGCCGAAGACGGTAGACCATCCTCCACAAAGGACGGCAAGCCCTCGATCAACGTTGTTAGGACCTGTACGACGCTTCGTCGGCCACACCGCTGTCACCGCGGAGCGCAGGTAGCCGCGAACCGCCACCACAACCGCCTGCGGCGGGGGCCGGAACCCAGCACGAGCGGATCGATCAAGGCCGCCGGCATCGCGTCCAACAACGTCACAGCCCGGTCGGAGAACGGCACGGTCGGTCTGGCCTTCGCGGAGGCGCCGGCGAGCGTGGACGTCACGACCGACAACGACGCGGTGACTCACCGCGCCGAAGGCGGACTACCGGATCACCACCGAGACCGACAACGGGGAGGTCCGCGACGAATTGCCGGGCGACCTGGCGGGCGCGCACAGCCTCGCCGTCCGCACCGAGAACGGTGCCATCACCCTGCGGACCGCCGGGGCGAAACAACGCGCCCGGTCACTCGAACAGACGGTAGACGGCCTCGTCGGCCGGCTTCGCGCCGGTCGGCTTCGAGACAGGCGGGACGGCACCGAAGTCGGCGAACGTCATCTCGTACACCAGCTCGGAGTCGATGGAACCGCCGTCGATCGTGAACGCGGTCAGGCGGCCCTGCTCGTCGACGGTGGCGGTGAACAGGATGGGCTTGTCCGAGTTGCGGGCGTATGCCATCGCATCGAGCGACGGCTCCATGAGGTTCTTCCAGTCGGTGATTTCCACGGTGCCGCTGAATTTCCTAGCATCGACGCGCTTGACATCGCGGAGACCGTCCTTGAACAGGTTGACGAGGCCGAACCGCGGCGCGCCGGCGTCGTCGACCGGGGTCGGTTCGTCCGGGTCGAGCCGCGACCGGTCGATCTCCCACCAGACGGTCGGGTCCAGGCCGAGCGACGTGTCCGTGTTGCGGGTGTCGACCTTCAGCCAGAGGTCAGGGGCAACGACGGTCCACGCCAGCGCGACTGTTTCGTCGTGGTCGGTGGTGGTGATGGTGATCATGCCGGTCTTGGCGGCCGGGTCGACGCTGCCGGAGCCGGTGCTCTGCCGGGCGTTGCCGTACTTGCCCGGACTGCCCTGCTTGACGGTGAACGTGTGCGCGGTGGTCTCCAGCGCATGCACAGCCTTTCGGAGCGCCGCGTCCGGCGCGACGGTGCCCGTCTTCTCGCCGCAGGCGGCAACGCCCCCGGAGGTCAGGACGAGCGCGAGCAGCACGGTCACGGGTCTCATCAGCAACGGTTCCTCCGACGCGAACGGCGCCCCAGCCACGAGGCATCGCCGCCATGCTGCCGGAGCCCGCGTGCAACACACGTGCAGCCGCCATGATGGGACGTCGCCATGCCGGACCGTCGACCGGTCGGTAGGCCATACGTCGGTGGCGGCCCGACAGATCACCATCATCAGCGAGTGGCTCTGACCGGATCAACAAACGCGCCCTAAGGTCTTAACAAAGTTCCTGTCCGCCGACCAGGCCCGCGCACTGCTGGCCACGGTCCGGCCGCGTGACCTTGTCGGGCGGACCCGTCGCCGGCTGGCGTCGGAGCTGATCGGCGAGCTGGTCCAGATCGACAAGAAGATCAAGACGGCGAAGCAGGAACTGACCGCGTTGGTCAAGGACAGCGGCAGCGGCCTGCTCGAGCTCAACGGCATCGGACCGTCCGGCGCCGCCCGCCTGATCGGCGACATCGGCGGCATCCGCCGCTGCACCAGCCGCGGGCATTTCGCCTCCTGGAACGCCGCCGCACCCCTGGACGCCTCCTCCGGCGACCAGCAACGCCGGCCGAGCCCACTACCGCCGCCGCCTCGCCCAAGGCAAGACCGCGATGGAAGCCATCCGAGTGTTGAAACAACGGCAGTCAGACATGGTCCTCCGGCAGATGCTCCGCGAGATCCAACGGCTGGAGACCGGCCCGGGAGGACAACCGGGGCGACTGGGCAATCCAGCGCGGCTGACCAAACCCCGAGGCCAGCACTTCGGAACAGTCACTTCCCGGACCCGCCGACCACCACCCTGGAACACCGTACTCAGCCGCCGCTTGAGGCAGCCGGGGCCGCCGGCTGGCGGGGCCAGGCGGGAGATCCGAACGGGCGGGCGGTGGTGACTACTCGCCGACGCGACGCGGTGCTTCACACCAATGGTCGGGTCATGGTCGACGTTGGCTTGTTCACGCTGGACGAGGCTGTGACCTATTTGGCGCCGGGAAGCGGAGCAAACACACTGAAACTCTTGATCAACTTGCGACAAGCGAGGAGCTGGACGGGAAGGTCCGGAAGGGCACTCCGCTCCCAGAAGGCTCCCGAATTCAGACACCCAACCGAGGAAGGCCCGACCGCTCGCAGCGGTTGGGCCTTCTGACCTGCGGTTTTACGGGTGGGCCGGGGGTATCGCGATGCGAACTCGGCCCACGTGGTGGTCGGCGATCCGCTGCCACTGAGTCTTCGCAGGTCACGTGGGCGGAGTGAGGCCCGATGACCGAACCGATGAGCCGCGTCGAAGCTGCACTTGCTCGGCTCGGCAAGCATGATCCGTTCTCCACTGCCCTTTGGGCGGGGCTGACGCTATCCGCGCCGACGGCGGTCCGAATCCGGTTCGTCGTGGAACTCGTGGCCCATCTGCACGACATGCTGACCGACAGCCTGGTCACGGAGCCGGAGGCGGATCAGACCTTCGTGCGGGCCGTCTCGATGCTCAACGCCTTCCTCCCCGAAGGGAGGCGGCGATGACGGACGAGCATGGCTGGCCGCCGATCCGGTTCGTCGACGCCGAAAAGGTCAACCCGTTCCAGGTGCTGCTCGAACTGCACAACCAGACGATCGGACGCCCCGCCACGCCGAGCCGGCACGACGTCCTCGCGGAACTGGCGCTCGCCGCGGCGGTCGTGTCGTGGTGGAGCCGGTGGCAGCCGATGTCCATCCACGCCGCGCTGCGTGCCGGGGCGGACCTCGCGGACATCGCCACCGCGACCGGGCTGGACCCCGCGGACGTGGTCCAGCGATGGCTGCGATGGACCGACGTCCAGACCCGGTTGACCATCGGCGGACGTCCGGCGGTGGACGTCGAAGAGGTCCGGACAATCCAGCGGCGGCTACAGGCCGAGATGGACCAATGACGCCAACCCATCTCGCCCGGAATGTCAGCACGGCGGCCGTCGCGACGATCGCGGCGTGGTCCTCCTGGAGTCACATGGTCCACGTCGCGCTGCGGCATGGAGAACGTCCAGAGGTCGCCTACGTCCTGCCGATCTCGGTCGACGGGATGCTGATCGTGGCGTCCGCCGTGATGGTCGAGGACAAACGCAACGGCCACCGGGTCCGCTGGTCAGCACGGATCGCGTTCGTAGCTGGTGTGGCAGCCAGCGTGGCCGCGAACATCGCCGCCGCCCAGCCCACCGTAGGCGCTCGGATCGTGGCAGCCTGGCCCGCAGTGGCGATGCTGCTCGTGGTTGAGATGCTCTCGCGTGCCAAACCAGCCAACCCCGCCACTGACATCACACCACCGAACGAGGGCGACGCGGACAGCCGTACTGACGACCCTGCGTCCACGACCCTCGACGCATCGCTCACCGGCCCCGCCAAGCCATCGTCCGATCTTGCCCCTGAGCCGCCCCCGTTCGTCCAGGACGAATCGTCTGCCGATACGTCGCACGGCGTCCGTCGTCGCCGCCGTTCGGGCCCGACAGCGGACGTCGTTGCGAGGATGCTGGCAGAACGCCCAGACGCCCGTCCTGCGGACATCGCCAAAGAGGCCGGCGTCTCCGAGAGACATGTCCGTCGCCTACTGACGTCCGGTGCATCGACGACCGGCGCAGACCCGAATCCGCCGTCAAGCACTGACAACAACGGCAGGACGTCTATCAAACGCAGTAAGATAGCAAGCGTCTCTGGTGACATCATCCCGCGTTAAGCCATCTCCAGATACGACAACGCCGCCGCCCAAAATGCACCGCAGCACTGATGATGCTGCGGTGGAGGTACACACCAGGGTGGCTATTAAGGACTCGAAACCTGACCCTACGGATTAAAAGTCCGAAGTGGACGATTAACTTGCTCAACTTCAAATATAGTGCATAGTTCCTCTTTGGGGTGTAGATCGTTCCTGCTGGTGGGATGCTGGTGGAGAGGCGATCGTTATGCCGAAGTTGTTGTTTGCCCGTCCTCCCGCGGATGCGGAGGAGGAGCGGAAGATCCGGAAGTTGGCGGGGTCGCGGCATGCTCCCGGTGACTGGATCATGCGGGCGAAGATGATCGTGGCGAGTTGGGACGGGGAGCGGACCAGCACCATCGCCGCCCAGCTCGGCTGCCACATGCAGACGGTGCGGGAACGGCTGGCCCGGTTCAACGCCGAGGGTGTCGACGGCCTCGGTGACCTGCCCGGGGCCGGACGCAAACGCCGGATCACCGAACATGAGCGTGGCCGCATCATCGCGTTGGCTCGTTCGGATCCCCCGGGCCGGCCGGTCCGCGACGCCGGCGGGCAGCTGGCCGCCGCGGATGAGCACGGCCCGTCGCAGTGGACGCTGAACATCCTGACCGAGGCCGCCCAGGCCGAAGGCATTCAGGTGCATCGCAGCCAGGTGCGGCGCATCCTCATGGCGGAGAAAGTACGCTGGCGGCACACCCACTCCTGGGCGCACAGCGAGGACCCCGACTTCGCCCCAAAAGAACCGCGGTCGTCGAGCTCTACACCCACCCGCCGCCGCGCACGACGGTGATCTGCGCCGACGAGCTGGGACCGATGATCCCGCGCACGTTCCCGCCCGCGGCGGGCTGGTCACCCGACGGCCACCGGATCAAATCGCCCCTGGAGTACTCCCGCGGCAGTGACAAGACCTGGGTGTACGGCGCTCTGCGCATCCGCGACGGCACCGAGGTCACCTACTGCGCCCCGTCACGTAACAGCGACGGCTGGGTCCAGCTGCTGACCCACATCGCCAGAGCCAACCCACGCGGCCGGATCCGGGTGGTCACCGACAACCTGTCCAGCCACACCAGCTGCAAGGTCCGCCAATGGCTGGCCCGGCATCCCCGCATCCAGCAGGTGTTCATCCCGAAACGGGCCTGCTGGCTGAACATGGCGGAGGGCTGGTGGCGGCTGCTGCGCCGGGCCGCGTTCGCCGGACAGACCTTCGCCGACACCGACGAGATCACCCACGCCGTCGATCTGGCCACCGCCCAGCTCAACACCCACGCCACCCCCTGGATCTGGGGACGACCGGCACCACCAACCCGCACACTCCGCCGCAAGTTCATGTACTGCCTTTGAGGAACTACGCAATAGCAAGGAGAAGTCCACGTGTGATGCGTCGAGTCCGGGCCGGTCCGGCGGCGTCACACTGGTCGGCACGATCACCGTTACTGCGGACATTGGCGCCAGTTCTGGCGTAGGTAGCAAAAATCCCGCGTCATCCGCCTCCATCCGTACCCAGTAGCGAACATCCGAGCAACCACGGAGCAGCCAGACCGATCAGACCGGTCGTTTTTCCCACGTAGGGATCCAGTGCCTTCACGCCCTGGTAAAGCCGAGCGTTCGGTATCCGGGCATGCGGCGTGGGAGTGAGACGGCGAGGATAGGCGCTGCCGGGTCATGGTAGTCGTGGACCCCGGCGTCCTTGCCGGGCGCCGGTCGGATCACGCGGCCGGCGCACTGGACAAGCAGGCCGTCGTATGAGATTTGGCTGGCGAGGAAGAGGGTGTCGAGGGCGACTTGGTAACGACGATCTTGAGGCCGCACGCTTCGACGCCTCAATGAAGGGCAGCTCCGTCGGGAGCTGCGACCCGGGACGAGCGGACGACGGAGGGGTACCTCCAGCCTCAATGAAGGGCAGCTCCGTTGGGAGCTGCGACGAACTCCTGGGGGCGCTCATCGGTGCCATCCAGAACGAGCCTCAATGAAGGGCAGCCCCGTTGGGAGCTGCGACCGGTGCGCCTCGATGCCCTTCCGCGCGGCCGCCACGCCTCAATGAAGGGCAGCTCTGTTGGGAGCTGCGACGCACGAACGAGCCCTGCCCGTTGTGGCCGGCGAAGCCTCAATGAAGGGCAGCTCCGTTGGGAGCTGCGACTACTCGCCAACACCGACGCCCGGTCGCAGTACCGGATCACGCCTCAATGAAGGGCAGCTCCGTTGGGAGCTGCGACGCTCACCGAACTCGGTGACCCGGGCGCGTGGCATGCCTCAATGAAGGGCAGCTCCGTCGGGAGCTGCGACCACCGGCGGACGCAGGTCCGGCCCGCACCCCACGCCTCGCCTCAATGTAGGGCAGCTCCGTTGGGAGCTGCGACGCTTGACGTAGATGACCCCGTCGAGGGTGCCCGCGCCTCAATGAAGGGCAGCTCCGTTGGGAGCTGCGACGTGGCCTGCCGTCGCCCCTCGACGACACCGCGCTCGCCTCAATGAAGGGCAGCTCCGTCGGGAGCTGCGACCTCAAGGCGATAGTCCTCCAGATCGACACGCATGCCCGGCCCTCAATGAAGGGCAGCTCCGTCGGGAGCTGCGACGTCGGCCCACTTGGCGAGGCCTTCACCGTGGGTCCACCCTCAATGAACGGCAGCTCCGTCGGGAGCTGCGACCTGGACAACGATGGACGTGCAGGCCCGCCTGTCGTCCCCTCAATGAAGGGCAGCTCCGTCGGGAGCTGCGACCGCCCTGGGCGTGCTCCCCCGCGAGCTGTCCTCGGCCCCTCAATGAAGGGCAGCTCCGTCGGGAGCTGCGACTACGACCCGGCCACCGTGGGCTCAGCCATCGCCAACCCTCAATGAAGGTAGCTCCGTCGGGAGCTGCGACGCCGAGCACGGTGAGCGTGAGCCCTGGCGACCACCCTCAATGAAGGGCAGCTCCGTCGGGAGCTGCGACTATCCGCCGCGGTCGACGTCTCGGACGCAAGGACCTTCCCTCAATGAAGGGCAGCTCCGTCGGGAGCTACGACCGTACGCGAGTGGGGAGAAAGCATGCCCATGGTGACGGGCCCTCAATGAAGGGCAGCTCCGTCCGGAGCTGCGACCTGCGGATCATTCGCGCGCCGGGCCGCACCAGCGCGGACCCTCAATGAAGGGCAGCTCCGTCGGGAGCTGCGACGCGACCAAGATGCTCCGCGGCAAGGCGCCGCTCACCATCCCTCAATGAAGGGCAGCTCCGTCGGGAGCTGCGACCACCGGCGGACGCAGGTCCGGCCCGCACCCCACGCCTCGCCTCAATGTAGGGCAGCTCCGTCGGGAGCTGCGACCGTGTCGTCGGGCGTGCGGCCGGGCGCGACCAGCGTGCCTCAATGAAGGGCAGCTCCGTCGGGAGCTGCGACCGAGCAGCAGCCCCACGAACGGGTTCGTCGTGCCGCCTCAATGAAGGGCAGCTCCGTCGGGAGCTGCGACATGCAGTGCACCGGCCGGCCGAGCGCGGTCCGGTGCCAGCCTCAATGAAGGGCAGCTCCGTCGGGAGCTGCGACACGTATTCGCTCAACGCGTCCGGATTCTTGACCGACCTGCCTCAATGAAGGGCAGCTCCGTCGGGAGCTGCGACCGACGCCGAGCTGCCGTTCGGTGTGCCCGTCTCGCCTCGATAAAGGGCAACTCCGTCGGGAGCTGCGACCACCACAGCGGCCTCTGCGCACGCTGCCAGCCAGGAGGCCTCAATAAAGGGCACCTCCGTCGGGAGCTGCGACGCGGTCGCGCTGACCGGCGTCGAGAGCGGCGCGCGGCCTCAATAAAGGGCAGCTCCGTCGGGAGCTGCGACGTGATCCCGGCGACGATCCCGTCCCAGGTGCCCTTGATGCCTCAATAAAGGGCAGCTCCGTCGGAAGCTGCGACTGGGCTCAGATTCTACTGCCGGCGAGCAGCCCCGACGTAAGCCTATTGCGAAGGGTGGTTGCGACGCTGCCAACCAAGGCCGCTCAAATTGGCGTAACAGGTGACGCGTCCGGGGGACGTCGCTGGCAGGGTGGCATGCGACGGCTCCGCGCTCACGGCCGGGACGATGGAGGCTTCGCGCTAGAGAATGGCTGGGCCGTGATCCGTAATCGTGCGGCTTCGGCCGACCACGTCGAGTGTGCTGCGTTGATTCTCCCTCAACGACCCCAGGTCGCAGAAGAGCACCGAGTCGGTGGACGCGTCGATGAGGTTGCTGAGTTGCGTCCGGAGGCGAAGCAGCTTCGCGGGCCGGGCATCGACGATGAAGACGCTGTACTGTACGCGGTCGCCGTACGATTCGAGTTTGCTCGCGACTCTGGTCCGGCATGCGTCATCGGAGATGTCGTAGGCGATGAGGTAGCGTCGCACGTCGTCCAGGCTCATCGGATTCTGATGCCTTGGTAGCCGGGTTGCGTACCGTCGATGACGCCGAGCACAAGACGGGCCTGGATCTCCATCGCTCGCCGCCATGTCACCTCGTAGCCGAACAGCGGGTGGCGGAAGGTGCCGTTGACACGGCGTTCCTAGCCTGCGATCAGGGCCTTGCGGCCACGGTCGCCGATTCGTGAGGTGCCGAGGACGGTCGTGAAGTCCCGTGTGCGGAGTTCGCCGTTGTTGAAGGCGTTGACCACGACGGAGTCGGCGACCGGGGCGCGGAACTCCTCGACGAGGTCGAGGGCAAGCGCGGGTTTGTTCCGCCCGCTGCTGTGCAGGAACCCGGTGTGCGGGTCGAGGCCGCAGGCGACGACCGCGCGGAGGGCGTCGGCGGTCAGCAGTCCGTAGTTCAGGTTGAGGGCCGCGTTGATCGGGTCGCGAGCCGGGCGCCTCGACCGTACGGCGAAGTGGAGCCCTTCGGCGGTGACGATCTTCGGTCGGAGCATGGTGAGGGCAGCTCCGTCGAGAGCTGCGACCTGCTTCTCAGCCTCGGGTGATGACCGCGACACGAGGTCGAAGGCATTGTTCACCAGCAGGTCTGGCACGCCTCGATGAAGGGCGGTCCCCGCGAGGACGCGACGATCAACCCGACGATGTTCGACCTGCTGGTTGCGCAGACGCCTCGATGAAGAGCGGTCCCCGCGAGGACCGCGACGAAGGTGCCGGCCCGGATCTGGCCGCTGTTCCCGTCTCGATAAAGGGCGGTACCCAGTAGGACCGCGACCGACGGCGTGCCCTCGGTCCGGTACGTGGTCGTCATCGTGCCTCGATGAAGAGCGGTCCCCGCGAGGACGCGACGAGGAACTGCACGAGCGCGGCGCCGGACATGACGACGCCTCGATGAGGGCGGTCCCCGTGAGGACCGCGACCCGTGGTCGTACGACAGACGTAGATGTTATTTCGGTACAGGCCTCGATTGTCAACGGCCAGTTGGACTTCCCCGGTGGCGGCCAGTAGTTCTCCCCGCTGGCGGTCACGAATTTCTCCCCGTCGGCGGCCAGATAGTTCCCCGCCGT
>NZ_JNYJ01000087.1 GCF_000716715.1 Dactylosporangium aurantiacum | reverse complement strand
CCTGGCTTCGCGGTGATCCCGCGACGACCAGGGCGTTTGGCGTTTTACACGATGGAGTGGAGACGAGGGGACTCGAACCCCTGACCCCCACACTGCCAGTGTGGTGCGCTACCAGCTGCGCCACGTCCCCATCTCGTGCCCCGGTCTTGCGGGCACTCCGGAATAGTACACAACCCGGGAGGGGGTCTCACACCGGGTATCGCTAGTTCTGTGTCGGGTCGGCCGGGTAGTGGGCGACGGCCGCCATGAGGCCGCCCTGGCGGCGTAGGACCATCTGCCACAGGTCGTCCGGACGGGGGGCGAAGGCGTCGCTGGGCAGGGCGTCGAAGACGAACCAGGAGCCGCTCTCGATCTCGCGTTCGAGCTGGCCCGGGGACCAGCCGGCGTACCCGGCGAAGACGCGGACCCCGACGACGCCGGCGACGAGCAGGTCGGGGTCGCCGGAGAGGTCGACGGTGCCGACGGCGCCGGAGACGCGGTTGAAGCCGGCGAGGTCCTCGACGCCGGGGCGGGTGCGGGCGAGGCAGATGGCGGCCTCGGGCTGGACGGGGCCGCCCTCGAAGACGACGGGTGGCTCGCCGGCGAGGGCGCCCCAGCCGCCGAGGACGTCGGCGACCTGGACCTCGGTGGCGCGGTTGAGCACGACGCCCAGGGCGCCGCCTTCCTCGTGGGCGACGACGAGGACGACGGTGCGTTCGAAGTTGGGGTCGCGGAGCGCGGGCGTCGCCACCAGCAGCCGGCCGGTCAACGACTCCATCGCCCTCCCTCGACGCTGTTTCGACGTGCCCCGGCCGGTGCTCGAGCTACCCGGTCTCGGTGATCCCCGGCCGGTCGGTGCTCCGAACATCCCGCCGGACCTGCCACTGGTGGGTCCGGGCTCCGGGGGCTCCTGTCCCCCCGGCTGGCCGGACGGGCCGGAGCCGCCGCCGGACGAGCCGGACGGGCGGAACTGTTCCATCCCACCGAGATCCCCGTATGAAGACATCAGCCCCACCAGCAGACATGACCGGCCGCGCGGTTGAGAACCGCGATCGTCGCGAGGCGGGGTGCGAGCGTCATGTCTCGCACATTAGCCTGACCCGCCCCTCGCGGTTAGGGTCTGTTGCGTGACCTCACTCGCCGACGTTGCCGTCATTGGTGGTTCAGGGCTGTATGCGCTGCTGGAGGGGGCCGAGGAGCATGTGGTCGACACACCGTTCGGCGCGCCGTCGGATCCCATAACCGTGGCGAGCGTCGGCGGGCGGCGCACCGCGTTCCTGCCCCGGCACGGCAAGGACCACCGGTTCCCGCCGCACCGGATCCCCTACCAGGCCAACCTGTGGGCGCTGCGCGAGATCGGGGTGCGGCAGGTCCTGGCGCCGTGCGCGGTCGGTGGCCTGCGGCCTGAGCTGGGGCCGGGCACGTTCGTGGTGCCGGACCAGCTGATCGACCGGACGTCCGGGCGGGTGCAGACGTTCTACGACACGGGCGCGGTGCACGTGAACTTCGCCGACCCGTACTGCGCGACCGGCCGGGCCACGGTCAAGCGGGTCGCGGCGGACCACGGGATCGAGGCCGGCGACGGCACGATGGTGGTCGTGGAGGGGCCGCGGTTCTCGACCCGGGCGGAGTCGCGGTGGTTCACCGCGATCGGTGGCGCTGTCGTGAACATGACCGGGCACCCGGAGGCGGTCCTGGCCCGGGAGCTGGCGCTGTGTTACACGTCGATCGCGTTGGTCACGGACCTCGACGCGGGGGTCGAGGGTGATCACGGGGTGACGATGGACGAGGTGTTCGAGGTGTTCGCGGCCAACACCGAGCGGCTGCGCAAGCTGCTGCTGGACGTGGTCCCGGCGCTGCCCGAGTCGCCCGACGACCCCTGCCAGCACGCCCTGGACGGCATGCCCGTCCAGCGCTAGGCGGGCAGGTGCACGACGAACCGGCAGCCGTCGCCGACGTTGGCGACGGCCACGTCGCCCTGGTGCGCCTCGACCAGCCCGCGCACGATGGCGAGCCCCAGCCCGCCGCCGGCGTCCCGGCCGGGGGTGCGCGCCGTCGTGCCGCGGAAGGCGACGTCGAACACGCGCGGCAGGTCGACGTCGGGAATGCCACCGCAGGTGTCGCTGACGGCGACCCAGCCGCCGGCGTCGTCCTCGCCGCCGGTGACGACCACGGTGCCGTCGGGCGGCGTGTACCGGATGGCGTTGCGGATGAGGTTGTTGACGATGCGCGACAGCTCCGGGACGGACCCGCGGACGGTCGGCCAGCCGCTGGACGCGGCGACGAGCTCGATCCCGGCGGCCGCGGCGAGGGGCGTCGCGGAGGCGATCGCGTCGGAGACGACGTCGCCGAGCGGGACCTCGGCCAGGGTCAGCCGCAGCGCGCCGGCGTTGATCCGGGACAGCTCGAACAGGTCGTCGACGAGGGCGGCCATCCGGTCGGTCTCGGCGCTGATGCGGTGGTGGTAGTCCGCGACGGTCTCGGGGTCGGACACGACGCCGTCCTCGAGCGCCTCGGTCATGGCGCGCAGCCCGGCGAGGGGGGTCCGCAGGTCGTGGGAGACCCAGGCGACCAGCTCGCGGCGGCGGGCCTCGGCCTCCCGCTCGCGCTCGCGGGCCTCGGCGGCCCACATGCTGGCCCTGGCGAGGCGCCGCCCGGCCCAGAGCCCGGCGGCGAGGCTGACGGTGGCGGCGGTGCCCACGACGATGAGCAGCACGTGCAGGTCATGGTCAGAGATGAACATCTCCATGGACGCGCCGAGGATGCCGGCGAGCACGCTGAGCACGGTCACCAGCAGCAGCACCACGATGTGCGCGGTGACGGAGCGGCCCCGCAGCGGCCCGCGCAGCACCAGCAGCCCCACGACCGCGACGGTCAGGGAGCCGGCCAGGGCCATCAGGAACGTGGCGAGGACGTCACGCATGTTCGTACCGGTAGCCGACGCCCCACACGGTGAGGATCCGGCGCGGCTCGGCGGGGTTGTCCTCGACCTTCTCCCGGAGGCGTCGCATATGGACGGTGACGGTCGACTGGTCGCCGAACGTCCAGCCCCACACCTGCTGCAGCAGCTCGGTGCGGCGCAGCACCCGGCCGGGGTTGCGCATCAGGAAGACCAGCAGGTCGAACTCGCGCACGGTGAGGGCCAGCTCGCGGCCGTGCAGGGTGGCGGTGCGCCGGGCCACGTCGACGCGCAGCTCACCGTCGACCAGCTCGCCGGACACCGGCGCGGGCGCGGCGCGGCGCAGGACCGACTGGACGCGCAGGACCAGCTCGCGCGGCGAGAAGGGCTTGGTGACGTAGTCGTCGGCGCCGATCTCCAGGCCCAGGACACGGTCGGACTCCTCACCGAGGGCGGTCAGCATGATGACCGGCAGGGTCCGGTCCTGCTCGCGCAGCCGGCGGCAGACCTCCAGGCCGTCGATGCCGGGCAGCATGAGGTCGAGCACGACGAGGTCCGGGCGTTCGGTGCCGTACGCGTCGAGCGCCTGCTGCCCGTCGCCGGCCAGCTCGACCGCGAAACCCTCGCGTTCCAGGTACCGCCGCACGACGTCGCTGACGGTCGGGTCGTCATCGACGACCAGTACACGCTGCCCCATCGTCCGAGCGTAGAGCGCGCCGCGGCGCCGGGCACCCACCGTCCGGCGTCCGTAAGGGGACCGTCAGGTTTCGCCGCCGAGGTCGGTGTCGTACGCCTCGTAGAGCAGGTCGGCGCCGCGCTGGCGGTGCTGCCACACCTCGCGGATGAGGCGGGTCGCGTCCTGGCGGACCACCTCGTGGCGGTAGCCGAACGTGCCCGGCGCGCCGTCCTGCACGGGGTCGATCTCGTCGAGGTGCCCTTCGAGGTCGTCCAGGGCCTCCCAGACGGTCTCGTGGTCGCCGACGAGCCCGTACAGCCCCCGGGCGAGCCTGGGCGCGTCGCCGAGGACGCCCGCGTAGAGCCCGGACGGGCCTTCGGTCTCCCGCACGTGCGCGGCGAACGCCGCCTTGAGCTGGGCGACGGCCTGACTGACCGCCGGACGCCAGGACGGGTCCCCGACCGGCGTCTGTATCGCGTGTTCCATCCGTTGGATGCCACCGAGCAGTTCCATGGGACGCACCTCCGCCGCGAGTACGCCAGTCCCTCCATGGTGTGACCTGGAACACAAAATGTCCAGGTCAGAGGGTTGAAATCTCCTCTTTCACCCCGGATGAGGCGGCCGCCATGCGGCGCAGCCAGGCGGAGACGGCGGCGAGGTCCGACTCGCTGAACCCGGCGGCGAGCCGGGCCTCGACCGCCTGGACGGTCGGCAGCGCCGCCTCCAGGCGGGCCAGGCCGGCGTCGGTCAGGAAGATCTGCTGGGAGCGCCGGTCGGTGGGGTGCTGGCGGCGCTCGACCAGCCCGGCCCGCTCCAGGCCGCCGAGCATCTCGTTGGCCGACTGGCGGGCGGTGGAGACCTTGCGGGCGACGTCGGCGACGGACATGCCCGGCGACTCGCGCAGCAGGAGCAGCGAGGCGAACTGTGCCACCGAGAGGTCGTGCTCGACCAGCGCCTCGGCGACCACCCCGCGCAGGCTCAGCCACGCGTGCCGGACGAGGAACGTGGAGCAGGCTTCTTCGGTACTCACCCGCCCATTGTGCGCCGTGGACACTATTGACAGGAACCTGCCATTCTTGCCACAGTGAGCCCATGACCGTCAGGGACCTGTCAATCACCCTACCCCAGCAGCGCCGCGTGCTGTCGGTGCTCGTGTTCGCCGCGGTACTGATCTGGATCGACACGACCATCCTCGGCATCGCGTTGGAACGCATCGCCGACCCGCGCACCGGTCTCGGCGCCACCCCCGGGGAGCTGCAGTGGGCCGTCGGGTCGTACGCGCTGCTGTTCGCCACCGCACTCTTCGCCGCCGGCGCGCTCGGCGACCGCTACGGGCACCGCACGGTCCTGGTCGCCGGGCTCGGGATCTTCGGCGCCGCCTCGATCTGGGCTGCCTGGGCCGGCGACGCGACCGGCCTGATCCTGGCCCGCGGCCTGATGGGCCTCGGCGGGGCGATGATGATGCCGACCTCGATGGCGATCCTGGGCGCGACGTTCCCGGCGGAGCGGCGCGCCGGCGCGATCGCGGTGTGGTCCGCGTCCAGCGGCGTCGGCGTCGCGCTCGGCCCGCTGCTCGGCGGCGTCCTCGTCGACCACTTCTGGTGGGGCTCGGTGTTCCTGGTCAACCTGCCGGTCGTCGCGGTCGCCCTGGTCGGCGTGCTGCTGGTGGTGCCCAACCCGAAGCTCGCGCAGCGGCGTCGGCCCGATCCGCTGGGCCTGGTGCTGTCCACCGGTGGGCTGGCGCTGCTCGCGTACGGCCTCATCGAAGCCGGCCAGGACACCGACTGGGCCCGCTGGCAGGTGTGGGCACCGGTGCTCGGCGGGCTGGCCGTCCTCGCGCTCTTCACGCTGGTCGAGTGGCGCTCCGCGGAGCCGTCGTTCGACCCGCGGCTGTTCCGCAACGGCCGCTTCAGCGCCGGCAACGTCGCCCTCGCCACGCTGTTCTTCGGCATCACCGGCCAGATGTTCTACGGCAACTTCTACCTGCAGGGCGCCCGGGGCATGTCGGCGCTCGGCACCGGCCTGGCGTTCCTGCCCGGCGCGGTCGGCGTCGCGCTCGGCTCCGGCATCGGCGCCCGGCTGGCGAAACGGTACGGCGTCGGCCCGGTCAGCGGCGGCGCCCTGCTCGTGGTGGCCGCCGGCTTCCTGGCCAACCTCACGTTCGGCCTCGACACGCCGCTGCTGTGGTTCTGCACCGTCGGGTTCGTCAGCGGGATCGCGATGGGCATGGCGATCGCCCCGACCGTGGCGGCCGTCATCGCGGTGCTGCCGCTGGACCGGATGGGCGCCGGGTCCGCGGTCAACAACACGGTCCGGCAGGTCGGCAGCGTGCTGGGCATCGCGCTGCTCGGCACGATCCTGGCCAGCAGCTACCGCGACCGGATCACGCCGTCCCTCGCCGCCCTGCCGCCGGGGGCCCGCGACGCGGCCGCCCCGTCGGCCGAGCACACCCGCGCCGTCGCCGAGCAGCTGCACCGCCCCGACCTGGCGGCCGCCGCCGACGACGCGTTCATGGCCGCGCTGCACATCACGGCCACCACGGGTGCGCTGGTCGCCTTTGCCGGTGGGGTACTGCTGATCGTCGCGTTCCGCACGCGGAAGCCGGCGCCGGCGCCGGAGCGGGTGCTGTCACCGACCGGATGAGCTACGGCGCGGCGCGCCGGGAGGCACTGGCCGCCCGGCGCGCCGTCGTCGTTTCCCGCTCCCGCCGCGCCGTTGCGGCCAGCCCCCGCCACCGCGGCAAGCCCGCGCCGACGACGGGTTCGGTGCGGTGCGGCTCACGGTTCGATGGCGAGGCCGGCCAGCCGCTCCGGGTCGGCGACAATGTCGATCTCGGTGATCCGGCCGCCGCGGATGGTGAACCCCATGACCGACAGCACCCGGCCCTCCTGCGCGGTGACCGCACCCGCCGCGCCGTTGACCACCGCCGGCCGGGCGAACTGGGCGTACCGGCCGAACAGCAGCGCCTGCCGGGCGACCGTCGCGGCACCGCGCAGGTGCTTGGGGACCGCCGAGGGCAGGAAGTCGCCGTAGTCGGCGCGCAGCACCACGTCGGGGTCGAGGACCGCGACGAGCGCCTCGAAGTCGCCCGACCGGGACGCGGCCATGAACGCCGCGACGACCTCCCGCTGCCGGGCCAGGTCGGCGTCGGGGACCGCGGCCGCGCCCTGGACCCGGCGGCGGCCCCGGCTGGCGAGCTGCCGCGCCGCCGCCGGGGTCCGCCCCACGATGGGCGCGATGTCGTCGAACGGCAGCGCGAACATGTCGTGCAGCACGAACGCGAGCCGCTCCGCCGGCTCGAGCGTGTCGAGGACCACCAGCAGCGCCAGCCCGACCGCGTCGGCGACGAGGGCCTCGTGCTCGGGGTCGCCGCCGGCGGCCGGGCTGACCACGGGGTCGGGCACCCGCACGTCGAGCGGCTCCTCCCGCCGGGTCGCCCGGGAGCGCAGCAGGT
This sequence comes from Dactylosporangium aurantiacum, assembly GCF_000716715.1. Taxonomy (GTDB): domain Bacteria; phylum Actinomycetota; class Actinomycetes; order Mycobacteriales; family Micromonosporaceae; genus Dactylosporangium; species Dactylosporangium aurantiacum. Next base: position 32,063 of record NZ_JNYJ01000087.1, on the reverse strand, counting down.
TCAGCGAGATCCGCCCGACGACCGTGGTCAGCCACGCCCCGAGGTCGGCGATCTCGTCGCGGCCGGCGTCACCGGTGTGCCGGCTCAGCCGCAGCCACGCCTCCTGCACCGCGTCGTCGGCCTCGCTGAGGGAGCCGAGCATCCGGTACGCCACCGCCCGCAGCCGCCCCCGGTGCTCCTCGAACCGCCGTGCCAGCCACTCGTCCTCGTGCATGCCCCTGCCTCCGGTGCGTCGTCACCAGCGTGACCCGCCGCGCCACCCGGATGTGACCGGACCGCCTACCTGCCCATCAGCTTCTCGACGTCGGCCAGCTCGGCCGGGCTCAGCGGCCCGTGCGCGAGCGCGCCCGCATTCTCCTCGACCTGCGCGACGGTGCGGCAGCCGGGGATCGGCACGGTCCGGCCGCTGTACGCCCACAGCCACGCCAGCGCGCCCTGCGCCAGCGTGCGCCCACCCGACGTCAGCACGTCCCGCACCGCGTCGATCCGGTTCAGGAACTCCGCCGACGGCCGCCCGCCGGTGAAGTAGGTCATCCACTCGGGGCTGAGTCCCCGCACGTCGTCCTCGGGCAGCTTCGAGTCGGCGGTGTACTTCCCGCTGAGCAGCCCCATCGCGAGCGGCCCCCGGATGATCACGCCCAGGTCGTGCTCGTCGGCGACGGGGATCACCCCGAACGAGCCCCGCAGCACCGACAGGTCCGACTGGATCGTGGCGCAGTGCACGCCCGCCTCGGCGAACGCGGCCGCCCGCTCCGGGAAGTCGGTGCTCCACCCGTACGCGCGGATCAACCCCTGCGTGACGAGGTCCTCCAGCGCGGGGATCAGCTCCAGCGCCCGCGGGATCGGCAGGTCGTTGATGTGCAGCTGGTACAGGTCGATGAAGTCCGTGCCGAGCCGCCGCAGCGACGCCCGGACGGCCCGCCCGACCTCCGCGGGCGAGCCGTCGTCGGCGCCGACGAACCTGGTCTGCTCGTCGAACGTGCCGCCGAACTTCGTCGCGACCACCGCCTCGTCCCGCCGCCCCTGCAGGGCCCGGGCCAGGACCTTCTCGCTGTGGCCGGCCCCGTACACGTTGGCGGTGTCGAAGAAGTTGACCCCGAGCTCGAGCGCGCGGCGGATCGCCCGGACCGACTCGTCGTCGTCGACCTCGCCCCAGCCGAGCGGCTGCGGGCTCGCCGCCGTCCCCGCCCAGAACGGCCCGCCGATCGCCCAGCAGCCGATCCCCAGCGCGCTGACCTCGATGCCGCTACGGCCCAGTTTCCTCGTTTCCGTCATGCGTCCCAGGCTGTCAGCTGGAGCGCGCTCCAGGTCAACTCCCCGCGGCCTGCCGTCACGTCGCCGCGCACCGCCACATGATCGCGACCGGCTCGTAGCTCATCCCGCCGCCGCGGCTGGACACGTAGCCCGCGACGACCGTGCCGTCGTCGCTGAGCGCCATGGTGCTCACCGAGGCGGTCGACGTCTCGTACCCGTCCGGCAGCGGCAGCGGCACCGTCGAGCCGTCCGCCGCGACGACCGCCGAAGGCCCGCCGAGCCGCCCCTGGGCGTTGATGACGGTGAGCAGACCGTCGGTCGTGTCGAGGTGCCCGGTGCGCAGGTTCCACCGGGGCGTGCCGATCCACCGGGGGCCCCGGTTCGGCTCGTCGTACGCGGCCCAGCCGGACACCCAGCCGCCCCTGATCGTCCCGACGTTGTACGTGCCCGCCGGGTTGCCCTTCACCGCCGGCTGGGGCAGCTTCCGCGGGGTGCCGTCCGGCGACCACACGTAGCCCAGGCCCGTCTTGGCCTCACCGCCTTCGAGGGTGCCGACGATCGTGCCGTCCTCGTCGATCCCGGAGGCCTTGCCGGTCATGCCGCCGCCGGGCATCGCCAGGATCGTGGGCTGCGCCGCCGGCGACGCCCACATCGCCGGCCGGCCCTGCACCGACCCGACGATGACCTCCCGCTCGTTGATCGCCAACGCCTGGGCGTCGGCGCCGGCCAGCTTGCTGAACTTCCCGTTCCTGTACACCCACGCCGTGGTCGTGTCCTGCGCGGTGAAGCTCGACCCGACCAGCACCCCGCTCGACGTGGCGTCGGACAGCACGGGGTCCTCGCCGGGCATCGGCACCTTGCGCACCTGCAGGTCCTGCCACACCACCGTCGACGGCCGGCCGTTCGGGTACGTCCGGCCCAGGATGTACCTGCCGCTCGGATCGGACCCGCTGACGATCCCCTTCTCCCCTTCACCGCCCGGCACCGGCAGCCGCTGCACGGCGCAGCCCTTGCCGCCACCCGGAGCGGTGCTCTGACCGGCGCTCGGACCGGCGCTCGGACCGGCGCTCCGACCGGCCGCGCCGCTCTGTCCCGCGCTGGGTGGTGCCGCGCGCTGGGAGCCGTCCGCGACGACCGTCCAGCCCGCGACCGCCACGGCGACGACGGTCGCCGCCGCCCCCGCCGCCCCGGCGAACCGCACCCGGCGGTGGTGCCGGTCGCCGTCCGCGATCGCCCTGCCGATGTCCACCGTGGACGCCGCGCGCGGCTGCTCCCCGGCGAGCGGCCGCAGCAGCGTCACACCGTCCTGCTCGTCGAACTCCACCGTCATCTCCCCTTCCGCGTGCCGGCCAGGTCGGTCTGCTCGATGTGCCGGCGCAGGGTCGCCAGCCCGCGGGCGGTCTGGCTCTTCACCGTCCCGGGCGAGCAGTCGAGCATCGTGGCGACCTCGTCCACCGGCAGGTCGCACAGGAACCGCAGCACCAGCACCGCCTGCTGCCGCCGCGGCACCTTCGCCAGCGCCGCCCGCACGACGATGGCCTCCTCGACCCCGCCCGCCGGCTCCTCCGCCCTGACCACGTCCGGCGGCGCGGCCGTCAGCCCCACCCGGAACCAGAACCGCCGCCGCTCGTCGATGAACCCCCGCACCACCATCGTGCGCACGTACTGGTCCAGGTGCTCGACGTCACGGATCCGCGGCCAGCTCACGTACAGTTTCGTGATCGCCTGCTGCACCAGATCGTCCGCGCGGTGCTCGTCCCCGCACAGGATGTACGCCAACCTGCGCAGCGAAGGCATGGCGCCGGTCACATACTCGACGTACTCCCGTTGCGCCTCGGCTCGCATCCACGTCCTCCCTCGCCCGGCGTTGTCGTCGCCCGGCATGTCGCGACTTCAACGCACCCCACCGCCACCCGGGTTGCACGCCTCTCCGCACGACTTCGCGCAGCGACGAACCGGCCTCAGGCAGCAGGCCGCGACCCGCACGACCCGGCACGGCGACGAGGGCGCGCGGCCCCGACCCACGCGACAGCGGCCCGGCGAGACCCTCAGGCCAGCACAAACACGGCACCGTCGAGCTCGCGATCCCAACGCTGCGGCAGGGTTCGTACGTCCCGGACCGGCTGCAGCTGGGCATCGCCGGCCTGTCGAGGTCGCACGGCAACGAGACGGCGGCGCATCTGGGACGCGCAGGTCGAGGCGTCTCGCAACCGGCCCCTCGACGGCGCCCGCAACGAACTCCCCGCCTTCACCGCGCTCCCACGGGAGATCTGGCGCCAGAGCTGGTCGAACAACCCTCAGTGACGGCTCAACAACGAGATTTGCCGCCGCACCGACATCGTCTTCCCCGACCGCGCCGCGATCCTCCGCCCCGTCGGCGCCGTCCTGGCCGAACAGGGACCGGCGAACGGACCGAAGACCGCCGCGGCATGGGCCTGGAAATCCTCGCCAAGGCACGACTCACCCTGATCGCCACCGGGAACCGACACCGAACCCGGCGCCGCCGACCCGCAGCGGCCTGACATCCCACCCAACTGGATCTACGCTGACCGTTCCTGCACCACGCCAGCGGACGCGACCGCAGCACAGAAGACCGCCAGCACAAACACCGCCAGCACAGAAACCGGCCGTGCGAGGCTCCGGCCGCGACGAACCCGGCCAGCACGAACCCGGCCAGCACGAACCCGGCCAGCACGAAGACCGACCGTGCGAACCCCAGGCACGCGGCGAACCCCGGCCCGCGCCCCGCTCAGGCGGCCCTGACGTCCAACCCCAACGCCACCGCGATCGTCGTGGCCTGGTCGGCGGTGATGATGGCCTGGCGCAGCTCCGTCGTCAGCGGGTCGAGGCCGGACAGGTCGCTGCCGCGTAAGTCGCACCGCGTCAGGTCCGCCTTCTGCAGCGCCGCGCCCGAAAGGTCGACGTCGCGGAAGACGCCGCCCTCGCAGCGGGCGCCGGTGAGGTCGGCCTCGCGCATGCGCACGCCGGTGAACTCGGCGGTGCCGAGCCTGGCGCCGGGCAGCGCGACGAAGGACCAGTCGCCCTCCTGCACCTTCAGCAGCTCGAACGTGCACCGGTCGAACGCGCTGCCGACGAGCTTGCACCGGGTGAACGTCGCGTCGAAGAAGTTGCAGCCGACGAACGTGCAGTTGAGGAACGCCACGTCGGTCTGCGTCGAGCAGTTGAACCGCACGTTGGTGAACGTGCACTCGGTGAACACCGACCGCTCGTTGCTGGCCTCGCACATGTCCACGTCGACGAACGCGACCCGGGCGTGCTCCAGCCCGACCGCGTGATGGTCGGTCCAGTCGTCGTCGTAGATCGTCGTCTGCGTCACCGGCGTCCGCTCAGCCATGCCAGCCCCCTCAACTCGCCTGCGCACACCCTCTCACCCAGGTACGACAAAAAACTCTCACGAGCACGACAAGTACCTCACGGCACCAGCCGGTAGTGCGTGGTGAGGCGGCCGTCCTCGAACAGGTGGAACGCCAACGCCGGCGGCGCGTCGCGGTCCAGCCCGCCGTCGTCCTCCCACGGCAGGACCAGCGTCGACGCCACACCGGGCGCGGCCAGCAGCGGCACCCCCGCGAACGTGCTCACCGTCGCGCTGTGGATGTGCCCGCACAGCAGCGCGACGACGTTCGGGTGCCGGCCGAGCACCTCGGCGAGCCGCTCCTCACCGAACTGCCGCATCCGGTCCGCTTCCGGATGCCCGATCGGCACCGGCGGATGGTGGAAGCACACGAACGTCGGCGCGCCCTCCGCCAGCACCCCGTCCAGCCAGGTGAGCGTCGCCGGCGCCAGCAGGCCGTCGGCACGCCCGGGGATCGACGAGTCGCACAGCGCGAAGACCAGGTCGCCGACGCGGGCCACCTGGTCGACCGGCCCGCCGTCCGGGGCCACCCCGAGCAGGGCCTGCCGGAACGCCGACCGCTCGTCGTGATTGCCCGGCAGCTGCAGCAGCGGTACGCCCACCTCCGCCAACGCCTTCGCCGCCGCGTACTCGGCGGGGAGGCCGTGGTCGGCCACGTCCCCGGTGACGAGCACCGCGTCGACCGGCCGGCGCAGCCCCCGCAGGTAGCGCACGACCCGGTCCACCCGCCCGGTGCTGTGCCCGCCGTCGTCGGCCAGATGCGTGTCACTGACGTGCGCGATGAGCGTCATTTCGCGACGGTACGACCACCGCCGCGCCCACTGCGAGATCCAATCGCCGGCGGGCGGCCCAGGTCACGCGGTCTCGTACACGACCCGGACCCGGTCGAGCCGCCCGGCCGCCAGATCCTCCTCCGGCAGCACGAACGCGATCCGCACGCACTCGCCCCACGCCGTGCCCTCCTCCCCCTCCAGCTGCAGCAACGGCCGCACCCCGGTGAGGCTCGGGTAGTAGGAGTCGTCGAGCCAGCCGAGCACCTGATGCGGCGCGTACGGCACCACCGGCCGCAGCGCGTCGAGCGCGTCCGCCACGCCGGGCAGGTCCCGCGACCGCCACTCGGCGAGCTCCGCCGCCATCAGCACGGGCAGCGACAGGCCGGGCCACGCACCGAGCGGCAGCGCCGGGATCACCTGCGCCCCTTCCGGCGCCTCGACGGTGGGCGCGCCGTCCGGTACGTGCACCACCCGGCACGCCCCGGCACCGTCACGGTGCCGGCGGTCGTTGAAGCAGAGCAGGCTGCCGCCGGCGGGCAGCGTCCACGCCGGCCCGAGCAGCCCGGCGAGGACCGCGCAGTCGAGGCGCGCGACGAGGACGAGCGGCTCGCCCTCGAACTCGGGCCATGCGTCCCCGACCGGCAGCCCGCCGTACACCCCGGCGAGCTGCCCTTCGTCGTCGTCCGCCACGACGGCGGGGTCCTCTTCGTCGTCGTCCGCCACGACGGCGGGGTCCTCTTCGTCGTCGTCCGCCACGACGGCGGGGTTCTCTTCGTCGTCGTGCTCCACGACGGCGAGCTCGACGGCTGGGCGTACCAGCGCCAACACCGCCTCGGCAAGGTCGGCCGGCACCCCGCCGGCCGCGCCGATCGCCGCCCGCAACGGTCCGAGATCCATGCCGCGAGTCTGCCAGCGCTACGGTGGACCGGGTGCGGACGGTCTCCCTCGACGACCTCGGCGCGTGGCTGCTCAAATGCAACGGCACCACCTCGGACGTCGCGGACGTGGCCGCCCGGCGCGACCCGGTCCGGCGGTGGTGCGTCCAGCCGAGCTACCGGACCGAGCTGATGCGCGCCGGCCAGCCGTTCCTGTTCTGGGTCAGCGGCGAGCGCCGCGTCGGCCCTGGGATCTGGGCCGCCGGCGAGCTGACCGGCCCGCCCGTCCTCGACGACGGCGACCACCCAAAGCTGCGCGTGCCGATCGAGCTGCGCTGGTTCGACGAGGGCCGCCGCGTGCCGCGTGACGTGCTGCGGGCCGACGAGCGCCTGGCCGGGCTGGAGGTGCTGCGCCTGCCCCGGGCGGCGAACCCGTCATTCGTCACGTCCGCGCAGCTCACCGCCATCCGCGGCCACCTGCCGGACTAGGCGAGGGTGACGCAGAGGTTCTCCATCGTGCCCAGCTGCACCGGCACCTCCCGGCTGCCGTCCGGGTGACGGATCACCACGAAGTCGCCGTGGGTGATGTAGTCGCCGCCCGGGAAGCCGACGTTGGTCGCCTTGATCGGCAGGGCGTTGTGCCCGCGCAGCTGCGAGACCCTGGTGCCGTCCGGCAGGTAGTAGACGCGGATCGATCCGGTCGCGTCGCGCACCACCGATTTGTGATTGCTCGTGTTGGTGTACCGGATGACCAGGACCCCCTCGAAGTCCTGCACCTTCGGTGAACCGTCGGGGTAGGTGGCGGGGGTGCGCATCCGCTCGCGGTCGCGGACGATGTCGCCCTTGACCTCGAACGCGCACACGTCCCCCGCCGGGATCACGAACGGCGGCGTGCTCGTCGGCTCCCACCCTCCGCCGCCGCCCTCACCGGACGCGGCGGCCGGCACCGCCGTCACCGCCACGATCGCCGCCGCCAGCACCAGCGCTTTCACTACCCGCATCTTGGCCTCCTGCCAGGTCCGTCGCACTGTCTGCGGACATGGTCGGCGCGGCCGGCGCGGCGGCTCCACGATTCGGCGGTCACCGAATCCGCGGCCCCGATCCGGCGCCGAGCAGGTCGGTGCCGAGGGCGGTGCGCTGGTACAGCACCTGCCGCCCCGCCCGGCGCGACGAGACCAGCCCGGAGCGGCGCAGCACCGACAGGTGCTCACTGACCGACGCCGCGCTCAGCCCCAGGTCACGAGCCACCTGCGTGGTCGACAGCGGCAGGTCGAGCCGGGCCAGCAGCGCCGCCCGGCTGCGCCCGAGCAGGTCCGCGACCGGCGGCGGCGACGCGCGGCCCGAGCCCTCCCAGACCTGCCCGACCCCGCGCGGCGCGTACACCAGTGTCGGGCAGCGCACGCCGGTGTCGACCAGCAGCGACGGCCACGCGAACACGCACGGCACCAGCAGCATCCCGGCCCCGTCGAGCCGGGTCCGCGACTGCCACCCCGGCCAGAGGATCCGTAGCGCGTCGCCGGCGTACTCCAGCTCCGGGTGCAGGTTGCCCAGCAGCCGCACGATCCCGCCGGACGTCAGCTGGTCCGCGCGGTGCCCGACCTCGGCGTCCAGCAGCCCGGCGAGTCGGGACCAGACCGGCTCGACGGCGACCTGCCAGTACGCCCGCACCTCGTCGGCCAGCCGCCCGAGGTGGCGCCCGGGGTGCTCGTACAGCTCCCGCAGCACCCCCGGCAGCGGCGCGCCGCCTCCCAGCAGGTCCAGCTGCGCCCGCACCTCGTCCTCCGGCGCGGTCCGGACCTGGTCCAGCTCGTCGCCGAACCTCGTGTCCATCCGCTGCGGCGCCGGCATCAGGAACTCGGGCACGTACCGCGGGTCGCCCAGCAACGCCGGCAACAGCTCCAGCCGCAGCCCGGCCACGCCGCCGCGCACCGACCGCACCCAGGGCTGGTGCATCCGCACCCGGTCGGCGTGACCGGCGATGCGCAGGCTGCTCATGACCTCGTACATCGGCGACCGCGCGAACCGGATCCGAGCCAGGTCACCGGGCTCGAACAGCAGCTCGATCACCCGGACCACGGTACCGACGCGACCCCGCCCACCGTCCCGCCGCGTCGCGGACCGGACTGTCGGGGCGCCGGCCGCCGGCCGGCGCACGCGGAAAGAGTAACGCCAGAGCGTCGCGCCCCGCCTTCACTCATAGATGCATTTACATGCTGCATCTCAGCTGTCCAGCGGACGGGGCCCCACCCTGGCCCCGTCGACCTCCGAGGAGGATCAGTGAGGACCACCCCCATCCACACACGCGTGCCCGCCCGCCGGCTGTTCGCCGTCGTCGCGGCCGCGACCGCCCTCAGCCTCTCCGCCCTGCCGACGGCCGCCGCAGCGGCCCCGCCCAGCTACGGCGCCGGCACCCTCGCCGCGGTGCACGACGCGGTCGGCGGGTCCGGCGTCGACGGCATCGCCTGGCACACCGACACGGCGGCCGGCCGCGTCGTGGTGACCGCCGACAGCAGCGTCTCCGGCGCCGAGATCGCGGCGCTCAAGCGGGCCGCGGGCAGCAACGCCGGCGCGCTCGTCATCAACCGGACGGCCGGCGTGTTCACCACCCTGCTCTCGGCGGGCGACGCCATCTACGGCGGCAAGTACCGGTGCTCGCTCGGCTTCAACGTGGTCAGCGGCAGCACGTACTCCTTCCTCACCGCCGGGCACTGCGGCAACCTGGTGAGCACGTGGTACACCAACTCCTCGCACACCACCCTGATCGGGCCGACCGTGTCCTCCAGCTTCCCCGGCAACGACTACGCGCTCGTCCGCTACGACAACACCTCGCTGAGCCACCCCGGCGGGTACACCGTCGCGGACGCGTTCGTCGGGGAGTCGGTCAAGCGCACCGGGTCGACCACCGGCACCCACAGCGGCACCGTGACCGCGCTGAACGTCTCCGTCCGCTACTCCGGCCACCCCGGCGGCACGGTCAGCGGCCTGATCCAGACCAACGTGTGCGCCGAGGGCGGCGACTCCGGCGGGCCGCTCTACGACGGCAGCAAGGCCATCGGCCTCACCTCCGGCGGCAGCGGCGACTGCAAGTCCGGCGGCATCACCTACTTCCAGCCGGTCCGCGAGGCCGTGAACGCCTACGGCGTGACCATCCTGTAGCCACCTGCGGGGTGCCCGGCCGTCCACCGCCGGGCACCCCGACGGCCTGCCGGTCCGCCGTGCCGGAGACCGGCGGCATGCCCGCAGGCGCGACCGAGCCGGTGTACGCCAGCACCGCCGGGCTGACCCCGGCGACAGCTACAACTTCGTGCTGGACCGGTGGAACACGGTCGACGAGGGCAGCGAGTACAACTACAGCTGCAACGGCTGCCTCGCCACCGTCCCGGCCTGCCCGTAGCACCGCTTCCTCAACGGTCGGCAGCCCTGTGCCCGGCAGAGGGCTGCCGCCGGCCTTCGCTCGCGCGTGCTCCACATGGCTCGCCCGAGGCGATAGTGCCAGACCCGTTTGAGGTCCTGTTGGTCGTGGTTTGCGGTGCGGGCCGCGTCACCGATCAGCCGGGGCGTGAGACGACCGTCGCGGGCCAGTGCGGTGCCGAGGAGCCGGACGCCGCCGTGGACGTGTGCCTCGATGTAGTCGTCGAGTGCGTCTTGTTGGTCGGCGGTGGCGAGAGCGATGAGAGACATGCGCTCGGCGACCGCGAAGGCGGTCGGTTCGAAAACGCTGTCCGGGTAACAGAACGTTGCCCTGGCCAGGCTCGCTGAGCTCAGCCGCAGGAGGGCTGACCCGAAGCGGGGCGCGGCGCCGACGACCACAGTTGAACCCCGGAACGGCGTTGAGGGGGGTGCGGGTGGAGCGAAGCTCCCCCACCGGGGAGCACCGGCGAAGCCGGTGCGCGGGCATACGACACCTTCGACGGCGGACGGCTCCTGCGTCAGCAGGGGCCGTCCAGAGGTGGGGCTGACGCTTACTTACTTGAACCTGCTGGGCCAGATCTGGTAGCGGTTTCGAAGCCTCGGACTAAGGTGTTAGCTAAGGAGGTTCCATGTCGAGCGAAGCAGTCGTTCCGCAGTTCAACATCCACGACGCGAAGACCAACCTCTCCCGGATCATCGACCGCGTGGAGCACGGCGAAGAGATCATCATCAGCCGTGCCGGCACGCCGGTCGCCAAGGTGATCCCGCTCCACCCACGCATCAAACGCACCGGCCGGGGCTCACTGACCGGCCAGCTCATCGCGAGCGACGACTGGGACTCGCCGACCGTCAACGACAGCATCGCCGACGAGTTTGGCTTGACGCAGTGAGCCTGCTGCTCGACACCCATGTGGTGCTGTGGTGGCTCACCGATGACGCAACCTTGGCCGAGGACGTCAAGGACCGCCTCGACCACGATCTCAACGTCTACATCAGCCCAGCCACGATCTGGGAGGTTGCCAGCAAACAGTCCCTGGGCAAGCTGCAGCCGGCGGACCTGCCGGAGCGCATCCGGGACAGCGGGTTCCGCGAGCTGCCTATAACGTCCGCCCACGCCATTGCCGCAGGTCGCCTTCCCCTCATCCACCGCGACCCGTTTGATCGGATACTCATCGCACAAGCCCAGCTCGAAGAACTCACGCTGGTCACCCGCGACGCTCACATCCACAAATACGACGTCGACTTCCTCGCGGTCTGAGCCCCATCACCTGCCCAGCGCGACGACGCACCGCAGCGACAACGGAACCTGCGCGAATTCGACGGCGCCGCTACAGGATTGAGAAGCGCGGGTGGAGCGAGGCTCCCCACTCGAGTTGAGGGGGTGTGGGTGGAGCGAAGCTCCCCCACCGGGGAGCACCGGCGCAGCCGGTGCGCGGGGAATCCGGAACCGCCAACGGCGAACGCCCCCTGCGTGAGCAGGGGGCGTTCGGCGGTGGAGCTGGCGATGGCCTACTTGAACCCGCCGGAGTGACGCCAGCGGGCGGTCGAAACCATCGATCAAGGACGCGGAAGACGAATGCCGCCGACGATGGTCCGTCCTCACCCGCCGGGCGACAGTAAGGCATCATCGACGGGCGTAATACCTCCGGCCAAGGGTGCCGCCCTGCCCGACGCGGAGCGCATCCGAACCACCCCATCCATTCAGGAGCGTACGTGCGAAAGCATGGACTGCGCCGTGCCCTGCTCCACGCAGCGGTGACGGCAGCCACGATCGCCGGCGCGGCGGTCTCCACCACACCGGCGTACGCCGAGACCGGCACAAGTGTCATCACCGGACACCTGGCCGACGCGAACGGCAATCCGGCCGTCGGAGCCGACGTCTGGGCGCAGACGTGGAACATGAGCACCCCGGCCGCGACGACGACCGACGCGAACGGGGCGTATACGCTGCCGGACCTCCCCGCCGGGGAGTACCAGGTCAGCTACCGCGCCAGCGGCGGCAGCTTCACCCAGTGGGCCCATCAGAAGCTCACCTATGCCGACAGCGACGTCATCATCGTGGGCGCGGGAGCCACGGTGGTGGTGGACGACCGGCTGCTGCCGACTGCGACGATCTCCGGCAGCCTGCTGAACCGGGACGGCACGCCGGCCTGGGCGTACCTCACGGTCTTCGACAGCGCCGCGCAGAACTACATCACCAGCGTCAGCGTTCCGTCCAGCGGCGCGTTCACCCTCGAACTGCCGGTCGGCTCGTACAAGCTCAACTACCGGGTCCGCGACGCGTTCGACCAGTGGTCTGGCGGGAAGACCTCCTACGAGACCGCGGTGCCCGTCGAGGTGATCGCCGGCCAGGCGGTGCAGGTCGTGGAAACGGTGCTGCCGACGGGTTCGGTCGGCGGGCAGCTTACCAACGCCGACGGTAGCCCGGCGGCGAACGTGGGCGTCATCGCCAACCAGCCGGACGGCAATGGCAGCCAGGGCTGGACGACCACCGGCGCCGACGGGCGGTATCGCATCGACGACCTACTGCTCGGCGTCTACGTCGTGGCGTTCGCCGGGCCCGCGGGGGTCACGCAGTACGCGCACGGCAGGCTCGACAGCGCCGCAGCCGACCGGTTCACGGTGACCGACGGCAAACTGACCACGGTCGACGAGACATTCCTGCCGACAGGCGCGATCCGGATCGTCGCGCACGACGCCACGACCGGCGAACCGCTGGAGAACTTCTGCGTGTGGGCGACGAACACCGACAACGTCAGAGGCTGCGCCACCGGCGTCGAGTTGCTGATCGCCGACCTCTTCGTCGGCACATACACGCTCAACGTCAACATCGACGACCACCTCCACCTGACGGTGCCCTACGTGCCGGTCACGGTCGCCGCCGGGCAGACCGCGACGATTGACGTGGCCATGCGCCAGGGCGCGTCGATCACCGCCACGATGGTCAGCCGCGACGGTGGCATCGCGGTCAACGGCTGCGTCGGCGTGGCGAACATCAGCCAGCCCTACGGCTACGATCCGTACGGCTTCTGCTCGGACGAGAGGCCGGGCCCGACGCCGGGCTCGGTGGTGATCGGTCCGCTGGAGCCGGGCACGTACCAGCTGCTCGCCGACCCGCGCAGCGATACCCTCGGCCTGCAGTGGGTCGGCGCGGCCGGCGGCACCGGTGACCGCGACGCCGCGCAGCGGTTCACGGTCGCGTCCGGCGACCGGATCACCGCGCCGACCATCCAGTTCGACCGGGCCGGCACGGTCCGCGGCAAGGTGACCGACGTCAACACCGGCGCCCCAGTCGCGAGGGTCTGTGTCTCGGTCGTCGCGCTGTCGCAGGGCTTCGCTCCCCAGGGTGGCTGCGGGTTCTGGACTGGCGCCGATGGCACATACAGCATCCCGGGCGTCGGCCCGTACGCATGGCCGGTGCAGTTCATCGAGCGTGGGTACCAGTGGCGCTGGTCCGGCAACGCGGTGAACCGCCACGAGGCGACGATGGTGACGGTGCCGGCCGGTAAGTATGCCGCCGCGAACATCAAACTGCGCACCGGCGGCGGCACGCTCACCGGCACCGTCCATGACGCGGCCGGCAACCCGCGCAATGCGTTCGTGGTCGCGTACGACGCACTGTCCGGCGAAGCCCTCCACTCCGGAGACAGCAACAACCAGTACAGCAACCCGCCCATGACATTCACGATCCCGAACATCGCGCCGCAACAGATCAAGATCTTTTACCAGTTGCCCGACGGCCGCAGCGGCTGGCTCGGCGGTGCCGACCTCGCACACGCCCAGACGTACCAGATCCGAAACAACAGGACCCTGACCGTCGACGTCATCGTCCCGTAGCGACGACGGCCGGGGCCGCCACGGCGGACCCCGGCCGCAACCGCGCACTCAGTTCGAACGGCCGGACGTCGTCACATGGGCGGTGATCGGTTTGAGGGGGTATGAGGGCGCTGACGTTGTAAACACCATATGCACGTATACTTATATGACAGCTCGACTAAACCCTGCCCCCAGCGGCAGCTGCGAGCGAAGCGAAGCACCCCCGCTCTCCCGGCTCACCCCGAACCAGGTTTTGAGGGGGTGTGAGTGGAGCAAAGCTCCCCCACCGGGGAGCACCGGCGCAGCCGGTGCGCGGGGAATCCGAAGCCGCCAACGGCGAACGCTCCCTGCGTGAGCAGGGGGCGTTCGGCGGTGGAGCTAACAGTGACCTACTTGAACCCGCTCAGTTGAGGCGACGAGGCACGCGGCGCAGCAGGTCGGCGGTGTCGATTTCGAACGTGAACGGCTCATCGACGGCGAGCACCTCGCCCGCCTTCGCGACCGCGTGCTCCGCGTAGTGCGCACCGTCGAGCCGGAACAACCGCAGCGTCACAGAACCGGGCGGATCCTGCTCCACGAGCAGGTAAAGATTGATTCCGGCCTTGGCGTACAGTTCCATCTTCACCAGGCGATCGGTCCCGGCGTTGCCCGGCGAAACGACCTCGCCGATCAGGACGACGTCGGGGGCATCGATCACCACACCGTCCTCGTCGGTGTCCGCCACGACGAGGTCCGGGATCATGATGCGTCCGCTTTGCAGCCGGACGTTGACCGCCTCCAGCGCGAGCAGTCCCGCATCGAACGCAGCCCGATCGAGCTCCACGAACAGCAGTGACGAAAGGCGCTGGTGCCGCTTGCTCGGTGCCGGGCTCACCAGCAGGCTCCCGTCCAGCAACTCGATCCGGTCGACGGTCTCGCCGAGCGCAAGGTACTCGTCCTCGCTCCACGGTCCTTCGTGTTCGAGCACGGCGACACTCATCAGCTCACACACCTCCCGACGGATGCTTGTCACCAGCCTGCCATGCCAACCACCCAGCGGTGACGCGCACACCCTCAAGACTCACCCGAAACGATAGCCAACTAGTGGCCATATGCCAATTCGACAGCAACGCTGTTAAGCCGGCCGAGCGAAGCCGCGGCAAGCTTCGTGACGCACACGAACGCTCGTGCCGGACAGTCCGACCGCTCGGTACCCCGCCCGGCCCCAGACCGTGTGCAATCAGAGCGCGCCGCGCCGGATAGATGTTGATGATCTCGCTTTCCGACGCGTTCGCGACCTGGTCACGGGTCAACGCGTCCGGCCACAAGTACGCCTCGTCCACGCCAAGGCGCGCCGCCACGGCGTACCGATGACGGCGGTACGGCAGCCGCCCGCTGATCCACCGCTCGACGCGCTGGCCGAGGATCATTGACCGGCCAGCTCATCGTGAGCGACGGCTGGGACTCACCGACCGTCAACGACAGCATCGCCGACGACTTCGGCGTGATGCCGTGAGCCTCCTCCTCGACACCCATGTGATGCTGTGCTGGCCCACCGATGACGAGACGTTGGCCGAAGAGGTCAAGGACCGTCTCGACCACGAACACAACGTCTCCATCAGCCCGGCCACCATCTGGGAAGTGGCCATCAAGCAGTCCCTGGGCAAGCTGCAACCGGTTGAGGGGGTGTGGGTGGAGCGAAGCTCCCCCACCGGGGAGCACCGGCGCAGCCGGTGCGCGGGGAATCCGGAACCGCCAACGGCGAACGCCCCCTGCGCGAGCAGGGGGCGTTCGGCGGTGGAGGTGCCGGGAATCGAACCCGGGTCCTTCGTTGCTTTGCTAGGGCTTCTCCGAGCGCAGCTCGCTGTGCCTCTACTCGGCCCTACCGATCACGCGAGCGAGTCGGTATGACGGGCCCAGTCGCGATTGATCTCGCCGCACGAGCCCCGCGACAGGACTCGATTGGCCAGCCTTCTAGCTGATGCCGGTGATCGGGTCGAAGGCGAACCCGGACCGACAGATCTCTACCCTTGCTTAGGCAGCGAGAGCGAGATCGGAGCGCTTGTAATTGGCGCTTATACTTTTCCGACGACTGATTCACGAGACAACGTCGGCTTCCTCGGCTCGCTTCCCCTAACGCGGCGCACAAAGTCGAAACCAGTCACCCCCGCGCGGGTGGTGTTGGCTGTCGCTCCCTAGCGACCGATCTAGCGTAGCGCGTCCCCACCAGCTTTTCATCCCGATACCCGGCTGCAGGGGCGGCCGTCGATGGTGCAGTCGAGGGGGGCGTTGCGCACGCTGAGGCCCTCGACCTCGAAGCGCAGGGTGGCGGTGCCGCCGGTGCCGATCGTACGGGTGGCGTCGACCGGGGTGAAGATCACCTTGAGGCCGGTGCGGGTCATGACGGCGCCGTCGACGTTGCGGACGGCGAGGTCGAGCAGGGGCAGCACGACGGTGACGGTCCAGTCGGTGCTCGGGGCGGGGCCGGGGTTGGCGATCGTGACCGTCACCCGGTAGGAGGTCAGTGTCAGGTCTTCGGTACGCGCACCCGCGGTGAGCCGCGACGCGCTGGCCGCGACGGCGCTGGGCGCGGGCACGGCGGCGGCCGACGCCGGGGACGCCGAGGTGGCCGAGACGCCGGCGGCGCGCGGGGAGCGTTCCGTGGGCGCGGCCGGGACGGTGGCCTGCTCCGGGCCCTCGACGCCGCCGCCGGTGCGCGGGGGCTTCGCCGGGTGCGGCGCGGTGGCCTTGCCGACGAGCAGGGCGATCATCGCCAGCAGCAGCAGGATCGCGGTCCCCGCGGCGACCGCCTGGCTGCGCCGGTCCGCCGTCCAGTCGCGGTCGGTGACGGCCCAGCGCCAGGTGCGGCGGACCAGCGCGACCAGCGCGGACCAGAACGACCCCAGCCGACGCGCGGGCACCGCGGCCGGCTCAGCGACGGCGGCGGGCACGGTGGCGGGCACGGCGGCCACCCCCGTCGCCCGGGCGCCGAGGACCGCGGCCGCGAAGCCCGGCATCGTGGTCGTCGATCGCGGGCCGGCGGTGGAGCGCACCTGCGAGCTGAGACCGGGCGCGGACCGGCTCGGTGCGTGCTGGCGCGGCAGCCGGTTGAACGGGCCGCCGTCGTTGCGCCGCACGACCGTGGGCGCATCGGTGACCGCGGGCGCGGCGGGCGGTTCGGCGGCGGCCTGCCGGGCGAGCGTCGCGGCGAGCGGGCCCTCGAACAGCCGCTGGTACGTCCCGCGCAGCACCCTTCGCCGCATCGCGCCCTGCGGGCCGAGGAACCCGCTCTGGGTGAGGGCGAGCCGGGTGCCGCCGCCGTCGCGTTCGTCCAGGGTGACGGCGACGACGGTGTGCAGGTTCTCCCCCGACCAGCGCATCACCAGCCGGTGCGGCGCCTCGGTGGTGACGATCTCGCCTTCGATCGGGTCCTCGAGGCCGGCGAGCGCGGTCGCCTGGAACGTGAACGTGCCGTCGTCGCGGACCATGAACCGGGTCGTGGCCAGCCAGTCGGTGACGAGGTGCGCCTCGGTGAGCGCACGCCACACCGCAGGCGGTGGGTGCTCGAGGTCGACATCGACCCGAATCTCGGTCACGCACGGACTATATGGCTTGTACGCATTGCTCGCTTGCCGGGCGTGAACTACTCAGCCGCCCGGGTCGATTTACTCGGCTCTGCCCTTGTTCCGGCTGCCCATGACGCGAGAGATCTCGCGTTCGGCGTCACGTTTCGCCAGCGACTGGCGCTTGTCGTAGGACTTCTTGCCGCGGGCGAGGCCGATCTCCACCTTGGCCCATCCGTCGGAGAAATAGACCGAGAGCGGCACCAGGGTGAGGCCGCTCTCGCGGACCTTGTTGCCGAGACGGTCGATCTCCTGCCGCTTCAGCAGCAGTTTCCGGACCCGGCGGGGAGGGTGGTTCGTCCAGGTGCCCATCGTGTATTCGGGGATGTGCATCGCATGGATGAAGACCTCGCCGTCGGAGATCTGCCCGAATGCGTCCACGAGCGAGCACCGGCCGGCCCGCAGCGACTTGACCTCGGTGCCGGTGAGCGCGACACCCGCCTCGAGCGTCTCGAGGATCTCGTAGTCGTGGCGCGCCTTCCGGTTGGACGCGACGACCTTGCGTCCCTTTTCGCGCGGCATCGACCCCTCCAGAAATCTTGACAGGAGTATCAGCGTATCGCGCAAAGCAACCGGGTTGGCAGAAGCAGCGGGTCAGCACAGACAGCCGGGCAGCCAGGACAGCGGCTGCACGGGGCTGCCGTTGAGGCGGACCTCGAAGTGCAGGTGGTAGCCGGTCGAGGCGCCGGTGGTGCCGACCCGGCCGATGACCTCGCCGCGGTGCACGACCTGACCGACGCGCACGAGGATCTGCGACTGGTGCGCGTAGCAGGTGGCCAGCCCCTTGCCCTGGTACAGGCCGTGGGACAGGCAGGTGTAGTTGCCGTTGCCGCCGGCCCAGCCGGCCCGGACCACCTTGCCGTCGGCGGCGGCCAGGATCGGCTGCCCGCCGCCCGCCGCGACGTCGATGCCGGCGTGCAGCTGGTACACCTTGTACACCGGGTCGAAGCGCATGCCGAAGTTGCTGGACTTCCAGCCGTGCACGGGCATCAGGAAGAAGGCCCCGGTCTTGGGCGGGATCGCGGTGGTGATCGGCGCGCCGCCGGTGCCCTGCCGGCCGGACGCCTTGGCCGCCCTGGCCGCGGCCGCCGCCTCCGCCGCCGCGGCGGCACGCAGCTCGCCGGCGACCCGTTCGCTGTCGACCTTGAGCTGCTGGTACCGGGCGAGCACGGCGGTGCGTTCGGAGTTGGCGACGGCCTCGGCCTGGGCGCTGCGGTCGATGAGGGTCCTGACGTCGGCGGCGGCCTGCTCGGCGCCGGCCTGCGCGGCCAGGCTGTCCTGCAGCGCCTGGCGGGTCTGCTCGGCCGCCCGGCGGGCCTGGTCGCGGGCCAGCTCGGCGACGTCGGAGCGTTGCTTGGCCGCCATCCTGGCGACGGTCAGCTCGTCGAGGGCCCGCTGGCTCTCCGCGGCGACCCGGTCCAGGTAGGAGATGCGCAGGGCCAGGTCGTTGGGCGAGCCGGACTCGAGGATCGAGTTGACCATGGCGAACCCGCTGCCCTTGTACGCGGCCGCGACGAACGCGGACACGTCCCGGCGGCCCTGGTCGACCTCGATCTTCGCCCGGTCGTACTCGGCGTCGGCGGCACCGAGCGCGGCGTCGGCGGCCTCCCGGTCGCGCTGCGCCTGCCGGGCCGCGGCGTCGGCGGCGATGACCCGGCCCTTGGCGTCCTCGAGCGCGTCCTGCGCGCCGGGCAGCGCGGCGGTCGCCGCGGCGTGGTCGGCGGCGGCCTGCTGGGCCCGCTCGGTGGCGGCCTCGAGGGTCGCCTGCGTCTCCTGGATCTGGCGGTCGATGCGGGCCTTGTCGTCGCGGGCGTCGGCGTGTCCCGCCGTGCCGCTGCCGAGCAGCACGACCACGGCCCCGATGGCGCAGACGATCCTGATCCGGTTCACGTAACCCTCCAGTACCACTTGAGGGTTACCGTACGCAGTGAAAGACCTATAAGTGGCGAATTTTGGCGGAATGCACCTATCGTGGTGCGCTGCCGGATATACGAAGAGGGGTGGACCGGAGCA
The DNA here is from genome assembly GCF_000716715.1 of Dactylosporangium aurantiacum. Lineage (GTDB taxonomy): Bacteria > Actinomycetota > Actinomycetes > Mycobacteriales > Micromonosporaceae > Dactylosporangium > Dactylosporangium aurantiacum. The sequence goes on along the minus strand of NZ_JNYJ01000087.1, from coordinate 12,946 downwards.
CCGGCCCACCCCTCTCGCGGCGTCGCGTCAGACGCGCACGTAGAACCGCAGCGTGATCCAGGCGGTGATCGCGCTGACCAGACCACCGGCGCCGGCGAGGACCGGCAGCATCAGCCAGATGCTGCCCCAGTCGATCGGCAGCAGCACGTTGGCCAGGGCCTTGAGCGAGCCGTCGATGAAGAAGAACTTCGCCGCGACCAGGCCGCCGAAGGCCAGCAGTGCGCCGATCAGGCCGGCGAAGACCGCCTCCAGGACGAACGGCAGCTGGATGAACCAGTTGGACGCGCCGACGAGCTTCATGACCGCGACCTCACGGCGCTTGCTGTAGGCGGCCACCTGGATGGTGTTGGCCACCAGGAGCAGTGCCGCGGCGCCCTGCACGATGGCGACGGTGAGCGCGAGGGCCTGGAGCGCGCCGAGCAGCTCGAAGACCTTCTTCAGCAGCTCCTGCTGGTCGACGATGTCGCTGATGCCCTCCTGCGAGCGGATCTCGTCGGAGAGCTCCTTGACCTTGGTCGGGTCCTTGAGCTTCACCCGGTACGACTCCGGCAGGGAATCCTTCTTCGTCGCGTTCACCAGGTCGGGGGCGTCACGGAACTGGGTCTTGAACCGCTCCCACGCCTCGTCCTGGCTCTCGTGCGTCACCTCCTTGACCAGCGCGCTGTTGTCGAGGGCGCTCTTGATGCTGGCCCGCTGGTCGTCGGTGACGTCGGCCTTCAGGAAGATGGACACCTCTACCCGCTGGTAGAAGAAGTCCTCCATCTTGTTGACCTGGAAGAACAGCAGCAGGCTGGCGCCCAGCATGGTCAGCGACACCGTCATCGTGATGATCATCGCGATGGTCATGGTGACGTTTCGCCACAGTCCGGTCAGGACTTCGGACAGGACGTACTTCAAGCGCATCGGGTGGGGTTCCTTCCCAGCGGACCCGGCAAAGTCAGGCTTACTACGACTGGATCATTTGTGGTGATCGTCAGCCGTAGACACCGCGCGGCTGGTCCCGCACGATCCGGCCGCTCTCGATCTCGACGACCCGCCGGCGCATCTGGTTCACGATGTTGGAGTCGTGGGTGACCATGACGACCGTGGTCCCGGTCCGGTTGATCCGGTCGAGCAGGCGCATGATCTCGATCGACGTGTCCGGGTCGAGGTTTCCCGTCGGCTCGTCGGCCAGCAGGATCAGGGGCCGGTTGACGAACGCGCGCGCCACGGCGACACGCTGCTGCTCACCACCGGACAGCTCATGGGGGTAGCGGTGCTCCTTGCCGCCCAGGCCGACCAGCTCCAGCACCTCCGGGACGACGCGGCGGGCGACGCCCTTCGACTTGCCGATGACTTCGAGGGCGAAGGCGACGTTCTCGTAGGCGGTGCGGTTGGGCAGGAGACGGAAGTCCTGGAACACGCAGCCGATCTGCCGGCGGAACGCCGGGATGCGCCACGAGCGCATCGAGGTCACGTCGCGCTCGTTGACGACGACCTTGCCCTTGTTGGGCGTGACCTCATGCAGCAGCAGCTTGATGATCGTGGACTTGCCTGAGCCGGAAGGTCCGATGAAGAAGACGAACTCGCCCTTCTCGATGTTGACGGAAACATCGTCGAGTGAGGGGCGGGACGCCTTCGGATACGTCTTCGTCACGTGGTCAAGCCGAATCACGGGACGTGAGTCTACGCGGTGTGACATCCACGCCAAGTACACGAAGTGCGTCGCGCGGCGTTTGCCCCAAATGCGAACCCGAAGAGCTGACCCCAACCGCAGGGCAGCGCGCGATTCCAGCCGCAAGTGTGACGTACGCCTCACTTGCGGCTTCGGCCTTCCCATTACCGATGGTGACCATCGCACTCCAGTGTGATGATCATCTGCCATCGACGGTCCTACGCGGGGTTGAGCTCCCGCTGCTTGCGCCACCGGATTCCGGCGTCGATGAAACCGTCGAGGTCGCCGTCGAACACCGCCGACGGGTTGCCGGTCTCGTGCTCGGTGCGCAGGTCCTTCACCATCTGGTACGGGTGCAGCACGTAGGAGCGCATCTGGTCGCCCCAGGAGCCCTGCACGTCGCCGCGCAGCTCGTTCATCTTCGCCGTCTCCTCGGCCCGTTTCAGCGCCAGCAGCTTCGCCTTGAGCACGCCCATGGCGGTCGCCTTGTTCTGGATCTGCGAGCGCTCGTTCTGGCAGGACACGACGATGCCGGTCGGCAGGTGGGTCAGGCGCACGGCGGAGTCGGTCGTGTTGACGCCCTGGCCGCCGGGGCCGCTGGAGCGGTACACGTCGACGCGCAGCTCGTCGTCGGGGATCTCCACGTCGTCGGTCTGCTCGACGACCGGCACGACCTCCAGCGCGGCGAACGACGTCTGCCGGCGCCCCTGGTTGTCGAACGGGCTGATCCGCACCAGCCGGTGCGTGCCCGACTCGACCGACAGGGTCCCGTACGCGTACGGCGCCTTCACCGCGAACGTGGCCGACTTGATCCCGGCCTCCTCCGCGTAGGAGGTGTCGTAGACGTCGGTGGCGTAGCCGTGCCGCTCCGCCCAGCGCAGGTACATCCGCAGGAGCATGTCGGCGAAGTCCGCCGCGTCGACCCCGCCGGCGCCGGCACGGATCGTCACGAGCGCCTCACGGGCGTCATACTCCCCGGAGAGCAGGGTGCGGACCTCGAGCTCCTCGATCGACTTGGTCAGCGCGGTGATCTCGTCGGCGACCTCGTTGAGCGAGCCCGGGTCGTCCTCCGCCTGGGACAGCTCCAGCAGCACCACAGCGTCGTCGAGCTTGGCCCGCAGCCGCTCCAGCTTGCCGATCTCGCCCTGCACGTAGGACAGCCGGGAGGTGACCTTCTGCGCGGCCACCTGGTCGTCCCACAGGTTGGGCACGGCGGCCGCCTCCTCGAGCTCGGCCTTCTCCTTGCGGAGACGGTCGAGGTCGATCACGGCCTCGATGTTGCGCAGGATGCCGTCGAGGTGCTTGAGCGATTCGGCGTGGTCGAGAGCGGTCACCCTCAAAGACTACGCCGAACCGGCGCGCGCATCCGGCGGTGGATGCGCGCCGGGCCACCGGGCGCCCGGCGGATACGCCGTGAACCGTCCCGCCGCGCTATTTCCCCGGCGCGTTCTTGAGCCAGGCGAGCGCGGCCTTGTGATACCCGACCGCGAACTCCAGCGACGCGGCATAGAACTCGTCGCCGGACTTCTTCGCCTCTTTGGCCATTTCCCGCGCCTCGGTCAGCGCCGCATTGTGGTATTCCGCGGCCTGCGCATACACCTGCTGCAGTTGTGCGGCGCTCTGCTGCGCGCCGAACGCGACACGCAATGCGACGGGATTGCGCAGCGACTCGCGTCCGGCCGGCTCCGACAGCCAGCGGGTGAATGCGCGCTTGCCGGCCGGCGTGATCGCATAGGGTTGGCTCGAGCGTGCGCCCGGCTTGCCCAACCTGACATAACCGGCCTCCGCGAGCGCGGGGAGCTCGCGGTAGACCTGGCTGCGGGTCATCGACCAGTAGGCCCCCAGGCGTCGCTGCGCCGCGGCCATCAGCTGGCCACCGGTCATCGGCCCCTCGTGCAGCAGACCGAGCAGGGCCGCCGCCGTCGCGTTGACTCCAGATTCCGCCATGGATCTACGCTGTCATCTTTCCGCGGCTCAGTCCAGGTTTTCGACAAATCCACTGTCGACTGTCGCGTCGCGACTGTCGAGTTAGGACGGAAATTTCGGCGGCGACGGAAAGGACGGCATGGTCGGGAACGGCGGCAGCGGGTCACCGATACCGGGCAGCGACCGTCCCGGCGAAGGCACCGTCGAGGGACGCCTCGTGGGCGGTTTCCCGCCGCCTCCGGGCGCCGTGGAACCGTCCACGGCGGGCGGCGCGGAAGGGTCACCGGACGGTTCGGCGGTCGGGCCGGCGGACGGCTCCGCGGACGGCGACGGACCGGCGGACGCGCCCGCGGGCGTGGTCTGGTTCACCGGGGCGGGCCGCCGGCCGTCGCCGTCGAAGGCGCCGCTGAGCAGGACCGCACCGACGCCGAGCATGATCAGCAGCAGTACCGCCGCCCCGACGCCGGCGAGGACCCGCCGGTCGGACCGGCGCTCACCACCGGCCGCGGCGCCACCGGCCGGGCCGTCACCGGGATCGCCGGCCGGCTCGTCGGCGCCGGCCCGCAGCCAGGGCAGCACCTCCGGGGCGCCGGCCGGCGCCTCCGCCGCGGACGCCAGCGCCTCGGTCGGCGGCTCAGCGGTCTCCTGTACGGCCGGCCAGGGGTCGCCGGCCGGGTCGGACGTGGGGCTCGGGGTGGCGGCGGGCGCCTTGGCCAGCTCGACCGGGGCGGTGGCCGGGTCGGGCAGTACGGGCCAGGCGGCGGGCACGACGACGTCGGTGGAGCGCTCCTCGGCGGTCGGGGCCACATCGGCCGGGGTCTCGACCCGCTGGTGCGGGATGCCGGGCGTGAGCACGGCGGTGAACGCGTCCGCGGCGGCGACCCCGTCCACCTCGGCGACCGGCGCGACCTCGGGCTGCTCCGGCGTGTCGCCGGCCCACAGCGGCACGTCCGTCACCAGCGCGGGCCCGTCGGCCTCCCCGGCAGGTGCGTCGGCCGCGCCCTCCTCAGCGGCGCCCTGGTCAGCGGCGCCCTCCTCGGCGGCGTCCTGGTCAGGGACGGCCTGGTCAGGGACGGTCTCAGCGGCGGTCTCAGCGGCGGCGGGCGTGGCGAGCGCCTGGTGCAGCGCCGCGAGTGCACCGCCGGGCTCGGCATCCACCGGCTTGTCGAGCGCGACCGCGGCCGGCTCCTCGGCGACGACCGGCGCGATGACCTCCGTCGCCTCCTCGGCCGGCACCCCGGCGATGACCTCCGTCGCCTCCTCGGCCGGCGCCGCGGCGATGACCTCCGTCGGCGGCTCAGCCGGCACCCCGGCGACGACCTCCGGCGACGGCTCGGCCGGCACCGCGGCCATAACCTCCGTCGGCGGCTCAGCCGGCACCGCGGCGACGACCTCAGTCGGCTCCTCCGCGGACCCCGGCGCGACAACCTCCGACGATCCGGCGTCGGGTTCCGCCGACACGGCGGGCTCCGATGCGGCGGCGACCTCCGGCGACGCGGGGGCCTCCGGCGACGCGGGGGCCTCCGCCACCACCGGCTCCGTCGGCGGCTCGGCCGCCGCCGGCGCGATGATCTCCGTCGGCGGTTCGGCGTCGACGATCTCGATGCCGTTCGGTGCGGTGGGCAGGTCGGCGACGTCCCGGTGGACCGAGGCGGCGAACGCGCCCGCTCCCTGCGCCTGCGTGGGCAGCTCGGCGAGCGGCAGCCCGTTGGGCTCCGTCGGCAGGTCCTTGATCGGCACCGCCATCATCAGCGCCGCCGACGCCGCGGCCGGGGAGGTCGGGGCGGTCGGCAGCGGCACCCAGTCGACGCGGCGGACCGGGGCGGAGACGGGGGCGGTCTGCTCGGCGGAGCGTACCCAGAAGGTGACGGCCTCGGCGGGGAGGCGGGGCAGCGGCTCGAAGCCGTCGAGGGCGCCCTCCGCGACCCGCAGCCGGCCCACGATCGAGGAGGCCGCCGGGCGCATGCGGGGGTCGAGCTCCATGCAGGCCTCGATGATCGGCCAGAGCGCGGCCGGCATCCCGGGCGGCGGCACGGGCACGCAGTCGGCGTGCCGGCGCAGGACGTCGTTGGGTGATCCGCCACGGTACGGGCTGCGACCGCAGATCAGCTCGAAGAGCACGACGCCGAGCGCGTACACGTCGGAGGCCGGGCTGGGCAGGCCGCCGGCGACGACCTCGGGGGCCACGTACTCCGGGGTGGCGTGGGTCGGGCCGGCCGGCTGGTCCAGGCGGCGCGCGACGCCGAAGTCGGCGAGGCGCACGGGGCCGCCGTCCAGCGGGACGAGCAGGTTGCCGGGCTTCACGTCGCCGTGGACGATGCCGGCGGCGTGCACGTACGCGAGCGCGTCGGCGACCTGCGCGACGACCTCGGCGGCGACGGCGGGCGGCAGCGGCCCGTCGGCGCGCAGCCGGCGGCGCAGGTCGGAGCCGTTGATGAGCTCCATCGCGATGGCGAGCAGGCCCTTGCCGGTGATCAGGTTGTGGACCCTGATCACCGACGGGTGGTCCAGGCCGGCGAGCAGCTCGGCCTCGCCGAGGAAGCCGTCGACCAGCTCGGGCACCTCGGCCGCCTCGGCGCGCATGACCTTGACCGCGACCCACTGGCCGGTCTGCTCGTCGTACGCGCGCCAGACCGCGCCGATGGCGCCGCGGGCGACCTCGGTCTCCAGCCGGTACCGGTTGCCGAGCACTGTCTTCGCGCCGGTCGTCGTCTTCATCGGGCCCCTCCCCATCACCTGGCACGGTAGGCCCGCGTCGATGCCAGGGGACGGACCGGGTGGGCCGGTTGGCACAAAGAAGGGAGTAGCGTCGCTACATGTGGGAACGCAGCTCCCACAGCTCGGGGTAGAACCGCAGCTCGACGCGGGAGCGCAGGTAGGCGCCGCCGGCGCTGCCGCCGGTGCCGGCCTTCGTGCCGATCTGGCGTTCGGCCATCAGGACGTGCCGGGCCCGCCACAGCGACCAGGCCTGGTCGTGGGCGACGAGGGTCTCCGCGAGGTCCCAGTACGAGCCGTGGTGCTCCCGGTCGCGGGAGATCGTGAGCAGTGACGCGATGCGCTCGTCCTTGGTGCCGACGGCGAAGCCGGCCTTCTCGAGCGTGGCCAGGAACGCCTCCCAGACGCTGGGCTCCTCCAGGCGGCGGTTCAGCCGGGCCTGCTCGGCGTCGGACAGGCCGCGGAAGCGCTGCAGGTACGTGGGATCCTTCAGCCCGGACAGGAACTCGATCTCCCGGAACTGCGCGGACTGGAACCCGGAGGCCGGGGACAGCTTGTTGCGGAAGCGCAGGAAGTCCTGCGGGGTCATCGTGTCGATGACGTCGACCTGCCCGACCAGCACCCGCTGGATGGCCAGGCAGCGCTCCAGGCGGATCCGGGGCAGGTAGGTCTCCCCCGTCAGCAGGCGGTCCCGCGCGTCGGTCAGCTCGTGGAGGATGAGCTTGAACCACAGCTCGTACACCTGGTGGATGGTGATGAAGAGGAGCTCGTCGTGCGCCGCCGGGTCGGATTCGGGGACCTGCGCGTCGAGCAGACCGGACAGTCGCAGGTAGTCACCGTAGGTGAGGCGCCCGCCCTGCTCGCCGAAGTGGGCGTCCTGCCAGTTGCCGGCGACGTTGCCGGGCGATGGGTTGGTCACCTCCCCAACCTATAAGGTCACGACTCGTGACGAGAGGTGCACTGGTCGGCTGGCTGGGTCGTTTGGCACCGGACGAGTTGGGCGCCGTGCTGCGCCGCCGTCCCGACGCCCTGGGCGCGCCACCCCCCGAGGACCTGGTGCAACTGGCCGCCCGGCTGTCGGCCCGGACCAGTGTCGAGGAGGTCGTCGCGACGCTGCCGCTGCCGGCCGTGCAGGTCCTCGAGGCACTGTCCGGGCCGGCTCCGGTGCCGCTGCCCGACCTCGCCGACCGGCTCGGCGTGGCCGTCGACGACCCGGCGCTGGACGCCACCCTGCAGGTGCTGCTGCAGCGGGCGCTGGTCTGGCCGTCGGAGGACGACGGCGCCCTGTACAGCGCGGCGCCGCTGCCGCGGGTGCCGGCCGAGCCGTTCCAGCCGGCCCCGCCCGCGCCGGCGCTGCTGCCCGCCGACCGGGCCGCGGTGCGCGACGCGGCGGTCCGTGCGGCGACGCTGCTGCTGGAGCGGCTGCCGGTGCTGCTGGACGCGGCGGCGGCCCGCCCGCTGGGCCGGCAGCGCTCGGGCGGGGTCGCGGTGCGCGAGCAGCGCCGGCTGGCACTCGCCTCGGGGCTGGACGAGCCGACGGTCGCGCTGCTGGCGGACCTGGCGGTCGCCGCGCGGCTGCTGGGGCCGGACGGGGTGCGGCTGGTGCCGACCGTCGCCTACGACGACTGGGCCGAGCGGGCACCCGCGGACCGCCTCGCCAGGCTGCTGAGGGAGTGGTGGTCGGGCCCGCCGCTGCGGCAGGTCGTCGTCCGGGCGATGCACGACCATCTGCCCCCCGACACCGCGGTGGCCGATGTGTCGTCGTTGGCGCCGCTCGTACGGTGGACCGCGCCGCTGCAGACGCGGGAGCTCGACGACCTCGGGGCGGCCGTCATCGGGGTCGTCGCCGAGGCCACGCTACTCGGGGTGTGCGCGTCGGGGGCGCTGAGCCCGCTCGGCCGGGCGCTCGCCGACGGCCGGTCCCTGTCGGACGTGGCGCAGCGGCTGCTGCCCGCGGCGCCGGCCGACACGCTGCACGTGCGCGGCGTCGGCAGCGTCATCGTCAGCGACGACACAGCCCTGCTCGACGAGATCGTCGCCGCGGCCGGGCTGGCGCCGCTGAAGCTGCGCCGGATCGCGCCGACGGTCGCCGGGTCCGCGCTGTCGCCGGTGGACACCCTGGCCGCGCTGCGGTCCGCGGGGTACCGGCCGGCCCGCGACGCCGGACCGGGCCCGGTCCGGCTGCACCGGGCCAGGGTCGACCACGCGCGGCGCCCACCGGCGCGGGCGACCGTGGACCCCGCCGAGCTGGCCGCGCGGCTGCTCGTGCCGCAGCAGCGCCGGCCGAGCCCGCTGGACGTGATCCGGCAGCGCGCCCCGCAGCTGGGCCCGGAACAGGCCCAGCTGCTGGCCGACGCGGTCGAGGACGGCTCGCCGGTGTGGATCCGGTACGTCGACGCGAACGGCCGCACGTCCGAACGCGTCATCGACAACGCGCACCTGTCCGGCGGCACCATCGACGCGTGGTGCCGGATGCGCCGCGACGACCGGGCGTTCACCCTGGACAAGATCGTCGCGGTCGCACCGGCGCGGGTCTAGCCCATGTGCGGGTAGCGGTGGTCGGTCGGCGGCACGAACGTCTCCTTGATCGTGCGCGGCGACGTCCACCGCAGCAGGTTGTGCCAGGAGCCGGCCTTGTCGTTGGTGCCGGAGGCGCGCCCGCCGCCGAACGGCTGCTGCCCGACGACCGCCCCGGTGGGCTTGTCGTTGACGTAGAAGTTGCCGGCGGCGAAGCGCAGCGCGTGCGAGGCCCGCTCGATCGCCTGCCGGTCGGTGGCGAAGATCGACCCGGTGAGCGCGTACGGCGCGACCGACTCCGCCTGCGTCACCACGGCGTCGTAGTCGGCGTCGGGGTAGACGTGCACGCCGAGGATCGGCCCGAAGTACTCGGTGGTGAACACCTCGTGCGCCGGGTCGGTGGCCTCCACGACGGTCGGGCGCACGAAGAAGCCCTCGCTGTCGTCGGTGGTGCCGCCGGCGACGACGGTGCACGACGCCGAGTTCTTGATCCGGTCGAGGGCCTGGGCGTGCCGCTCGAACGCCCGCCGGTCGATGACGGCGCCGCCGAAGTTGGCGAAGTCGGTGACGTCGCCGTAGGCGAGCCCCTCCGCGGTCGTGACCAGCTGGTCCTTGATCGCCGACCAGATGCTCGCCGGCACGTACGCGCGGGAGGCGGCGGAGCACTTCTGCCCCTGGTACTCGAACGCGCCGCGGATCAGCGCCGTGGTCAGCGCCGCCGGGTCCGCGGACGGGTGGGCGATCACGAAGTCCTTGCCGCCGGTCTCGCCGACGATGCGCGGGTAGGAGCGGTACTCCCGCTCGGCGACCGTCCGGTTCAGCGTGCGGAACACCGCGGTCGAGCCGGTGAAGTGGATGCCGGCCAGGTCACGGTCGGCCAGGGCGACCTCGGAGGTGGCCAGGCCGTCGCCGGTGACCAGGTTGATCACGCCGGCGGGCAGGCCCGCGGCCTCGAACAGCCGCATCGTGTAGTGCGCCGCCAGCTGCTGCGTCGGCGACGGCTTCCACACCACCGTGTTGCCCATCAGCGCCGGTGCCGACGGCAGGTTGCCCGCGATGGCGGTGAAGTTGAACGGGGTGATCGCGTAGACGAACCCCTCCAGCGGGCGGTGGTCGAACCGGTTCCACACGCCGGGCGACGACTTCGGCTGCTCCGCCAGGATCTGCTGGGCGAAGTGCACGTTGAACCGCAGGAAGTCGATCAGCTCGCAGGCCGAGTCGATCTCGGCCTGGATCGCGGTCTTGCTCTGCCCGAGCATCGTCGCGGCGTTGAGCGTGTCGCGCCACGGCCCGGCGAGCAGGTCGGCGGCGCGCAGGAACACCGCGGCCCGCTCGCTGAACGGCAGGTCGCGCCAGGCCGGCGCGGCCCGCTTCGCCGCGTCGACGGCGGCGGCCGCGTCGGCGGTCGTCGCGTTGTGCGTCACGCCGAGCACGTGCCGGTGCCGGTGCGGCTGCACGACGTCGATCGGCTCACCGGCGGCCATGCGCTGCCGGCCGTCGATCGTCATCGTCAGCTCGTGCCGCTCACCGGCCAGCTCGGCCAGGCGCCGTTGCAGGCTCTCCCGCTCCGCCGACCCGGGCGCATAGCCGCGGACCGGCTCGTTGGTCGGGTCGGGCACGGCGAACAAGCCATCCATCACGCAAACTCCCAGATCTGTGCTCGGCAACGTTGACGAGGTCCCCTCTCATCTTCCCACGCTCCCCTGAACGCTCATTCGGGTCGCTTCCGCGTACGCTCCTTGCTCGTGAGTACCGTTTCGTCCGAGGTGTCAGCAACGGAACATGGGCAGCGCCGGCCGGTCACCGTCGTCGCCGTCGCGCTCGTGCTGCTGGCGTTGACGCTCTGGTCGACGTACAGCGTCATCGCCAACGCGGCGAGCGACTTCCTCATCACCACCCTCGCCGCGCTGGTGCTGCCCAGCGTCCTGCTCGCCACGATCCTGGCCGGCGCGGCCGTCGGCGTCCTCGCCGTCGGGCTGCTGCCCTGGCGCGCGCTGCTCGCCGGTGCCGCCGGCGGCCTGGCCGTCGGGCTGGTCGCGATGGCGGGGACGCTCATCGCGTACCACCAGGGGCCCGCGGTGCCGTACGTCGCCGCGGTCGTCGCCGTCACCGGCGCGCTCGGTGGGGCGACCGCCGCGCTGCGGCATGTGGCCGTCGTCACGGCCGGGGTCGCCGGCGGCGTCGCCGCGACGGCGCTCGGGCTCGTCGCCGCCTACTTCCAGAACGACCTCGTCGACCTCTTCGGCAACCAGGAGACCGTCGGCACGATGGCCGAGGCCGCGTCCCGCCTGCAGCTGACCACGTCGGTGCTCAGCGGCGTGCTCGCCGGCGTGGTCGCCTTCGCCTACCTGCGGCGCACCGGTCTGGCGCTGCCCTGGCCCCTGTACCCCGCCGCCGGCGCCGCCGCTGGCCTGCTGACGCTGGTCGCGACCCTGCTCGGCTGGCTCGGCCGACTCCCGCTGACCGAGATCGTCGAGGACTACAGCGAGTTCGACGCGCAGATCATCTACAGCCGCCTGCCGGAGCAGATCAACCACGGCATGATCGTGCTGTTCGCCGGCGCCTTCACCGCCATGATCCTCGTCGGGCGCACGATGCGCCGGCCCGCTACGGGATGAGCTGGTCCAGCTCGGACGGGTCGTACCACTCCAGCTCGTGATCCTCGGCGCCGTCCACGGTGAACTGCGCGTCCGGGTCGCCTGCCGCGGCCTCCTCCACCACGTCGGCGGCGGCCGAGACCGCCAGCTCCGCGTCGTGCCCGTCGACGTGGATCGCGGCGACCGCCCGCAGCGGCACCTTCCCCGCCACCTCGACCTGGCTCGACCCGAGGTCCAGCCCCGCCATCTTCAGCGACCTCTCCGGCAGGTCCACGCACAGGACCACCCGCCGGCGGGGCGCCTTCGGGTCGTGCCGCAGCAGGCGCAGGGCGCTCTGGGCCGCCCGGGTGAACGCGACGTACTCGAGCTCCTCCTCGTCGCCCTCCGCGTACCACTCCCGCAGCGCGGGCGTGACCGCGTGCGCCTCGGGCGGCGGGGGCAGCTCGCCGCTCTCCCGCAGCACGGCCAGCTGGGCCAGGGTCGCCGGCAGGTACACACGCGTGAGGTCACTCGTCACGACACCTGTCCTACACCCTTCGCACCACTTTTGGCGCGCGAACGCCCGCGTGTCACGATCGGCCCGCCGTCCGGCGGCCGGGCGGCCTTCACGGGTGGTCGAAACTCGTCGGGCGCGAACGGTGGCAAACTGAGCCCATGGAGCCGCGATTCCTGCTCATGGCCGACGTCGCCGAGCAGTTGAACGTGTCGACGTCGCAGGTGTACCACATGGTCCGCAGCGGCGAGCTGCCCGCGATCAAGGTGGGCGGGCGGGGGCAGTGGCGCATCGAGCGGGCCAAGCTCGAGGAGTACATCGAGCGCAAGTACGCCGAGACGGCGGAATGGGTGCGCTCCAACCCGCTCGTCGTGGACCGCGCCGAGGACGAGCCGTTCGCGTAAAGCGACGGCTGTGGTTTTTTCCGTTTTTATCGGACTTTGACGGTCTAGTTGATCTTGCGTTTGCTTACGTTTGCCTTGACCCTCGTGTGGGTGGGTCGTAGAAAGGAAGAGGCAAACGAAGGCAAACGCAAGGATCGGGGGACTGTCATGGCGCCCACCACGACACAGGCTCGCCCGCGCCGCCGCGCCCGCACCGACCGGCCGGCCGGGTCGCGGGGAGCCAGCCGGTCGCCTGCGGGAGCCGGGCTGACCAGCGTCGGGGTGCCGGACCCGCCGATCGCGTCCGGGCCCGGCCCGGTTGTCGTCGCGCCGGCCGGCTCAGCCGCGGCGGCGCCACCGGGGCCGGCCCCTCCCGAGCTGGGGCCGGCGTCTGCCGGTCTGGGGCTCGCGGGGTCGGCGCTGGGCGGTCCTTCGGTGGTGGTGCGGCCGGCGCCGCCGCTGGACCCGCCGTGCGAGGTGACGCAGGCCCGGCGGCCCGTCCAGCCGGCGGGCGGCATGGACTTCCTGCCCGGCGACTGGCTCGCGTTCCCGGGCCGGGCAGGACCCGCCTCCGCCCGCCGGCTGGACGGGCCGCCGGGCCTGCGTCACCTCGCACGGCGGGTCCAGCGGCGGGGGCCGACGGCCCCCCACCGCAGGACCG
>NZ_JNYJ01000086.1 GCF_000716715.1 Dactylosporangium aurantiacum | reverse complement strand
GCCGGTGACCGTACCCGTCGAAGCGTTCCACGCCAGGGAGAAGCTCGTGTTCGTCGTCGCGGTCACCCGGAAGTTCCCCGGCACACCCGGGGTCCCCGCCGGCGTGGTCGGCGGCGGTGTGGTCGGGCCGCCACCGCCGGTGCACGCGCCGAGATCCGCCCACAGCGCCGGCGTGGTCGACGGGGTCCAGCCGGCCCCGGGGTAGGCGGTGTGCGTCTGCAGCGCCTGGTACGTGTGGCCCTGGTACGTGACCTGGGTGCCCACCGTGTACGTGTTGCCCTCCGCCCAGGCCGGCGCGGTGCACGCGGCCTGGACGGCGGCGCTGCCGGCCTGCGCCTGAATCGTGGGCACCAGCACCATCGCCGAGGCGATGGTCAGGGCCACACCTGCGGCCAGTGCGAACTTGCGACGTTGAGCGGTCATCGGACTCCTCGTCATCGACGGGTCGGGGGAAGGTGGGAGGTGCTCAGGTGGGTGACAGGCCGGCGTCGGCGAAGACGTGCCGGGCCAGGGCGGAGCCGAGGAAGGCCACCAACGCGTCCGCGCCGACCGGGTTGCGGCCGGAGGAGACCTTGATGGCGGTGTACTGGTCGGCGATCAGCAGTGCCTGGGCGAAGTCGAGGGCGCGCAGGTCGGCACCGGACGCGACGACGTCGGTGCGGTAGACGAGCGCGGCGTCCGCGGCACCCGCGCGGACCTGGGCCAGCGCGGCGGCCGGGTCCGGCTCGACGGCGGAGGGGCGCACGTCGACCGCGGCGGCGGTGAGCGCGGCACGGCCTACCCGGCCGCACGGGATGCTCTCGGCGCACAACGCGACCCGGGTACCGCGAAGGTCGGCGACCCCGGCGATCCCGGTGCCCGGTGGGACGGCGATGACGATCGGGTTGCGCGCGACGACCGCCGGTGCGCCACGGGCGTGGCCGGCCGCGACCTGCGCGACGGCGACGGAGTCCCCGGTCACGAACACGTCGACCGGCGCACCGGCGAGGATGTGCCCGGCGTGCTCGGCCGCCGGCCCGTACTCCACCGCGACCCGGACGTCCGGGAACGCCTCCTCGAACTTCGGCACGAGGACGGTCAGCGTCGCGCGCAGTTCGTCGGCGGCGTGCACGACGAGCGTCCCGCCCGGCGCGCCGGTCCCGGCCGGGCCGCCGGCGGGGTGCTGGTGGTCGTGGCCGGCCGAAGCCGTCGCCGCGGCAGGGGCCGGCGCGCCGGAGCACGCCACCAGGACGGGACCGGCGACGGCCATCGCGGCCACGGCCACGACACTCACGCTGCGCAGGTGCATCGGGGCGGGCTCCGCTCGTTCGGATGCTCGGAGCCGTCCGGCCCCGGGGTGCCCGGGGCCGGCGGTCCTCTTCAGGAGGTGCTGCGGATCAGCAGGCGCCGTTGTCCTGCCACACGCCCCACTCGCCGGTGGTCCCGGGCTCCTCGCCCTGGGTCCACCACCGCGCGGTGTACTTGCGGCTCTTGTGCGAGACCGTCATGCCCCCGGTGTAGACCGCCGAGGCGCTCCACGCCGCGGGGCAGTTGCCGGTCGGCGGCGGCGGGGTGGTGGTGCCACCGCCGCTGCCCACGTTGACGTCGACGCACGCGTAGAACGCCATCGCGGTGTCGTAGATGTTCCAGACGGCGAGGATCTTGTGCCGCCCGCTGGGCAGGCCGGTCACGTTGTGGTTGACGACCTGCGGCGGTTGCGTGTTGCCGTTGGTGAACGTCTGGTGCAGGTTGCCGTCGACGTAGTACTGCCAGTTGAGCGTGCGGTGCATGGCGGTGTTGCGCCACGAGAACGTCGTCGAGCTGTTGATGTTCGTGACGCGCCAGCCCTTGTCGTCCTGGTCGAGCACCGTGTAGCTGCTGCCGCCGCTGCACAGGCGGGATCCCTTGGGGGCCTCGACGCTCTGCGGCTCGTACTGGATCTGGCCGCAGTTCGCCACGACACCGGTGGCGCACTGGTCCTGGCGGCTCGGTGGACTCGTGACCCAGCCGTGGGCGCTGGCCGGCGAGGCCGAGACGATCACGGTGATCAGCGGGGCGGCGAGGAGGGCGGCGGCGAGGACCGCCAGTCTTCTTCGGAGGGTCATGTCGCTCCTTCGGCAGGCGAGAGCCATCTGTTGACGACCGGTCCGCCCACCGGCGTCGACCTTTCCATCAGGGAACGTCAATCAGTAAGGTTTGTCAACAGTTAGTTCTCCACGCGGGTGCGCGAAGATGGTGGCGTGCAGGCGATGTACCCGGACGACAGCGACGGCGACCCGCGGGCCGTGCCCGGCGTGTGCCCGGAGCCCGGCGACGCGGCCGGGTCGGTCACGCTCGACGTCGACGGCGAACGGTTCGCCCTGCGCCCGAACGCCTTCGGAGGCACCGACTACACGTGGCTGAGCGGCCCGAATCCCGGCTACGGATTCGGCGTGAGCCCGACCCCGGACCCGTCGCTCGACGAGCACCTGGAGCACATCCGCGGCTTCCTGGCCCAGATCGACCCCGCCACCGGCTACCTCGGGGACGACTGAGCCGTCCAGCCGGCGCCGTGCCGCGCCCCGGTTCCTGCCCGGCGAGCGCGTGCCAGCTGTGCAGGTTGGTGGTGCCGATCGCCGTCCCCTCGGCCAGGCTCAGCACGGCGAACGCCACGCGCCTGCCGTCCTCGACGTCCTTGCGCCGGCGGGCCCGCGGCGTCGCGACTAGGATGGGCTCCATCTCGGCCTGCGGTCGGCAGGGACCATGGCCCTTCCGGTGATTTCGGAGGCACCGTGAAGCTCCTGCTCACCTCCGGTGGGGTCACGAACCCGAGCATCCGGTCGGCGCTCGTGCGGCTGCTCGGCAAGCCGATCGCCGAGTGTCACGCCCTGTGCGTCCCGACCGCGCAGTGGGGGCACCCGATGTGCGGTCCGGCAACGGTCCGGAGCTTCGTGGCCGCCGGGCCGGGGTTCGACCACCTGTCCGGCCTGGGCTGGGCGTCGCTCGGGGTGCTGGAGCTGACCGCGCTGCCCAGCGTCGGCGCCGAGCGGTGGGTTCCCTGGGTCCGGCAGGCCGACGTGCTGCTGGTCGACGGCGGCGATGCGACGTACCTGTGCCACTGGATGCGGGAGTCCGGCCTGGCCGAGCTGCTGCCTGCACTGCCCGACAAGGTCTGGGTGGGAGTGAGCGCCGGCAGCATGGTGATGACGCCCAGGATCGGTGGCTCCTTCGTCGAGTGGCCGTCGGCGCCGGACGACCGCACCCTGGGGGTCGTCGACTTCTCGATCTTTCCGCACCTGGACGCGTTCCCGACGAACACCATGGCCCACGCGGCGCGGTGGGGGGCCGACATCGGCGGTCCGGCGTACGCCATCGACGAGCAGACGGCGATCGCGGTCGTCGACGGCGCCGTCGAGGTGGTCTCCGAAGGGCAGTGGACGAAGTTCGGGTGACGCCCGGCACCGCCCACCGGGCCGGTCGGCGCCGGCGGGCGGGGGTCAGCGGGCCAGGATGAGGGTGATGCCGGCCAGGACGACGGCCGCCGCGACGGCCCTCGGTGCGCCGAAGCGCTCCCGGAAGCAGAACGTGGCGATGGCCGCGCCGACGAGGATGCTCGACTCGCGCAGCACCGCGACCGGCGCCAGCTGCGCGTTCGCCTGTGCCCACAGGATCAGGCCGTAGGACAGCACGGACAGGGCACCGGCGGTGAGGCCCTTGGCGGCGACCGGACGGGCCCGGCGGACCATCGCCGTGCCGTGCCGCGCGAGGGCGTAGGCGGGCACCGCGACGCCGTCGCTGATCATCAGCCAGGCCACGTAGCCGGCGGTGGCGACCGCCGCGCGCACGCCCACGCCGTCCACGACGGTGTACGCCGCGATGGTGAGCCCGGTGCCGAGCGCCGCCACGATCCCCGGCCACGACGGCGGGGCGTCGGCCTGGCGGGCGCGGAAACCCCACACGGCGAGCCCGACCAGGCCGGCCATGGTCACCGCGACCCCGGCGAGCGTCAGCGGGTGCAGCCGCTCGCCGAGGACCGTCGTGGCCACCAGCGTCACCACGATCGGCGCCGTGCCGCGGGCGATCGGGTACACCTGCCCGAAGTCGCCGAGCGCGAACGAGCGCACCAGCAGCACCTGGTACACGACGTGCAGCAGCGCCGATGCGGCCAGCCACGGCCACGACGCCGGGTCGGGTGCCGGCGCCGCCGCCGCGAGGGCGAGACCGCACACCACCCGCCCGGCCCCGACGAGGCTCAGCCCGGCCAGCTCGTCGTCGATGGTGTGCGCCACCGCGTTCCAGCTGGCGTGGACGACCGCCGCGACCAGCACCGCCAGCAGCACCGCCGCCGTCACGCGGCCACCAAGCGCGACACCAGGCCCGACACCAGGCCCGACACCGAAAGCGACACCGAAAGCGACACCGAAAGCGACACCAAGGCCGACACCGAAGGCGACACCAAGCCCGACACCGGAGGCGACACCAGCAGCACGCCGCTCACGGCAGCGGCGCGGCGAGCTCGGCGAGCACGGCGGCCCGGTGCGTGGCGTCGTGCATGTCCACCGTGGCCCGGTAGCAGCGCGCCGCCGACACCAGGTCGTGCAGGCGGCGGCGCATGTCCCGCACGATGCCGGCGAAGCGCAGCGCGTCACCGCCGCCGTGCGCCAGCACGTCGTCCTTCAGCCCGTACATCGTCAGCGCCGAGGCGAACTGCTCGCAGAACGCCTCCGCGTCCGCCGCGCCGATCCGGTCGAACGCGAAGGGCGCCCCCGGCCGGTAGTTGGCGATGACGACGTTGCGGACCGGGGCCGAGGCGACCGGGTCGCCGCCGAACAGCTCCGCCGGGTCCACGATGTAGTCGCCGGCCTCGATGTGCCGGCGCGCCCGCCCGGACGCCAGCAGCTCCGGTGCGACCTCGCGGACCCGTACCGCCGACGGCACCCCCACCGCGACGCCCGCCCCGGGACCGGGCAGGACCAGCGTGTGGGTGTTGCTCAGGAAGCGGGCGCCGGCCCGGCACGCCTGCTCCAGGAACACCGTCTTGCCGCCGGCGTTCGCGCCCACCAGCAGGGTCGCCGCCCCGCCGGCCGTGAAGCCGGCGGCCTTGAGGTGCAGCCGGCCGTGGTCGATGGCGTGCGCGGTGAGGATGGTCTTGACGAAGTACGGCCACACCGTGCGTTCCAGCCGGCGGCCGAAGACGAACCGGCGCCGCCCCCGGGTCACGAGGTAGGCGGGTGCGCCGAAGACGTGGCTGAGGTAGTAGCCCGTCCGGAAACGTTTGGCGCGCAGGGTCCGGTCCGCCAGCGCCTCGAGCTCGGCGACGTCCACCGGGTCGCGGTCGAGGTCGACGCAGACGAGCTCCTCGTCGGGCTCCGCACCGGGGACCGCCGGTCGGGGGAAGTACGCGTACCCGTCGAACTCCTCCAGGTTGGAGGAGATCCGCAGCGTCAGCACACCCAGGTCCACGGTCCTCGACGAGCGCAGCACCGGGTCGAGCACGTCCACGCCGACCCGCATCAGGCAGCCGCCTCGGCGAACCTGGCCACGATCTGCTGCGGCGTCCACCGCACCCGCGCGCCCGCCGACTTCCCGCGCGGCGTGCACCGGATGTGCACGAGCGTCGGGCCGTCCGCGGGGGTCAGCGCCTCGAGGGCGTCGAGGCTGTCGATGGTGTACGCGGCGGCGTACCCGGCCGCGAGGGCGAGCCCGGCCGGGTCACCGACGTGGACCGGCCGCTGGCCGCCGGTGCTCTCGTGCACGCCGTTGTCCAGCACCACGTGCACGAGGTTGGGCCGGTGCTCGGCGAGCATCGGCAGCACCGACAGGTTCATCGCGAACGAGCCGTCGCCGTCGAGCACCACGACCTGCCGCCCGGGGACGGCCAGGGCGATGCCGAGCCCGACCGGCGCGGCCATGCCCATCGAGCCGACGAGGTAGAAGTTCTGCGGCCGGTCCGCGACGTTGTACAGGTCACGGGTGATGAAGCCGCAGGTGGACACGGTGAGCGCGGCCGGGAACCGGCGGGTCACCGCGAGGATCGCCTCGGTGATGCCTGGCGTGGTCATATCCTCTCCTTGACGATGAGCACCGGGGTGGCCTTCCCGTCGGCGGTCGCGGCGAGGCAGTCCAGCACGCTGTCGTGCGGGCGGGCCGGGTCCAGCACGCTCCAGCGCAGCCCGAAGACGTCGAGCAGGTTGGTCAGCTCCCGGCCGATGATGTCGTGCTCGACGGCGTCGTTGCCGTCGTGGCCGCGCCAGCTCACGATGAGCGGCACGTGCACGTCGTAGATGAGGTTGAGCGAGGTCAGCACGTTGAGGCAGTAGCCGAGGCCGGAGTTCTGCATCATCACGACCGGCCGGGCGCCGGCGACGGCGAGGCCGGTGGCGACGCCGACGGCCGCGTCCTCGCGGGGCGCCGGCAGGTAGGTCACCTGCCGGGTCAGCTCGGTCGGCGGGCCTTCCAGCAGCTTGAACAGGCCCTTGAGCAGCGAGCACGGCACCCCGGTGAAGTGCGTGTACCCCTGCCCGGTATAGGCCCTGACCACCTCCTCGGCGGTGCTCAGGGCTGGCGGCGCGGCCGCTTGCAGTGCGTCAGTGGGCACGGTGAACCTTTCGACGAGGGGTTGGTCACGGCCAGGCGTGCAGCAGCGGCAGCGGCCCGGGCGGCGTCACCGTCGGGGCGACCCCCGGCCGGCCGGAGATCCAGGCGGCGAGCGCGGTCAGCGGCGCGGTGACGGTGACGGCGCCGTCCGGGTTCCAGGTGAGCCCCGCGTCGGTGGCGTCCATGCGCACGCCGGTGCCGGGGCCGAGCCGCGGCTGGAGGTAGGTGACGACGTGCTCGGCCAGCGCGGGGCTCCACTGCTCGCTGGTGCGGCCGAGGGCGAGGTCCACACCGTGCAGCTCCGACTCCCGCCACCACGCGTACTGGGTGGCGATGAGCGGCGAGTCGCGGTACGCGCACGGCCGCTGCCAGTCCTGCGGCGTGAGGCCGGACCAGGCGTCGCGCAGGTCCGCGAGACCGGAGACGGCGTGCTCGACGAGCCAGGCGGCGTCGCGGGTGTGGTTCTCCTCGATCGACTTGTCCCGGGTGGACCGGCCGCCGTCGTACACCTCGATGGTCTCGCCGCGCACCGCGTAGCGCGCCTGGCGGGCGAACGCCCGGGACAGGTCGCCGAGGTGGACCAGCACGTGCGCGCGGGTCCAGTCCGGCAGGCCGCTCGGGGCGCGGACACCGTCCTCGTCGAGCCCGGCGGTCGCCGAGCGGATCCAGGCGTGCACGGCGTCGATCTCGGCCAGCCGGCCGGCGATGTCCTGGCCGGGCTGTTGGTCGGTCATGGTGAAACCCTTTCCGGGGTGCGGGCCGCCGCGTGCGGCAGGAATGCGTTGGTCCAGCTGAGGATGTCGCGGATCACGTGGTGGTCCTTGTTGGGGCGCAGTGCGCCGATCTGGTGGTACATGACGCCCTCGCTCGGCGGGCCGAGCACGGTGACGCGCCGTTCGACGGTGCCGTCGGCGCGCACCGGGTGGAACTGCGGCGTCAGGTCGAGCCCGCCGGGGGTGAAGTCGGGTTCGTCGATGCCCGGGTTGGTCCACTGCCGGATGAGGCCGCGGCGCAGCAGGTTCGGGTAGAGGGCGCTGACGTCGCGGGCGGCGTCGAAGCGCTGCACGCGCGCGTCGACGAGCGCGTCGGCGAGGCGGTGCACGCCGGTGACCGGCCCGCTGATGCGGAACTTGCCGGTCTCCTCGTCGCAGGTGACCCGCGCCTGCGGGCCGACGGTGACGTCGACGTAGCCGGCACGGATGAGGGCGACGACCTTCTCCATCGCCTCGCAGGAGGCGCCCTGGCAGAGCCGGTTGTGGTGGCCGGTGTACACGTCGAGGAAGACCCGGTGCGAGCCGGCGCGCAGCCCGCCGAAGTCGACCGCGTCGATCATGACGCCGCGCAGGTCGCGCCAGACGGCGTCGGCGGCGGCCTTGCCGGGGTTGCTGAGGTTGCCCTGCGCGGCCCAGCGGATGTCGGCGTCGAGGAAGTCCAGGAACTTGCGGTGGTACTCCTCCGCGGTGGCGTACCCGTTCGCCGGCACCGGTTCGATGGCCTCGGCCCAGGAGAAGCGGTGCCGCGCCGCCGACAGCGGATGCCGGTGCGGCGAGCCGGCGGCGGCGACCGCATCGGCCAGCGCGGCGGGCCGGTCGGCGTGGGCGAGCAGCTCGGCGGCGCGGGCGGGGTCGTGCAGGACGGTGAGGAACGCGGTCACCGCCTCGCGCAGCGCGGCGTCGTCGCCGAGGACCCGCCGGCCGGTGAGGACGGCGTCGACGTCGGCGGCGACGGCCGCGGCGAGGTCCTGCACCGGCGCGGTCAGCTCGGCGCAGGCGGCGTGGTGGTCGGGGTACTCGTCGGCGGTGGCGAGGAACCGTTCGTAGGCGGGTCCGGCGGCGGCGATCGCGGCGGCGCGGAACCGGTCGCCGTACAGGGTGCTGTAGTAGATGAGCGCCATCTCCAGCACGGCGAGCGGGAACACGTGCCGTTCGAAGTCCAGCTGCGGCCGGGTGAGCGTCGGCACCGGGTGCACCAGCCCGAACGCGTCGCGCAGCCGCTGCACGGCGGCGTTGGTGAGGAACACGCCGCGGTACTCGTACTTGGCGATGTCGCGTTCCTTCTGGTTGTACGGCCGGGCGAAGGTGAACAGCCCGTTGCGGCTGAACGCGACGATCTCGTCGGGCTCCTGGCCGCACGGCTGGTACCTGAGCGTGCCGTCCTCGCCGCGGGTGAACCGGCCGCCGCGGCCCTCGGTGAGGTACAGCAGCACGTCGATGCCGGTGAGGCCCATGCCGAGGCAGGCGACGGTGGAGCCGGGTCCGGTGTGCGGGCCGTGCAGCGTCTCCTCCATCGGGTACGCCGACGGGATGAGCCGCGCGTCGTGGCGGGCCGTGAACCGCGCCCATTCGGCCTGCATGGGGTCGGTCTCGGGGCGGTTGGTGGAGTGCCCGGTGAGCAGCAGCACGTAGTCGGCCCGGAAGGGGTCGTCGCCGTCGGCGGTGACGACGAGGAACCCGTCGCCGTCCTCGACGAGGTCGGTGACGTCGGCGCGGCGCAGGTCGACGCTGACGCCGGGGGCGCCCCGCAGCATGTCGATGTAGCAGGTGAACTGGTCCTGCAGGGCGAGGCCGTGCAGGTACCGTTTCGGCCAGTCCTCGGCGACGAGGTCGTAGGCGGGGTCGCCGGTCGCGGCGTACCTGGCCCGGCACCAGTCCAGCAGGGTGGGCCGGGCGTCGCGGGGCAGCAGCGGACCGGCGTCGATGACGCTCTCGTCGGCGGCGAAGGCGACCTGCCCGACGATCCGGTTGAGGTAGCTCGTCGTGGTCTGTTTCGGGCTGTGGACCGCGCCGGAGCCGAACTCGCCGGAGTGGTCGTAGATGACCAGGTCGAGGGCGAGGTCGCCGGACCGGTCCAGGGTGAGCGCGGCGAGGCGCTCCAGTACGTAGGTGCACGTCGGTCCGCCGCCGACGATCGCGAGCCCGATGCGGGGCATGGTGTCCTCCCTCGTGCCGGTCACTGTCCGGCCCCCACGGCCGCGACGGTGGGCCGGGCGGTCACGGCGTCGAACGCGGTGAAGAATCGGTCGATGTCCGCCGCGGTGAGCTGGCCCATGTTGGCCAGCCGGAACGAGCCCGCGACGCGGTCCTGGACGGCGTAGATGACGAACCCGTGCTGTTTGAGCCCGTCGTGCAGCTGGTCGTAGGTGAGGTCGCCGCCGAGCCAGGCGTTGGTGATCGAGGCGGCCCGGTGCGGTGGTGGCAGCAGCAGCGCCACGCCGCGGTCGGTGAGCCCGGTCCGGAGCTGTTCGGCGCGGGCCCGGTACCGTTCGCCGCGGCCCGTGACCGTCTCGGCGAGGGTCAGGTCGAGGGCGACGTCCAGGGCGCGCAGCACCTGCAGCGCCGGGGTGAACTGGGGCGCGCCGCCGGCGACCTGCGCCCGGTAGCCGGCGTGCAGGTCCAGGTAGAAGGTGCGGGCCGGGATCGCGGCGAGCGCGTCGAACCCGGCTCGGGTACCGAGGACGAAGCTGATGCCGGGCAGGCCTTCCAGGCATTTGTTGGCCGTGCCGACGCACCAGTCGACGTGGTCGGCGACGACGTCGAGGTCCTCGGCGCCGATGCTGGAGATGGCGTCGAGGATGAGGGAGCGGCCGTGCCGGGCGGTGAGCCGGCCGACGTCGCCGGCGGGGTTGAGCATGCCGGTGCTGGTCTCGTGGTGGACCAGCCCGACGTGGCTGAGCCACGGCTCGGCGGTCAGGGCCCGCTCGACGGCGTCGAGGTCGACGGGGTTGGCCCAGCCGAACTCGAGGCGCCGCACGGGAATGCCGTGCACCTGGGCGATGCGGTGCAGCCGCTCGCCGTAGTGGCCGTTGTCGAGCACGAGGAGCCCGCCGGTGGCCGGCACGACGGAGGAGACCGTCGCCTCCAGCGCGGCGGTGCCGGATCCGGTGAGCAGCACCGCGGTGTGCGCGTCGCCGCCGCCGGCGACGGTGGCGAGCTTGCCGCGGACCCGGGCGAGCAGTTCGCGGGTCTCGGGCTCGCGGTGGCACTCGTCCGGCGAGGCGATGGCGGCCCGGACCCGTTCGTCGACGTTGACGGGTCCGGGGTTCATCAGCACGACACGGGTCATCGGTGCGCTCCAACGGCGATCAGGGTGCGAGGGGTGGCCGGCGGCCACTCGGACATGGGGGCGAGCAGGTGCCGCATCGGGCGGGTCCGCTCGCCGCGGGCGATGACGCATTCGACGCCGTCGCGGGCCAGCGCGGCGAGTGCGGCGACCTTGCCGTCCATGGCGCCGGTGGCGTTGCCGGGCTTGTTCCACAGCAGGCCGCGGATCTCGTCGAGCCGGTGCGGGTCGACCTCGGGAAGGACGTCGCCGCCGCCGGTGAGGATGCCGGGCACGTCGCTGAGCGCGACGACCCGCAGCGGCCGGAACCGTTCGGCGGTGAACAGCGCGGGGACCTCGTCGCTGCTGAAGATGCGCAGGGTGCCGCCGGCGGTGACGACGAAGTCGCTGGACAGCACCGGCAGCGCGCCGGCGCGCAGGAGCCGCTCGACGGCCTCGGTCTGCACGACGGTGCCGTCCGGGCGTTCGGTGTACATGGCGGACACCTGCAGCGGCACCGCCCGCACGCCGTGCGCCCGCAGCCGGGTCGTCCACGCCCACCGCATCGCGAACGCGGGCTCGGTGAGGGCGACGGCGGCGTACGCGTCGGCGCGGTCGGCCTTGATGCGCATGCCGACCGGGTGGCACAGCGGCCCGCCGCCGGTGACGAGCACGATCCGGCCGGGCTGCTCGGCGTGCAGGTCGGCGATGCGGGCGGCGAAGTCGTCGATCGCCGCGTAGTCGGTCCCGCCGGTGCTGTACTTGTCGGTCAGGACGCTGCCGCCGACCTTCAGCACCAGCAGTGTCGGTTCCCCCGTGATCCCGCTCATGTCGTCTCCTCCGCTGCGCTCCGGCGCCGACCTGAGCTCCACCCTGCGCCGCTCATGTCGTCTCCTCCGCTGCGCTCCGGCGCCGACCTGAGCTCCACCCTGCGCCCATGATTCGCAGCCCTCCGCTCCGCTGCGGGCCGCTCATGTCCGCGGCACGTTCGAGGCGGCGGCGCCGGTGTGCCGGTGCACGTCGAAGAGACGGGCGAGGAACGGCTGTTGCCAGGTCGCGGTCCGGCCGTCCATGGCGCCGTAGCTGTCCAGGTAGGACAGGTCGGCGGGGCGCAGCACGTCGAGCACGTCGGCGGGGATCGAGGCGGGGAACAGGATCGCGGTGAAGTGCAGCGCGTAGTACGCGATGGCCTCCGCGCCCAGCTCCTGGACCCGCTTGACGAACTGGGCCCAGTCGTCGGGCCCGCGCTGCGCGGCGACGAGGCTCAGGTCCAGGAACTTGCTGAGCTGCAGGTCCTGGCTGTCCTCGATGAAGTGCAGGCTGGTGGCCTCCTTCTGCAGGTGCGAGCACAGGTCCAGCAGCCGGTCGTCGGGGGCGGGCACGGCGGCGAGGGTGCCGCACAGCACCGCCGGGACGGCCCGGTCCAGCAGCTCCGCGGCGGTGGCGGAGATCCCGGAGCGCTGCTGGAAGATGTCGTGGCACAGGTCGACGTTGAAGTCGAGCACGTCGGGGCGGCCGGCCGGCTTGCGGTAGGGCAGCTGGTTGCTGAGGTTCACCCGCCAGAACACCTGCGTCTGGCGGCTGAACGGCTCGATGCGTTCGCCGTCGTCGGCGACGGTGCCCTGGGCGTACCCGAGCCGCACCAGGACCTCGTGCGCGGCGGGGGCGTCGGCGCGGTCGATGAGCACGTCGAGGTCGGCGATGCGGCGCAGCGCGGGGTCGTGGTACTCCCCTTCGCCGAGTGAGAAGCCCTTGCGCACGGCGAAGCGGATGCCGGCGGCGTTGAGCTCGTCGAAGACCCGGCCGAACTCGTCGGCGAGGGCGAGGTTGCGGGTGCGGTTGCCCAGGTACGCGGTGGTGAACACCCACGGGTAGGGGAACGCTCCGCCGGCGGCGGTCTTGCGGTCCAGGCGGTGCCGGTCCACGAGCCGCCCGACGAGCGGCAGCATCTTGTGCCGGGCGGACGCCTCCAGGAACGCGCCCCAGTCGAGGTCGGGGCGGGCGGCGAGGGCGCGCACGGCGGCGACCTCGTCCGGGGTCAGCCGCAGCGTGGCGAGGGCGAGCAGGAGCTGGGCGTGCGGCGGCAGGCCGGACACGGTCAGTTCAGCGGTGTGGTCGGGCATGGTCACTGCGCCTCTCGGGTGACGAGCCCGGCCAGGGCCCGGTGGTCGGTCTTGCCGTTGCCGGTGAGCGGCAACGCGTCCAGCACGAGCAGGTGCTTGGGCACCATCGCGTCGGGGAGCTCCTCGGCGAGGAACTTGAGCAGCTCGGTGTCGTCGGTGCCGGCGGTGCGCAGCGTGACGAACGCGGCGAGGGCGGGGCGCCCGTCGGCGGTGGTGACGACGGTGACGGCGCACGCGTCGACGGCGGCGTGGCGGCGCAGGACGACCTCGATCTCGTCCAGTTCCATGCGCACGCCGGCGACCTTGACCTGCCGGTCGATGCGGCCGAGGTAGAAGACCAGGCCGTCGGCGATGCGGGCGGCGTCGCCGGTGCGGTACAGCCGGCCGGTCGGCGAGTGCGGGTCGAACGGGTCGGCGAAGAACGCGCCGGCGGTGGTGTCCGGGTCGTTGACGTAGCCGAGGCCGACGGCGACGCCGCCGACGAACAGCTGCCCGGTCTCGCCGGGTTCGGCGGCGCGCCAGCCGGCGCTGTCGTCGTCCTCGGTGAGCAGGTACAGCACGGCGTTGGGCACGGGGGCGCCGACCGGCAGCCGGGGCAGGTCCAGGTCGGCGGGGCGCACCTCGTGGTGGGTGACGTCGTCGGAGCATTCCGTCGGCCCGTACGCGTTGAGCAGCCGTACGTGCGGGGCGATGGTGAGCACCCGCCGGGCCAGTCCGGGGTGCAGCTCCTCGCCGGTGGAGATGAGCCAGCGCAGCCGCGCCAGCGACCCGGCGCCGCGCCGCTCGGCGTCGTCGGCGACCCAGCCGACCATCGTCGGCACCAGCTCCACGACGGACACGGCGCCCCGGTCGAGCAGGCCGGTGAGGCGGCGCGGGAACGCCAGGTCGGCGTCGCGGGCGACGACGACGGTGGCGCCGGCGACCAGCGGGGTGAGCATCTGCCAGATCGAGATGTCGAAGACCAGCGGCGCGCTGAACGCGACCCGGTCCCCGTCGGTGATGCCGAGGTCGTGGACCTTCGCCCACAGGTGGTTGGCCATCCCCTGGTGCTCGACGAGGGCGCCCTTCGGCCGTCCGGTGGTGCCGGAGGTGAAGATGCAGTAGCGGGGCTCCCGGGCGTGGTCGCGCCGCGCCGGGCGCGCCGGCTCGTCGCCGGGCGCGCCGTCGCGGATCAGCTCGCCGAACACGTGCACGGTCGCGCCGGCGTCGGCGGCGGCCGCCCTGGCCGCGGCGGTGTCGGCGGTGCCGTCGGCGTAGTCCAGCAGGTGCCGGGCGCCGCTGACGGTGAGCACGGCCGCGGTGCGCCGCTGCGGCCACTGCGGGTCCACCGGCAGGTAGACGGCGCCGAGGCGCTCCAGGGCCAGGAACGTCACGATGGTGTCGGCGCTGCGGGGGCCGGCGGCGGCGACGAGGTCACCGGCGTGCACGCCGGCCGCGGCGAGCGCGCCGGCCAGCCGCCGGGCGTGCCCGGCCAGTTCGGCGTAGCCGAGCACCCGGTCGCCGTCGGTGACGGCGGGCGCGTCGGGGCGGGCGGCGGCGTGGCGGGTGACGTGCTGCAGGACGCCGGTGGTGAGGTCGACGTCGAGCGGGTTGCGCAGGGCGAGGGCGGTGGCCCGGCCGGCGGCGCCGGGGGTGAGCGGCAGGGCGGCGCACACGGCCGTGCCGGGTGCGGTGGCGGGTGGCGGCGGGTTCATCGGGCCGCCCCGTGCCGGCTCAGCTCGTGGAAGAACCCGTCGACGGTGGTGACGTCGCCGTGGTCGGTGGCGTGGCGGTGCACGGTGGCGCCGACGACGAGGTCGAGCACGCCGAGGCCGAACGGTGAGAAGATCACCGGCCGGTCCGCGGGCACGGTCACCGCGCCGGTGAGCACGTCGTACAGGGTGCCGTCGATGAAGTCGCGGTGGCCGGTGCGCTGCTCGGTGAGGTGCACGGAGGTGTTGGCCTTGAGCACGTGCTCGACGTCGTCGACGATGTTGGCGGCGCCGAGGACGACGTCCTCGCCGAGGTCGCGCAGCGACACGTGCAGCACCAGCGGGTGGTGCGCGAACAGCGCCGGGTCGTGCAGGTGCGGCGTGGCCGCGGTGGTGGCGAGCACGACGACGTCGCTGTCGCGGATCAGCGCCGCGGCGCTGTCGTGGACGCGGACGTCGGCGCCGCCGCCGAGCACCCGCTCGGCGAATGAGGTGGCGTAGCCGGCGTCGAGGTCGTGCACCGCGTACTGCTCGACCTTCCAGTCCAGCTCGGACAGGTAGGCGTGGATGTAGCGGGCGATGAGCCCGGCGCCGATGTAGCCGACGCGGCGGGGGGTGTCCCGGCCGGCGACCAGGGCGCGGGCGGCGACCGCGGCGGACGCGGCGGTGCGCACGGCGCTGATGATGGAGCCTTCCAGGCACGCGAACGGCACGCCGGTGCGGGCGTCGTTGAGGATCAGCAGCGCCGAGGCGCGCGGGATGCCCAGCGCCAGGTTCGTCGGGAAGCTGGAGATCCACTTGATGCCGTCCACGGCGACGTCGCCGCCGACGGACGCGGGCAGCGCGATGATCCTGGCGCTGGGCCGGTCCGGGAAGCGCAGGAAGTACGACGGCGGGTTGACCGTGTCGCCCTGGCCGTGCAGGCGGTACGCGTGCTCGACGAGGTCGATGAGCTCCCGGCGCCGGCCGTGCAGGGCCCGCTCGACGGCGGCGCCGGACACGACCGAGAAGGCGGGGATGGTGTCGTCAGCGGCCACGGTCGTCCTCCAGTTCGCCGTACAGCCCGGTGATCCATGCGTCGTCGTAGATGGTGTCGACGTACCGCTCGCCCATGTCGGCGGAGATGGCGACGGTGGTGAGCCGCTGGGCGGGGTCGTGCTCGCGCAGCCACCGCTCGGCGCCGGCGACGACGGTGCCGGTGGAGCCGCCGAACAGGAACCCGCGGCCGGCGAGCCGGCGGCACATGCGCACCGAGGCCGGCTCCTCGACCCGCACCAGGTCGTCGATGAGGTCGGCGGTGACCAGCGGCATCGGCTCGCTGGCGCCCAGGCCGGGGATGTGCCGGGGTGCGGCGGGCAGGCCGAAGTTGATCGAGCCGACGCTGTCGACGCCGACAATACGCACGCCGGCGCGGTTCTCCCGGAAGTAGCGGGAGCAGCCGGCTAGGGTGCCGCCGGTGCCGACGCCGACGAACAGCACGTCGAGGTCGGGGAACTCCTTGGCGATCATCGGGGCGGTCGACTCCTGGTGGGCGATCCAGTTCGCCGGGTTCTCGTACTGGTTGAGCCACGTGTACCGCGGGTCGGCGGCGCACAGCTCGCGGATGCGGGCCTTGCGGGCGGTGAGGTAGCTGCCGGTGGCGTCGGGCTCGGCGACGACCTCGACCACGCTGCCGAAGGCGCGCATGAGCTTCAGCGCGGTCGGGTTGCACTTCGGGTCGGTGACGCAGTGGAAGCGCAGCCGGTTCGCCGCCGCGACCAGGCTCAGCGCGACGCCGAGGTTGCCCGAGGAGGACTCCACGAGCACCGAGTCGCTGGTGATGGCGCCGCTGGCGAGGCCCTGCGCCACCATCGCGACGGCCGGGCGCAGCTTGACCGACCCGGCGAGGTTGAGCCCGTCGCAGCGCAGCCGCAGGTTCAGGCCGAGCTCGGCGCGCAGGTCGACGTACAGGTCGCTGTCATGGAGCTCGTCGGCTCGGGAGATGACGGCCACCGCGCTCAGGCCTCGAGCTTCTGCCACTCGGCGAGGCGCTGCAGGTCGAAGATGTCACGCACCGAGGCGATCGAGCCCTCCACGACGGTCGAGTCGCCGTGGCGCAGGATCGCCGCGTACGTGTCGCGCAGCGCGGCGACGGTGGCGCGCAGCCCCTGGTTGGCGTAGATGACGACGGAGACGCCGGCGGCGCGCATGTCGTCGATCTGCCAGTCGGGGTAGGTGGTCGGCACGACCACGACGGGGACGCGGAAGTCCCAGCCGTCCAGGAACGCCATGATCTGGTCGCGGGTCTTGGCCTTGGAGTGGATGAGGACCGCGTCGGCGCCGCTGTCGGCGTAGGCGCGGCAGCGTTCGAGGGCCTCGGCGACCGGCTGGCCGACGATGAGCGCCTCGGTGCGGGCGATGAAGAACGTCTCGGGTGAGGTCTGCGCCCGCTTGGCGACGCTGATCTTGGTGGTGAACTCGCCGGTGTCCAGCAGGTGCTGGCCGGTGCCGACGAAGCTGTTCATCTTCGGGAAGCGCTTGTCCTCCAGGCAGACGGCGGTGATCCCGGCGGCCTCGTACTCGTGCATCATGTGCGCGACGTTCATCGTGCCGCCGTAGCCGGTGTCGCAGTCGGCGACGACCGGGATCTGCAGCACCTTCTGGATGTTGGCCGCCGCCTCCAGGTACTCCGACATCGTCAGGATGCTGGCGTCGGGCACCCCGCGGCAGGCGGAGACCTCCAGGCTGGAGGACCACACGGCGTCGCACCCGGCCTCCTCCGCGAGCAGCCCGCCGAGCGCGTGGTTGACGCCCGCGACGCGCACGAAGGCCCGCTCTTCGAGCACGGTGCGGAAGGACGGGTAGGTCAATCGCTGCATTTCGATCCCCCGGTTCGCTGGTCGGCTGTGACGTCCGCCGAAGTTAGTGATGTCCGACGATTTAGTCAAGCTTGACAAACACCTTGTCAATAATTGCCAACCGCTGTTACGTTCGGCGCGAGCACCGAGCAGACAGCGACCACAGGGGGACGTCACGACCATGACCAGTGCGACCATCGCGACCCAGCCACGCACCCTCGCCGCACCGCCGCAGACGTTCCACACGTTCTCCGCCGGGGCGCAGGAGGAACTCGCGTCCTATGTGGACATGCTGGACCGCGGCCAGCCCGAAGGGCGCGTCGACGACCTGGCGGTCGACCTGGGCGCCGTGCCGGCCTTCACGGCGGAGGTCGAGGCCACCCGCGCGGTCATCGACGCGTCGCCGCACTTCATCGTCTACGACCGGGTGTCCGGTGTGGACACCCTGCGCGGGCAGGCCATCTACACGTGGGTGCTCGGCCACGCGCTCGGTACGCCCATGGTGCAGAACACCGACGGCTGGCGGCTCATCGAGGTCTACGACCGCGGCACCGGCCGCACGATCGCCGAGGGCGCCCGCTACCACCAGACCCGCCAGGGCTCCTACATGCACAACGACGCGGTCAACGACGTCGACCCGATCGACTACCTGCTGCTGTCCTGCGGCCAGGCGGCCCTCGTCGGCGGCGAGAGCATCCTGGTCGACGCCGTGGCCGTGCACGAGGCGCTGCGGGCGCACCCGGAGGTGCTGGCCGAGCTGGAGCGGGAGTTCTGGTTCGAGAAGCGCGGCATGGCGCTGGAGCCGGAGTTCTTCCGTTCGCCGATCATCCGGTACTCCCCCGACGGGGCCGCACTGGTCCGCTACTTCCGCACCTACATCGAGGTGGCCCACGAGAAGCTCGGCGAGCCGCTGAGCGAGGCCACCGCCGCCGCGCTGGACATCTTCGACGCCGTGATGGACCAGTCCTCGGTGCAGATCCGGGTCCGGCTCGACCAGGGCCAGATCCTCGTCTCCGCCGACGACCGGTTCCTGCACACCCGCACCGCGTTCGCCGACCGCCGCCCGCCGCGCCCGATCGACATGCGCACCGACCGGCCGGAGGACGTCAACCGGTACATGTTCCGCATGTGGTCGACGAAGCAGCCGGCGAGCTAGCCCGATGGAGATCACCTCGGCCGAGGAGCTGCGGGCGCTGACCGGCGAGGCGAACCCGGTCGTGTACCGCAAGGCGACCGCGGTCCTCGGCCCGCTGGAGCGGGAGTGGTTGGCGCACTCCCCGCTGTGCCTGCTGGCCACGTCGGCCGCCGACGGCACCTGCGACGTGTCGCCGCGCGGCGACCCGCCCGGCTTCGCGCTGGTGCTGGACGAGCACACCGTCGCCCTGCCCGACCGGCCCGGCAACCGCCGCCTCGACAGCTGGCTCAACGTGCTGGGCAACCCGCACGTCGGGCTGCTCTTCCTGATCCCGGGTCGGGGCGACACGCTGCGGGTCAACGGCCGCGCCGCGCTGGTGCGCGACGAGCCGTGGTTCGAGCGGATGGTGGTGCGTGGCCGTCGGCCGCAGCTCGCGCTGCGGGTGCGCGTCCAGGAGGCCTACTTCCACTGCGCGAAGGCGTTCCTGCGTGGCGACGTGTGGCGGCCCGAGACCTGGGCGCCGGATGCGGTGTCCTCGCGGGCCCGCATCGCCCAGGCGACGGAGTGGACGGACAAGTCGCTGGCCGAACTGGAGGAACGGTACGGCCCGCAGTACGAGCAGCGGCTGTACTGACGTGGACGGTCACGGCCAGTCGATGGATCGCAGCATGTCGGCCCCCCTGCCTGCCACCGGGCTACCGGCCGGCGGGCAGCAGCGGGTGGACGACGGCCCACAACCCGCCGGGCGTCGCGAAGCTCTCCCGGGTCAGCGACTCGTCGGGCAGCAACACCCCGTAGGCGTCCTCCAGGTCGGCGGCGAGCTGCACCACGGCGAGCGAGTCCAGGCCCAGCTCGAACAGCCGGTCGTCGGGGCGCAGCGGCGGCGTGCCCGGCGCGAGGTGCACCCGCAGCACCTCCTCGAACCGGTCGTCCCAGGCCCTTCCGGTCGTGCTGCCGGTCGTGCTGTCCAACGGCGTCGTCATCGCACGTCTCCCAGTCGTGAACGGGGTCCGTCGTGCGCCGGTCCCGGCTACGGGCGCGCACGACCCAGGTCTCGCCCGGTGACGCCGACGCAGCGTTGAGTCCTTGCCCCCGTGGCGTGCGGCCGGCGAACACATCGATGAACTGCGTTGCGGCCCTCGGTGCACTGTATGACGGCACGATGTTGACCTGCAAGCATCCGAAATGTGAACGTAAAAAGCTGACGACGAACATCATGTTTCTGACCAGCGGATCCACGATCCGACAAGATCTCTCATGATTTTTCGAGGAGAGTCGCCAGATGTGGACATTTCACTCCATCATGCCACGCCACGTATCCAGAACGTCTCACCCCGTTAACGCAACGGATTGCGGGACCGTACGCACAGACATAGCATCTGCCGATGCCTGATCGGATGCCCGTCCGCTTCACCGGCAACCACGGCAGCGGACCACTCATGTGGGGACAGATCGCGATCTGGGACGTCTTCGTCTGGCTGTCGCCGGACGAGTGGCACACGCTCAACCTCATCCGCCGTGTCGAGGTCCCGCCCGGCACCACCCTCGACACGGTCCGCGACGCGCTGCGCGCGCTGCTGGAGCGGCACGACGTGCTGCACAGCCGCTGGCACCCCGGCGAGCCCGACCCGACGCAGACCGTCGAGGGCGAGGGCGAGGTCCTCGTCGAGCTGATCGAGACGGCCGACCTCGACGGCACCGCCGACGCGACCGCCGCCCGGCTGCTGGCGCCGCCGTTCGACCACGCCGCCGACCAGCCCGTCCGCCTCGCCGTGCTCACCGGCGACGGGCAGCCGCGGCTGATCGTCATGGTCGTGTCGCACATGGCCGTGGACGGCTGGAGCATCCAGATCGTCGCCGACGACCTGCGCGAGCTGCTGCGCGACCCGACCGGCGGCACCCTGGAGCCGGCCGGGCAGCAGCCCCTGCAGCGGGCCGCCTACGAGCGCGGCGACCTCGCCCAGCAGCGGCAGGAGCGGGCGCTCGCCTTCTGGGCCAGGCACATGACGACGCTGCCCGCCGCGATGCTCACCCCGCTGCCGTCCACATCGGACGGTGGGCCGGACTGGGGCGAGATCCGCTCCCCCGCGCTTGCCGTCGCCGCCCGCGCGCTCGCCCGGCGCAACGGCCTCAGCGACTCCCAGGTCGTGCTCGCCGGCGCCGGGCTGCTGCTCGCCCTGTACACCGGCAGCGACGGCGCCGGGCTGCGGGTGCTGGTCGCGACCCGCTTCCAGCCGCAGAGCCGCCGCCTCGTCGGCGCCTTCAACCAGAACGCGCTCTTCCGCGTCGACGTCCCCGGGTCAGGCACCGCCGGCGACTACTTCCGCCACGCCGGCGCCGCCGCCCTCGCCGCCAGCCGCAACAGCGAGTACCACCCGCGGCGCCTGGAGGAGCTCGTCGCCGGGATCGCCGCACAGCGCGGCATCGAGGTCGGCGGCTACTGCTTCTTCAACGACGTGCGCTACGACACCGGCCCCGCCGGTGAGGACCCGCCGGACGGCGACGCGCTCGCCGACGTGCTCGCCAAGGCCCAGGCCGCGACCGAGCTCATCCGCCTCGATGACACCCGCACCCAGATGACCAGCAAGTTCTTCCTGTTTCTCAGGGAGCTCGGCGACCGGGCCGTGCTCCAGCTCAGCGCCCACCCGGCGTTCCTGCACCCCCGCACGGCCGCCGACGCCCTCGGTGACCTCGAGCGCGTGCTCGTCATGGCCGCCGCGGACGACACCCTCACCATCGCCACCCTGCGCGGCGAGTTCGGAGCACAGCCGTGAAGACCGACGAGATCCTGGTCGACGCCCGCGACCTGGTGAAGACGTACAACAGCGGGCTGCGCGCCGTGGACGGCATCACCTTCCAGGTCCGCCGCGGCGAGGCCTTCGGCGTCCTCGGCGCCAACGGCGCGGGCAAGTCCTCCACGATGCGCATGGTCGCGTGCACCTCCCCGGTGTCCGGCGGCACGCTGCGCGTCCTCGGCGGCGACCCCGACCGCGACGGCGCCGCGGTCCGCGCGCGTCTCGGCGTCGTGCCGCAGGAGGACAGCGTCGACACCGACCTGACCGTGCGGGAGAACCTGCTCATCTACGGCCGCTACTTCGGCATGCGCTGGGCCGACATCACGCGGCGCACCACCGAGCTGCTGGAGTTCGCCCGGCTCACCGAACGCGCCGACGAGCAGGTCAGCAACCTGTCCGGCGGGATGCGCCGGCGGCTCACCATCGCCCGCGCCCTCATCAACGACCCGGCGATCGTGCTGCTCGACGAGCCCACCACCGGCCTGGACCCGCAGGCGCGGCACCTGCTCTGGGAACGGCTCTTCCAGCTCAAGCAGGACGGCGTGACGCTGCTGCTCACCACGCACTACATGGACGAGGCCGAGCAGCTGTGCGACCGGCTCATCATCATGGACGGCGGGAAGATCATCGCCGAGGGCACCCCGGCCGACCTCATCGCCCGGTACAGCACCCGCGAGGTCCTCGAGCTGCGCTTCCCCGCCGCCGAGCGGGAGGTCGCCGCGGAGAAGCTGCAGGGCCTCACCGACCGCGTCGACGTGTTCGCCGACCGGGTCCTGCTGTACACCGCCAACGGTGAGGAGACCCTGGCCGCCGTGCACGAGCGCAAGGTCACCCCGCTGACCGCGCTGGTGCGCCGCTCCACCCTCGAGGACGTGTTCCTCACCCTGACCGGCCGGACGCTGGTGGACTGATGAGCACCCTCGCCCTCACCAACCAGACGTTCCGCGAGACCCGCTACTGGCTGCTGCGGTACCGCCGCACCTGGCGCGGCAGCATCGTCATCAGCGTCGTCAACCCGCTGCTGTTCCTGATCGCCATCGGCGTCGGTCTCGGCGAGCTCGTCGCCGACCCGCAGGCCCTACCGGGCGGCACCTACCTGCGCTTCGTCGTGCCCGGGCTGCTCATCGCCGCCGCCATGCAGACCACCTACGTCGAGTCCGCCGGACCGGTCTTCCAGTCCATCCGCGGCCGGCACAACTACCAGGCCGCCGCGGCGACCCCCATGTGGCCGGAGACCATCTTCTACGGCCACCTCGTGTTCATCATCCTGCGCGTGGCGGTGACCTCGCTGCTCTTCGCCGTCGTCGCGGCCGCGATGGGCGCCCTGGACCCGCTGCGCGGGCTGCTGGTCGTCGGCTGTGCCGTGCTCGTCGGCTGCGCGTTCGCCCCGTGCGTGGCCGCGATGGCGGTCCGGGTGCGGCGGCTGTCCACGATGGTGGCGATCCTGCGGTTCATCGTCATGCCCATGTACATGCTGTCCGGCACGTTCTTCCCGCTCGGCACGGTCACCCCGATGCTGCGCTGGATCGCCCAGGCCACCCCGCTGTGGCACGGCGTCGAGCTGGCCCGCGACGCCGCCGTCGGCACCGCCACGCCCACCGGCGTCGCCGTCCACGCCGGCTACCTCACCGCCATGACCTTCGCCGGGCTGTACTTCGCCCGCCGCAACTTCCGCCGAAACCTCTACGTCTGACGGGGGCCAGCATGCCGACGACAGCCAGCACCCTGCTCAACCCGCTCAGCGGGCCGCTGCGCCGGGGACGCGCCGCGGCCATGGTCGAACGCAACCTGTTCATCTACCGGCACACCTGGTTCGTCCTGGCCGCCGAGGTCTTCGAGCCGCTGCTGTACCTGCTCGCCTTCGGCGTCGGCATGGGCCTGCTCATCGACGGCGTGCCGGGCCTTTCCGACAGCGCCGTCAGCTACCCGCAGTTCGTCGCGCCCGCCCTGCTGGCCACCGCCGCCATGAACGGCGCGATGAACGAGACCACGTTCAACATGTTCGGCAAGCTCAAGACCGACCACACCTACGAGTCGATCCTCACCACCCCGATGACCGTGCGGCTCGTCGCGTTCGGCGAGGTCTGGTGGGCGCTGCTGCGCGGGTTCATCGTCGCCACCGGCTTCCTCGCCGTGGTGTCCGCGTTCGGCCTGGCCCACTCCCCGTGGGTGCTGCTCGCCCTGCCGGGCGCCCTGCTCACCGGGTACGCCTTCGCCGCCGTCGGCCTGCTCGTCGTCACCTATCTGCGCACGTTCCAGGACTTCCAGCTCATCCAGCTGGTCATGCTGCCCATGTTCCTGTTCGCCACCACGTTCTACCCGCTGACGGTGTACCCGCGCCCGATCCAGCTGCTCGTGGAGGTGCTGCCGCTGTACCACAGCATCGAGCTGGTCCGTCAGCCGTTCCTCGGCGCGCCCGGCCCGCAGCTGCTGGTCTCCGCCGCGTACCTCGCCATCCTGGGCACGGCCGCGCTGGCCCTCGCCGTGCGCCGCCTGGGCGCCACCCTGCGCCGGTGACACGGCCCCGCGACGCCGTGCGGGCCGGTACCGAGCTTTCCGAGCTGGTCGTGCCGCCTCACCTGGTGGTGAAGGCGCCCCCGTTCAGGTGCAGGGTCTGGCCGGTGAGGTGCCCGGCGTGCGGGGACAGCAGGAACAGCGCGGTGCCGACCACGTCGTCCGGGGTGCCGGTGCGGCCGCTCATCGTCTGCAGACGTAGCTGCTGTTCCCGGTCGGCCGTCATGCCGCCGCGGAAGAACTCGGTGTCCGCGATGTAGCCGGGCGACACGCAGTTGACCCGGATGCCGCGCGGGCCCAGCCGGCCGGCCAGACCGACCGCGTACGCCGAGACGGCCGCCTTGGCCGGGCCGTAGAACCCCACGCCGCGCTCCGCGGCGATCGATCCGAACAGCACCACGGATGCCCCGTCGGCCAGGTGCGGCTCCAGCGCGGCACAGGTCAGCACGGCGGACCGCAGGTTGCTGGCAAGAGTCTCGTCCAGCA
Organism: Dactylosporangium aurantiacum; assembly: GCF_000716715.1. Taxonomy (GTDB): domain Bacteria; phylum Actinomycetota; class Actinomycetes; order Mycobacteriales; family Micromonosporaceae; genus Dactylosporangium; species Dactylosporangium aurantiacum. Next base: position 25,404 of record NZ_JNYJ01000086.1, on the reverse strand, counting down.
GGGCGGCAACGCCCTTGAGGTCGCCCGGATCAGGCCGGCCGATGGCCGGATTGCCGCCGGCGCACAGCACCAGGCCGCGTACCGGCTCGTCGATGGTCGCGGCCATCTTCGCGGCGTCGTCCGGGTCGGCGTTGTCGCAGACCAGGTGGCGGACCCGGCCGCCGGACCCGTGGGACACCGCGGCCAGCGGGCCGGCGCGCCGCCCAGTGATCAGCACGGGTTCGTCCAGCGCCAGCGCGATCGCCCGGCCGATACCCGTACCGCCTCCGGTGATCACGTACATGACTCCTCCGTTAAGGTCTAAACGATCGATTGGTTAAGACCTTAACGTAGACTTCCGGCATGAGCACAAGTCCCGACCGGGCCGGCGGGATCGAGGCGGCATGGCGCCGCGAGCGCCCCGACCTGGATCCCTCGTCGATCGCGGTGATCACCCGCATCTGGCACCTGGCGAAGGTCTTCGCCGACGAGCGGCGCCGCCTGCTCGTCACCCTCGACATCGATCCGGCGCTGCTCGACCTGCTCGGGACGCTGCGGCGCTCCGGCGAACCGTACACACTCACGACCCGCGAGCTGGCCGAACACACCCTGGTCACGGCCGCCGCGATCTCCCAGCGCCTCAACCGGGCGGAACGGCACGGGTGGGTGATGCGGGAACCCGGTGACGGCCGCCGGGTGCTGGTGCACCTGACTGCCGCCGGCCGGGAACTGGTCGACCGCGTGGCCAGCCGCGTCTTCGACCGGGAGAACGAGCTGCTCGCTGCGCTCACCCCCGAGCAACGGCGGGATCTCGCCGGCCACCTGGAACGCCTGGTGCACGCGGTCGCCGGTCCCGGCCCCATGCCACCGGTCGGGTGAGCCGGCCGTACATCTCGGACGGGGCGTGACCCCGCCCGGATGACCCGCGGCGCGTACCCTCGATCCGTGCCGACCGCCCCTCCCTCGCCGCCGACTTCCTCACCGCCGGCGACGTGGTGCAGGCCGATCATCCCGCCGTCCGCGCGGCGGCGGCGCGGCTGCGCGCCGGGCACCCGGACGACACCGGCTTCGCCCGGGCTGCCTTCGAGTTCGTCCGCGACGAGGTGCGGCACTCCTTCGACGCCGGCGACCCGCGCGTCACCGTCAGCGCCGCGGAGGTGCTCGAGCACCGCGTCGGGCTCTGCTACGCCAAATCGCACCTGCTCGCCGCGCTGCTGCGGGCGCAGGGCGTCCCGGCGGGGCTGTGCTATCAGCGCCTCGCCACGGGCGGCGGCGGGTTCGTCGTGCACGGCCTCGTCGCGGTCCACCTCGACGGGCGCTGGCACCGGCAGGACCCGCGCGGCAACAAGCCCGGCGTCGACGCCCAGTTCTCCCTCGACGTGCCGCGGCTGGCGTTCACCCTCGACCCGGCCGCCGGCGAGCGCGACTACGAGCCGGTGCACGCCGCACCGGACCCGGGTGTCGTCGCCGCGCTGCGCGCCACCACCGACGTGCTGAGCCTGCGCACCGCGGGCCTGCCGTCCACCACCGCGACCGACGCCGCCGCGGAGCGCGAGCTGACCGACCTCATCCGTGGCAGCGCGTGGATGACGCGGGTGCTCGCCGCGGTCCGGGACGCCCGCGTCCCCGACGCCTGGACCGGCGCCGGGGCGCTCCGGGACCTCGTGTGGGGTCCGCGGTACGGGTCAGGCTTCGACCCCGGGCGGGTCCGTGACGTGGACGTCGCGTTCTTCGACCCGGCCGACCTGAGCCCCGGCAACGAGGACCGGGTGACCGAGCGGCTGCGCCGGCGGCTGCCCGGCGTGCCGTGGGAGGCGAAGAACCAGACGGCCGTGCACACCTGGTACGCGGCGACCTTCGGCGGCGGACCCGTCGCGCCGCTCACCTCGATCCGGGACGCGATCGGGACCTGGCCGGAGACCGCGACGGCCGTCGTGGTGCGGCTGCGCGACGACGACGGCATCGAGGTGTGCGCGCCCTTCGGCCTCGCCGACCTCCTCGACGGCGTCTGGCGCCGCAACCCGCGCAGTGTCACCGCCGAGCGGTCCCGGGCCCGGCTGGCCCGCCACGACCCGGGTACGCGCTGGCCCGGGGTGACCGTCTTCGCCCCCTGACGGGCCGACCGGCGCGTTACGCGCGCTCCAGGCGCCCGGCCAGGTCCTCGATCGCCGCGTCGACCTGTGCCCGGTCGAACCCGCGCAGCACGACGCGCAGGCTCGCCCGGCGCAGCGCGGCGGCGGCGTCCGCACGCGCGGCCCGGTCGGCGCCGGTGAGTGCGGCGCTCGCCGACGCCAGCAACGCGTCGACGGCGCGGGGATCGTATCCGCGCAGCACCACGGAGAACACGAAGGAGTCCACGGCATCAGTCTCGCGGCCGTGTCAACCGCGGTCAGTCGCGCGGCGGGGGGCACGGCGCGGCGGAGCATCCGCGGCCGGGCCGGTCACCGCGCCGGCTCAGCGTCCGGCCCGGTAGAACGCGACCCGGCCGAACCGGACGCGTCCGTGACCGTCCACTGCCGGGTCGCTGAGGCCCGCGGCGGCCATCGCGGCGATGACCCGCTCCGGCTGGACGGCGGCGAGCCGGGGGTGCCGGCCGTGCCCACCGGCGATGTCGACGACGTGCAGCTGGCCTCCGGGCCGCAACACCCGCCGCACCTCCCGCAGCGCCCGGCCGCGTTCGTCGTCGTCGAGGTGGTGCAGCATCAGTGACGACAGGACGCGGTCGACGCTGCCGTCGGGCAGCGGCAGCCGGCCGGCGTAGGCGCGCTCGAAGCTGATCTGCAGGCCGGCCCTGGCGGCCTTGGCGCGGGCGCGGCGCAGCGAGGCGGCGTCCGGGTCGATGCCGATGGCCTCCACGGTGGGGCTGCGGCGCACGAGCGCGCCCAGCAGTGTGCCCGTGCCGCAGCCGACGTCCAGCACCCGCTGCCCGGGCTGCGGGTCGGCCCGCTCCAGCAGCTGCGCGTGGACGCGGCGGACGCCCGCGAGCCGGCAGAACGGGTCGTAGAAGGGCAGCAGCCACCGCACGCCCATGGCGGGCAGATACGCCTGTTCGGTCATGTCACGCTCCTGAGAGTCCGACGATCGTTGGGTCGTACGCTCAGTCTCATGGCCGGTGAAGCCGCCGACAGTGGTGCATCTGCGGTGATGATGCGACGATCCTTGGTGCCGGTCGGTCGGACCGGGGACGGCACGCCCGTCTATGGGCTCGGCCGTGCGCCCGGCGTGGTGCCGGTCGCGGCGTCCCGCCTGCCGGGCCCGGTCCCGCAGCCGGGGGTCGGCACGCACGCGCACGACTTCCTCGTGCTGCTGTATGCGCACCGGGCCGACGCCACCGTGTCGATCGACCACCGCACGTGGACGGTCACCGACGGCGACCTGTTCGTCCTCGCACCGGGGCAGGTGGTCGGGTTCACCGGCACGCAGCGGGTCGCCGAGGACGGCTGGGTGGTGTGGTTCCCGGCGGACGCCGTGCGCCACGGCGCGTCCGCGTCGTGGCGGTCCCACCCGCTGCTGTTCCCGTTCGCCCGCGGCGCGGACCGGGCGCAGCGGCTACGGGTGCCGTCCGCCGACCGGCCCGACTGGATGGCGCGGTTCGCGGCGCTGGACACGGAGCTGCACACCCGCCGGGACGGCCACCAGGAGGCCGCGCTCGCCCATCTGACGCTGCTGCTGGTCGGGGCCGCCAGGCTCTCGGCCGACGTCGCCGGCGAGCTGCGCTCGGCCGACGAGCCGCTGCTCGCCGCCGTCTTCGACGTCATCGAACAGCGCTACCACGAGCCCATCTCGCTCGCCGACGTCGCCGCCGAGCTCGCCCTCACCGCCGGTCACCTCACGACGGTCGTGCGCCGCCGGACCGGCCGGACCGTCCAGCAGTGGATCACCCAGCGTCGCCTGCAGGAGGCGCGGGCGCTGCTGGCCGAGACCGACCTGACGGTGGCGGCGATCAGCCGCCGCGTCGGATACCCGGACGCCAGCTACTTCATCAAACGGTTCCGCGCCGAGCACCGGGTGACCCCGGCGCGATGGCGCGGCACAGGCTGACGGCCGCCTGGTCAGTCGCGCAGCGGGGTGCGGCGGGGGCGCACGACGCGGTGGGTGATGCGCCATCCGGCGGGAGTGCGCTCGACGGTGTCCTCGTAGGTGACGCTGTCGACCGAGCCGTCGGTCCTGACGCCGAGGCCCTTGGACAGGGCGTGCACGACGCCGTCGTCAATCTCGCGCAGCACGATGTTGGTGACGTGGTGCGCGACGGGGTTGCCGTCGCCGAGGGCCAGGGCGGCCTCGCGGGCGCCGGCGAGCCCGGCGAGGGGTGTGCCGCCGAGAGCGGACACGTCGTAGACGACGTCCTCGGTGAACAGCGCCGTCAGGCCGTCGAAGTCGCCGCGGTCGGTGAGGTGGCCGTGCAGCTTGATCAGGTCCGTGATGGTGGTCCGGTCGTCCACGCTGATGCTCATGACAGTCCCTCCGCCGTAAGTGGGGACCTCCCCACTTAGTCGCCGGTACCGTATACGGGGATGTCCCCGGACAGCAAGCGCGGCCCGCGGGCCGACGCGTCCCGCAACGCCGCCCGGCTCGTCGCCGCGGCGCGCGAGGTGCTGGCCGAGGCCGGCAACGACGCCGCGTTCGACGTGATCGCCCGCCGCGCCGGCGTCGGCAACGCGACCCTGTACCGGCACTTCCCGACCCGCGCTGATCTGCTCGTGGCCGTCTACGCCGACGAGGTCGCCGCCCTGTGCGACCGCGGCACGCGGCTGCTGGAGGCGCCCGAGCCGGTGGACGCGCTGTTCGCCTGGCTCGACGAGTTCACCGTGCACGTCGCCACCAAGCGTGCGCTCGCGCTGGCCGCCACCGAGGAGACCGCCGAACGCCGCACCGCCCTGTTCCACCAGTGGCACGCGGCGATCACCTCCACCGCCGACCGCCTCGTCGACCGGGCCCGGCCCGCCCTGCGCGACGAGGTCACCGCCCTGGACCTGCTGACCCTCGCCAGCGGCGCCGCCGCCACCACCGGCGCCGCCCACGCCCGCCGCCTCGTGGCGCTGCTGCGCACCGGGGTCACCACCGGCGGCTGACGACGCGGCGGCCCGGCGCCGCGGGGCCGTTTCGGCCGGCACGCACGGGTAGTCATCCCCCGGCGAGGCCGGCGGTGTCGCACCGGCCGGCACCGACGCGTGCGAGGAGGGCATGATGCGCTCGTTGCTGTTTCCGGACGACCAGCAGTTCTGGTACGAGACCCTGCGCTGCCTCGGCCACACCGCATACGGCGGCGCGGACATCGGCGAGGTCGTGAGCACCGCCGAGGCCATCACCGGCGGCGATTACGACGGCTGGCACGACCAGTGGCTTTCGACCGCCGACCGGATCGCGCACGCCGCGGACAAGTCGGCGATGGCCGGGCACCGGCACAGCGCGCGCGACGGGTACCTGCGCGCCTCGAACTACTACCGGACCGCCGAGTTCTTCCTGCACGGGCGGCCCGACGATCCCCGCATCCCGCACGCCTACGACCGCAGCGTCGCCTGCTTCCAGACCGCGGCCGGACTCATGACGCCGGCGATCGAACCGCTCGAGATCCCCTACGAGGGCACCACGCTGCCCGGGTACTTCTACCAGGGCGGCGCGACCGGCGAGCCGCGCCCGACCGTCGTGATGTGCCACGGCTTCGACGGCCCGGTCGAGGAGCTGTACTTCTACGGGGCCGCGGCCGCCGCCGAGCGCGGCTACCACGTGCTGGCCTTCGCCGGGCCCGGCCATCCGGGTCCCCGGCACCGGCAGGGCCTGGGCTTCCGGCCCGACTGGGAGCACGTGGTCGGCCCGGTCATCGACTACGCGCTGACCCGCACCGAGATCGACCCGAACCACATCGCGCTGCTCGGTCTCAGCATGGGCGGCTACCTCATGCCCCGCGCCGCCGCCTTCGAACCCCGCCCGAACGCGCTCATCGCCCTGGACGGCGTCTACGACCTCGGCGACTGGGTCACCACGGCGGTGCCCGGCGACCGCGCCGACATCGACCCCCGGCTGCGCGCCGCGGAGGACCGTGAGATCGACGCCGTGATCGCCGAGCGGGCCGCGGCCGACCCGACCGTCAGATGGGCGGTCGACCAGGGCATGTGGAGCACGAACGCGCCGACGCCGCGGGCGTTCTGCGCGGCCTTCCTCGACTACCACCTCCGCGACGGCCCGCGTCTTCGGGCGGGGCGGGGTGGGCCCCCGGCCGGGGGCGCCCGCCCCCCCCCCCCCCCCCGGGGGGCCGGGCCGGCGGGCCGCCCCCCCCCCCCGGCCCGGGGGGCCCGCGAAGGGGCCCCCCCCCGCCGTGACGCCGTTGCGGCTGGAGCCGACGGCCGGCCAGGGCGCGGCGCGGGTCTCACGCGTCGACCGGACGGCCGAACGTGACCGCGTCGCGCACGGCGGCCGGGGTGCTGTCGTGCAGGCCCCGGTCCGGGCCCGCGCCGAGCGCGTCGTTGACCGTGGAGAACGCCAGGCGCAGCGCGACGAGCACCGTCATGGTGAAGATCTGCGGGTCGGTGAAGCCGGCGTCGCGCAGCTGCTGCACGTCCTCGGCGGTGGTGCCGTTCGGGGCGCGGGCGACCTTGCGCGCCCAGCCGGCCATCGCCCGTTCGGCGGGGCTGAGCCGCTCGTCGGTGCCGGCGACGACGCCGGCGGCGGTCCGCTCGTCGGTGAGCTCGGCGAGCTTGCGGCCCCAGGCGAGGGTGCAGTACGCGTCGCCGAACGCCGACGTGGCGGCGGTGACGAGGATGCCGCGCTGGCGCAGGTCGAACCGGTCCACCGCGTTGGCCACGCCCATCAGCTCGAACAGCCCGGTGACCGTGGCCGGCTGGTAGTTCCACAGGCGGGTGCAGTTCATCACGTACCCCAGCTCGGCGAGGTCCTCGTCCAGCAGGCGTTGCGCGTCGGTGGTCGCCTCGGGGGCGGCGAGAAACCCGGCGGTGTCCACGGTTGCTCCAGTGCTCGGCGGTGCGGTGACCGTCCCAGCGTCGCCGCCGCCGCACGCCGGCACATCCGTGCGGGGCACGGAAAAGCGGCACGGATGGGATGTCCGCGCCGGACGCCGCCCAGCAGAATGCGGACATGACCGTTGAGGGGGCCGGCATCACCGCGCGTGAGGCGGAGGTGCTGCGCGCGATCGGGGAGCGGTTACGCAACCGGGAGATCGCCGAGCGGCTGCACGTGTCGGTGCGCACCGTGGAGAGCCACGTCGCGGCGCTGCTGCGCAAGCTCGGCGCCGCCGACCGGGCGGCGCTGGTCGAGGCCGGTGCCGCGCTGCGCCGCCCGCCGCGGCCCGCGCTGCCGGCGCCGCTGACCACGCTCGTCGGCCGGGAGCGGGAGTCCGCGGAGGTCGGTGCGCTGCTCGCCGGGCACCGGCTGGTCACGCTCACCGGGCCGGGCGGGGTCGGCAAGACCCGGCTGGCGTTCCACGTGGCCGGGGCCGGCGGTGACGTGCGCCTCGCCGACCTCGCCCCGGTCGCGCCGGACCTCGTCGGTGACGTCGTCGCGCGGGCGCTGGGCGTCGTGCCGGAGCCCGGCTGGTCCCTGCCGGAGGTCCTCGGCGACGCCGCGGCCGGCCTGCGCGGCCTGTTGCTCGTCGACAACTGCGAGCACGTCGTGGCGGCCGCCGCCGAGGTCGTCGCCGCGCTGCTGCGGGCCGGTGGGGGGTTGCGGGTGCTGGCCACCAGCCGGGAGCCGCTGGGCGTGCCCGGCGAGGTCACGTACCAGCTGCGCACCCTGGACGTGCCGCCGGACGGTGCCGACACGACCGCCGGCATCGCCGGGCTGGCGGCCGTGCGGCTGTTCGTCGACCGGGCGGCGACCGCGGCGCCGGGCTTCGCCCTCACCGACGCCGTCGCCCCCGCGGTCGCGGCGCTGTGCCGGCGCGTCGACGGGCTGCCGCTGGCGATCGAGCTGGCCGCGTCGCGGCTGCGCACGTTCGGCCCGGCCGAGCTGGTCGAGCACCTCGACCAGCGCTTCGACCTGCTGTCCGCGGGCGCCCGGACCAGCGGGCCGCGGCACCGCACACTGCGCGGCGCCGTCGACTGGAGCTACGAGCTGCTCGACGCCGACGAGCGGGCCCTGTTCGACCGGCTCGGCGTGTTCCCCGCCGACTTCGACTTCGACGCGGTGCGGGCGGTGCACGGCCCCGGCGGCGAGGCGGCGCTCACGGTGCTGCCGCGGCTGGTCGACAAGTCGCTGGTGACCGTGGTCGGCGGGGAGCCCAGGAGGTTCCGGCTGCTGGAGACGCTGCGGGCGTACGCCGCGGAGCGCCTCGCGGCCGGTGGCGGCGAGCCCGCCGCCCGGGCCCGGCACGCCGCGCACTACCTGGCGTTCGCCGGCCGCGCCGCCGACGGGCTGCGGCACGCCGGGCAGCGCGACTGGTTCCGGCGGGCCGCGGCCGAGCAGCCGAACCTGCGCGCGGCGCTGGCGTACCGCGTCGGGACCGGCGACACGGACGCCGCCTGGCGCTGCGTCGCCGACCTGGAACGGTTCTGGGACCTGGCCGGGCAGCGTCGGGAGGCGCACGAGTGGATCCAGCGGATCCTGGAGCTCGGCGACCCGGCCCCGACGCCCGCCGCCGTGGCCGGGCTCGCCGCCGCCGCTGCGCTGCTGCACCCCGGCGACGCCCGCACCGCCCTGGACCTCGCCGAACGGGCGGCGCGGCTCGCCCGGGGCCAGGACCGGCCGACCCGGGCCGTGGCGGCCCGCGCGGTCGGCATGTGCGCGATGTGGATCCGCCCGGACGCGGCACGGCCCGCGCTGCACGACGCGCTGGCCGGGTTCGACGACCCGTGGGACCGGGCGCTCACGATGCAGGGGCTCGTGCCGATCTCGCCGGCGCTCAGCGAGGCGCTGCAGTGGGGCCGCGACAGCGTCACGCTGTTCCAGCGCGCGGGCGACCAGGTGTACGCCGCCAACACGCTGTTCATGATGGCGCAGCGGGCCATGTCGGCCGGGATCGCCGACGAGGACGTCCGCGGCTGGCTGGCGCGCAGCCGGGCGATGGCCGAGGCGGCCGGCAGCGAGGCCGACGTCGCGCACGCCGGGGTCGGCCTGGCGAACCTGGCCTGGGTCCGCGGCGAGGACGCCGACGCGGCGGACCGGATGCGGGACCTGCTGCCGACGCTGCGCCGCCTCGGCGACCGCCGCTGCGCGGGCCGCGCCCTGTACGTCCTCGGCGAGCACGCCCGGCGCACCGGCGACCTGGCCCGGGCGGCGGAGCTGCTGCCCGCCGCCGCCGGGGCGATCCTGGTCGCGGGGCAGTCGGTGGTGCTGGTGCAGGCCCTGGAGGCGCTCGCCGCGCTCGCCGCCGACCAGGAGCGGCCCGGGACCGCCGCGGTCCTGCTCGGCGCCGCCGCCCGGCAGCGCGAGTCGGCCGGGGCACACCTGCGGCCGTTCCGGCCGGCGGACGAGGACCTGCGCCGCCGCCTGGCCGGGGCCCTCGGCGCCGAGGCGTTCGGCAGCGCGTACGCGCAGGGCCGCGAGCTGGCCCCGGCGGAGGCCTTGCGGAGATATACCCTACTAAGTCTATAGTATTTACCGAGATGCCCGGCCCCGAGCCACGGACAGGCGTGATGACAGACCTCAAATTCCACTGGTTCCTGCCCACCAACGGCGGGGACGGCCGGCAGGTCGTCGGCGGCGGCCACGGCACGCCCGCCGGCGCGGCCGGGCGGCCCGCCTCCGTCGCCTACCTCGGCCAGATCGCCCGCTCCGCGGAGCAGCTCGGCTTCGAGGCCGCGCTGACCCCGACCGGCGCGTGGTGCGAGGACGCCTGGATCACCACCGCCATGCTGGCCGGCGTCTCCGAGCGGCTGAAGTTCCTCGTCGCCTTCCGCCCCGGGCTCATCGCACCGTTCCTCGCCGCCCAGATGGCCGGCACCTTCCAGAACCTCTCCGGCGGCCGGCTGCTGCTCAACGTCGTCCCGGCGGGGAGAGCCACGAGCAGCGCATGTACGGCGACTACCTCGACAAGGACGCCCGCTACGCCCGCTGCGCGGAGTTCCTGACGATCGTGCGGGCCCTCTGGTCCGGCCAGCCCGTCACCGTCGACGGCGAGCACTACCAGCTGTCCGACGCGGTCCTGGCGCAGCTGCCGGATCCGTTGCCGCTGGTGTACTTCGGCGGCTCCTCCCCGGCCGCGCTGCAGGTCGCGGCCCGCCACGCCGACGTGTACCTGACCTGGGGCGAGCCGCCGTCCGCGGTCGCGGAGAAGGTCGCCCGGGTGCGGGACCTCGCCGCGCGCCAGGGCCGGGCGCCGGCCTTCGGCCTGCGGGTGCACACCATCGCCCGGGACACCGCCGAGGAGGCGTGGGCGGAGGCCGACCGGCTGCTCGCCGGGATCTCCGAGGAGCGGATCCGCACCGTCCAGGACGGGCTGCGCCGCAGCGAGTCCGAGGGGCAGCGGCGGATGCTCGCCCTCAACGGCGGCACCAAGGTCGGCCTGGAGATCCACCCCAACCTGTGGGCCGGCGTCGGCCTGGTCCGCGGCGGTGCCGGCACCGCCCTCGTCGGCAGCCACCAGCAGGTCGCCGACCTCATCGAGGAGTATGCCGAGGCCGGCGTCACCGAGTTCGTCCTGTCCGGCTACCCGCACCTGGAGGAGGCGTACCGCTTCGGCGAGGGGGTCCTGCCCGAGCTGACCCGACGCGGGCGCTGGCGGCATCCCGCACCGGGCCGGCACGCGACGGCCGCGGTGCCGTTCGGCGTGCCCGCGACGGCCGCCGGGCGGGCGTCGTGACCGCCCCGGACGGCGGGGGCCGGATCGCCGTCGTCGTCGGCAACCCGCGCCCGCGGAGCCGGACGCTGTCGGCCGCCACGTACGTCGCGCGGGAGCTGGCCGGCGCCGAACCGGACCTGGTCGTCGACCTCGCCACCCTCGGCGCCACGCTGCTGGACTGGGCCGACCCGGCCGTCACCGAACTGGTCGCCTCCGTCGGCGCCGCCGACCTCGTCGTGGCCGCCAGCCCCACGTACAAGGGGACCTACACCGGCCTGCTGAAGCTGTTCCTGGACCGGTTCGCCGGCGGCACCGGCCTGCGCGGCCTCGCGGTGCCGATGCTGCTCGGCGCCGGCCCGCAGCACGCCCTCGCCGCCGAGCTGACCCTGCGCCCGGTGCTCACCGAGATCGGCGCCACCGTCCCCGGCCGCGGCCTGTTCGTCATCGACAAGCAGCACGACGACCCGGCCGCCTACGCCGACTGGCTCACCGCGACCCGGCCCGTCGTCGCCGGCTTCCTGCACGCCCGCCGGGAGGGCCCGCGATGACGGGACTGCGGACCAACCAGGACCTCGACCCCGACCGGCTGCGTGAGGTGTTCGGCAGCTACCCCAGCGGCGTGGTCGCCGTCGCCGCCCTCGTCGACGGCGTGCCGGTCGGGCTCGCCGCCAGCTCGTTCACGTCGGTGAGCCTCGACCCGCCGCTGGTCTCCTTCTGCATCGCCAACACCTCGAAGACGTGGCCGGACCTGCGCCGCGCGCCGCACCTCGGGGTCACGATCCTCGCCGACCACCACTCCGCGGTGGCCCGCCAGCTCGCCGGCGCCGTCGAGCACCGCTTCGACGGCCTGCCGCTGATCGTGACCGCCGAGGGCGCGGTCACGCTCGAAGACGGCCTGGCACACTTCGACACCACCATCCACCACGAGGTCCCGGCCGGCGACCACACCATCGTGCTGCTGCGGCTCATCGCCGCCGGCCGGTCCCAGCTGCCGGACCCGTCGCCGCTGGTGTTCCACCGCAGCCGCTTCGGCCGGCTGCACTCCGCCTGAGCCCCGGCGGGGCGTCAGACCCGGCGCCGCAGCCAGCCGAGCCCGAACCCGGCCAGCAGCAGCGACAGCAGCAGGTACAGCGACAGCTCGATCCACTGGAACGTCCAGTAGCGGCCGGCCGGCTGGTAGGTGTGCTCGAAGCGCAGCCGCTGGGCGGCGGTGCAGGCGATGGTGGCGTCCATGTCGCCGATGTCGGCGACGCAGGGTTTCGCGTCGTCGCCGGTGTACGCCGAGCCGTCCGACTTGACCACCGGCGACGAGTCCCGCAGCGCCCAGCCGCCGGGGACGGTGTAGCCGCGGATGGTGAACGTGCCGTCATCCTCCAGGCTGAGGCCGATGTCGCCGCGCAGGACCGTGGTGTCCATGGCGACGGTCTCGGTGACCGGGGGCATCAGGTGCTGCCGTACGACCGCCGGGACCAGCACCTGCAGGGCGGTGAACACGACGAGGGTCACCGCCATCGCCGGCAGCGTCCGGCGCACCAGCATGCCGGCGACGGCGCCGAGCACGAACGCGAACACCCCGTAGCCGACGGGCACGACGTCGCGGGCGGCGAAGTTCACGGCCGCGAACCGCTCGCCCGTCACCGCGTCGTACGGGCCGGCGCTCCACGTCAGCAGCAGGCTGAACGCGCCGGTGACCAGGGCGCTGCACAGGCCGACGACGGTGAGCTTGACCGCGAGCCAGCGGGTGCGGGTGACGCTCTGGTTCCACACCAGCCGGTCGGTGCGTTCCTCCAGCTCCCGGGCGACCAGCGGCGCGCCCCAGAAGACGCCGATCAGGGCGGGCACGACGAGCAGGAGCAGCCCGAGGAGCGCGACGGTGTCGCCGTAGTCGCCGCGCAGCTGCATCCGGGCGAGGCGGCACGCGTCACCGGCGCAGCCGGCGATCCTCGTGTCATGGAAGGCACGGATGCCGCGGCCCAGGTGGATGAGGTACAGCGCCAGCAGCGTCAGCGCGGCGGCGGCCGCCACGCTCTGGGCACGCAACTGCCGCCACGTCAGCCAGATCATCGCGGTGCTCCCGTCGGGGTGGGCGTGGCGGCGGTCAGGTAGGCCAGGGTCATGCCCTCCAGGCCGACGGGCGTGCCGCCGGGCACCGGCCCGGCGCAGCGCACGATCATCGACGTCTCGTGGCGGGTCTGCTCGGCGTGGATCAGCCGCGCGCCGGCCGGCAGCCGGTCCGGGTCCGGGGCTCCGGTCACCCGGTGGTGCTCGGCGAGCAGGTCGGCGACGTCGCCGGCGAGCTGGACCCGGCCGCCGGCCAGCACGATCAGGTGGTCGCAGACCTGCTCCAGGTCGCCGAGCAGGTGGGAGGAGAGCACGACGCCGACGGCGAGCTCGTCGACGAAGTCGAGCAGATCGTCCAGGAACGCGCGGCGCGCCAGCGGGTCCAGGGCCGCGACCGGCTCGTCGAGCACGAGCAGGTCACCGCGTTTCGCGGCGGCGACGGTCAGGGCGAGCTGGGCGCGCTGCCCGCCGGACAGCGCGCCCGCCTTCTGGTCCGGGTCCAGGCCGCGCCGGCGGATGCGCCGCTGCGCGAGGTCGTCGTCCCAGTTCGGGTTCAGCCGGGCACCGAGCCGCAGGTGCTCGGCGACGGTCAGCCTGCTGTACACCGGCGCGTCCTGGGCGACGAACCCGACGCGGGACAGCTGGGCGGCCCCGGCGGCGGGCCGGTGGCCGAGGACCTCGATGCTGCCGCTGGTCGGGGTGATCATGCCGCAGACGAGACCGAGGAGCGTCGACTTGCCGGCGCCGTTGGGGCCGACCAGGCCGACGATCCGGCCCGCCGGGACGGTCACCGTGCAGTCGTGCAGGGCGAGCCGGCGGCGGTAGCGTTTCGTGAGCGCCGCTGTGCGGATTGCTGGGTTCATGGGCTCCCTTTGTAGGCGCCGGACGGTCACAGCACGGTCCGGACCGCTGTGACCGGGCTGTGACGGGCCCGCCGGTAGCGTCGGGGCGGACGGGAAGGTGCGTGATGCGGGTACTCGTGGTCGAAGACCAGCCGGACCTGGCCGACTCCGTGGCCCGGGTGCTGCGGCGCGAGGGCATGGCCGTCGACGTCGCCTACGACGGCGGCGCGGCCCTGGAGCGGGCGGCCGTCGTCGGGTACGACGTCATCGTGCTGGACCGGGACCTGCCCGTGGTGCACGGCGACGACGTGTGCCGCACCCTCGCCGGGCAGGCGTCGCTGAGCCGGGTGCTCATGCTCACCGCGTCCGGCACCGTCGCGCAGCGGGTCGAAGGGCTCGGCCTCGGCGCCGACGACTACCTGCCCAAACCGTTCGCCTACGCCGAGCTGGTCGCGCGGATCCGGGCCCTGGGCCGCCGCGCGCAGCCGCCGACGCCGCCGGTGCTGGTCCACGGCGACCTGCGCCTCGACCCCGCGCAGCGCACCGCCACCCGGGCCGGTGCCCGCCTGCCGCTGAGCCCGAAGGAGTTCGCCGTGCTGGAGTACCTGATGGCCAGCGGGAGCCGGGTCGTGCCGGCCGAGGAGCTGCTGGAGCGGGTCTGGGACGAGGCCGCGGACCCGTTCACCACCACCGTCAAGGCGACCATGAACCGGCTGCGGGCCAAGCTGGGCGATCCCCCGCTCATCGAGACGGTGCCGCGGGCCGGATACCGGATCTGAGCATGCGACACCCGCTGCGGCTGCGGCTCACCCTGCTGTACTGCCTCGTCTCGGTCATGTCCAGCGCGGTGCTGCTGGGCATCATGTGGGCCCTGGCCAAGAGCCTCGGCGGGGCGGTGGCGCCGCCGGCGCTGGACCCGGTGCCGCCGGTCCCGGCCGTGCCCGGTGCGGGGCCGCCGGTGCCGGCCCCGGTCGTGGAAGAGGTCGCCGGCGCCGGCGGCCGGCTCGCGCAGCCGCTGATCGCGCTGGCCATCATGGCGGTGCTGTCGCTGCTGCTCGGCTGGCTCATCGCCGGCCGGGTGCTGCGCCCGGTGCTGACCATGACCGAACGCCTGCACCGCATCTCGGACCGCAACGTGCACGAGCGGCTCGCGCTGTCCGGCCGCCGCACCGAGCTCAAGGACCTGGCCGACACCGTCGACGGGCTGCTCGGCCGGCTCGAGGCCGCGCTCGACGCGCAGAAACGGTTCGTGGCCAACGCCGCCCACGAGATGCGCACCCCGCTGACCGTCGAACGCGCGCTGCTGGAGGAGCCGCTCATCGACCCGGACGCGAGCCTCGCGTCGTTCCGGTCGAACTTCGCGCGGCTGCTGGCCATCAGCGAGCAGCGCGGGCAGCTGCTGGAGTCGCTGCTGACCCTGGCCGGCAGCGAGCACGGCCGCGGCGGCGACGAGCCGGTCGACCTCGCCGGCCTGCTCGAACTGACGCTGCGCGAGCGGGCGCCCGAGGCGCGGCGGCGCGGGCTGCGGGTCACGGCGTCGCTGCCGCCGGCGGTGGTGCCCGGCGACCCGCTGCTGCTCGGCCGGCTGCTGGTCAACCTGTGCGACAACGCGATCCACCACAACGTGCCCGGCGGCCTGGTCGAGGCCGGCCTGCACGTCGCGGCGGACCGGGTCGTGCTCAACGTCGCCAACACCGGCGAGGTCATCCCCGACGACCAGGTCGATCGGCTGTTCGAGCCGTTCCAGCGGCTGCACCGCACCGCCGACGCCGGGCACCACGGCCTCGGCCTGTCGATCGTGCGGGCGGTCGCGCGGGCCCACGGCGCGACGCTGACCGCCCGCCCGCGCCCCGGCGGCGGCCTGGCCGTCGAGGTGGGGTTCCCGGCGTCGGCCTAGCCTGATCGGGCTAGCCGCCGTGCGTGCTCACCGACGCCGTCGGGACGGTGCCGTCGCAGGTGACGGTCATGTCGACGGTGAGGTTGCCGCGGGTGAACGCGGCGACGGCGGCGGTGGCCGGGCCGGGGTTGACCCAGTCGGTCCGGTACGGGGTCACGGGCGTCCACGACAGCAGCTCGGCGAGCGCGGCGCCGGTGCACTGGGCCCGGACGGTGCCGCCGTCGGACGTGAACGACCGCGGCCCGGCCGGTGCGGTGCCTGGCTGGTCGGTCGGCGCGTCCGAGCCGGCCGGTGTCGCCACGGCCTCGGGGGTGGCGGGTGCCGACGCGGCGGGGGTGCCGGCGCCGACGCCGGTCGCGGGGGCGGTGCCCGGCGGCTGGGCGGCGGGCGTGCCGCCGGTGGCCGGCGCGCTCGCCGGTGCGCTCGGCCGGGCGCCCGGCCGGCCGCTCGCGTCGGCCGGCACGGTGGCGGGGCGCGCGTCGGCGGGCTGCGAGTGCTCGGGTGCCGGGACGAGCAGCCAGGTCACGCTGGCCGCCGTGACAGCGCCGGCGGCGGCCAGGGCGAGGCCGCTGCGGCGCCGGCCGCCGGCACCCTCCCGCTGGGAACGGCCGGCCCGGTCGGCGGCAGCGGTGGCCGCAGCGGACGCGGCGGCGGAGATCGCGGCGGCGGACGTGGCGGCGGCGGTCAGGGTGGCGGCCACCTCGGCGGCGGTGGGCCGGCGGGCCGGGTCCTTGTCCAGGCAGCGCAGGCACAGCTCCACGACGCCGGGTGGGACGCCGGGCAGGTCGGGGATCGGCTCCGGGGTCGCGTGCAGGTGGGCGTGGAGGATCTCGGCGGCCCCCGACGCCCGCCACGGCTGGCGGCCGGTGAGCAGCTTGTACAGCAGGACACCGAGGGAGTACACGTCGGAGGCGGGGGTGACGGTGTCGTCGACGAGCCGCTCCGGTGCGATGTAGTCGGCGGTGCCGAGCAGGCCCCCGTTCGCGTCGGTGCCCTCCCGGCCGGCCGAGGCGGCGATGCCGAAGTCGACGACCTTCGCCCCGGTCGGGGCCAGGATCACGTTCGCGGGCTTGACGTCGCGGTGCACCAGCCCGTCGGTGTGCGCGGCGGCCAGTGCGGCGGCGACCTCGGCGCAGACGCGGACCACCGCGGTGGGCGGCAGCGGGCCGGCCGCGGCGTGCTCCTCGAGGGTCGGCCCCGGCACCAGCTCCATGACCACGTACGGGGTGCGCTGCCCGCCCTCGACCGTCTCGCCGAAGTCGTGGACCTGCGCGACGTTGGGGTGGGCGAGCGCGGCGGCCGACCTGGCCTCGACGCGGATGCGGTGCCGGGCGGCCCGGTCGACGGCGTGCGGGCCGGACAGCAGCTTCACCGCCACGTCACGGTCGAGCACCTCGTCGCGGGCACGCCACACCACCGACATGCCGCCCGAGCCGAGCACGTCGTAGAGGTGATACCGCCCGCCCAGCACCTGCCCACGCACGTACCCTCTTCTGCCCCATCGGCGCCCGAATCAATATCACGGTTCGATCACGATCACGGTTGTACGGATACTTGCCGCATGACCACTGGGACGGACCGGGCCGGCACCACGGGGACGGCATGGCGGGTGGTCGTCGGGTTCGGGGTGGTCAGCCTCGCCGCGGACATGGTGTACGAGGGCGCCCGGTCCCTGTACGGGCCGCTGCTCGCGTCGCTCGGCGCGTCCGCCGTGGTCGTCGGCCTGGTCACCGGCGCGGGGGAAGCCGCGGCGCTGCTGTTGCGGCTGGTGTCGGGGCCGCTGGCCGACCGGACCCGCCGGTACTGGACGCTGACGATCGCCGGCTACGGGCTGACCGCGGTCTGCGTGCCGCTGCTCGCCGTCACCCCGGCGCTGGGCGGCGCCGGCCTGGCCGTGGCTGCCGGGCTGATCCTCGCCGAGCGGCTGGGCAAGGCGGTCCGCAGCCCCGCGAAGTCGGCGCTGCTGGCCGACGCCGCCGGGCAGGTCGGCATGGGCCGGGGACTCGGTGTGCACAAGGCCCTGGACCAGGTCGGCGCGTTCGCCGGTCCGCTGCTCGTCGCCGCGGTCGTCGCGGCCTCGGCCGGCGCCCTGTGGCCCGGGCTGGCGGTCCTGGCCGCGCCGGCCGCGGCCGCGATGCTGCTGCTGGTCACGATCCGGGCGCGGGCCCGCACGGCACCGCCACCGGGCGGTTCGGCGCCACCACCGGCCGGTCAGGCACCGGCACCAGCACCGGCACCGGCACCGGCACCGGCACCGGCACCGGCACCGGCACCGGCAGATCCTGCGCCCGCCGCGCCGGTACTGGACCGGGACCGGCTGCCTCGCCGGTTCCACTGGTTCGCCGCGGCGACGGCGTTGTGCACCGCGGGTCTGGTGACGTTCGGGCTGATCGGGTTCCACCTCGTCGCGGCCGGGGTGGTCGCGACCGCGGCGGTGCCGGTCATGTACGCGGCGGCGATGGCCGCCGGTGCCCTCGCCGCCCTGGCCACCGGGGCCCTGTACGACCGGACGGGCCCATGGGTGCTGATCGCGCTGCCGGCGCTGGTCGCCGCCGTACCGCCGCTGCTGTTCGACGGCGCCGTGTACCTGGCGGTGGCGGCGGTGCTGCTGTGGGGGACGGCCGTGGGCGTGCAGGACTCCACCGTCAAGGCGCTCGTCGCCGACCTCGTGCCGCGGCACCGCCGGGCCACCGCGTACGGCGTGTTCGCCGCGGTCCAGGGCGCCGGCGCGCTCGCCGGCGGCACCGCGGCCGGGCTGCTCTACAGCCGGTCGCCGGCGCACCTGACCGTGGCCGTGCTCACCATCCAGGTGGCCGCGGTGATCATGCTGGCCGGTGTCCTGGCGGCGAGCCGGCGCGGCTGACGGCGCCGCCGCGCACCGCACGGTGGTGGGCGGTGGCCGGATGGTTGCGTATGGTGTTGCGGTGACCGATCGCGTGACGAACCCGCAGCCTGGGACGGGCTCCAAGCGTCCCAGCACCATCCAGGTGGACAAGTCCAAGGCCGCGAAACGCGCGGCGGCGAAGGCCGCGAAGGCGCGCGCGGTCGCGGCGGAGAAGCGCCGGCGGATGCTGAGCATCGTCGGTGCGGCCGCCGCCGTGCTTGTGCTGATCGTCGGCATCACGCTGTGGGTCCGCTCCGGCGACTCGTCCCCGCGAGACAACACCAGCACCGGCAGCACCACCTCCGGCGCCGCCACGCAGGGCACCGACGCGCAGACCGCGCCCGCGCAGGGCGACACCGCGCCGCCCGCCGCGTTCCCGCCGGTGCCCGCGGGCGCCGACCCGGCGCTGAGCACCAAGCCGGCGGCGAAGGCCGGCACCGGCACCGTGTCGAAGCTGGTGGTGACCACCCTCATCGAGGGCAAGGGCGCGCCGGCCCAGGCCGGGCAGAACATCACGGTGAACTACGTCGGTGTCACGTACGCCGACGGCAAGGAGTTCGACTCGTCCTGGAAGCGGTCGCAGCCGCTGGACTTCCAGCTCGGCACCGGCATGGTCATCAAGGGCTGGGACGAGGGCCTGGTCGGCGTGAAGGTCGGCAGCCGGGTGCAGCTCGACATCCCCGCCTCGATGGCCTACGGCGACAACCCCGGCAACGGGGCACCGGGCGGCACGCTGCGGTTCGTCGTGGATCTGCTGGCCGCCAAGTAGCCACGTTTCGCGGTGCCGCCCGGCCGGTAGGCTCGGCGGCATCGTGCGGTTCATCGACGGGGTGCACCGGCTCGCGCGGCGGCGGGTCCGGCGGTATCTGCTGCACGCCCTCGACGTCATCGAGTCCACCGCGCTGCACCGGGACACGGTCGACTGGCCGGCGACCCGGGCCGACGCTCTCGCCGGGTGTGCGGATGCGGTCACGTACGCCGGCACGCACGACACCATCGCCGCCGTGCTGCGGCGGGCGGGCGGGGCGCACAGTGGGCTGCGCCGTCCCGGCGTCCGGGGCGCCGGCGGGCCGGCCACGGCGGTGCCGACCGGGGACGTGGTCGGCGGTGCCGGGCACCTGCGGCTGCCCTCCTGCGCCGGTGAGCACCGCGCGTACCGCGACGCCGGCCTCCGGACGGTGCGTGGGCTGGCCGCCGCCGGGGTGACGGGGTGGGTCGTCGACCTGCGCGGCAACCAGGGCGGCAACATGTGGCCGATGCTCGCCGTGCTCGCCCCGCTGCTGCCCGACGGCGTCCTCGGCCACTTCGTGCCGCCGGACGGCCCGGACCGGACGTGGACGCTGCGCCGGGGGCGGGTGCTGCTCGACGGCCGCACCCTGGCCCGCGCGCCCGTCGGGGGCGTATCCGGCACGGGCCGCATCGCGGTGCTCACCGACGGGCGCACCGCCAGCTCCGGCGAGGCGGTCGCGGTCGCGCTGCGGGGCCGGCCGCACGTGCGCGGGTTCGGCGCCGCGACGGCCGGGATGACCAGCGCCAACGAGACGCACCTGCTGCGCGACGGCGCCCGCATGCACGTGACGGTCGCCTGGTTCGCCGATCACCGGCGCACCGTCCACCGCGGCCCGCTGCCGCCCGACGAGCCCGGCGGCGCGGACCCGCTCGCCGCGGCCGTGGTCTGGCTGCGCGCCTGAACCTCTCCCGCGCCGAAAACGTTTCGGCGCGGCGCCGAGTTGTGCCTGCGCTTAAGTCCTTGGCACAACTTGTCACATCATTGACATGCGGCGATGCATCTTGGCACCCTGCGAAAAGGTTTTCGTCGATGTGTCGCACCCCGCCCGGTGCGCGCATCGGTCCCGATCCCGCTTCGCTTCGTGAAGGGAGCCGCACACCATGCCCGGATCCGTATCCGCCGTGCGAAGACTCGCCGGGCGCCGTCCCCGCCGGACCGCCCTCGCATCCGCCACCGCCGTCGCCGTCGCGACGGCCGTCGTCGGCCTCAACGCCTTCGCCGGCACCGCGCTGGCCGGCGACCGGGACGGCCGGCGCGCCGACCCGGCCGCCGTGCCCGCGAACGACGCCGCGCGCGGGCTGGTCTACCACGGCCTGCGACGCCGCCCCGCCGGTCCGTGCGGCAGCGCGCTGCTGGAGGTGCAGGGGACCAGCCCGGTCATGTGCACGCACGGCCCCGACGCCCCACCGGCCGGCCTGTCGGTGTCGACCAGCGTGCCGGCCCTCGCCGCCGCCGCGGCCGGGCCGGCCGCCGCCCAGTCACTCGCGGCCTGCGAGGGCGACGGCACCAGCGGCCGCCGGGTCGAGGTCCTGTACATCCACGGCTCGACCAGCCGCTACACGCAGTACCTGGAGACGTTCCGCACCCTTGCCGAGGGCGTCGACACGATCTTCATCGAGAGCGCGAAGGAGACCGGCGGCGAGCGGCACGTCCGGTACGTCACCGAGACCGTCAACGGCGCGTGCCGCCCGGTCGTGCGCAATGTCCAGATCGCCGACTCGGCCCTCAACGCCAACGACTGGGCGCCGCTGCTCAACGCGGTGAAGGCCGCCGGCTACAACCGCACCGACCGCAAGTACCTGCAGTTCGTCGACGCCAACGTGTACTGCGGCATCGGCGGTCTGGCCGGCGACACCCGTAAGAGCGACGCGAACCGCTCCAACACCGGCCCCGAGTACGCCCGCGCCGACAACGGCTGCTGGACCGCCGGCGTCGCCGCGCACGAGCTCGGCCACACCTTGGGCGCCGTCAACAACAACGCGCCCAACGCGTCCGGCTACGGCCACTGCACCGACGAGTGGGACGTCATGTGCTACAAGGACGGCGATGACGTCGTGGTCCGCACGGTCTGCACCAACCGGTCCCACGACGACCGGCTCGACTGCAACCACGACGACTACTACAGCACCGACCCGCCGGCCGGGTCCTACCTGTCGCAGTACTACAACGTCGCGGACAACCTGTTCCTCATCAAGGGCACCGGCGGCAACCCGCAGCCCGACCCCAACCTCGCCCGGTCCGCGACCGTGTCGGCGTCCTACACCTCCGCGTGGGAGTCGGTCACGGCCATCAACGACGGCATCGACCCGCCGTCGTCCAGCGACACCGTCAACCCGCGCTGGGGCACCTGGCCCAACAGCGGCCAGCAGTGGGCCGAGCTGACCTGGCCCGCCGCGGTCTCGCTGCGCCGCGCCCAGGTCTACCTGTTCGACGACAACCAGGGCATCGACCTGCCGTCGAGCTGGCGGCTGCAGTACTGGACGGGCAGCGCCTACGCCGACGTGCCGGGCGCCAGCGGCTACCCGGTGACCGCGAACGCGTACATCACGGTCACGTTCACCGCGGTCAGCACGACCCGGCTGCGCGTGCTGCTGCAGGCCAACGGCACGAGCTCGGTCGGCCTGCTGGAGGTCAAGGCCTTCGCCGGCTGACCGCCGGACGCCAGCACGCCCGACCCTCGGCGTGCTGGCGCCACCGGCCGCGCTCCGGTGCGCGTCACCTCACAGGTGCGCGGCGGCGGCGAGGATGGTCGCGGCGGCGGCGAGCATCAGGCCGTGCAGGATCATGTGCTCGAGGTTGGGCCGGGGGCGCTCGCCGATGCGGGGCAGCACGATCAGGGTCTGGGCGTACGTGCGGGCGTGCAGCTCCGCCCAGGTCGTGCCGGTGCCGGCGGTCGCCCACGGGGCGGGGACACCGGTGAGGTACGGCATCCACCACAGGACCAGGCCGCCCGCGGCGAAGAGCAGCTCCAGGGCGCCGGCCACGTAGCCGAGCGCCGGCACGGACAGCGTCGCCGCGAGGGCGAGCAGCACCGCGGGCAGCGTCATCATCGGCGCGTTGACCGCGACCTCCGTGCGCTGCTCGGACGGCTTGGCGTCGCGGACGTTGTTCAGCGGGTACAGGTCGACGAGCGTGACGAGCAGGAAGTACGCCACGGCGGCCAGGGTCAGGGTCAGCGCGAGCACGAACATGGGGCGGCCTCCACACGGTAAGAATGATGCTTACGGTGTAAGCATCGGCGCGTGCTGCTATGGTTGCTTACGCTGTAAGCATGGTCAAGGGGGTGTGGGTGAAGGCCGGGTTGAGCCGGGAGCGGGTCCTGGACGGCGCGCTGGAGTACCTCGACGCGCACGGGCTGCCGGCGCTGTCGATGCGCAAGCTCGGCACCCACCTCGGCGTCGAGGCGATGTCGCTCTACCGGCACGTACCGAACAAGGCCGCCCTTCTCGACGGGCTCGTCGACCGGGTCATGGAGCTGGCGTTCGCCGGCCTGCAGGACCCGCCGCCCGGCCGCACCGGCGCGTGGGTGCCGTGGATGCGGCAGTTCGCGCACGCGCTGCGCGCCGCCCTGCGGGCCCACCCCGGCGTGCTGCCGCTCGCCGCCACCCGGCCGGTGAACTCCCCCGACGCGCTGCGGATGTCCGAGCGGTGGCTCGCCACGATGCGCGCCGCCGGGCTGCCGCTGGGCCGGGCGATGGACGTGGTCAACGTCGTGGCCACGTTCACCATCGGGCACACCCTCGCCGAGGTCGGGCAGACCCCCGGCCACGAGGGCACCGAACCGGACCTCGACCAGCGCGCCGACGAGCTGGACCCGGCGCTGTTCCCGAACCTGGCCGAGGTCATCGCGACCCGCGCCGGCCTCGACTTCGACAGCCGCTTCGCCGAGGCGATCGACATCCTGCTCGCCGGCTACGCCGCGCTCCCCCTCAAGGAGGCACCGTGATCATGCTGGAGCACCTGGCCCGGGCCGGGATGCACGACGTCCTCACGGTCGAACCGGCCACCGGTGGGCTGGCGGCGCTCGCCGGCATCGCCACCCGCCGGGACGCGCCGCCGGTGTTCGTCAAGGCGTTCGACGAGCCGCCCGCCGAGGACGTGTTCGACGCCGAGGCCGAGGGCCTGGCCGCGCTGCGCGACCTCGGCGGCATGGCCACGCCGGACGTGGTGCTGGCCAACCACGAGCTGCTCGTGCTGTCGGTGCTGCGGCCCCGACCGTCCACCGAGGACTTCTGGGAGCGGTTCGCGCACGCCCTTGCCCACCTGCACACGAGCACGACGCATCCGCGGTTCGGCTGGCACCGCGACAACTGGCTCGGTCGCCGCCGGCAGCGCAACACCTGGACCGGCGACGGTTTCGCGTTCTTCGCGCAGCACCGGCTGCTGCGGTGGCTCGGCGAGCCCCGGGTCGACGCGGCCCTGGACAGCGCGGACCGGGCGGCGCTGGAGCGGCTGTGCGACCGGCTGCCCGAGCTGCTGCCGGACCGGCCGGCCTGCCTGACCCACGGTGACCTGTGGGCGCAGAACGTCCTGGCCACCCCGGACGGCCGGCCCGCGCTGATCGACCCGGCCGTGTCGTACATGTGGGCCGAGGTCGACCTCGCGCACGTGTGGACGACCGCGCCGCCGCCCGAGGCGCGGCGGTGCTTCGCCGTCTACGCGGAACTGACCGGCCTGGACGCCGGGTGGCCCGACCGCATGCCGATCATCCAGCTGCGGCAGCACCTCGCCGTGGTGGCCCAGTTCGACGACGACTGGGGCGCGGGCGACCAGATCCGGGCCACCCTCGCCCCGTTCCGCACGCGCGGCTGACCCCGGCGGTCGCGCGCGGGGCGGTCAGTGACCGAACGCGTCGGAGTCCGCCCCGGCGGCGTCGCCCCGGTCGAGCGCGCTGAGCGCGGCCACCTCGTCGGTGGTGAGCGCGAAGTCGAAGACGTCGAGGTTCTGCCGGAGCCGTTGCGGGTCGCTCGACTTCGGTACGGCCGTCAACCCGAGCTCCATGTGCCACCGCAGCACCACCTGGGCGGGCGTGCGCCCGTGCCGCTCGGCGATCGTGGTGACGACCGGCTCGCGCAGCACGTCGTTGTGTTCCCCGCCGATCGGCGACCATGACTGGGTGACGATCCCGTGCCGGGCGTGGAAGGCGCGGGTGGACTCGCGGGTCACCATCGGGCTGAGCTGGACCTGGTTGACGTCCGGCACGACGCCGGTCTCGGCGATGACGCGCTCCAGGTGGGCGGGCTTGAAGTTCGACGTGCCGATCGCGCGGACCCGGCCGTCCTCCAGCAGCCGGACCAGGCCCTGCCAGGCCTGCACGTACCGGTCCTGCCCCGGGTTGGGCCAGTGGATGAGCAGCAGGTCGGCGTGGTCGAGGCCGAGCCGGTCCAGGCTGCGCTCGCACGCCTCGGCGGCCAGGTCGACGCCGTGCCAGCGCTTGTTGAACTTGGTCGTGACGAACAGCTCCTCGCGCGGCACCCCGGACGCCTTGAGCCCACGACCGACGCCGCGCTCGTTGCCGTAGTTCTCGGCGGTGTCGACGAGCCGGTAGCCCAGCTCGATCGCGGTGGCGACGGTCGTCTCGGCCGCCGCGTCGTCCATCGGCCACGTGCCCAGGCCCAGGCGGGGCATCGCGGCCCCGTGCGGCAGCGCCACCGTCGGCGCGGGAGTCACGGTCATGTCCCCATCCAACCGCACCGGCCGCCGCGCCGGATCCGTACCCCCAGAAATGAACATCTCCGCAATGTAAGTTTCATTTCCGTCGCTTTCACGAATACATTCCTCGCCTTTCGAAATATATTGACGGCGACACCGCCGGGAATGAGACTGCCGCCATCGACGCGAGTCGAGCACTGCACGAAGGGACGCAGGCATGAATGACATTTCCGCACACCCCCGGCGCCGCCTACGCCGGGGCAGGCTGCTCATCGCCGGCGCGTGCGCCGTCGCGCTGGCCGCGGCCACACTGGCGCTGACCGGCACGGCCCACGCCGAGGCCGACCGGACCGTCACCTCGAACACCACCGGCACCCACAACGGCTACTTCTTCTCGTACTGGAAGGACAACGGCAACGTCAACATGACGTTGGGGGCCGGCGGCTCGTACAGTGTCCAGTGGAGCAACATCAACAACACCGTCGTCGGCAAGGGTTGGAAACCCGGCTCCAGTCACACGGTGAACTACTCCGGCACGTTCAACGTCAACGGCAACGGCTACCTGGC
>NZ_JNYJ01000085.1 GCF_000716715.1 Dactylosporangium aurantiacum | reverse complement strand
TGATCAGCGGGGAGGTATCTGGCCGCCTATGGGGAGAACCGTGGCCACCAGCGGGGCGCTAAATGGCCGCCTGTGGGGAGTATTCCGTGGCCGCGGACAAGGTGGTGATCGCGGTCTGGCGGTGATCGCGCGGTGGCCGTGATTGCGGTCTGACGGTGATCGTGTGGAGGTGGTGATCGCGTGGAGGTGGTGATCGCGAGCCGATGGTGATTGCGTGGAGGTGGTGATCGCGGTCTGGCGGTGATCGCGCGGTGGCCGTGATCGCGGTCTGGCGGTGATCGTGTGGAGGTGGTGATCGCAGTCTGGCGGCGATCACGTGGTGGCCGTGATCGCGGTCTGGCGGACAGGCGAAAACGTGGTGGCCGTGATCGCGAGGCGACGGTGATCGCTTGGAGGTGGTGATCGCGGTCGAACGACGATCACGTAGCGTAGGTGATCGCGGACTGATGGCGGTCATGTGCTGGCCACGATCGCCAGCCAGTAGCGATCACGTAGCGGGAGTGATCGCGGGTAGGTGGTGATCACGTGCTGGTGGTGATCGCGGGCAGGCGATGATCAAGTGGTGGTGATCGCGGTCTGATGGTGATCGCGCGATGGTGGTGATTGCGGTCGAGCGGTGATCATCAGATGGTGGTGATCGGGGACTGATGGCGGTCATGTGCCGGCCACGATCGCCAGCCAGTAGCGATCACGTGGTGGCGGTGATCGTGGGCGGGTGGCGATCACGTGCTGCCGATGATCGCGGGTCGATGGTGATCAGGTGGTGGCGGTGATTGCGGTTAGCGGCGATCAGGCGGTGGGGGTGATTGCGGACTGATGGCGGTCATGTGCTGGCCACGATCGCCGGCCGATAGCGATCACGCGATGGAGGGTGATCACGCCCGACCATGATCACGCCCTTACCGCGATCACGCCCCGACCGCGATCACGTTCTAACCGCGATCACGCCCCGACCGCGATCACGTTCTAACCGCGATCACGCGCCGACCGCGATCACGCCCTTACCGCGATCAACGCGACGGCGGCGTCCGACCGCGACCCGCCTGACCAGCAGCAAAGCCGATCCCCCAACGACCACCCCGGCCGCGGCCACCCAACCAGTACATCCCGCCCCGACCACCGAAACGACACCACGGTCAAACCCAGATCAGCCGCACAAACACCAACGGACCCGGGGAAGACCCCAGGTCCGTTGGTGGAGGAGCAGTCAGTCGGCGGCGCGGTGGGCACCGGTGCGGCCGCCGTCCACCGGTGCCGTAGGCAGGCTCTTGTTGTGCCGCCGCTCCCGCCAGCCGCGGAAGATCTCGATGAAGATCGGCATCGCCGAGATCAGGACGATCAGCAGTACCGCCGGCAGCAGGTACGTGTCGATCTTCTCCGGCGGGATGAGGTCGCTGATCTGCTTGGCCAGGGCGTAGCCGGCGATCAGGATGCCGTCGGTCCAGAGGACGCCGCCGACCACGTTCCAGATGAAGAACTGCCGCGCCGGCATGCCGATGGTGCCGGCGACCGGGTTGAGGAAGGTCCGGACGATCGGGATGAACCGGGCGAGCACCACGGCCTTCGCCGGGCCGAACTTCACGAAGTAGTACTCCGCCTTCTCGACGTACTCCTTCTTGAACAGGCGTGAGTTGGGCCGGTCGAACATCCGGCGGCCGTACCGGGCGCCGAGGTAGTGACCCAGCTGCGCGCCGGCGATCGCGCACAGCGGCGCGCCGATGAGCAGCTGGGTCAGGCTCAGCTTGGTGCCGAGCAGCTCCTGCGCGACGGATGACGCTCCGACGCCGGCCAGGAAGAGCAGGGAGTCTCCGGGGAAGAAGAAGCCCACGAGCAGGCCCGTCTCCACGAACATGATGATCCAGACGCCGATCACACCGAACGTGTTCAGCAGGCCCTTCGCGTCGAGCGGGTTGAAGGCGAGCAGCTCGCCGACGGCGCGAGTCTTTTCTTCCATGGCGAACCAGGGTACGTGAGCCCGGCTACAAACGGGGATCGACCGGCTCGCTTTCACAGGCCAGGATGGCGAATACCAGCTGATGCACAGCTCGCGTGGAGCCGCCGGCGGCCAGCGCGTCCAGTGCGGCCAGGCCCAGACCCTGCTCACGCAGGGCGAGGCCGCGCTTGCGGTGCAGCCCGCGGGCGCGCAGCTGGTCCAGCCGCGACAGGTAGTCGGGGCCGTAGATGATGCGCAGGTAGTCCCGGCCGCGGCACTTCAGCGCCGGCTGGACGCGTGGGCCCGCGTCGACCGCCGGCTTGAGCACCATGCCCTCGCCGCCGGCCTCCGTGAGGTCCAGCCACCACCGGGTCGCCGCCTCGACGTCGGCCGGGGACGCCGGGTCGACCACCAGCCGCCGCGTGGTGGTGAACAGGGTGGGGGAGACCGCGGCCAGCCGGTCCATCAGCGCCAGGTGCCATTCGTGATCCTGGCGGAGGTACGAGTGGCCCTCCCCGGCCAGCACGTGGAACGGCGCCAGCCGCAGCCCCGCCAGCCCGTCGGTCGGCCAGCAGTACCGCCGGTACACCTCGGTGAACGCCGCGATCGAGGAGACCCGCCCGGCGAAGCGCGACTCGAGCGCGGACACGTCGATGCCCCGCCGGGCCGCCTCCCTCAGCGCCGCGTGCGCGGCCGGCAGCGCCGCCCCGGCGGCCGCGGCCACGCTCGCGTACTGCTCGCGGATGAGCGGCTCCGCCTTCGCCGACCAGGGCAGCACCTCGGCGTCCAGCAGCAGCCAGTCGGTGCCGAGCTCCTCCCACAGCCCCGCCGCGCCGACCGCCGCGCGGACCCGGTCCAGCAGCGTCGTCTCCACCGCCGACCCGGCGCCGAAGAACGGCCGGCCCGTCCGTGTGTAGATGGTCCCGCCGGCCGGGATGCCGAAGCGGCGCAGCCCGGCCTCGGCCGACCGGCACACGACCAGCACGGCCCGCGAGCCCATGTGCTTCTCCTCGCACACGACCCGGGGCACGCCCGCCTTCGCGTAGTCGGCGAGCGCCTCGACCGGGTGCTCCAGGTAGCCCTCGACCGTCGACGTCGACGCGGGCGCCATCGTCGGCGGCAGCCACACCAGCCAGCGGGGGTCGACCGCGAAGCGGCTCATGACCTCCAGCGCCGCCGCGGCGTTCTCGGCCGCCACCGTCACCCGCCCCGCGGGCGTGACGAGGGTGCGCCGTCCGGTCACGTCGGCGAGATCCAGTCCGCGTTCTTCCGGCGCCGGTACGACCAGCGGCCGCACCGGCTCGTAGTACGCCCGGACAGCCGGCACCGAGACCAGCTCCCGGGACGGGTAGCGCAGGGCGGTCAGCGAACCGCCGAACACGCAGCCGGTGTCGACGCAGATGGTGTTGTTGACCCACTCGGCGGTGGGCACCGGGGTGTGGCCGTAGACGACCGTGGCCGCGCCCTTGTACTCCTGCGCCCACGGGTAGCGGACCGGCAGGCCGTACTCGTCGGTCTCGCCGGTGGTGTCGCCGTACAGCGCGAACGCCCGCACCCGGCCGGACGCCCGGCCGTGGTAGGCCTCCTTGAGCCCGGCGTGCGCGACGACGAGCCGCCCGCCGTCCAGCACGTAGTGGCTGATGAGCCCGTCCAGGAACGCCGGCACCGCGTCGACCAGCTCGGCGTCGGCGGCGTCGAGCTGGTCGAGGGTCTCCTGCAGGCCGTGGCCGATCCGGACGGTGCCGCCGCGCAGCTTGCGCAGCAGCTTCGCCTCGTGGTTGCCCGACACGCACAGCGCGTGCCCGGCCGCGACCATGCCCATCACCAGGCGCAGCACGCCGGGGGAGTCGGGCCCGCGGTCGACCAGGTCGCCGACGAACACCGCGGTGCGGCCGTCGGGGTGGCGCGCGTCGACGGGCCGGCCGTGCGGGTCCCGGTCGAGCGTGTAGCCGAGCCGGTCCAGCAGCAGCTCCAGCTCCCCACGGCAGCCGTGCACGTCGCCGATGATGTCGAACGGGCCGGTCAGCTCCTTCTTGTCGTTGTAGAGCTTCTGGTACGCCACGACCGCCGCGTCGACCTCGGCCGCGCCGTGCAGGACGTGCACCTGGCGGAAGCCCTCCCGGCCGAGCGACCTGAGCGAGCGGCGCATGTCGCGGTGCTGCCGGGACAGGACCGGCCGGCCGAAGTCGCGGTCGGGGCGCAGCTGCGTGCGCTCCCAGCACTCGCTCTCCGGCACGTCCAGGACGATCGCGACGGGCAGCACGTCGTGCGCCCGGGCCAGCTCGACCAGGGCCTTGCGCGCGTGCGCCTGCACGTTGGTCGCGTCGACGACGGTGAGCCGGCCGGCCCGCAGCCGCTTGCCGGCGATGTAGTGCAGCGCGTCGAACGCCTCCGCCGACGCCGACTGGTCGTTCTCGTCGTCGGCGACCAGGGCGCGGAACGCGTCGGAGGACAGCACCTGCGTCGGCGCGAACTGCCGCCGGGCGAAGGTCGACTTGCCGGAGCCGGAGATGCCGACGAGCGCCACCAGGCACAGGTCGGGAATGGTTACCGTGGTCACTGCTTGAACACCGCCATCTGGGTCGATGCGCCGACTTCCGGGTCCTCTTCGCCGATGCCGTGCCGGGTCACGGTGTAGCCGTAGCGCGCGGCGACCTCGTCGCACCACGCGCCGAACTGCGCCCGGTCCCACTCGAACCGGTGGTCGTGATGGCGCATCCCGCCGTGGCCCAGGCCCGGGTACCGGACGTTGTACTCGGCGTTCGGCGTGGTCACCAGCACCGTCTTCGGCGCCGCGTGGCCGAACACGTTGGCCGCCAGCGCCGGCAGCCGCGGCGGGTCGACGTGCTCGACGACCTCCATGAGGACGGCCGCGTCGTAGCCGCACAGCCGGTCGTCGCGGTAGGTCAGCGCGGTCTGCAGCAGCCGGATGCGTTCCTTCTGCCGGTCGGGGAGCCGGTCCAGCCGCAGCCGGCGGGCGGCCATGTCCAGCGACACGGTGGAGACGTCGGCGCCGACGATCTCGGTGAAGCGCCGGTCCCGGATCAGCTCGCCGAGCAGCGCGCCGGGGCCGCAGCCGAGGTCGAGCACCCGCTGCGCGCCGGCCTCGGCCAGCTGCCGCACGACCGTGGCGCGGCGCAGGGCGGCGAGCGACTCCGGCCGGGCCGCGGCCGGCTGGTCGACCGAGTCGGCGTCGGTGTCCACATCGGACAGCCGGGACAGGGCCTCGTTCGTCAGTGCCGTGCGGTGTGCCAGGTACCGCCGGGCGATGACCGCCTTCGCCGGGTGCTCCGCCAGCCACCCGGTCCCGGCCCGCAGCAGCTTCTCCACCTCGTCGGTGGACACCCAGTAGTGCTTGGCGTCGTCGAGGACCGGCAGCAGCACGTACACGTGGTTGAGCGCGTCGGCGAGCCGCAGCGTGCCGCGCAGGGTCAGGTCGACGTACCGGCTGGCGCCCCACTCCGGCCGCGTCGGGTCCAGCGGGATCGGCGCCGCCTCGACGGTCCAGCCGAGCGGCCCGAAGAACGTCTCGGCGTCGCCCTTGCAGCGCAGCGCCGGGATCCGCAGCTCGAGGGGGATCGGCGCGGCCGCCAGCTCGGGCCGGTCGCGGGACTCGCCGCGCAGCGCCGTGCGCAGCACCCGCCCCAGCGCCGCCGACAGCAGGCTCGACGCGGCGTAGGGCCGGTCGTTGACGTGCTGGCGCAGCGTGAACGTGTCGGGCTGCTTCGCGGGGCGCGCCGCACCCGGATCCACGTCCAGCAGCAGCGCCGCGGTGCACCGCTGCGGCGTCGCCTCCGGGTAGAAGACGTGCGCAGTGCCGCCGCTGACCTCGAACGACTGCAACCTGTCGGGATGCTTCACCAGCAGGTAGCCGAGGTCGGTCGCCGGGTGATGGGTGGTGGTGATCGTCAGCAGCACCCGTTCATCGTCGCGTCCGGATTATCGGTGGGTCAGCCGGTTTTGCCCGGCGTACAGTCGGGAGTATGGCGACGGTGCCGACCGTGCACTGGCACCGGTTGGCTGACGGCCGGGTGCAGTGTGACGTCTGCCCGAGGGCATGCCGGCTGCACGAGGGGCAGCGCGGCTTCTGCTTCGTCCGGCAGCGTGAGGGCGACCAGATCGTGCTCACCACCTACGGCCGGTCCTCCGGGTTCTGCGTCGACCCGATCGAGAAGAAGCCGCTCAACCACTTCCTGCCCGGCTCGCCGGTGCTGTCGTTCGGCACCGCCGGCTGCAACCTCGGCTGCCGCTTCTGCCAGAACTGGGACATCTCGAAGAGCCGGGAGATCGACACGCTCGCCGCGGCGGCCGGCCCCGAGCAGCTCGCCGCGGCGGCCTTGCGGCTCGGCTGCCGGTCCATCGCGTTCACCTACAACGACCCGGTGATCTTCATGGAGTACGCGATGGACGTCGCGGACGCCTGCCGCGCCGCCGGGATCAAGACGGTCGCGGTGTCGGCCGGGTACATGAACCCGGCGCCGCGCGAGGAGTTCTACCGGCACATCGACGCCGCCAACATCGACCTCAAGGCGTTCAGCGACAAGTTCTACGAGAAGATCACGTTCGCCCGCCTCGACGCGGTGCTGTCGACGCTGGAGTACCTGCGCGGCACCGACGTGTGGCTGGAGATCACCACGCTGCTCATCCCGGGCCACAACGACGGCGACGACGAGCTGCGCCGCCAGTGCGACTGGCTGCTGGAGCACCTCGGCACCGACGTCCCGCTGCACTTCTCCGCGTTCCACCCCGACTTCAAGATGCGCGACATCCCGCGCACCCCGCCGGAGACGCTGCGCCGGGCCCGCCGGATCGCCCTGGACGCCGGCCTCCGGTTCGTCTACACCGGCAACGTGCACGACCCCGACGGCCAGACCACGCGGTGCCCCGGGTGCGACGCGCCGGTCATCGTCCGCGACTGGTACGACCTGGGCGCCTACGAGCTGACCGACGACGGCCGCTGCACGCGCTGCGGGCACCGGCTGCCCGGCGTGTTCGACGGCCCGCCCGGCGGCTGGGGCCGGCGGCGGCTGCCGGTGGTCGTCTCGTGACGCGCCCGTCGACGACGCGACCGGAGGCGGTCGCGGGCACGTTCTATCCGGCCGACCCGGCCCAGCTCACCGCCATGATCGACGGACTGCTCGACGCCGCCCCGCCGGCCTCCGCCCCGCCGGCCGCCGCCTACGTCGTGCCGCACGCCGGCTACCGCTGGTCCGGCCCCACCGCCGCGCACGTCTACCGCGAGCTGCGCGACCGCGCCGAGCCGTTCGAGCGGGCCGTGGTCCTCGGCCCGGCCCACCACGTGGCGCTGCGGGGCGCCGCCGTGCCGACCGTCGAGGCCTGGGCGAGCCCGCTCGGGCCGATCGCGATCGACCTGGAGGGCGCCCGCCGGCTCACGGAGCGTGGGCTCGCCGTCGCCGACGACCGCCCGCACGCGCCCGAGCACTCCATCGAGGTGCAGGTGCCGCTGCTGCTGCGGGTCCAGGTGCGCGCGATGCTGCCCGTCCTGGTCGGGCCGGGCGATCCGGCGGCCGTGGCGGCGCTGCTCGACGCGGTCGCGGCACCGGGCACGATCGTGCTGTGCAGCACGGACCTGTCGCACTTCCTGACCGATGAGGAGGCCCGCCGGCAGGACGCCGCGACCGCGGCCGCCGTCGAGGACCTCGCTCCGGAGCGGATCGGCACCGGCGACGCCTGCGGCCGGCACCCGTTGCGCGGGCTGCTCACCTGGGCGCGGCGCCGGGCGCCGCGGGTCGAGCGGCTCGCCCTCGCCACCTCCGCCGACACGGGCGGGCCGAGGGACAGGGTCGTCGGCTATGCGGCGTTCCGCCTTTCTGCATAGACGTTGCCGGCGGCTTCATCCGTTGCACGCGGAATGTCCAGAATTTGCGGCACGAACGGGCGACCACGGTCGTGGACATCGCTCACGTCTGTGGCGGTGAGGGCGCCTGCGGACGGCGCCGGAACTGGAGACGGGGATGTCAGCGATTGCGGCAGCGCGGAGCAACGACACCGCGACCTGGACGCCGATGACCCGCGAGCAGCGCGAGCAGTTCGACGCCGACGGCTACCTGGTGCTCAAGGGCGTGCTGAGCCCGGACGAGGTGCGCCACTACGCGTCGGTGCTCGAGACCGCGCACCAGCAGCACCCGCGCGCCGCCGACGGCTCATTGCACCTGCTCAGCCCGGTCACCCACTACCCGGACCTGGTCGACCTGATCGACCACCCGGCGACCTTCCCCCTGGTGTGGTCGATCCTCGGCTGGAACGTGCACATCTACCACTCGCACCTGGACGTGCACCCGCCGCTGGCCGCACCGAAGCCAAACTGGTGGCACTGGCACCAGGACGGCGGCCGGCAGAACCGTGAGCTGGAGACCGACCCGCGCCCGCGGCTGTCGGTGAAGCTCGCGTACTGGCTGTCGGACGTCTCGGAGACCGGCCGGGGCAACCTGACCCTGGTCCCCGGCAGCCACCGCACCAACTGGCTGCCCGGCCCGCCGACCCGTGACGTGCCGTGGCCGACGCCCGACGGCGCCCGGCAGGTCACCGTCGACGCCGGCGACGTCGTGTTCTTCGACCGCCGGATCTGGCACGCCCGGTCGGACAACCTCTCCGACATCACGCGCAAGTGCGTGTTCCTCGGCTACACGTACCGCTGGATCGCCATCCGCGACGACGTCGCCGGCCTGCCGCAACGGCCCTGGTGGTCCGGGCTGAACCCGGTCCAGCAGCAGCTGCTCGGCGGTGTCGGCAACATCGGCGGCGGGCACGGCCACGACAACGGCACCGACGGCGACCACCACTGGGGCCACTACCCGCAGACCACGCCGCTGTACGAGGCGCTGCGCGACCGCGGACTGTTGGATCCCAACCACCCTCCGCTGATTCCCTGACCCCCGCAACAGATCCCTCCCTTGACCCGTCATTAGGGTCAGGGGAGGGGGTCTGGTTTGACGTTCGAGGAGTTCGTCGAGGCGCGGCTGCAGGCGCTGCTGCGCTATGCGGTCATGCTCACCGGCGATCCACACACCGCGCAGGACCTCGTGCAGGAGACGATGATCCGGGCGCAGGTGAAGTGGCGGCGCATCGCCGCCGCCAGCGTGCCCGAGCACTACGTCAAGCGCATGCTCACCAACGCGTACATCGACCTGCACCGCGGCTCGTGGCTGCGGCGGGTGGTGCTGCGGGCCGAGCTCACCGACCCGATCGGCCAGCCACCGGTCGCCGACCACGCCGAGGCGTCCGCGGACCGCGACCAGATGTGGCTGTGGCTCGCCAGGCTGCCCCGGCGCCAGCGGGCCGCCCTGGTGCTGCGGTACTACGAGAGCCTCAGCGACGTCGAGATCGCCGAGGTCCTCGACTGCGCGATCGGCACCGTCCGCTCGCTGATCTCCAGGGCCCTCGCGACGCTGCGCACCGAGGTCGTGCCGGACCTGATCGGCGGCGACGTCCGATGAGCGACCCGTCGTTCCCCGAGCCGCCCGCGTCGCCGCTGGCCAAGGCGCTCAGCGCGGCCTTCGCCCGGCACGAGCAGGACGTGCCCGTCGCCGCGGCGCTGCGCCCGGCGATCGCCGCCGGGGTCCGCAAGCGCCGGGCCCGCCGCCGCTGGACGCTGTCCGGCGCGACCGCGCTCGTGGTGGCGCTCGCCGGCGCGGTGCCGCTGGCGCTGCCCGAGCGCCCCCGCCCGCCGGCGCACACCGAGGTCCTGCTGGAGGCGGGCAGCCCCGACGTCGGCAACTTCCTGCTGCTCGGCACCGACCGGCGCCCGGAGTCTGCGGGCGACACGGTGCGCGCCGACGCGATCCTGCTGCTGCACGTCGACGCCGACACCCGCACCGTCTTCCAGCTGTCGATCCCCCGCGACCTGCTCGTCGAGGTGCCCAACTTCGGCATCCAGCAGATGGGCACCGCGTATGTCTTCGGCGGTTACGAGCTGACCGCCCGGCTCGTCGGCGGGATGCTCGGGGTGCGGGTCGACGGCGGCGCGGTCATCGACTTCACCGGGATGCAGCGGGTCACGGAGGCGGTGGGCGGCGTCGACCTCTGCGTTGACCAGCGGACCGTCTCCGTCCACCTCGGCTACGACCCGTCCTCGGGTGACGCTGCGCCGCTGCGCCCCGGGATGCAGCCCGTCGTGTACGAGCCCGGCTGCCGCCACTTCGCCGGCTGGCAGGCGCTGGACTACGTCCGGCAACGCAGGTCGCTCGCGGACGGCGCCGACGACCGCGACGCGCACGTGCGGCAGTATCTCGCCGCGCTCGCCCGGCAGCTCGGCGACCCGGTGAAGCTGGCCAGGGCGATGCCGGTCGCGGGGAGCGCCCTCGACCTGCACCTCGGTGACGTGTCGCTGCCGATGCTGGCCGGCATGTTCGCCGGCTACGACGCCGCGCGGGTGCCCGGCTTGAAGCTGCCCGTCGGGCCCGACCGCACGGTCCTGCCCGACGGCGACGGCCTGGTGACGGCGTTGCGCGAGGGGACCGTCCCGGCCTGGGCCGCCGCGCACCCGCAGTACGTCGGCTAGCGGTACTCGTCGTCCATCGCGACCTCGCGGTCCTGTTCGACGGCGTCGTACTCGTTCGCGTCCCAGGGGTGCGCACGGTTGACCGCCGGCCCGCGCTCCGCTGCGCTCCGTGCTGGTCATGACGTCACCTCCGCTGCGCTCCGGCGCCGCCCTGACCTCACAGCTGCGCCCATGATGCCCAGCGCTCCGCTGCGCTCCGTGCTGGTCATGACGTCACCTCCGCTGCGCTCCGGCGCCGCCCTGACCTCACAGCTGCGCCCATGATGCCCAGCTCTCCGCTGCGCTCCGTGCTGGTCATGCGTCCTCCCTCAGGTCTCTCCAACCGTACGACCGAATCAGTCGTAACGCTGCCCAGCCGGGCAATTCACCTCGCGCCCACCCTCCCGCCGTTCATGGGCGGCGAGCGCTGCGAGATACTCCGTTGCAGGACAGCGCGGTCCTCGACGAGCCGCGCACGCCCGGCTCCAACACCGCACGATCCAAACAGCCAAGGAGCGCCGTCATGCCCATCGCCTCTCCCGATGTCTACGCCGAGATGCTCGACCGCGCCAAGGCCGGCGCGTTCGCCTATCCGGCGATCAACGTGTCGTCGTCGCAGACGCTGAACGCGGCGCTGCGCGGCTTCGCCGATGCGGAGAGCGACGGCATCATCCAGGTGTCCACCGGCGGTGCCGAGTACCTCTCGGGCCCCACCGTCAAGGACATGATCACCGGCTCGGTCGCCTTCGCCGCGTTCGCCCGCGAGGTCGCGAAGAAGTACTCGATCAACGTCGCCCTCCACACCGACCACTGCCCGAAGAACAACCTGGACAAGTTCGTCCGGCCGCTGCTGGCCATCTCGGCCGAGCGCGTCGCGAAGGGCGAGGAGCCGTTGTTCCAGTCCCACATGTGGGACGGCTCGGCGGTGCCGCTGGGTGAGAACCTGCAGATCGCCGAGGAGTTGCTGGCCCTCACCGCCGCGGCCAAGGTCGTGCTGGAGATCGAGGTCGGCGTCGTCGGCGGCGAGGAGGACGGTGTCGTCGGCGCGATCGACGAGAAGCTGTACACCACCGTCGAGGACGGTCTGGCCATGGTCGAGGCGCTCGGCCTCGGTGAGAAGGGCCGCTACATGGCCGCCCTGACCTTCGGCAACGTCCACGGCGTCTACAAGCCGGGCAACGTGAAGCTGCGCCCCGAGATCCTCAAGCAGATCCAGGACGCGGTCGCCGCCAAGTACGGCAAGGAGAAGCCGCTGTCGCTGGTCTTCCACGGCGGCTCCGGCTCGCTGCTCTCGGAGATCCGCGAGGCGCTCGACTACGGCGTGGTGAAGATGAACATCGACACCGACACGCAGTACGCGTTCACCCGCCCCGTCGCGGCCCACATGTTCAGCAACTACGACGGCGTGCTCAAGGTCGACGGCGAGGTCGGCAACAAGAAGGCCTACGACCCGCGCGCCTGGGGCAAGGCGGCCGAGGCCGGCCTGTCCCAGCGCGTCGTGGAGGCCTGCGAGCACCTGCGTTCGACCGGCACCACGCTGTCGAAGTAGTTTCCGCCTGACGGCAAGGCCCGGCTTCCCCTCGCGGGGGCCGGGCCTTCTCGCGTCCGGGTCGTTTCCGCCGCCGGCCCCTTCGCAGGCCGGCGGCGGCTACGCCGTCAGGATCTCGGCGGCCTCGGCCACGTCGTCGGTGATGTGCAGCAGGTGCCGCAGGTCGCCGACCGGGGACGCGGCCAGCAGCGGCTCCAGCAGGCCACGGACCGGCAGGCGCTGCGTCCAGTGCTCGACGTCCAGGAACACGAACGGGCCGCTGACCCCGTCGGTCGCGTAGAACGTCTTCGTCGCCGCCTGGAAGATCTCCTGCACGGTGCCGGCCATGCCCGGCGCGAACACGATCCCGCCGCGGGACAGGCGCAGGATCGTGTCCTCCCGGATCGCGTTGGAGAAGTACTTCGCGATCTTCGCGGCGAACAGGTTCGCCGGCTCGTGGCCGTACAGCCACGTCGGGATCGCCAGGCCGCCGCGGCGCGCCCAGGTCACCGGGTCGACCGCCACCTGCTCCGCGGGGACGACCGAGTCCGGCGTCGGCGGGACCGGCTGCCCGAACGCGGCGCGCACGTCCAGCGCCACCCGCGTGTAGGGGTCGTGGTCGCGGAAGTCGGGCGCCGTCGCCAGCCGGTCGATGGCCTCGTCGAGGGCGCTGCGCGGCTGGTCGGCCAGGAACGCGCCGAGGTTCGCCGCCTCCATCACGCCGGGGCCGCCGCCGGTCACGATGAGCCGGTCGGCCCGGGCCAGCCGCCACGCCAGCTCGGCGGCGGTGCGGAAGTCGGCCGAGCCGCGGGGCGCCGCGTGACCGCCCATGATCCCGACCGCCGCGGCCGGCCCCCGCGCGGCGATCCAGCCGGTGGTCACGTTGGCCAGCGCGTTGTCGATCCCCGAGTCGTGCATGCGCTGCACGATCGCCTCACGGATCTCCGGCGTGGCCCCGCCGGTCGCCCGGAAGTGCTCGTACACCACCGTGTCGAACATGCCGGCGAACCCGTCGGAGTCGAACCCGGCGGCCAGGTCGCCCGGCACGTACAGCTGCGACGGGTGCGTCGGATAGGGCACGCCGGCGAACTCGGGGACCACCACCGCCCGCCGCAGCAGCAGGTCGACGACCGGCTCGAGGGCGGCGAAGTGACACCCGACGAACAGGGTGTCCCGCACGTCCACGGCGGACAGGTCGACGGCGGACAGGTCGAGACCCTGCACGACCTTGCTCGCCAGCGAGCCGGTCTGCAGGTGGAACTGCAGCTCGTCCGGCGACTCGATCTCTTCCGGCGAGTGGTCGTGCAGCGCGACCACGTCTGGCGGGGGCGGTGTGGGCACCCAGTCATCTTGCCAGCACCCGCAAAGGGCGATGACCCGACCGTGAAGATCGGGCCATCGCGTAACCGGGTCCTGGGGAGGCTCCGGACTTCTCTTTCTAGTGCCTACCGGAACGGGACACACCCTCCGGTCGCGGGACGCACCCTCCACCGTTCAGCCACCCTGATTGAATGGCTGTATGCAGAACCTGCTGCCACAGCCATCACCGACGCTGCTGCCCGCCGAGCCCGAGGCCGCCGCGCAGCTCGCCGCCGCCGGCTCCGAGAAGGACGTCAAGGCCGTCGCCGCGGCGCACCCGGCGTTCAGCGCCGCCTGGGCCCGCCTGGCCGAGCTCGCGCTCGCCGACGGCGAACCGGTCACCGCCTACGCGTACGCCCGCACCGGCTACCACCGCGGCCTGGACCAGCTGCGCCGCAACGGCTGGCGCGGCGCCGGCCCCGTGCCCTGGTCGCACGAGCCCAACCAGGGGTTCCTGCGGGCGCTCAACGCGCTCGGCCTGGCCGCCGGGCAGATCGGCGAGGCCGACGAGGCCGAGCGCTGCGCGCAGTTCCTCAACGACAGCGACCCGGCCGCCACCGCCGCCCTGCGCTAGCCGTTCGCGGTGGTCACAGCCCTTCCGAGATGGCCGCGGCGACCTTCAACCAGGCGTCGCGGCTGGCGGAGCTGAGCGCCGAGTAGCGGATCGGCTCGCCCGAGTCGATGAAGCGTTCGTACGGCGTGAGCAGCACCGTCCTGGTCCGCGCCGCGAAGTGCCGGGTGATCGCGGGCACGTCGAGGTGGCGCCGGCTCGGCGGCATCGAGACCACGGTCACCGCCTGCCGCACCAGCCGCTGGCGGCCGTGCTGCTCCAGGTGGTCGAGCATCCGCGACGCCGTCTCCGCCGAGTCGTTGCGCGCCGACATCGTCACCACCAGCTGGTCGGTGGCGTCGATCGCGGCCTGCCAGTTCTCCGCCCGTACGTTGTTGCCGGTGTCGACCACGATCAGCTTGTAGAAGCGGCTGACGACGTCGCGGATCTCGCCGAACGACTGCGCCGTGAGCATCTCACCGGCCGTGGCCGACTCGTCGCTGGCGAGCACGTCGAACATGCCCTCGCCCTGGGCGCGCACGTACTGCGACAGGTCGCCGACCCGCCCCTGCGCGCCCTGGAAGTGGTCGAGGTCGCGCAGCAGGTCACGCACCGTGCGGGTGTGGAAGTCCTGCTGCGCCCGCATCCCGAGGGTGCCCTGCGTCTCGTTGTTGTCCCAGGCCAGCACGTAGCCGCCGCGCTTCTGCCCGAACGTCATGGCCAGCAGCAGCACCGCGACGGTCTTGCCCGCGCCGCCCTTCGGGTTGACCACGGTCACCTGGCGCAGCCCGCCGAAGTTGCGCCGCACGAGGTCGACGTCGTGCCGGTACTCCTGCTCGCGCCGCCCCGGCCCGAGCGACACCATGCCGAGGGTCCCCTTGGACAGGATGCCGCGCACCCCCCGCGCGGCGACCGGGTCGACGGGCCGGGCCTGCCGGCGCCGGGAGAACTCCTCGGCGGTCGGCGTGCTCCCGTCGGACCAGCTCGCCGTCGCCGGTGGCGCCTCGGTCGGCGGCCGGTGCTGCATCTGCGCGGCCGCGGGCGGCGGTCCCGGCTGCCCGAACGGCGGCCCCGGCGGTGCAGAGGGCGGCCCCGGCTGCGCGAACGGCGCCCCTGGCGGCGGTGCAGAAGGCGGTCCCGGTTGCGCGAACGGCGCCTCTGGCGGTGCGGGCGGCGGCCCTGGCGGTGTGGACGGCGGCGCTGTGGGCGCGGCCGGCGGCGCGACGGGCGGCCCGGTGTAGGACGGTGGCGCGGGATACGCCGGTGGTGCGGCCGGTGGCGCCGGGTACGACATCGGCGGCGCCGGGTAGGTCGGCGGTGCCGGTGGCGCTGGAAGCTGAGGCTGTGGTGGCTGCGGAGGGTGAACGACCGGAGGCATCGCCACCGGCACCCCGTTGGTCGGCGGAACAGGGATCGGACCGGGCCCGGAGACGGGGACGACGCCCGCGCCGGAGACCGGGATGGGCGCGGAAGGCCCGGACAGCGGTGAGCGGACCGGCGCGCCCGAGACCGGCACGTGCGGGACCGGCTGGCCGTGCTGGACCTCGCTGCCGGTCGGCCCGCCCGACACCGGCGGTGACTCCAGCCACGGTCCCGGCGGCCCCGGCTCGCCGTCGCCGAGCGGCGCTGCCGCCGGCGGGCCCACCCGCCCCGGCGGCTGGGCCCACGGTGAGCCGACATGTTCGACGACCGCGCCGGCCGCCGGTGGCTCCTGGTCGTCGTCGAGGAACTCGTCGTCGTCCTCGTCGCCGGGCCGCACCTGGCCCGCGATGATGGGTCGTTCGGTGCGCCGCCCCGAGATGACCTCGTCGGGCGGCCAGAGCGCGTCGTTCACAGCTGTTCCCCTCCCGCAGTCTCCCACCGTATGCGAGTCCGCACCGTATGCGAAGGCGGCGGCCGTCAGGGGACGTAGACGGCCCAGGCGGCGCGCTCCATCCACCAGGAGCGCTTGCGGCTGAGCACGCCCTCGGCGCCGTCGTCGACGAACGGCACGTCGGTGCGCGGGGTGATGGCGACCGCGCGGCCCTGGGCCCGGCGGACCTCGATCTCGACGCGGGGGCGGCGGAAGAGCGACCTGGACGCCCGGGGCACCGCGACCGCGACGTCCAGCCGGCCGTCGGCCATGTCGGGGGAGAGCACCAGCGGCAGGCCGTCGACCGTCGCGTACCGCGAGGCGTTGGCCACCACCGACATGAGCACGGGCTCGGTGCCGTCGGCGAGGACGGCGTCGTCGACCTCGACGCGGGCCAGGTAGGTGCTGGCCGAGCCGCTCGCGTCGACCCCGCCGACCAGGACGCCGTCGAGGGTGACCGAGCCGCCGTCGTTGCGCAGCAGGTCGAGGCGGCGCACGTGGCCGCCGAGGACGGCGGCGGCGACGTCGGCGGGGGCGCGGGGCAGCCCGAGCCGGGTGACGAGGTCGGTGGAGTCGGGGCCCAGCGGCAGCACGCCGATCGGGGGCAGGTCCGGCAGGGTCCGGTCGTCGGGGATCTCGGCCTCGGCCTCGGACCGCTTGCTGGGGGCCGGCGCGTACATGCGGACCAGGCGGCGCATGACGGCCCGCAGCTGCCCGTCGGCGGCGGTGGCGACGATGAGCCGCACGTCCGGCAGCGCCTTGAGCGCGGCGTCGATCTCCGCGTCGGTGTGCGCGACGACCGTCTCGACCTGGACGCTTGCGGTGCGCAGCGCGTCGCGACAGGCAAGAATAGGGGTACGCGTGCCGCACGCGCCGTTATCGCAGGCACACGACGTGCCTTCGCCGAGCGCGAGCACCACCACGTCGACCACCGTTGTCAACCTGCCTTTCACGCGGTTGTTAGCCTGGCACCCCGGGCGACCCGCTGGGGCGCCCGACCCTTTGGAGAGGGCAACAAACGATGCCAGCGATCGTGCTCATCGGCGCTCAGTGGGGCGACGAGGGCAAGGGCAAGGTTACCGACATGATTGGCGGCGACGTCGACTACGTCGTGCGCTATTCCGGCGGCAATAACGCGGGTCACACCGTGGTGACGCCGGATGGGCAGAAATTCGCCCTGCATCTCATGCCGTCGGGGGCGCTGTGGCCCAACGCGGCCATCGTCATCGGCAACGGGGTCGTGATCGACCCGAAGGTGCTGCTGGTCGAGATCGACGGGCTCGCGGAGCGCGGCGTCGACGTGTCCCGCCTGATGATATCGGGTGACGCACACCTCATCATGCCGCATCACCGGGCCCTGGACCGGGTCGTGGAGCGCTATCTCGGCTCGTCCCGGATCGGCACGACCGGCCGCGGCATCGGCCCCGCCTATGGCGACAAGGTGGCCCGCATGGGCATCCGGGTCCAGGACCTGCTCGACCCGGGCATCCTGCGCAAGAAGCTCGAGATCGTGCTGCGCGAGCGCAACCAGGTCCTCTTCAAGGTGTACAACCGCAAGGAGATCGACGTCGACGCGGTGGTCGAGGAGTACCTCACCTACGCCGAGCGGCTCCGCCCGTACATCACCGACACCCGCCAGGTGCTGTGGAAGGGCCTGGAGGAGGGCCGCACGGTCCTGCTCGAGGGCGCCCAGGCGACGATGCTCGACATGGACCACGGCACGTATCCGTTCGTGACGTCGTCCAACCCGACCGCGGGCGGCGCCTGCGTCGGCGCGGGTGTGCCGCCGACCGCGATCACGCAGGTGATCGGCGTGACCAAGGCCTACACCACCCGGGTCGGTTCGGGACCGTTCCCGACCGAGCTGTTCGACGACTTCGGCGTGCACCTGCGCAAGATCGGC
This sequence comes from Dactylosporangium aurantiacum, assembly GCF_000716715.1. Classification (GTDB taxonomy): domain Bacteria; phylum Actinomycetota; class Actinomycetes; order Mycobacteriales; family Micromonosporaceae; genus Dactylosporangium; species Dactylosporangium aurantiacum. The sequence goes on along the minus strand of NZ_JNYJ01000085.1, from coordinate 12,448 downwards.
CGGGAGTACGGCACGACCACCGGCCGTGAGCGGCGCACCGGCTGGTACGACGCGGTCGTCGCCCGGTACGCGACCCGGCTCAACGGCATCACCGACCTGGTCGTCACAAAGCTCGACGTGCTCTCCGGCCTGGAGAAGGTGCCGATCTGCGTGGCGTACGAGGTGGACGGCAAGCGCACCGACGAGATGCCGATGACGCAGACCGAGTTCCACCACGCGACCCCGGTCTACGAGGAGCTCCCCGGCTGGTGGGAGGACATCTCGAAGGCCCGCGAGTTCTCGGACCTGCCGGTCAACGCGCAGCGGTACATCGAGCGGATCGAGGAGCTCGCCGGCACCCGCGTGTCGATCGTCGGCGTCGGTCCCGGCCGCGAGGAGAACGTGGTCCGGCACAGCCTCATCTAGCAGGGGCAGTACGATCTGTCGTCGTGCGCGTACTCCTGCTCGGCTCCGGCGGTCGTGAACACGCGATCGCCGCGGCCCTGGCTGCCGACCCCGCCGTGACCGACCTCATCTGCGCCCCGGGCAACCCGGGCACGGCCGCGATCGCGGTCAACGCCGAGGTCGATCCGCTCGACCCCGACGCGGTGGCCGGGCTCGCCGTGGAGCGCGCCGTCGACCTCGTCGTGGTCGGCCCGGAGGCGCCGCTGGTGGCCGGGGTCGCCGACGCGGTCCGCGGCAAGGGCATCGCCTGCTTCGGCCCGTCGAAGGCGGCGGCGCAGCTGGAGGGGTCGAAGGCGTTCGCGAAGGACGTGATGCGGGCGGCGGGCGTGCCCACCGCCCGCTCGTTCGTCTGCACCTCCGCCGACGAGCTGGCCGCCGCGCTCGACACGTTCGGCCCGCCGTACGTGGTGAAGGACGACGGCCTGGCCGCCGGCAAGGGCGTCGTCGTCACCGGCAGCCGCGACGAGGCGCTCGCGCACGGCGCCGGCTGCGAGCGGGTCGTCGTCGAGGAGTACCTCGCCGGCCCCGAGGTGTCGCTGTTCGTCGTCACCGACGGCACCGCCGCCGTGCCGCTGCAGCCGGCCCAGGACTTCAAGCGCATCGGCGACGGCGACACCGGCCCCAACACCGGTGGCATGGGCGCCTATTCGCCGCTGCCCTGGGCGCCGGCGGACCTGGTCGAGGAGGTCATGGCGAGCGTCGTGCAGCCGACCCTCGCGCAGATGCGCGACCGTGGGACGCCGTTCGCCGGGGTGCTCTACGTCGGCCTGGCCCTCACCGCGCAGGGGCCGAAGGTCATCGAGTTCAACTGCCGCTTCGGCGACCCGGAGACCCAGGTCGTCCTCGCCCGGCTCGAGACGCCGCTGGCCGGGGTGCTGCACGCCGCCGCGGTCGGCCGGCTGGCCGAGGACCCGCCGCTGGCGTGGCGGCCCGGCTCGGCGGTCTGCGTGGTCATGGCCAGCGCCGGCTACCCGGAGTCGGCCCGCAAGGGCGACGTCATCACCGGCGCCGACGGCGTGCCGGGCGTCATCCACGCCGGCACGGCCCGCCGCGCCGACGGCGCCCTGCTCACCGCCGGCGGCCGGGTGCTGACCTGCACCGCGACCGGCGACACCCTGGCCGACGCGCGCGCCGCCGCCTACCGGCTGGTCGACGCGATCACCTTCGACGGCGCGCAGCACCGCACCGACATCGCGCTCGCTGCGGAGAAGGGCGCCGTCACGGTCCCGTAGGCAACCCGGTGCGGCCCGGGCTCCGTTCTCCCCATGAACCCGACAGGGAGGGAGCACGGATGGCGACCGATCAGGCGTACCGCGAATACGTCGCGGGCAACCTGGACCGCCTGCGCAAGACCGCCTACCTGCTGTGCGGCGACTGGCACCTGGCCGACGACCTGACGTCGACGGTCCTGGTCAAGCTGCTGCGGCACTGGAAACGCGCGACGGTGATGGAGCACCGCGACGCGTACGTGCGCCGCATGCTGATGTCCGCGTGGCTGGACGAGCGGCGGCGGCCGTGGCGGCGCGAGTCGTCCACCGACCGGCTGCCGGACCGCGCCGTCGCGGTCACCGACGCCGATCAGCGGCTCGACGTGCGCTCCCTCCTGGCCGGGCTGCCCCCGCGCCGCCGGGCCGTGCTGGTCCTGCGGTACTTCTGCGACCTGTCCGTCGAGGAGACCGCCCAGGCGCTCGGCTGTAGCGAGGGCACCGTGAAGAGCCAGGCCGCCCGGGCGTTGGAGTCGTTGCGGGCCGGCCTCCGGGAGGGAGACCCGCTGTGGATCTGAGCCAGGCCATGCGTGCCGCGACCCAGGACCCGCCGCCCACCGCCATCGACGTCGACCGGCTGATCACCGGTGAGCGCCGCCGGACCCGCCGCCTGCGAGTCGTCTCAGGCGTCGCGGTCGCCGCGGCGCTGGCCCTCGGTGTGACCGCGGCGCCCCAGCTCCTCGCGCGGAAGCCGACCGGGCAGCGCCCGGGCGTGCCGGTCGTCACGGCGTCGCCGCGCTGCCGCACGACCCCGCCGGCCGCCACCGCGACCGCCGGCGCTCCGGCCGGAGCGACCGCTGAGCGCTGCGAGGAGGCGATCGTCCGGCTGGACGCGGCGCTGACCGGCGCGCTGGGCGCGGTGTTGCCGGACGTGCCCGCCGGCACCGTGTTCTTCGAGCGCGACGGCAGCTACACCGCCACGTTCCAGGTTCCCGGCGGCGGCTCGCTGACGGTGAGCCTGGAGCCGACCGGCATGCGCTCCGCCGCGGACCGCGCCGCCTTCGCCGGCAAGCAGTGCCCGCCGGGGTGCCGCGAGGAGACCCGGGAGGGCAGCGTGCTGCTCCGCCGGTCGGCGACGGACGTGTGGGCGGTGCGCCCGGACGGCACCGTGGTCCGCGCGACCGTCACCGGGCCGGGTCCGATCACCGAGCAGCAGCTCGCGAACCTGGTGGTGGCGCCCGGGCTGACCCTGTTCTCCTGAGTCAGTCGGTGTACAGCTGCCGGCGGACGACCTTGCCGGTGGCGTTGCGGGGCAGCGCGGCGATGTAGTGCACGTCGCGGGGCACGGAGAAGCGGGCGAGGCGGTGCCGGACGTATTCGCGCACCGCCTCCGGGTCGACGTACTCGCCGTCGTGCAGGGCGATCCACGCGGCCAGGCGCTGGCCGAACTCCTCGTCCGGCACGCCGGCGACGGCGACCTCGCGTACCTGTGGCAGCTCGGCGATCACGTCCTCGACCGCGGCCGGGTACACGTTCTCGCCGCCGGAGATGACCATGTCGTCCTCGCGGCCGTCGACGAACAGCAGGCCGTCGGCGGACAGGTGGCCGAGGTCGCCGGTGCCCAGCAGGTCGCCGTGCGACTCGCGACCGGTGCCGTTGGTGTAGCCCTCGAAGAGCATGTCGTTACCGACGAAGATCCGGCCGATGACGCCGGTGGGCAGCTCGGTGCCGGTGTCGGACAGGATCGCGACCCGGGTGCCGTGCGGTGGGCGGCCCGCGGTGCCGGGCGCGGACCGCAGCTCCTCCGGGGTCGCGATCGACACCCAGGACGCCTCGGTGGAGCCGTACAGGTTGTAGAGCACCGGGCCGTACACGTCCATGAACCGTGACGCGAGCGGGCCGGTGAGCGCGGAGCCGGACGTCGCCGCGACCCGCAGCGTGGGCATCGGCGCGGGCGCCTCCAGCAGCCGCTGCAGCATCACCGGCACGGCGAACAGCGAGGTGCAGCCGGTGGCGCGGACGGCGTCGACCGTCGACTGGGCGGTGAAGCGGCGGGCGACGACGATGGTGCCGCGCAGCGCCAGGCACAGCTGCAGGGCGGCGAGGCCCCACGTGTGGAACAGGGGCGCGGCGACGAACATGCGCTCGCCGGCGTACAGCGGGATCCGGCTCACGACGGAGGCCAGCGGCCCCAGGCTCGACGGGTTGCGCCGCCGCGCGCCCTTCGGGGCGCCGGTCGTGCCGGACGTGAGCACGACGACCGAGCCGGCGTCGCCGGGTGGTTCGAGCTCCGCCGACGGCGCCCGGTGGATCAGCCCGCCGGTCTTCGACATCGCCAGCCGCGGCAGGTTCGGCGGGACCGCGGCGAGCATGCCGAGCAGGTCGTCGTCGTGCACCAGCAGGGTCAGGGACTGGTCGTGCGCGACCGCTTCGAGCTGCGCGTTGCCGAGGCCGGTGTTCACGAGCACGGCCTGGGCGCCGAGCGCGATCAGCGCGAGCATCGCCTCGACCATGCCGGCGGAGTTGTTGCACAGCAGGCCGACCCGGTCGCCGGCGCGGATCCCGTGCTCGGCGCGCAGCGCGTTGGCGAGGCGGCGGACCCGCACGTCGAGCTCGGCGTAGGTGACCTGGCGGTCCTCGTCGATCACGGCCACCCGGTCGGGGTCGCGGGCCGCGGTGGAGCGCATCTCGCCGTAGAGCCCGAAGCCCCAGCGGCGCAGTGCGTTGAGCTGGCGGACGATCCGCGCGGGGCTGCCGGGGTTGAGCAGTTTCCGGCTCGCCATCGTGCGCAGGATGAAGGGCGTGTCCATGGCTCCTTCAAAACGGCACCGGCCTCTCGGCGGGAGGCCGGTGCCGTCGGTCAGCGGATGTAGGTGCCGGAGATGGCGCGGGAGACGACGAGGCGCTGGATCTCGCTGGTGCCCTCGAAGATCGTGTAGATCTTGGCGTCGCGGTACCACCGCTCGACGGGGTGCTCGCGCAGGAAGCCGGCGCCGCCGAGGATCTGCACGGCCTTCTCGGTCACCGCGACGGCGACCTCGCCGGCCTTGAGCTTGCTCATGGAGCCCTCGCCGGCCTCGAACGGGCGGTTGTTGCGGCCCATCCAGGCGGCCCGCCACACCAGCAGGCGTGCGGCGTCGATCTCCATGCGCATGTCGGCGAGCGCGAACGCGATCGCCTGGTTCTCGATGATCGGCCGGCCGAACTGCACCCGGCCCTTCGCGTAGTCCAGCGCGTACTCGTACGCGGCGCGGGCCACGCCGAGCGCCTGCGCCCCGACCGCGGGCCGGGACAGCTCGAACGTGCGCATCGCCGCCTGGCCCTGGGCCCGGCGGCCTTCGCGGGCCCGGGCGAGCCGCGCGTCGAGGGCGTCCTTGCCGCCGAGCAGGCAGCGGCCGGGGACCCGCACGTCGTCGAGGAACACGTCGGCGGTGTGGGAGGCGCGCAGGCCGAGCTTCTTGAGCTTCTTGCTGCCGTTGAGCCCCGGTGTACCGGGTGGCACGACGAACGCCGCCTGCCCGCGCGAGCCCAGCTCGGGCTCGATGCTGGCGGTCACCACGTGGACGTTGGCGATGCCGCCGTTGGTCGCGTACGCCTTCTGCCCGCTGATGACCCACTCGTCGGTGGCCTCGTCGTACCGGGCGCGGGTCTTCATCGACCCGACGTCGGAGCCGGCCTCCGGCTCGGTGGTGCAGAACGCCGCGACCTTCGGGTCGGCCGCGTCACCGAAGCACTGCGGGACCCATTCGAGCATCTGGTCGGGCGTGCCGGAGGCGTAGATCGCGGCGACCGCGAGGCTGGTCCCGAAGATCGCCATGCCGATCCCGGCGTCGCCCCAGAACAGCTCCTCGCTGGCCAGGCACAGCGACAGCCCCGTCGGGTCGCCCCAGGTGTTGGCGAGGAACTCGAACCCGTAGAGGCCGATCTTCGCCGCCTCCTGGATCACCGGCCAGGGGGTCTCCTCGCGGGCGTCCCACTCCGCGGCGGCCGGGCGCACGACGTCGGCGGCGAAGCCGTGCACCCAGTCGCGGAGGTCCCGCTGTTCCTCGTTCAGATCGAGCGAGAACTCGGGCATGAGGGTTACGCCTTCGGGATGTCGAACAGGTTCGCGATGTTGGCGGCCAGGCCCAGGTCGCCCTTGGCCTTGAGCTTGCCGGTCATGAACATCATCATGGGGTTGCCGGCGCCCGAGACGACCTTGAGGAAGTCGACCGGGCCGACGGTGATCGCGAGCTTCGGCTCCTGGTCGGGGCTCGGCGACAGCACGCAGGCGCCGTTGGCGATGACCAGCTCGTAGGTGTCGGCCCCGCCGTCGGGCGCGCCGGTGATCGTCCAGTGGATGATCGCGTTGGTCGAGCCGGCACGGTCGGCGCGGAACAGCTCCGGGAAGCGGGAGAAGATCGTGTCGAGGATCGCCTTGCGCTGCGGGCCCGCCATGAGCTCGCCGAGCTGCGCGTCGGACGCGCCCTTCACGAGCTGCGCGAACTGCTTCGGGTCGACGTTGTTGAAGTCGCCCAGGGCGTCGAGGTCGGCCATGTCGGTGTGCCCTTCGTGTTCACGGAAATAAGCTACTGATGCGTAACCTTACGCACGGGTAGGTAAGGTGACAAGATGCTGAAACGACTTCCGCGGGTGGTGCGCGAGCAGCAGATGCTCGACGCCGCGGTGCACGTCTTCTCCAAGCGTGGCTTCCACGCCGCGTCGATGGACGAGATCGCGGAAGTCGCCGGCATCTCCAAGCCGATGGTCTACGCCTACCTCGGCACCAAGGACGAGCTGTTCGTCGCGTGCCTGCACCGGGAGGCCACCAGGCTCATGGAGGCGGTCGCGGCGGGTGTGCTGCCCACCGCCCGCCCCGACGAGCAGCTGTGGCACGGCCTGCGGGCGTTCTTCACGTTCGTCGGCGCGCACCGCGACGGCTGGCGGGTCCTCTACCGGCAGGCCCGCAGCGAGCCGCACTTCGCCGGCGAGCTCGCCGGCATGCGGGCCAGGATCGTCGAGGTCGTCGCCGGGCTGCTGGAGGGCGCCGCCACCGCCGCCGAGGTGCCCGGCCGCCCCGGCGACTTCACCGCGATGGCCTACGCCTACGTCGGCGCCGCCGAGTCCCTCGCCGACTGGCTCGCCGACCACGAGGAGGAGGACCCCGACCACACCGCCACGCGGATGATGAACTTCGTCTGGGTCGGCGCCGACTCGCTGCTGCAGGGCCGCGTCTGGCGGGCCTAGCTGCCCCGGTTGATCTGGTCCACGTATTCGCCGGTCGGCATGAGACCGCCGGTGTGCACCACGGTCAGCACCGCCAGCACCACCACGACGGCGGCCAGGACGACCGACTGGACCAGGGTCCGGTGCCGCTGCGGCGCGTAGGCCAGCGCGGCGGCCGCGGCCGCACCCGCCACGAGCCCACCGAGGTGCCCGGTGATCGAGATGCCCGGCACGCTGAACGTGATGATCAGGTTGAGCACGAGCACCGGCACGATCCCGGCGACGCTGCGACCCATCTTGCGCAGCAGGATGATCAGCGCCGAGAACAGCCCGAAGATCGCGCCGGACGCGCCGGCGGTCTGGCTCAGCGGGTCGGCGAACAGGTAGGTGGCGACGCTGCCACCGAAGCCGGCCACCAGGTAGAGCGCGGCGAAACGGGCCCGGCCCAGCATCGCCTCCAGCGGCCGGCCGAGCACCCACAGCGCCCACATGTTCATCAGCAGGTGGAACACGCCGTAGTGCAGGAACATCGACGTGAACAGGCGGTAGTACTGACCGTCGATCAGCCCGCCGGAGACGATCTCCGCCTCGGTCGCGCTCACCGGCCGCGAGTTGTACGTGACCAGCGAACCCCACTCGTGCAGCGGCGTTCCGCCACCCAGCAGACCGCCGAGCCCGCCACCGGCGATCGACCCGGCGCTGCCGGAGCTGATCACCCCGGCGATGAACACCAGCACGTTGACGACGATCAGCGCGATCGTCACGGCGCCGGCGGCGCCCTCACGGCCGCCGCCGAACGCGGTCCGAACAGGACGCTGCGTCCTGGCACCCTCGCGGACGCACTCCGGACACTGGAAGCCGACCGATGCCTCGTTCATGCAGTTCGGGCAGATCGGCCGGTCGCAGCGGGTGCACCGGACGTACGTCTCGCGGTCAGGGTGCCGGTAGCAGTGGGGGACCACGTTCGCCGGCGGCTGAGTCATGCTGACAAGATTAGCCAGCCCCTCATGAGACCCGTTCGATGTCCACCCGCTCGATGACGATGTCCTGGCGGGGGCGGTCCATCTGGCCCGTGGGGGTGCCACCGATCTGCTGCACGACCTTCTTCGAGTCGTCGTCGACGACCTCACCGAAGATGGTGTGCTTGCCGTTGAGGTGCGGCGTCGGGCCCAGCGTGATGAAGAACTGCGAGCCGTTGGTGCCCTGGCCGAAGCGGATGCCCGCGTTGGCCATGGCCAGCAGGAACGGCCGGTTGAAGTGCAGCTCCGGGTGGATCTCGTCGTTGAAGTTGTAGCCCGGGCCGCCGGTGCCGGTGCCCGTCGGGTCGCCACCCTGGATCATGAAGCCGTCGATCACGCGGTGGAAGATGACGCCGTTGTAGTACGGGCCCTTGCCCGGCTCGCCCGTGCGCGGGTCGGTGTATTCCTTGCTGCCCTCGGCGAGCTCCACGAAGTTGCGAACCGTCTTCGGGGCGTGGTTGGGGAACAGCTCAAGCCGGATGGCACCGACGTTGGTGTGCAGCGTCGCGAACAGTTGCTCGGCCACCAGTTCTCCCTTTCTTTGGTGACATTCCGTCATCACCGTATCGGACGCTGATTCTGGCGGATCCGGGTGTGCGGGGCGTCCGTTCGCGGCAGGATGGCGAGCAGCGGACCGGTTCGGAAAGTTCTGCCTGGGTAAACCCTGCAGGACGAGGTTTCGCGGCCATGGAGGTGGAGCAAGTGTTTGGACGTCGTGAGGTGAAGACGCACCGCCGGCTCATGCAGGAGGAGCTCGGCGAAAGCCTGGGCCACCTGCGGATGGCTGCGGCGCACGCCGCCGACGGCGCCTCGGGTGCGCTGGCACCCCGCGTCGAGACGGCACGCAGGGCGGTCAAGCCCAGCCTCGCCAAGGCCGGCGGTGCGGCGGGGACGATCCTCGTCATCGCTCGTGACGGCTCTCGCCAGGCGGGCAAGCAGGCGGAGAAGATGGGGCGCAAGGGGAAAGCGAAGATGATGAAGAAGGAGAGCCGCAACAGCCGTCGCTGGCCGATGACCCTCGGCGGGCTGCTGATCGCGGGTGCGGCGGTCGGCGCGGCCACCGCCATGATGCGGCGCCGCCGGGCCGACCAGGCCTGGGACGAGTACGGCTCGACCCGCACGACCAGCGACACCGGCTCGATGCTCGACTCGGCGAAGTCCACGATGGACGCCGGGATCGACAAGGCCAAGACGATGGGCGAGGCGGCCAAGGACCGCGCCTCGGACCTGATCGGCAGCAAGAACACCAACACCGGTCCCGCGGGCAGCGGCGAGTACGACAAGCACCCGATGCCGCAGGCGGCGTCGAAGAACAGCCGCTCCTGACGCACCGACGCGCGGACGGGCCCTCCCCAGCCACGGGGGACGGCCCGTCCGCGTTCTGCTGTCCGTCCCTACAACCAGCCGGAGCGGCGGAACGCGCGGTACAGCAGTGCCGACGCGACCACCATCAGCGTCATGACCCCCGGGTAGCCGAAGACCCACTTCGTCTCCGGCATGAAGTCGAAGTTCATCCCGTACACGCCGGCGACCGAGGTCCACACGGCGGCGATACCGGCCCACGCGGCGATCTTGCGCATGTCGTTGTTCTGGTCGACGCTCACCTGCGCCAGCCGCGCCTGCAACACCGAGTTGATCACGTCGTCGAGGTACAGGACCTGCTCGACCGTGCGGACCAGGTGGTCGTTGACGTCCCGGAAGTAGCGGCGGATCTCCTCCGGCACCTCGGCGAGCTGCCCGCTCACCAGCCCGCCCAGCGGACGCTGCAACGGCAGGACCGCCCGCTTGAACTCCATCAGCTCGCGCTTGAGCTGGTACACCCGCTGGATGCGATCGGTGTCCTTGCCCTTGCCGCCCCGGGCCGGGCTGAACACCTGGTCCTCGATGATCGCGACGTCCTCCTCGATGGCCGCCACCACCTCCACCATCACGTCGACGATCGTGTCGGCCACCGCGTAGGCGACCGCCCACGGCCCGCCCGCCAGGACCTCCCGGCGGCGCTCCAGGTCCGCGCGCACCGGCGTCAGCCGGCACGCGTCACCGTGCCGGACCGTGATGATGAAGTGCTCACCGATGAACATCAGCACGTCGCCGGTCTCCACGACCTCACTGTTCTCGGTGAGCTCGTCGTGCTCGACGTACCGTGCGGTCCGCATCGTCATGAACGTCATGTCGTTGTACCGCTCGACCTTCGGCCGCTGCGACGACGTGACCGCGTCCTCCACCGCCAGCTCGTGCAGCTGGAACGTCTCCGCGATCGCGGCCATCTCCCGCGCGCCCGGCTCCTTCAACCCGACCCACACGAACGCGTGCCGGTGCTTGCGGGCCGCGGTGAGCGCCGCCGCGTAATGCCACTCGCCGGGCTGGCGGACGCCGTCGACGTACAACGCACAGTCGACGATCGAGCTGCCCGCCGCCACCGGCTCGACGGTCGTGGCGTTCGGCGTGGCCGGACTCAGCATGCGGGACATCGCTCGTACCGGCCGGGCCAACGCCCTGGAGAACGGGCCCGCCAGTTGCTCTTCGGTCATCGCGACCTCCCGCCGTGTCGTAGCTGGGGCAGAAATAGGCACCGGGTGGGTCGACCGCAGGTGGGGGGTGGGGGCGCGGTCGACCCACCCGGTGCCGTTGGGGGGCGGGGGGTGATGTCTGCAGCGCGATTTCAGCAAAGCGCGCCGGGCTGGATTTTGGGCCATCCGGAGCCGACTGCGGAACCCACCCCACCATCACGGTTTGGTGTCGCTTTTGCCTCAGCCCTTCCGGACGGCCTCGATGGCGGCCGCGAGGCGGGACACGCCCTCGTCCACCTGGTCCGTCAGCACCGCCGAGAACGCCAGCCGCACCGAGTGCTTCCCGCCTTCGAGCAGGAAGTCGCTGCCCTTGACCACGGCGACCCCGAAGTCCCGCGCCGCGACCGTCTCCAGCTCGGTCGTGTCGACGTCCTCCGGCAGCTCCACCCACAGGAAGTAGCCACCGTCGGGCTCCACGAACGTCGCGTCGGGCACGTGCTTGCGCAGCCCCTCGGCGAGCAGCCGGGCCCGCTCACCCAACGTCGCCGACACCTTCGCGATCGACCGCTCGATGTCGCCGCTCACGCAGAACTGGTGGGTGATCGCCTCAGCGACCATGCTCGGCGAGATGTACAGGTTGGTGGCCCGCTTCGCGATCGCCCCGATCGTGTCCTTCGGCCCGACCAGGTAACCGACCCGCAGCCCCGGCGCGATCGTCTTGGTGAACGAGCTCGCGTGCACGACCACCCCGGCCGTGTCCTGCGACAGCATCGTCGGCAGCTTCTCGCCCCGCCAGCGGATGTCCGCGTACGGGTCGTCCTCGAAGATCGTGAACCCGAACTCCTGGGCCAGCTGCACCAGCGCCTGCCGGCGCGCCTGCGACAGGGTGACACCGGCGGGGTTCTGGAAGTTGGGGATGATGTGCGCCAGCGTCGGACGCACCCCGGACTCCAGCAGGCGGCGCAGCTCATCGGTGTCGATGCCGTCGGCGTCGACCGTCACCTGGTGCACCTCGGCGCCGAGGTTGCGCAGGTTGAGCAGGGTCCGGTCGTAGGTGGGCTTCTCCACCACCACCGCGTCACCCGGCTTCACCAGGTGTTCGAAGAGCAACGCGTCGGCCTGCAGCGAGCCGTTGGTCACGATGACCTGGTCCGCGTCGACGCCGTGCTTGGCCGCGATCCACGAGCGCAGCGGAAGGTAGCCGACCGACGTGCCATACGCCGTGATGCCAGCCGGGTCGGCCTCGAAGGCCCGCACCGCAGCGGCCTTCAGCCCGTCGACGTCGATGATGTCCAGACTGGGTGCGCCACGGGCGAAAGAGATGAGCTGCATGGCGCCAGCCTACGAGAGCGCTGTCGCTCCCCTCAGCCGAGTTCCACCCGCTCCACCAGGTGGAAAAGGAAAATGTCATACCCTGGTGGCAGCATGCGGGGTATGACGATGCAGGCGGTCACCGCGCAGCTGGCGCAGGGTTGGGCGATCGACGGATCCCTGGTCACACCCCACACGCCGGCCATCTCCCACCGCCGGGCCAGCCACCGCCTCGAGACGGTCCTGCGCAAGGCGTGCCCGCCGCAGTTCACCGTCCTGGCCGTCGGCCTCGGGGTCGACTGTGGCGATGGTCGCACCTATGTCCCCGACCTGATCGTGACCGGCGCCGACGCGCTCGACGACGACGGCGACGCCGTCCCCGCCACCGACGTCCTGGCCGTCGTCGAGGTCATGTCCCTGAGCAACCCACTGCCCGGCCTGGTCCTGCGTCGCCACGACTACGCCGCCGCCGGCATCCCCCAGTTCTGGATCTTCGACTCCCGCAGCCACACGCTCACCGTGCACACCGACCCGGCGGCCGGCTCCCACGCCGACGGCTACCTGACCACCACGACGGTCCCCGCCGGCGACACGTTCACCACCGCCCTGCCGTTCCCGGTGACGTTCTCGCCGGGGTTGATCCGCTAGGCAGTGACTAACTTGGTTTTTAACCTGTGCGGCGGGGCCGGGGGTTGGTCGATTTCTTCTTTCTGGGTTTCGGGTTCCCGGCTTCGCTGCTGGTAGCGGTGTGGGC
>NZ_JNYJ01000084.1 GCF_000716715.1 Dactylosporangium aurantiacum | reverse complement strand
GCACCGACACCGCAGGCAACACCGCGGCCAGCGCCGCCCACTGCGCGTCGGTCAGGTCATGCCGCCTCGTCACCGCTATGGTGTCCACGAGGTCTCCGGACTTGGTGCTTCTTGGTCGAACCACCAACTACCGGAGACCTCGCCTTTTCACGATCACCGCCACACCGACGAGCGGCCAGCAATCCACAACCACTTACCAAACACGGCCTAGGCCGACGAACAACACGGCGGCCATTGATCCGCTACGGCGCGCCGAGACGTCGGCATCAGGGGTGTGGAACATCCCGACGGTCGAAGGCGACACATCCGAGCAGGACAAGTCCGACGGCGACAATGCCCAGCGCGGCCAGGTTGCCTGTGTCGGCGGCTGCCAGCGGCGGGTTGCCGACGTGCGTGGTGGGAGTGAGGTCGAGCAACCACGGCGCGAGTTTCAGGCCGGGGCCGAGCAGTGCGACGAAGGTTGCTGCGGCATAGGCGGCCCACGCAGACCGGAAGCTGCGCGGCCATAGGCCGAACACAGCGAGCGCAAGACCGGCGAACACCAGTTCCGCGGGCAGGTAATCCAGACCGGCGCGCATGACGGTGCCGATGTGGTCGGTGTCTGCGACCGACCACGCGGTCGACAACGCGAGAACCGCCGAGGAGCCGGTCATGATGAGCGCCAGCCCAGCGGTGACCACGACGATGTGTGCGGTCAGCCAACGGCGACGGGACACCGTGCCAGCCAGTTGGGTCTCCAGCCGGCCCTCCACCTCCTCAGTGCGCAGCGTACCGATCGCCTGAACGACGTACCCTGCGCCGATGACGGCAAGGTAGAGGTGGGTCGTGGCAATGAACCCGTCCAACGGCCGGGCGCCACCGATGCCCATGGCGTCGCCGAGGGCAGCGTTGCCGGCCACCGCGTCGAGAAACTGCTGGGCCAGCGAGCCCATCAGCAGGGTGAGTAGAATTCCACCCGCCAGCCAGCCCACAGTCGGCGGGCGATGGACCCAACACGCGAAGCCGAGCGGTCGCCGCAGCAGGCCGTTCGCCCGGGGCGGGCCAGCACGGCCGCGCAGGAGCGCACTGCCGACGTCGCGGCGGGCGGCCAGCCACACGGCCGCACCCGCCGCGAGCATGCCGGCGACGACCGGTACGGCGAGCACCCACCAGCGTTGGTCGCCGAACGGCGCGGTCTTCTCCGCCCATCCCAGCGGGGACAGCCAGCTCACCCAGCTGCCGGTCACGTCGCCGACCCCGCGCAGCACATACGCTGCCACGAGTGCCAGTAGACTCCACATGTAGACACCGCGGCCGTGCAACACGAGCTGCGCCACCAGCGCCGCGCAGCCAGCGAACACAAAGGCCAGCGCACCGAGCGCACCGCTGTAGAGGATCGCGCCGGGTGCCGGAACCCCGACCACTGTCAGACCTGCGGCGAACAGGACTGACGCGGTGAGGATCGCCGCGGTGGCGACGGTGAGGGCGGCCAGGACCGGCTGGTGCCGGGCGATCCGGCCGCCGAGGATGGTCTCCAGCCGGCCTGACTCCTCTTCCCGCCGTGTCGACCCGGCAATCAGGCTGATGCCGAGCAACGGCAGCAGGAACGAGGCCAGGAACCCGAACTCGTCCTGGATCATCCCACCCAGACTGTCGACACCCTCGACCCGTCCGTTGATCGCGACGAGTGCGCCGCCGGAGGTCACCGCCTCGGCATAGGTGTGGATTTCAGCTGGGGTGTCGTAGAGCTCGGCGAGCGCGGCCGCCGTTGCGATCATGCTCGCCGCAAGGGCGGATATCCAGACCAGTACCCCACGGCGGTGGGTGCGCCAGACGATTCCGATCATCGTGCGCAGCTGGCCGGCCGGCCGCGACCGGGCGTTCATCGCGCGCCCCCGGTATGTGCCGCGCCGGTCGCCTGCGGATCGCGCGGCTCCCCGTACGTATGCAGGAACAGCACGTCGAGGCTTGGCGGGGTGACGGTGAGGGTCCGGATCCGCGCGGCGTGCAATCGCCCGATCACTGCATCCAGGTGGTCAGCGTCGATCGTGAACCTGCTGTCGACGTGCCCGTCCAGTCGCTCGCAGACGCAATCGGCCACCCCCTGCGCGCCGCTCAGCCCTTCTGGCGCCTCGACTGTGACCGCGTGCACCACGGTCCGCATGCGACGGCGCAGGTCGGCGAGGCTGCCGGTGGCCACGGTGCGGCCCCGGCGGATGATGCTCACCCGGTCCGCGAGAGCTTCGACCTCGCTGAGAATGTGGCTGGACAGCAGCACGGTGACGCCGTCGTCGCGTCGCTCACGCACGCACTGCTGGAAGACCTGCTCCATGAGCGGATCGAGCCCAGAGGTCGGTTCATCGAGGATGAGCAGGTCCGCGTCGGCGGGCAGCGCCGCGACCAGGGCAACCTTCTGCCGGTTGCCTTTGGAGTAGTCCCTGATCCGTTTCGTCGGGTCGAGCTCGAACCGCTGCGTGAGCTGATCCCGGCGCCGCTCATGGACCCGGCGGTGCGTCGCGCCGATGACGTCGAGGCACTGCCCACCAGTCAGTGCCGGCCACAGAGCGACGTCGCCAGCGACATACGCCACGCGCCCGTGCAGGACAGCCGCCGCTCGCCACGGGTCTGCGCCGAACAGCTCGACGTGACCGCGTGTGGTCCGGATCAGCCCGAGCAGGATCCGGATGGCGGTGACTTGCCCGCCCCGTTCGGGCCGAGGAAGCCGTGCACCTCGCCGGGGCCTACCGTCAGGTCCAAGCCGTCCAGCGCGCGGGCGTTGCCGAACGTCTTGATGACTTGCCGCATGTGGATGATGTGGCTGGGCTGCTGTTTCACGAGGGCTCCTCCCCGGATACGAACGCGCCATGGGTGTAGACGTCGGTGGCTTCTGCGGCCCAACGGGCGATGCCGTCCGGTGTGAGTGGATCCACACCGATCGCGGCCGCGACCTGATTGCGCAGCAGGATCAGTGCGAGGTCGTTGACCAGCAGGAACGCCGCCCGTACCGCCGGCGACTCAGCGGGGCGGGCGACGCCGATCTCCGTCATTGAGTCCAGGAGCCGGCGGGTGAGGGCGTACCAGCGGCCGAACAGCGCCGCGCCCGCCGGGTCGTTGACGAGCAACAGCCGGCGCAGATAGGCGGGCAGCGGCGAGCCCGGCGGGAACGCACGGGCGAACATCTCGGCGAGGGACGCTCCGCCACCTGCGGTCAGCGCCTCAGCCAATTCTCCCTCGTCCATCGCGAACAGCGCATCGAATGCCTGCGCAGCGTGGCTGTCCACCGCGGCCCGCAGGCCGTCCTTACTGCCGAAATGGTGGACCACCAACGCGGGCGACACGCCGGCCGCCGTAGCAATCTCCCGCACCGTGACGGCGTCGTGCCCATGCTCGGCGAACAGCCGCAGCGCGGCGTTGCGGATGTTCGCCCTCCCGGTGAGATCGATCGCCCTCGTCAGCCATTGAACGCATGTACAGCATATTAAACATTTGTTCAGTCAGCGGCAACCGATGCCGCACCCGTTCGAAGGAATCCCCTGCACGCAATACGGAGCAAAGGCGGAATTTGGGACCATGAGACGATGCCACGACGGACGCGCAATACTTACGGTCGTCTCCTCGTCCGACAGCGGGCCATCCGCATCGGTGTACTGGCCGCCGCCGCCGCAATCCTTGTCGCCGGTCAGCCGGCCACGGCGAACGGCACATCGACCGGTGAGCGGGTCGTCGCCAGGTACTCCTTCGACCAGCAGCTCGTCAACGGTGGAGCGGTGGACGAGAGCGGCCTCGGCCACGCGCTACGCCCGATCGCCGCCGACGGTGGACGGCTCGTGCTGGTTGCGCACGACAGCGGCCGGGCGGTGCGGTTTCCGCCGCGATGCAGCACGGCGCCCTGCCCACGCGCCGTGCTCAGCACCGACAGCACCGCGGCACTCAACCCGTACACCGCAGCACTGCGGTACGGCGCAAGCATCCGGCTGACCGAACCGCAGACGCCGACACAGACGCTGCTGCACAAGGGCGCCCGCGGCACCGGTGCCCGGTACGAACTTCGACTCGAAGGCATCGGTGCAACCCCGCACTGCGTCATCGCCGGACCGCAAGGCCGAGCCATCCACGCCGTCGCCGAGGGCGTGAACATCGCCGACGGCCGGTGGCACCGCCTGCAGTGCCACCGGTTCTCCGACATGCTGCAGGTCATCGTCGACGACCTGGTTCGTGGCACCGCTCCCCTACCGGCTCACCTGTCGATCGTCAACCGCGCGGCGCTCACCATCGGGGCGACGGGTAGCCGTCAGCACAACCGCCAGTTCCATGGGGTGCTCGACTTCGTCTGGATCTCCATCGGCTGACCGCCGGGTCCGGCGCTCGCCTTGTGCTACTGCGGCACGTCGGCACCGTTGTAGGTGCCCGCGAAGTGATGGGCCACCATGTCCAGGTAGTGCGGGCGGGCAAAGGTGTCGGGATCGTATTCCGGAGAAGCCTCGACCTGAGCCTTACTGCGGTTGAGCCGGATCAGCTGAGCGGCGGTGTCGACGGCGGCCACGGTCCCCGCCGGCAGCAGCATCTTGCGGCCGGCGATCCATTGCTCGTTGTCGACCACCAGGCACGTGGTGCCTAGCGCCGAGCTCGACTGGTCCACCACACCGACACAGCCGTCGGTCGCCTCCACCGTGAACCCGGTGAAGTCCTGGGTGCCAGTCGTGATGGCGGTGTCAAAGCCGTCACGCCACTGCCACACCTCATACGGGTTTGCCAACATCGCCAACTCCTTCGTGGTTGCTTCGTGGGCGCGGCACACGGGTGACACCCCGCTCATCGTCGAAGTGCCGATTCCATACCCGGCCACCGATGACGGCCGATGCAGCGACGACCACGACTCGAAAGACCCCGCTGACTCCATACGCGGGACAGTCTCCCGCTGCACCGACCGCTGTTCCATCAGCCTTGCCGCCGCACATGGCAGGCCATCTGCGAGCGTATGACGATTCGACGACGGCATCGCCACATGACCATGCGTCGTCGGCGTGACATTGCCGGCGTCACGCAACTGTCATGTGCCTGTCGAACGGTCACCACACCACCGGCGAAGCCTGGAAGCAGCCAACCATGACCCCGACGCCGGGAGGCACCATGCACACCATCGTCGAAGCACCCACCGTGCCCCAGGTGGAAGTCCTCGTGACCGAGGCACTGGACACGCAGGTGGCGCTGCGGCTGCGCCCAGTCCTCGACGACGCCGTGGCGTTGCACCCCTCCCACCTGATCGTCGACCTCACCGGCTGTCCACGCCTCGACGCCGCCGGCATCGACCTGCTGGTCGACGTGCATCGCCGCGTCTGGGCCGACGGTGGACGGCTCACCCTGCGTGGCATGTCAGCGCGCCTCTACCGGCTGCTGGAGATCGCCCGGGTCGACCGCGTCCTGCACACCGCGTCAGCCCCGCCCGGCTACCAGCCCCAGCACCGCGCCACCCGCCGCGCACCGGCATCCTCGCCGGACGACAGCCACCGCACCTCGCCGGCCGAAGAGGTCCGCTGGTGGGAACCGGCCTCCTCCGGCTGACTCCCGCCGCCTGCCACAAAGCTCCGTGCCGTTGCCGCGACACATCGGAGGTGACCGTGAAGCCCCACACCCTCGGCGGACGGTACCGGCTCGACGAGCCGGTCGGCTCCGGTGGGATGGCCACTGTCTGGCGCGGCTACGACCTGCGGCTGCAGCGCATCGTCGCGGTCAAGCTACCGGCATCCCACCTGGCCGGGTCGGTGCAGACGCAGCAACGGGTCACCATTGAGGCGCAGGCCGTCGCCCGGCTCACCCATCCCAACATCGCCGCGGTCTTCGACACGGGCCGCGTCCGCAGCGGGCTGCGCAACCGGCTGCCGTTCCTTGTCATGGAGTTCGTCGAAGGTCACAGCCTGCAGACCCGGCTGCGCGGAGTCCAACCGATGCACTGGACAACGGCGACGAGAATCTGCGGCCAGATCGCCGCCGCCCTCGCCGCAGCGCATGAGCGCGGTGTCGTGCACCGCGACGTGAAACCGGACAACGTCATGCTCAACCGGGACGTGGTGAAGGTCGTCGACTTCGGTCTTGCCGCGCTCCTGCCGATACCTGCCACATCGACGCGCATCCGGCTCGGCACGCCCGAGTACATGGCGCCGGAACAGCTGCGCGGCGAGCCGGTCACCGCAGCCGGCGACGTCTACGCCCTCGGGATGGTGCTGTACCGGCTCCTGACCGGCTCCCTGCCATGGCACGCGACAACCCGACGCGGCACCATCCGCATCCGTCAGTCCACGCCGGTCATCCGGATGCCACCGACATCCGGCGTGCCCGGCGACGTGATCGCCCTGTGCGACCGGTGCCTGTCCAACCAGCCTGAACATCGCCCCACCAGCCGGCAGGCCGCCGACGTGCTCCGCGCCGCGCTGATGAGGCACGACCCCGACCAGTCCGCACGAACAGCCACTGCACTGCCCCCAGCCAGCAGCTCGCCGACCGTCACCCCACGGGCCGCAGCACCACCACCGCCTGAAGCCGCACCGAGGCGGCCTGGCACGCGAAGGCTCCTCGCGGCGGGAGCCGCACTGGCCGGTCTCGCCTTGCTCGTGCACCCTCCGTGGACCGCACCCGACGGACTGCACCCGGCCGGGCAATCCGAAGCCGCCATCGGCGACAGCGGATGCACCGTGCGATACATCGCACACCGCACCACAGACGCGTTCAGGGCAGAGCTGACGCTGCGCGCCCCGGCTGCGGCGGGCTGGGCGCTCAGGCTGCTTCTCCCACCCGGGCAGCACGTGACCGCCGCGTCCAGGGTCGACTGGACCCAGGACGACCGCCACCTCACCCTGACCAGTGCCGCAACGGACGGAAACACCGCGGCGGCCACGATGTTCACGCTCACGGGCGAGCTCACCCAATCGGACGCTGCCGGCCCGACCGCCTTTCATCTCAACGGCGTCACCTGCCGATACGCAGTTACCGTCTACGCCACCGGGCCGCCCCGGCCGGCGGGGAACCCTCCAGCCGACGGTCTGTAGCGACCGTCGCCCCAGGCTACGCCGTAGGCGCCAAGGACGGTCCGATGAGCGCCGGTCCGTCGTGGCCATCACGCCGGCCTGCTTGACGTCGACCTCGTCGCAGTTCGTGCGTCGCGGGTCTGCCGGACGTCGCCGTAGGCGACCGCGGCGATCCCAGTCACGACAGCGGCCATCCCCACGACGTGTATCCACGCGAACGCCTCACCAAGCAGCAGATACGACAGCAGCAGAGCGCTGAGCGGCATCACCGCCATGAAACCTGACGCCGTTGTGCCCGACACCCGCATCATGCCGCGGAACCACAGCACCGACCCGAGTCCCATCGTGCCGGCGCCCCACCACAGCAGCGCGAGCCAGTCGGTCCAGCCCGGCCCCGACCACGCGAACCGAACCGCCTGCCACACCGCGAACGGCGCGAAGAGCACCGCCGCACCGACGGCTGCCCACACCGCGACCGCCAGCGGTGACAGGTCAGCGGTCAGCCGCTTGCCCAGCAGTGTGTACGTCGCCTCGCAGCACACCGCGCCGAACACCAGCAGGCTTCCAAGCAGCAGCTCGTCGCCAGACCCGCCGGAGGGGCCACCCAGATTGACCGCGGCGACCCCGGCGACGGCCAGCCCCAGTCCTGCGAGCTTCCAGGTCGTCAGCTTGTCGTGCAGAAACAGCACCGCCCCGATCGCGGTGACCGCCGGCGTGCTCGCCATGACGATCGCTCCGGCCGCGCCTGGCGCGTGCTGCATGCCGTAGAACAGCAGCAGCGTGAACCCGAACGTGCCGATCACCGCGATGCCAGCCACGAGCACCCAATCGCGTCCGCCAAGCTGGGGTCGTCCCTGCTGGGACGTGGCACACCGCACTGCAAGGGCGGGTAACAGCACCGCTGCAGCGGTCGCCATCCGCAGCTCGGAAGCAAGCATCGACGGAAACGCCTCGCCGACAACCTTACTGATCGGGGTCGCGCTGCCGAACAGCGCCATCCCGGCTGCCAGCAGCACATATGTCGACAATTGTGCCCGTTTTGACGCGCCGCCCTCTGCCATATGCGACCGCCTACCAATCCCGCGCCCGCTCGACGCGCCCGGCGGGCAACGATCTTGGCGCCGACCGTGGCCAGGACGGTGTTCCCGCGGAGGGCGTCAGCATGGCGATCGGCCGGATCGGGCCATGGTCGTAGTCCGTCACCGCTGCGAGGCATGTGGATCACACGGAGTGCTCGTCAGGGCCTCTCGCGGTGGACGGCGAGGCCGAGTCCGTCGATGCTGCGGATGAGCGCGACCAGCTGACGGAAGTCGACGGGTTTCTGGAGGTAGAACTGGGCCGGCACACCGAAGTCGCGCAGGATCTGCTCCTCCACCCGGGACGCGGTGAGCACGACGACCGTGAGGTTCGCGAGCCCGGGGTTGATCCGCACGCGGTCGAGCACAACCCGGCCGTCCACGCCCGGAAGGCGGAGATCCAACAGCAGTATGTCCGGGGTTGTGGCATCCCGGTAGGGCCCACGCCGCTCAAGGTAGTCGATGGCGTGTAAACCGTTGCCGAGAACGGTGATCCGGTTGCCGAGACGTGCTTCCTGCAATTCGTCGAGGGTGAGTGCGACGTCGCCGGCATCGTCCTCGACCAGCAGGATGTGTGCCGGCTCCAGCGGTCCGCCAGTCATGTCCGTTCCTTCGGTGTGCAGGTTGAAGCCGGCGCCGACCAGACTTCCCGGCACACCGACGCTCCCGATCCCTGCAGAAGCGGACACTTGCACAAATACAAACCTTGGTTACCAGCATAGAGCACCGCCTCACCGGAATCCATCAGGCTCCGGAGCGCCCCACGGCGCACCGCGGCCCGCCGGACCCGGCAGCGGGGATCAGATCGACGCGCCGTCGGCATCGATCTCGAAGTCACCAGACAGCAGTACCACTGCCGCGACGATCTTCAACGTCAGCAACGCTGCGACGACCCAGCCCAGCACCGTCCAGAGCGTCAGCACAAGTGCGATCACCAGACCGGCGGCCGTGACGCGCTGCCGCATCTGCCGACGTCGGCACTCTCGGGGGGCACGTGGCCGCAACTGGCTGAACGCTTCGACGAATTCCGGATCGTCGTTCCGCAGCGACCACTCGATCTGCGCCAGGCGCTCCCGATCATCTGGCGGTGACCCGCCGCTCATCGCACCAACGGCCGTTGCGGCTCGGCATTATGAGGAACATCTCCAAACACGGACATCATGCAATTATTGCACAGTTACAATAATTAGCACGTTCTCCAGCCCAGGTTCATCATCGCGTGACCGCATCACAACCTCCACCCACAAGAGGTCTCGATGGGTGAGCCACGGCGCAAAGCCGAGAGCCATCTCGGCCGGGTTTCCTGGCCGCAAACGTCGACGTCATCCGTCCAGCAGCGGTGACAACCACCGCGGCAGGGCCAGGCACGCGTCAACGGTCATCACGCGAACGATGTCCCCAAAGTGGCCGGCACCAGTGCCACGCTCCTGCGCCCGCCAGAAGGCTGAGCGGGCGAGCGATGTTCGTCCACTGACGAAATCCGGTCTGGTTCCTCGTCGCCCATCGCCTCGCGTCGCGCCCGAACCATGCACCGAGCGCACCCGTGGGGGCCGCTGCTCGTACATGCGCCGATCCAGCCGTGCCGAGTGAACAAACTCCAGGCGAGGGTCCAGGTGTGCATACTGGCGCCGAGATGTTCGACGACCAGGCCGCATCCGTCGCACACCAAACTGAAGTCCGTGCCGTCCTGCGTGTACAACACCGTCATGCAGACCCCGCCCTCCCGGTCACAGGCGGCGATCGGCAACTTCCGTCGCTCCGTCCCGTGCTTGCTATCCTCACCGGAAGCGATGGCGGCCGATCTTCGAGAACGTGACGATCGTACGACGGTCTCAGCTCGTCTCGCCCGGTCCGCATTTCCCGCCCGGGCCCTGCCGAGCGAGCGCTGACCGCGGGTGAACGACGCCATGCAGAGCACCGACTCGTCAGATCCGGCGGCTGGCGCGGCACCGCAGACGTCAGTTCCCTCTGCGCGGGCGTCCACGCCGCGAGGATCTCGGGCCGCCGACGGGCCTCGGCGAACGCCTACTGGTCGGGCTACGTCTTGTCACCCGGGATGTGCCTCATTCTGAAGGTCCCAGGCGGGACCGTGCGCGGTCAGCCCTGCGTCGCTGATGTCAGGCACCGCGTCCGCTGCCGACAGTTGCAGCAGGCGTCGCACCCGGGCTGACGGTCGCAGGAGAATCAACCGCCCTCCGCCTGCGGCCAGCCGGCGGTGAAGTTCGACGAGCAGGTCGACGCCGCCCAGTTCCACGGACGGGCACCGGGCGAGGTCGACGTGCAGATGGATCGGCTGTCGGGCCAACGAGCCACTGAGCATCGTGATGTACAGCGCCAGGTGTCCCACGTCGCGGGGACTGGTGACGACAGCGTCGAGCCGCACTGACTGCATGGTGTCTCTCCGATCCATGGCCAAGTCCCGTCCGGTCAGGTGCGGTTATGGACCCGGGTCATGCCGTGTCCGGTTGGGCCACGGCGAACACGGCGACGGAACGTTCACAGATGACGCCGTTGACAGCGAAGTCACCGGGCGGGGGCGCGTCGATCTGCTGCAGCTCGCCGGTCAGCGTGACAGCCACGAGCTGGCCGGAAGCCAGCGGCTCGGTGCCGGTGAGTGCCACCTGCGCGCCGGTCTGGGACCACGCCACGGCCGTGACGGCGGTGACGTGCTGTCCTGCGGGAGCTGTGAACTGCAGGCGCCAGGGCTTCTGCGTGCGGCCGCGGATCGCCAGATCCGCCGTGAAGGTCGCGCTGCTGCGGTGGCTGGTGTACCGGATGGCACACACGCCGGAGCCGGTGGGCGGATCGCTCGCCGAAGCGGTCAAGGGGCTGCCGACCGGATGGATCCAGCCCACAATCGCCGCGAGGATGGCGATCGCTGTCGCGACCGTCCGGCGGCTCGGTCGACGCAGGCGCTGCCGGGTCGGCAGTGCCCACGACGCGGGCGCCGTTGCGACCGACCGGGCTGCCCGGTGGACCGTCATCGGCACGCTGACGTCGACGGTCTCCGGGTCTGGGTCATGTTCGGCCAGCGTCTCGCGGACCACGCGGGCGATGTGCCGGCTGGACGGCCGCCACTGCGGGTCCTCTGACAGGCACTGCTCGCACAGCGCCACGATCGCCGCCGGCACACCTGCCACCGGCGGCATCCGGACGTGCGGGAATCGGCGCCGCTGCTGCAGCAGGCCGTGCCGGTCGGCTGCGGTCCACGGCAACGAGCCGGTCAGCATCTGCAGCAGCACGAGACCGAGCGCGTAGACGTCGGCGGCGGCAGTCACCGGTTCGCCCCGGATCTGTTCCGGTGCCATGTATTCCGGCGTGCCCAGCAGCACCCCTGCCGGACCGGCCGGCAGCACCCCGACGAACGCGGCGAGCCCGAAGTCGACGACCTTCACCCGGGACGGGGTAAGGATGATGTTGCCGGGTTTGATGTCGCGGTGCACAACGCGGTGCAGGTGCGCCGCTGCAAGCGCGTCGGCGATCTGGACCGTGATCCGCGCGGCCCGCTGCCATGGCATCGAGCCCTGCGCGCTCAACCGCTGGCAGAGGGTCTCACCGTCGACGAACTCCATGACCAGATACGGCACCCGTCCGCGCAGCCCCCGCCGTATATGTCCCGCGTCGTGGATGACGGCGATGTTCGGATGGACAAGGCGGGCGGCGGCGCGGGCTTCGATTTCGGCCCGTTCACGGGCCCGCGGCGACTCCGCCAGGTCGGGGCGCAGCAGCTTCACCGCAACGGTCCGATCGAGCCGGGCGTCGACGGCGCGCCACACGGATGCCATGCCACCGGTACCTACCTCGGTCATCAGCCGGTACCGTCCGCCAACCGTCGACATGATCGCAACACCTCCCAGACGTCCGTCCCGTGGTTCGGTGCCGCGTGGCGCCGGTGCTGCCATCCTCGCCACGGGGCATGGCGGACAGCCCGCGAAGACATGACAGTTGTACGACGAGGCGAGTGTCATGGAACTGTCATGGTCCTGCGGGAGCGCCTTCACACGGTCGGGGAAGGGTGAACCATCAGCCAAGTTCCTGGCTCTGGCCGGGTCCTGCGCATGTCCCGTAGACGCGGTGGTGGGGCGTTCCCCCGGCGTCCCACCACCGCCCCGGTCACGTTGCAGCGGTCAGGTGGGCAGCACGAGGTTGGCGTAGTCGGCGCCGGTCAGGCGGCCGTCTGACAGGGAGGCGTCCGCGCGGGGAACCCGCAGCGGCTGCCCGTCGTGCAGGAACGACACGGTGTCGACGTCGGCGCGGCTGGTGAGCGTGCACACGATCTGCCCGTAGGCGAGGACCTCGTCGCTGCGCCCGACCCCGTCTGAACGGCTACCAATTTCCACTGTCGCGTCACCGGCGCGGAGTTCGACCATGCCGGTGACAGTGATGCCCGTCAACGCACTGGTGTATCCGGCCTCCCGCTCGGTCGCGGTCGGGCCGGACAACAGATGCCGCAGCTGCTCGTCGATCGCCGGCATCCGCTCCGCCGGTCGGTGTACCGCGACGAGGCCGGCATCCCGCACCAGACATAGCAGCTCGACCGGCACACCGTTCGCCGGACTGGCCGTCTGCATCGTGGACGGAGGGCTCGGCCGACTACCGGCGGGAATCGGTCGAGGACTGTTCTCCGTCGGCACACCGCACCCTGCTGCCACCCACATCAGCACCAGTGCGGCGACAACACTGCCGATCCGCTTGGTCACGGCGACTCCCTGCGCAATTCGACTCTGAATCGGGCGCCGCCGCCCGGCCGGTCCAGCACGACCGCCCGGCCGTCATGCGCTGCGGCGTGCTGGGCGACGAGCGCCAGCCCGAGACCGGCACCGTCGTCGTCGGTGCGGGCGCGGGCAGCGCGACCGCGCACGAACCGGTCGAAGATCGTCGCCTTGTCCTCCGGGCTCACGCCGGGGCCTTCGTCGTCGACCTCGATGAACCAATGGTCGGCGCATGTCCCGACCCGCACCGCGGTGGCCCCTCCCCCGTACCTGGCCGCATTGTCCAGCAGGTTGCCGATGATCTGCTCGATACGGCGGCCGTCCACCAGCCACCGGGTCGACGTGTCGTCGACCGCGGTGACAAGGTCTGCCGGTAGTCGCCGGGTGCGGCAGGTCCGGCGGGCGACCTCCATGACGTCGACGTCGTCGCGTTGGACCGGCTGATCGCTTTTCGCCAGTTCGAGCAGGTCGTCGACGAGGGACTGGAACCGGTCGACCTCCTCGAGGATCAACCCGATCGCCAGCCCCGTGCGCTGGTCGAGATGATCCCGCCGGCGGGCCAGCACACTGGCCGACGCGGCCAGGGTCTGCAAGGGCGAGCGGAGTTCGTGGCTGACGTCCGCGGCGAACCGGCGGTCCTGCTCCAGGCGTTTCGCCAGCCGGTCGACCATGTCGTTGAACGAGGTGGTGAGCTGGACGAGGTCGGGCTCCACGGCCGGGTCGAGTCGGGTCGACAGGTCGCCGGCGGCGATCTCCTGGGCCACGCCGGCCACCGAACGCAGCGGGCGGGCGACGTAGCGGGCGGCGTACCAGCCGAGACCTGCCCCGGCGACGGCGGTGAGCGCGGCCACGATCGTCAACACCCAGCTCAACGTCCGCAGCGTCTGGTCCAGCTCCCGGTACAGGTCCACCTCGTACAGCGCGGCCGTGTTCGTCAGTGGGACACCGACGACGAGCGCGGGGACGCCGTTGACCCGCACGAGCTGCTTGCCCGCCTGCCCCTGCCGGACAAGGCGTTGCAGGCTCTGCGGCACCGCCTCGGTAGTGCCATCGTCTGCGGCACGGCCGAACCAGCTACCGTCGCGGTACAGTATCGCCCGCCGGTTCCCGCCGGTGTCCAGGGAGCGCAGCAGGTCCGCGACGTCGACCTGGTCCGTGAGCACGCCCTCGCGCAGGATCCGTGCATCGTAGGAGACTGTACGCACCGACACCCGTTCGCGTCCCTCCAGCAGTGAGCTGCGGGTGGCCTGGTACGTCGCGAACGCCATCGACGCCGACAGGAGCAAGGCGCCGACGGCGAACCCACCGACGACCCGTGTGCGCAGCCCGGCCCGTCTCATCGCTGCAACTTGTAGCCCATGCCACGGACCGTGACGAGCCGCTGCGGCACCCGCGGGTCAAGCTCGATCTTCTGCCGCAGCCGGCCCACATGCACGTCAACGAGCCGCTCGTCGCCGATCTCGTACTCCCACACCCGCTGCAGCAACTGCTGCCGCGACAGCACCAACCCGGGATGCTCCGCGAGCTCACACAACAACCGGAACTCGGTGTGGGTCACCGCCACCGGCTCACCCTGCAACCGCACCTCCCCTGCATCGGGCACGATCTCCAGCTCGCCGAACACCAGCTTCGGCATCACCGCTGGGACCGCACGAGCACGGCGCCGCAGTGCCCGCAACCGCGCCGAGAGCTCCTTGACGGCGACGGGCTTGACGAGGTAGTCGTCGGCGCCGGCCTCGAGTGCGGCGACGATGTCGTGGGTGTCGTCGCGGGCGCTGACCACCACGATCGGCACGTCGTCGTGGCGACGCATCTCCCGCACACAGTCGAAACCGTCCATGCCCGGCAGCATCAGGTCGACCAGGACGGTGTCGGCGGGCTCGGTCCGCTGCGCCTCAAGGCCCTCTTCCGCACTCGCCGCGCCACGAACCGTATATCCCTCATCCTCGAGGGCGAGGACCAGCGACAACCGGATCCGGTCGTCGTCCTCGATCACCAGTACACCTGCCATCACCGCATCATGCCCTCCCGATCCGTGCGCAATTTCGGCGGAGCACCGAATCTGCACGTTGTCACCTCGCTGGCGCCGGGACCTCCGGCACGGCCGAACGGTTCACACAGCCTGATCCGGTCCTCGACGCCGCAGCCAGTCCAGCGCCGCGACATAGTCGACGAAGGTCGGGAAGAAGCGTTCAAGGCAGAGCAGGCGCAGTGCGTTCAACGCGGACCCTGACGCGCCCACAATGCAAATTCGCCGGCCGCTGGCGAGCCCTCGCTCACGCGCCTGCATGAGCACGTCGAGCGTTGCCGTGTCGACGATGCGCAGCAGACTCAGGTCGAGCAGCAGGTGCCGGCCGACCACGGGTCCGTCCTGCAGCACAGCGTGCATCTCGACGTTGTCCAGAAGGCCAAGCCCACCGTTGAGATGCACGACAGCCACGTCATCCGACAGCACCTGGAGGGTGATCCGGCTACCGGTTGCACCGGCGAGGCCGTATTGCGGTTGCAGCGTCGCACTGATGGCGCCGGTGCGGCGGGGGGACGCCACACATCTGCCGCAGGCATGCGGTCCTACCGCGTGCGGTGTGCCATGCCAACCATCCAAGGTGAACAGGCTCCACACGACGTCCCAGTCGCGCATCGCCCCTGCAAGGTGGGGGATCAGATGACCGCATTCGTCACACACGAGGCTGAAGTCGGTGCCGTCCAGGCTCAGCAGCGCCGTCACAGCACGGCTTCCGTCGTGGGAGCCCGCCACCACCGCAGGTCTTCGCTTTGCTGATCGCTGGCCATCTGCCTGGAGCGTTGCCGTGCGCTGCGGTGTCGTGGCCGGTATCCGGATGGCCGGTCCGCGGACTGGAGGACCTCCTCCAGCCGCTCCGAGCGCAGTACCTGGTACACCTGCATCGACAGTCCGCGCAGCGTGAGCTGCCCGCCGCCGTCACGCAGGGTGCGATGCAGGTCGGTGAGCAGCGCCACGCCGGCCTGGTCGACGGTACCGCACCGGGTCAGGTCGATGATGAGTTCCGCGGGCCGCATCGCGATCATCTTCTCGATCAACCGGAGGTTGCGGCGTACCGAGTCCGCATCCAGGCCGTCGGTGACGGCAATCTCCACGGTGGGAGCCGTCCCAGTCGATGTGGCAGGCGGCATGCGGCTCCTTCAACGGATGTCGGTTCGTGTGGTGCGCCCGGGCCCACCGGCGACGGATCAGGCGGAGGGGACCGGTTTCCGGCTATGCGTCGCGCTGGCGGGCCCATCCCGATGCGCGAGGGCAACGACCGGTGCTGCCGGTCGGCGCTGAGCGACCCGATGCTTCGGGCGGTAGCCCGCAGGTGTCGGCGCCTGCGGCGGGACCAGATCCAGCCGGGGATTCATGCCCCGGAGGGTGAGCCGTCCCCCAATGGCCCACATCCGTTCGTGGACACCGGCAAGCAGCGCCGTTCCGGTGTGGTCGACGTCTGTGCAACCGGTGAGGTCGACGACGAGGTGTGCCGGGCGGGTCGCCACAGCGTCGTCGAGCAGACGCCGCCAGTGGGTCAGTGTGGCGGTGTTCAACGATCCCGTGACGACGACCTGGATGCGCGGAACGATCGGGGTGGTCACGTGGCCTCCCGGGCGGATGTCCGATACCTGCCTTACCCTGCGCTGTCCATGTGGAGGAGATTCGGCAGCGGTGTGACGGTTCCATGACGTCCCTGCGCCGGCTGCGGCAGCCGGGACAGCGCCGCTGAGCGGCAGATGTCACGCAACTGTCACAGGGTTGAGAGTTGTCCGCCGAACCCCGTGGTGACGCTGGCACGCATGGCCCGGAGGGAGATGTCATGCAGCCGATAGCTCAAACGCCCGCGACGCGGTTGGTGGAGGTGCTGGTCACCGACCCCCTCGACACCGGTGCGGTGCCGCACGTCCGGGCGCTGCTCGACGACGCCGCCGCGCTGCGACCGGCGGACCTCGTCGTCGACCTGACCGCCTGCGCATACGTCGACGCCGCCGGCATCGGGGTACTCCTCGACGTGCACCGCAGGGTCTGGAGCGACGGCGGCCGTCTCACGCTGCGCGGCCTTTCGCCGAAGGTTGCGCGCACCCTAGAGCTGGCCAGGGTCGATCGGGTCCTGCAGGTCACTGAGGGGTCGGCGAGGCCGCCAGCGGGTTCGTCATAGAACTGTCATCTGTTCGCGGGACGGCTGCCATGCCCCGTCAGCAGGGTGGGGTCTTGTCCGCATCACCCGATAGGGGCCCCGATTGACTGCGCTGCTCAGCCACGACAGCACCAACTTCACCCTCGCCTGCGACGGATGCGGCCAACTGGTCACCAACCTCGCCCCGACGATGGGTACCTGGGACGTCGTGTGGAGCCTGTTCAGCCAGGACGGCTGGACCGGCGACGACCTCGCGACCGGCCCGCACACCTGCGGCCGCTGCGCCCGGACATCACCGCCGCGGATGGTTGAGCAGGCGTTGACGCGCGAACGCACGACGCCCGCCACGCGCCAGTCACGCCGGCTGACCGTCACCCACGTCGCCGGCGTGGTGGTCGTGACGCTGAACGGCAACCCTGACCTTGCCATCAACGCTCGCCTGCGAGACCTCGTCCTCGACCTGCACGGGCGGGTCCGGCGCCTCGCCGTCGACGTGACCAGGGTGTCGCGGCTGGATTCCGGCGCCTTGGACGTGCTGGTGCAGGCCAGCCGCCTCTGCATCGACGTGTGCCTCGTCGGAGCGGGCCAGCAGATCCACTACTCGCTGCGGCTGCTCAACCTCGACCGGCTGTTCCGGACCTGCCAGACCCTGCCGGAGGCGCTGTCCGACGGTCAGACCGTCGACGTGTCACTGCCGTCGACGGGCGTACCACGGTCCGACCGGGTCGAAGCACTGTGACCGCCTCGGTCAGCACCAGCATCGAACACAACGGCACGGTGGTCATCACCGTGCGGGGCACGATCGAGCACGCCACGATCGCGCCGCTGTGTGACACGATCAACTACGTCGTCGAGCAGCACCGGCCCGCAACCGTGCATATCGACCTGCAATTCGTCACCTACATCGACGCTACCGCGGTCAGCGCGCTCGACGCGTGCCGGCGCAGCGCCCGCAACGGCGGGACGAGTGTGGTGCTGCGCAGCGCCAGCGCCGCCGTCGAACGGACGCTGCAGACGTCGGGGATGTTCAGCGACCACGGCCGATGAATACCCTGTCGACCTTCACCGAGCCAAAGGGTTGACCCAGCTGATGCCCACTGCCGCGAAGCACGACTTCGTTGTCGTTACCGGGTACCTACCGGTCGATCCGATCCCGGGCGGCAGCGGCCGGGTGCGGTGGCGGGCGAGCCGCAGCGGCGTGAACGCCGCGCTGCACCCGATCGTCGCGCGCCGGCACGGTACATGGATCGGCTGGCACGGTCTCACCGATCGGCAGCTCGGCCCGTTCGACTGGGACGGGATCAGCGTGCAACCGGTGCCGATGCCGGCAACCGATGCCACCGATCACCTCGGCGGACACTGCGAGACGTCGCTGGCACCGCTCTACCACGACGGTGTGGAGCCGCCCCAGTTCGACCGACGCTGGCGGCAGGCGTACCGACGGGTCAACGACCGCTACAGCCGCGCAGTTGCCAACATCGCCGCGCCAGGCGCAACCGTCTGGGTCCACGACTATCAGCTCCAGCTCGTGCCCGCGATGCTGCGCGTGCTGCGCCCGGACCTCCTGATCGGGTTCTTCCTGCACACACCGTTCCCACCGATCGAACTGTTCGAGAAGCTGCCGCAGCGCGACGAGATCCTCGGTGGGCTCCTCGGCGCGGATCTGGTCGGATTCCAGAGCCGGCGGGCCTGCGCCAACTTCTGCCAGGCGGTCACCGAGTCCGGCGAGTACCGGATGGACGCCGACGTGGTCCACCCCGGCGGACGGCGAACCTCGCTCGGCGTCTTTCCCGTCTCCGTCGACACCGCCGGCTTCGAGCGGCGGGCCCGGGACCCGCAGACCCGGCGCCGGGCAGCCCAGATCCGCGCCGAGCTCGGCGAACCACGCACCGTCCTGCTCGCCGTCGACCACCTCGACCCGGCGAAAGGCATCGAACAGCGCCTCGACGCCTACCACGAACTGCTCGCCGAGGAACGCCTCGATCCGACCACAACACTGCTCATCCAGGTGGCTGTGCCCGGCCGGCAGCACGGCACGGAACGGCCAGACGCTTGGGCCCGGGTCGAGCGTAAGGTCGCGCAGATCAACGGCCTGTACAGCTGGATCACCCGACCGGCGGTGCACTTCCTACACCAGGCACTCACGCAACAGGAACTCGTCGCGCTCTACCTGGCCGCCGACGTCATGCTCGCCACACCGCTGCGGGCCGGCATGAACATCAATGCCATGGAGTACCTGGCCTGCCGCACCGACGGCACAGGAACCCTCCTCCTCAGCGAAGGATCCGGCGCCGCCGCCGGCCTGCCCGAAGCGGTCACCGTGAACCCGTACGACATCGACACCTTCAAGTCCGCGATCCTCGCCGCGATCGGGTCCAGGAACTCGGATGGCCGGCGGATCAAGATGCGTGCAATGCGGCGCCGGCTCCGCGAGTACGACGTCCACCGGTGGGCCGCCCAGTACCTCGACGCCCTCAACAACACCGCAGCACATCCACTACCACCCGGCTCGAAGCTCCACGGCCGGACTCCGGCGCCTATGCCCAGCGGCCTCACGCGCTGATCGGACCTGTCCAGACGGCGGCGAGTCCGTGGCATCGCTCCGCGTGAGCGCGGAGCGGCACGAAGTCATGTGGGTAGGGGAAGGAAGGCCGCTCGATGGTCAGCCGCGGGGCGTCGCGGCGCAGTGGGTAATGGGTACGGCGCGCTCAACCTGCGTCTGGCCATGGCGATCCTCGGTCTCCTTTCCGCCGGATTCGCCGTGTTGCTGCTGCGGGCCGACCTGCTGATGTTCGGCTGGCTGTTCATCGTGCTTGCCGTCGTCGCTGTTGTCGATCTGGTCATCCTGCAGCTGCGACGCCGAGTCCGTCGCCGCGCCGGAGGCGACGGCCATTCGCTCTTCGGATGGTCGTCAACTTCGATCGCTGGCCAATGTGCCGTCGGACATCCACGCCCTCCATGTCGCGGCCGCGACGTCAACCTGTCGGGCAGGTCTGCGTCCGGCGCAAATTCGGTCCTGATGGCCCACCGCCCGTCCGGCGGCTGCATCCATCAATGAAGTCAGGGTGCCCAACTGTGTTTGCCACCCGGCGACGGGGTAGCGCGGGTTCTCGTAGCCGCGCGGCACACGACCGGTACCGGAGGTATGGCATGAATCTGACGATCACCCGTTCGAACCGCGGCACGCACGACATGGTGCGGGTGGGTGGTTGTATCGACGCGTCGTCGGTGCCATATCTGCGTCAGGTGCTGTTTGACCTGTTCGACAGCGGCAGACATCGTATCGTCGTGGGCGTGGCCGAGGTCCGGCTGATCGACGCAGCGTCGGTACGGGTGCTGCTGTACCTGCGACAGCGGGCGAAGGATGACGGCGGCTACCTGCGGCTCGCCGGCGCCACCGGCACCGTGCGGCAGGTGCTGGAAATTGCCGGCGTGGCCAAGGCGTTGGGGATCGACGGCGGGGCGGACTTCGACGACGACGGCAGCGACGCGATTCCGGTGGACCTGGACGGCCTGCGGCTTACGGGTCGGCATTGGCCGGCGGACGTCACCGGCGAGCTCACCCGGCTGCACACCGGAGACCTGGACCCGGCGGCGAGCGCACGGATGCGAGACGCGATCGTGCGGTCGTGCATACCGGCCGCGCAACGCCTCGCCCACCGATACAGCCGCTCCGCCGAACCGGCCGCAGACCTGGAGCAGGTCGCGTGTGTGGGACTGCTCAAGGCCGTCGACGGGTTCGACCCCGGTCGTGGCACGGAGTTCCCGGTGTACGCGACGACGACCATTGTCGGGGAGCTCAGGCGCCACTTCCGGGACCGGGTCTGGTCGATGCACGTGCCGCGCCACCTGCAGGAGCTGTGGCTGGAGGTACGGCGCAGTCGCGAGGAGCTGACCTCGGCGCTGGGGCGCTCTCCGGGGGTGCAGGACATCGCCGAGCACCTGGACCTGAACGACCGGCAGGTGGCGGAGGTCATAGGACTGGGCTCTTCCTTTCGCCCCCTGTCCCTGAACGTGCTCACCGCCGCCGACGACGTCACCATCATCGATCAGCTCGGCGGCAACGACCCGCAGCTGGGTCATGTCGAATACCGCGAGTCGCTGCGGGTGCTGCTCGCCCAACTCCCTGCCCGCAGCCAGCGGATTCTGGCGCTGCGCTATTACGGCGGCCTGACCCAGCACGAGATCGCCGACCATGTCGGCCTGTCGCAGATGCACGTGTCCCGTATCCTGCGCCAGGCGCTGCAGACGCTACGCCGGCGGCTGGAGGAGATTCCCGGCTAGGTCGTGTGTCGAACTCGGGCGTGGTGCTTGACCTGCCCTGACGTGGTTGGGTGCGTGTCGGAGATCGACAATGGGCGAGGTCTCCGGTAGTTGGT
>NZ_JNYJ01000083.1 GCF_000716715.1 Dactylosporangium aurantiacum | reverse complement strand
AAGCACACGCGTTCTTCCGCAACAGAACCCACGACCAGAACCTCACCACCGCAGCGCCCTGGACCTCACCCTGGCTGCCCGAGGGTTACGGACAGAACTATTGATCAGGCGCTTAGAAGTTGCCCGCCGAGTTGCACTTGTAGCCCTGGTCGAGGCAGTCCCGGACCCGCCGGGCCAGCTCCTCGGGCTCCCACGCGTTGAAGAAGTCCGCGTGCATCGAGTAGCCGTTGCCGGACGACAGCGTGATCCCGGTCGTGTTGGTGTTCAGCGGGTACGCGATGACGAACGACACCGAGGGGATCGGCACCGGGTGGGTCTTCGGGCAGGCGCCGGTGTAGTCGCCGTTGGCCATGTGCGACTTGTGGTCGGGGCTGTCCAGGTGCACGCCGTCCCAGCAGTCGGGGAACGTGATCTGGCGGACCAGCTCGGCCGTCGGGGCGCAGACCGGGTACTCGCCGTCGGGGGTCCGGCCGGTCGCCCCGCCGATGCCCGCGCACCAGAAGTGGTTGCCCTGCTTGTCGGGCGTGTCCGTCTGGGTCTTCGCGTCACCGGCGATCATGCGCAGGCCGAGCGGGAACGGCTGGGTCCTGCTC
Source organism: Dactylosporangium aurantiacum (assembly GCF_000716715.1). Lineage (GTDB taxonomy): Bacteria > Actinomycetota > Actinomycetes > Mycobacteriales > Micromonosporaceae > Dactylosporangium > Dactylosporangium aurantiacum. Next base: position 21,094 of record NZ_JNYJ01000083.1, on the reverse strand, counting down.
GGGTCCTTCAGCCGCGAACCGTAGTAGACGGTGACCGCGCCCTTCGGGTCGACGACCTTGCCGTTCTGGTACAGCGTCGGGATCCAGTACGCCGAGTGGTCGCCCGTCGGGTTGCAGGTCGTGTTGCCGGCGAACAGGCTCTCCGCGGTGGAGTTGGCGTCGGTGGTCCTGTTGCCGAAGAACGTGTGGTTGTGCGCGGCGCCGGCCAGCCCCGGGAAGACGATCGGGTCGTCGTTGTTGTGGTGGCTCACCGTGCACTGCGCGTTGAACTCGGGGACCTTCACCGGGTTGTTGGTGACCGGTTTCGGCTTGCGGGCGAAGAACGCCGCGGTGTCCGCGGCCTGCTTCGCCGGGTCGACGGCCGGCCAGCCGGTCTGCGGCGCCGGCGGCGTGCTCGTCGGCGGCTTCGTCGCGCCACCGGTGGCCCCGCCGGTGCCCGCGCCGGTCGGGGAGCCGGGCACCGTCGCGGTCGGGGTGCGCGTGAACTGCAGCCAGTTGACGTTGACGAAGTCGCCCGCCTGGTCGCTGCGGAGCACGACGAAGACGGTCTGCCTGCCGGTCAGCGCGGTGGCGCTGACCGCGGTCTTCGTGGTCCACGCCTGCCAGCCGCCGGTGTACCCCACCGGGTAGCTCGCGATGAGCTCGCCGGTCTGCGTGCCGGCGCGCAGTTCGACGGTGCCGCCGGCGCGGCTGGCCGCGGCGACCCGGACGCCGGCGGTCAGGGAGCCGGTGCCGCCGAGGTCGACGCCGTCGTAGCGCATCCAGTCGCCGTCGGCGAGCCAGCCGACGTTCTTGCCGCCGCCGGTGTCGCCGGTGTTCTCGGTCCTGGCGCCGGACTGCGCGCTCCACGCCTCGGCCTGGACCAGGCCGGTGGTGTCGGACTGTTCGGCGCCCGCGGTGGTGGTGACGATGACGGTGGTGGCGACCGCGCCGACCACCGGCACGGCGAGGAGCGCGAGCAGGGTGCGTCGTCTGGTCTGCCGCTGGGTCGGCATGAGCCCTCCGGTAGCGATCGGTTGAGCGAGCACCGCGACCGTAGGCAGTGGGAGAGCGCTCTCTCAAGCGTTCCCGGGAGATATAAGTCGAACGTAAAGGTGGCCTAAAGCTCGGTCACGACCCGCAACGCGTGCGTCACGGTGTCGGCCATCGCCGCCCTCGCCGCCTTCAGGTAGCGACGCGGGTCGACCACGGCGGCGTCCCGCAGGGCCGAGCGGACCGCGCCGGTGAACGCGATGTTCAGCGCCGTACCGATGTTGATCTTCACCAGTCCGCCCCGGACGGCCGTGCGCAGCTCGTCGTCCGGCACGCCCGACGAGCCGTGCAGCACCAGCGGCACGGTGATCGCGTCGCGCAGCCGGGCGATGAGCGCGTGGTCGAGCGCCGCCGTCCGGCTCGTCATCGCGTGGCTCGACCCGACCGCGACGGCGAGCGCGTCGACGCCGGTCGCCTCGACGTACGCCGACGCCTCCGCCGGGTCGGTGCGCACCCCGGGCGCGTGCGCCCCGTCCTTGCCGCCGACCTCGCCGAGCTCGCTCTCCACCCAGATCCCGGCGGCGTGCCCGCGGGCGGTCGCCGCCCTGGTCGCCGCCACGTTCGCGGCGAACGGCAGCCGGGAGGCGTCGTACATCGCCGAGCCGAACCCGTGCGCCGCCGCCTGGTCGAACAGCTCGTCGTCCTCGACGTGGTCCAGGTGCAGCCCCACCGGGACCGCGGCCAGCTCTGCGACCCGGCGGGCGGCCGCCGCGATCGGCCCGAGCCGCCCGCCGTGAAACTTCACCGCGTTCTCGCTGATCTGCAGCACCACCGGGTGGCCCGCGGCCTCCGCGCCGGCGACGATCGCCTCGGCGTGCTCGACGGTGATGACGTTGAACGCGCCGACACCGACGCCCGCCGCCCGTGCGGCCTCGACGATCTCACCCGTGGGGCTGAACATGGACCCGTTCCTTCGTTGCTCGGTAGTGGTTGACGTCGATCTCGCCGGCGACCGGCGCGACGACCGCCGCGGCGGCCAGGGCGACCGCGTCGGCGAGCAGCCGCGGCCACGGGGTGCCGTCGCGCAGGCCGCGGGCGATGGCCGCCGCGCACGCGTCGCCGGCGCCGGTCGGGTTGCCGGTGACGACCTCCGGCGGTGCGGCCCGCCACGCCCCCTGCGGCGTGCGCGCGATCAGTCCGCGCGGCCCGTGCGACTCGACGACCGCCGAGTCCGTGGGGCCGAGCGCGCGCAGCTCGTCGGCGTTGGGCTTGACCACGTCCGGGCCGGCGGCGGCGCCGAGCCGCAGCGCCGCACCGCTCGTGTCCAGCACGCTGCGGCAGTCGTACCGCCGAGCCAGGCGGACCAGCTGCGCGTAGGCGTCCACCGGCAGCCCCTGCGGCAGCGACCCGGACAGCACGACCACGGCGGCGCCGCGCACCAGGTCCGTGTAGAGCGTCCGGAACGCGGCCCACTCCTCGCCGGTGACCACCGGTCCCGGCTCCCACAGCCCGGTCGCGTCGACGCCGTCCAGCACCGTCACGGTCCGCCGGGTCTCGCCGGCGATCGTGGTGAACCGGTGCGGAGGGCGGGTCCTCGCCGCGACGGCGGCGCCCGTGGCACCACCGAGCAGCCCGGTGGCGAGGACCGGCTCGCCGAGCGCGTGCAGCACCCCGGCGACGTTGAGCCCCTTGCCGCCGGCCCGCTCGGCCACCTGACCGACGCGGTGCGTGGCGTGCGGCACCAGCGCGTCGACGGTGTACGTCAGGTCCAGCGCGGGGTTCAGCGTCACCGTGACGATCATGGTTGGGTCAGGATCACGGAACGGGTCAGCAGCCGCGGCCGGTCCGGGTCGAGCCCCTTGTGCGTGGCGAGGGCGACCGCGAACCGCTGCGCCAGCACCAGCTGGGCGAGGGGGTCCAGGCCGTTGCGCACCGGTGTCGCGCCGGCGCCGCGGACCGTCTCGTCGAGGGCGCCCGGCACCGCGCCGAACGCCCAGACCAGGCTGTGCTCCCCGGCCACGGCGACCGGGCCGTGCCGGTAGTCCATCGCCGGGTACGACTCCGCCCACGCCTGCGCCGCCTCGCGCACCTTCAGCGCCGCCTCGTGCGCCAGGCCGACGGTCCAGCCGGTGCCCAGGAACACCAGGTGCGCCGTGGCCGCCGGGTCGCCCGGCAGGTCCGCGGCCAGCGCGGCCTCGCCGTCGGCGACCAGGTGCGACAGGTCCTCGCCGTACGCGTGCCGGGCCACCGCCAGCAGCGTCGTGGGGAACCGGGTCTGCACGACGCTGCGCTCGTCGGCGAAGTCGAGCAGGATCCGCTCGTCGACGAGCCCGTCGACCGGCTCGCCGGTCACCGCCGTCACCGCCACCCGGTGCGTGCCCGCGGGCACCTGCCGCAGCGCCTCGAGCACCTCGGTCGACGTGCCCGACCTGGTGAGGGCGATGACCCGGTCGTACCGGCGGCGCGGCACGAACTCCGAGGCGCACACGGCGTCGGTCTCGCCGAAGCCGGCGGCCTCGCGCAGCTCGGCCAGGCTCTGCGCCATGAACCACGACGTGCCGCAGCCCAGCACCAGCACCCGCTCCCCGGGTGCGGCCAGCGCGGCGCCGTCGACGTCCAGGGCCCGCGCCCACGTCTCTGGCTGGCTGGCGATCTCCTTCGCGGTGTCCGTCATGCGCCCAGGGTTGCGCGTTTCCTGTTCGTGTCACAAGGTATCTTGCTCAAGTGGACATTCTGAACTGCACGTTTGTCGCGTCGTGAGCCGTCGCCGCGCCGAGCGTGTCGCCGCGATCCTGTCCCGGGTCTCCGGCGACGGCGCCATCGACGCCGGTGACCTCGCCGCCGAGTTCGGCGTGTCGACCGCGACGATCCGCCGCGACCTGCAGAGCCTCGAGGACCAGCAGCTGCTCGCCCGCACCCACGGCGGCGCGGTCGCGGCGTCGCCGTCGCTCGCCGTCGCGGAGCTGCCGGTCCGCTACCGCGCCGGCCAGCACCGCGAGGCGAAGGCGCGCATCGCCCGGCGGGCCTTCGAGCTGCTCCCGCACGGCCCGCTGACCATCGGCCTGACCGGCGGCACCACCACCCACCTGCTGGCCCGGCTGCTGGCCACCCGGGTCGACCTCACCGTCGTCACGAACGCCGTCAACATCGCCGCCGAGCTGGCGCTGCGCCCCCGCCTGAAGCTGATCATGACCGGCGGGGTGACCCGGACGCAGTCGTACGAGCTGGTCGGCCCCATCGCCGACCGCACCCTCGACGGGCTGCACCTGCAGGTGGCGGTGATCGGCGTGGACGGCATCACCGCGGCGGGCGGCCTCACCACCCACGACGACGTCGAGGCCCACACCAACGCCACCATGCTGCGCCGCGCCGAGCGGGTGATCGTGGTGGCGGACGGCTCGAAGACCGGCCGCAACTGCCTGGCCGCGATCGCGCCCCTGGCGTCGGTGTCCGTGCTGGTCACCGACGCCGGCGCCGACCCCGCCGAGCTCGAGGCGATCCGCCTGGCGGGGGTGTCCGTGGTGCAGGCCTGACGGCTGCCGTGGTGCATGCCCGGCGGCTCAGGGGGTCGGGCGGTCCGCCCACGTCGCCGGGTCCGCCGGGTGCTGCCCGACCCGCACGGCCTCGGCCAGCAGCGTCAGCACCGGCACCTGGTACGTCCCGGTGCCGGACAGCGTGACCGTCAGCCCGTTACAGTCGGGGAACTCCACGCTCGGGCGGAACCGGTCGTCGGTGAACACGCGCGCCGGCCGGCCGCTGATCATCAGGGTGCCCGGCGACGGCGACGGGTCGCTGCCTCTCATCACGATCTCGGCGCGGTCGACGGTGTTCTCGCCGACCCAGAGCCGCGAGAACAGCAGCCTGCCGGGCAGGTCCACGCCGGCGAGCGTGGTCTCGCAACCGAGCAGCCGGGCGCCGGCCGGCAGGGTGCTGAGCTGGATCGGGGTGGTGCACCGCAGGGTGGTGTCCAGCCGGACCCGGGCCCTGACCCGCGCGACGTCGTCGGCCGGGACACCGCGGCTGTACACCTGGGCCCACACCCCGGGGGCGGGCTGCCAGCGCTCGTGGACGGGCTCGCCCGGGCCCCGCTCCAGCAGGTCCTCGTCGAGCAGTGCGGCGTCCTTCGTCAGCGACACCCGGTAGCCGGCGCCGTCCCGCCTGAACGAGATCGTCTCGATCCCCGCGGTGGAGCGCCAGGTGGTGTACGGGGAGTCGACGGCGAACCAGTCGACCGTGAAGTGCAGCAGCGACGGGTCGGTGCCGACCTTCGACGGGTCGGCCGCCCCGCCGGCGGTGACCGGCGGGGGCACGGACCAGCCGCCCGGCGGCGGGTGCAGCGTCCAGTCGAGGTCCGCCGGCGACGCCGAGGCGGAGGCGCCCGGGGCGGTGGGCGGGGCGGGGGACCGGTACGCGGCGGCGCCGGCCGCGACGACCGTGACGGTCACGGCGGCCGCGGCGCAGCGCACCGCGTAGGTCCTGGCCCGCAGGCGCCGCCCGCGGCGGGCGGCGGCGCCGGCGAGCACGTCGGTGTCCACGACGCCGCCGGCGTGCTCGCCGAAGGCGGCCGCCAGGTCCTGCTCGAGCTGGTCGTTCATCGGGCGCTCCTCGGAAGGTCGTCGGGGACGGGACGGTGGCGGGTGCGCAGTGTGGTCAGGCCGCGCAGCGCGGTGGTCCGGACGGTGGTGGTCGTGCAGCCGAGGATCTCGGCGATCGCGGCGTCGTCGAGGTCCTCGTAGTAGCGCAGGACCAGCACCGCCCGCTGGCGGACCGGCAGGGCGAGCACCATCCGCCACAGCTCGTCGCGGGCGGCGACCGCGGTGCCGATGTCCTCGGCCGCCGCGGGCCCGCCGGCCGGGGTCGGCTCGGCGGCGGCGACCTCCCGGCTGGAGCGCCGCCGCCACCAGGAGCTGTTGGCGTTGACGAGCATCCGCCGGACGTACACGTCGGGGCGTTGCGCCGCGGCCACCTGGCGCCAGTGCACGAACGCCTTGGCCAGGACCTCCTGGACCAGGTCGTCCGCCCGGTGCTCGTCGCCGGTGAGCAGCCGGGCGAAGCGCACCAGGGCGGCGCCCCGGCTGTGCACGAACTCCTCGAATGTCACGTCCAACAGACGCTCCCACGCGCACCGGATGTTCTGCCCGGTGGAGGAAAACCTTCAGCGGCGCGCGTGCCGCAGCCGCACCAACCCGAACGCGACCGCGAACAGGGCCAGCGCGGCGGCCGCGACCAGCGGCGCCGGCGGGCCCGCCGGGTGGCCGCCGGCGGCGCGCAGCGCCCCCATGTAGTCCAGCGCCGCGACGTCGTTGATCACCAGGTACCACAGCGCCGTGTAGACCGCCTGGAACGTCCGCGGCGCGCCGGTCAGCGTGCCCAGGGTCAGCGCGAGGGCCGGCACGAACAGCGCGCCCGCGGTCCACGCGGCCAGGCCCGGCCCGTCGCCGGTGACCAGCATCCTGGCCGCCGGGACCGCACCGGTCGCGGCGGTGAGCAGTACCCCCGCCGCCCACTCGGCGACCAGTCGCCGGCGCGGCGCCGGATAGGCCGCCAGGATCGCCGCCGCCTCACGGCGAGTCCCCAGGCCGGACCAGAGCAGCACCGGCCAGATCCACCCGAGCGCCAGGGCCGGCCCGGGCGGCGCGGCCAGGCCCGCCAGGCCCAGCAGCGCCGCGCCCGCCCACCACCACCATGGCGCGCCCCGCACCAGGATCCGGACCTCGGCGGCGAGCAGCCGGCCGGTCGCGGACCCCGCGACCGCCGCCGTCCGGGGCGGTCCTGTGTAGACGGTGTGCGGCTCCGGCAACGACCGGGCGCCCGCCGCCCGGCCGGCGGTGTCGAAGCGGTGGAACCACAGCGCCGGCAGCAGCGCCACCGCCACCGCGAGCAGCGTCACCGCCGCCCGCTGCGCGACGAACCCGGCGTCCAGCGGCAACCCCGGCCACCGGAACGTCCGCAGTGGACGGTCGACGTACATGAGCCCCAGCCCGAACGAGCCGGCGGTCGCCGGCATCGTGCCCGCCAGCTGCCCGACCCCGAGGCCGCCCAGCGGCGCGGACGCCGACTGGCCCCCGATCACGCCGGCCATCCAGACGAACAGCCACAGCACGTTGCCGAAGCCCGAACGCAGCACCGGCGTCGCCTCGAACAGCAGCGCCGCCGCGGCGGTCACCGCCAGCATCGGCACCGCCAGGAACACGAACGGCGCCAGCAGGGCGAGGGGGTCCACGGTGCGCGACTCGCCGCGCAGCAGCTGCAGCGCCAGCGCGGTCACCGCCATGGTCCCGGCCATCGAGCCGAGCACCAGCAGGTTGCTGGCGAACTTGCCGGCCAGGTACACCGGCGTGCGCAGCGGACCGGCCGCGAGCAGCTGCCCGACGCCGGTGCGCTCGTCCCGGGCGACGGCGTCGCGCACCAGGTAGAACCCGACGAGCGTGAGCCACAGGGCGCTGGTCAGCGCCGTCACCAGGCCGACGTACCCGCTGGTGTAGAGGCCACGGGCGCCGCCGGCGTCGAGCACCACCCACCGCGAGCCGGCCGGCGGCACCGCCAGCCGGCCCAGGCCGACCGCCGAGATCAGCATCACCAGGTACGCGGGGCGCCGCACCCGCTCGCGGAAGTCGGCCACCGCCAGCGCCCCGAGCGCGCTCACGCTGCCACCTGCGTCCTGGAGCGGTGCACGACGGCGAGGTACGCGTCCTCCAGATCGGGGGCGACCGGCGTCGCGTCCGGTGCCGGCCGGTGCGTGGCGAGGACCCGCACCCTGACGTGCCCGGCGGCGCGGATCAGCCGGGTCACGGGCAGCCGCCGCTGGACGGCGGCCAGCTCCGCCGGCGGCACCGCCAGCTCCCAGACGTGCCCGGCGACGCCGCGTACGAGGCCGTCCGGCTCGCCGTCGAAGCGGACCCGCCCGCCGGTGACGACGACGATCCTGGTCGCGACCGACTCGACGTCGGAGACGATGTGCGTCGACAGCAGCACCGTCCGGTCCGCGGACAGGTCGCTGAGCAGGTTGCGGAAGCGCACCCGCTCCTCGGGGTCCAGGCCCGCCGTCGGCTCGTCCACCACGATGATCCGCGGGTCGGCGAGCAGCGCCTGGGCGATCCCGATGCGTCGCAGCATGCCGCCGGAGTACCCGCCGAGGGGCCGCTTCGCGGCGTGCGCGAGGTTGACCAGCTCCAGCAGCTCGCCGATGCGCGCCTTCGCCGAGCGCCCCGAGATCCCGCGTACGGCCGCCAGATAGGTGAGGAACTCCAGGCCCGTCAGGTGCGGGTACACGCCGAAGTCCTGCGGGAGGTAGCCCAGCGCGCGGCGCAGCGGGCCCGGCCTGGCGACCGCGTCGGCGCCGTCGAAGCGCACCTGCCCGCCCGTCGGCCGGGTCACCGTCGCCGCGATCCGCAGCAGCGAGGACTTCCCGGCCCCGTTGGGCCCCAGCAGCCCGGCCAGACCCGGCCCGAGGCGCAGCGTCAGGCCGTCCACGGCGCGCTTGCGACCGTCGTAGACCTTCGTGATGTCGATCAGTTCGAGCATGCCCCCAGCGTCGCGATCCGCGGCCCGGCGCACATCTGCCGAACGGCAGAGCCGGTGCCCCCCACCGCCGCCGCGGATGTCGTAGCCTGTTGCCCTTCCACGGGAGGAAAACCCATGTCCATGCCGCTCCAGCAGCAGTATCAGACGGCGCAGCTCACCCCTTGCCGCTTCTGCAACAACGTCCCCACCGCGCAGACCAAGTTCCGCGGCCACCGGGGCATGATCATCATGATGCAGTTCCGCCACGTCGACGGACCGTTCTGCCGCGACTGCGGCATGGCCACGTTCCGTGAGATGACCTCCAAGACCCTCATCCAGGGTTGGTACGGCTACGCGTCGTTCGTCATCACGCCGTTCATCGTGCTGTGGAACATCATCAACCGGGGCAAGGTCGCCAGCCTCGCGCCGCCGCAGCCGTCGCCGTACGGTGGCGCCCGCCAGCCGATGAACCCCGGCAAGCGGCTGCTCGCCCGGCCCATCAGCATCATCGGCCTGTGCGTGCCGTTCATCCTGATCTTCGGGCTGATCCTGGTGATCGCCCTGTCCGGCGACGCCTGAGCCTCTTCAACCGGCTGGCAGGTGGCAGGTCACCTGCCAGCCGGTGGCGTGCGGGCCGGCGGTGAGGTCGCCGCCGAGGGCGGTGACCCGCTCGTGCAGGCCGGCGAGCCCGGTGCCGCCGCCGTTGGTCCGCGGCCCGCTCGGCTTCGGCCCGCCGCCGTTGTCCCGTACCTCCAGCTCGACCCTTTGTGGTTGCCGCCGCACGCGCACGGTCACCGTCACCACGGTGGCGGCCGGGGCGTGGCGGCGGACGTTGGTGAGGGCTTCGACCACCACGTGGTAGGCGGCCTTGCCGGCCTCTCCCGACATTGCGGGTATTTCTGGCATGTCGAGTTTTGCGGTGGTCGTACCGGTGGACGAGAAGCGCCGCACCACGTCGGGCAGGTCGCCGATGCCGTGGACCCGCTGCGACACCGCGCCGCGCAGGGTGCCGACCATCCGGTCCATGGCCTCCAGCGCGCGCAGCCCCGCGGCCTCGATGTCGGCCAGCCCCGCCGCCTGCGCCGCGACCACGATCCCGGTGACCTCGTGCGCGACCAGGTCGTGCAGGTCCCGGGCGAGGTCCAGCCGGTGCTCCCGGCGGGCCCGCTCCTGCGCCAGCCGCCGCCGGTGGTCACCCAGCCGCAGGTGGAGTCCGGCCCCGACGGCGCACACCGCCACCGCGAACGCCGCCGCCACCAGCAGCACCGTCGCCTCGACCCGGTCCCCGGGCACGTGCAGCGACATCCGCGCCGGCAACGCGGTCACCGCCACGCCGACCACCGCGACGGCGTACGCCGGCCCGCGCCGCGCCAGCACCACCAGCAGCACGGTCAACGCCACGAACTCGAACGGCGCCCACACCGCGGGCGGCTGCGGCGGCCCCTGGTACACCACGTCGGCCAGCACCGAGACCAGCGCCGCGGCGACCGCCGGCCGGGCCGAACGGGCCAGGACCGCGACCGCCACCACGGCGACCGCGGCAACGGCCGGCACGATCCCGGCGGCCCCGGTCAGCGGCAGCCCGCACAGCCCGAGCAGCCCGACGGCCACCAGCAGCAGGACCCGCCTGACGGTCACGGCGCCACGGTGCCCGTGTCCCACGCCCACACGGCGATGCCCACCCGGTTGCGGACGCCGAGCTTGCGCTGGATCGCGGCCACGTGCGTCTTCACCGTCCCCGCCGAGATGAACAGCTCCGCCCCGATCTCCGCGTTCGTCCGCCCCGCCCCGACGTGCGCCGCCACCTCCAGCTCCCGCTCGGTGAGCGCCTCCACCGGCTTCGCACGTTCCGGCCGCGGCCCGGTGACGTGCCGCAGCAGCCGTACCGTGATCGACGGGCTGATCAGGCTGTCCCCGGCGTACGCGGCCCGCACCGCCTCCGCCAGCAGCGCCGGCCCGGACCGCTTGAGCAGGAACCCGGACGCCCCGTCCCGCAGCGCCGGGTACACGTACTCGTCCAGGTCGAACGTCGTGACCACCACGACCCGCGTCGGCCCCCCGGCGAGGTGCCTGGTCAGCGTGAGCCCGTCCATCCGCGGCATCCGGATGTCCACCAGCGCCACGTCGGGCACCAGCTCCCGCGCGAGCCGCAGCGCCTCGACCCCGTCACCGGCCTCGGCCACGACCTCGATCCCGTCCTCGGCACCGAGAATCCGCCGCAGTCCGTCCCGCACCATCTGCTGGTCGTCGGCGATGAGCACACGGATGGTCACACCTCAGCAGCCTAGATGCGCCCACCCCGTCGACGGCACGCTCATGACGGTGGTCGAACGCCGGCATCGTCCTGCACCCAGCGGCTCATGTGCTGATGGACGACCGCCCGCACGTCCTCGACCCGCTTCCGCCGGCCTCGCTCAGTCGAAGCGAGGCGTTCAGGCAGCCAGTTCGGCGGCGCCGAAGGAGACGGAGAAGCGTTTGCACCAGATGGTGACCGAGCGCAGGCCGGTCAGGTCGGTGCCGGCGGGGATCGCGTACACCTGGTCGCCCTTGTTGCCCTTGAGTTTGCCGAGTTCGACGTAGCGGCCGTCGTCGAAGAGCTGCCAGCCGGAGCGGCCCGCGACGACCTGCTGGTCGGTGAGCCAGACGCGCAGGTCGGGGCCGTCGGAGGTGTTCAGGGCCGCGATCTCCAGGCGGTGGGTGCCGTCGGGGAGGCGCAGCAGCCGGACGGTGCCGGACGTGTCGTGCTCGTGGGTGATGAACGAGCCCTGGGACACGACGACCGGCACCGCGGCCGACGTCGAAGCCGCCGAAGCCGCCGAAGACGCGGGAGAAGAGGTGGTGACGGCGGTGTCGGTCAGCGTCTCGTTGACGGTGGTGTCGGTGAAGAGGCGCCACGGCGCGAACCAGTACAGGCCGAACGCCACGCCCGCGGTGAGGGCGGCGGCCACGAGCCAGGTGATCGGTCTGCGTGTCATGGGACCGAGTGAACCGGGTCCGCCGGATCGTGGCCAGGTGTTCGCGCTTACCGGCTGCTTACGGTTGTGGCGGACCGCAGGGTGGCGGCGAGGAACGCCTCCCAGGTCCCGGTGCCGGTGGTCGCGCCGGGGCGGGCCAGGTTCTCGCCGGCACGGTACGCCCGGCCCGCGGCGCCCGGCAGGCGGACCGGCAGGAGGGGACGGCGCCGGCCCGTCGCGCGCAGGTAGGTGCGGGTGAGCTCGGCGAGGTCGTAGGTCCGCGGGCCGGCGAGGTCGGGCACCAGGCCGGCCGGCGCGCCGAGGGTCAGCTCCACCAGGCGCGCCGCGACGTCGTGCGCGTCGACCGGCTGGAAGCGCAGGCCGCGCGGGGCCGGGATCACCGGCAGCCGGGCCAGCTTCGACACCACGGTGTACGCGAGGTCGTGCAACTGCGCCACCCGCACAGTCGTCCACGGCACCGCGGTGACCGCCTCCTCGGCGCCGCGCTTGGCGCGGAAGTACCCGATCGGCATGGTGGGGGCGCCGATGACGGAGATCAGGACCAGGTGCCGGACGCCGGTTTCGGCCGCCGCCTGTACCAGGTGCCGGGTGGCCACGTCGTCGCCCTTCGGGCCGCCGGCCAGGTGCAGGACGGTGTCGCAGCCGCGTACCAGGGCGGCGGTGTCCCGGCCGTCCAGCAGGTCGCCGGTGACGTGCTCGACGCCGTCGGCGGGCCGGCCGCCGCGCCGGGTGAGCACGCGCACGGTGTGGCCGGCGTCGCGCAGCAGCGGCACGACGAGCCGGCCGATGGTGCCGGTGCCGCCGGTGACCAGCGTGGTCGATGTCATGTCGGGCTCCTCGGGTTCGTGGGTCTGCCGCTGAGACCCGCGAGGACCGGCGAATGTGACAGCAGCGCCCAGGGCGCGCGGCGGCCGACCGTCAGTCGCCGTCGCGGCTCTGGTACGCGGCCCGGCTGGCCTCGATGTGCGGCACGTGCTCGATCGCCCAGCCGGCGAGGGCGAGCGCCGGTGGGATCAGGCTCTTGCCGGTCGGGGTCAGCGTGTACTCGACCCGCGGCGGGACCTCCGCGTAGACCTGCCGGGCGACCAGGCCGTCGCGCTCCAGGCGCCGCAGGGTCAGCGTCAGCATGCGCTGCGAGATGCCCGGGATCTGCTGGTGCAGGTCCGTGAAGCGCAGGGTGCCCCGGTCCAGGGTGGCCACGATCAGCAGCGTCCACTTGTTGCAGATCTGGTCGAGGATCGCGCGGATCGTCCGGCCGCCGTCGCCCCGGATCATGCAGGTGTGCTCGTACTGCGACATGACAGCCCCTTGTGCCTCACGAACAGCGGTGTGCCTTTTGTACGCCCTCCGATAGTGCCGCATCATCTGGTCACTTACGAGTGGTAACCATCCTGGTGGAGGCGTCATGGAGATCGCGTACTGGATCGTCGGCGGGCTGCTCGCGGTGTTCTACCTGTACGCGGGCGGCAAGAAGGTCGCCCAGAGCCAGGAGCGGCTGCTGCCGATGATGGGCTGGGTCGACCGGGTACCGATGCCGCTGGTCAGGACGATCGGGGCGCTGGAGGTGCTCGGTGCGGCCGGGCTGATCCTGCCGCCGCTGACCGGGATCCTGCCGGGGCTGGCGGTGGCCGCGGCCGTGGGGCTCGTGCTCATCCAGGTCGGGGGCATCGCGGTGCACGTGTCGCGGGGCGAGGCCCGGCTGATCGGGCTCAACATCGTGCTGCTGCTCACCGCCGCCGCGGCCGCCTGGCTCGGCACCACCTGGCACTGACCACCGGCGCGCCGCCGGACCGCCGGAACGGCGCGCCGGCCCGACAGGCTCGGCAGGCTCGGCAGGCCCGGCAGGCCCGGCAGTTCAGTGCAGCGTCACCTTCAGCAGCACCATGACGACACCGAAGGCGCCGGCGACCGCCGCGGACACCAGCCGCTCCAGCGGGGTGAGCTGGCCGTGGCGGCCCGCCTCCCAGCCGGCCACGCACAGCAGCAGCGCGCTGCAGACCAGCGCCGAGATCACCGCGGTCCGCAGCGCGACCCCCACCGCGGTCAGCCCGACCAGCACGGCCGCCGGCAGCGTCGAGGCGGTCACGATCTCCCAGCCGGTGGTCAGTTGCAGCCGGACCTCGCGCGCGTGCAGCCGCCGGCGCTCGTGGATGCGTTGGGCCACGATGCGGGCGTACCGCTCGGCGCTCCAGTAGACGACGAGCGTGACCAGCACGGCCGCGATGACCGCGCCGGCCGACGCCGCGTGGGACGAGGCCATGACGGCCGCGCCGATGATGACGCCGTACACGCCGGCGGTGGTGCTCTCCTCGGTGGGTCCGGTCACCCGGAGCCGGTGCCCGAGCGGATGGTGCCGGCGCGGTCCTCGCCACATCTGCGTTCACCGTCCTGATCGGCTGCGGAAGCCCGCCGTCGCGCCTCCCCCTCGGCGGGCGAGGGCGGGGCGTGGTGGCGGGTGAAGCGTGGGTGGTGGGACGAACGAGGAGGCAGTGATGGCGACGTTTTCAGCGCGGCACGGCGACGCGCCGCGCCGTGGGGTCGTGCAGGGGTCGTCGGGGGTGGCGGCCGTACCGTTCTGGCAGACCCTCGCCGTGGGGGTGGTCACGGCGCTGTTCGGCATCGTCGTGCTGGCCTGGCCCGGGGAGACGCTGCGGGTCCTCGGGGCGCTCGTCGGCCTGTGGCTGGTGGTCGCGGGTGTCATGCGGGTCGCGGCGGCGCTGGCCGAGCAGCAGGGGATGGGGCGGCGGCTGCTGATCGGGGTGGTGGGTGCCGCGATGGTCGTCGGCGGCGTCGCGTGCCTGCGCAACGTCGCCACCGGGGTGATGGTCCTCGCGTTCATCGTCGGGCTGGCCTGGTTGCTGACCGGCATATCGGAGATCGGCGTCGGGCTGATGGCGCACGGCAGGCTGCGGACGTGGCTGGTCACCGTCGGCGTCGTGTCGCTCGTCGCGGGGCTGGTGTTCGTGCTGTGGCCGGGCGCGTCGCTCACCGCGATCGTGCTGCTCACCGGGGTCAGCGCCCTGGTGATCGGGTGCGTGGAGGTCGCGTTCGCGTTCATCATGCGCCGGGACGCGGCGGCCCTTGCGTGAACGGGCGTGCCAGCGGCACAAGGCGAAGCGACGGCGGGTGCACAGGGAACCGCCGTCGCTTCGCGCTACTTCGAGTCCGACTTGCGGGACCGGCCCGCCGGCGTCTTCGCCGGTGGCTCGGTGCCGGCCGCCGGCTCCTCGCCCTCCAGGACCTTCATGATCCTCGGCGCGAGCGCCTCGGCCAGCGCCGGTGCGAGCGCGTCGGCCAGCACTCCGGCGAGGGCCTCGGCCACGAGCAGCCGCTCCAGCATCGGACCGCCGGAACTGCGTGCCATGGTGGCCCGTACGCCGTCGAGCAGGCCGCCGGGCAGCGCCGCATGGACCCGGCCGGCCGCCTTCGCCGGCTGTCCCTGTTCGGCGTGGTCGAGGATCTCCAGGATCAGCTCGTCGATCAGCGCCTCGACCTGCTGCGGTTGATCGGGTTCGCCAGCCGCCACGATGGGTGCCTCCCTCCTTCACATCAGCGGGAACGCCCGTCCCCCCGGCCGGGGGACGGGCGCTGCCGGGTGGATCAGTCGCGGGCCATCAGCGCGGCCAGCAGGAGCGGATGGTCGACGATGTTGCGGCCCCGCCGCTTGCGGGAGGCGAGGGCCATGAGCAGCAGCGGATGGTCCATGATGCCGCCCTCGTCCTCGTCCCGGCGGCGCCTGGCGAGGGCGGCCAGCAGGAGCGGGTGCTCGATGATGCTGCTCTCGCCGTCCTCGTCGCGGCGGCGACGGGCGAGCGCGGCGATCAGCAACGGGTGCTCGAACAGGGTGTCACCGCGCTCCTCGCGGCGGGACATGAGGGCCGCCAGCAGCAGCGGCTGCAGCGACCCCTCGTCGCCCTCCCGCTCGGACACCTCGGAGCGGTTGCGTTCGGCGGTGGAACTGGTCACGGAACACTCCCTTTGATCAGCGGACACGTGTTCTTTCCGCCTCCACGATCCGGCCGGGGACGCCGCGCCGACGCCACCCGGCCGGCATGAGCGCGCCGCCGCCGGCCCTGGACGGCCTGTGGTGCAATCGTCCGCGTGACCGTTGCGATCCTCGCCCGTGGGCAGAACACGGCGCTGCCACCCGCGGCGTCGTACAGCGTCGTGGTCAGCCACGCGGCCGGCCCGGAGGTGGACCTCGTCGCGTTCCTGCTCGACGAGGACGGCCGGGCGCCCGGCGACGCGGCGATGGTCTTCTACAACCAGCCCGACGGCGCCGGGGCGCGCTGGTCGCCGCCGGAGACCGCCGGCGGGGTGACCCGGCACCGCCTCGACGTCACGCCCGGCGGGTGGGCCGGCACGACCGCCCGGGTCCGCATCGGCCTGACCGTCGCGGGTGGCACGTTCGCCGGCGTACCGGGGCTGCGCGCGGCACTGCACGGTCCCGCCGGTGAGCTGTACACCCTGGACCTCGGCAGGCCGGACGTCCAGGACGCGCTCATCGTCGGCGACGTCTACCGGCACCGCGACGCGATCAAGGTGCGCTGCGTCGGCGACGGCTTCACCGACGGCCTGCGCGGGCTGATCACCGACGTCGGCCTGACCGTCGACGACGAGCCCCCGGTGCCCGCCCAGCCGGTGGTGACGCTGACGAAGGCGCGGCAGATCAGCCTCGCCAAGCCCGCCGCCGGGGCGTCCAGCGTCGACCTGCGCAAGTACGCCGTCGCCGTCTCCCTCGTCAAGAGCGGCCTGGACGCGCGCACGTTCCGGGTGGTCCTCGCCATCGACTGCAGCGGCTCGACGAAGAAGCTGTTCCGCAGCGGCGTCATGCAGCGCTCGCTGGAGCGGATGGTCGTCATCGCCGACCTGCTCGACGACAACGGCGAGATGGAGGTCTGGTTCTTCGGCGACTACCCGGTGCGCTCGGCGCCGGTGCGGGTCGCCACCGCCGCCGACTACCTGGACCGGCAGGCCGCCGACAAGAAACGCGCCGAGGGCGGCAACTTCGAGCCCCGGGTCATGAAGGAGATCCTGGACTGGACGGCGGCCGAGCCGTCACCGCACCCGACGCTGGTGCTGTTCTGGTCCGACGGTGGCGTGCACGCCGAGAAGCAGATCACCGAGCTGCTGGTCCGCGCCAGCAACCGTCCGGTGTACTGGATGTTCCTGGGCCTCGGCGTTGCCGACTACGGTGTCCTCGCCCGGCTGGACGACGTCCGGGGCGGCGTCGTGGACAACGCGGGGTTCCTGCCGATCGACGACATCGACCTGCTGTCCGACGACGACCTGTACGGCCAGATCTTCGGCACCTTCGTCAGCCGCTGGCACAGCGCCGCGACCGCGGCCGGCATCGTCACCTGACCGGCAGCACCGCGTCGTAGGAGGCGGCGTGGTCGTGCCCGCAGCCGCACTGCTCGGCGGTCTCCAGCAGGAACGCGCGCACCGAGGTGCCCGTCAGCCGCCGGCACTCCCGGTCCAGGTGCGAGTGGTCCGCGTACCCGTGGTCGGTGGCGAGCCGGGCCAGGCCGCCGTCGCCGGGATCCCGGCCCTGCGCGATGGCCCGCTGCGCGGCGGCCAGCACGCCCTGGAACCGCAGCAGCCGGTGCAGCGTCTTCGGTGGCATCCCGACCGCGGCCAGGCAGCGCCGGCGCAGGCTGCGCTCGGAGACCCGTAACGCCGCCGTCAGCCCCGCCACTCCGCCCGGGCCGGCGTGCCCCGGCATCCCGTTCGGGCCGGCGTACCCCGCCGCCTTGTTCGGGTCGGCGTACCGGGGCATCAGCAGACGGACCGCGGCGGCCACCAGCGGGTCGGGCGTGTCGCCGCGGCCGGCCACGTGCGCCTGCAGCGCGGCGAGCGCCAGCCGCGGCGTCGGCGCGGCGGCGACCCGCGCGGCGGCGGCCGCGCCCCAGAACGCGTCCGCGCCGACCTCGCGACCGGCGACCTCGGACGCGGGCATGCCCAGCACCGCCGGCGCCGCACCCGGCCGCAGCCGCAGCCCGACCACGGTCGTGCCCGGTGCCAGCACCCGCGTGACCGGCTCGGTGAGCGGCCCCAGCACCACCGGCGCGCCGCCCACCCGGCAGATCAGCTCCGCGCTGCCGTTGGGCACGTGCCGGTGCCGCCACGGCGCGCCGCCGGGCTCGACGCGCTGCACGTACACGGCGCTGACGAGCCCGGCGAGCGCCGGGTCCGGCAGCCGTTCCACGAAGCTGTGCGCGGCACGGGGCACGGGTCCACCGTACTGGCCGATTTGTTCAAGCGCGGCCCGCGCGCCCGTCCGTACCGTCGACGGCATGACACAGGTCAAGGCCGCCGGCTGGGCGGCGCTCGCCGGCGCCGTCGAGGAGGTGGCGCTGCCGCCGTCGGCCCGGTACGAGACGCTGCGCCGGCCGGCCGACCCGCGGTTCGACCACGTGCGCCCCCTGGCGGTGGTGCGCTGCGCGACCCCGGACGGCGTGGCCGCGGCGATCAGGTTCGCCCGCGACGCGGGGCTGCCCGCGGTGCTGCGCGGCGGCGGCCACGACTTCGCCGGCCGGTCCACGACCACCGGCATCGTGATCGACCTCGCGCCGATGGACACCGTCACGGTGACCGGCGGCACCGCCCGCGTCGGCGCCGGGGCCAGGCTCGGCCACGTCTACGACGCCCTCGCCGCCCACGGCCGCACCGTCCCCGCCGGCTGCGGACCGGACGTCGGCATCGCCGGGCTGACCCTCGGCGGCGGGCTCGGCGTCCTCGGCCGCCGCCACGGGCTCACCTGCGACCAGCTGCTGGCCGCCGAGGTCGTGCTCGCCGACGGGCGGGTCGTCACCTGCGACGAGCACACCCACCCCGACCTGTTCTGGGCGCTGCGCGGCGGGACCGGCCGGTTCGGCGCCGTCACCGCGTTCACGTTCGCGACCGTACCGGCGCCCGCGCTGCACAGCTTCCGCCTCACCTGGCCGGGGCGGAGCGCGCCGGCGCTGCTCGAAGCGTGGCAGGCGTGGGCACCGGCCGCCCCCGACGACGTCGCCGCGAGCCTGCACCTGGTGGTCCCGGCCGACCCCGCCCGGCCGCCGCACGCCACCGTGGTCGGCACCCTCGCACTGCGACCCGGCCTGCTCGACGACCTCGTCGCCGCGGTCGGCCGGCCGCTGTCCGACGAGCGCCGGCGCGCCACGCACCGCGAGACGAAACGGATCCTGGCCGCCGCCGATGAGGGCCTTCGCGGGGCGTACACCTGGATGAGATCGGGATTCGTCGGCCGCGCGCTGCCCGGTGACGCGGTCGCCGCGCTGACCCGGCACCTGTTCGACGGGCGCCGGCCCGGGCAACGGCGCATGCTGGACCTCATGCCGATGGGGGGCGCCTACAACCGGGTGCCGGCGCAGGCCACCGCGTTCGTGCACCGTGCCGAGCTGTTCCTGCTGCAGCACATCGTCGCCGCGGACCCGGGGGACTCGTCCGCGGCGCTGGACTGGCTGGCCGGGTCCGACCGGCTGGCGGCGCCGTGGCGCTCCGGCGGCGTGTACCAGAACTTCCCCGACCCTGACCTGCCCGACGCCGCCGCGGCGTACTTCGGCGCCAACCTGCCGCGGCTGCGTCGGGTCAAGGCTCAATACGACCCCGACGGTATTTTCGGTCTCTACGCTTGAGGAGTTCGCATGGCTGCTGTCCCGCCCGTCGTCGACCTGGAGACCTGGCGCAAGGAGCTCGCCGCGCTGCGCGTGCGCGAGAAGGCCGCCACGAAGGAGCTCGACGCGATCGCCGCCCAACGCCGCCGGCTCCCCGCGGTCCGCATGCCCGACTACACGCTCGCCGGCGCCGACGGCCCGGTCCGGCTCGTCGACATCTTCGAGGGCAAATCGCAGCTCATCGTGTACAACCACATGTGGAACCCGGACGCGGAATGGCAGTGCGGCGGCTGCACCAGCTTCACGTCGTCCTTCACCCGCCTGGACTTCCTCGCCAACTACGACGCCCGCTTCGTCATCGTCACCCAGGGCCCCATCGACGCCGCCCTCGCCTACGCCAAACGCGTCGGCAACACGATGACCTGGTACTCCACCGCCGACAGCCCGTTCGGCGCCGACGTGGACGCCCCACCCGGCGGCGGCTTCGCGGTCAACGTCTTCCTCCGCGACGGCGACACCGTCTACCGCACCTGGCACACGTCCGGCCGCGGCACCGAGCAGCTCACGTACACCTTCGCCCTGGTCGACATCCTCCCGTACGGCCGCCAGGAGGAGTGGCAGAACTCCCCGGAGGGCTGGCCCCAGGGCCCGGCGTACAGCGGCTGGCTCGACTCGCCCGACGTGGCCCGCCTGTACGGCACCGGCTGACGACCGTGGCCGAGGTCGACTACGACACCGAGCTGCGACGCTACGCCACGGTGCTGCGGCAGGCCTGGTCCGTCCGCCCCACCGACCGGGTCCTGGACATCGGCTGCGGCGCGGGCACCACCACCCGCGACGCGGCCCGGCTGGCCTTTGACGGCAGCGCTCTAGGCATCGACCTGGTCGCGCCGGCCCCCGCCGACCTGCCCAACCTCACGTTCGTCCAGGGCGACGCGCAGACGTACCCCTTCCCCACGGCAGCGTTCGACCTGGCGATCAGCCGCTTCGGCACGATGTTCTTCGCCGACCCGGTCTCCGCCTTCGCCAACATCGCCCGTTCCCTGCGTCCAGGCGGCCGCCTGGTGATGCTGGTCTGGCAGGCGTACGAGCACAACGCGTGGTCGACGTCGCTGCACGGCGCTCTGGGTACATCGCCGCTGCAGTCGGCGTTCTCACTCGGCGATCCCGCGCTGACCACTTTGCTGCTGTCCTCGGCGGGCTTCGTTGACGTGCGGTTCACCGACGTGGCCGAGCCGGTGTACTACGGCCCTTCGGTGACGGCGGCGCTGACCTGGGTGCGGCGGTTCGCAGCGGTGCGGCACCTGGACGAGGCTGCGCTGGAGGGGGCGCTGGACCGGTTGCGGGAGATGCTGGCGGCCCACCTGGGTGATGACGGGGTGTGGTTCGACGCGCGCGCTTGGCTGGTCACCGCTCGCCGGTGACCGGTGCTGTGGCCTTACTTGGCCTTACTTGGCCTTCGCGGCCCTTGTGGCCGGTTCGACCTGGACGTGGACGGCCCGGTAAGCGTACCCGTCCTGGTCGGCCGGCTCGGCTTCGAACACGACTCGCTGGCCTTGGTGCAGAGCCCGGTACCCGTCCATCTGGATGGCGGAGAAGTGCACCCAGCACCCACCGGGCACCTCGGAACTGTCGATGACACCCCAACCTTCTTCGGGGTGAAAGACCCGCACGAACCCGACGCTCTGCATCCTCAAAGTCTGCTCCGCCGAGTGGACGATGCCGCTGACCTGGTGCCCCCGGCAGGATTCGAACCTGCGACACACGGTTTAGGAATTGGATCAGGCGGCTGGTCGGGATCGCCCTGACCAGCTCTGACCTGGCATTCCTTACCTTGCCCGGGGTGAGTTGCTGCCCTTGATTGTCCGTGGTTGACCGCTGTTACTGGCACGCGAATGGCACGCCATGCGCCCGCTTCAAGCTCCTCCGTGAACCTACGGAGTCGCGGCAGTACGGTTCAGTGAAGCCGGATTCGTTGCTACACAACGGTTTCAGCTTTGCTGAGGTCCGGCTCGGTACGGTCGGTTG
>NZ_JNYJ01000082.1 GCF_000716715.1 Dactylosporangium aurantiacum | reverse complement strand
ACCGGCCAGGTCCGCGTCGAACGTCGTCTCGTACACCCACGCCGTCCGACCGATCCACGACAACGCCACCTCGTTGTCGTCCAGGTACGGGTCAGGAATCAGTCCAGCGGCGAGGAGGTCGGTGTGCACGCAGCCCGGCACGGTCGCCGGGACGGGAGCGTCGCCGTGCGGGGCCGGTCCGGCCGCGCGCAGCGTCCACCCGGTGTGCAGCGGACGCAGGACAGACATGAGCACTCCCCGTGACTGAACCGGATAAGTCGACGAGGCATGACCCTATGGCGGCACTGTAAGGAGTGTCAACCGGGACGGTGCTGAAGCGCTTGCGAAACGGTCAGCTGGTGCGGCCCGCGCGCAGCGGCCGGGTCGACTGCCGGGCGGTCAGGGTGCCCGGCTGCAGCGTCACATGGCTGATCTCGCCGCCGTTGATCGTGGCGAGCAGGGCCCGCGCGGCGAGCTCCGCCTGCAGCGCCGGCGTCTGCTGCACGGCCGTGATCGCCGGGACGGTGATCTGGCACAGGTCGGAGTCGTCCCAGGCGACGACCGACACGTCCTCCGGCACGGACAGGCCCATCTCGTGCGCGACCTTCAGCGACGCGGCGGCCATGACGTCGTTGTCGAACACGACGGCGGTCGGCGGCTCGGCGCCGCTCATCAGCTCCCGCATGGCCCGCATGCCGTCGACGGCGCTGTAGTTGGTGTAGACGACCCGGTACCGGTCGCGGTCGAGGCCGGCGTGGTCGAGCGCGTCGAGGTACGCGGCGTCGCGCTGCCCGGTGTGGAACAGCTCCTCGGTGCCGGCGACCCGCGCGATCGTGCGGTGCCCGAGGGCCCGCAGGTAGCCGACGATGGCGCGGGCGGTGCCGGCCACGTCGGCGTCGACCGTGCTGCAGCCGTCGAGGCCGGGCTTGCCGCCGATGACCGCCGCGGGCAGGCCGATCTCGACCAGCGCGTCCAGCCGCGGGTCGTCCTTGCGCAGGTCGGTCAGGATCACCCCGTCGACGTGCCGGCCCGCCCACCATTTGCGGTACACGTCGATGGTGTCCTCGATCCGGTCGACGAGGTGCAGCACCAGGGCGATGTCGTTGCGGTTGAGCTCGGCCTCCACGCCGCTGAGCATCTGCGTGAACCATGAGTCGACGATCATGACCCGGGGCGGCCGGACCAGCACGAGCCCGACCGCGTTGGCCTTCGCGGTGCCCAGCGAGCGGGCCGCGATGTTGGGCGCCCAGCCGAGGTCCCGGGCGGCGGCGAGGACCCGGGCCCGGGTCTGCTCCGACACGCCCGGACGGTTGTTGAGCGCATACGACACCGCTGCCTCGGACACCCCGGCGTGGACGGCGACCTGGCGGATCGTGACCCGCGCCTGGCCGGTCGCCTCCGCGCCGGTGTCCTTCGCTGCTGCGGCCACCTGTGCTCCCGCCTGCTCCGTGCCCGGGCCGCGTCGTCATGGCTGCCCGCCTCAGTTCACTGCACGTGAGGGTACATGCCCGGGGCGCTTCACAGCGGGGGCAGCTCCAGATGCTCCCGCGGCTCCGGTAGCGCACGGCGGCACCGACCCGCTCGGCGAACCGCCGGTGCGGGCCGGTCAGCGCGGCCCACGCCGGGTTGTCCAGGGTGTGCGTCGGATTCCTCCGCGGCGTTGAGTGGATGGTCAGGTGGTGAGGACCGGGAGCGCGGCGAGCAGGGTCCGCGTGTACGGGTCCCGCGGCCGGTCGAACACGTCCTGGACCGGCCCGTGCTCGACGACCCGGCCGTCGTGCATGACGAGGACCCGGTCCGCTAGGTGGTGGATGACGCCGAGGTCGTGGGAGATGAACAGCAGCGCCGTGCCGTCGGCGGCGCGCAGGTCGGCGAGGAGGTCCAGCACCTGCGCCTGCACCGACACGTCCAGCGCCGACACCGGCTCGTCGCAGACGAGCACGTCCGGGCGGGGGCCGACGGCGCGGGCGATCGCGACCCGCTGCCGCTGCCCACCGGACAGCTGCCGGGGGTGCCGGCGCAGGTGCGCCGCGCCGAGACCGACCCGTTCGAGCAGCTCCACGACCCGGTCCCGGCGGGCCGGCCCGCGCAGGTCGAGCGGCTCGCCGACGAGCTTCTCCACGGTGTACCGGGGGTCGAACGAGCTGAGCGGGTCCTGCGAGACGACCTGGAGCCGCCGCCGGTGCGGGCGCCGCCGCCGCTCCGCGACCCCGGTCCACCGGGTCTGTCCGAGGTGGACGGTGCCGCTGTCGGGCTCGAGCAGGCCCAGGGCGATGCGGGCCACGGTGGTCTTGCCGGAGCCGGACTCGCCGACGACGCCGAGGATCTCGCCGCGGGCGAGGGTGAAGCTGACGCCGTCGACGGCGTGCCGGGCGCCGAAGCGCTTGTGCAGCCCGTCGGCGCGCAGCACGACCCGGTCCGGTTCGACGGCCGGCGCCGGCAGCGGCTCGCGGGTCGCGGTGCTGAGCCGGTGCCCGCGCGACGCCGCGGTCGGCACGGCCGCCAGCAGCATCCTGGTGTAGTCGTGCTCGGGCGCGGTCAGGATCCGCCGCGTCGGGCCCTGCTCGACGATGACGCCGTCGCGCATGACGAGGACCCGGTCGGCGATGCCGGCGACGACGGCCAGGTCGTGGCTGACCAGCAGCAGCGTCGAGCCGGCCGCGCGGCGCTCGGCGAGCAGGCGCAGCAGCTGGGCCTGCACGGTGACGTCCAGCGCCGTGGTGGGCTCGTCGGCGATGAGCAGCGGCGGGTCGGCGGCGATCGCGGAGGCGATCAGGGCGCGCTGGCGCAGCCCGCCGGACAGCTGGTGCGGGTACTGGCGGGCGCGGGCCTCGGGCTCCGGCACGTGCACCACGTCCAGCAGCGCGGTGATCCGCGCGTCGCGGGTGGCGGCGGCGCCGACCCGGTGGGTGCGCAGCACCTCGCCGATCTCCTGCCCGACGGTGTTGAGCGGGTCGAGGCAGACCAGGGCGTCCTGCAGGACGAGCCCGGCGACCCGCCCGCGCAGCCGGCGCCAGTCCCGGTCGGTGTGGCCGGCGGTGTCGTGGCCGTCGAGGTGCAGCGCGGTGGCGCGGACGTCGGCGCCGGGGCCGGCGAGGCCGACCAGGCTGCGGGCGGTGACGCTCTTGCCGGAGCCGCTCTCGCCGACGATCGCGACGCACTCGCCGCGTTCGACGGTGAAGCTGACGCCCCGCACGGCGTGTACCGGGCGGGCCGGGCCGGGGAACGTGACGTGCAGGTCGGCGACGGTGACGAGCGGGGCCATGTCAGCGCCTTCCCTCGAAGCGGCGCTGGAGCCGCCGGCCGACGGCGGTCAGCGAGATGACGGCGACGGTGAGGGTCGCGCCGGGCAGGATCGCCGCCCACCACGCGACGCGCAGGTAGTTGCGGCTCTCGGCGAGCATCGCGCCCCACTCCGGCGACGGCGGCTGCGGCCCCATGCCGAGGAACGACAGGGCGGAGGCGTTGACGATCGCGCTGCCCAGCCCGATCGTGGCGAGGATCGGCAGCGGCCCGAGCACGTTGGGCAGCACGTGCCGCCACACCAGCCGGGCCCGGGAGAACCCGAACGTGACGGCCTGCTCGACGTAGCCGGAGCGGCGCACCAGCAGCGTCTGGGCGCGCACGATGCGGCCGTACCGCGGCGCGAACGCCAGCGCGATCGCCATCACGAGACTGGGGGTGCCCGGCTCGGTGAACGCGATGAACAGCAGCGCCAGCAGCACCTCCGGGAACGCGGACAGCACGTCGAGGGCGCGGCTGAGCGCCTCGTCCACCACGCGCGGAGACAGCCCGGCGACCAGGCCGACGACACCGCCGGCGAGCACCGACAGCAGGGTCGCGACGGCGCCGATGCTGAGGGAGTACCGGGCGCCGTGCACGACCCTGGTGAACACGTCCCGGCCGAGCTGGTCGGTGCCGAACCAGTGCGCCCCGCTCGGCGCCTCCAGCGCGTGCAGCGGGTCGGCGGCGAGCGGGTCGGCGCCGGTGAGCAGCTTGGGCGCGACGGCGGCGACGGCGACGAGCAGCAGCACCAGCGACGCGGCGACCAGCCCCGGCGCGAGGACCCGGCGGCCCTTCGCGACCGGTCCGCCGGTGCCCTCGGCGGCGAGGACCGGCGTGGTCCTCTCGGGCAGTGCGATCGACATGACGGTCAGCCTTTCCGCAGGCGCGGGTCGATGAGCAGGTACGCCAGGTCCGCGAGGGTGCTGAGCACCACGTAGATGGCGGCGGCGAGCATCACCACGGCCAGCACCACCGGGATGTCCTTGTCGCTCACCGCTTCGGTGGCGACCTCGCCGAGGCCGGGCCGGCCGAAGACCCGCTCGACGATGACGGCGGCGCTGAGCAGGAACCCGATGAGCGTGCCGGCCAGGGTCACCGCCGGCAGCAGCGCGTGGCGCAGCGCGTGCCGCCACAGCAGCGCGAGCCGGGTCAGGCCGCGGGCCCGGGCGGTCACCGCGAACGGCTCGTCGAGCGCCCGCTCCAGTCCCTCGCGGATCACCTGGCTGAGCAGCCCGCCGATCGGCAGGGCGAGCGCCACCGCGGGCAGCACCAGCGCGGAGGCGTCCCGGTCGCCGGAGACCGGGAACCAGCCGAGCTGGAAGGAGAAGACGCTCAGCAGCAGGATGCCGATGAGGAACCCGGGCGCGGACACGATGGACAGCTCGAGACCGGAGACGAGCCCGCGCAGCCAGCGGGCCCGCCCGGCGGTGACGATCGCCAGGCCGACGGCGATGACGGCGCTGAACGCGGTCGCCAGCAGCGTCAGCTTCACCGTCGGCCACACCTGGCTGCCGATCACGTCCACGACGGGGCGCTGCAGCACGTAGGAGCGGCCGAGGTCACCGTGCAGCAGCCGCCACAGGTAGTCCAGGTACTGCACCACCGCCGGCCGGTCCAGGCCGAGGTCCCGGGCGATCTGGGCGCGGATCTGCGGCGTGTCCGGGCCGTCGCCGACGAGGGTGTCGACGGTGTCGCCGGGGGCGAGCCGCAGCGCGAGGTAGGCCGCGGAGGCGGCGGCCCACAGGACCACCGCCCCACTGCCGAGCCGCCGCAGGACCGGCTTCAGCATCGGCGCGCCCATGACTACCTGCCGATCCACACGTTGTAGGCGCTGCCGGGGACGCCGGCCGTCGGCTCGAAGCCCACGCCGCCGACCTTCAGCAGCGTCGCGACCTGGTCCGCCGGCGCGTACAGCGGCAGCAGCACCGCCTGGTCGATCAGGGTCTTCTGCACGGTCGAGTACGCCGCCTTCCGCTTGGCCTGGTCGCTGGTGGCCGCGGCCTCGGCGACGAGCCGCTCCAGCTCGGGGTCGACGTAGCCGTGCCGGTTGATCGGGGCGCCCTTCGGCACGATCAGGTTGAGCGCGGCGCCGGCCTCGGTGTCGGCGCGCGAGTTGTCGAAGACCTCGAACTCGCCCTTGGCGATCGCGTCGGTGGCGGTGCCCTGGTCGACGACCTTGACCTGCAGGTCGATGCCGGCGCTCTGCTTCACCGCGGCCTGCACGGCCTGGGCGAGGATGTCGCGCTTGTCCCGCACGAACGGCGCCGACAGCACGATCCGTGCGGTGAGCCGCTCGCCGTCCCTGGTACGGAACCCCTCGCCGTCCCTGGTGCTCCAGCCGGCCTCGTCGAGCAGCTTGTTCGCCTCGGCGGGGTTGTCGCCGTACGTCTTCTCCACCGACGGCTCGTAGAACGGGCTGGACGGGCTGAGGATGCTCCAGGCGCGGGTCGCGGTGCCGCGATAGACGCCCCGCAGCACGGCGTCGACGTCGACCGCGTCGCGGAACGCCTTGCGCACCCGGATGTCGTCGAACGGCGCGTGGGTCAGGTTGAAGTACAGGTTGTACGCGGTGCCGCTGTTGAGCTGCTTGGCGAAGCGCAGGTTCCGGTCGCTGCCGACCAGCTCCTGCTCGGTCGCCGGGACGCCCTCGATGACGTCGACCTGCCCGGAGGTGAGGGCGCCGACGCGGACCGAGGACTCCTTGAGGAACCGGTAGGTGACCTCGTCGAGGTACGCGGGGCCCTGGTGGCCGGCGTTGGCGGGGGCCCACGCGTAGGCCGGGTTCTTCGTGTAGTGCACCTCCTGGCCCTTGGTGTAGCGGTCCAGGATGAACGGCCCGGTGCCGACCACCGACGGCCCGCCGGCCTTCAGGTCGGGGCTCTTGAGCGACTTCGGCGAGACCTGCGCGCCCTGCGGGGAGGCGAAGAAGTCCAGGATCAGCACGTCGGGCTGCTTGAGGTGGACCACGAGGGTCGAGGCGTCGATCACCTGGGCGTCCCTGAAGTGCTTGAGCTGGGTCGTGGCCACCGACGGGGCGTAGCCGGCGACGAGCAGCTGGTCGAGGTTGGCCTTGACCGCGGCGGCGTCGAACTTCTCGCCGTCGTGGAAGGTGACCCCGTCGCGGAGCTTGAACGTGTACGTGAGCCCGTCGGCGGAGGCCTCCCACGACGTCGCCAGCCACGGCAGGTAGCCGCCCTTGTCGTCGTGGGTCAGCAGCGCCTCGAAGCTGTTCCACACCAGCAGGCGGGCCTTGGCCTGCGCGTACTGGTGCGGGTTGAAGGTGATCGGCTCGGTCTCGATCGCCCAGGTGAGCCGGCCGCCCTGGACGGGGGCGCCGGCGCCGGCCGCGGGGTCCCCGGCGGCGGCGCCGTTGCAGCCGCCGAGGAGCAATGCGGCGACGGCAAGGGACGCAAGGTATCTACGCATGGGACATCCTCGGTGGGAGTTCGCGTCGGGGAGGGCGGCGCCGCGGGTGGTCAGCGGCGTCTCGTCGGGTCAGTGCAGCAGTGGCTGTGCGTGACTGTCAACGGTCGATGGGCGGTCCTGTCGGGCACGTCACGTACCCCTGGATTAATCCCTATCTTCCACGTAGGATTAATCGGCAATCCCGCTCCGGATCAACGGAGGACCACATGCCGAAACCGCCGCGGTCAAGCCGTCTGGCCAGCCCTGTTGACACGACCGTGCACGGCGTCCACCGCATGCCGCAGGCGCCCGACGATCCCCTCCCGCTCTACCGGTTCACCGGCCGGGTGGTCGAGGGGCCCGAGGCCGGCCGGTACCACCTGTACGCCGGCTGGTTCTGCCCATGGTCGCAGCGAGTGACGATCGCCCACGCCCTCGCCGGGCCGCAGGACGCCGTCACCGTGTCCTGCGTCGACAACGCCCGCGACGGTCGCGGGTGGGCGTTCCGCGAGCGGTACGGCCCCGATCCGGTCAACGGCTTCACGCTGCTGCGGCAGGCGTACGAGGCGACCGGGGCGAACTTCGACGGCCACGTGTCGGTCCCGACGCTGTGGGCCCGCGCCACCGCGCGCGTGCGCCGCCCCGAAGGGATCCCGGCATGAGCGAACATCTGCACCTGGCGGTCGCGCTGGACGGGGCCGGGTGGCACCCGGCGGCCTGGCGGGATCCGTCGGCCTTCCCGGGGGAGCTGTTCTCGCCCGGGTACTGGCTGCGCCTCGTCCGCCTGGCCGAGCGCGGCAAGCTGGACTTCGTCACCATCGAGGACTCCCTCGGCCTGCAGTCCGGCCGGTACGACGGCCTCGACGGGCGCGCCGACCACGTCAAGGGCCGCCTCGACGCGCTGCTCGTCGCGGCCCGGGTCGCGCCCGTCACCACCCACATCGGGCTCGTGCCGACGGTGACCGTGACGCACACCGAGCCGTTCCACGTCTCCACCCAGCTCGCCACCCTTGACTACCTCAGCACCGGCCGCGCCGGGTGGCGGGCCCAGGTGTCCGGCCGGCCGGACGAGGCCGCCCACTTCGGCCGCCGCACCTTCCCCGTCCTCGATCTCGCCCGCCTGCGGGAGCCCGCCGCGCAGGCGTTCCTCGCCGAGCTGTTCGCCGAGGCCGCCGACCACATCGAGGTGGTGCGCCGGCTCTGGGACAGCTGGGAGGACGACGCGGAGATCCGCGACGTCGCCACCGGCCGGTTCATCGACCGCGACAAGCTGCACTACATCGACTTCACCGGCGCGCACTTCAGCGTCAAGGGCCCGTCGATCACGCCGCGCCCGCCGCAGGGCCAGCCGGTCGTCACCGCCCTCGCACACTCCCGGCCCGGCTACGAGCTGGACACCGACGTCGTCCACGTGACCCCGGCCGACGCGGCGGAGGCCGCCGCGATCGTCGCCGAGGCCCGCGCCCTGGGCCGCGGCAAGATCTTCGCCGACGTCGTGGTGTTCCTCGACCCGGACCGCAAGGCCCGCCTCGACGCGCTCGACGGCGCCGCGTACGCCAGCGACGCCCACACCTACGTCGGCGACGCCGCCGGCCTCACCGAGCTGCTGCTGTCCTGGCGGGCGGCCGGCGTCGACGGCTTCCGGCTGCGCCCCGGCGTGCTGCCCGCCGACCTCGAGGCGATCGTCGAGGACCTGGTGCCCCGGCTGCGGGCCGCCGGCGCGTTCCGCACCGACTACACCGCCACCACGTTACGCGGGCACCTCGGCCTGCCCGCCGCGGTGAACCGCTACGCCCGCACGGAGGTGGCGGCATGACCGGCCAGCGCAGCGGCTCGGGCCGGTCATCGTGTGGCAGTGTCGGGTCAGGCCGGCGCCGGAGCGTAGCGGAGGTGGCGGCATGACGAGTGCCAAGAAGCAGGTGATCCTGGCGGCGCACTTCCCCGGTGTGAACAACACGACGGTGTGGAGCGACCCGGCCGCCGGCAGCCAGATCGCGTTCGAGTCGTTCCGGCGCTTCGCGCAGAGCGCCGAACGCGGCAAGTTCGACTTCTTCTTCCTCGCCGAAGGGCTCCGGCTGCGCGAGCAGCGCGGCCGCATCCACGACCTCGACGTCGTCGGCCGCCCCGACGCCCTCACCGTCCTGGCCGGGCTCGCCGCCGTCACCACCCACCTCGGGCTCACCGGCACCGTCAACTCGACCTTCAACGAGCCCTACGAGCTGGCCCGCAAGCTCGCCTCGCTGGACCACCTGTCCGGCGGCCGGGCCGGCTGGAACGTGGTGACCTCCTTCGACGCGTTCACCGGCGAGAACTTCCGCCGCGGCGGGTACCTCGACCGCGCCGACCGGTACACCCGGGCCGCCGAGGTGCTGCACACCGCCCGCGAGCTGTGGGACACCTGGCCCGCCGGCGAGGTCGTCGCCGACCAGGAGGCCGGCGTCTACACCCGCTCCGGCGACCCCGGTCAATTCGTCCACAGTGGACAGCACATCGACATCCGGGGCCACTTCACGGTGCCGCGCAGCCCACAGGGCCGGCCACTGGTCATCCAGGCCGGCGACTCCGACGCCGGCCGCGAGTTCGCCGCCCGCGACGCCGACGCGATCTTCTCCCGGCACGGCACCCTCGAGGCCGGCAAGGCGTTCTACGCCGACGTCAAGGGCCGCATGGCCCGCCACGGCCGCCGCCCCGAGGAGCTGAAGATCCTGCCGGCGAGCACGTTCGTCCTCGGCGACACCGCCGAGGACGCCGCGGAGAAGGCGCACGCCATCCGGCGCCAGCAGGTCAGCCCGCAGACCGCGATCCTGCTGCTGGAACAGCTGTGGAACAAGGACCTCAGCGACCACGACCCCGACGGGCCGCTGCCGGTCTTCGACCCGGTCGTGGACGAAGACTCCATCATCAAGGGCCGCGCCCGCCTCTTCGACGACCCCCTCGCCACCGCCCGGCAGTGGCGGGCGATCGCCGAGGAGCGGCACCTCGGCATCCGGGACCTCATGATCGAGGTGACCGGCCGGCAGACCTTCATCGGCACCCCGGCGTCGGTCGCGGCCACCATCGACGAGTTCGTGCAGGGCGACGCCGCCGACGGGTTCATCCTCGTGCCGCACCTGGTCCCCGGCGGGCTCGACGAGTTCGTCGACACCGTCGTGCCGCTGCTGCAGGAGCGCGGCGTGTTCCGCACCGCGTACACCACCAGCACGCTGCGCGGCCACCTCGGACTGCGCCATGAGTGACCCGGTGTTCCACTGGTTCCTGCCGACCGGCGGCGACGACCACGCCGTCGGCGCCGGCACCCACGGCGGCATCATCGGCGCCCAGGACAGCGCGCCGCTGCCCCGCTCGGCCACCCACCGTGCGCCGACGCTGGACTACCTCACCCAGATCGCCCGCGCCGCGGACCAGCTCGGCTACACCGGCGTGCTCACCCCCACCGGGGCGCACTGCGAGGACGCCTGGCTCACCACCGCCGCGCTCATCGCCGAGACCCGCCGGCTGCGGTTCCTCGTCGCGTTCCGGCCCGGGCTCATCACCCCGGTCCTCGCCGCGCAGATGGCCGCCACGTTCCAGCGCCTGTCCGGCGGCCGGCTGCTGCTCAACGTCGTCATCGGCAGCAGCGCCGCCGAGCAGCGCGGCTACGGCGACCCCCTCGACCACGACGCCCGCTACGACCGTGCCGCGGAGTTCCTCGACGTGGTGCGCTTCGCCTGGACCGGCGAACGCTTCGACCACCGCGGCTTCCACTACGACGTGGAGGGCGGGCTGCTGCGCGAACCGCCGGCGGTCATCCCGACCGTGTACCTCGGCGGCTCGTCACCGGCCGCGATCCGCCTCGCCGCCCGGCACGCCGACGTGTACCTCACCTGGGGCGAGCCCGTCGAGCTGGTCGCGGAGAAGGTCGCCAAGGTCCGCGCCGAGAGCGGCGACCGCGACCTGCGCTTCGGCATCCGGCTGCACGTCATCACCCGTGACACCGCCGACCAGGCGTGGGCCGATGCCGAGCGGCTCATCGCCGGCCTCGACGACGAGACGATCCGGCAGCGGCAGGCGAGCCTGCGCGGCCTCGACTCCGTCGGCCAGCGCCGCATGCTCGACCTGCACGGCGGCGACCGCGACCGGCTCGTCGTCGCGCCCAACCTGTGGGCCGGCATCGGCCTGGTCCGCGGCGGCGCCGGCACCGCGCTCGTCGGCAGCCACGCCGAGGTCGCGGCGCGCATCGACGAGTACCGGGCGGCCGGCATCGACGAGTTCATCCTGTCCGGCTACCCGCACCTGGAAGAGGCGTACACGTTCGCCGAAGGAGTGATGCGACGGTGAAGTTCCTCGCCATCACCCTCATCGTCACCGACGGCAGGAAGCCCGCGCACGAGCGGCTCCGCGAGGTCGTGGACAACGCGGTCCTCGCCGAGGAGCTCGGCTTCGACGGCTTCGGCGTCGGCGAACGCCACGAGCGGCCGTTCATCTCGTCCTCGCCGCCGGTCGTGCTCAGCCACATCGCCGCCCGTACCAGCGCGATCCGGCTCTTCACCGCGGTGACCACGCTCAGCCTGCTCGACCCGGTGCGCGCCTTCGAGGACTACGCCACCCTGGACAACCTGTCCGGCGGGCGCCTGGACCGGACATCCGCATCTGGCACGGCAGCGCCACCAGCAAGGCCTCCGTCGAGCTGGCCGCCCTGCACGGCGACCCGCTGTTCTCCGCCAACGTCACCAACCCGGTCGAGCCCTACGCCGAGCTGGTCGCGCACTACCGCGAGCGGCTCGCCTTCCACGGCCACGACCCGGCCACCGCGCTCGTCGGCGCCGGCTCCGCCGGCCTGTACGTCGCCGAACGCTCGCAGGACGCGATCGACACGTACCGGCCGATCTTCGACGCCCGCCTGGAGACCTTCAGACGCGTCGGGGTCGAACCGGTCTTCCACACCCTCGAGGACGCGATCGCACGCAGCTCGATCCTCGTCGGCAGCCCGCAGCAGATCATCGACAAGGTCCACCGGTACCACGACCGGCTCGGCCACGAGGTGATGCACGTGCAGGCCGACGCGGACGGGCTCACCGACAAACAGCACCGCCGGTCGCTGGAGCTCTTCCAGTCCGAGGTCGCGCCGGTGCTGCGCCGAGAGATCCCCAGTCGCCCGTTCCCAACCCTGGCGGTGCAGCCATGACCGTTCCCCTGTCAGTCCTGGACCTCGCCCCGATCAGCTCGGGCAGCGACGCGGGCGCCGCCCTGCGCAACACGATCGACCTCGCGCGGCGCGCCGAGGCGTTCGGCTACCAGCGGTACTGGGTCGCCGAGCACCACTTCGCGGCCGGCGTGGCCAGCGCGGCGCCGGCCGTGCTCATCGGCCTCATCGCCGCCGCGACCGACCGCATCCGGGTCGGCTCCGGCGCGGTGCAGGTCGGCCACCAGACGGCCCTGTCGGTGGTGGAGCAGTTCGGGCTCCTCGACGCGGTGTACCCGGGCCGGTTCGACCTCGGCCTGGGCCGCTCCGGCCAGCGGCGCACCGAGGCGCTCGCCGCGCTGGCCGCACCGCCCCCTGCGCCGGCCCCGGCCCGGATCGTCGACGGGCTGCTCATCCCGCCCGCGTTCGACTTCTCCAGGCTCGCCGCGCAGCCGCGGTTCGCGCTGTTCGCGCGGCTGCTGCAGCAGCCCGGCGCGCGGTCGCCCGACTTCGCCGACGTCGTCGACGACATCCGGGCCCTCATCGCCGGCACGTACACCCGCGACGGGCTCGACGTCCACGCCACCCCCGGCGAGGGCGCGAAGGTCGAGCTGTGGATCCTCGGCTCCAGCGCCGGGCAGAGCGCGACCGTCGCGGGGGAGCGGGGGCTGCCGTTCGCGGCCAACTACCACGTCGCGCCGGCGAGCGTCCTGGAGGCCGTCGAGGCGTACCGGGCCGCGTTCCGCCCCTCGGAGGTCCTGGACCGCCCGTACGTCCTCGTCTCCGCCGACGTGGTCGTCGCCCCGGACACGGCCACCGCCCGGCACCTCGCCTCGCCCTACCGGCACTGGGTCCGCAGCATCCGTACCGGCGCCGGGGCGATCCCCTTCCCCACGCCGGCCGAGGCCGCGGCGGCCCCCTGGACCGACGAGGACCAGGCCCTCGTCCAGGACCGCCTCGACACCCAGTTCGTCGGCGACCCGGCCACCGTCGCCGCCCAGCTGCGCACGCTGCAACGGGCCACCGGCGCCGACGAGCTGCTCGTCACCACCATCACCCACGACCACGCCGACCGGGTGCGCTCCTTCGAGCTGCTCGCCGGGGAGTGGCCGGTCTAGCCGGCCGCGCGGACCAGCAGCCAGGCGGCCAGGCCGAACCCCATCGCCGCCACCGCGGCCCGCAGCACCCGCGGGTCGAGGCGGCGGGTGACGGCGGGCCCGAGCGCGCCGCCGATCCCCGAGCCGACCGCGAGGGGGACGACCGCCCACCAGACGACGTCGGCGACGACCGCGAACATCACCGCGGGCACCACGTCGGCGCACGCGGTGAGGGCGTTCTTGAGCGCGTTGGCCCGCACCAGGTGCGGCTCCACCACCAGCAGCACGATTGCCAGGGTGAGGATGCCCGCACCGGCGCCGAAGTAGCCGCTGTAGACGAACACCGCGAAGAGCGCGGCCGCCGCGACGACCCGCAGCCAGCCGGCCCGCCGGCCGCCCGGCCCGGCCGCCGCCGTGCCCGCGGCGGCGGACGGGACCGCGGCGGCGGCCCGGGTGGGCGCCCCGGCCGCGGGCCGCTCGACCGACGGGCGGACCAGCACCAGGACCGCGGCGAACGCGATCAGGAACGGCACGATCCAGGCGAACACCCCCGGCGGCGTGACCAGCAGCAGGACCGCCCCGGCGGTGCCGCCGACCGCCGCGGCCGCCGCCCACCACGGCAACCGCCGCCGGTGCACCCGCAGCTCCGGCCGGGACGCCGCCGACGACGCCACCGCGCCGCTGATCAGGGCGACCGTGTTGGCGACGTTGGACTGCAGCGGGGTCAACCCGGCGGCCAGCAGCGCCGGGTACGTGACGAGCGACGTGATCCCGCCCGCGGTGCCGATCACTGCGCCGAGCATTCCGGCCAGGACGAGCAACACGATCCGCACCGGGGTGACGGTACAGCGCCGCCGCCGCGGCTCAGTCGAGCGTCGCGCCGCAGGTCATGTTCAGGGCGGTGCCGGTCATCGTGCGGGCCAGGTCGGAGGCGGCGAACACGGCCAGGTCACCGACGTCGGCGAGGGTCGCGGCCCGGCCGAGCAGGGTCTGGCCGGTGATGGCGGCCTCGATCGCGGCGCGACCCGGGACGCCCGTGGGGATGGCGTCGGGCACGCCGCCGGTGCGCAGCGTCAGCACGCGCACACCGTGCGGGGCCAGCTCCGTGGCCAACTGGCGGCGCATGTGCTCGACGGCCTCGAACGCGGTCTGCAGGCCACCCAGGTACAGCTCGCGCGGCGGGTGGCCGGAGCCGCCGAAGAACAGCAGCACCCCGCCGCCGGTGCGGGCCATGTGCCGGGCGGTGGCGCGGGAGGTGATGAACTTCGACCGTACCGACTGCACGACCGGCGCCAGGTAGTCCTCGACCGTCATGTCGAGCATCGGGGTGCCCTGCACGTCGGCGTCGGCGATGACGTTGACGGCCACGTCGACACGGCCGGCCGCGGCGACGACGGCGGCCGCGTGCGCCTCGACGGCGGGCTCGTCGAGCGCGTCGACGGCGGCGGTGTCCGCGTGCCCGCCGGCCGCGCGGATGTCCGTCGCGACCGCGTCCAGGGCGGCGAGGGTACGGCCGGCGAGGAACACCCGGGCGCCCGCCCGGCCGTACGCCCGCGCGATGGCGCCGCCGACCGCGCCGCCGCCCCCGTAGATGATCGCGTGCTTGCCTGCCAGCAACATGATGGTTCCTTCCGCTTCGGAGTGCCTGTCACCGGTACAACCCCCGGCGGAGGCGCGACTCATCGCGGATCGAGCGATTCGGGCAGACCGAACGCGGGGAACAGCGCCGGGCCGAGGAACGACACCACCTCCGTGACCCGCGACCCACGCACCGTCACCAGGTCGATGCTGGCCGCCTCGTAGCGGTCGCGCAGCAGGTACGTGCCGAACGCCGGCCGCCCGTTCGCCCTGGTGGGCAGGAACCGCCACCGGTGCCGGGCGGGGCCGTCCAGCAGGAACGCCCGGATGGCCGGGGCGCCGCGGTACACCTCGGGCAGCGGCGGCATCGAGTACTTCGCGTCCCGGGCCAGCATGCCGGCGATCGCGTCGACGTCGCCCGACTCCCAGGCGGCCCGGTAGGCGCCGGCGACCCGGAGCGTCGCGGGGTCGGTGGCGGTGGGGGCGGCGGCCGGCAGGGCCTTCCTGGCCCGCTGCACGGCGCTGTTGACCGCGGCGACGGTCGTGCCGAGCAGCCCGGCGGTCTCGGCGGCGGAGAAGCCGAGGACCTCGCGCAGCAGGATCGCCGCCCGCGGGCGCGGCGGCAGGTGCTGCAGGGCGGCGACGAACGCGAGCTCGACCGTGATCCCGGTGAGGGCGTCGGGCCACGGCTGCAACCACAGCGGCTCCCCGCCGGCGTCCGTGGGCAGCTCGCGGCGGCCCCGGCGGCGCAGCGCGGTGAGGCAGCGGTTGGTGGC
Organism: Dactylosporangium aurantiacum; assembly: GCF_000716715.1. Lineage (GTDB taxonomy): Bacteria > Actinomycetota > Actinomycetes > Mycobacteriales > Micromonosporaceae > Dactylosporangium > Dactylosporangium aurantiacum. Next base: position 12,178 of record NZ_JNYJ01000082.1, on the reverse strand, counting down.
GATCCGGAACAGCCACGGCCGCACCCCGGCCCGGTCCTCGAGGTCAGGGAACGCCTTCCAGCCCCGCAGGAACGTCTCCTGCACCGCGTCCTCGGCGTCGTGCAGTGACCCCAGCATCCGGTAGCAGTGCGCGAGCAGCTCGCCGCGCAGCGGCTCGGCGAGGGCCTCGAACGTCACGCGACCGAGTCTAGAGCGGCACTGATATCATGTATCTCCCATTGTGTTAATAGACAATGCTGCCGGAGTGGGTGCCGTGTCCGTCGAGGGTGTACACGCACTGGTCAGGCGCACACACGAGGAGCGCGTCCTGCGTGTCCTGCGGGAGCACGGCGCCCTCAGCCGGGGGCAGATCGCGGCGAAGGTCGGGCTGTCCCGCACCACGCTGTCGGAGATCGCCGGCGACCTGCTGTCGCGCGGCGCCGTCGTGGTCATCGACACCGACGCGGGCCTGCGCGCCGGCAGCGGCCGCCCGGCGGAGCTGCTGACGCTGGATCCGTCCTCGGGGCGGTTCCTCGGCGTCGACCTCGGCCGCCGCCGGGTCCGCGTCGCCGTCGCCGACGCCGCCCACGAGGTGATCGCGACCGGCCACGCGGCGTACGGGCCCGGCACCGGCTGGCCCGAGCGGGTCGCGGTCGCCTTCGACCTGATCGACGACGTCGGCGCCCGCTCAGGGATCAGCTTCCGCGCGCTGCAGGGCGTCGGCGTCGGCGTCGCCGGTCCGCGGCCGGTCGAGCCCGCGGTCGCCGAGGCGTTCCGGGAGCGGTTCGGGGCGCCGGTGATCGCCGACGGCAGCACCAGGTTCGCCGCGCTCGCCGAGGCGGTCACGGACGTCCCCGAGCTGCACGACGTGCTCTACATCCGGCTCGCCGACGGCATCGACGGCGGGCTGGTGGTCGGCGGGCGGCTCGTCACCGGCGGCCACGGCGTCGCCGGCGAGTTCGGCCACGTCCCGGCCGTCCTCCCGGTCGGCGGTCCGGCAGGAGGTCCGGTCGGCGGCCGGGGTGAACCGGTCGGCGGGCCGGTCGGCGGGCCGGACCCGTGCCGCTGCGGCCGCCGGGGCTGCCTGGAGACCGTCGCCTCGGTGCCCGCCGTGCTGCGCACCTGCCGCCGGCGCGGCCTGGCCGTGCGCACCGCCGACGACCTCGAGGCGGCGCTGCGCCGCGGCGACCCGGTCGCCGCCGCGGTGCTCGACGAGGCCGCCGTCGCCGTCGGCCAGGTCCTCGCCGCCGCCGCGCTCGTGCTCGACCCGGCCAGGATCGTGGTCGGCGGCCGGCTCACCCGGTGCTGGCCCGGCGTCGTCGACCGGATCGCCGCGACCGTCGCCGAGCGGGCCGGCGCCCGCGTCGCGGGCGGTGGCGACCGGGTCGTCCGCGCCGCCCGCCTCGGCGACGAGGACGGCGCGCTCGGCGCGATCGCCGTTCTCTACCGCCAGGCCCCGCTGCTCGCCGGCTACCACTGAGCCGGACCGTCGGGTGCCGCCGGGCTCAGCTGGTCAGGCCGAGCGCGCCCGTGCGCAGGACGTCGGCGGCGCCGCGCAGCAGCCGCCGGCACAGGTCGGCCTCCTCGGCCCAGAGCTGGTCCGCGTCGTCGTCGATGCGGGCGGTGAGCCCTTCGAACGACCGGTCGGTCACGGGCGCCCCGGTGGTCCAGTCCACGACGGGGGAGTCGCCGGCCGCGGGGTCGCCGGCGCGCAGCACGTACCCCAGCGCCACCGCCTCGGCCCGCAGCCGGTGCGCCGAGACGAGCAGGCCGTCCCGGTCGGCGAGGACCAGATCCAGCGGCCGCGGCAGGATCACCACGTCCTGGCCGCACGCCGCGAGCAGGTGGTCGAACGCCGCGCCCCGGTCGGTCAGCGCGTCGTACGCCCGGTACAGCGCCGGCCCGTACGGCGGCTCCAGGTCCGGCGCGGTGCCGCGGACCGCGACGTGCCGGGCCAGCCAGTCGAGCCGGTCGGCCCGCCGGGCGTGCGACGAGTAGGCGCCCATCGAGGCGCCGAGCAGGCACGGGTCGGTCCCCGGCGGCAGCGGCGGGTCGATGTCGGCGACCGACGCCGGCTCCCGGTGCGGGGGCAGCCCGAGCCGGCGCAGCCGCGCGTCGAGGTCGTCGAGGAACCGCCGCCGCTGCGGCAGCGGCCACCCGGTGTCATCGCACAGGAACAGCCCGACGCCGAGGTCGAAGCCCACCCCGGCGTCCTACGCGCGCACCGCGGACAGCTGGGCCCGCACCCACTGCGGCGCCGGGTTGACCCGGACCTCGCCGCCGGCGAAGACGGTCGGGACGGTCTCGTTGCCGGCGGCGACCGCGCGCACCGCCGCGGCACCCTCGGGATCGCGCCAGATGTTCACCCACGCCGCGTGCCGGGCCCGGCCGAGCAGGCGCAGCCGCAGGCGCAGGCAGTACTGGCAGCCGGGCCGCCAGTAGACGACCGGCCGCCCCGACGCCTGCGCCACCGTCGCCGGCGTGTGCCGCGGGAAGATCAGCGGCGAGAACACGACGGCGAGGGCCAGGAAGGCCACCGCGACGACGACGGCACCGCTGACGTCGCCGTCGGCGGCCCGCAGCCAGCCGACGACCGCACCGCACAGGACGAACACCAGCGCCGGACGCCACACGCGTATCACCGGCACACGGTACCGGTCGCCGCGCGGGTTCCCCCAGTCAGCCGGACGTCACGTTGCCGTGCTCGTCGAGGACCTTGCCGTTCCAGTACCGGTCCCACTCGTCGCCGACGTGGGTCGGGGTCTTGTCCGCCGGGTACCGCACGTAGCCGGCCGGCGGGTCGGTGCCGTCACGGACGCACGTGCGGCCGGTGGCGTTGCCGACCGCCTTCACCGGGTGCTCGCCGGAGCGGCAGATCCGCTCCTTGAGCGAACACCCGGTGAGCGAGGCGGTGATCAGCGTGGCGGCGAGCAGCGGCGGGAGCAGGCGCGGGCCCATCCGCCCAGTGTGCGCCTCAACCGGCCGTCGGGCCCACCGGGACGTCGCCGCGCAGCGTGATGCGGTGCATGACGCGGTGGGCGGTGCCGTAGTCGTGGCCGGTGCTGCGGTTGTCCGGCGTCGCCGGGGGCGCCGGCGGTCCACGGCGCGCAGGATCGAGCCGAGCGGCGGGCGCGGCATGAACGTCACGCCGGTGCAACACCTGTCGTATGAGGAGAGGTGAAGCAAGCGGGCCGCCGTGGATCACAGCTCCTGCAGGGCCGCCATGATGATCCGCTGCGAGCGCAGCGGCTGCTCGGTGCCGCCCATGTGCAGCGTGTTCACCGAGAAGATCAGCCGCGCGGACAGGTCGCGGGTCGCGGCCATGCCGTTGTTGTAGCCCGGCCGGTCGCCGCTCTTGCCCCACAGCGTCACCGGGCCGAGCTCCAGCTTCGTCAGCCCGGCGGTGTAGACGGCGTCCTCGTCGTCGGCGGGGTCGTCGTTGCCGTCGTACAGGTGCACCCCGGCCGGCACCGTGAACATCTCCTCCAGCTGCGGCTGCGGCACCAGCTGCCCGCTGAACAGCGCCACCAGGAACCGGTCCAGGTCCGGCGCGGTGGAGATGATCGACGCGGCGGACCACTGCAGTGACGTGTCGGCGCGGGTCACGTCGACCCAGCCGGACGCGGTCGCCTCGTAGCCGTGCGCGTGCGGGCCGCGCACCTCCACGTCCCGGCCGGGCGCGGTGGTGCCGCGCAGGCCGAGCCGGTCGATGATGCGCCGCTGGATCTGCGACTCCCAGGTGCGGCCGGTGACCTTCTCGATCAGCAGGCCCGCGACGATGTAGTCGACGTTGCCGTACCGCTGCTTCGTGCCGGGCGGGAACGCCAGGGGCTTCGCCGTGTCGATCTGGCTGCCCTTCGCCCAGTGGTCATAGCGGTGCGCGAGGAACCAGTCCGCCTGCTTGTTCGGCACCTCGACGTGGTTGATGCCGCTGGTGTACGTGAGCACCTGCCGCACCGTGACCGGCGCGGTGCCGGCCGGCAGCAGGTCCGGCAGGTAGTGCTGGACGGTCTGGTCCAGGTCCAGCCGCCCCTCGGCGGCCAGCTGCAGCGCGACCACGGCGGTGAACGTCTTGGTCATGCTGCCGATGCGGAACCGGCCGTCGATCGGCACCGTGCGCCCGGTGCGCACGTCGGCCACCCCGGCCGTGCCCTGCCGGCAGCCGGCGGCGTCGGTGACCAGCACGAGCGCGCCGGACGCCTCCTCGTCGGGCAGCCCTTCCAGCGCCTCGCGCAGCGGGGTCCCGTCCGCCAGGGCGGTGCAGCGGTGCCGGCCGCCCCCGCCGGGTGCGGCGGCCCCCGCCGCGGTGGCCGGTCCGATGACGAGCGCGGCCGCGACCAGGGCGGCAATGGGTACGCGCAAAGCGGACACCTCCAACGATAGGTGGAAATCTGTCGGATCCACCCTGTCGCCGGCGGTGCCGCACGGGCATCCGGGGTTTACCTCCGGTGGTCCCCGAGAACCGCCCCGGAGAAGCCGTCAGGGTCCTCCACCCACGGCAGGTGGCTCGCGCCCCGCAGCACGACCCGGCGCACGTCGGGCAGCGCCGCGGCGAGGGAGTCCACCGCCCACCGGGGTCGCAGGTCCTCGCTGCCGTCGACGATGAGCACCGGCACCCGCAGCGTGCGGCAGCGCGCGGCCAGGTCCGTCTCCCGCAGCCGCCGCGCCACCTCGGCGTTGATGGTGACGCTGCACTCGCGGTTGATCTCGAACCACGGCGTCGCCATCGCCTCGGCGTGCGTCGCGGCCTGCGCCCGGTCCGGGAACTCGGCCGTCCACTGCCGCACCACCGACGCCCGGTCGAGCCCGCCGGGCAGGTCCCGGGTCCGCTGCCGGTACACGGGCTTCCAGGTGTCCTCGTCGTCGATGCCGGTGCCGGCGACGTACACGAGCCGCCGCACCCGCTCCGGATGCCGCAGCGTGTATTCGAGGGCCAGGTGCGCACCCCACGAGTGCCCGAGCAGCGTGGCCGGCCCGGCGGCGTGGGCGTCGAGCACCGCGCCGAGATCCGCGACGCTGCGGTCCAGCGTGTACGGCCCGCGCCGCTGCGACCTGCCGCACCCGCGCTGGTCCCAGCGCACGGTCCGGTAGTGCCCTTCGAACATCGTGGCCAGGTCGCCGGCCATGTCCCACAGCCCCGGCCCGCCGTGCACGAACACCAGCGGCGGCCCGTCCCCGCCGACCAGCGTCCACAACCGGCACCCGTCGTCGGCCAGCACGGCGCGTCCGGCGGGGCGGCTCATCGGGGCAGGGCGCGCAGCGCGTCGGTCAGGGCCGGCCACGGGAACGGCGGCGGCGCGGTGGCCGGGTCGCTGTCCAGGGGCGGCACCGACGCCGGGTCGAACAGGACCGTCACGCCCCACTCGCGCAGGGTGCGCACGCTGGCCCGGAACGCCGGGTGGTTGGACAGGCCGACGTTCGGGGTCGGCACGGCGATGACCGGGCGGCCCAGGCCGATGCCCTCGTTGAGCAGGCCGAGGGCGAGGGTGTCGCTGATCCCGGCGGCGAGCTTGTTGACGGTGTTGAAGGTGGCCGGCGCGACCACGAACGCGTCCGCGGGGGGCAGGACGTCGGGCTCGTCCGGCTGCTTGTACCGCGACCGCACCGGATACCCGGTCTGCGCCTGCAGGGCGCCGGCATCGAGGAACTTCAGCCCGTCGGGGGTGGCCACGACGCAGACGACCCAGCCGTCCCGCTGCGCGGCGGCGACGAAGGCGGGCAGGTCCGCGGCGGGACGGCCACCGCAGGCGACGACGTACAGCACCGGCATGGGCCCAGGCTAGCCGCCCGGACACTCGTGGGCGCACACCGTGACCGGGCGCGGGGGCTCCTGGTCCTGCGGCACGTGCCCCACGAGCGGGGTGCCCGCCATGGACCCGGCCAGGCACAGGGCGGCGTACAGCACCGGCACCGCGACGAGACCGCCCACGAAGTGGCGGGCCCAGCCCCGCTCGCCGGTGGCCTTCGCGAGGGCCAGGCCGAGCGCGGGCAGCGCGACGCCCCCCACCATCACGACGGTGAACAGGATGTCCGTGACCGTCCCGTAGGCCTCCGCCGCCGCGCGGGTCGGGGTGAACGGCGACGACGTGCGGCGCATCAGCGCGACCACGCACAGGAACGGCATGCCGTACATCCACCCGTAGAACAGCACGCCGAGGCACGCCCGTCGCGTCGCGGCGCTCACCGGGCCACCTGGAACAGCGCGAGGCCGGCGACGACGACGAGCACCGTCCCGGCCGCCGACAGCGTGCCGGCCAGCGCCGCCGGGATCCGCAGCCGGGTCACCACGGCCGTCACCAGGAGCAGCACCGCCAGCAGCGGCGGGGCCGCCGCGACCACGAACGCGGGCAGCAGGTCCAGCAGCGTCAGGCCGCAGCCGAACGACGTGCACTCCGGGTCCGGCTGCCGCGGCACCGACCACTCCCCGACGGCGAGCGCCGCGACCAGCGTCGCGAACCAGCCGATCCCGACCAGCATGCTCGCCCCGAACGGCGCGCGGGTCTGCTCCATCCCGCGATCCTCGCGGCCGCGGCGCCGCCGGACATCGGTACTTGTACTCAGTCGCGGGCTAGGTACCGTGCGTGGTGGCGTACCATTCGGCGTTCGGTCCGTGACGACAGCGGGAGAGCGCGGTGCAGGGTCAGGTCCGCTTCGCCGTCGACCTCGGCACCTCCAACACGGTCGCCGTCGTCGACCGCGGCGACGGCACGCCCCGCCCGCTGCTGTTCGACGGCAACCCGCTGCTGCCCTCGGCCGTGTTCGCCGACGCGTCGGGCACCGTGTTCGTCGGCCGCGACGCCGAGCGGCACATGGCCACCGACGCGGCGCGCTACGAGCCGAACCCGAAGGGCCACGTCGACGAGGGGCTCATCCTGCTGGGCGACCGCGAGGTGCCCGTCGTCGAGCTGCTCGCCGCGATCCTGCGCCGGGTCGCCGGGGAGGCCGCGCAGGCCGGTGCCCTGGCCGGCGGCACGACCGTGCTCACCTGCCCCGCCGACTGGGGCCCGCGCCGGCGGGCCGTGCTGTCCGAGGCCGCCGCGGTGGCCGGGCTGGGCCGGGTCACGCTGCTGGACGAGCCGGTCGCCGCGGCCACGTACTGCATGCGGGTCCTCGGCTCGCAGATCGCCCCCGGCCGCAGCGTCGCCGTCTTCGACTTCGGCGGCGGCACCCTGGACGTGACGGTGGCCCAGGCCGCCCCCGACGGGCTGCGGGTCCTCGCCACCGGCGGCCTCGACGACCTGGGCGGCACCGACGTCGACGCCGCCCTCGTCGGCCACCTCGGCCAGCAGATCGCCGCGCACGACGGCGACCTGTGGCGGCGCCTGCAGCACCCGCGGACCCCGGCCGACTTCCGCGACCGGATGGCGCTCTGGTCCGAGGTACGGGCCGCGAAGGAGATGCTCTCCAGGGCCGCCTCGGCGCCGGTGCACGTGCCCGGCGTCGACGTCGCGACCCACCTGACCCGCGAGGAGCTCGACCGGGTCGCGGGCCCGCTCGTCGACCGCGCCGTCGACGAGACCCGCCGGGTTCTGCAGCGCTCCGGCGTGCCCGCCGCGCACCTGGACGCGATCCTGCTCGTCGGCGGCTCGAGCCGGCTGCCGCTGGTGGCGAGCCGGCTGCACGCCCGGTTCGGGCTGGCGCCGGTGGTGCCGGAGCAGCCGGAGCTGCCGGTCGCCTTCGGGGCGCTGCTGCTCGGCAGACCTCGGCGCCGCCGGCCGCCTTCCAGACCTCGGCGCCGCCGGCCGCCTTCCAGACCTCGGCGCCGCCGGCCGCCTTCCAGACCTCGGCGCCGCCGGCCGCCTTCCAGATGTCGGCGCCGCCGGCCGCCTATCAGGCGTCGGCGCCGCCGGCCGGGTACCAGACGCCCGGGGCGTACCAGACGCCCGCGTCCTCGACGTTCCAGGCGCCGGCGCCGCCGGCGGCATATCAGCCTTCCGCGTATCAGCCCGCCGCGCCGCCGTACCAGACCCCGCCGCCGCCCGCGTACCCGCCGGCCGCGTACCAGGGGGCGCCGGCCGGGTATCCGCCGCCGCAGCCGCCGGCCGTACCGCAGCAGCGCCCGCAGCGACCGTCGGTGATCATCGGCCCGGGGGTGACGCTGCAGGGCAACGTCGCGATCTACGGCGACGAGGACCTGATGCCGCAGTACGCCCGCGACGAGCCCGCACCCCCGTCCCCGCCCCCGCCGCCGGCCGACCCGCCCGCCCGCACCCGGCGCGGCGGCGGAGGGTTCTCGATCCGCCGCCTGTTCTTCCGGTTGCGTCTCATGGCCGTGCCCCTGGTCATCGTCCTGGCCCTGACCCCGTGGGGCCGCGGCCTCCTCAGCGCCGGCCGCGACAAGATCGACGGGTGGACGGGCAAGGCGGCGGCCACCCCGACCGCCACCGTGTCCAGGTCCGCCGGCGCGAGCCCGGCCGCGTCGAGCGCCGCGAGCGCCGCCGGCGCGGCGGTGAAGGTCGTCCCGGACACCGTCAAGGCCGGCGTCCCGGTCAAGGTCACCGGCACCGGCTTCACCAGGACCGAGCAGGTCACCATCAAGGTCAACGGCGTGCAGCAGATCGTGAAGCCCGCCGTCGCCGGCACCGTCGAGTGGACGATGCCCACGAGGACCCTCAAGCGCGGCGCCACCACGGTCGAGCTGACCGGGGCGCAGAGCAAGCGGTCCGCCAAGGCCACCCTGGACGTCACCGCCTGACCGCCCGCGGCCGCTACCCGGGCACCGGCACGGCGCTGAAGAACTGGCGGCCGCCGCGCAGGTGGCGGTCGAAGCGCAGGCCGGCGCCGGCGAGCGCGGCGTGCAGCTCGGCGCGGCTCAGCCGGCGCACCGCGCCGCGCAGCTCCCAGCGGGCGTCGCCGAGGCGATACGTGGTGCGGCTGCGCAGCACGGTGCCGTCGAAGGACTCGATCTCGACGTCGACCTCGACGGGCCAGATCCGGCCGGTGGACGACGCCGCCCTGTCGAACCACGACGGCGGCAGCCACTGCATGACGACCTGGCCGTCCGGGGCGACGTGCCGGCGGCACGCGTCGAGCAGCCCGGCGCGCACCGAGGGATCGGCGGCGTTGACCCGGGTGCCCGCGACGAGCACGACCGGGAAGCGTTCGCCGAGGTCCAGCGCGCCGGGCCCGGCCAGGACGGTCCGGGCGGCGCGGACCAGCGCGAGCATCCCGGCCGAGTCGTCGGCGACCGTCACCGGGTGGCCCAGCGCGACCAGCGGGTCGGCGATGCGGCCGGCGCTGCCGCTGAGGTCCAGGACCGCGGCCCCCGGCGGCACGTTCGCGTGGACGAAGGCGGGCTCGCCGTTGTGCGGCAGCACCGCGTAGAGGCCGACGGGACGGCCGTCGGCGGTGACCTCGGACATCGCCACACCATGCCACGGGCGTGGCATCATTGCCGGCGACATGACCTCATTCGACCTGTGCTGCGAGAGCCTCGACGGGTTGTCCGTCGGCGACGCGGTCGGCGCCCAGTTCTTCGTGCCGGGCACCACCGTCACCCACATCACCGAAGCGACCGAGCCGCCCGGCGCCTGGCCGTGGACCGACGACACCGAGATGGCCTGCTCGATCGTCGACGAGCTCGCCGGCCACGGCCGCATCGACCGGGACCGGCTCGCCGCCGCGTTCGTCCGGCGGTACGAGCCGTACCGCGGCTACGGCGGCGGTGCCGTGGTCATCCTGCACCAGATCCGCGACGGCGTGCCCTGGCGGGAGGCGGCCCGGTCCGCGTTCGACGGGCTCGGCTCGATGGGCAACGGCGCCGCGATGCGGGTGGCGCCGCTCGGCGCGTTCCACGCCGGCGACTCCCGCAGCGCCGCGCTCGACGCGATGCGCACCGCCGAGGTCACCCACGCGCACAGCGAGGGCATCCTCGGCGCGGTCGCCGTCGCCGTCGCGGCCGCCGAGGCGGCCTGGTCCAGGCTGGTGGAGGCGCCGCTGGAGCCGGTCGAGCTGTTCGACGCGGTGCTCGCGTACCAGGTGGACAGCCAGGTCAAGACCGGCCTGCGGCGCGCCCGCGACCTGCTCGGCGCGAGCGTCGCCGAGGCCGCGTACACGCTCGGCAACGGCTCGCAGGTCCTCGCTCAGGACACGGTGCCGTTCGCGCTGTGGGTCGCCGCGACCCACCTGTCCGACTACCGGTCAGCGATCCTCGCCTGCGTCGAGGCCGGTGGCGACGTGGACACCACGGCCGCGATCGTCGGCGGGGTCGTCGCCGCGGCGGCGGGCCGGGCCGCGATCCCGGACGCCTGGCTGACCCACCGCGAGCCGCTGCCCTCGTGGGTCCGCACCGCGGATTCCTGAGCGGCGTGCAAAGTTTCCGGCACCCCCGGCGTCGATGGGGGTGAAGGAGGTGCCCGCCGTGCAGACACCCGAGGAGGCCGAGTTCTCGGCCTTCGTCGAGCAGCGCGCGCATGCGCTGCTCAGGACCGCGTACGCCCTGACGGGTGACCGTCACGCCGCGGAGGACCTCGTGCAGTCCGCCCTGGCCAAGGCGTTCGCGCGGTGGCGGCGCATCGACGAGCCGGAGCCTTACCTGCGCAGGATGATCTACAACGAGTTCGCCTCCGGCTGGCGCAGCCGGCGCCGGCAGGCCGAGGTCACCGTCGCCGAGCCGCCGGAGCGGGCGGGCCCCCGGTACCTGGAGGCCGACACCGCGCTGCGCCTGCTGCTGCGCGACGCGCTCCGGTCGCTGCCGCCCCGCCAGCGGGCGGTGCTGATCCTGCGGTACTTCGAGGACCTCAGCGTCGAGGAGACCGCCGCGGTGCTGTCGTGCCGTGAGGGCACCGTGGCCAGTCAGGCCTCCCGCGGGCTGGCCAAGCTGCGCGAGCTGGTGCCGCAGCTGGACTGGTCCCCCGACCTCGCGGAAGGACGACGCTGATGCGGTTCGAGCAGCTGCTCCACGAGACGATCGAGGAGATGTCCGCGGAGCTGACCGGGCCGCCGAGCGGGCTCGCCGCGGCCAGCATGGCGAGGGGCCGGCGCATCCGCAGGACCCGGCGGCTCGCCGCGGTCGCCGCCGCGGTCGCCGCGGTCGTCGCCGTGGCCCTGCCCTGGGCACTGCTGTCCCAGCCGCAGCGCCGGGCGGAGCCGGCCGCGCCCGGGCTGCCCGGCGGCTGGGTCGTCACCGCCGTCGGCAACCAGGTCCTGGACCGGGCCACCGGCGAATACGTCACGCTGCCGGTCGACGGCACGGTGCTGCCCGCCCCGGTCGGCGACCGGGTCCTGGTCGACGCCGGGCCGGGGTCGGTGCGCCTGATGAACGTGCACGGCGCCGACGCGGTGACCGTGGACACCACCGACCTCGGCGGCGCGTACAGCTGGTCGCCGGGTGGTGACCGGTTGGTCACCCGGGTGACCCAGAAGGAGCCGTTCAAGCTCGGGTACGCCGTCATCGACGCCCGTACCGGCGCCGTGACCAGGCACTGGATCGACCACGAGCAGTACGACTGCGGCCGGTGCAACTTCGTCTGGTTCGACCACGAGACGGTCGTGCTGCCCATCGCCGACCGCTCCGGCGGCGCGGGGCAGGAGCTGGTCGACCGGCTCGAGGCGTTCGACGTCACCACCGGCAGGCACTACAACCCGGTGCCGGCGGGTCTGACCCCGTCCGGCCCGTTCGCCCAGTCGCCGGGTGGCCAGTACATCGTCGGCGACCTCGACGGCACCGGAAAGAACTGGCGGCTCATCGACCTGTCCACCGGGCAGCTCTGGCCCTTCCCCTACGACGCCGTGTGGGTCAACTCCGACGAGCTGCTCGCAGCACACGACGGCAAGGTGTACGTCCTGACCCGCCAGGGCACCGTGACGGCGACCGTCGACGTCCACGTCCCCGGACCGGGGAGGATCAGCCTCGGCCGGGGCTAGTGCGCTGACCACGAACGTTCGCGGTGTTGGATGACACGCCGTCCGGCCTGCGGGTCGGACGGCGTTCGTGGTGCGAGGCGATCCACGCCTACCTGCGCTGGCGCAACACCGACGCCCGACACCCTGACGTCCACCAGCACTCTCTCGCCGACGCGCGGGCAAGTCTCGCCGACTCATTTCGCCTGGCGGCTCGCCGTCCGTCCCCGTGCTCTAGCGGGCCAGGCGGTCCAGCAGTTCGCCGAGCAGCGCGTGTTCGCCGGGGGTGAGGTCGCCCGGGTCGTTGTCGACCAGTGCGCGCAACGTCAGTGCGGCGTTCGCGCGGGTTGTGGGGGCG
>NZ_JNYJ01000081.1 GCF_000716715.1 Dactylosporangium aurantiacum | reverse complement strand
AGGCGGCGGGCGATCGCCGGGATGACGATGGCGGCGGCGGCGAGGTGGGTGAGCATGAGCAGGGCTTTGGTGTCGAGGGTGGCGGGGGCGATGGCGTCGGGGACGAGGGACAGCGCGGTGAGTGCGGTGGTGGTGCGGATGAAGGTGCGGCGGGGGTGGCGGGCTTTGCGGGCGAGGGTGGCGGCGATGGCGAGGCCGATGAGGGAGAAGAAGGCGGTGAGTTGGGTGAAGCCGAGCAGGGGGATGGGGGCGCCGTCGATGTCGAGGCTGATGCCGGTGGCGGTGCCGGTGGCGGCGATGGCGGTGGTGGTGGCGCTGGCGAGGGTGGTGGCGGCGAGTCCGGTGCCGATGAGGGTCGCGGTGCGGGTGCCGGTGGTGGTGCGGGTGGGGGTGGTGGTGCTGGCCATGGTGACCTCCGGTGGTTGGCGGGCCGGCCCGGTGCCGGTCCCACCCACAGGTCGAAGCTGAGCGCCCGAAATCGACAGCGCCACCCAGGTTTTTTCGACGAGATTCCGTCGCCGTACGCTGAGCCGGGAGGGATACGGTGAGCGACACGACGGTGACCGAGGTGCTGGCGGAGCTGGCCGCGCTCGAGGACCCGAAGGCCCGGGCGGTGAACGAGCGCCACGGCGACGACCACGGCGTGCACCTCGGCAAGCTGCGGGCCGTCGGCAAGCGGCTCAAGACCCGGCACGACCTCGCCCGGCAGCTCTGGGCGACCGGTGACAGCGCCGCCCGGCTGCTGGCGACCCTCATCTGCCGGCCCAGGACGTTCGAGCTGGATGAGCTGGACGGGATGCTGCGCGGTGCGCGTACCCCCAAAGTGCACGACTGGCTGGTGAACCACGTCGTGAAGCAGAGCCCGCACGCTGAGGCGCTGCGACTGCTCTGGTCCGCTGATCCCGACCCGGTGGTGGCGAGCGCCGGCTGGGCCCTGACCACCGAACGCGTGGCGAAGCGCCCCGCGGGGCTCGACCTGCCGGGGCTGCTCGACGTCATCGAGGCGCAGCTGAAGGACGCTCCGGACCGGCTGCAGTGGGCGATGAACCACTGCCTGGCGCAGATCGGCATCGACCACCCCGACCACCGCGCCCGCGCCGTCGCCATCGGCGAGCGCCTCGAGGTCCTCAAGGACTACCCGACCCCGCCGAACTGCACCTCCCCGTATGCGCCGACCTGGATCGCCGAGATGGTCCGGCGCCGGCAGGACGCCTGATCGGGCGGCGCGGTCTCATCCCGGCGGCGTGAGGTCCCGCAGCCCCCGCTCCCAGCGCCGCCGGCGCTCGTCGGGCGTCTGCTCCCACCATGGGGTACCGCGCTCGCCGAGCGCGACCTTCGCCGCCTGTACCCGCGCCCGCGCCGCGGTGGGGTCCTCGCCGGCCCGCAACGCCCGGCCGACGTCCCGGCGGGCCGCCATCAGCGCCCGCCGCAGGGCCGCGGCCGCGTCCTCGGGGACGGCGGGGTCGGTCGCCCGCCACCGCCGCCCGCCGATGATGACGTAGCGCCCGTCGCCGGTCCTCGCCGGCCCGGAGTCCGAAGGTTCCCGGTGTACGTTCATCGCCGCCCTCCCCGCACGCCGATCCTGGCACGCGGCGGGGGGAGTCGCTGGTGATCCACGCGACGAGCCGCCCCGGTGACGTGCCGTTCGAGGTGAGCCCCGACGCCGTCGACGTGTGGGTCGAGGGTGGCTCGGCGGCGGTCACGGATCTGGAGGGCAACGAACTGCACTGCGGCCACCAACGGCCGGTGCCGACTCCGCCGGCGCCCGCGCCCGGCTCGACCCGATACCGGCTCAGCGGCCCGGCCGGGGGACCGGCACTCGTAGCGGCGGTCGGCACGCGCCGCGGAGGCGGTCCTATGCTGCAGCGGTGATCAGCCTGACCGAGGTGCTGGCCCTGCCGGAGGACGCGGCCGTCGACGCGCTCTGCGGGCTCGACGCGGCCGCCCGCGCGGAGCTGACCAGGCAGATCACCGCCGCGTACGACGCCGACGTCGCCGACCGGGCGGCGGGTGGGACCGGCATGTCCGACCGGGACGGGTCGCGCGTCAGGCTGGCCCGCATCGCGTCGGCGCCGGCGGAGCTCGCGATGCCCGACGGTGCGCAGGAGGTGCGGATAGCGGTCAGCCGGGGGCGGCGGCACCTGCAGGCGGTCGCGGACGCTGCCGTACGGCGGCTCGCGACCAACCGGGCGCAGGTGACCCAGCTGCAGACCCTGCGGCGGTTGGAACGCGACGGCCTGATCGAGCTGCCGGCGAACGACGACACCGTCCTCGCGGTCATCGGGTCGCTGACCGACGGCTGGGAGCGGCTGCCCGGGCGACCGCACCGCCGCGACTGGGTCCGGGCACCCCGGACGAGCGAGCTGCTCCGCGACGACGGACGGCTGCTCGACACGGTGTTCTGGCGCATCTTCGAGGTGGACGGCAGCAGCGAGGTCAGCCTCGCCAACGTCGACCGGTACCTGCGGCACCATCCGGGACACACGTGGCGTGAGGCGGTCGCGGACCTGGTGGCCGCCGGTGCCGTACCGCGCGGGCGGGTGCTGGACGCGACCCTGGGCGGGCTCGCCCGGGCGACGGTCGGGTTCCGGGCCGGCTGGTTCGTGGCCGTGCACGGCGACCTGGCGCCGACGGTGGAGGAGATCGTCGCCCGGCAGCCCGCGTACGACCGGCTGCTGACCTCGCGGCTCGGGCCGGTGGTGGGGGTGGGGCTGGACGCGCTCCTCGCGGTGCGCCGGGCCGGGCTGCCGGTCGACGCCCCGAGCCTGCCGGCCGCGGTGCACGCGCCGGTGAAGGCGGTCGTGCTGAAGGCGTTGCGGCTCGGCGGCGCTCCGGTTGCCGAGGCGGCGCTGGTACACCCGGACGCCGACGTCCGCACGGCCGCGGCGAAGCTGCTCGGCCGCCACGAGCCGGCGGCGCCGCCGATGGCCGAGCTGCCGAGAACGGCCGCCCCGCACGCGGCGTCGGACTCGCTCGCGGCGGTGGACCCGATCACCGACCCGGCGGAGCTGGCGGAGGCGTTCGCGGTGCTCGTCGAGGACCCGTCCGACCCTGACCTGATCGAGCGGGCGCTGTGTGCGGCGGCGCGGCTCGGGCCGGACCCGGAGCGGTACGGCACCCTCGCCCGGCGGGTCCGGCGGCGGCTCGCCCAGGACTTCGACGGGCTGCTCCGGGTGGTGGGTGGCGTGGTCATCGCCGCGGCCGGCGGCGGGCCTGCGCAGGACGGGTGGGTCCCGGCGCGGGAGTACGGGCTGCTGGTGCGCCGCGCCGCCGAGGTGACCGCCGCGCTGCGGGCCGGGCGCAGGTTCGCGCCGCTCGCGGAGCCGACCCACGCCGGTGGGTGGGTCGCGCCCGCCACGCTCGTCCGCCGGCTCACCGGCACCGGCGGGCACCCGGCCGCGGACACGGTCGCCGCGCTGCTGCGCCTCGGCCCCGACCCGGCCGGCGGCGCGGCCGTGCTGGGCGACGCCGCGCGGGTGCCGGGGGTGGTGGGCGCGGCGCTGCGGTTCGCGCTCGGCGGACCGTGCCCGGACACCGCCGACCCCGTTGACCGTCCACTGTGGATCGCCGCGGCGCGGGCCCGGGCGCCGCACGGTGACGCGGACGGTGCGGGGTACACGATGCGCCACGACGAATACGGCGGGATCGTGTTCGCACCCGTCGCGCCGGCCGGGGACGACGAGGACCCGCTGCTGCCGACGGCCACGCTCGCCGCCCTGACCGACCGCCGTGCGTGGCGGCTGTCGCCGGCGTGGCTGCCGTGGCTCGGCACCGTCTGGCCGGGCAACGTGGAGCCGGTCGCCGCCGCGTGGCTCACCGTGACCACCGGCCCACGCGGCACCGCGGCCCACGGCGCCGCCGCGCTGCGCACCGTCCTCGCCGCACGGGGCGCCCTGCCACCGGCCGCCCGGCTGCTCGTCGCCGCCGGGCTCGGCGCCGCGGCCCTCGCCGAGCGGGTCGCCGCCGTCGACGCGGCCCTGGACCTCGTGCCGCACCGCCTCGCCCCGGCCGACCTGGGCGACGCGCTTGCCTGGTGGGCGCCGGTGGTGCCCGCGAACCGGTGGGCCTCGTCGCTGCGCGCGCTGGCGGAGGCGGGCCGCGTCACCGACGTGACCGGTGTGCTGAGCGCGCTGCTGCCCCGGCTGGACCGCGCCACCACCGGCCTGCACGGGCTCGTCGAGCTGCTCGCCGACACGGGCGCACCGGCCACCGATCCGGCGCTGCGGGCGTGGCTGGCCACCTTCACCGGCTCGACGAAGACGGCCCGCGCGGCGAAGACGGTCCTCGCCCGCTGAACTTCTGACTAGCGCGGGGACCGGGGCGCACCGTGACGTTCGGTGCCCGCGCTGGCCGGGGCGATGCGCTGCCGCGGTTTCCGGCACGGTCGGGCGGGATGGACGCCGCCGGACCGACCTATGCCGTCGCGGCGGTCGGCCGGCCCGCGCCCGCCGGTGCCGCAGCGCCGGCCGGTGCCGCAGCTTCGGCCGGTGCCGCAGCTCCGGTCGGGTTCACGGCGGCGGCCGGTGCCACGACGCCGGCCGGTGTCGACGGCTCGGCCGGGACGCGGACCCGGCGCAGCAGGCCGGCGGCGGCGACGAGGCACAGCGCCGCGCCGATCAGCACGAGGCGGTGGTCGACGACGGCGACGAGCCCCGCGCCGAGGGCGAGCCCGACCGTTTGCGGGCCGGTGGCGCAGACCTCGAACGCCGCGTAGACGCGCCCCTGGAGGCCGGCCGCGGTGAGCCGCTGCAGCAGCGTGACGACGGCGATGACGATCCACGGCAGGGCGGCGCCGACCATGGCCTTGCCGGCGAGGACCACCGGCAGCCGCCCGGCGGCCAGGCACACCGGGGCGACGGCGAGCAGCAGCAGGCCGGCGACGACGGTGCGGGCCTCGCCCCAGCGCCGGATCGCCGCGGCGGCGGTCAGCCCGCCCGCGACGGCGCCGAGGCCACCGGCGACCTGGGTGACGCCGACGAACTGCGGTGCGCGGTGCAGGCCCTGGCTGATGACGGTGTACGTGGTCGCGTCGGTGGCGCCGACGGCGAAGGCGGACACGGCCCCGGCGAGGGTCACCCGGCGCAGCGTCGGGTTGCCGCCGAGGAACCGGAAGCCGGCGCCGAGCTGACCGGCGAGACGGCGTCCCCGGTCCCGGGGGGTGGGGGTCAGGTGCGTCTCGGTGACGCGGATCCTCGCGGTGAGGGCGGCCGCGGCGAGGAAGGTGGCCATGTCCAGCGCGACGACGGCGGGTCCGCCGAGGACGGTGAACAGGCCGGCGCCGGTGAGCGGGGCGAGCACCCGCAGTCCCTCCTGTACGGTGCGCAGCGCGGCGTTCGCGTCGCCGAGCAGGTCCGGTGGCAGCAGTGCGGTGAGCAGGGCCGACTGTGCCGGGGCGATGAGGACGTTGAGCACGCCGTACAGGAGCATCACGGCGTAGATGAGCCACACGTCGCGGCGCTCGTGCACCAGCAGCAGCGGGGTGAGGATCGCCGCGCCGGCCAGGTTCGCGGCGATCAGCAGCGGGCGGCGGCGCACCCGGTCGGCGAGCAGCCCGGCCAGCGGCGCCAGCAGCGCGGGCGCGGTGAAGCACACGAAGGTCAGCGCGGCGGCCGTGTCGCTGCCGGTCAGGGTCCGCACCCAGATCCCGCACGCGAGCCACAGCGCGCTGTCGCCGAACAGGGACAGGCTCTGCCCGGTCAGGTACCGGCGGGCCGGCGGATGCGCCCAGAGCCTGCGGGCGCTCATCGGGGCTGTCCGGTGTCGATCGGGTAGACGCCGATGAGCACCTCGACGGGCAGCGTGCCGTCGGGCCGCCGCTCCGGGTGCTCGTGGCGGTCCGCCCAGCGCTCCCGGAACCGGTCGGTGACCTCCCGCAGGGCGGCGGTCATCTCGGCCGCCTCGGCCGCGGTCACGTGCAGGACCGAGGTGTGGCCGGTGGCGGCCGCCTGCCATTCGGCGGGATACGTCGACACGGTGTCGACGAACCGGCGGATCCGGCTCATGTGCCGGTCCAGCATGACCTGGTCGAGCGCCTGCACGGCACGGGTGAACTCGGGGTCGTCGGGGCGCGCGGGCGCGTTCCAGCCGGTGGCGGTCAGCCGCCAGGGCCGGGACCTGCCGCGCCCCTCGCCGGTCTCCTCGACGAAGTCGTACCGGGCGAGCTGGCGCAGGTGGAACGAGCACGTCGTCGGTGACTCGCCGATCAGCTCGCCGGCCTGGGTGGCGGTGAGCGGCCCGCTGAGCAGCGCCTCCAGCAGTGCCAGGCGGACCGGGTGGCTGAGCGCCCGCAGGCTGCGGGCGTCGGTGAGCGTACGTCGGTCGGACATTCTTCGAGAGTAAACTCTCGAAAGAAGTCTGTCGAGAGAAGTCTCTCGACAGGGGCGGGGGCCGTAGGGTTGCGGCGTGGCGCGGGTGTTGGTGACCGGGATGTCCGGTGCGGGCAAGACCACGCTGCTGCGGGAGGTGGCGCGGCGCGGGCACCGCACCGTGGACACCGACGACGACGGGTGGACGTTGCCCGACGGCACGTGGGACGAGCCGCGGATGGCGGCGCTGCTCGACGGGCACGCCACGGTGCTCGTGTCCGGCACGGTGGACAACCAGGGCCGCTTCTACCCGCGGTTCGAGCACGTGGTGCTGCTCAGTGCGCCGCTGCCGGTCCTGCTGGAGCGGGTCGCGGCGCGGGTGGACAACCCGTACGGCAAGACGGCGCGGCAGCGGGCGGAGATCGTGCGGTACGTGGCCGAGGTGGAGCCGCTGCTGCGCGCGGGCGCGACGGTCGAGCTGGACGGCCGGCGGCCGGTCGGCGCGCTGGCCGACGCGGTCGAGCGGCTGCTGGTGGCGCGGACCCGTCAGGCGAGGTAGCGGACCTCGAAGGTGAACGAGATCCGGTTGTTCGTCGTGTCGTACTCGTCGAAGTGGCTCGCCGTCCACAGCGTGAACGTGTAGAAACCCGGGGCGAAGGGCGCCCGGAACGCCACGGTGCATTCACCGTACGAGCCGGTCGGGATGCCCGGGCCGTAGCAGGTCGCATTGCGCGGGGCGGTGCCGGCCGACAGGGCCGTCAGGTAGACGCGCGGCCACGGCACCGGCTCGTAGAACTCCGGGTACTCCTGCGGGCTGTCGGGTGCGAACTCGACGAACACCGTGCCGGCGGTCGGCCCGAACCACGGCCGGGGCGGGCTGTCGCCGCCGGTGCGCCAGCCCGTGTTGTGGGCGCGGACGGTGACATAGTGGATGCCGCCGGGGAAGACGGGCGTCGGGTTGGAGAACGCCTCGAGGGTGATGTCCGCCCAGTACCGGTAGCAGTCCACTGTGCACCGCGCCGCCGAGGCCGGGCCGGAGGGCGCGAACGTGCCGGTCAGCGCCAGGCAGGCCGTCAGGAGGTACCGCAGCCACCGCATGCGCAGACGGTAGGACCCGGCGGCGGCGCGGGCAACGCACCGACCTTGATCCGACAGCCGGTCACGGCCAGGTGCGGGCCTCGCGGTCGAACAGTGCCCGGTCGCTGTGCACCGGGATCACGCACAGCAGCTGCCCGCCGGGCGCCCGCAGCACGTGGCACTCCAGCCACCGCGAGACCTCGACCGCGCCGGCGGCGCACAACCGGGCGACCTCCGCGTCGACGTCGTCGGTTTCGATGTCCACGTGGTACCGGGGTGCGTCGTCGACGGTCTGCACCCCGACCACCAGGTCCGGCACGGCACCGCGCAGTATCGTGAAGTGCTCCTCGCCGGCCACGACCTCCGGGTGGCCGCCGAGGGCGGTGGACCAGAACGTGGCGGCGGTGGGGGCGTCGGCGGCGGGCAGGTCGACGAAGATCCCGAAGAGGCGACTGCGGTGCATCGTCCCATGATGTCCCAGCGGCCCCGGTTACGCGGTCCCGTGGCTGGGCATGCGGGCCCGTGGCCGGTCATGCGGCGGGCCTGGCGCTGCGGCGGGCGGCCCAGACGGCGAGGGCGGCGCAGACGGCGGTCAGCACCAGCGTCGCCACCGTGATCGCGTGCTCGAAGTGGCGGGTGGCGGCCGGGCTGGAGCCGACGTCGGACAGCGCTCCGGTGATGGCGGCGGCGACGATGGTGCCGGTGACCGCCATGCCGACGCTGCCGGCGACCTCCTGGCTGGTGTCGGTGAGGGCGGCGCCCATCGAGGTGCGGTCCTCGGGCAGGCCACGCATGATGGTGACACTGGCGATGATCATGACGACGCGCATGCCGGCGGCGGTGAGGACGAGCGCGGCGGCGATCCACGCGTAGTGGTGGCGGCCGAGGAGCGCGTAGATCAGCAGGCCGGCGACGACCGCGCCGGCGCCGAGCGGCCCGGCCCGGTGGGCGCCGATCCTCGTGACGAACCGCTCGACGAACGGGCCGATCGCGATCATCGTGACGATCTGCGGCAGGCTGCCGAGCGCGGCCTGCGCCGGTGACCAGCCCCAGACGAGCTGCAGCTGCAGCGAGACGCTGTACGTGAGGGCGGCCAGGCCGAGGCCGAGCCCCGCCTGGTACGCGAGGCTGGCCGACACCTGCGGCCGGCGCAGCAGGGCGAAGTCGAACATCGGGTGGGCGGTGCGCCGCTCGTGCCCGACGAACCCGGCGGCGGTGGCGCAGGCGGCGACGCCCCACGGCACGGCGTGCCGCCAGCCGTCCTCGACGGCGAGGGTGGCCGTCCACAGCGCCAGGCCGATCGTGGCCGTGCCGAGCAGCGTGCCGGGCAGGTCCAGCGGCGCGGGGTTGCGGTGCGCGGGGTCGTCGGCGGGGATGCCGCGGCGGATGCAGACCACCGCCAGGACGGCGACGGGCGCGTTGAGCACGAGCAGCGCCTGCCACGGCAGCACCTGGACGACGAGGCCGCCGACGGTCGGGCCGACCGCCAACCCGACGAGGCCGACCGTGGAGATGAACGCGGTCGCCCGCATCAGCAGGTTGTCCTGGTCGAACAGGCGGAAGCACAGGGCCATCGTGCCGGGGGCGGTCATGGCGGCGGCGACGCCGATCGCGGCCCGCACGGCGACGAGCCCGCCCGGCGTGCGCACGGCCAGCACGGCGAGGCTGGCCAGGGCGAACAGGCCCAGGCCGAGCAGCATGACGCGGCGGGTGCCGTACCGGTCGGCGACCGCCCCGAACGCGATCATCAGGCCGCCGAACAGCAGCGAGTACCCCGACACGATCCACTGCAGGTCGGCGGCGGAGGCGTACAGGTCGCGGGCGATGGTGGGCAGCGCGACGTTCAGCACCGAGTTGTCGAGCATCTCCACGAGGAAGACGACCGACAGCCCGAGGATGGCCGGCCACACGGCCCGCAGTGAGGTGGCACGCCCCTGTGGCGGCGCTTCGGTGACGGTGGCACTCATGACGGACTCCCGATTCTTCTGGAACGGCGTTCCAGGAGCCAGTTTGGAACGGCGTTCCAGGCATGTCAAGATGGGCGTATGGCAATCAGGACGCGGACCACGGCGCCCCGCGGGGACGCGCTGTCGCGGCAGCGGATCGTCGAGGCCGCCGTCGAGCTGCTCGACGCCGAGGGCGAGGCCGGGCTGACGTTCCGGGCGCTCAGCGCGCGGCTGAAGACGGGCCCCGGCGCCATCTACTGGCATGTGGCGAACAAGGACGAGCTGCTGCTGGCCGCCACCGACGCGGTCCTCGCCACGACCGGCGCGGGTCCGGACCCGCGCGCGTCGCCGGAGGAGACGATCCGGGGCGTCGCGCTCGGCCTGTTCGACGCGATCGACGAGCACCCGTGGCTGGCCGTCCAGCTGTCGCGCAGCCCGTGGCAGTCGATGACGCTGCGGCTCTTCGACCGGGTCGGGCAGCAGGTCCAGGCGCTCGGCGTGCCGGCCGCCGCCCGGTTCACCTCGGCGTCGGCGCTGCTGATCTACATCCTGGGCGCCGCCCGCCAGAACGCCGCGAACGCCCGCACCCAGCGGCCCGGCGCCGACCGCACCGCGATCCTGGAGCGCGAGTCGGCGACCTGGGAGGGGCTCGACGCAACCGAGTACCCGTTCCTGCACGACGTCGCCGGCCAGCTGCGCGACCATGACGACCGCGCCCAGTTCCTCGCCGGCGTCGACCTCATCCTCGCCGGCATCAGGGCCGTCGCCCCGTGAACCTCGTGATCAGGGCGCGGACCGGCTGCTGAGCCACGCCGCCGCGCGGCGCTTCGAGGCGCGTGACAGCCACGCGTCCTGCACCACCTCGGCCAGCTCCCCGCGGGTCAGCTCACCGAGCCGGCAGGCCCGCACCAGCACCGACGGATGCCCGTCGAAGTGCGCCGTGGTGAAGAACGGCGACGTCCCGTCCTGCACGAGCGCCTGCTTGTCCGCCTCCGACTCGACCCAGAACACGATCACGTCCGGGTACCGCTCGCCGGTCCCGGGGTCGACCGCGTCCGGCCGCGGGTTGCGGAAGAACACGAACGACCTGCCGCCCACCTGGTACACCGGGTTCTCGCCGCTGCCGTGCACCACCGTGACGTGCGGCATGGCGAGGGCCAGCTCGTGCACGTCGTCGACCGTCGCCGGCCGGCCCGCCTCGTCGGACACGACCCTCAGCGTAGCCGCCGGCGCCGTCTGCGACCCTGACTGCCGTGGACAGGTTCGTGGATCCGGCGGTCCCGCTGTACGACCTCGCGGCCGGCGACATCGCCGTGGTCTGCCAGCGCTGCGCCCGCCGGGCGGTCGTCGCCGCCGTGCCGGTCGAGGACGCCCGGCCGATCTCGTGGCCGCGCCGGTTCGCGTGCGGGGCGTGCGGCGCGTCGGCGTCCTGGGAGCCGCGGGGCGGCACGACGGTGTGGGGCGCTCCGGTCGATCCGTTCTTCCGGCTGCCGCTGTGGCTCAGCGCCCGGTGCTGCGGCGGCCGGGTGCTGTGGGCGTTCAACGACGCGCACCTGACCCTGCTGGAGGGGTACGTCGCGGCGAAGTCGCGCGAGCGCGGCCCGCGGCCCGGCCTGACCCTGGTGGCGCGGCTGCCCGGCTGGCTGAAACAGGCGAAGCACCGTGACGAGCTGCTCCGCGTCATCACCCGCCTGCGCGCGAAGCCGGGCTAACGGCGCTCGCCGAGTCGGGCAGCGGACGATCTTGCCGCTCGAAGCCGACACAGCGCCGGTGACCGCGAAATTATGATCACTGCCTCTGTGGATCGGAAGGCGTCGGCATGACCTCGCAGCAGCAGTCGTTCAGCCTGGCCGGTGGCCTCGAATGGGCCCGCCGGCTGGGCATCGCCGCCCTCGCCGGCGGCATCACGGGGCTGCTCGTCGGCGGCGTCGGCGGGCGGCTGTTCATGATGGCCCTGGCCCGGCTGAACCACCCCCGGGCGACCGGGGTGCTCAGCGACGACGGCTTCATCATCGGCCAGTTCACGCTCGCCGGTACGCTCAACCTCCTGCTGGTCGGCACCGTCCTCGGCGTGATCGGCGGCCTGGTCTGGGGCGCCATCCGAGGTCTGCGCTTCGGCCCGCTGTGGTGGCGGCGGGTCAGCGTGCCGCTCGGGGCGACCCTCGTCATCGGCGCCATGATGGTGCACAGCGACGGTGTCGACTTCACCCTGCTCGACCCGCCGCTCCTCGCCGTCGGTCTCACCCTCATGATCCCGCTGCTCGCGAGCACCCTCATCACGTGGCTCGGCGACCGCTGGATCGGCAGCGACCAGACCGTCTGGCAGCGGGTGCCGGCGGCGGTCGCCTGGACCGCCAGGGGCGCCCTGGCGCTGTTCGCCGGCTGGGCCCTGGTCGACCTGGTCACCACGATCAGCCGCATCCTCTGACCGCGACCCTTCGTCCGGGTGCGGGCTCAGCCGGTGCCGTGCCGCACCGGGTAGTGGATGACGACCGCACCACCGGTGGCGTAGTTGGCGACGTCGGCGGTCACCCGCTTGCCGTGCGCCGACGCTCTCGCCGCGTGCATGGCCGCGGCGTCGGCGAACTCGGCTTCGAAGATCGCGAAGTACGGTGCCTGTCCCTGTATGGCCGCGACGTCGAAGCTGTACCGCCACGCGAGCAGACCGGGCAGGCGGGCGACCAGCGGGAGGTGGTTGGTCACGTAGTAGTCGCGGAAGTGCTCGGGATCGGCGGGGTGGGGATACAGGACCACCAGCTTGTACATGGGACCTCCGTCTTCCATCGCTTCGGAAATCGAATCACTGTGGCGGACGGTACTGTATCGAAGTTCGAAGCATCAAGAGGGGCGGCACAGGCGATGACGGCACCCAGGCCAGGCCGGCCGGTACGCGGATCGAGCACCGGGCGACCCCTCATGGCCGCCCTCGACCTGTTCGGCCGGCGCTGGAACCTGCGCATCGTCTGGGAGCTGCGGCAAGGGCCGGTCGGGTTCCGCGCGCTGCGGCAGCGCTGCGACAACATGTCCTCCAGCGTCCTGCGGCAACGGCTGACCGAGCTTCTTGACGCCCGCCTCGTCGCCCAGCAGCCGGACGCGGCGTACACGCTCACCGAGCTGGGTCGCGCCGCCTTCCAGGCATTGCGCCCGCTCGCCCGCTGGTCCGAGGCGTGGGCCGCGACCCTGGACGGCGAGCACGGCACCGCTTCCACCGACGTCACACCCACCTGATGGCCGGCCCACCGGTGGCGGTGGTGCACGCCTGCACCCGCGACGGGCGGGGCGGCAGCCCGACCGCGGTCGTGATCGACGACGCCACGCTCACCGACGGCGACCGGCACGCCATCACCCGCGGCACCGGCACCTCCCACACCGCGTTCATCGACACCGGCACCGCGGACGCGCCCACGGTGCGCTTCTTCACCAGTGCCGGGGAGCTCACGAACTGCGGCCACGGCACCATCGCCGCGCAGGCCGTCCTGCTGCACCGCAGCGGCGCCGCCGAGCGCCGCGGGTGGCAGCGCACCGCGGGCCGCACCTTCGCCACGACGGCCATCCGCCGCGGCGACGGCGTCGAGGTCTGGTTCGACCAGGGCGCCGTCACCCTGGCCGACGGCGCCACCGGTGGCATCGTCGCCGCCCTCGGCCTGCGACGAGCGGACATCCCCGCCGGCGTACGGGTCGCCTCGCCGGGCACGCCACGACTGCTCGTCCCCGTCCAGGACCACGCGACGCTGCGGTCCATACGGCCCGACTTCGCCCGGCTGGCAACCGAGTGCCGGCGGCTCGGGTATCTCGGCTGCTTCGTCTACGCGCTCGCACCGGCCGCGAGCACGGCGGCGGCCCGCATGTTCGCCCCCGCGATCGGGGTCGACGAGGACATCGCGAACGCCAACAGCGCCGGCTGCCTCGCCGCCCACCTCCTCGACACCTCCGGCAACGGCGACATCGAAGTCCACCAGGGCGACGCGCTCAACAGGCCGTCATCGATCTTCGCGAGCGCGACCGACACCGGCTCCGGCATCGTCGCGAGCATCGGCGGCGTGGTCGACCTCGCCCCGATCCCCGGCCGTCCACCGGGCGCCCGTGCGGCATGATCTGTGGGTGGTTTCACCCGAGGAACGAGCACGGCGCCGAGGGCTGCGCGACGCGTACAAGAACGCCGAACGCGCCGCCCGGGCCGCACTCATGCCGCTGAACAAGGACCAGCTCGGCGCCCTGGTCGACTTCGTCGACGCTCACGTCCAGGCAGCGGGCTGTGACCACACCAGGCGCTTCACCGAGCGGTGGGCAACCGGGCAGCAGGTCCTTATGGACCGGCTCGCTGAAGGTCTGGACGAGTACGGCGGGTACTGCGACTGCGAAGTCGTCATGAACTGCGACCCCGAGCAGGTCCTCGGCCCATGACAGCGCCGCGACCGTCCGACGGCACCTCGCGGTGATCACACCGCCGCTGCCGCCTGAGCTGAGCGTGGAGTCCCGCCGTACCCGACAGCATGTGATGGCCGAGGGCGAGGCGGAGTCGCATCGTGAGATCGCCCGGACCGTCGGGGCTGGCTACTCGCCGCGTTCACGCATCGGCAGGGACGACCTGGTGCCGACCTCCCTGGTGCTGGTCATCGACTCGAAGGAATACGACGGCGGCACACAGCAGCGGTGGCGGCCCGCGAACGACCCCAGCCGGCCGCGGCGCAGCAACCGACCGGCCTGCTCGTTGGCAGGTGGGGCGCCCTGCGCGTCTTCGCGTGCCTGACGTGCCCCGACACCCCGTTCACGCTCGACCAGCAGTAGGCCGTCTGCGCTCGACAGCAGTTGCCGAGAGCGGTGAAGCGGGGTGTGCGCCTGGGCGGCGGTCGCGGTTCAGACCTTGCGGGCGCGCATCACGAAGACGCTGGGCATGAAGTGGCGAACAGGGTTGCCGTCTGCCTCGGTCCGCCGGTCTTCATAGAACCCGTCGATGATGAACCCGGCGGCTATGAGGCCGCCTATCTGGGCTTCCATCGTGTGGCTGAAGTGGAACGGCTGATGTTCCCGCTGCCGCTGTCGGCGTGCCTCGGGGCTCAGGCTGTCGATCTCGCTGTACGGCAGCGGGTTCTTGACGACGAAGACGCCGTGGTCGTCCAGCGCGTCGCTGTCGAACACGAACTCGTCCGGGTTGAGAAAGCCGCTGATCAGGGCGCCGCCGTCGACCAGGACACGATGGCACTCGGCCCAGACCGGGGTGAGGTCGGGCACGAACAGCGTCGAGACGGGGTTGATCAGCAGATCGAAACCCTGATCGGGAAGGGCGCTCAGATCTGCCATGTCGGCCTGCACCGTGGTGATCTCAAGACCGTCACGGTCGGCGACGAACCGGTCCTGGTCGAGTTGGCGTGAGGACAGGTCGACAACGGTGACGGCGGCGCCGGCCGCGGCCAGGATCGGCGCCTGTTGCCCGCCACCCGAAGCCAGGCAGAGCACCCGAGCCCCGGCGAGTGGTTCGAGCCAGTGTCGCGGCACTGGCCGCTGCTCGCTGACGGTCAGCGACCAGTCGCCTCGCCGGGCCGCGGCCACGCGCGCGGAGGAGACGATGTGGGTGTACGGGTTGTCGCCACGGTCGACGGCATGGTCCCACGCCCGTTGGTTGAGGTCCTGGACGCGGTCCTGGGCTGTCAACAGGCTCTCCTTCGCGGCGATGGCGTCGGGCACGGGTGGCACGGAAGGTGACCAGCCACCCCCGATGTTCACATGTACCAGAGGGCAGCCGGTTCAGCAGCGACACCGTGGCCCGGTCTCTCACCACGCTTCGACGACCGATGCCGCACACGCGGATCAGCGTGGAGCCCTCCGGCAACGGGTTCCGGCCAGTCACGCAGCAGACGCGCCAGCACGTCGACCGGCACCGCCGGGTTCTCCGCGAGCCCGCGCAGCACGAGCAGGACGACCTCACGGAAGCCCGCCCCGTGCCGGTGCGCGAGCGTCTCAAGCGCGACGACCTCGTCGACCTTGGCGTGGTATTGGGGCAGCACGACATCACGCCCGCCCTCCAGATGGCATTTCGCCATCGCCCGCACCAGGGACCACACGACCGGCCACGTATCGGTGTCCTCGTCCTGCCACCCACCCACCAGGCGGTGCACGGCATCGACGTCAAGATTCAACGTGCCGGGATTCCGGTCTGCGTACAGCGCCGACAGGGTGGACTTGCCGATGCCCGGCGGCCCGTTCAGATGGATGAGCCGCGCCATCCTCGTCACCTCCACTTGCCGCCAACCCAGACAGTCCGTCACCTGGATCTCGAGGTTGAAAAAGGCTCAATGCCACCAACCAGCTCTTCCAGCCGCGAGGCGGACCAGGTCGGAGCCGCGTACAGCAGCTCTTCGACGACGACCGTTGTATCAGGTTCGTCCGCCCGGCGCGCCGGTATCGGGAGATATCAATTCCGGCGTCCGCCCGGACGTCCGTCGCTCGCGGGCGCGACCCAATCGGGCGGCACGCAGCTCGACCGCGGCGTTCTGTACCGTCGCGCATGTGGGTATGAACACCGACTACTTCGTCGCTGACCGACCTCGAGCCGTGGCGCTCGCCGAGTATGGCCCGGCGGGCACCGAGGTGCCGATGTTGCTCATGAAGTGGGTCGAGCCCCGGGTTCTGGGCAGCAAACTCTGGGCGATCATCGACGATCTCCCGGGCTCGGCGTCGTCCGACGGCCTGCCGTTCGACCTCGGTCAGCGCGACGCCGTGGAGGAGGTGGTTCTGATGAACAACAGCGAAGGCACGTCAGGCATCGTGCAGATTGCGGACGGCTTCGTACAGGTCCTTGCGGCACTGTCAGCCGGGCGAATCCCCGCGGTTGCGCAACGCTGGTCCACTGCAGAAGAGTGGTTCGGCCCCTGGGAGCCGAACGAGCTCGACGACACCGTCGAAGGTCTTTGCGACCTGGCACGGCATGTCAACGGTCGTGACCACCACATGTACATGTGGTGGTCGATATAGGGTCAGCTACCACGGCTGTCCTGGCGGGCGGTGTGCCGCCCCGGCAGCACCCGATCGCCGCCGCCACCGCGAGGATCGGGACGGTCGCGAGCGCGGCCGCGACCACCGTCCGCCGCCGGGCATCGAACAGCGCATCGGACGCGGCACGCGGTGCCGGTGCCGGCGAGCCCGTAAGGTCCTCCAGCAGCTGCCTCAGTTCCTGCATGGCTCCTCCTTCAGCCCCGGGCCAACACCATCCGGCTCGCGCTGGACTCGGCGCCGTCGCCGCCGACGGCCTCGTCCGGCACATCGGCGTACGAGTGATCCCGCCGCCGCTACGACCCGCGCGTGTCGGCGAGACAGGTCCGGACCAAGCAGGTGCGCACGTACGCGTCGAGCAACTGCGCGTCGCGGACCCGATGCCAGCCGGCCGCGACCTGCGCCCGATGTGATTATCGAGCGACGGTAAAGTGGGGTAGCCGACACCCGGTGCCGAGGTCGATCGGACAGGAAAGACGGCATGGCGGCGCTGCTGGAACACACCGAGCTCTATGTTGACGTCGACTACCGGCTGTTCGCGATGATCGACGACAGCAACGATCGGCGGGACGTGCCACCCGCGCCCCGCGGACTCGGCCGGTGGGTCAGTGCCACCCCGGGCTACGTGCTGATCGAGGACATCGACGACGTCGTGGTGCTGGGCTGTGACATCAGACTGGAGACCTGGGACGGGCCGCCCGACTTCGATCCAGACGACTGGGACCGCACCGACGTCATCGAGGTGAGCTTCGCGTCCGGCATCCTCGGTTTCGCCAGCGGCACCGCCGGCGGGAGCGCCGACGCCTACCGGCTCCCACCGGGGCGGCGATGGCAGGTGCGACTGGCCTGGCGCACCGAACCCGCCGACCCGGACGAGCTGCCGACGGCGTCGGTCCTGATCCAGTTCGGCCCCGCCGAGCCGAACTGAACCAGCGATGATCGACCTCACCCGAGGTGGCCTGATGCTCGCCGTCGCGGCGCTGATCGCCGGGGCGGTCGTCCTCTCCCGACGCGGGGCCGGAGGCTGTCGCCGGGACCATTCCTGATTCGGGAGTGCAGGAACGGCGCCGCCACCTGAGGAGGTGCCGGAACGGTTCGTTTGAGGGCGGGTACGGGAGGGCGGTTCGCATGGATGCACGAGATGACGACCTGGTGACGCTGGACATGCCGGCGCGGATCTGGGCAGGCATCGACGCGGGAGTCGACAATGCCATCTCGTCGGCGGCTGAAAACGGCGACGACGCAACGGTCGAGATGGGCCAGCGGATCCGGCAGGCTGGCTGGGATCAAGTACCTTGGGTCAACGGTGTCTGGCCTCCCATGGACCAGGTGATCTCGATCCGGCTGACCGTGGCCGAATGGAGGTTCGCCGCCGATGAGGCCCGCCGCAGTGTCCCGATCTACGAAGAACTCGGAGACGACGAGTCAGCCCGATCGGGGCGGGATGCCCTCGCCGTGATCGAGGTCATCGGCCGGTAGTTCCGTGCAGCGCCCTGAGGGCCCGCGAACGCGCCGCGCGCCATACTCTGCTGCCCTGACACCCGAGGTGGTCGCGCAACTCCTCGCGGCGGCGGTGGTGGCTGCCGGTCTGACCGCTTGCACCACTGGCACGGTGCCCCCAGCCGTGCCACCGGCCGAGGCATCCCCAGGCCCCCACGACGTGCTGGTCGGAGCTTGGAGCTGAACCACACGGCGCCGCGCACATCGAAGATACGTTCCCCGTCGCCCCGCCGCCCGAGGTCCGCAGGCCCGAAGGGTACCTGTTCCACTTCCGGGCGCGATGCACCGGCGACGGCACCGTGTCGTTCCGCGTGAGCGCAAAGAGCGGCTTCACCCAGACACACGAATGCGAGTGCATCGGCAGGTGGGCCGGTACACAACCGTTGTTCCCTCGTGCCGATGAGCCTGAAAGCCTCGGGCCCTTCAGTCTCACCATCGACCGGGCGGCGGGCGTCACCTCCTGGGACGTCGAGGCCTACGCGACACCGATCAGCAACCGCTACCCGGAGCCCAGCACGTCACCGTCTTGGCGGTAAGGCCGCGGCGACGACAGTGCACCGGTGGAGCTATGCGAATAGGCTCGTGCAGTGAAGTCCTCGTCCGCGCGGGCCGTTGCCGAGCGACCCTTCTACAGCCTGCACGCCGACGCCTACGACGCGCTGATCACCGATCCGGTCGAGCCGTGGGTTGATGCGATTCATGACCGGCTCGTGCAGGCACGCCAGCCGCACGCCGCGGTGCTGGACGCTGGTTGTGGCACAGGGCGACAGGCGGCGGCGCTCATCGCCAGGGGACATCGGGTCGATGTGGCAGATGCGTCCCGGGAACTGCTGTCGCGTGCCAGTGAACGATGCCCCGGGGCCCGCGCGCTGCTGGTAGACCTGTGCGCCATGGACGTGGCGTCTGAGTACGACGCCGTGACATGCCGCGGCGTGCTCAACGACATGACCACCGACGAGGAGCGCGAATCGGCGATCGGGTCCCTGACCGCCTGCCTGCGGCCGGGCGGTTTGCTGTTTCTGGACGTCCGAGAAGCTGAAGCATCCCGGCTCCGGGCCGACGGCGGTGAGCGGTGCCGCATAGCTGACCTGGGTGACGGCCGGAAATTGCGATTTTCCACCCGCACCAGGTGGAGGGACGGGCGGCTTCTTGTCGAAGAACGGTACGTGCTCGTCGTGGAAGGTCGCGTGACGCACGAATCCACCTATGACTTCGCCATGCGCCCGTGGTCCAGAGCGGAGCTGTCGTCCATGCTGCGCGGAAACGGCATGCTGCAGATCGACATCACGAGTGGCGTTGGCCGCCGCACCGCGGACCGATTGTTCGTGGTCGCCTCTTGATGCAACAGTCGGCGCCGTCTCGGCGGCCTGCACGTTGCTCGTGACGGCCTCCTGCAGCGGATGTTCGTCGCTACGCCTGGACGGGGGGATCAGATCAGCCAGCCTCGGCTGTCAGCCGGTATCGGCTGCAGACGTCCAGCAACAGCGCAGCCCTGATCTCAAGCGGCTCGCCGATGCCGTCCAACTCCACGTCGACCAGCACCGTGTCGTCTGTGCGGGTGCGCGCGAAGCGCATCTCGACGCGGGGCTGCCCGTCCAGGACGAACGTGCACCAGCTGTCGTCGTCGGCGTCCGAGCCCTCGACGCCGGCGGTGAGCGCGCCGTCATTGAGTTCAGACCCGATGAGATCAGCGATCGTCTCGACGAACGGCAGCAGATTCGCACGCCGGATCCAGCCGTGCATCGTGCCGCGTGGCTCGGCGTGCATCTGTGCAGGCTAGGTTCCGGGCCGGTGCGGCGCAAGGAAGGCGCGATGTCGGCATGCGTAGCCTGGTCAGGACCTTCCAGCTCTTGAACGTCGGAGTTCCTCGGCCAGACCGTAGCGGGCATACCCGCGTACCTCCTCGTCGTCGTCCTCGGCGAGCACCCACAGCGCCGCGATTGCCGCCTCCTCCGGCGCCGCCGGATCCACGAGGCTCGGAATGCTCGCCGCCACTCGGAACCGGACCTCCGCGTCGGGGTGGCCGGCCAGCCGCAGCACGGCCGGCAGCGCGCCCGGCACCTCGTTGTAGCCGACCGCCGACACCACCCACGGCAGCACGTCCGGATGCGTCTCGCGGTCGAGGAGGTCGAGCAGCACCGGCCAGTTCCCGCGGCGCAGATCAGCGGTGGCCGGGTCGTCACGGCCGACCTCCCGCATGACGCGCACGCCAAGCTCCCGACGGCGTGGGTCCGCATCGCCCGCGAGCGCCCAGGCGGTCCGGAACACCTCCGGCGTGGCGCGTTCATGCAGCGCCACCAGGTGCGTCCAGTGCCACTCCGGATCGTCGTCGCGGACCTCGGCCTCCGCCGCGGCGAACAGCTCCGCCGTCGACAGGTGCGGCGGCGAATCGGGTGCCTGAGAATCGGTCACGACATCACCTCGCTCCGGCGAAGGATCGTCGCCATACATGAAGTGTTAACGCCGATCATGCCATCCGCACGATCGCACTGCGAGCCGCAAGATCCCGTACGGTTGTCTGGCGGCCGGTGCGCCATCCGCGGTGGAACGGCCGTGGGGCCGGTATGTGGGCGGCTCAGGGATCGGCGTACAGGGTGGCGTCGGTGAAGCGGCCGGCGCCTGGGTCGCAGTGCAGGACCAGCCGGCGGCCGTCGATCCAGGCGGAACGGCGGCCGATCGGACGTATGTCGCGCCCGCCGTCCAGCAGGGCGTCGAGGACGGCTGGGGCGTCCCAGGCGAACACGTCCACGTCGTCCAGGGCGACCGGTGCCGGGTCCGTCCCGGCGGGGGACAGGGTGACCGTGTCGGCTCCCGAGGCGGTCGTGTGTACCAGCACCGCGACGCCGGCCAGGGTGAACGCGACGGCCCAGGTCGCTCCGCACACGAACACGTCCCGGACGTCGGCCCCGGCCGCGGCGGTGACCTCGGCGCGGGACATGCCGAACGTGACGCACCGCTGCGACGGCAGCAGCACGCCACGCCCGGGCATCAGGTCGAACATCACCGTTCCACGATCCCACCCGCCGGCCATCCCGGGGTGTGCGGCGCCAGCGTGATCAGGCCGTGGCCAGGAACCGCAGTTCGGTGTACCGGCCGGCCTGGTCGGCGGCCGTTTCCCAGCCGGCGGTGGCGGCGCCCGCGGCGGTCAGGGCGCGGATCGCGGCGACCGTCCCGCCGGACGTGATCGCGAACCGCAGCGGGGTGGCGCCCTGGGCGTTGCGGGCCTCCAGGTCGAGGCCGGCGGCGACGAGCCGGGTGACCAGCGGGGCGGGGTCGGGGAGCCAGGCGATCAGGTGCAGCATGGTGCATCCGTCCTCGGTGCGCAGGTGCGGGTCGAGGCCTGCGTCGAGCCAGGCGGTCAGCGCCGGGCCGTCGCCGTGGCGGGCCTGCTCCTGGACGGTGGTGCGGCGGCGGCGGGGGACCCGCGGCAGCGGGATGCGCGGGTCGCGCCAGCCGAGGTGCGCGGCGAAGCAGCCGGTGGGCACGGCGCCGCCGAGGGCGTGCAGGGACTGCTCGCGGCGGATCTCCTCCGGTGGGTGCGGCACGCCGGCGGGGCCGATGAGGTGCTGCGCGGTGCCGCAGGGCACGCCGTACGGGGACATGTCGACCGGTGACGGGGGACCTGCGGCGGTGTCGTGGCCGGCGACCAGCGCGGCCGCGACCAGCGGGTGCAGCTCGTCCAGGGCCAGCCGGCCGAGGCGGACGAGGTCGAGGTCGACCGGCCGCTCGACCCGGGCGGTGGGTAGGACGGGCGGGATGTCGGCGCGGTCGTTGCGGGCGCGGACCCGGTGCCGGTGGCCGTCGATCCACAGGAAGTGGTCGGCGAGGTCGACGAGCGCCTCCGGCCCGCCCAGCTCGCGGGCGGACGCGGCGAGGGTGGTCAGGTCGAACGGCACGGCGCTGATGCGTTCCTGCAGCACCGGTGAGGCGTCCTCGAGCGCGTCGATGTCGAACCCGGCCAGCCGCCACGCGTCCTGCCACCGACCGGCGTCCTGCAGGGTGATGATCCCCTCGGCGGTGCCGTGTGGCGTCCCGGCGAGGAACGGCAGCCGGCCGCCGTGGCGGGCGAGCAGGTCGCCGGTGCGCCGCACGTCCCACCGCTCGCGGTTGGCCTGCAGGCCGCGCCGCGGGTCGGCCGGGCCGGCGAACCGCAGCACCAGCAGGGGTCCTGGCGTGTCGCGGTACCGGGGGAGGACCTGCAACTGCCCGCCCCGGTACGAGGCGAGCAGGGTCGGCTCCCGGGCCGGCGCCGTCGACTGCGGGACGTGCCGCCCCACGTGCCAGCGCAGCAGGTCGGGTGCGAGGTGGTGCAGGTCGTCCTCGACCGCGCCGGCGACGGCCCGCCCGTGCTCGCGGGCGATCGCGGCCAGGTCGAGGTCGACGTCGACGTTCGCGGCGGCGCAGGCGCCCCGCCAGTCCCCGGCGAGCCGGCACCGGGTGGCCGCGTCGATCATCCAGGTGGGCACCGCGTAGCGCCGCACCTGCAGCCATGCGTTGAGGACGGCCGTGCGGCTGCTCACCGCGGCGACCGGCCGAGGACCCCCGTCATGGCGGGGAGTCTAGCCCGCCTTCTTGACGTCGCGGATCGCGTAGTGGTGCATCGTGACGCCGTACGTGAACGACCGCTGCTCGATCAGGTCGAAGTCGATCGGCATGTCGTACCCGTCGAACAGCGGCCGGCCGAACCCGAGATACGACGGGTGGGTCCACAGCAGCAGCTCGTCGAGCAGGCCCGCCCGCAGCAGCTGGGTGGCGAGCGCCGCGCCGCCGACGCTGATCAGGCCGTCGGTCCGCGCCCGCAGGGCGGCGAGCTGCCCGATCGCGTCGTCGCCGCCGATGACCCGGGTGTTGTGGCCGGCGTCGTGGCGGGTGCGGGAGACGAGCACCTTGGGCATGGCGGTCCAGAGCGCGCCGTACTCATGCATGTAGTCCGGCAGCGACGGGTCCTCGTGCGCCCGCGGCCAGAACTCCTCCATCGTCTCGTAGTAGACCCGGCCGTGGACCATGAGCGCGAGCCGGCGCATCTGCGCGTTGGCCGCGCGGTGCAGCTCCTCGCTGAGGTGCAGCCACTCACCGGCGCCGTTGTCCCCGGGCACCTGCTCGATGCGGAGGTCGAGGGACACGTTCATCGAGTAGATGCAGCGGCCCATCCTCGTCCCGTCCGCCTAGTGATTGTGTTCTGCAACCACTATATTTGGGCCGGAATGCCTGTCAAGGAGGAAGCGTGGGGCCACGGTCCGGGTGCCCGATCAACGCCGCCGTCGAGGTGCTCGGCGACCGCTGGTCGTTGCTCGTGCTGCGCGACGTCATGTTCGGCGACCGCCGCTACTTCCGGGCGCTGCTCACCGGGTCCCTTGAAGGCATCGCTTCCAACATCCTGGCCGACCGCCTCGTGCGGCTCGTCGAGGCGGAGATCCTGACCCGCGGCGCCGCCGCCCGGGGGCAGCGCGCCCGCTACAGCCTCACCGAGGCCGGCATCCAGACGCTGCCGATCATCTACGCCCTCGGCAGCTGGGGCCTCGACTGGCGCCCGGGCACCGACGAGCTGCGCGCCCGGCAGCGGCTCATGCGTGAGGAGGGCCCGGCGTTCATCGACGAGCTCATGGCCGAGCTACGGGTCCGCCACCTCGGTGCCCCGCCCCGGCAGCACGACGGTCCGGGCCCGTTCGAGCGCCTCGACGCCGCCTCCGCCGCGGCCGCCGGGCAGCGGCCCCTCGACGAGCGGTAAGCGGCATTCGCCGCGACGGCTCCGGCACCTCACGGCCGGTCCGCGCCGCAACCCCACCAAAAACACCCCCTTGCCGCCTCAGCGGCGGCGTGCAACACTCCTCGCACATCGTCGATCGTATACTTTCGCCGAAATGAGGAGTGGACGCGCATGGCGCTCGCGGGATTCCAGACCAAGGCCGATCTCGTGTACGAGCGGCTGCGCGATGCGATCCTCAGCGGCGAGCTGAGGCCGGGGGAGCGGGTCAACGTCGACGCGCTGTCCCGCCAGCTCGGCACCAGCAAGATCCCGCTGCGCGAGGCGGTGCAGCGGCTCACCACTCAAGGTCTGGTCGTGCAGCCGAACCCGCACGCCGGCGCGCAGGTCGCACCGCTGTCGCTGCGCGAGATGCGCGGCGTCTACCTCGCCCGTGGCGCGCTCGAGGGTCTCGCCGCCCGCGTGGCCGCCACGACCGTCAGCGACGCCGAGCTCGCCGACCTGCAGCAGATGCACGAGCAGATGCGGCAGCGCCTCGTCGACGGCGACCACCGCGACCTCTCCGTACTGAACCGGCGGTTCCACACCGGGATCGCCGACGCCACCCACTACACGACCCTGCGTGAGCTCACCGATCTGACCCTGCTGCGGGTGCAGCACTACCGCATCGGCGTGCGCGTCGAACCCGCGTGGGAGCAGGTCATCGGCGAGCACGCCGCCATCCTCGACGCACTGCGCCGCCGCGACGCCGACCAGGCCGAGCAGGCCGCGCGTGACCACGTCGAGTGGCAGCTGGGCGTCGAGCTGCGCGCGACGCTCGACCCTTCCCTCATCGACCTGGATGACGACTGAGGTACCTCTATGAACCATCGCGGCGGTCCCGTCGACCGCACGTTCGGCTTCCTGCTGACGCTGCCCGCGTTGGCCCTGCTCGGCGCCGTGGTCATCTACCCGCTGTTCGGCGCCCTCACGACGAGCCTGTTCAACCAGAGTCTGGTGTTGCCGGGTCGTTCGTTCGCCGGTCTGGACAACTTCACCGAGGTGTTGCGGCGCAATTTCTGGCCGGTGTTG
>NZ_JNYJ01000080.1 GCF_000716715.1 Dactylosporangium aurantiacum | reverse complement strand
GTCTTCGCCGCCGAAGGCCAGGAGTCCTACAGCGCCACCGAGTTCAGCCAGATCGACGCCCTGCGCGCCCAGCTCGACACCGCCTTCGCCTCCGCCACCCAGCTCACCGCGAACTGACAACCCCGACAGAGCCCAGGCGTGAGGCCGGTCACCAACCACGGTGACCGGCCTCAGCCATGTGCGCCCAGGGTGGAGGCTGTGCCGGTGAACAACACTGCCGCACGGGTGTTCCGGCTCGCCGCGATCGGGGAGGCGTGCTCCTGGCTCGGCCTGCTCGTCGGGATGTTCTTCAAGTACGTCGTGGTCGAGAACGAGATCGGGGTCAAGATCTTCGGGCCGGTCCACGGTGCCATGTTCGTGGCGTACCTGGCCGCGCTGGTGTGGGTCGCCGGCAAGGAGCGCTGGGGGCTGGGGCGGATCGCCCTCGGCGCGGTGGCGTCGATCCCGCCGTTCACCACGCTGCTGTTCGAGCTATGGGTCGAGCGGGTCAGGCGCGCCCCGGCGGTCGAGCACGCCTGACCCCGCGGCGGATCTCAGGCCGGCAGCGTCCAGCGCTGGTTCTGGCCCGCGAAGCAGTCCCAGATCTGCAGCTGGGTGCCGTCGGCGGAGCTGGGCCCGGTGGCGTCCAGGCACTTGCCGAGGGCGCGCAGCGTGCCGTCCCCGGGCGCCGTCCAGCTCTGGGCCGCGCTGCCGTTGCAGTCGTACAGCTGGACCTTCGTGCCGTTGGCGGAGTTCGCGGCGGCGACGTCGAGGCACTTGCCGAGGGCGCGCAGCGTGCCGTCCGTGCCGACCGTCCAGGACTGGGCGGCGGTGCCGTTGCAGGTCCACAGCTGGATCTTCGTGCCGTTGGCGGGGTTGGCCCCGGCGACGTCGACGCACTTGGCGCCGTAGCCGGTGATCGGGCCGACCCGGGTGGACGGCGTGCCGCTGCTGGCGCCGGCCCACAGGTAGGTGCCGACCGTCTTCGCCGGCAGGGTGCTGCTGACCTGCTGGCCGCCGACGCGCAGGGTGAACGCCTGGTTGCCGCTGGTCTGGTTGACCACCACGGTGACGAGCGTGCCGTCGGGGTTGAGGAACGCGACGTTGGTGACGGTGCCGGTGCTGCCGTAGCCGGTGGCGACCCGCTTCGCGCCCGGCTTCACGAACTTCGAGAACTGGGCGACCATGTTGTAGTCGGGCAGCGCCCAGAAGGTGTCGCGGTTGCTGGTGCTCTGCACGAGCATCGTCGGATCGGGCGAGCCGGACCAGCGCTCAGGGGCCCGGTTCTGGTCGAGCATGCTGACCCAGCCCTCGTAGAGGGTGGCGTGGTTGCGGAAGTACTGCACGATCCGGTCGGCGCCCGAGGTGCCCCACACGGAGCGCTCGGTCATCAGCATGTCCTTGTCCGGGTAGGACGCCTGCACCGTGCTCATCGCGCTCGGGTCGCCCGAGTAGTCGTGGAAGGCGACGCCGTCGACCGAGGAGTACGCGTCCGAATGGGCGCTCGCGCTGCCCAGTACACCCGCCGCATAGGAGACCGACTCGGCGAAGTTGTGGTCGAAGGCCCAGATGCGGGTGCTGAGCCCGTTGCCGGTCAGCTCGGCGCGCAGCGCCTTGGCCAGCTGCCGCTCCTGGTCGGCCGAGACCAGCATGCCGGGGTAGTCCGGCGGGGAGAACAGCGGCTCGTTCTGCAGGGTGAGAGCGTGGATCGGGATGCCCTGCGCGGTGTACGCCTGCACGGC
Source organism: Dactylosporangium aurantiacum (assembly GCF_000716715.1). Lineage (GTDB taxonomy): Bacteria > Actinomycetota > Actinomycetes > Mycobacteriales > Micromonosporaceae > Dactylosporangium > Dactylosporangium aurantiacum. Next base: position 28,982 of record NZ_JNYJ01000080.1, on the reverse strand, counting down.
CCGCCGGTAGTAGGCGGCGAGGGTGGGGATCTGGCTGGTGACGAGGCTGCCGCCGATGATGGCGTTGTTCGTCTTCATCCAGCCGGGGGCGGACCAGGCGCTCGCGAACACCTTGATGTCGGGGTTGATGGCGAGGGCCTGCCGGACGGTGGCGATGATGCCGGAGTCGATGTCGCGCTGGATCGAGAAGCGCGACAGCGTCGGGTCGGCGGCGCCGTCGTCGTAGGTGTAGAAGTCGTGCGACGTGAAGTCGCTGGTGCCGAACGTGATGCGGATGACGTTGAAGCCGGCGCCGGTGGCCGGGTCGACCAGGGCGCGCAGGGCCCGGTCGCGGGCGGTGGCGCTCATCCTGGACAGGTTGAAGATCGTGGACTCCTCCAGGGAGGAGCCGACGCCGAGGATCGTCTGGTAGCGGGTGTTCGTGTCGACCGTGATGGTCGGGGTACCGGTGGCCGCGACGACCGGCACGTCGGCCTGCCGGGACAGCTGGTACGGCGTGCCGGCCAGGCCGGTGGCCGGGCTGGTGTACCAGTTGCCGTTCTTCGGCTCGTAACCGGCGGTGCGGGACTCGGAGCTCCAGTACACCTGCACGCTGGTGGCCGCGGCCGTGGCCGGCGCGGTCACGAAGACCGGCGACAGGGCCAGCGCGGCGGCGGCGAGGGCGGCGAGCAACGGTCTGGTTCGGGTCACAGCGGCTCCTGGCGGGGAGTGCCGTGCCCCCGCGCTGGGCACGCGGGGCCACGGGAAACTTCAGGACTCGAAATAAGTCCCTCCGGCACTCTCCGGGATAGGCAGCCAACCTGTCAATACGTTGCCTACCCGACCGACCACACCTGGAAGGTCGGGCCGTCGGCCGGGATCTCGGCCGCTCCCCCGTACAGGTTGACGGCGCCTTCGAGGCCGGCGACGCGCACCGGCGGGCCCGGCGCCCGGCGGGCCACGACCAGGATCCGCTCGTCGGGGCTCTCCCGCCAGAACGCGATCGTGTCGGCGTCGGCGTGCGCGACCCGCATCCCGCCGTGGCGCAGCGCCGGGTGGGCGCGGCGCAGGCCGAGCAGCGCCCGGTACCGCTCCAGGGTCGGCCGGTGCCAGCTGTCCTCGTCGTGCCACGGCATGGTGCGCCGGGCCTCCTCACCCCAGGCGCCGGTGAGGCCGAGCTCGTCGCCGGCGAACACCATCGGCACCCCCGGCAGGGTGGCGAGCAGCCCGGCGGCCAGCTCGACCCGGTCCGGGTCGCCCACGACGGTGCGCACGCGGGCCGTGTCGTGGGTGCCCAGCGCCGTCCACGAGTGCGTCCACGAGCGCCACGACATGCTCGCCGAGACCGCCCGCATCGACCTGACCACGGCGTCGCCACCGCGGAACGGCACGCCGCCGGGGACGCCGAGGAAGTCCGGCAGCGCCAGGTCGGCAGCGCGCAGCCAGGTCCACAGCGGGCGGGTGAACCCGGCGTAGTTCATCGTGCCCTGCCAGCCGTCCAGGTCCAGGTCGCCGCCGGCGCCGTGGGCGTGCTCGGCGACCAGCATCGCGTCCGGGCGCGTCTCGCGCACGGCCCGGGCGACGAGCCGCGACACCTCGTGGGTGAGGTCGTCGGTGCCGTGCCGGCCGGTCATGTTCGCCACGTCGACCCGCCAGCCGTCGAGGTGCTCGAGCCAGCGCTGCAGCGGGTCGACGAACGCCTTGCGCAGGCCGGTGGAGTTCCAGTTGAGCTTCGGCAGGCTCGGCACGCCCAGCCAGGAGGCGTACCCGCCGTCCGGGGAGCGGTAGTACCGGTCCTGCGCGGCCGGGTCCAGGAACCACTCGTGGCTGTCGCCGGTGTGGTTGGTGGTGATGTCGCCGATGAGCCGCATGCCGCGGGCGTGCAGCGCGCCGGCGAGCCGGGCGAGGGCCGCGTCGCCGCCCAGCAGCGGGTCGACGGCGTCGAACGTGGACGCGTCGTAGCGATGGTTGGAGCCGGCCGGGAAGAACGGCGTCAGGTACACCGTGTCGAAGCCCAGCGACTGGATGTGGTCCAGCCGGGCGGCGATGCCGTCGAGGTCACCGCCGTACACCTGCCGCCCGGTCAGCTCACCGCGCCCGACGACGGCGGCGTCCCAGCCGCACGGCACCGCCCACGCCGGCAGGGCGCGCTCGGCCCACGCCGGCGAGCGGGCGAACCGGTCGGGGAAGATCTGGTAGATGCTCGCGTCGCGGATCCAGGCCGGCGGTGCGGGGTAGGCGACCAGCCGGAAGTCCGTGCCGTCGGGGACCTCGTGGCCCGCCGTGCCGGCCGCGGTGTACCAGTGCTCGTCGACCAGGAAGCGGTACGGCGTGACCGGGTTGCGCACCGGCAGCGTGGCCCGCCACCACAGCTCGTCGCCGCGCCGTTCGGCGGTCGCCTCGCTGAAGCGCGGCTCGCCGTCCAGGACGGAGCGCACGTGGACCTGCCGGACGCCGGGCGAGGTGCGCAGGTAGACCTCGACGTCGTCGCCGGGCCGCGGCGCCTGGTCGGGCACGTGCAGCGCCGAGCCGTCGTGGTGGATCATCCCTTCACCGCCCCGGCGGTCAGGCCCGACACGATGTAGCGCTGCAGCGACTGGAAGACCAGCACGGTCGGGATCGCGGTCAGCAGCGAGCCGGCGCAGAACATGCCGAAGTTCGCGTTGCGCTGCCCGGCGATGAGGCCGTACAGGCCGACGGCGATGGTCTTGGAGTCGTCCGTGCGCAGGAACACGTTGGCGAGCAGGACCTCGTTGATGGTGCCGATGAACCCGAGCAGCGCGGTGACGGCGAGGATCGGCGCGATCAGCGGCAGCGTGATCCGGAAGAACGTCTGCGCGTGGGTGGCGCCGTCCATCACCGCCGACTCGTCCAGCTCCCGGGGCACCGTGTCCAGGAAGCCCTTCATGAGCCAGGTGTTCACGCCGAGGGCGCCGCCGAGGTACAGCAGCATCAGCCCCCACGGGGTGTCCAGCCCGAACGCGGGGTACAGGTCGCCGATCTCGGCGAAGATCAGGTAGATGGTGACGACCGCCAGGAACTGCGGGAACATCTGGATGAGCAGCAGCGCCATCAGCCCGACCCGCCGCCCGGCGAAGCGCATCCGGGAGAAGGCGTAGGCGGCCAGCACCGACAGGAACACCGCGGCGGCCGCGGCGATGCTGGCGATGACGACCGAGTTGACGTACCACCGGCCGAACGCGGTCTTGCCGAACAGGTCGGCGAAGTTCGCCAGGCTGGCCCCGGTCGGGTACAGCTCGGTGGAGCTCAGCGAGCCGACCGGGTTGAACGCGGCGGACACCACGAACACGATCGGGAAGAGCGAGAAGACCACGGCGGCGATCCCGACGGCGTGCCGCCACCCGATCCGGCGCATCCACTTGCTCATGAGTACACCTCCTCCTGCTTGCGGCTGCGGCGGAAGCCGATCAGCGACACGACCGCCACGATGGCGAAGATGTAGACCGAGATGGCCGCGGCGAAGCCGAACTGGGCGCCCGAGCCGCCGAACGCCAGCCGGTACGTGTAGGTGATGAGCAGGTCCGTGGCGCCGACCGTGGAGTCGTCGGGCGGGAACGGGCCGCCCTCGGTGGTCAGGTAGATCGCGTTGAAGTTGTTGAAGTTGAACGCGAACGAGGCGATCAGCAGCGGCGTCAGCGCGACCAGCAGCAGCGGCAGGGTGACCTGCCGGAAGCGCTGCAGCACCGACGCGCCGTCGATGGTGGCGGCCTCCGTCATCTCCTTCGGGATCGCCTGCAGCGCGCCCGTGGCGACCAGGAACATGTACGGGTACCCCATCCACAGCTGCACGAGGATCACCGCCAGGCGCGCCGTCCACGGCTGGCCGAACCAGTCGACGTCGATGCCGAAGAACCGGTTGACCAGACCGAACTGCTGGTTGAACATGTCCCGCCAGACCAGCAGCATGGCGAAGCTGGGCATCGCGTACGGCAGCACCAGCAGCACCCGGTAGAAGCTGCGGCCGCGCAGCTTGGCGTTGAGCGCCAGGGCGCAGCCGAGCCCGAGGCCGAACGTGACGAGCACCGAGCCGACCGCGAACGCGAAGTTCCACGCGAGGGTGCTCAGGAAGTGCCCGGAGACGCGGGAGTCCGTCAGCACGCGGGTGAAGTTGCTCAGCCCGACGGACACCTTCCAGCCCTGCGGGAGCCGCTCGCCGTCGGCGGCGACGAAGCTGCCGGAGTCGTTGTCGGCCTTCCACTGCTTGCCGGTGCCGCGGTCGGTGACGCAGTCGCAGGCCGCGTCGTAGAACTGGGTGGCCTGGCCGTTGTACGCGCGGGTGAGGCCGGACGCGCGGACCGCGCCCTCCCCGGTCGGCACGCTGAACGCGAGGATGTCGTCGTTGCGCAGGTTGGCCTCGCCGAGGCTCAGCAGCGTGTAGCCGTCGGCGGCGACGATCCTGCCGCCCTCGACGGTGAGCTGCGCCGGGTGCAGCCCGGTGCCGTCGCCGACGAACGTCGCGCCGGTCTTGTCGACCAGCAGGAAGACGATGGCGCCCTCCCGGGTGGCGACGGCGAGGTCGTACTCCGCGGAGCCGGGGACCTGCTTCACGGACGCGCCCTGCACGGCGGTGATCGCGTCCGCCTTGCTGCCGCGGTGCCCGTCGCCGTAGTTGGTGAACGCGGTGCTGGCCGTGTAGAGCACCGGCACCACCTGGAAGGCGAGCAGGAAGAGGATGCCCGGCACCAGGTACTTGGCGGCGATGCGCCGCGGGGTCAGGTACACGTAGAAGAGCAGTGCGGTGGTCGCGGCGAGCACCGCGAGCCAGCCCCAGGCCTGGGCGTCGACCAGCGGGAGGGCGGCCGCGATCGCCAGCGCCAGCCCGGCGCCGAGCAGGGCGATCTTGATGGTGGGGCCGGCGAGTGAGCCGCCTCCCCGCTGGATCGTCGTCGTCATCGTTACTTGTTGATCGCTTCGGTGATCGCCTTGCCGGCGGCCGCGAGGGTGGTCGGCACGTCGGCACCGCCGACGATCGCGGCCTCGGCCTTGCCGAACGGGTCCCAGACCGCGGCCATGGCCGGGATCGCGGGGAGCACGGCGCCGCCCTTACCGGCGTCCAGCCACTTCTGGATGTCGGGGTCGCTGCCCTTGACCTGGTCGAGCGCGGCGACGAGCGCCGGCGGGCGCGGGTTGGCCTGGTACAGCGCGACCTGCAGGTCGGGCTTGGTCAGGTAGTTGGTGATGAACTCGTTCGCGAGGGCCTTGCTACGGCCCTTGCTGGCGACGTAGAACGCCTGCACGCCGACGAACGGCTGGGCCGGCTTGCCGCCGGCGAACGCCGGGATCGGGGTGATGTCGTACTTGACGCCGGCCTTCTTGATGTCGGCGACGGCCCACGGGCCGGAGATGAGGAACGCGGTCTTGCCGCCGGTGAACGTGGGGATCGCGTTGTCGCCGGTGATCGAGCGGGTCAGCGCGCCGCTGCCCTTCTCGCCGAGCGCGGCGATCTTCTTGAACGCCTCGACCGACGCCGGCTTGTCCACGCCGAGGTCGGCCGGGTCGTAGTCGCCGTTCGCCTTCTGCCCGAAGAGGTAGCCGCCGGCGGAGGCGTACAGCGGGTACGCGTGGTACGCGTCGCCGTTCGCGCCGACCTGCAGCGACATGATGTTGGTGACCTTGCCGGCGGTCTTCAGCGTCTGACCGGCCTTGACCAGGTCCTCGATCGACGCGGGCGCGGTGGGCGCCAGGTCGGTGTTGCGGATGAGCGCGAGGTTCTCGATCGCGTACGGCACACCGTAGACCTGGCCGTTGAAGGTGACGGCCTTGATCGCGACCTCGGCGAACGCGGACTTCTGCGCGTCGGGCAGCTGGACCGGGTCGATCGCGCCGTTCTGGACCAGGTTGCCGATCCAGTCGTGGGCGCCGACCACGATGTCCGGGCCCTTGCCGGACTGCGAGGCGGTCACGAAGTTGGTCTGCAGGTCCTTGGAGACGGCCTGGACCTGGACGGTGACGCCGTTGTCCTTGCCGAACTTCTCGGCGAACGGCTTGAGGGCCGCGGAGCGCTGGTCGTCGGCCCAGATGGTGAGGGTGCCGCCGGCGGCCTTCGACGCCGTCGACGACGGGCTGCTCTTGTCGCCGTCGCCGCAGGCGGTGAGTGCTAACGACAGAGCCGCAAGGGTGATGACACCCGTGATGCGGATGCGCATGGGGGTTTCTCCTGTTCGGACAGGGGTGTGCCTCGTCGCCGCGGCGTCGGGCGGGCCCACGCGGGGCCGCACGGCTGGGGCCGCGGTGCAAAGGCGTGCAAGGTGTGCAGGGTGTGGTGCGCGGTCTCCTCGCGGAGCCACGTGGCAATGCCAGAGCGGGGTGTGAGGCGGACGGGTGTCGGGTCGCGATTCCAACGACACCCGTACGCCGTGGCCGAACGCTAGCAAGACCTTGCTGGGAATGAAAGACCTTGCATCGACCTTTCACAAACGGCGGTTGGATGCTCTACAGTCGCCCTATGTCCACCGAGCCACCCCGTGCCCGGCTCGCTGACATCGCCCGGCAGGCGGAGGTCAGCGAGGCGACGGTGTCCCGCGTGCTCAACAACCGCGCCGGCGTCAGCGCGGACACGCGGCAGGCCGTCCTCACCGCGCTCGACGTGCTCGGCTACGAGCGCCCCGAGCGGCTGCGCAAGCGCAGCGCGGGCCTCGTCGGGCTGGTCACGCCGGAGCTGGAGAACCCCATCTTCCCGCTCTTCGCCCAGATCATCGAGTCGGCCCTCGCGCAGCACGGTTTCACGCCGGTGCTATGCACGCAGACCCCGGGCGGCGTGACCGAGGACGAGTATGTCGAGATGCTGCTGGACCGGTCCGTCGCCGGGATCATCTTCATCTCCGGCCTGCACGCCGACACCACCGCGGACCACGACCGCTACCGCAAGCTGATCGACCGGCCCCTGCCGATCGTCATGATCACCGGCTACGTCGCGGGCCTCGACGCGCCCTGCATCTCCTGCGACGACCGGCTCGCCAGCCAGACCGCGGTCGACCACCTGGCCTCGCTCGGCCACACGCGCATCGGTCTCATCTCCGGCCCCGACCGTTACCTGCCGGTGCAGCGCAAGCTCACCGGATACCGCGCGGCGATGCAGCGCCACGGCCTCGACGAGATGGTCGAGCTGTCGCTCTTCGGCGTCGAGGGCGGCGCCGCCGCCGCGGACCGGCTCATCGCGCGCGGTGCGACCGGCCTCGTCTGCGGCTCCGACCTGATGGCGCTCGGCGCGATCCGCGCCGCGCGTGCCCGCGGCCTGTCGGTGCCCAAGGACGTCTCCGTGGTCGGCTACGACGACTCGCTGCTCATCGCCTTCACCGACCCGCCGCTGACGACCCTGCGGCAGCCGGTCCGGGCGATGTCCAACGCCGCCGTGCGCGCCCTCATCGACACCATCAACGGGCAGCCGACCCCGCACTCGGAGTTCCTGTTCAACCCCGAGCTCGTGGTCCGCGGCTCGACGGGCATCGTCGCCCGCTGACGTCTTCTTTCATCGCTCGTCATCCTCCGGCCTTCAGTGCAAGGGACCCTTCACCGTGCCTTCTTCCAACTGGTGGCGCACCGCTGCCATCTACGAGATCTACGTCCGCAGCTTCGCCGACGGCAACGGCGACGGTGAGGGCGACCTCATCGGGCTGCGGGAGCGGCTGCCGTACCTCAAGGACCTCGGCGTCGACGCGATCTGGCTGACGCCGTTCTACCGCTCCCCGATGGTCGACGGCGGCTACGACGTCGCCGACTACCGCGACGTGGACCCGATGTTCGGCACGCTCGACGACTTCGACGCGATGCTCGCCGCGGCGCACGCCCTCGACATCCGCGTCATCGTCGACATCGTGCCCAACCACACCTCGTCGCGGCACGCCTGGTTCACCGAGGCGCTCGCCGCCGGACCGGGCTCGCTGGAGCGCGACCGGTACATCTTCCGGCCGTCGTCCGAGGAGCCGCCGAACGACTGGGAGTCCGTCTTCGGCGGCCGCGCCTGGACCCGTACCGCCGACGGCGAGTGGTACCTGCACCTGTTCGACCCCGGCCAGCCGGACCTGAACTGGGACAACGCCGACGTGCGCGCCGAGTTCGAGTCGGTGCTGCGCTTCTGGCTCGACCGGGGCGTCGACGGGTTCCGCGTCGACGTCGCGCACGGCATGGTCAAGCAGGCCGGACTGCCGTCCGTCGGGCACCCGCAGCAGATCGGGCTGCTCGGCCGCAAGCCGCTGCCGTACTTCGACCAGGACGGCGTGCACGAGGTCTACCGCGCCTGGCGCAAGATCCTGGACTCCTACCCCGGCGACCGGATGGCCGTCGCCGAGGCGTGGGCGTCGACCCCGCTGCGGCTGGCCCGGTACGTCGCCCCCGACGAGCTGCACCAGGCGTTCAACTTCGACTTCCTCGCCGCGCCCTGGTCCGCCCCCGAGCTGCGCTCGACGATCGACTCCTGCGTCGAGGCCGCCGACAGCGTGGGCGCGCCGACCACGTGGGTGCTGTCCAACCACGACAAGCCCCGCCACGTGACCCGCTTCGGCTCCGCCGCCGTCGCCCGCGCCGCGGCCCTGCTCATGCTGGCCCTGCCCGGCTCGGTCTACCTGTACCAGGGCGAGGAGCTGGGCCTGCCGGAGGTGCTGGACCTGCCGGCCGACGCCCGCCAGGACCCCGTGTGGCACCGCTCCGGCGGCACCGACCCGGGCCGCGACGGCTGCCGCGTGCCGCTGCCCTGGGACGCCTCCCTGCCGGCGTACGGCTTCTCGGCGACCGGCCGCTCCTGGCTCCCCCAGCCCGACTGGGCCGGCCTGGCCGTCTCGGCGCAGCAGGGCGTGCCGTCGTCGTTCCTGGAGCTGTACCGCACGGCCCTGCACCTGCGTCGCACCTTCTCGGGCCCGCTCACGTGGCACTCCGCGCCCGCGGACGTCCTGGACTTCTCCCGCGCCGGGGTCCGCTGCGTGGTCAACCTGTCGGCCGCCGCGGTGCCCGTGCCGGCGGGCGAGGTCGTGCTGGGAAGCGTCGAGCCGGCGGACGGCCAGCTGCCCCCGAACGCGGCGGTCTGGCTGCGCGCATAGGCCGTCCCGCCGTCCCGATGCCGGCCCTCGCGGGGGGCATCGGGACGGCGCCGGCTCGCATATGCTCCGCGCCGTGCCGTTTCAGATGCCGGTGCCGGAGAGCCAGCCGGCCGACCTCTTCACCGAGCTGCGGCGGCTGACCGCCGACGCCGACCGGGGTGACTGGCCGGCCGTCGCGGCGTTCCTCGGCGGCCTGCACCGCCTCGACGACCTCGCGGTGGCGTGCGGCCAGGTGGAGGACCGCCTGAGTGACCAGCTGCTCCAGCGGGTGCCGGTCACCGACCCGTCCTGGACGCTGGCGCAGACCGTCCTCGGGGTCCGCACCGTGCGCCACGGCTGGAACATCCGCGGCACCGGCTGGGCCAGGAGCGTGACCCGGCAGCAGTGGGCCGGCTTCCACGAGTACCTCAACCGGGCCGAGCAGATCCTCATCGAGGTCACCGCGCGCGACCCGCGGCAGGGTTACGCCTGGCTGGAGCGGATGATCATCTGCCGGGGCATCTCGCTCGGCCACGACGAGGCCCGCCGGCGCTACGACCGGCTCGGCGCGCACCACCCGCACTCGTACATCGCCGGGTACCACCTCGTGCAGCAGCTGCAGCCGAAGTGGGGCGGCTCGTGGGAGAAGGTGTCCGAGTTCGGCGCCGAGCTGCTGCGCACCGCACCGGCCGGGTCGCTCGGGCCGCTGGCGGTGCTCGCCGGGCACATGGAGCGCTTCCACGCCGCCGGCTCCGACGCCGAGGGCACGGCGCTGCTGCGCGCCCCGGCCGTCGTCGCGCAGATCCACCAGGTCGCCGACCAGACCGTGCGGCACCCCGCGTTCCAGGGCGGCTACCGGTTCCACACCGCGCACGACTACCTCGCGATGCTGTTCTCCCTCATCGGCGACCACGCGGCCGCGGCGCCGCACTTCCGCGCCCTCGCCGGGCGGCGCACCCCGCTGTGGGCGTCGTACTTCGACAAGCCCGGCACAACGTACGCCAACCTCCGTGACCGCGCGCTGGCGAGAGGCTGATCCCGTGCTGCACCGCACCGACGTCGACGGCGTCCCGACGCTGCTCGCGCCGAGCTCCGGCCCGATGACCGCCGGGCTGACCTTCCGGGTCGGCCTGGTCGACGAGGGCGCCGCCCGCATCGGCATCACACACCTCGTCGAGCATCTCGCGCTGCACCGGCACGGCGTCGCCGACTACCACTACAACGGCGCCACCGGCAGCGTCGTCACCCACTTCCACATGCAGGGCAGCGAGCGCGACATCGTGACGTACCTGGAGATGGTCTGCGACTCCCTCGCCGACCTGCCGGTGCAGCGGCTGGAGACGGAGAAGGCGATCCTGCGCACCGAGGCGGCCGGGCGCGGCGGCGGCGTCAACCGGATGCTGCCGATGTGGCGGCACGGCGCCCAGCACTACGGCCTGGTCGGCTACCCCGAGTGGGGCATCGACCGGCTCGGCCCCGACGACGTGCGGGCCTGGGCGAACGCCTGGTTCACCCGCGCGAACGCGGTGCTGTGGATCTCCGGCGACCGGGTCCCGCCGGGCCTGCGGCTGCGCCTGCCGCCCGGCGTGCTCCGCCCGGTGCCGGCCGCCTCGACGGTGCTGCCGGTGACCCCGGCGTACTTCACCGGCGTCCCCGGCGGCGTCGTCTTCGACGGCGTCATGCGCCGGCACGTGGCGGGTTCGCTGTTCGCGCTGATGCTGGAGCGGGAGCTGTTCCGGTCGCTGCGGCAGGAGGGCGGCCTGTCGTACGCGGCGAGCGCCTCCTACGACCCGCGCGGCGACGGCATGGCCGTGGTCACCGCGTTCGCCGACGCGGTGCCGGAGAAGCAGGGCGCGGTCGTCGGCGGTTTCGTCGACGTCCTCGCCGGGTTCCGGGTCGGCCGGATCACCCAGGCCGAGCTCGACGCGGTCCGCACGAAACGCGACGAGGCGCTGCGCCACCCCGACGCGCCCGCCGGCCGGCTGCCGGGCCTGGCCACCGACCTGCTCACCGGCGCGCGGCTGCGCACCCTGGACGAGCTGCGCGCCCAGCTGTACGCCGTCACCCTCGCCGACGTGCACGACGCCGCGCTGCAGGTCCTCGGCTCGGGGCTGCTGCAGGTGCCGCCGGACAGCCGCGCCGACTGGGCCGGGTTCGCGGCGGCGCCGACGACGTCCACGGACGCCGTCCCCGGGCACACCTACCGGGCGGTCGACGGCTCCGGCGCCTCGCTCGTCCTCGGCGCCGACGGGGTCAGCGTCGTCGTCGGCGAGTGCCGGGCGACGGTCCGCTACCGCTCCTGCGCGGTGGTGCACGCGTGGCCGGACGGCGCGCGGCAGCTGATCGGCCTGGACGGGATCGCGGTGCTGGTCGACCCGGCGCTGTTCGGCGCGCCGGCCGACACCGCCGCCCGCATCGACCGGTCCGTCGACCCGTCGATCGTCCTGCCGATGCCGGCCCGCAACCCGGCCGACATTCCCCGCCCGTCGCCGGCACCTGCCACCGGCACGTTTCCGTCCACCGGTCCGTTTCCTGCCCCCGCCGGCGGGAGCCCGCGGACCATCACGGTGCTCCCGCCCGGTGGTGCGTTCCCGCCGGTCTGACGCGGCAGCATCGCCCCTGGATGACCGATGCGCTGCGGGCCGCCGTTGCGGGCCGCGTGCGGGTCCTCTGCACCTTTTATAGGTATATGTTCAGGCCAAGGGACTTTGTGGTTCCGCACGGCCAGGAGGCCGCGCGCATGGGTTGCGTGGTTGCGGTCCGTGCCGTGGTCGCGGTGATGTTCCCCGGCCGCCGTCCTCACATGTTCCACCGCCGTCGAGGGCATCATTCGGTAGTGCCACACCGCCGAGAGGTTCAAAACCAGGAACCATCCCACTGAGGAACGACCCCGCGGTGCGGGAACACCGCTGGGTGGGCTGTGGTCGCGGAGGACGTTGTCGCCCTACACGAATCGCTCATGCGACTCCGACCGGACTTCTGTAACAGCGGCGAACGGCGGATCCGGTGGCCGGATCCGCCGTTCGCCCTGGCGGCGGCTACTTCCAGGTGGCGTTGACGGTCTGGTTGGCGGTGCCGGTGTTCAGGGTGCGGTTGGCGCCGCTCTCCCAGGTGACGTTGCCCGAGCCGTCCTTCTTGATGAACTTGTACTCGACCGCGGTGTTGGCCGGCATGGTGACGGTGCCGGACCAGACGGGGTAGCCGGCCGAGGACAGGGCGACCGCGTTCGCCGTGTTCCAGGAGCCCAGGGCCGCGATCGAGCCGACCACGTACACGTTCTGGCCGGGGACCGTGGTGACCGTGGCGTTGAAGGTGACCGCCGGCTGGGTGGTCGTGGAGCCGTTCCAGGTGGTGGTGACGGTGCCCGTGCCGCCGGCGGGGACGGTGTAGGTGTGGTTGCTGCCCGGCTCCCAGGTGACGGCGCCGGCGGCGGTCTTGGTGATGAACTTGTACTCCACGGCGGTGTTCGCCGGCAGGGTCACCGTCCTGGTCCAGGCGGCGCCGGCGGCGGTCATCGGGAGGGCGTTGGCGGTGTTCCAGGAGCCGAGCGCCGCGACGGAGCCGATCAGGTAGACGGGGTTGCCGGTGGGGGCGCCGGTCACGGTGAAGGTGACCCCGGCCGGGGCCGGCGACGAGGTGGACGGGGTCGGTGAGGGGGTGCCGCCGGTGACCCGGGCGTTGACGTGGATGGCGACGGCGTCCTTGGCGTTCGCCCCGACGGTGGCCTGGCCGGAGCCGTTGACGGTGACCGTCGGGCCGCTGCAGGAGGAGGTCGAGGCGGTGTAGTCGCCGTGGATGACGTCGCAGTACGTGCCGGCGGGCAGGCCGGTGCTGAAGGTGCGGGCGGCGACGGACCCGCCGCCGTTGTTGATGAGGGTCCAGCCGAGCGCGCCGCGGGAGAAGGCGATCGCGTTCGCGCCGTCGCTCCACCAGTTGCCGACGGTCGAGCTGGCGCGGGTGGCGTTGTGGAAGCCGACCATGTTGCGCACGGAGCGCTGGCGGTGCTGGCACTCCCAGCCGCTGCCGCAGGTGACGGCGGTGACGTAGCCGTTGGCGTCGGCCGGTGGGGACGCGTCGTTGTTGGTGAAGCTGAAGGAGCTCATCACGTTCGGGGTGCCGTAGTTCCAGGCCAGCATGAAGACGGTGGCGAGGGTGTCGGTGCTGCCGTTCTTGTAGCTGAGTGTGGAGCCGTTGCGCTCGGTGTCGTGGTTGGACACGAAGGCGGTCGCCTTGTCCGACGGGCGCAGGCCCCAGCTGGTGCCGAACGTCTGCAGGTTGGCGATGCTGCCGGTGAACTGGCTCTTGAGGTTGGTGGCGTAGTTGAACTCGAGCACGCCGCCGGTGGACTCGTAGGCGGCCATGGACAGGTTGCCGCTGCCGCCGGGCATGACCTCCTGCGCCCAGTACACGTCGGGCTTGGTGAGCTTGCCCTTGATGGCGGCGAGGTCGGCCTGGGCCATGTGCTTGGCCGCGTCGACGCGGAACCCGTCGACGCCCACGCTGAGCAGGTCGTTGAGGTACCCGGCGATCTTCGTGCGCACGTAGTCGGTCTCGGTGGCGAGGTCGGACAGGCCGAGGAGCTGGCAGTTCCAGACCTCGGTCTGGTTGTTCCAGTCGTGGATCTGGTTGTCGGCCTGGGGGCAGGCGCCGCCGTTGTGGTGGAAGTCGTTGTACCCGTAGCCGGCACTCGGGTAGCTGTAGTTGTTCGTGAACGACGCCGGGCCGTACGCGGTCGTCGAGGTCTGGTTGGCGCCGGTCATGTGGTTGATGACGGCGTCGACGTACACCTTGACGCCGGCCGCGTGGCAGGCGTTGACCATCGACACGAACTGGGCGCGGGTGCCCATGCGGCTGTTGAGGTCGTAGGCGGCCGGCTGGTAGATGTCCCACCACGGGTGGCCGGCCACACTGATCGAGTCCTCCGGCGGGGCGACCTGCACGGCGCCGTAGCCGGCGGGGCCGAGGACGTTGGTGCACTCGGTGGCGACCGACGTCCAGGGCCACAGCCACAGGTTGGCGATGACGTCGTCGGAGGCGGCGGAGGCGTCGGCGGAGCGGTCGGCGGACAGGACCGGGTAGGCGAGCGCGCCGGCGACGGCCAGCGCGACCGCGCCGATACTGAGCAGTCTCTTCTTCACGGGGTGTCTCCCAGGGGGTGTCAGCGGAGGTAGGGGCCGGCGGCGCCGACCTTGCCCGGCGCGGGGTTGCCGGGCAGCGACAGCACGTAGACGCGCATGGCGCCCTTGGCGGTCACGGTGGCGGTGAGGGTGCCGTTGGCGACGGTCTGCACGTCACCGGTCACGGCGTCGGTGTAGGTGCCGTTGGGGATGCCGGTGAACGTGGCGGTGCCGGAGATGGCGACGAGGACGAAGCTGTCGACGCTGCCGGCGGTGTAGCGGCGTTTGTAGGCGATGCCGCCGGTGACGCCCGCGGTGGAGTACTGCCCCATCTGCAGTGCCGGCACCGCGCGGCGGATCTGGTTGAGCCGCTGGACGTGCTGGACCAGCGGTTTGCTCAGGGTGGTGGCGACCGGGCCGCTGGCGCCGGCGACGGTGCCGTACCCGGAAGCGACGACCGAACCCTCGACGTACTGGCCGAAGTACGCGCGGCCCGTGTTGGCGAGGGGGCAGGTCGGCCCGCAGTCGATCTGCTTGCCGGCCTGGAACTCGACCTCCGAGCCGTAGTACAGGACCGGGACGCCGCGGAACGTCCACATCAGGTCCATGTTCTCGGCCCACGCGTCCGTCCCGCCGGCGTAGCGGGTGGTGGACTTGTTGGGGCCGTAGTCGTGCGAGTCCACGTACACGGCGTTGTACGTGGCGTCGTTGACGCTGTCGTCGGAGTCCTTGCCGTTGTTGAAGGCGTTGGCGGCGTCACCGAAGTTCATGTGCATCCGCATGTCGATGATGTTCATGCCGGAGAACTGGCTGTGGTCCGGCGCGTGGTAGGTGTTGCCGCTCAGGAACGCGTTGGTGGACGTGGGCTGGTTGGCGGTGCCGAGCTGGTTCTCGTAGGTGTACTGGTCCAGGGCGGCCTGCACGTCGTCGGCGACGTAGGTGCGCCGCTCCTTCCAGGTGTAGAACTGCGCGGAGTGGTTGACCGAGCCGCGGTTCCACTTGTCGTTGACGAACGCGGCGACCTCACCGAAGACGTAGAAGTCCTGGGCCTTGGCCGCGCCGTACTTCTGGGTGAGGCGCTGCTGCAGGGCCGGCAGGAAGCGCCGGTTCCAGGTGACCCGCGGGATGTGCACGGCGGTGTCGACGCGGAAGCCGTCCACGCCCATGTCGATGTAGGAGTTGTAGGCGTCGATCAGGTACTGCTGCACGACCGGGTTCTCGGTGTTGAAGTCGGCGAGGTCGTCGTGCAGCCAGCAGGAGCGGGCGTCCTCACCCTCCCAGTTGCCGATCCAGCACTGGTGGTACAGGGAGGCGGGGAACATCTTCGCGGTCGGGCTGGGCCACTGGCAGTGGTGGTTGGCGTAGCCCTCGGCGCTGAAGGTGCCGTTGGTCTGGCCGTAGTTGGGGCAGGTGTTGCCGGCCGGCGCGGTGGTGGACCACAGGTCGCCGTTGTAGGCGCGGCCGAGGGCGTTCTCGTTGAGCGGGTCGTAGGTGGCGCCGGGGACCTTCTCGCTGTACATCCAGTCCCACTGCCCGTCGCGGGCGCCCCAGACGGTCGGCACGTACAGGCCCTTGGCGCCCCACCGGGAGCTGTGGTTGTAGACCACGTCCTGGTAGATCTTCAGGCCCTTGGCGTGCGCGCTGTCGATGAGGTCCTGGTAGGAGGCGCCGGGTGACTCCAGGCGCGGGTCGACGCGGAAGAAGTCCCAGCCGTGGTAGCCGTGGTAGTCGTAGTCGGAGCGGTTGAGCACGACCGGCGTGATCCAGACGGCGGAGAAGCCGAGGGCCTTGATGTAGTCGAGCTTGTCGACGAGGCCCTTGAAGTCGCCGCGGAACATCGGGTCGTTGTTGGCGGCGTTGCCGGACTTGACGTGCTGGCTGCCGCCGCGGTCGTTGGACGGGTCACCGTCGTAGAAGCGGGCGGTGAGCACGAAGTAGATGCTGTCCTTGCGCGGGTCGCCGCCGAGCATCGAGCCGCCCGCCGGCAGTGGGGGCGCGTCGCCGGTGGTGACGGTGACGGTGGTGGACGCGCCGGAGCGGTTGCCCGCGGCGTCGACGGCTTTCACGGTGTACGTGTAGGTCGTGCGCGGGCTGAGGCTGCCGTCGATGTACCCGTTGGTCGAGCTGGTCAGCAGGACGGGTCCCGGGGTGCGGCTGAGCTGGTACCCGGTGACGCCCCGGTCGTCGGTGGCGGCGGCCCAGGCGAGGGTGACGGTGACGTGGTCGACGGTCGCGGTGAGCCCGCCCGGCGTGCTCGGCGGGGTCGTGTCGGGCGGGACCGCCGCGCACGGGTCGGTGGCGCCGCCGGTGACGACCCCGCCGGCGACCGTCGAGGTGCCGGCGTCGATGCGGTAGTTGGCGCCGTTGTTGTTGTCCCACGTGCCGGAGCCGTTGTTGAACACGGCCTGCATGCCGGTGGCGGCGCCGAGGGCGACGGTCTTCTTCACCCAGCCGGCGCAGGCGACCTCGTTCATCGCGACGCCGGGCACCGCGGTCCATGCCTCGCCGGTCGGCGCGTAGTGGATGTTCACCACCGGCCAGGTCCTGCCGGCGGTGGAGTAGAAGACGGTCGCGGTGTTACCGGTCGGCGGCGGCGTGGTCGGGGTCGGCTGGCCCCCGCACGGGTTGCCGGTGCCGGCGACCCCGCCGGTGACGGTGACGTCGCCGGTGCCGAGCGCGTAGTTGCGGCCGGCGTTGTTGTCCCAGGTGCCGGCGCCGTTGTTGAAGACCACCTGCAGGCCGGTGGCGGCGCCGAGGTCGATCGTCCTGCGGTACCAGCCGGTGCAGGCGGCCGTCATCGCCACGCCGGGCACGGGGGTCCAGCTGGCGCCGTTGGGCGCGTAGTGGATGTTGACGGTGCTCCAGGCGGCGGTGGGCTTGTAGTACACGGTGACCGTGGTGCCCGCGGCGGCGAGGGCAGGGACGACCAGCAGCGACGCCAGCAGCGTCAGGACGGTGAGCAGCAACTTGCTTCTGCGGGACACGGGGTGCTCCTTGCATCGATGCGGTGGCGGACCGACCGACGTGACTGCCTGGCGGGGTGTGGCAGCGCGTGGAGGAAGACTGATTGGACCGATTGACACATGTCAAGCTTCTTGCAAAAATGACCGGCTCCCCGCCATACAGACCGGCACTGAGCTGCTGAAACGCTGATGCCACCTTGCAAAGATCAACAGGTCTTTACCGGCGGGTTACGGGAAGCTAGCATCAGGGCGCTCTTGCAAGACTTTGCAACTGCTGCAAGTCACCTACAGTGGAGCGTATTCGTTGAAGCGTCCCCTTCTGCTCACGGCGGTCCTCGCCCTGACCGCCGTCGGGCTCAGTGCCCCTCCCGCGGCGGCGTCCGGTGCCACCCGTGACGTCACCGCGCACCTCTTCCAATGGCAGTGGCGCGACGTCGCGCACGAGTGCCGCACCACCCTCGGCCCGGCCGGCTACGCCGCCGTACAGGTCACCCCGCCGCAGGAGCACGTCGAGCTGCCGGACCAGGGGTACCCGTGGTGGCAGGCGTACCAGCCGGTCAGCTACAAGCTCGACAGCCGCTACGGCAACACCCGCGAGTTCGCCGGCATGGTCGAGGCCTGCCACCGCGCCGGGGTCGAGGTCTACGTCGACGCCGTCGTCAACCACATGTCGGGCCAGACCGCCGGCGGCACCGGCAGCGGCGGCACCCGCTTCGGCAAGTACGACTACCCCGGCCTCTACGACACCACCGACTTCCACCACTGCGGCCGCGGCGCCGACGACTGGATCCGTGACTGGAACGACGCGTGGGAGATCCAGCACTGCGAGCTGCTGGGCCTGGCCGACCTCGCCACCGAGCAGGAGGACGTGCGCACCGACATCGCCGGCTACCTCAACGGCCTGATCCGCCTCGGCGTCGACGGCTTCCGCATCGACGCGGCCAAGCACATCCCGGCCGCCGACCTCGCCGCGATCAAGGCGAAGCTCAAGCGGCCCGCGTACCTGTACCAGGAGGTGCTGGGCAACGCACCGATCCCCAAGTCGGACTACCTGCCCAATGGCGACGTCATCGAGGACGCGTACGGCCAGCAGATCAGCCGGGTGGTGAAGTCCGGCAAGCTCAGCTGGCTCGACCAGTTCGGCGAGGCGTGGGGCTTCTCCCCGTCCGGCACCGCGGTCGTGTACGTCGACAGCCACGACACCGAACGCGACCAGAGCGGCGCGACGCTCACGTACAAGGACGGACCGCTCTTCGCGATCGGCAACGTCTTCTCCCTCGCCTGGCCCTACGGCCACCCGCTGGTGCTGTCCGGCTTCGGCTTCACCGCCCCCGACGCGGGCCCGCCCGGCGCGAAGGCCGACGGCGACCTCGGCGCGGTGCGCTGCGGCGGCGTCGCCAGCGGCCCCGGCGGCTGGTTCTGCCAGCACCGGGACACCGCGACGACCGGCATGGTCGGCTTCCGCGCCGCGGCCGGCACCGCGCCGGTGAGCCGCTGGTGGAGCGACGGCGACAACGCGGTCGCGTTCGCCCGGGAGGGCCGCGGCTACGTCGTGCTCAACCGGGAGAGCACCGCCGTCACCCGCACGTTCGACACGGGCCTGCCGGCCGGCGTGTACTGCGACGTCACCCACGGCACCGTGCGCGGCGACCGCTGCACCGGCCCGACGGTGACCGTCGGCGCGGCGGGTGCGCTCACCACCACGGTGCCGGGCCTGAGCACCCTCGCGATCGACGTCAGGCACCGGGTGTCGCGCCCCTCGGCGGCGCCCGCACCGGCGGTCAGCTTCTCCGCGTACGCGGTCGTCGCCCCCGGCGAGCGCCTCGTCCTGGTCGGCAACGCCCCCGCGCTCGGCGCCTGGGACCCGGCGAAGGGCGTGCCGCTGTCGGCGGCCGGCTACCCGCAGTGGACGGCCCAGCTGCGGATCCCGGCCGGCACGGCGATCGAGTACAAGTACGTGAAGGTCGCCGCCGACGGCACCGTCACCTGGGAGAGCCGCCCCAACCGCACCGGCACCGTGCCCGCCGACGGCTGGCTGTCCACATCGGACGGATGGGAGGCCGGCGCCACCGTGCAGGCCACCGTGACGCTGCACGTCGCCGAGGAGCCGGGGCAGCAGCTGTACCTCGTCGGTGCCGCGCCCTCGATCGGGTCGTGGAACCCGGCGGACGCGGTGCCGCTGACGAAGACGGCCGACGCGACGTGGACCGGCCAGGTGACGCTGCCGGGCTCCGCCGTGGTGGAGTACAAGTACATCCGCAAGGACGCGGCCGGCACGGTGGTCTGGGAGAGCGACCCGAACCGCACGGTGAGCACCCCGTCGGGCGGCACCATCGCCCTCGACGAGACCTGGCGCTGACCGCGGCACCGACCGCGGCACCGGACCCCGCCGTCCGCCCTCACGGCGCATACTGACCTCGATGCGATGGTCGGCGCTGGGGCAGACGGCGGGGTTCGGCGCGGTGTCGGGCGGCGCGACGTGGCTCGGGCTGGCGATGATGTTCGGCGACGACTGGGACCCCCTGTCCGGCCCGCCGATCCTGAAGGCCGGTGCGGTCTGGATCGCGGTGGTCGTCATCCTGGTGCCGGCGTGGGGCGTCACGGTCGGCCTGACCGGCAGCGTGCGGCTGTGGCCGCACCTGTTGGTGCCGGTGTTCCTGCCGGTGGTCGTCGGCATCGGCGTCCCGGGCTGGTCGCGGTGGCGGCACCCGGTCGAGGCCACCGCCTGCTGGGCCGCGCGCATCACGCGCATCAACGAGACCGCCGAGGCCGACTGACCCGGCCTACAGCAGCGTCTCCTGGTGCGGGAACGTGAGCCGGGCCGTGGTGATGCCCTCGATGACCTGCTCGTCGTTGAGCTCCCGCTCCTGCACCTGGGCGTAGTTGCGGCCGCGGTGATGGGTGTTGCGCATCCGCACCACGTTGGGGAAGCGGCCGACGGCACGCATGTCGCCGAGGCCGGACAGGAACACCAGCTGGATGCCGTTGGCGGCGGCGACCCGGCGCTGCAGGTCCAGGAACGCGACGTAGTTGGCAGTGCCGAGCGGGTTGTCCATCGGCAGCACGCCGAGGCCGGGCACGTCACCGCCACGGTTCGCGGCGCGCAGCCGGGCGAGCATGCAGAACAGCAGCAGGCTGATCGTGACCTTCTCCCCGCCGGACCACTTGCTCATCAGCTCGACCGGCTGCCGGTCCTCGCCCAGCTCGGTCGACGGCTTCAGCACCCGGGCGGTGAAGTTGCCGCGGCCGACGACGGCGGTGGTCGCCTCCCACACCAGGCTCAGCCCGTCGGGGATGGTCTCCTGGCGGGCGACGAGCCGCTCCACGAGCCGCTCCACCCGGCTGCGCAGCGTCGCGTCGGTGGTGTCCACCGTCGAGCGCGGGCCGACGTCGAGGAACCGCCGGTTGCGCAGGTGCTCGGCCAGACCCGGCGGCAGCTGCGCGTGGTGCTGGGCGCGCTGCAGGGTCTTGAGCCCCTCCCGGACCTCGGCGCACAGCGCGGTCACCACCAGGTGCTTGTCCTTGTCGACGGCCTCCAGCTCGCCGGCGAGCGCGTGCCGGTACGTGCGCAGCTCCCCCGCCAGCCCGCGGGCCGCCTCCGCCGGCAGGTCCGCCGTGTGCTCGCCGCGGAACCGGTCGCGGACCTCGGCGGTGACGGCGGCAAAGCGCTCCTCGCCGGCCCACCGGTCGACGCGGTGGACCTCGGCGGCGAGCTGGTTGCGGGCGGCGGTGACCGCCTTCTCGGCCGCCTGCGCCGCCCGCCGTGCCGCGCGGCCGGCCTCCCGGGCCGCGTCCACGTCACCGTCGAACGGCGCCGCGTCCACCTCGCCGTGCTCCCCGAGGTCCGCCTCCAGGTCCCCGGCGAGCCCGTGGAAGTCCGCGGCCCGCCGGTGCTGCAGCTGTGCCGCCTGCTCCGCCGCCGCCTGCCGGTCCCGGGCGGCGCGGGCGGTCTCCCCGGCCGCGTCCAGCTGCTCCCGCAGGTCTTCTTCCCCGGGGTGTACGACCACCGCCACGTCCCCCGCCGCCGGCCGCTGCGCGGCGCGTTCGGCGAGCTCCTGGCGCGCCGCGTCCCGCTCGGCCTCGGCGCGGGTGGCGGCCGCCCGGGCCGCGAAGTGCTCCTGCTCGGCCAGCTCGGTGTCGCGCGCGACGAGCGCCGGGTCGGCGGCCTCCGGGGTGGCCGCGAGCCGCGCCGCCGTCTCGTGCTCCTCGGCGCTGTACTGCCGCAGCTGCCGGTCCAGCGCGTCGAGGCGCCGCCCGATCTCGCTGATCGTCGCCTCCAGCGCGTCGCCGGACGAGCGGCGCAGGTACGCCTCGTCGGCCGCCTGGTACGCGCTCATCGCCGCGGCCAGGCTGACCGGCCGGGCCGGCGCCGGCGGTGTGGGGTCCGCGACCCGGCGCAGCTCGTCGATCCTGGCCCGGTGGCCGCGGGCCGTGGCCCGGTGCTGCTCGGCGCCGGCGGTGCAGCGGGCGGCGACGGTGGCGTACCCGCGCTCCTGCTCCTCAGCCTGCTCCAGCTGCCGCTCCAGGTCGGCGCGGCGGGCCGGCAGCTGGGCCAGCTCGGCGCGCTGCCGGTCGGCCTCCGGCGCCCGGCGGGACAGGTCCTGCAGGACGCCGAGGCGGGTCGCGAGGATCCGCCGCCGCTCGGCGAGCCGCTGCTGGGCCTCGCGCAGCCGGCCGGCGCGGGCGTCGAGGTCGCCGCGGGCCGCGTCGAGCCGCTCCGCCCGGTCCCGCGCCTCGCCGAGCAGCTCCCCGACCCGCCGGTGCTCGGCGTCGAGGTGCTCGCGGTGCCCGGGTGGGCAGCGGTCGGCGAGCTGCCGCAGCTGGTCCTTGAGCCGCAGGTCGTGGTCGCGGGCGTCGAGCAGCTCCTGGACGCGTTCGCCGCGGTCGCGGCGGCTCTCGGCGCGCCGGTCGGCCTCCCGTGCCGCGGCGGTGCGGTCGAACATGGCCGGCGCCGGCTCCAGCACGAACCCGGCCTCCCGCCCGGGCCCGCCGGCGGCGTCCCGGGCCGCGCCCCCGGTCGCCTCCAGGCGGGCCGGGTCCTGCGTCGCCTCGTCGAGGCGGGTCGTGGTGGAGATCTGCACGGCGCTGGTCGGGAAGAGCTTCGCCCGGTGCAGCGCGTCGCGGGCCCGGGCCAGGTCGGCCTCGTCGTGCACGAGCAGGCCGCCGACGAGGTGCGGCACCCGCTGCACCGCGGCCGCCCACCGGTCCTGCGGGACCCGGTCGGCGAGGTGGTGCCAGCCGGTGCTGGCCGGGATCCGCTCGGCGGCCAGCACGTCGGCGGCCCGGGCCAGGTCCAGGGCCGCGGGCAGCAGCCCTCGCGGCGACGCGAGGGCCTGCACCGCCCGGTCGTCCTCGGCGTCGGCGACGGCCAGCTGGATGCGCTGCCGGTCGGCGGTGATGATCGCCTCCGACAGCTGGTCGACGAGGAGCCGGTGCTCGGCGACCGGGTCGACGGTGTCCCGCTCGGTGAGTGCGGTGAGCCGCGGGTCGGTGGCGAGCGCCTCGATCTCGGCGAGCAGCGGCGTGCGCACGCTGTCGAGGGTCGCCAGCTGCCGGGTCAGCTCGGTGACGGCGGCGTGCACCGCGGCCCGGTCCCGCTCGTGCGCGGCCCGGTCGGCGTCGAGCCGTTCGGCCTCGGCGGGCAGCTCCTCCGCGAGCCGGCGCGCCGCCGCGTCGTCCTCGCTCCGGGCCGCCGCGAGCGCCGCCGCGAGGCGCTGCACCGTGACCGCGCCGCCACCGTCGAGGCCGCCCGCGCCATCCGGGCCGCCCGCGCCATCCGGGCCGCCCGCGCCATCCGGGCCGCCCGCGCCATATCCAGCCGCGCCACCCGATCCAGCCGCGCCACCCGATCCAGCCGCGCCACCCGATCCAGCCGCGCCACCCGATCCAGCCGCGCCACCCGATCCGGCGGCGCTGTCGGTCGCGGCCGGGTCGGTCGTGGTCAGGTGGCCGGCGTCGGCGGCGGAGTGCAGGTCATGGTCGAAGGCGGCGAGGTGCTGCTCGATCGCGCGGTGCCGGCCGGCCAGGCCGCCGAGGTCGGCGCGCAGGGCGTCGGCGAGGGCGCGGGACTTCGCCTGCTGCTCGGCGGCGTCGGTGGCCTGCGCGGCCAGGGTCGCGACCGTGTCGTCCAGCTCGGCGCACGCGTCGCGCAGCACGGACAGGTACACCGCGGCCGCCTCGGCCCTGGCCTGGCGCAGCGGGGCGGCGCCGGCCTCGGCCTCACGCTGCCGGCGGCGGGCCGCCTCGAGGCGGGAGGTGAGCTGGTCGCGGTCGGTGAGGGCGGGCACCAGCTGCCAGGCGCGGTGCAGGCGGCGGCGGGTCTCGACGGCGCGGTGGGCGTCCTGCACCGCGGCGAGCGCGTCGGTGTGCCGGCGGAACGCGGCCTGCCACTGCTCCTCGCGCAGCAGCACGTCGAGGCCGGCCGCGCGGGCCTGGGCGTCCTGCGCGGCACGGGCGGCGGCGGCCGCCTCCGCCTCGTGGGTGCCGGCCCGGCGGGCGGCCCGGGCGGCGGCGCCGGTGAACCCGGCGGCGAGGCGCAGCGCCGCCTCCCGGGCCGCGCCGGCCTCGGCGGTGGCGGTGGTGACGGCGGCGCGGGCCCGGTCCAGCACCTCGAGCAGGTCGACGGCCTCGTCGCAGAACGCGATCTCGGCGCGCAGCCGGGGCTGGCGGGCGAGGCGTTCCCGGGTGCCGCGCAGGATGGTGGCGACCTTCGTCGCCGAGGTGGGCTCGGTGACCAGGCTCAGCAGGTACTGCACGAAGTCGTCGGACGTCTTGAACTTGAAGTGGTGCTCGATGCCGCCCTCGGAGGCGTTGATCCGCAGGATCGCGGTGAACAGGCCCGGGTCGAGGCCGCGGTCGTGCAGCGCCTGCGCCCAGCGGTCCTGTTTGGTGGTGACGACCGCCTCGGCGGTGGTGGGCAGCCCCTCGACGGCCCGGACGAACTCCTTGAAGTCCGCGCCCGCGAACGGCAGGCTCTCGACTTCGGGGCCGGGCGTGTAGGCGTACCAGCACTGCTTCAGCCGGTCATGGCCGGCGTTGGGGTCGGCGGGCTGGACGCGGTCGGTCCACTCGTAGACGGCGCCGGTGACCAGCCGCCGGCCGGTCGGGTCGGTCCACTCGACGACGACGTGGCCGGTGTCGGCGCCGAGGATGCAGTCCTCCAGGTGCCGGCCGGTGGTGGCGGTGGCGAGGAAGTCCCGCCGGTCGGGGCGGATCAGGGCGCAGACCAGGGCGATCAGCGTCGACTTGCCGCCGCCGTTGCGCATCCACAGGATCGTGTCCAGCGGGCGGCCGTCCCGGCCGGTGAGGTCGAGCCACACGTCGCGGAAGCGGGCCGCGGGCGAGCCGACCCGGTCCAGGTAGATGCGGCGGATCTGCCACAGCCGCGCGGGCGCCACCATCACGCACCATCCACAGTGGACTGGGCGGCCGCCGCGCGGCGCACCGCGCGCAGCGCCTCGAGGGCCTCGCCGCCCGCCACGTCGGCGACGAGCAGCCGGAACCGGTCGGTCAGCTGATACGAGGTGGCCCCCATCTGCGGCAGCTGCCGGGCGGCGCCCCGCTCGACCAGCCAGCCGAGCACCTCCAGGACCGCGAACTGGGTGCAGCCGCGGGCCGGCCCCGGCAGCCGGTCCTTGGGCTTGAACGCGGCGGTGCGCCGGTACACCTCGGCGGCCCTGCGGGCCTGCCCGTCGACGGTGTCGGGGTCGCCGGGCAGGGCGAGGACCCGGTCGATCGCGTCGCGGACGAACCGGTCCAGCGCCGCCACCTCGACGATCTTCACGTCGGTGCCGTCGAGGTCGATGTCGTGCGGGAAGGCGTACGCCGCGATGCCCAGGACGACCAGGCCGGCGATGAGCTTGTCGTCGGCGGCCATGCTGCCACCGCGCAGGTCCGCCATCCGCAGCGCGAAGACGCTGCCCGGCTGGGTGCTCAGCACCAGGCCGGTGCGGGCCGGCGCGCCGAGCACGACGAGGCCGAGCCCGCCCGCGACCGTGTCGACGGCGTCGCGGAAGGCGGTGCTGGTGCGGTACCGCTCCAGCAGCTGGCCGTAGGCGTTGCCGTCGGTCGGCCGGGCGCCGGTGCGCAGCCCGAACGCGACCAGCTCGGCGGCCGCCCACACGTCCTCGATCGGGACCGTCACGCCTCGAGCCCTCCTTCGTAGCTGACCAGCAGGTCGTCGCCCCACGCGAGGGGATGGTCGAGACGCTCGCCGGAGCGCTCCGCGGACAGCGCCGAGACCAGGGCGGTGAGGTCGGCGCCGCGGTCCTCGTCGGGGTCGGCGACATCCGGCGCGTACGACCACAGCGCGCTGAGCAGCACCAGCTCGCGCACGTCGGCACCGCCACCGGCGGCGGAGTCCAGCAGCGCCGAGAGCGTGACCGGGTGGTCCGACGCCCGGCGCAGGACGCGGGTCGCCTCGGCCACCACCGCCGGCGGGTACGCCTGCAGGTCGACGCCCTCGACGTCGCCCGGCGTCTCGGGCTCCACGTCGTCGGGCTCCGCGGCCCGGGGTGGGGCGAGCAGCATGTCGACGAGTCCGTCGAGGTGCAGCAGCCGCGGCACGCGCAGCCCGAGCACCCGGTCGCCGAACGCCTCCGCGACCACCCGGGCGTCGTCGGCGGGCGCGGCGAGCACCGGGTGGAACAGCTCCGGCTCGATGTTGAGCAGGCGCAGGTGGACCCGGCGGGCGAACACCTGGCTCAGCTGCGCCTGCAGGAACACGCCCCGGGCGCCGGCGACCCGCTCGGCGAGGTCGAGGTGGACCCGGCGGATGCGGCGCAGGGTCTCCACGAGGTCGCCGGAGGCCTGCCGCACGGCGCTGTCGGTCTCGGTGTCGATGCCGGCCGCCACGTGGTTGAGCACCTCGGCGTCGGCGGCGATGCGGGCCTCGACGTGGTCGCGGGCGCGGGCCAGGCGGTGCGGCACGTCGGTGATCCAGTCGAAGGCGCGCACGTCGCGGCGGGTCGCGTCGAGCACGTCGGCGAGCGACGCCGACATCGCCACGGACACCCGCTCGGCCTGCGTCGCGGTCCGCGCGGCGGCCTCGAAGCGCCGGTCCCGCAGCTGGCGCTGCAGCACCACCGAGAACGCCGCCTCGGCGTCGTCGACGTCCAGGTCGAGGCCGTTGAGGTACAGCATGACCGCCTGGTGCGAGGCGAGCACGACCGCGCCGTCGGGGCCGTCCTGCAGCTGCAGGAGCTTGAACGCGTACTCCTCCCGGCGCGGCGGGGTGACCTGCGCGTCCACGAACGTGTAGACGAACGCACCCTGGTTGTCGGCGTCGTTGAGCAGGCCCTTCACCACCCAGCGGGCCGCGTCCTGGTGGTCGTCGGGGGTGCCTGCGGGGTGCATGACGGCGGCGAGCTCGGCGGTCGACTCGACGAGCTCGGCGAGGGTGACCTGGCGGGCGAAGCCCATCGACGCGACCGCGATGTCGACCGCGGCGAGCGCCAGCTGGCGCAGGTCGTAGGCCTGGTGGACGGTGGCGTGGGCGGCGTTGCGGACCAGCCGGGCGACCGGGTCGGTGAGGATCAGCGCCCGCCAGCGGGCCCGCATCGACGCGTCGGCGGCGGGCGAGCGCACCTCCGGCTGCTCGGAGCTGCCGACCGGCCCGGTGTCGAACAGGTCCGGCTGCCACTCCTGCACCACGCGCGCTTGCTCCCCGCCTGTTCCGCTCCGGTCCGATCCGCTCCGGTCCGCAAGGATATCGGCCGAAACCCGGGGGCGTCACATCGCCGCCTGCCGCGGCACGTCCGGGGGACGGCGGGCGTAGCCTGCTGGTGTGCTCGTCGTCGTGTTCGTCGCCGTGGCGTACGCGGTGCTGATCGCCCTGCACGCGTGGATGATCCGGCACCACCGCCTGGCGGGCGCCTACGAGCCGCGGGCCGCCCGGTGGCTCGCGGCCAGGTTCGGCCCGCTGCCCCCGCCGCGCCCGGCCGGCCCGGTCCTGGCCCGCCGGGAGGCGAAGGCGTTCGACCGGCTGCTGACCGGCGACCTGGACCCGGCGCGGTACCGGGCGCTGATGGCCGCCGTCGCCGCCCAGGACGCGGTCGAACGCCCGCTGCGGGTCCCCGGCCCGCGGTCCTGAGCTGCGCCTGGTGCTCTGACCACGAACGTTCACGGTGTTGGATGACACGCCGCTCAGCCTCCGGGACGGGTGGCGTGTCTGCGTTCAGGCTGTGCCGCCAGGTCATCCATCGGTTCAACGAGATGGGCATGGCCCTGCCCTCATCGAGCAGCGTCGGCCACGCCTGGCCGGTGAGGCCGGGGCAGCTCTCAGGCCGCCCCGGCCGGTGACGAATCAGACGGGGTCGATCGTGAGGTCGGTGACCCGGTCGTCCTTGATGCCGAACACGAATGCGAAGGACAGCGGCCCGCCGGTGAACTCACCTTCCCCGGAGGCCACCAGCCGGTCGCCCGCGAACGAGGTCGGCGTGATCACGATCTTGGGGTCGATCAGGTGCGTCTGGATCCACTCGTGGATCTCGGCCTCGCCGGCCCGGGTTATTCCGTCATCGCGCACGGTGGCCCCGTCGCCGAAGACCGCGGCCAGCGCGTTCGCGTCGTGCGCGTTGGTGGCCGCGATGAAGTTCTCTGCATCGCGACGACGACGTCGTAGCCGGAGTTGCCGAGCACGATCCGGTGCGGCGGAACGGGTGCGTTCATCGCGCTGATCACGGCCCGTACTCCGCGCTCAGGGTCACCCGCCTGCTTGCCGTCATGGTCCACGAACGCCGCCTTGACGCCCTCGACCATCGGCACGTAGGCGTCGACGGTCTCGTTGACGGGCTCGTCCCGGAAGCCGGCGAAGGCTTTGGTGCGGAACGCTCCCGGCTCGACGACGAGCACGCGCACACCGAACGGCGCGACTTCCTGGCGCAGTGTCTCCGACAGTCCCTCGACCGCGAACTTCGCCGCCGCGTAGTAGCCGAAACCCTGCGCGCCGACGAGGCCTGCCACCGACGACATGTTCACGATCCAGCCGTCGCCGCGTGCCCGCATACCCGGCAGGACCGCGCGGATCACCTCGACCACGGCGAACAGGTTGAGGTCGAACGTACGGCGGATCGTCTCGTCCGGGGCCCCCTCGACCGAGCCGAACCAGCCACGGCCCGCGTTGTTGACGAGCACGTCGATCCCGCCGAACCGCTGCTCTGCCGTCGTGACCGCGGCACGCACCTGCTCGGCATCGGTGACGTCGAGCTGGAGAACCAGCACCCGGTCGCCGTGCGGTTCAGCCCATTCCCGCAGCTCAGCGGGGCGACGCGCGGTCACCACGACTTGATCGCCCAGTTCCAGTGCGGCCTCGGCGTAGACCAGGCCGAACCCTCCAGGCGTCCCACCAGTGATGAACCAGGTCCTCATGGACTTCTCCTTCCGCTATAGCAGCGAATGTAGCGCTACATGCGCTACTGTAGCAACATGCAGAATTCTCGGGACCGACTCCTGCTCGCCGCGGCGGAGATGCTGGAGGCCGGCGGCACGGTGTCCACGAGGGCGGTGTGCGAACGCGCCGGCGTGCAGGCCCCGACGCTCTACCACCACTTCGGCAGCAAGCAGGGCCTGATCGACGCCGTGGTGAACCACGGCTTCACCCAGTACACGGCGGTCGAGAGCTCTGGCGACCCGCTGAACGACCTGCGCCAGGGCTGGGACAGGCACGTGCGGTTCGGGCTGGAGCACCCGTCGTTCTACGGGCTGCTCTACGGCCGCGTCGAGCCGGGAAAGCCCTGCGCCGTCACCGCTCCCGCGCACGCCGCGTTGCGCGAGCGGTTCACTGCCGCCGCCGTCCAGGGACTGCTCAAGGTGCCGGCGGCCGACGCCGCCGAACAGGTGCTCGCCGCCAACGTCGGCATCACACTCACCTTGATCAGCCAGCCGGAGCCGGA
>NZ_JNYJ01000079.1 GCF_000716715.1 Dactylosporangium aurantiacum | reverse complement strand
GGCGGCGTAGGTGCCGGTGCGGGCGGGTTGGCCCTGGCTGGACCACTGGCCGATGGCGCCGGTGGTGCCGGTCCACGACGTGGCGCCGGACTCGAAGCCCGGGTTCGCCAGCAGCTGCGCCGACGAGCAGCCGGTCGGCGGCGGCGTCGTGGTCGGCGGCGGGGTGGTCGTGCCGGACACCGACGTCTGCCAGATCGTCGCGGCGACACCGTCCGCGGCGCGGTTGAGCACCGTCGCGCTGATGTTGCTGGTCGTGTCGCACGCCTGGTGGTAGCAGGGGTCGTACGCGCTGTTCGCGGTGCCGCCCCACTTGGCCGCCTGCGCGGAGGTCTTCCTGGCGCTGGCGCCCGCGGCGTACCCCGACGTCGGGATGCCGACCCGCTCGAAGGAGTAGTCGTCGGAGCGGCCGGCGCCCTCGGTGTTCTCCTCCGGCTGCAGGCCCAGCGAGTCCCAGTACGCCTTCATCGGCACGGCCGCGGCGGACGTGATGTGGTTGATGAAGTAGCCGCCGTTGATCGAGCCGACCATGTCGAAGTTGTAGTACGCCTTGATCTGCGACCGCTGCGTGCTGGTCAGCCCGTTGGCGTAGAACGCGGATCCCTGCAGGCCCTGCTCCTCACCGGCCCACCAGGCGAACCGGACGTGCCGGCTCATCGTCGGGTGCTGCTGCGCCAGGACCAGCGCGTTCTCCAGCAGCGTCGCCGAGCCGGAGCCGTTGTCGTTGATCCCGGGCCCGGCCGACACGCTGTCCAGGTGCGCGCCGAACATGGTGATCTGGTCCGACGGTCCGCCGGGCCAGTCGGCGATGAGGTTGTTCGCCCGGTACGTGCAACTGGTGCACGTCTGCTCGGCGACGGTGTACCCGGCGGCCTGCAGCTTGCCCTTGATGTAGGCGACCGACGCGGTGTAACCGGCGGTGCCGCTGCGGCGGGTGCCGCCGTTGCTGGACGCGATCGTGCCGAGCTGTGCCAGGTGGGCCTGCACGTTCGCCACGGCGATGTCCGGTGCCGCGGCGAGCGCCGGGTTGACGGACACCGCCGGCGCGGCGATGGCCGGGATCGCCAGGCCGGCGCCGAAGAGCAGGAGCGTGGCGGACACGGTCAGTGTCAGCGCCGCTGCGCGGGATCTCATAAACGAGCTCCTCGATCAGAGGGGTACGAAGGGTGGCGCGAGATTCGCACACTTCGATGCCGTCAACAAGTGATCGAGGGCATATCAGCTCGGACATACCGCGGGGCCCTACCGCCGCGTCCTACCTCCGCACCCGCCGGCGCACGGCGGCGGCGAGCGAGGCCAGCGCCCGCCCGGTGGCCCGGCCCGGCGCGCCGTTGCACAGGTCCACGAGCAGGTCGACGGTGCCCAGGCTCAGCCGGCCCGAGGAGAAGATGGCGGCGCCACGCAGCGGCAGCTCGTTGATCCCGTGCTCGTACATGGCCAGCGCGGCCGGGTCCGCCCTGACCGTGTCGTCGATCGGGGGCATCCGCCAGAGGATCGCCTTGAGCAGCCGGCCGGGCCGGGTCGTGGCGACCTCGTCGATGGTCGACTGGCGGGTGAAGGGGCGCACCGGCCGCGGGCGCGGGATGTCGTGCCCGAGCCGCCGCCGGAACTCCTCGTCGCCGGCCGCGACCAGCGGCGCCCCGCCGGGGTCGGTGGCGGGGGTCTTGTCGCCGATGGTGGCTACGCCGTCCTCGACCGTGACGGTGACGACGGCCGCCACGTCCTCGCTGGAGTGCGCCACCTCCAGGTCGAACTCGCCCGCCGGGATCCGCCAGCCGGCGGCGGCCACGTCCCAGTACGCGAACGCCCGGGCCGCGACGGTGACGGCGACGGTGCGCCGCTCCCCCGGCAGCAGGCGGACCTTCGCGAACCCGGCCAGCTCGCGGCGGGGCCGGGACACGACACCGGTGCGGTCGTGCCGGTACACCTGCACGACGTCGGCGCCGGGGCGCGGGCCGGTGTTGGTGACCGTCACGGTGACGGTGACGTCCTCGCCGGCCCGCACGGTGGCCCGGTCCACGCCGGCGCCGTCCCAGGCGAACGTGGTGTAGCTCAGCCCGTGCCCGAACGGGAACAGCGGCGGCCGCCCCGCGGTCGTGTGATAGCGGTAGCCGACGTACAGGCCTTCGCGGTACTCGACCTGATGCGGGTCGCCGGGAAAGTACGGGTCGGCGGCGACGTCGTCCAGCGACGCCGGGAACGACTCGGCGAGCCGGCCGGCCGGTTCGGCGTCGCCGTAGAGCACGTCGACGAGGGCCGCGCCGCCGGCCTGGCCGCCGAGATAGCACTCGAGGATCGCGGCCGGGGCGTCCTTCCACGGCATGAGGACCGGCGCGCCGTTGGACAGGGCGACGACGGTGCGCGGGTTCGCCGCGCAGACCGCCGCGACGAGGTCGTCGTGCTGGGCGGGCAGCGCCAGGTCGGTGCGGTCGAAGCCCTCGCTCTCCTTGCTCGGGGGCAGCCCGACCAGCACGACGGCGACGTCGGCGGCGCGGGCGGCGGCGACCGCCTCCGCGATCAGGGCGGGATCCGGGCGCGCGTGGGTCGCGTCGTACCCGGCCGCGTAGGTGACGGTCACGCCGCGGCCGGTCAGCGCGTCCAGGGCGGTGCTGATCCGGGTCGGGGCCACCTGGGAGCTGCCGCTGCCCTGGTACCGCGGCCGCTCGGCGAACGCACCGATGAGCGCGACGCAACGCCCGGCGGGAAGCGGCAGGACCCCGTCGTTCGTGAGCAGCACGGTGCCGTCGGCGGCGGCCCGGCGGGCCAGCGCGTCGTGCTCGTCGACCGGGATCGCCGGGCCCCGGGTACGCGCGGACCGGGCCACCAGGTCGAGGACCCGCTGCGCGCAGGCGGTGACGAGGTCGGCGGGGAGGTGCCCGGCCGCGACCGCCGCCTCGACCTCCCGGTCGAACAGGCCGTGGCTGCCGGGCATCTCCAGGTCCATGCCGGCGGCGACGGCGGCGACCCGGTCGTTGGTGGCGGCCCAGTCGCTGACCACGAGACCGTCGAAGCCCCACTCGCCGCGCAGGATGCCGGTGAGCAGCCGGTGATGCTGGGTGGCGGGGTGGCCGTTGACGGTGTTGTACGCCGCCATGACCGTCCACGGCCGGGCGGCCTTCACCGCGTGCTCGAACCCGGACAGGTACAGCTCCCGCAGCGTCCGCTCGTCGACGACGGCGTCGACCACGAACCGGTGCGACTCCTGGTTGTTGACCGCGAAGTGCTTCAGGCAGGCACCGACCCCGTGCTCCTGCAGGCCGGTGACCATCGCCGCGGCGAGCCGGCCGCCGAGCAGCGGATCCTCGGAGAAGTACTCGAAGTTGCGGCCGCACAGCGGGTGCCGCTTGATGTTCAGGCCCGGACCGAGGACCACGTCGACGCCGAGGGCGCGGGCCTCCACGGCCAGGGCGTGCCCGATGCGCCGCGCCAGCTCCTCGTCCCAGGCGCTGGCGATGGTCACCGCGGTCGGGAAGCACGTGGAGCGCTCGCTGCCGGTGACCCCGAGGTGGTCGCCGGCGTCGGCCTGGAACCGCAGGCCGTGCGGCCCGTCGCTCATGACGGCGGCGGGGACGCCGGCCTCGGGCAGCGCCTGGGTGCGCCACACGTCGCCGCCGGACAGCAGGCGGATGCGCTGCGCGAGGGTCAGCGCGGCGGCGCGGGGAAGCTCGGTCACGGATGCTCCAGCGTGGTGCGGATGTCGGAACGTCAGTCGAGGCCGGTGCGGCCCTCGGCCCAGTACGCCTTGCCCTTGACCTCCGCGGGCCGGTGCGGCCACGCCCGGCTGTCGCGCCGCACGGCGTGCACGGTCGCCGCGTCGCCGGTGACGACGAGGGTGTACCCGTCCCCGATCGCCGCGTCCCGCGCGTGGCGCAGCAGCTCGGCGCGGTCGGCGGCCTTCGCGACCACGGCGACCCGGTCGGTGATGCCCAGCCCGGTCAGGACCTCGGCCAGCCCGTCGGGGTCGCCGGCCTCGAAGACGTGCGACACGTCGCCGGTCACGGTCCGCAGCGCGACGGCCAGGGCCACGCTCGACTCGTCGCCGACGAACACCACGGCGCCGGCCGCCCCGCGCAGGTCGATCGAGCGGCGGGGCCCGAACACCTCGCACGTGTCGCCGGCCGCCACCTGCCGGAACCACCGCGCCGCCGGACCGTCACCGTGCGGGTACGCCAGCAGCCGCGTCACGCCGCGCTCGGCGTCCCAGCTGATCGGCGTGTAGGTGCGCAGGCCGAACGCGCCGCGGCGCGGGCGCAGCCGCAGCTTCGCGCCGGGCACCCAGGTCGCCTTCCGCAACGCCTCGGCCGTCAGCTCGACCTGGACGAACCCGGCGGCCAGCGGGGTGACCGCGCTGACCAGGGCGGTGTCGAACATGGCGCTGCTGGCGAGGTCGGCCAGGCGCTGGGCGAGTCCGGTCATGGCTGCCGCATCCGACGGTACATGGGGGAACTGGATCATCTGCCGCCGCCGGATGCAAGACTTGGCCCACCCCAAACCGGCCCCGCCCGCGGAGGACCTTCGGCGATGGACAACGTGACCCACACGCTGATCAGCATCTTGGTCGGCGAGGCCGTGCACCGGTCGGTGCCGCCGTCGGCGGTGCTGGGCGACCGGGCCCGCCGCGGCGCCGCGATCGCCGTCATGGCGGTCGGCGGGAACCTCCCGGACGCCGACGTCATCTACACCGGGTGGGCCGGCACCACGACCGACTACCTGCTGCACCACCGCGGCCACACGCACACCGTCGTCGGCGCGCTGGGCCTGGCGGTGCTGCTGTTCGTCGCGGTGCGGCTCTGGTGGCGGTACCGCCGCATCACGCCGCGCCGGGCGGATCTGCTGTTCCTCGCCGGGCTGGCGGTCCTGGCACCGCTGCTGCACATCGGCCTGGACTTCACCAACAGCTACGGCGTGCACCCGTTCTGGCCGCTGGACAACCGCTGGTTCTACGGCGACGCCGTCTTCATCGTCGAGCCGCTGCTGTGGGCGTGCGCGGCGGCGCTGCTGTTCGTGCTGCCCGGCCGCACGCCGCGCGTGCTGATCGGGCTGGTGCTCGCGGCCGGGCTGGGCCTGAGCTGGTTCACCGGCTTCGTGCCCGCGTCCTTCGCCGTCCTGCTGACGCTGCTCACCGCCGGCCTGGCCGCCCTCAGCCGGTTCGCCTCCGCCCGGGTCGCGCTCGCCGGCGGCGTCGCCGCGTGGCTGGTGCTCACCGCGACGTTCGCGGTCACGTCCCGCTCCGCCGAGCGCCGCGTCGAGGCGCTGCTCGCCGAGCGGTTCCCGGCGGCCCGCACGCTCGACGTGGTGCTGACCCCGATGCCGGCCGACCCCGTCTGCCGCGAGGTCATCGCGGTGCAGCGCACGGCGGACCGGTACGTGCTGCGCCGGGCGTTCGACTCGCTGGCGCCGGGCTGGATCCCGGCCGAGCGGTGCGCGCGGCTGTACCCGTCCGGCGACGAGACGACCGCCCCGCTCGCCCCGGTCGACCAGCCCTCCACCGGCGAGATCGCCTGGCGCGGCGAGCTGAGCCTGGACGCCGGCCTGTTCGCGACGCTCGCCGGCCAGTCGTGCGCGGTCGAGGCGCTGCTGCGGTTCGCCCGGGCGCCGTGGGCCGCGCCGGCGGGCGACGGCTGGATCGTCGGGGACCTGCGCTACGACCGGGAGGCGGGGGCCGGCCTCGCGGAGGTGCGCACCGGTCCCGGGGGCGACGGGTGCCCGCGCCTGCCGGCGCCGTGGACACCGCCCAGGCAGGAGCTGCTGCCCGGCGAGTGAGCGGCGCGGCCCTGGTGGCAAGATCCTGCATGCAGCAGATCCAAACGCACGGGGCCGTTTCGAAGGAGAGTCCTGTGGCGCTGACCGATGAGGCGATCGCGAGCATCCGCGGCATGATCCAGCGCGGCGAGCTGCCGCCGGGGTCGCGGCTGCCACCGGAGCACGAGCTGTCCGCCCAGCTCGGCCTGTCCCGCAGCGGGATCCGCGAGGCGGTGAAGGTCCTCGAGTCGGCCCGGGTCCTGGACGTGCGCCGCGGCGACGGCACCTACGTCACCAGCCTCGCGCCCCGGCTGCTGCTGGAGGGGCTCGGCGTCGCGGTCGAGCTGCTGCGCGACGACACGCTGCTGGAGGTCATGGAGGTCCGCCGCATGCTCGAGCCGGTCGCCACCGGCCTGGCCGCGCTGCGCATGAGCGACGACGCCCTCGACGAGCTGGGCCGGATCCTCGACGACATGCGCGCCGCCGCCGACGACGCCGAGCAGCTGATCGGGTTCGACACGGCGTTCCACCGTACCGTCGTCGCCGCGACCGGCAACGAGACGCTCACGTTGCTGCTGGACGGGCTGTCCAGCCGCACCCTGCGGGCCAGGGTGTGGCGCGGGCTCATCGAGGGCAACTCGGCGCACCAGACGATCGAGGAGCACCACGCGATCTACGTCGCGCTGCGCTCGCGCGACCAGCTGCTCGCCCAGGCCAGCGCGCTGCTGCACGTCAACACGTCGGAGGCGTGGCTGCGCACCGTGCTGAGCGCGTCGATCCCGGCGGACGGGCCGCGGCGGTAGCTGTCCGGGCGGCGCCACCCACGACCCCGCGCCGGGCAGGCGGCGCCCTTCACCCGCCGGGCGGGGCAGGCGGCGCCGCGCGAGCCGTCGCGGCGCCGCCCTTCACCCGCCGGACCGGCCGGGCCGCCGACCGCGGCCGGTCCTCCATGCACGTCCCCACCCCGGTCCACCCCGAACCGCCGCCCGGTGGGGCCGGCAGGTCTACTTGAACTTCGCCACGTTGTCCTTGGTGACCATCTCGGTGCCGGTGTCCACGGTGGACGGCACGCTCTGGCCCTTCGCCGCGTTCACCGCGGTCTCGATCCCCAGCGTCCCCATCTTCGCCGGGAACTGCGCCACCGAGGCGGCCTGGGTGCCGGCCTCGATCGCCAGGATCTCCTGCGGCGAGGCGTCGAAGCCGACCACGATCGGCTTCTTCCCGCTCGCCTTGACCGCCTGCAGCGCGCCGGTGATCGGCGGCCCGCAGGCGCCGTAGATGGCCGTCACGTCCGGGTGCGCGGTCAGGATGTCCTGGGCGGCGTTGAGCCCCTTGGTCTCGTCGCAGTCCGTCGCCGGCTCGGCGACGATCGTCGCGGCGCCGCCGAGGCCGTCCTTGAGGCCCTTGACCCGGTCGTCCAGCGAGGGGTTGCCGAGCCGGCCCTGCAGGACCGCGATGCTCGCGCCCGCCGGCAGCTGCTTGGCCAGCCACTGCCCGGCGAGCTTGCCGCCGGCGAGGTTGTCCGTGGCGACCACGGACGACTTGCCCGTCCAGCCCGGGATGTCGTTGTCGATCAGCACCACCTTGATGCCGGCCTTGACCGCCTTGTCCAGCGCGCCCTGCACGTTCGGGCTGGTCGGCGTGATCGCGATCGCCTTGACCCCCT
The DNA here is from genome assembly GCF_000716715.1 of Dactylosporangium aurantiacum. GTDB lineage: Bacteria > Actinomycetota > Actinomycetes > Mycobacteriales > Micromonosporaceae > Dactylosporangium > Dactylosporangium aurantiacum. The sequence goes on along the minus strand of NZ_JNYJ01000079.1, from coordinate 20,123 downwards.
GCGTGATCATGTTCTCGATGATGGCGATCTCGCCCTCGTCGTCGGTGCCGCTCTTGCCCTGCCCGTACACCACCTCGACGTCGGCGTGCGCGGCGTCGTACTGCTTCACCGCGTCGACCATCGTGTCGTAGAAGTCGACCGGGAACTTCGTGATCAGCCCGACCTTGACGGCGCCCGCGGCGGCACCGCCGGGTTCGGCGTCGCCGCAGCCGGTCAGCGTGGCGGCGGCGACGGCCAGGACCGTCGCCGGCACGGCGAGTCTTCGAACGCGGTTCATGGGGTTGGTCCCTTCGCTGGACACGGGATGAGGGGTGCGGGGAGGCGGCGGGGTCAGGACCCGCCGACGATCATGGAGACGATCGCCTGCTGGTTGTCCGGTGTCGGGGCGAGCTCGCCGACCTTCCGGCCGCGGCGCATGACGGCGGCCCGGTCGGCGATCTCCATGACGTGGTCCATGGCGTGGGAGACCACGACGACGGCGCGGCCCTCGTCGCGCAGGCGCAGGATGAGGTCGAGCACGCGCCGCGACTCGCGCAGGCCGAGCGCCGCCGTCGGCTCGTCGAGGATGACGATGCCGGTGGCGAACGCGGCGGCCCGGGCGACCGCGATGGCCTGCCGCTGGCCGCCGGAGAGCAGCCCCACACCGGCGCGCTGGTCGGGCAGCCCGACCTGGAGCCGGGCGAGCACCTCGGTGGTCGCGCCGGCCATCGCGCGGCGGCGCAGCAGGCGCATGCCACGCGGCAGCCACGATGGTCCGGCGTCCTCCCGGCCGGCGTAGAAGTTCGCCGCCGGGTCGAGGTTGTCGAACAGCGCCAGATCCTGGTACACGGTCTCGATGCCCGCGGCGCGGGTCGCCGCCGGCGAGCCGAGGCCGACGACCGCGCCGTCGACCTCGACGGTGCCGGCGTCGAGCCGGTGCACCCCGCTGACGCACTTGATCAACGTCGACTTGCCGGCGCCGTTGTCGCCGAGCAGCGCGAGCACCTCACCGTGGGCGACGCTCAGGTCGACGTCGTCGAGCGCGACGACCGCGCCGAACCGTTTGGTGGCGCCGGTGATCCGCAGCGCCGGTACCGCCGCCGCGCCCCGCGCGCTCACGCCGCCACCGCCTGCATCACCTGGAAGCGCCGCTCCAGCGCGCCACGGATGACGTCCAGCTCGACGGCGATCAGGATCACCACGCCGATCACGATCGGCTGGATGAAGGCGTCGACGTTCAGCAGGTTCATCGCGTTGCGGATCACCCCGATCATCAGGGCTCCGACCAGCGCGTTGGTCACGGTGCCCCGGCCGCCGAGGAAGCTCGCGCCGCCGATGACGACGGCGGCGATCGCGTCGAGCTCGGCGAGCTCGCCGAACGTCGGGGAGCCCGCGTTGAGCCGGCCGGCGGTGATGCACGCGGCGATGCCGGCGGCCAGGCCGCTCATGACGTACACGGAGACGAGCACGGCGTTGACGGGGATCGCGGCGCGGCGGGCGGCGTCGGGGTTGCCGCCCACGGCGTAGATCCAGCGCCCCCACACCAGACGGGTGGTCAGCAGCAGCACGAGCAGGGCCAGCGCCGCGACCAGCAGCGTCGAGTACGGCAGCCAGCCGATCGACTCGCCACCGAGCACCTGGATGATGCCGGGCATCCCCCGGTGCGGCTGCCCGCCGGCGAGCCACAGCGCCAGGCCGTGCGCGACGCTCAGCGTCGCGAGGGTGACGATGAACGGGTGCGGCAGCCGCCCCCAGACGAGGGCGACCCCGTTGACGGCGCCGACCGCGAGGCCGGTGCCGAGCATGGTGAGCACGACGACGGTCGCCGACGGCACCGCCTCGAACACCAGCGCGCCGGCGACCGCCGCGAGAGCGACGGTGGAGCCGACCGACAGGTCGATGCCGCGGGTGACGATGACGAGCAGCTGCGCGACCGCCAGGACCGCGATGACCGCGGTCTGGGCGAGCACGTTGCCCAGGTTCCGGGTGGTGAGGAAGACCGGGGACAGCACGCTGGCCGCGGCGACGATCACCAGCAGCATGAACACCGGTCCGGTGCGGATGAGCCGCAACGCGAGCCGCGGCCCGCCGGGGCGCCGTCGGGGTGGCGGCGCCCCGACGACGGCGGCGTCCGGTGGTCTGGTGCCGAGCGTCATCGGCCTCTCCTTCGTCGTGATGGATGCCGCTGACTGAAGTTGAACGGAAGTGATGAGATGTCTTGATACTCGCGCTCGGCGTTTCCGTCAAGAACCATCCGACGGCCTGTCGTCTATGGGCGAATTTATAGGGATAATTTGCCCACAGGATCGCCACCGGACCACACAGACATCAGATCAATGCACCCGGACTTGGCACGAGCCGCCGATTTCGCAGTGGCAGTTGACCGCAACTGACGGGATGTGCGACAACTTGACGCGGTGATCGGGAAAGCAGCGGTGCACGGCGTCGTCGCGGAGGACCGCCGGGGCACACCGGCGCACCACGATGGCCCGGCCGTCCGAAGTGGACGGCCGGGCCGTTGTCGTGCGGTGCCTAGCGGTAGGTCAGCCCCGGATCCAGGTCTGGTTGCTGCCGCCGTTGCAGGTCCACAACTGCACCGCGGTGCCGTTGGCGGTGCCGGCGCCGTTGACGTCCAGGCACAGCCCGGACCCGACGGCGACGATCGAACCGTCGGCGTTGACCCGCCACTGCTGGCCGCTGCCGCCGTTGCAGGTCCAGATCCGCGCCCGCGTGCCCTGCGTGGTGCCGGGCACGTCGAGGCACTTGGAGCCGTACACGCTCAGCTGGCCGCCCGAGGTGAGCGTCCACTGCTGGTTCGCCCCGCCGTTGCAGTCCCAGATCTGCACGACCGCGCCGTCGGCCTGGCTGGCGCCGTTGACGTCCAGGCACCGGTTGGAGCCGGCGCCGCGCACCTCACCCGTCGACCCGCCGGACGTGCCGACCGGGGTCACCGACAGGTTGTCGAACTGCGCCGTCACGCCTTGAGCCGTGGCGTACCCGATCTGGCCGGCGACCCACGTCGTGTCCGACACGGTGCCGACGGTGGCGCCGTCGATCGCCGCGGTCAGGGTGCTGCCGTTGAGCGTCAGCGCCAGCGTGTGCCAGCGCCCGACACCCAGCGCCGCCGTGGTGCCGCTGGCCAGGGTGCGCCAGTTGCCGCTGGTGTTGTTGCTGCGGATGGACCAGGCGCCGGTGTCGCTGACCCGGAAGTAGTACCCGTTGAGGTTCTGCGGGCCCTGGTGGTTGTACGTGTTACCGCGCCCGATGAGCTGCGCGTAGCCGGACTTCTCCAGCATGACGTCGGAGGAGACGGTGTAGTTGCGCCAGGTCAGGTCGCCCAGCAACGTGAACGGCTCGGCGTGCCCGGACGTCCAGTAGATCGGCGCCTGCTCCGACATCTGCCGCACGCACCGCCCGCTGTGGCCGCCCCCGCAGGTGGCGACCTCGAACGAGCCCTGCTGGTCCATCAGGTACGTCGCCTCACGACCGACGGCGTAGCTGTCGAACGTGTCGCTGTACGGCAGCTTCAGGTTGCCCTGCGCCGGGCTGACCGCCGTGCCCTTGCCCTGCCCGGTGGTCGTGGTGATGCTGTACACGTAGCCGGGCTGGACGGTCAGGGAGAACGCCCCGCCGGACGGCGTGATGTCGGCGCCGCGCACGAAGTAGTCCGTCGTGTTGTTCGACCGGACGTTGGTCGACCACACGTGCACCGTGCCGGTGGACAGGCCGCCGGTGACGTTGAAGTTGAGCGTCTGCGCCGCGGTCGCGTCCATCGTCTCGATGACCGTGCTGTAGTCGCCGGAGCCGGGCGCGCGCAGCGACACGTAGCTGCCGTTGTTGCGGTTGCCGCCGATGTAGCCGCTGGAGCTGTCCAGGTACCGCCAGCCCGGCGCGGTGAACTGGGTCGTCTGCGCCATCACCCACGCGTTCTTGCCGATCGAGTAGGCACCCGACCACGGCTGCGACGCCACCGCCACGCCCGTGGTCGCCCACGGGATGTTCGGCGTGATCGCGGCGATCACCGGCCAGTTGATGTACCCGGTCATCTTCCCGTCGATGTAACCCCGGTTGATGCCCCGCGCGAGCGCCTGCGCGCCGGCGTTGTAGTCGTCCGAACCGTTCTCGCTGGCCCACAGCGCCTTGCCGGTGGCCACCGCGTTGCTGGAGCTCGGGCAGCTGCTCTGCGCGCTGCGGTACCCGCAGACGTAGTGGCTGCCGAACGTGGACACCGCGGCGGCGAACGTGCTGTCCCGCAACGCGTCATCCGCGGCGGACCAGCCGAAGTCGTCCGACGCCACGATCTTCACGCTGCCGTACCCGTGCGAGTTCAGGGCCGAACGCAGGTTCTTGTACCAGGCGACGTTGTACCCCTTCTCGTTCCAGCCGCCCAGGTAGTTGATCGTCAGACCGTGCGTACCGGCGCAGTCCAGCCACGCCACCAGGTAGTCGATCGAGTCGGTGGACCAGAAGTTGCCGTTGCCGACCCAGCCCGGCGCGCCCCACGCCAGCCCGACCAGGGTGATGTTGGGGTTGCGGGCCTTGGCCTGCTCCATCAGCCACCACTCGTAGCCCCGGTTGCAGTTCACCGCGCCCCGGGTGTGCTCGTGGCTGGGCTCCGCACCCGAGGTCGAGTTGGTGTCGCCCCCGATCTCCACCTTCAGGATCTGCATCGCCGCGCCGTAGCCCGGCTTGAACAGGTAGTTCAGGATGTCGCTGCGCTGCGGCTCCGGGTAGTCGATGAGCAGCCGGCTGTTGCCGCCGCCGCCGCTGACCGCGCCGACGCCGTCCAGCGCCCGGCCACCCGAGCTGCCGTTGATCGTGACCGCGGTCGCCGCCTGTGCCGGGGTGGTGAGCCCCACCAGGACCGCCGCCGCGGCGGCGGCTACCGCCGCGACCGCCGCCGCGCCGCGCCCGGGGCGCCACCATGCCGTCCGGCCGTTCCTTGTTGCCATGCAAGTCTTCCCATCATCTGTGGCGGTGGTGGCGCCGGCGCGATGTGTGCCGGCGCCACCGGTGAACCGGTCAGCCGCGCAGGCTCCACTGCTGGTTGGTGCCGCCGTGGCAGGTCCACAGCTGCAGCTTCGTGCCGTTGGCCGTGCCGGAGGCGGCGGCGTCCAGGCACAGCCCGGACTGCACGCCGGTGATGGCGCCGTTGGCGGCGACGTTCCACTGCTGGTTGGACTGCCCGTTGCAGTCCCAGATGACCACCGTGGTGCCGTTGGCCGTGCCCTGGCCGTTGGCGTCCAGGCACTTGTTGCCGTACACCTGCAGCTGCCGGTTGGCGGTGTAGGTGAAGCGCTGGTTGGTGCCGCCGTGGCAGTCCCACAGCTGCACCTGGGTGCCGTTGGCCGTGCTGCTGCCGGGCACGTCGACGCAGCGGCCGGAGCCGGTGCCGACGATCGTCACGTTCGACTGCGACGGCGGCTGGCTGCTCGGCGGGCTGCTCGGCGGCTGCGAGCTGGGCGGGGTGCCACCGGCGAACGAGGAGATGAACTGCCACGCCTCGCCCTTCGTCCACGTCCGGTTGCCGTCCTCGCAGCCGGAGCAGCCGTCGACCGGTCCGGGGCCGTGGCCGCCGTCGAACGCGGCCCACCGCACCGGGTACCCGGCCCGGCAGGAGTACGTGGTCGTGATGTGCCGGCCGCTGCCGGCCGTCGGCTCCGGGGCGTTCTGCGCGGCGCAGCCGTTGTTGCGCAGGAACGTGTCGCGCAACGAGCGGCCGGAGGAGATGGGCAGGACGTTGTCGGAGATGCCGTGGATGCCGAAGTACCCGATCGGCTGGGTGCCCGGGCTGCAGCCGGACAGCTGGGCGCCGGAGTACACCACGACCGCCCGGAAGACGCTGGCCCGGCCGCACGCGATGGCGTAGCTCATCCCGCCGCCGTAGCTGAAGCCCATGGCGAACAGCTGGGTCGTGTCGACGCACAGGTCGTTCTCGATCATCCGGACCATGTCGTCGGTGAACGTGAGGTCCTGGTTGCCGGAGTTGGCCCAGCCGTTGCCGATGCCCTGCGGCGCGACCAGGATCGCGCTGTTGTTGGACTGCTGCTGCATGCCGTAGTACGCCCACGACGCGCCGCTGGTGCCGCCGGAGGCGACGTCGTTCATCGTGCCGCCGCGCCAGTGGTAGCCGAAGATCAGTCGGTAGGCGCGGGTGTTGCTGTACCCGTCGGGGATGCGCAGGATGAAGCTGCGGCTCTGGCCGGAGCTCTGGATGGTGTAGGTGCCGCTGCGCAGTGTCGGGGTCTTGCCGCAGCCGGCCGTCGTGGCCGCCGACGCGGACGGGATGGTCATCGTCGTGAAGGCGACGACGCCGGCGGCCACGACCGCCACGGCGCCGAGCGCCGCGAGCCAGCGGGGCACGAGGCGTCGTCTCTGGTGAGCTCTCACAGCTGTGTCTCCTTTGATTGGCGGCAAAGGCACTGCCTGCGCTCGAGCGGCCGGGCAGGGCACGGCGGGGGTGGCGCCGACATACACCCGGATCGAACTCCGGCGAAACATAAGTCGTATGATGTGTACTGTCAAGAGATGCCGGAATGTCGATGAAAGTGTGATTTGGCGCCGGCTCGCGAGTCGCGGCGGCGACCGTCGGCGGCGGGACGGCCCGAGATGCGGCAGCGACCACCGGCGACCCGGCGGCCGGGGCACGGTCACGGCGTCAGCGACAGGAGGACCGGGCACGGTCACGGCGCCAGTGACAGGACGGCCGGGCACCGTGACGGCGCCAGCAACAGGACGGCCGGGGCGACGCAGGCGCCAGCAAACGGGCCGGCCGGGGCGATGGCGGCGTCAGCGACGGACGGCGGGCGCGGTGGCGGCGTCAGCGACTCGGCGGCCGGGGCACGGCGGCGGCCCGGTCCCGCGCGCCGGCCGCCGCCGGCGCCCGGTCCGGCTCCGGCGCGGGCGGGTGCCGGTCCCCCGCGGCCCACCCGGGCGCCTGCGGGACCACCGGGCAGGCATCCGCGGCGAGCTCACGCCAGAGCTCGCACCAGCCCTCGCACCAGACCCCGCACCAGGTCTCACACCGGACGTCGGGCCTGACCACCGGCCCGCCCTCCGGCCCGACCAATGGCCACTCCTCCGACCGTGACCCGGGCCGGGCATCCGGCCGGGCATCCGGCCGGGCATCCGGCCGGGCATCCGGCCGGGCATCCGGCCGGGCATCCGGCCGGGCATCGGGTCGGGCATCAGGCGGGGTTCCGGGCGGAGTTCTGGGCGGGGTTCCGGGCGGGGTTTCGGGTGGGGTTTCGGGTGGGGTTTCGGCTGGACCGACCGTGACCGCCCCGCCGGTGGTGCCGAGCGCGGCCAGCAGCATCCGGCGGCTGAACGGAGAGTGGGACATGGAACCCCCGGATGACGATCCCGGAACGGGATGCGAGAACAGACATCTGACGTCATGCCCGATATTTCCGCATCGGTCAATGCGTCGCATCCGCCGTACAAGGGATGCGTGGTCGATACATCACCGCCTGCCACCGAAGACATCAGACGACCACGATCGGCACCGCGTGGAACTTTCACGATCACGCACGTCGTCAGGAGGCGACGATGAGACGCCCGGCATGATCGGTGAGCGCCACGTAGGCGTCGTCGGCGACGCCCTCGTCGGTGATCACGACGTCGGCATCGTCCAGCGCCGCGACGGTCGCGATCCCGGTGACCCCCCACCGCGTGTGCCCGGCCAGCACGACGAGCCGCCGGGCGGACGCGACCAGCCGCCGTTCGACACCCGCCGCGGCGAGGCTGCCGGCGGTGAAGCCGGCCCGGACGGTCACCCCGTGCGCGTCGAGGAACACCGCGTCGACGTTGAGCCCGCCCGCGGCCGCCTCGGCGACCGGCCCGACCAGCGCACCGGACGCCTCGCGGACCCCGCCGAGCAGCACGACGGTGTGCCGGGTCCCGTGCAGGATCCCGGCGACCCGCAGCGAGTTGGTGACCACCGTCGTCGCCGGCCGGTCGGCGAGCGCCTCGGCCACCCCGGCGGCGAGCGCCCCGTTCGACAGCGCGATCGCCGCCCCGGGCTCGACCAGCGCCACGGCCTGCCGGGCGATCGCGGCGACGGCGGACGCACCGGCGGCCGGAGCGGCCGGCACGCCCCCGGCGGGCAGGGTCGCCCCGCCGTGCACCTTCTCGACGAGGCCCTGCCCGGCGAGGTCCTCGAGGTCGCGGCGCACGGTCATGTCCGACACGCCCAGCCGCCGCATCAGGTCACGCAGGCGCACCCCGCCGTCGCGCCGGACGAGGTCGAGGATGATCTCCTGTCGTTGCCGGGCAAGCATCGCCGCTCAACCCGCCACGGGCACCCGGGCCCCGCTCTCGAAGGAGCGGATGACGGCGTCCGCGACCTGCAGCGCCCGCCGGCCGGCGGCGATCGGCACCGGCGGCTCGCGCCCCTGCCGCAGCGCGGCCAGCAGGTCGTCGACGTGCCGGTCGAAGGTGGCGTGGAAGCCGCGGTCGGTGTCGTTGAAGTAGCCGGCCTGCCACACCTCGGCCGTCTCGTCGCCGGCGCGTTGGAAGGTGTACCGGCGCACGGTGTCCTGGATGAGGATCCGCCCGGCGGTGCCGTTGAGCTCGACCCGGTGGGTGTCGGCGTACGCGTAGGAGGAGTCGTAGCTGCCGACCAGGCTGCCCACCGCCCCGCCGGCGAAGCGCAGCGCGACGACCAGCGTCGAGTAGGCGGCACCGGCCGGGGACGCGGCCTGGGTCATGACCGACTCGACCGGCCCGCACAGGTGCTCCAGCATGTCCAGGCCGTGGCACTGGGTCTCGATCAGGTTGGCGTGCGGGTGGTGGCTGGTGCCGGCCTCCCCGCCGAAGCGCCACGTGGCGAACGTCAGCCGGCCCAGGTCGCCGCCGGCGACGGCGGCCGCGGCCAGCCGGACCGGTTTCGCGTAGCGGTGGTTGAAGTTGATCCCGACGAACCCGCCGGTGGCGGTCGCCTCCCGGACCAGCACGTCGGCCTCGGCGAGGGAGAACACGAGCGGCTTCTCCAGCAGCAGCGGCACGCCGGTGCGGATGAGCCGCAGCGTGGGCTCGAAGTGCGCCTCGTTCGGCAGGCACACCGACACCAGGTCCGGGCGGTGCCGCTCGAGCATCTCGTCGAGGTCCACGTGCGGCGTCGCGCCGTAGGCGGCGGCCCGGGCCGCGGTGCGGGCCGGGTCGCGCCCGACGACGGCGACCAGGGTGGTGTCCGGCCGGCCGGCGAACAGCTCGGCGTGCTGGCGGCCCCACCAGTCGCCGGTGCCGACGACCGCGACCCGCAGCGGCGGCCCGTCCACCACGGCGGGCGGCACGACGCCGGGCGCGTACCCGGCCGCGCGGTTCACGACCGCCGCCTTCGGGCGGACCGTGCCGACAGCCGCAGCTGGACGAGGACCACGACGACGAGGAACGTGCCGCTGACCACCTGCTGGTAGTACGCGGTGAGGGTGCCGACCTGGTTGATCAGGTTCTGGATCACCTTGAGCAGCAGGACCCCGGCGAGGGTGCCGCTGAGCGACCCCGCTCCTCCGGACAGCAGCGTGCCACCGATGACGACCGCGGCGATCGCCTCCAGCTCCCGTCCCTCGCCGATCGTCGGCAGGCCCGACTGGGTCTGCGCGGCGACGAGGACCCCGGCCACGCCGGTGAGCACGGCGCTGAGCACGTAGACGAGGACCCGGACGCGGGCGACCGGCAGCCCCATCAGCTCCGCGGCCTCCTGGTTGTCGCCGACGGCGAAGGTCGCCTGACCGAACCGGGTCAGGTTGAGCAGCACGAGCCCGCCCGCGAAGACCGCGAGGGCCAGCCAGACCGGCGCGCCCAGGCCGAGCCAGCGGGCCTGGCCGAGCCGGGTCAGGGTCAGGCCGGCGGGGATGATGTACACACGGTTGCCCTCGTCGGCGACGGCGAAGGCGAGCCCCCTGGCGAACAGCAGCGTCGCGAGCGTGACGATGAACGGCGCGATCCGCGCCCGCCCGATGAGCAGGCCGTTGACGACCCCGAACGCGGCGCAGACGGCAAGCGGCAGCGCGACCGCGCTCAGCGTGCCCCAGCGGGCGCCGTAGGCGGTGAGCACGCCGCTGAGGGCCAGCAGCGAGCCGACGGACAGGTCGATGCCGCCGCTGAGGATCACGAACGTCATCCCGGTGGCGATGAGCAGCAGGTAGGAGCTGTCCAGGGCGATGTTGCCGAGGTTGCGCCCGCCGGCGAAGCTGCCGCCGAAGACGGCCGCGCCGGCGAGCACGACCAGGCCGAGCACGAGCGGGGCACCGGCCCGGTCGACCCGCCAGCGCGGCACCGCCACCCGCAGTCCGAGAGCGGTCATGACGTCACCTCCGCTGCGCTCCGGCGCCGCCCTGACCGTCGAACTGCGCCCACGATGACCAGCTCCTCGCTCCGCTGCGGGCCGGTCATGCCGCCACCTCCGCTGCGCTCCGGCGCCGCCCTGACCGTCGAACTGCGCCCACGATGACCAGCTCCTCGCTCCGCTGCGGGCCGGTCATGTGCGGCTCCGTCCACGTTGGACGTACACGGCGGCGATGATGATGCCCGCCTGGATCATGCGGGCCGTGGAGTCGGGCAGGTTCTGCTGGATGACGGTGGCGGTGATGAGTTGCATGAGCAGTGCTCCCATGAGGGTGCCCAGGATCCGGACCCGGCCCCCGGACAGCGGGGTGCCGCCGACGACGACGGCGGTGATCGCGCTGAGCTCGATGAGCAGCCCGACGAACGACGGGTCGGCGGCGCCCTGCCGGGCCGTGGACAGCACCCCGGCCGCCGCGGCGAGCAGGCCGCTGAGCACGTAGACGGTGACCAGGGTGCGGCGCACCGGCAGGCCGGCGAGCGTCGCGGCGGGCCGGTTGCCGCCGATCGCGAGGATCCGCCGGCCGGCGGCGGCGTACCGCACGGCGGCCGCGGCGGCCGCGGTGACGGCGAGGAACAGCAGCACGCTGATCGGCACGCCGAGCAGCGACGCGTTGCCGAGGCCGGCGAGGGTCGGGTCGAACAGCTCGGTGAGCCGGCCGTCGGCGAGGACCAGGGCGAGGCCTCGACCGGCGACGAGCAGCCCGAGGGTGGCGATGATCGGCTGCATCCCGGCGAACGCGACGAGCGAGCCGTTGACCGCGCCGAGGGCGGCGCCGGCCAGCAGCGCGACCGCGATCGCGGGCCAGGCGCCGTAGCCGATGTACAGCGGCAGCAGCGCCGCGCTGACCGCCATCGCCGAGCCGACCGACAGGTCGATGCCGCCCGTGGCGACGACCAGCGCCATCCCGACCGCGACGATGGCCACCGGGGCCACCTGCACCAGCTGCAGCCGCAGGTTCGCGACGGTGGCGAAGTTCGGGGTGAACGCCAGGTTGAACGCCAGGATCACGGCGATCGCCAGGTACACGCCGCCGACCTGCAGCAGGCCGAGGACGTCGGGCGGGCGGCGGGCGGCGCTGAGCTGGGCCGCGGTCACGGGGCCTCCTCGGCGTGGGCGATGACGCGCATGACGGTCTCCTCGGTGATCCGGTCGCCGTGCAGGGTGCCGACGACCGCGCCGTCTCGCAGCACGAGGACCCGGTCGGCGCCCTCGACGACCTCCTCCAGGTCGGAGGAGATGAGCACGACGCCGAGCCCCTGCCCGGCGAGGTCGTCGATGAGGGCCTGGATCTCGGCCTTGGCGCCGACGTCGATGCCGCGGGTCGGCTCGTCGAGGATGAGCACCTTCGGGTGCAGGCACAGCATCCGGGCGAGCAGCACCTTCTGCTGGTTGCCGCCGGACAGCTCGCGGACCTTCTGCGCGGGGCTGGAGATCTTGATCCGGAGCCGTTCGACGAAGGTGTCGACGAGCCTGGCCCGGCGCCGCTCGGACACGAACCCGGCGACGGTGAGCCGGGGCAGCGCGGCGAGGACGATGTTGTCGCGGACCGACAGCTCCGGGATGACGCCCTCGGCCTTGCGGTCCTCGGGGACCATCGCGAGCCCGCTGCGGATCGCGGCCGCCGGGTCCCAGCGGCGCCTGGTGACGCCGCCGACGGTCACGGTGCCGGCGTCCACCGGCGCGGCGCCGAAGACGGCCTTGACCGTCTCCGTGCGGCCGGAGCCGAGCAGCCCGGCGAGGCCGAGGACCTCGCCGGCGTGCACGTCGAGGCTCACGTCCCGCAGCCGGGGCGCCCGGGTGAGGCCCTCGGCGCGCAGCACCGCCGGGCCGGCCGCGGTGCGGTGCTCGTCGGTGAAGGTGGTGACCCCGTGCCGGCGCACCACGTCGACGTCCCGGCCGAGCATGGTGGCGACCAGCGCGAGCCGGTCGGTCGCCGCGACGTCGCCGGTGTGCGCGAGGCGGCCGTCGCGCAGCACGGTGACCCGCTCGCAGGCGCGGAACACCTCGTCGAGCTTGTGCGTGACGTACAGGACGGCGACCTGCCGGCGGCGCAGCACGTCCACGACGCCGAGCAGCAGGTCGACCTCGCGCGGCTCGAGCGACGACGTCGGCTCGTCCATGATGACGACCCTGGCGTCGGTGGCCAGGGCGCGGGCGACGGCGACCATCTGCTGCACGCCGAGGCCCAGCTCGCCGAGGCGGCTGCGCACGTCGACGGTGATGCCGTAGCGGCCGAGGATGTCGCCGGCCTCGCGGTGCATCCGGCGCCGGTCGATGAGCCCGAACCGGTTGACCGGCTCCCGGCCGAGGAACAGGTTGCCGGCGACGCTGCGCTGCGGGACCAGGTTCACCTCCTGGTAGATGGTGCTGATCCCGGCCGCCTGCGCCTCGCGGGGGCCGGTGAAGGCGACCGCGGCGCCGCGGTAGTGCACGGTGCCGCCGTCGGGCCGGTGCACGCCCGTGATGAGCTTGATGAGGGTGGACTTGCCGGCGCCGTTCTCACCGACGAGGGCGTGCACCTCGCCGGGGTGCAGGCTGAGGGAGACGCCGTCGAGGGCCTGGACGCCCGCGAAGTGCTTGCGCACCTCGCGGACCTCCAACGTGGCTGTCTGGGTGGTCATCGTCCGGGCTCAGTACGCGTTGACGAGCTCGGCCTGGGCGTTGTCCTTGGTGTACGCCTTGTCGGAGATGATGGTCTTCTCCGCGACGCCCTTACCGCTGTAGAAGTCCTCCAGCGCCTGGAAGGCGAGCGGGCCGAAGCGCGGGTTGGACTCGATGACTCCGGCGATCCAGCCGTCCAGGATGCCCTGCACCGCGCCCTTGGTGCCGTCGATGGTGACGATCTTGACGTCGCCGGGCTTCTTACCGGCGCCCTTGAGCGCGGCGACCGCGCCGAGGGCCATCTCGTCGTTCTCGGCGTAGATGGCGGTGATCCCGGGGTTGGCCGAGATCAGCTGCTCGGTGACCTTCTGGCCCTTCTCGCGGGTGAAGTCGCCGGTCTGCTCCGCGACGATCTTCAGCTTCGAGCCCTTGGCGGTGAGCTGGTCCTTGAAGCCCTTGGTCCGGTCGACGGTGACGTTGACCCCGGACGCGCCGAGCAGGATGGCCACCTGGCCCTGGTCGCCGGTGGCGGCGATGAGCGCGTCGGCGGCGCGCTGCCCCTGCACGACGAAGTCGGAGCCGATCCAGCCGAGGTAGTCCTTGCAGGCGGTCTTCGTGGTCAGCAGCCGGTCGATCGTCATGACCGGCACCTTGGCGTCCTGGGCGGCCTTGAGCGCGGGATCGAGCCCTTCGGAGTTCAGCGGGGAGATGATCAGCGCCTTGGCGCCCTGCGCGATCATGCCCTGGATGTCGGCGATCTCCTTGTTGAGGTCGGACTGCGCGTTGGTGGTGATGAGCTTGATGCCCCGCTTGGCCGCCTCGTCCTTGATGGACTGGGTCTCGGTGATCCGGAACGGGTTGGCCTCCTTCTCGGACTGCGCGAAGCCGACGGTGATGCTCTTGAGGTCGAGCTTCGGCACGCCGCCGTTGTAGCGCTCCGGGGTGCAGCCGGTGGCGCCCGAGGTCGCCTGGACCTGCTGGGCGGCGGAGCCGGTGGCGGCGGGTGCGGCGGTGTCACCGGCGGTCTTGGTGCAGGCGGTGCCGACCAGGGCGACCAGCGCCAGGACGGCGCCGAGGCGGGGGCCACGGGAGAATCTGCTGGACTGCGGCATCTGGCTTTCCCTTCACGCGGGCATGGCGGATCAGCGCCGGGCGCGGCCGCCCGCGGGCATGCGGGAGCACTCGTGCACGGTGCCGAGAAGTCAAAGAGTTTGATTGGAACTTGCCAGATGGTAGTCAGGTGGTGCCAACTGTTGTCAAGAGTTGGAATTTGTTGACGTTTTCTGGTCGGTACTGGGCCGACCGGTGACCGGAGGTCAGGCGATCCGGACGTCCACGCCCTCGGCCCGCAGGCGGCGCAGCGTATCCGGGTCCGCGGCGTCATCGGTGACCAGGACGTCGATGCGGTCGCTGGGCACCGTCTGGCACATCGTGTCGTGGCCGATCTTGGTGTGGTCGGCGAGCACGACCACCTGCCGGCCGGCGGCCATCAGCGCCTGGTCGGTGGCGGCGGCGAACACGTTGGGCGTGGTCAGGCCGCGCTCGGCGGTGACGCCCTCGCCGGACAGGAACACCTGGGCGCCGCGCAGCCCCTGCAGCGCCTGCTCGGTGATCGGGCCGACCACGGCGCCGATCGAGCGGCGCAGGGCACCGCCGACGAGCACGACGTCGATCTGTGGCAGGTCGATGAGCGCCTGCGTGACGGCCACGGAGTTGGTGACGACGGTGAGCTGCTCGATCCCGGCCAGCCGGCGGGCGAGCGCGGTGGTGGTGCGCCCGGGGCCCAGCAGCACCGCGGTGCCCGGCACGATCAGCGACGCGGCGTGCGCGGCGATCGCCTCCCGGTGGTGCGGGACGGGGTCGGCGGGCCGCTCCGCCGGCGTCGGACGGGCCGCGCCGTGCCGGTCGGCCGCGGGCCGCGGCGCACCGGTGGCGTCCCCGGGGCCCGGCGCCGCGACGCCGGCGGCGTCCTGGCCGCGCCGGACCGGCCCGACACCGCCGCGGGTCGCCGTCAGCAGCCCCTCCTCGACCAGGGAGCGCAGGTCGCGGCGGACGGTCGACTCGGAGATGTCCAGCGCGTCGGCCAGCTCACGGAACGACACGTACCCGCGGTCGTGCACCTGCTCCAGCAGCAGCCGCCGCCGCTCGGCGATCAGCACCCGCGACACCTCCCCTTACACCGTTGCTCGGCAAAATATGTCAGATTGTTTCACCCGCGTCGAGCAGGGCGAGGAAGCGAGCGTACGCGTCGTCGTGCCGGGCCCCGCCGGCCGGCTCGAACCGGCGCGGTGGCAGCGAGCGGGCCACCACCGCCCTCAGGTCCCGCAGCGTGCCGAGCCGCCCGTCGGCGCGCGCCTGCACCAGCAGATTGCCCACCGCGGTCGCCTCGACCGGCCCGGCGAGCACCGGGCGGCCGGTCAGGTCGGCGGTGAGCTGGCACAGCAGCGGGTTGGCCGCGCCGCCGCCGACGACGTGCACGGTGTCCACCCGCCGGCCGGCGAGTGCCTCCGCCCGCTCCAGCGTCCACCGGTGCTTGCACGCGAGGCTGTCCAGCACGCACCGTACGACGGCGCCGCGCCCCTGCGGCGTGGGCTGGCCGCTCGCCCGGCACGCGGCGGCCAGCCGCGCCGGCATGTCCCGGGGCGCGACGAACGCCGGGTCGTCCGGGTCGACCAGCGATCGGAACCCGGGCGCCGCCGCGGCCTCGTCGACCAGGTCGGCGTACGGCGGGTCGCCCCACGCCGCCCGGCAGCGCTGCAGCAGCCACAGCCCGGTGCCGTTGCGCAGGAACCGGATCGTGCCGTCGACGCCGGCCTCGTTGGAGAACCCGGCGAGCCGCGCCTCGTCGGTGAGCACCGGCGCGTCGATCTCCAGCCCGACGAGCGACCAGGTCCCCGACGAGATGTACCCGAACCCGTCGCCGGTGGCCGGCACGGCGGCGACCGCGGCCGCGGTGTCGTGCCCGGCGACCGTCCACAACGGGACCGACGGGTGCGCCAGCAGCGGACCGACCTTCGTCCCGGCCGGCACGACACCCCCGGCGAAGAGCCGGCGCGGGATGCCGAGCCGGTCGATGACCCCGGTCGCCCAGGTCCGCGACGTGACGTCGAGCAGCTGGCTGGTGCTGGCGATGGTCTGCTCGGTCGCGAGGTCGCCGGTCAGCCAGTACCCGAACAGGTCCGGCAGCATCGCCAGTCGCTCGGCGACGTCCAGCTGCGGCGAACCCTCCATCGCCACCAGCTGGCTCGCGGTGTTGATCGGCAGCGGCGGGGTGCCGGTCGTGCGGTACAGCGCCTGCGCGCCGACCCGGGCCGCGACCACGGCGGTGCTGCGCGTGGTGCGCCGGTCCCGGTAGTGCCACGGGTTGCCGATGAGGTGACCGGCCCGGTCGAGCAGGCCGAAGTCGTTGCCCCACGCGTCGATGCCGACCCCCGCCACGGGCTCCGATCCCCCGGCGACGGCCGCCGCGATCCCGTCGGACAGGTCCGCGAACAGCGCGAGCGCGTCCCAGTGCAGCCCTTCGGGCAGCGCCACCGGCCGGTTGACGAACCGGTGCACCTCGGTGACCGTCAGCAGGTCGTCACGCAACGCACCGCGCAGCACACGGCCGCTCTCGGCACCGAGGTCGACGGCCAGGTAGTCGGGCACCGCCCGAGCTTAGCCCCGGCAGCGGGCACCACCCCGGGCGATGCCGCGCGCGTGACGGTCGCGGCGTCCCGGCCCGGCCGTGACGGCCGGGCCGGGACACGGGGTCAGCCGCGCAGGGTGGCGATGGCCTTCTCGATGCGCCGCCGGCGGGTCTCCGCCTGCTTCGCGGTCTCGATGGCGCGCACGTGCTCGCGCTTGCGGCTGTGCGACAGGCCGTCATACGCGGCGCGGGCGACCGGGTCGGCGTCGAGGGCCTCGGCGAAGTCGTCGGGCTCGACCACCACCCTGGGCTCGGCGTCCAGCTCGACCTCGACCTCGACCTCGTCGCCGGCCGTGACCCCGGCGGCCTGCCGGTTGGCGTGGCTGAGCCCGAGCAGGTGACGACCGCGCATGATGGCGACCCGGCTCTTCCAGGTGTGCCCGTTGAGCGTGATCGTCACCGGCGGCCGGGCGCCCCCGCCGAGCGCCTCCACCACCTCCGGCGGCACCTCCAGCCCGCGCATGGGCTCCACCGGCTCGACGAGGGTGCGGAACTTCACGGCGCGCTCCTTGCAGGTCGGCGGCGGTCACTCACCATACGTCGCGACCTTCCACAGGTAGCCGTCCGGGTCGCTGAAGTACCCGAAGTAGCCACCCCACTGCGAGGCGGCCGCCTCCTTGACCACGCTACCGCCGGCCGCGACCGCGTTGCGGATGGTTTCGTTCACCTCGTCCCTGGACTGCGGGTTCAGGTGGAACGAGGTGCCCCGGAAGCCGGACCCCTCCGAGGGGACGCCGGCGTCCTGCGCCGCGGCCTCCCACTCGTAGAGCGCCAGCTGCGGGGACCCGTCGCCCAGGTTGAACGAGACGTAGTTGCGGGTGTCCTTGTCGATCTTGAAACCGAGGCCTTCGGCGTAGAACTGCTTGGCCCGGTCCAGATCCTCGACGCCGAGCATGATGGCGCTCATCGGCAGTGACATGGTGCTCTCCTCGTGCTTGCGATGCGGTGCTTGCAATGCGGTGCGGTGCGGTGCCATCCGGTGCTTGCGACGCGCCGGCCGGGCGGCTCCGTCGCGGTGCGGGCCGCCGTCACACCGGACGTACCGGTCACTAGGTATGACCGGCCTCGCCCCCGAAACGTGACAGCGCCGGGCGGCCACCGCGGAGGGCCGGCGTTAAGAAACCGTCAAGGAGCCGGGCGGGGGCGTATGGATTTCGTCAACGCACCTGGGCAGGGCGGGGCTGACGATCGCGGTGTTCGCGGTCCTCGGCCTGGCGGTGCGGGCGGTGGAGCGGCTGTGAACGCCGAGAACCTCGTCGGTCTCGTCCTCGCCGTCGCGCTGACCGCGTTCCTGGTGACGGCCCTGCTCTTCCCGGAGAAGTTCTGATGAGCACCACAACGGCGGGCGTCGGGTTCGTCGCCTCGCTGATCCTCGCCCTGGTGCTGGTGTACCGGCCCTTCGGCGACTACATGTACCGGGCCGTGACGCCGGACCGGCACACCCGCGCCGAGCGGCTGCTGTACCGCGCGGTCGGGGTGAACCCCGACGGTGAGCAGTCCTGGGGTGTCTACGCCCGTAGCGTCCTGGCGTTCTCCGCGATCTCGATCCTGGCCCTGTACCTGTTCCAGCGGGTCCAGAACCACCTGTGGCTGTCGCTCGGCTTCGACCCGGTAAAGCCCGACCAGGCTTGGAACACCGCGGTCAGCTTCGTGACGAACACCAACTGGCAGTCCTACTCTGGTGAGTCGACCATGGGCCACCTGGTGCAGATGGCCGGGCTGGCGGTGCAGAACTTCGCCTCCGCCGCCGTCGGCATCGCCGTCGCGGTCGCGCTGGTACGAGGGTTCGCCCGCGCCAAGACCGACCAGCTCGGCAACTTCTGGGTCGACCTCGTCAGGATCTGTGTCCGGATCCTGCTGCCGATCGCCGTGATCGGAGCGACGATCTTCATCGCCGGCGGCATGGTGCAGAACCTCAGCGGCGGCACCGATGTGACCACCCTGGCCGGCGCCACCCAGAGCATCACCGGCGGCCCGGTCGCATCGCAGGAGGTCATCAAGGAGCTGGGCACCAACGGCGGCGGGTTCTACAACGCCAACAGCTCCCACCCGTTCGAGAACCCGACCGGCTGGACCAACTGGATCGAGCTGTTCCTGATCCTGTGCATCCCGTTCAGCCTGCCCCGGGTCTTCGGCCGGATGGTCGGAGACCGCCGGCAGGGCCTGGCGATCGCGGGCATCATGGCGATCCTCGCGATCGGCAGCATCATCGCGATCAACGCGTTCCAGCTGTCGCACGGCGGGACGGTCCCGACCGCCGTCGGCGCGGCCACTGAGGGTACTGAGACCAGGTTCGGCGTGTCGCAGTCCGCGACGTTCGCCTCGATCACCACCCTCACCTCGACCGGTGCCGTCAACTCCTTCCACGACTCCTACACGTCGCTGGGTGGCATGGTCACCATGCTGAACATGATGCTCGGCGAGGTGGCGCCCGGCGGTGTCGGTTCCGGGCTGTACGGCATGCTCATCCTCGCCGTCATCACCGTCTTCGTGGCCGGGCTGATGGTCGGACGGACCCCCGAATACCTGGGCAAGAAGATCGGCGCCAGGGAGATCAAGTTCGCGTCGCTGTACCTGCTCACGACGCCCGCGCTGGTGCTGGTCGGCACCGCGGTCGCGATGGGTTCGGAAACTGCCCGCGCGTCGATGGCCAACCCGGGCGCGCACGGCCTGTCCGAGGTGCTGTACGCGTTCACGTCGGCGTCGAACAACAACGGCTCCGCGTTCGCCGGCATCGGCGTCAACACCACGTTCTACAACACCGCCCTCGGATTGTGCATGCTCCTTGGCCGGCTCCTGCCGATCATCCTGGTCCTCGGCCTCGCCGGGTCCCTCGCCCGGCAGACACCGGTCCCGGAGTCGTCCGGCACGCTGCGCACCTACCAACCCCTGTTCATCGGCATGGTCATCGCGGTCACGGTCATCGTCGTCCTGCTCACCTACCTGCCGGCCCTCGCGCTCGGCCCGCTCGCGGAAGGCATCTGATGGCCACCCTGACCGTCGAACAACCCAAGGACTCACGGCGCCGGGTCGCCGGCGGCCTGCTCGACCCCCGGCAGCTGTGGAAGTCCACGCCGGATGCCCTGCGCAAGCTCAACCCCGCCACCCTGTGGCGCAACCCGGTCATGTTCATCGTCGAGATCGGCTCGGTCTTCACCACCGTCGTGGCGGTGCTGCACCCCAGCGTGTTCGCGTGGCTGATCACCGCGTGGCTGTGGCTGACCGTCGTGTTCGCCAACCTGGCCGAGGCCGTCGCCGAGGGCCGCGGCAAGGCCCAGGCCGAGACGCTGCGCCGCGCCAAGACCGACACCATGGCCCGGCGCCTCGTCGGGACGGACCGGGTCGAGGAGCAGGTGCCGGCCACCGCCCTGCAGCTCGGCGACATCGTCGTGGTCGAGGCCGGTCAGATCATCCCCGGCGACGGTGACGTCATCGAGGGCATCGCCTCGGTCGACGAGTCCGCGATCACCGGCGAGTCCGCACCCGTGATCCGCGAGTCCGGCGGCG
>NZ_JNYJ01000078.1 GCF_000716715.1 Dactylosporangium aurantiacum | reverse complement strand
GCCGGCCTGGTGGACGCCGACCGGCGCGGCACGTGGGTGTACTACCGGGCGCGCCCGGCGATCCTGGCGCAGCTCGCCGCCCTGCTCACCGTGGAGCCGTCAGCCGCCGGCTGACCGCGGCGCCCGCCCCGGGGCCGGGCTCAGCGCAAGGCCGGCGGCACGGGTCCGGTGCTGGCGCGCAGGGAGATCGGCGGGGCGTGCAGCACGTGGCGGGGCGGCGCCTCCGGGGTGGCGATGCGCTCCAGCAGCAGCCGCACGGCCTCCTCGCCCATGTCCAGGGTCGGCACGTCCGCGGCGGTCAGCGGCGGGCGGAAGTCCTCGGCCCAGTGGCGGGCGGCGACGCCGGCGACGGAGAAGTCGCGCGGCACCGCGAGACCCGCGTGCTGCAGGCCGCGCTGGATGCCCGGCAGCGCCGCCTCGTTGATCGTCGCGACCGCGGTCACCTCGGGGTGCGCGGCCCGCAGCTGCTCCAGGCACGTCTCGCCGGCCGACGGCTCGTCCGGGCAGCAGACGTCGACGCCGGTCAGGCCGCGCTCCGTGACGGCCTGGCGGAAGCCCGCCAGGGCGCGGTGGCCCGGGCCGTAACCGGCGGCGACCAGCTCGGCGGAGCGGTTGATGAAGGCGAGGTGCCGGTGGCCGAGGTCGGCGAGGTGGTGCACGCACCGGGAGATCAGGGTCGTGTAGTCCACGTCGACCCACCACATGTCGTGCGGGTCGGCGGTGCGCCCGATCGTGACGAACGGCAGGCTCGTCTGCCGCAGGCGCGACACGCGGTCGTCCTCCATGCGGATCTCCATGAGGATGACGCCGTCGACGCGCCGGCCGGTGACGACGCGTTCGAAGGACCGCTCGTGGTCGCCCCCGGACGGTGACAGCAGCACGTCCAGGTCGGCCCGGGCGGCCGCCTCGACCACGCTGGCGACGAAGCCGAGCTGCATGTCCGTCAGGCGCTGGCTGGCCGGCGGGATGACCAGCCCGAGGGTCCTGGTGCGCCCCTCCTTCAGGGCCCGCGCCGCGGCGTTGGGCCGGTAGTCGAGCTCCTCGATGACGGCGAGGATGCGCCGGCGGGTCTCCTCCGACACCGCCCGCTTGCCGCTCAGCACGTACGACACGGTGCTGCGCGACGCGCCGGCCCGCTTGGCGATCTCGCCGATGTTCACGCCGCCTCCAGCGGATTCCACCGAATCGGTTCGCTGCGAGCCTAGATCGACGCCTCAGAGGTGTCAACGCGATCGTTAAGAAGTGCTTGACCCGGCGGTGAACATGTGCATATCGTTCGCGTCGAATCGGTTCGCGAACCGATTCGCTCGCGAGGACACCCCCACACCCCGACCGTCAAAAGGGGCCATCCCATGCACGGTTCCATCCGTAGCCGCCGCGCCCTCGGCGCGGCCCTGCTCGCGATCACCCTCGCCGGCGCGGCAGCCGCCTGCGGGTCCGGTGACGACGCCGGCGCGAAGGCCGGCGGCACCTACACCATCTGGGACCCGTACCCGCAGTACGACGACGCCTCCGCCTGGGTCAAGCTGCTCGGCAGCTGCGGCACCGCCGCCGGCGTCACGGTCAAGCGCACCGGCTACGACACCACCGACCTGACCAACAAGGCCCTGCTCGCCGCGCAGCAGGGCAACGCACCCGACGTGCTCATCGTCGACAACCCGGTGGTCTCCACCCTCGCCGAGGCCGGCGTGCTCACCACGACCGCGGACAACGGCCTCGACATCAGCGCCATCGCCCCGAACCTCGTCGCCGCCGGGCAGACCGGCGGCAAGACCTACGGCATCCCGATCGGCGCGAACACCCTCGCCCTGTACTACAACAAGGCCGTCCTGCAGGCCGCCGGCGTCGACATCGCCACGGTGAAGGACTGGGCGTCGCTGACCGCCGCGCTGGGCAAGGTGAAGGCGGCCGGCAAGAAGGGCATCACGTTCTCCGCCATCGGCACCGAGGAGGGCAGCTTCCAGTTCCTGCCGTGGTTCTGGGGCTCCGGCGCCAACCTGCGCAAGCTCGACTCGCCGGAGGCGGTGTCCGCGGTGACCCTGTGGAGCGACTGGCTCAAGCAGGGCCTCGCCCCGAACTCGGTCATCAACAACACCCAGACGACCAGCTGGCAGGAGTTCGCCACCGGCGAGTACGCGTTCGCCGAGAACGGCACCTGGCAGCTGGCCAACGCCAAGAAGGCCGGCTTCGACTACGGGATCATCCCGGTGCCGGCCGTCACCGGCGGGACCGCGCCCGCCCCGACCGGCGGCGAGTTCGTGAGCGTGCCGGTGCAGAAGGACGCCAAGCGGTACGCCACCACGAAACAGCTCGTGGAGTGCCTGACGAACGTCGAGAACTCGAACACGACCGTCACCACCCTGTCCTACGTCGCCCCGACCGTGGCGGTGCAGGACAAGCAGGTCGCGGCGAACCCCGACCTCAAGGTGTGGGTGGAGGCGGTCAAGGCCGCGAAGGGCCGCACCAGCGACGACCTGGGCACGAAGTACCCGAGGATCTCCGAGCCGCTGTGGACCGCCGTGCAGGCGTCGCTGAGCGGGTCGAAGTCCCCGGCCGACGCCCTCGCCGCGGCGCAGGCGGCCGCCGCCGCGGCCACGAAGTAGCTGCCATGGCCAGCCAGTCCCTGCGGGACCGGCAGGACCGGAAGGGGGCGGCGGTCCCGGCCGCCGCCCCGCCGCCGGCCCGCCGGGGCCGCTCCGGGCAGTGGGCCGCGTGGGCGTTCCTCGCCCCGGTCGTGGCGTACCTGCTCGCCTGCTACGCCTACCCGCTGTACCGCAACGTCGACCTCAGCGTGCGCCACTACACGGTGCGCTCGTTCGTCCAGGGCGACGCGCCGTTCAACGGCCTGGACAACTACCGCACGGTCGTCGCCGACCCGGCGTTCGTGCCGGCGCTGACGCACACCGTGGTGTTCACCGTCGCGTCGCTGGTCCTGCAGTTCACGCTCGGGCTGGCCCTGGCGGTGTTCTTCAACCGGCACTTCCCGCTGTCGGCGACGCTGCGGGCGCTGTTCCTCGTGCCGTGGCTGCTGCCGCTGATCGTGTCGGCGTCGACGTGGTCGTGGATGCTCAACAGCGACGCCGGGATCGTCAACACCGTCCTGGGCTACGCCGGTCTCGGTCCGGTCAACTGGCTCACGTCGCCGGACTGGTCGCTGGTGTCGGTGACCGTCGCCAACGTGTGGATCGGCGTCCCGTTCAACCTCGTCGTGCTGTACAGCGGCCTGCAGGCGATCCCCGCGCACCTGTACGAGGCGGCCGCGCTGGACGGCGCGAGCGGCGCTCAGCAGTTCTGGCGCATCACGCTGCCGCTGCTGCGACCGGTCTCGCTGATCACGCTGCTGCTCGGCCTGGTGTACACGCTCAAGGTCTTCGACCCGATCTGGATCATGACGAAGGGCGGGCCGAACGGCTCGTCGACGACCCTCGCCACCTGGTCCTACCGGCTCGGGTTCGGCAACCTGCTGCCGCAGTTCGGCCCGGCCGCCGCGGTCGGCAACCTGCTCATCGTCATGGCCGTCGGCTGCGGACTGCTGTACGTGCGGGCACAGCGGAGGCTGGCGTGAGGCGCCGGCGGACCTTCACCGGGCTGGTGCTCACCGCGGTGATGCTGTTCCCGGTGTACTGGATGGTGAACGTCTCGCTCACCCGCGACCGGGACATGCGCAAGATCCCGCCGAACTGGTTCCCGGTGGACGCCACCGGCGAGGGCTACCGCGCGGTCCTCGCGCAGCAGCTGCCGTACCTGGGCACCAGCCTGCTCGTCGGCCTCGGCACCGTCGCGCTGACCGTGCTGCTCGCCGCGCCCGCCGGGTACTCGCTGGCGAAGCTGCGCCCGCGCGGCGGCGGGGTGCTGAGCTTCGTGCTGCTCATCGCGCAGATGATCCCCGGCATCATCATGGCGATGGGGTTCTACGCCGCCTACCTCAACCTCGGCCTGCTGAACTCGTGGCCCGGCCTCATCCTCGCCGACTCGACCATCGCCGTGCCGTTCGCGGTGCTGGTGTTCACCACGTTCATGGCCGGCATCCCCGAGGAGCTGCTGCAGGCGGCGAAGACCGACGGCGCCGGCCCGCTGCGCACGTTCACCGCGATCGTCCTGCCGGTCAGCCGCAACGCCGTCGTCACCGTGGCGCTGTTCGCGTTCCTGTGGGCATGGTCGGACTTCGTGTTCGCCAGCACCCTCGACGGCGGCGGCGACCTGCGCCCCGTCACCCTCGGCATCTACCAGTACATCGGCAACAACAACCAGCAGTGGAACGCCATCATGGCCACCGCCGTGGTCGCGTCCGTCCCGGCCACGGTCCTGCTCGTCGCCGCCCAGCGGTACGTCGCCACCGGCGTCACCGCCGGCGCCGTCAAGGACTGACCTTCGGAAGTGAGAGCCATCGCAATGACCGTCGTGTTCCCCATCCGGGACATCCCCTTCAGTCACTCCGGTTCCTGGTTCGGCATCTCGCCGGTCGTCGGCCTGCACGCCGTCGCCGACGACCTGCACCTGGTGTCGCACCAGAACGGGATGCACGCCGTCCTGCGGTTCGCGCCGGCGCGGACCGCGACGGTCACTGCCACCCCGGCCCGGTTGGCGTGGGCGCACGGCGCCGGCACGGTCGAGGCGGCCTACGAGACGCCGGACACCGTGCGGCTGCGGGGCGAGGGCCTCGGCATGGCCGTCCTCGTCGCGGAATCGACCCTCACCCCGTTCACCGGTACCTACCTGTACCGCGACCCGGTCGACGGCGCCGCCGTGCTCACCGACTACGGCACCGGCCGCCGGTACCGCGTCACGGTCCTGGCCGGCGACGACGTCGAGGTCCGCGGCGTCGAAGCGGTCGGCGTCGCCGAGCGCGGCGTGGTGCTCGGCGACGGGCCCTGGGAGATCGCGATCGAGGAGTACGCCAGCGGCCGCGCACCCTACCGGGCGGCGGTCACGTTCGACGAGGTCGTCAAGGCCGCCGACGCGCAGTTCACCGCGTTCGCCGACCGGGTCGCGCCGTGGCGGGACGACCGCACGCCCGCCGCGGAGCTGGCCGCCTACGTCCTGTGGTCGGCGACCGTCGCGCCGGGCGGGTTCCTCACCAGGCCCGCGGTGCTCATGTCGAAACACTGGATGGACAAGGTATGGAGCTGGGACCACTGCTTCAACGCCCTCGCGCTCGCCGCCGGCGACCCGGACCTGGCCTGGGCCCAGTTCCGGATCCCGTTCGAGCACCAGGACGACACCGGCGGCCTGCCCGACTCGGTCACCCACTCCGAGGTCCTCTACAACTTCGTCAAACCGCCCGTGCACGGCTGGACCCTGGCCCGGCTGCGTCACCGGATCCCCGGCCTGGACCGCGCCGAGCTCGAGGCGGTCTACGGCCAGCTGGTGCGCTGGACCAACTTCTGGCTCACGGTGCGCCGCGTCCCCGGCGAGGACCTGCCGCACTACCAGCACGGCAACGACAGCGGCTGGGACAACGCCACCCTGTTCGACGCCGCCCGGGTCGTGCAGAGCGCCGACCTCGCCGCCTTCCTCGTCCTGCAGGCCCGCGAGCTCGCCGCGCTCGCCGACCGGCTCGGCCTGCACCATGAGGCGCCGGCCTGGACCCGGTGCGCCGACGAGCTGCGCGACGCCCTGCTCGGGCAGCTGTGGACCGGCGACCGCTTCACCGCCCGCAGCCCCACCACGCACGACACGTGGAGCACCGACAGCCTGCTGTACCTGATGCCGATCGTGCTCGGCGACGAGCTGCCGGCCGCCGTCCGCGACGTCCTGGCCGGCCGCATCCGGCAGCACCTCACCGCGCACGGCCTCGCCACGGAGCTGCCGGCGTCGGCGCACTACGAGGCCGACGGCTACTGGCGCGGCCCGATCTGGGCCCCGTCGACCGTCCTCATCGAGGACGGGCTGCGCCGCGCCGGCTGCACCGACCTCGCCGACGACATCAGCGCCCGGTTCCGCGCGCTGTGCGAACGCTCCGGCTTCGCCGAGAACTTCGACGCGCACACCGGCGACGGCCTGCGTGACCGCGCCTACACCTGGACGGCGAGCGCCTACCTCACCCTCGCCGCCGCACACGTCGAGCGCCGCCAACGCTGACGGCGTCTCGCTCCCGCACCGCCACGAAAGGGAGTACGGCCATGCACCTCAGACGCACGCTGCTCACCGCGATCGTCGCCGCCGCCGCGGCGCTCACGGTCGCCACCCCCGCCCACGCCGCCGACGAGTCGATCAGCGTCAACTTCTCCGTCGCCGGTGGCAGCCCCACCTACCGCGCATCCGGCTGGATCTACGGCATGACCGAGAACGGTGCCGGCCCCGCCGACCACTTCTACCGCGACGTCAAGTTCCGGGCGATGCGGGCCGGCGGCGCCCAGCTCGACCAGCCCGGCGGCTGGGTGTCCGGCAAGTACGACCGGCGGTGGAACGCGACCCGCGCGCAGATCCTGCGCACCGCCGCCCTCGGCGGCACGTTCGTGCTGCTGCCGCACGACCTGTGGGGCGCCGACGGCTACCCCATCTCCCGGTTCCCGGGCGACAACGGCAACTGGAGCGACTACGACGCGTTCCTCACCCGGGTCATCGCCGACGTGAAGGCCACCGGGGTGACCGTGCAGTGGGACATCTGGAACGAGCCGAACCTCGGCCTGTTCTGGAACCGGCCGCAGTCGCAGTACTTCGAGCTGTGGCGGCGCACGTACCAGCGGCTGCGCGCCGACCTGCCGGGCACGCCGCTGGTCGGGCCCAGCCACGCCGGGGTGCCGTCCACGTCGGGCTGGTGGATCCAGTACCTGGACTTCGTGAAGGCCAACAACGTCGTGCCGGACATCTTCAGCTGGCACAGCCTGCCCAGCGACCCGGTCGCGAACGTCGCCACCGCCAACAGCACCCTCGACGCCCGCGGCATCGCCCACCCCCGCCCGTACCAGATCAACGAGTACGGCGCATCGAACGAGCAGAACCCCGGCGACGGCTCGTGGTACATCGCCCGGCTGGAGCGCGCCGGCGCCGACGGCCTGCGCGCCAACTGGGCCAGCACCAACAACCTGCACAACGACCTCGGCAACCTGCTGGTGCGCAACAGCGCCGGGCAGCACCAGCCGAAGGGCGAGTGGTGGGTGTACCGCTACTACGGCTCGCAGACCGGCCTGATCTCCTCGGTCACGCCCAGCCAGGCCTACGACGCCTTCGCCACCAAGGACACCGGCGTCGCGAAGATCCTCGTCGGTGGCGGCGGCACCACGGGCAACGTCGCGGTCAACCTGCAACGGCTGGACACGACCACCGGCATCGTGCAGAACAACCAGGTCCGCGTCGTGGTGCAGCGCATCCCGTACAACAACGGCGGCGCCGTGCAGGGCCCGGTTACGGTGCAAAACACCGTGGTGACCCTGTCGGGCAACGCCACCACGGTGAACCTGCCGCACACCGGCATCGACGACACGTTCACCGTCACGCTGCTGCCGCCGTCCGACGGCGGGTTCCAGTCCGTCGCCGTCGCCCAGCACAGCCAGCAGTGCCTGGACAACACCGGGCTGGGCACCGTTGACGGCAACCGGCAGCAGCAGTTCACCTGCGACGGCGGCGACCAGCAGCTGTGGAACTTCCGCCCGGTCACCGGCGTGGCGAGCACCTACACCGTGGTCAACCAGCAGAGCGGCAAGTGCCTGGACGTCAACGGCGTCTCCACCGCCGACGGCGCCGCGGTGCAGCAGTGGACCTGCAACGGTGGGCAGAACCAGCAGTTCACGCTGCGGAAGGTCACCTACGGCGGCAACGACAGCCACGACTACCAGCTCGTCGCCCGGCACAGCGGCAAGTGCGTGGACGTCAGCGCCATCTCCACGACGCCCGGCGCGCTGGTGCACCAGTGGACCTGCAACCCGGTGGGCCAGGGCAGCCCGCTGAACCAGACCTGGCGGCTCTGGGGCCGCTGAGCCGGGTACGTGGCGCCGGCAGCGGACAGCGCTGCCGGCGCCCGCCCCGATCAGCTGCCGTGACCGCTCGCCCGCTGACCGCCGCGTCCCCACCGGCGGCGACGACCTCCAGGTAGGTTGTCGAGCATCGGCCGGGGCAGAGGGGAGCCATGGCACGCATCTTCATCACCGGGTCGGCGGACGGGCTGGGCCGCCTGGCGGCGCGGACCCTGCTCGGCGACGGGCACGAGGTCATCGTCCACGCCCGCAACGCCGGGCGGCTGGCCGCGGTGGAGGACCTCGTGGACCAGGGCGTGTCGGCGGTCGTCGGCGACCTGGCCGACCCGGACCAGACCCGCGCCGTGGCGGGCCAGGTCGACGCGCTCGGCCCGGTCGACGCGGTGATCCACAACGCGGGCGTCTACCGGGGCGACCAGATCATGCCGGTCAACGTCGTCGCGCCGTACCTGCTGACGGCGCTCATCAGCCGCCCGCGGCGGCTCGTGTACATCACCAGCGGCATGCACGAGAGCGGGCGGGCCGACCTGACCGGCGTCGACTGGAGCGGCCGGCGGGCGGGCTCGTACTCCGACAGCAAGCTGTTCGTGGCCACCCTCGCCGCGGCCGTCGCCCGCCTGTGGCCGGAGGTGTCCAGCAACGCCGTCGACCCCGGCTGGGTGCCGACCAGGATGGGCGGTCCCGGTGCCCCCGACGACCTGCGGCTCGGGCACCTCACCCAGGAGTGGCTCGCCACCAGCACCGACCCGGAGGCGCGTACCAGCGGCGGGTACTGGTTCCACCAGCGGCGCCGCGCGCCCCACCCGGCGGTGCACGACCGCGCCTTCCAGGACCGCCTGCTGGACGCGCTGGCCGGCCACACCGGCACCGCGCTGACCTGAGGGTCAGGCCGGCGGCCCGAGCCGCAGGCGGACCGTCAGGTCGGCGAAGGTCGGCGGGGTCGTCGACGCGTGGTTGCAGTGGTAGACCCGCTCGGCGTCCCCGGCCGCCTCGACGACCATGCCGGCCTGCTCCGACCACCGGTCGACCCGCTCCCACGCGGCGCCACGGAGCAGGTAGACGTTGCACACCTGCAGCGCCGGCGCGGGGGAGACGTAGGCGACGACCGTCTCCGGGTCCTCCGCGGTCGGCCACACGATCACTTCGGCCGCCGGCGCGCCGCCCACGCTGAGCGTCCCGCCGGCCGCGCGGATCGCGATCCCGTGCTCGTGCACCGGATCCGGCCGCAGGGCGCGGACGGTGACCGTGCCGCTGTCCGGCACGCCGCGCCAGGTGTCGCCGGTGGTGACCCTGCGGGCGCCCCACCCGATCGCGTTGCCCACCGTGGGCAGGCCGCGCCGCCGCCGTCGCTTGCCGTCGTCCAGCACCGCGTTCGCGACGCTCAGGCCGGTCGGCTCGTAGTCGGTGTCGACGCCGGCGGTACCGAAGCTGCCGCCGACCTGGTCGAGCACCTGATGCCACCCGGACGCGCCGCGCAGGCACGCCATGATCGCCCGGTGGGCCGCGAGGACGTCGACGTCCTCCACCCGGCGGACGGCGTCGGCGGTGTGCTCGCGGTAGGTGATCGTGAGCCCGCCGCCGCCGTGCGCGGCGACCACGATGCGCCGGCCGGGGCCCGGCTCGATGGTGACCGCCGGGCGGACCCTCGGGTCCAGGCTGTCCAGCGTCCAGTACAGCTCGTCGGCGCCCGCCACCTCCGCCGGCGTCAGCAGGTCCTGCTCGTCCACCCGGCGACGGTACCGCGACGGTCCACGGTGCCCGGCGTTCACCCGACGCGGGTGATGATCCGCGGTATGCGGCGTTCGACGCTGATAACGGTTCCGATGCACACCGAGGAGGCGGACCATGGATGACTTCTCGTTCGGCGACGTGATTCTTGGGACGTTGTGGTTCATGCTGGTCTTCGCCTGGATCTGGCTGATGATCAGCATCCTCACGGACGTGTTCCGTGACCACGAGGTCAGCGGCTGGGGCAAGGCCGGCTGGACGATCTTCCTGATTGTCCTGCCGTGGCTCGGTGCGCTCGTGTACCTCATCACGCGCGGCCCGTCGATGAACGCGCGGGCCCGCGAACGGGCGATGGCCCACGAGGCCGAGGTCCGCGAGTTCGTCCGCAGCGCGGCGGGCACGGCGAGCCCCGCGGACGAGCTCGGCAAGCTCGCCGATCTGCAACGGCGCGGGATCCTGACCGAATCCGAATACCAGCGCGCCAAGGCGGCACTGCTGGAACAGAGCCACAACGGTGCCGGAGCCCGGCGCTGACGGCGGTGGCCCTGACCGAATTCGAAAAGCAACGCCTGCTCACCGACGCCCTGCTGTACGAGGGGCAGCAACACTGGCTCCACTACCGTCACATCGAACAGGAACGCAACCAGTTCCTCGGGTTCTTCTTCACGCTCCTGGTCGCCATCGTCGGCTTCTTCGTCGCGGTCAGCTCCCGCATCCCGAGCTGGCCGACGGTGGCCCTGGGCCTGACCTGCATGGCCGCCGTCTTCGGCATGATCAGCCTGCTGATCCTCGCCAGCGTGCGGAAGTTCGGGGCGGCCCTGCACGCGTACGACCGGGACATCGCCCGCATCCGCTCGTCGCTGTTCTCGATCGCCGGCGCCGGCCGGTCGCACCTGCCCTGGGACCACAACACGGCGCGGACACACTCCCAGCCGGCGCTGCTGCACCGCATGTTCGACCCGCAGTTCGCCGCGGAGGCCATCGTGGGTACCTTCGCCACGGTCTCCTTCGGCGTGCAGGTCTTCGTCGCCGCCGACTCCCTGCTCTCGGAGAGCTTCTCGGTCGCCCAGCGGGCCTTCGCGTGCGCACTGGCCGCCTCCAGCGCGGGCGTCGCCATCGCGGCCGTCCGCCTGGGGGTCAAGTTCGGCGAACCGCGCCCCCGGCGTTCGTGAGTCAGCCGGTCGCGTCGAGGATGGTGCGGCAGTCGCGGAGCAGGGCGACGTCGAGGGCGACCTGCCGGCTGGACCAGCCGTTGAGCGCGGCGCTGTGCCGGAACGGCTGCCGCGCCTCGGCGGCGGCCAGGTCGCGCAGCGCCCGGGCGGCCGGTCCGATCGCGGCGAGGTGGGCGGCGATCTCCGCGCGGCGGGCCGGCCGGGCGGTCCACAGCCGGGCGAGGACGGGCAGCGGGGTTTCGGCGTCGCCCGTGATCCGCCACAGCGCCCGGGCCGCGGCGACGTGGACGCGGTCGTCGTCGGCGTCGACGAGGGCGCGCAGCGGTGCTTCGAGGGCGGCCCCGGCCGGACCGAGCCGGCCCGCCGCGTCGGCGACGCCGGCCGTGGCGTCCCACGGGTCGTCGAGGTGGCGGGCGAGCAGCTCGACCGCCTGCCCCGCCTCGCCCGTGACCTGCCACAGCACGACGGCCACGACGGCCTCGACCCCGTCGTCGCGGTCGAGCATGCCGCGCAGCGCGGGGACGGCCGCCGCCGCGTCCGGTCCGATACGGCCGAGGGCGTTGGCGGTCACCGGGTCGATCGGCCCGGCGAGCAGCTCGGGCACGGCCTCCGCGGCCGCCGGGCCGAGCGCCGTGGCGAGCAGGGCCAGCAGCCGGCGGTGCCCGGCCGCGGCGCTGCCCGCCTGTGCGGTGCAGCGGCGGCGGAGGGTGGCGAGCAGGTCCGGTGCCGTCGTGGCGTACCGGGTGACCAGCGGGCCGGCGCCGCGCACCGGGACGTCGCGGTCGAGGACCGCCCGCACCGCGGGCAGCGCCCGGTCGTCGTGGAGCGCGGCCAGCGCCCACAGGGTCGGGCCGACGGTCGGCTCCCATCCCGGCCAGGTGACGACCCAGGGTGGGGGCCCGTCGCCGTACGGGGACGCCGGCGCCGCCGACATGACCGCGTCGGCCAGCGCGTCGGTGGCGGGGGCGGCCAGCGCGTCGAGATGCTCCAGGACGAGCGCGGCCCGCCCGGCCAGGCGACCGTCCGTGAGCTGGGCGCCGAGGAGCGTGACGAGGCCGGTGTAGTCGCCGCGCCAGTACCCGATGAGGCCCAGGGCGGGGCGCAACGCGGCGGAGCGCGCCGCCGGGGCGCCGGCCGCCAGCAGGCACGTGAGCAGCTCGACGCGGTCCTCGACCCGCTCCCGCAGGGACATGCTGAGGTCCTCGACGAGCGCGTCCCGGCTGCCGGCCGCCGCCACCGGCCCGTCGAGGCGCGCGGGCGACACCAGGTCGGTGAGATCCTCCACGCGGGACACGCGCAGGGCCGGCAGCGCCTGGTCCGCCGCCTCCAGGTCCGCCCGGAGCAGCCCGGCCACGACCGGGACCAGGTCACCGGCGAGCGCTTCCGGTGCCGTGCCGACGAGGTCGGCGACCGCCGTGAGCCGGCCGCGCACCTGCGCGCCGGCCGGGTCGGGCGCGGTGAGCCAGCCGGCGAACCAGGCACCGGCCGCAATCGGGTCCACGCCGGAGACCAGCCCCGCGGCGGCGAGCCGGCCCAGGCCGGCGACCGCCGCGGCGAGCGCGCCGCGCACGTCGGCGTCCGGCTCGACGGCGAGCCGGGCGCGCAGCGCCGCCAGGGCCGGGCCCGCGTCGCCGCGCTGGACGAGCAGTGCGGCCGGCACGGCGCGGCGCACTTCCGGGTCGGCGTCGTCGAGCAGGCGCAGCAGCAGCGGCGCGGCGCCGGCGACCGCCGCCCGGGCGGCGGTGCAGTCGGGGCCGGGGTCCTCGCGCCGGGTCGCGCCCCCGATGCCGGCGAGCAGCCGCAGCACGCCGGCCCGGTCCGGCACCCGTGCGTCGCCCGCGACCGCGAGCAGGAACGGGATCGCGGCGACCGTGCCGTCGAAGACGTCGCCGTGGCGGTGCACCGTCCCGCGCAGCTCACCCAGCGCGTCCGCGCGCCCCCGCGGGTCCGGCCCGACCAGCCGGCGCAGGAGGTCCGGCACGTCGTCGGCGGCGCCCCAGGCATGGCTGAGCGCTCCCCAGTCGACCCCGCCGAGCTCGTCCAGGTCCTTGATCACGGCGGCAGTGTGCCAAGCCGGCGCAACACCACCGACGAGATCACGGCCGCCCTATTCGACGACGGCGACGATGCGGTCGTCCGGCACGGTGCCCTTGCAGCGGGAGTCCACCGAGATGCCCCGGCTGTCGCCCATGACGAACACGTGGCCCGGTTCGACCCGGACCGGGCCGAACCGGCGCCCGTAGCACCGCTCGACCGTGGCAGTCGCGTCAATGGGGGAGTTCTCCCCGAGATACGGCTCGTCCAGCGTCACCCCGTCGACCGTCACGCTGCCGTCGACGTCGCAGCACGCGACCACCGTCCCGCCGACCGCCACCACCCGCGCCACCGACAGGCCACGCCGACCCCACGAGTCCGGGGCGCGGAACACCACCACGTCGCCGGCCCTCGGCCGGTAGCCGCCCGCGGCGACGGGCTTCGCCGTGAACCGCTGCCCGGCGCTGAACCTGGGCTTCATGGCGTCGGTCGGCATCGTGTACTCCCCGCCACCCGACCCGACGCACCCGGCCACCAGCAACGCCACACACATCATCATCCGCGACCGCACCGGCGGACGATACCGCCCGCGTGCGCGGCGGGTGGGCCTGTGTCAGGGTGTGGCCGTGGGCAAGGCGGTGCTGAGCGGGCGGTACGAGCTGCGGACGGTGCTGGGCCGGGGCGGCATGGCCGAGGTGTGGCTCGGGTTCGACCGCCGGCTGGACCGTGCGGTGGCGGTCAAGATCCTGCCGCCGGCCGGACCGGCGGACCCGTCGGCGCGGGACCGGTTCGACCGGGAGGCCCGCACCGTGGCCCGGTTGTCGCACCCGAACATCGTGGCCGTCCACGACGTCGGCACCGACGCCGGCTCGCCCGCCGGTGGCGCCGAGGTGTCGTACCTGGTGATGGAGCTGGTGCAGGGAGGCAGTCTCGCGGACCGGCTCGCCGCGGGCCCGCTGCCGGTCGCGGCCGCCGTGGCGGTGGCGGTGCAGGTCTGCGACGCGCTGGAGGCCGCGCACGCCGCCGGGGTCGTCCACCGCGACGTCAAACCGGCCAACATCCTGTTCACCGGGGCCGCCGCCGACCGGGTGAAGGTGTGCGACTTCGGCATCGCCCGGGTCACCGGCGCGGGGCAGGCGGAGCTCACGGCGTCGAAGCAGGTGCTCGGCACCAGCGCGTACATGGCACCGGAGCAGGCCACCGGCGGACCGGTCGACGCCCGCAGCGACATCTACGCCCTCGGCTGCGTGCTGTACGCGATGCTGGTCGGGCACCCGCCGTTCACCGGCGGGACGCCGATGCAGCTCGCCGCGCGGCACGTCAACCAGCCGGTCGTGCCGGCGTCCACACTGCGACCCGGCCTGCCGCCACAGGTCGACCGGGTGCTCGGGGCGCTGCTGGCGAAGCGGCCGGAGGACCGGCCGGCGTCCGCGGCGCGGGCCGGCGACCTGCTGCGCCGGCTCGCCGACGGCACGGAGCCTGCCGCCGTGCAGGCACCGCCGGTCCGGGCCACCGCGGCCGTGGTCGCGCCCACCCGGGCGATGCCGGTGACGTCTGCCGACGAGCCGACCGCGGCCGGTGGCCGCGCCGGGATCCGGCCGGCCGGCGTGGTCCTCGCCGGGGCCGGTGCCCTCGTGGTCGCCGCTGTCGTGACGGCGGTGCTGGTCGCCGGCCGCGCCGGCCAGCCGTCGACCGGTGCCGCCGCGTCCGGGTCGCCGGCCGCCGCCGCGCCCGCGGCGTCGAGCGCCGGGCCGGCCGGGGGCGACCCGTCGCCGCAGCGGCCCGGCGACGCCCTCGCCGCGCTGCGCGGCACGGTCAGCGTCCAGGCCGGCGCCGGGACCATCGACGGGCAGACGGCGCGGGAGCTGACCAAACGGCTCGACCAGGTCGGCCGGGACATCGCCAAGGGCGACACCGGCAAGGCCGCGCAGCGGGTCGCCGAGCTGCGCACCAAGCTCGACGAGCAACACCGGGACGGCGACATCCAGCAGGACGGCTACACCGCGGTGGCCGCCGGCCTGGACCGGCTCGCGGCGAGCCTGCCACCGCCCGGCGACGACGACTGAGGCCCCGGAGCGGGCCGTCAGGGCCGCGGCGACGTGCGGGTCCAGCCGGCCTTCTCGCCGCGGCGGCGGCGGGGGCGCAGGGCGGCGAGACAGTGCTCGCAGACGTGCCCGACCCGGTCGTTCGGGCCGAGCACGTCGGTGTCGCGGTACTCCCACGGCACGTGCGGGAACACCCGCAGGCCGGCGCGGGACAGCGGCACGCCGCAGACGGTCTGGTTGTGGCCGGGCAGCCACGCGTGGGCGTCGCCGGCCGGCATGCGGACGCCGTCGTCGTCGTGCCACTGGCCGGAGGCGGCGACAGCCGCGCCCATCGGGCTACCCGACCATGGCGCGGTCGACCGCCGGCACGGCGAGGACGACGCCGCTGCGGGGGCGGGCCGGGATGCGGCGCAGGGAGATGGTGAGGTCCTGCGGCGGCAGCGTCCAGTCGAGCGCGGCGAGCCGGGGTGCCAGCGTGCCCAGCAGGCCGACCGTGACGCCCTCGCCGGGGCAGCGGTGCCCGGTCGCGGGGTTGCCGCCGCCCTGCGGGACGAGGTCGTCGCGGCCCGGCGGCAGCGTCAGGAACCGTTCCGGGCGGAACTGGTACGGCTCCTCCCACAGCATCCGGTCGTGGTTCTGGCCGTACAGGTCGAGCAGCACCATCGAACCGGCCGGGATGCGGGTGCCGCGCCAGGTCAGGTCGCGGGCGGCGCGGCCGCCGACGAACGGCGCGAAGGGGTAGAAGCGGCGGGTCTCGTGCACGAACGCCTCGACGTAGGCGGGGTCGCCGGCCCGCAGCCGCCGGCGGGTGTGCGGCCACAGGTGCATCGCGTGCGCCGTGTACGCCACGAACCAGCAGACCGCGACGGTCGGGCGGATCACGTTGAGGACCTCGACCGCGGCGGTCCTCGGCGGCAGCGGCGCGCCGTTCAGGTCGCGGTGGGCCGCGATGACGGCGACCGCCGATCCGGCCGGCGCCACGGCGGTGCCGTCGCGGACCTCGCCGATCAGCCCGGCGAGGCGGCGTTCGAGCCGGCCGCGGGCCCGCCGCGCCCGCCAGTGCCGGGGGCCGAGGGTGGCGAACCCGTCGACGAGCGCGACCAGGTCCGCGGCGGGCAGCGTACCGTCGACACCCGCCCAACGGCAGACCGCCTCGGCGAGGACCCGGCTCGCCTCGTCGAACAGCACGATCTCCCGTCGGGCCCATCCGGCGGCGGCGCGGTCCCACGCGGCCGCGGTCTCCTCGGCGAGCGCCGCGACCCCGTCCGGCCCGAGCAGCGACAGGAACATCGCCTTGCGGTGCCGGTGGGCGTCGCCGTCGAGGGTGTGCACGGCGCCATGGCCGAAGAGGGTGCCCTGCACCGGCTCGGGGATCGCGCCGTGGCGCAGCACGTGTTCCTCGTCGTAGAAGAACCGCACCGCGTCGGGGCCGGCGATCCCGGTCGCGGGCAGGCCCGCCAGCCGGGTCGCGAACGGCCCGCCGGCGCGGCGCCGCCGTTCGGGCAGCCACGCGTAGCCGTCCAGCGCCAGCGGCAGGGAGTTGTCCAGTCTCGGCATGACAGACCCTCTTTCCCGCCCACCGTGGCGTGAAACGCCGCACCGCCGACGCCGCACCACCGCGCCGCCGACGCCGCATCACCGCGCCGCCGACGCCGCACCACCGCGCCGCCGACGCCGCACCACCGCGCCGCCGAGGACGCGCCGCCCGGGCGCGCTCAGCGGTGCCGGGTGCCGACGTCGGCGTACCGCAGCAGCGCCGCGACCCCGCCCTCCACCGGCAGCTCCTCCCGCTCGACCAGGGTGAGCCCGGCGTCGGAGCAGGCCAGCGCCCGTACGATCGCGGCGTCGGCGCGCACCTTCCACGGCTCGGCGACGCCCATCGCGCGCAGCTCGGCCACGTCGTACGACAGCTCCAGCGGCTCCGGCCCGGCCCACAGCAGCTGCGTCGAGGACGGGTCGTCGACCAGCAGGACGGTGTCGACCTGGCCGCGCTGCAACGCGGTGACCACCGCCGGCAGCCCGTCGCCGGCGGCCGCGTCCCTGCCCCGCTGCATGCGGTACCGGTCCAGCACGTCCGTCTCGTGCGCGGCGGCCTGCTCCGCGACCGCCCGGATCGTCGCCTGGTCGAGCGCGTGCGGGTCGGCGCCGGCGGCGCGGGCCCCGGCCGCGGTCGTCACCACCCGGTCCCGCCAGCGCTCCGGCAGCCGCTCCACCAGCATCGGCCGCGACCGCGGGTCACCGCCGACCACGATGACCTCCGCGTCGCACCCGTCGGCGAGCTCGGCGACCGCCAGGGCGACCTCGCCGGCGTTGCGCTGCCACGACTCCTGCGCCGCCTGCTGCCAGTGCGACTGCTGCCAGCCGCCGACGTTGCTCTTGCGGATCGGGAAGTCCTGGGACCCTTCGACGCTCGCGGTGCGCACGAGCCGGCCGGGCCCGGTGCCGGTCAGGAAGCCGCCGGTGTGGTCCACGAGGACCTGCACGTAGGGGATCTGCTCGCCGAGCTGGGCGACCAGTGGCATCGCGTGCGGCAGCGGCCCGTAGGCGGCGATCTCCCGCCGGGGCGGCGCGTCCAGCTGCTGCGTGAGCGCCACCGCGCCGTGCGCCGCGAACACGGCCAGCCCGTGCCGCCCGGGCTCCGGCGGCCGCTCCAGCACGGTCTGCTCCAGCGCGTCGAGGGTGTCCTCGTCGCAGCCGTCCGCGGCGAGGCTCTCCCGGGCGGACCGCCACCGCAGGTCCATCTGCTCCGCGCCGTCCGCCGTGTTGCGGGAGGTGTCGACGTACACCGACGCCCACGGCCCGGCCTGCTCGTACAACGGACGCAGTATCGACAGTCTCATGGCTGGCTTCCTCTCCTCGGTCGTGCCGGGTCCCCTACCCGCCGCGGCGCCGGTTAGCCGGTCGGCTCCGGAGCAACTGGGCAACGCGCCGCCCGGCAACGGCTTTCGTCAATGTGGAAGAAAGTGGCGCGGACGATTTCCCGGGACGGAAAAAGTGTTATCCGGTCGTCCTCGCAACGGTCGTCCGGGCTGCTGGGTCGCATTGACGGCGGGCTTGAAGAATGCGTCCGGATATGGGACCGTCTGCCGGTAGGCGCGTCCCCGCCGCGACGCGCCTACCATTCTTCCCCCGTGTCATGGGCGCTTTTCCGTGTGGTAAGTGAGCGCTCACACGGGTCATCTCACGACTCACAAGGAGGGCACCTATGCAAGGCAAACTGCGGGCGCTGCTGCTCGCCGCAGCACTGCCG
This sequence comes from Dactylosporangium aurantiacum, assembly GCF_000716715.1. Classification (GTDB taxonomy): domain Bacteria; phylum Actinomycetota; class Actinomycetes; order Mycobacteriales; family Micromonosporaceae; genus Dactylosporangium; species Dactylosporangium aurantiacum. The sequence continues at coordinate 21,483 of NZ_JNYJ01000078.1, read as the reverse complement.
CTCATGGTCGCCGCCGTGCTGGTGTCGATGCGACCGGCGTCGGCCGCCGGCCTCACCCGGGTCACCGGGTTCGGCACCAACCCGACCAACCTCAACATGTACATCTACGTGCCGACGAACGTCGCGCCGAAGCCCGCGCTGCTGGTGCTGGTGCACTATTGCGGCGGCTCCGCCGGCGGCATCTTCAACGGCAACGGCCACGACTACGTCAACGCCGCCGACCGGTACGGCTACATCATCGTGCTGCCCGAGGCCACCCGCAGCGGCAACTGCTTCGACGTGTCGACCCCGGCCGCGCTGCGCCGCGACGGCGGCGGCGACTCCACCGGCATCATGTCGATGGTCGCCTATGCCCGCTCGCACTACCCGATCGACGCGTCGCGCATCGTGGTCTCCGGGTTCTCCTCCGGGGCGATGATGACCAACGTCCTGGCCGCGCAGTACCCTGACGTGTTCAGCGCCGCGTCGGCGTTCTCCGGCGTGCCCGCCGGCTGCTTCGCCACCACGAACGGCTCGCTGTGGAACAGCCAGTGCTCCGGCGGCACGATCATCCGCACCGCGCAGCAGTGGGGCGACACGGCCCGCGCCATGTACCCCGGCTACACCGGCCGCTACCCGCGGATGCAGCTGTGGCACGGCACCACTGACACGACGCTCGCCTACCCGAACTTCGGCGAGGAGCTCAAGCAGTGGACCAACCTGCACGGGCTGAGCCTGACCCCCGCCGCCACCGACCAGCCGCAGTCGAGCTGGACCCGCACCCGCTACGGCAGCACCGGCACGCAGGCGACCATCGAGGGCATCAGCATCGCCGGCGTCGGGCATCAGCTGCCGTTGAGCGGCCAGCTCGCCTACGCCGTGGCGTTCCTCGGCCTGGACGGCACCAGCGCGCCGTCGCCGTCGGCCAGCACCACGACGTCGCCCCCGCCGGGCGGCACCACCACCCTGGTCGGTGTCGCGTCCGGACGCTGCCTGGACGTGCCCGGCAGCAACGCCGCCAACGGCACCCAGCCGCAGCTGTGGGACTGCCACGGCGGTGCCAACCAGCAGTGGACCGTCAGCGGGCAGACGCTGCGCTCCCTCGGCAAGTGCCTGGACGCGCCGCTGAACGCGGCGGCCGGTGCCAAGGCGCAGCTGTGGGACTGCAACGGCGGCACCAACCAGCAGTGGAGCTTCAACGCCGACGGCACCGTCCGCAACGGTCAGTCCGGGCTGTGCCTGGACGTCAACCGCGCCGCCACCGCCAACGGCAGCCCGGTGATCCTGTGGACCTGCACCGCGGCGGCCAACCAGCGCTGGACGCGGCGCTGATGGGCCCCCGCCACGACGCCATGCCGCCCATGGCGCCGGCCGACCCACCCCCACACCCCGCCGGCCGGCCAGTACCCGGTGAAGGAGACGCAATGACCGCACTACCCATGTACCGCCCCCGGCTCCGCCACCTCGCCGCCGCGCTCGCCGTCGTCCTCGTGGCCGCCGGCGCCGTCGGGGTGACCCTGGCCCGCGCCGCGCGGGCCGCGGACGTCGCCCAGCAGATCATCGGCGTCGGCTCCGGCCGGTGCCTGGAGACGCCCAACTCGAGCACCACCAACGGCACCCAGGTCCAGCTGTGGGACTGCAACGGCAGCGCCGGGCAGTCGTGGACGTACACCTCCAGCAAGCAGCTGACCATGTCCGGCAAATGCCTCGACGCGAGCGGCCGCGGCACCACCAACAACACCCCGGTGATCATCTGGGACTGCAACGGCCAGAACAACCAGCAGTGGAACGTCAACGCCAACGGCTCCATCACCGGCGTGCAGTCCAACCTCTGCGTGGACGCCTCCGGCCGGGGCACCGCGAACGGCACGAAGGTCATCCTGTACGCCTGCAGCGGCCAGAACAACCAGCAGTGGACCCTGACCGCACCGCCGTCGGGCGGCACCGGCGGCCCGTGCGACATCTACGCCGCCGGCGGCACCCCGTGCGTCGCCGCGCACAGCACCGTCCGCGCCCTGTACGCCGCGTACACCGGCAACCTGTACCAGGTCCGGCGCTCGTCGGACAACACGACCCGCAACATCGGCGTGCTGAGCGCCGGTGGCACCGCGAACGCCGCCGCGCAGGACTCCTTCTGCAGCGGCACCACCTGCGTGATCACCGTCCTGTTCGACCAGTCCGGGCGCGGCAACGACCTGTGGTACCAGGGCTCCTCCGTGGTCCCCGGCTCCCCGCAGAGCAGCCCGGCGAGGGCGACGACCGAGTCGCTGACGGTCGGCGGCGGCAAGGCGTACTCGCTGTACATCAACCCGGGCAACAGCTACTGGCGCGACGGGCACCTGACCGGCGTGCCGACCGGGTCCGCGCCCGAGGGCATGTACATGGTGACCAGCGGCACCCACGTCAACAGCGGCTGCTGCTTCGACTACGGCAACAGCGAGACGACCCGCAAGGCCGACGCCGCCGGTGCCATGGACGCGATCTACTTCGGCACCAGCTGCTGGTTCGGCGGCTGCTCCGGCACCGGCCCGTGGGTCCAGGCGGACCTGGAGTGGGGCCTGTTCCCCGGTGGCAGCAGCGCCTGGAACCCCAACCAGCGGGCGTTCACCAGCAAGTTCGTCACCGCGACGCTGAAGAACAACGGCACGTCCCGCTTCGCGATCAAGGGCAGCAACGCACAGTCCGGCGGCCTGTTCACCCTGTACGACGGTGGCCTGCCCAACGGCTACAGCCCGATGAAGAAGCAGGGCGCGATCGTGCTCGGCAGCGGCGGTGACTGCTGCAAGCCCGACGGCGGCGCGAACCAGAGCGCCGGCACGTTCTACGAGGGCGCCATGGTGGCGGGCTACCCGTCCGACGCGACGGAGAACGCGGTCCAGGCCAACATCGTCGCGGCCGGCTACCGCTGAACCCGTGCCCGGCCGGCCGGGGGAGCGCTCGCGCCCCCGGCCGGTCCGGCGTTCAGCGCGGGCCGAGCAGCCCTGCCGCCCGCAGGGCGGGCCACAGGGCCTCGGGGACCGTCACGCCGGCCCGCCGCACGGTCTCGGCGACCTGCCCCGCGTCGTGCATGCCGACCACGGTCGAGACGACGGCGGGGTGTGACCGGACGAAGGCGAGCGCCGCCTCGGGCAGCGTGACCCCGTGCGCCTCGCACACCTGCGCGATGCGGGTCGCGCGGCCGATGAGCTCCGGCGGCGCCGGAGCGTAGTTGTAGGTCGCGCCGGCCGGCGGTCGGTCGGTGGCGAGCAGCCCCGAGTTGTAGACGCCGGCGACCACGACGCCCACCCCGCGGTCCTGGGCGGCGGGCAGCAGGTCGTGCAGCGCGCCCTGCTCCAGCAGCGTGTACCGGCCGGCGCACAGCACCACGTCGACGTCGGTCTCCCGGACGAACCGGGCGAGCATCGCCGACTGGTTCATGCCGGCGCCGATCGCCCCGATGACGCCCTGGTCGCGCAGCTCGGCGAGGGCCGGCACGGCCTCGGTCGCGGCCTGCCGCCAGTGCTCGTCCGGGTCGTGCAGGTACACCACGTCGATGCGGTCGAGGCCGGTGCGCTCGAGGCTCGCCTCGAGGGAGCGGCGCACGCCGTCGCGGCTGAAGTCCCACTCCCGGCGGTGGGTCGCGGCCACGTCGAAGCCCTCCGGGTCGCGCAGGTGCGCCGTGCCGGGCGACGGGACCAGCAGCCGGCCCACCTTCGTCGAGACCACGTACTCCTCGCGCGGCCGGGCGCGCAGGGCGGCGCCGAGCCGCCGTTCGGACAGGCCCAGCCCGTAGTGCGGGGCGGTGTCGAAGTAGCGGATGCCCGCGTCCCAGGCGGTGTCGACGGCGGCGGCGAACGTCTCGTCGGTGATCGCGTGGAACAGGTTGCCGCCCTGCGCTGCGCCGAAGCCGAGCGTGGTGAGGCCGACCGCGGGCCGGCGGGGCAACGCCCGGCGCATCATGCCCGTGGCAGGCGGTAGACGCGGCGGGCCGTGCGGTGCCAGATCATCGCCTGGTCCGCCTCGCCCAGCGGGTCGAGCAGCTCGCCCAGCACGTCGATCCAGCGCTGGTACGAGGTGGCGAGCAGGCACACGGGCCAGTCGGAGCCGAACATCAGCCGGGACGGCCCGAAGACCTCGATCGCGTGGTCGACGGCGGGCCGCAGGTCCTGCGGGGTCCACGTCGACCAGTCGGCCTCGGTCGCCAGCCCGGACAGCTTCGCCGTGGTGTTCGGCAGCCGGGCGAAGGTGCGCAGGTCCCGGGCCCAGCCGCCGTCCCGCGAGCAGGGCGTCGAGGGCTTGCCGAGATGGTCCAGGACGAAGCGCACCTCGGGCAGGTCCCGGGCCAGCCGGGCCGCCGCGGGCAGCTGGTGGCGGCGGATCACCAGGTCGAACACGAGACCGGCCGCACCGACGGCCGCGACGCCGCGGCGCAGGTCCGGCCGGTCGAGGAAGGCGGGATCGGACTCGCCCTGCACGAGGTGGCGGATGCCGGCGAGCCGGTCGCCGCCCGGGCCGGCCCGCAGGCGGGCGACGCGCTCGGCGACGTCGCCCGCCATGAGGTCGACCCAGCCGACGACGCCCCCGATCAGGTCGCTCGTGCCGGCCAGGCGCAACAGGTCGGCGGTCTCCGCCTCCGAGGAGATGGACTGCACGACGACGGTGCGGGTGACCCCGGCGGACTTGGCCAGCGGGGCCAGGTCATCGACGGTGAAGTCAGCGTTGATCGCCGTCATCGTCGCGGCGTTGATCCACGGCTGCGGATGCTCGGCGCGGACCCAGAGGTGATGGTGGGCGTCGACGATGTCCCACTGTGCCGGCGCGCGGTCGCTCATCTGCCCAGCCAGCCGCCGTCGACGGGCAGCACGACGCCGTTGACGTAGTCCGACGCGGGTGCGGCCAGGAACACCGTGGCGGCGCCGAGGTCGTCGGGGCGGCCCCAGCGGCCGGCGGGGATCCGCTCCAGGATGGCCCGGTGCCGCACCGGGTCGTCGCGCAGCGCCTGGGTGTTGTCCGTGGCGATGTAGCCGGGCGCGATCGCGTTGACGTTGACGCCGTGCGCGGCCCACTCGTTGGCCAGGGCCTTGGTCAGCCCGGCCACGCCCGACTTGGCGGCCGCGTACCCGGGGACGTTGATGCCGCCCTGGAAGCTCAGCAGCGACGCGGTGAAGATGATCTTCCCGCGGCCGCGACGGACCATCTCCCGGCCGAGTTCCCGGCTGAGCACGAACTGGCTGGACAGGTTGACCTGGATGACGTGGTCCCAGTACTCGTCGGGGTGCTCGGCCGCCGGGGCCCGCGCGATGGTGCCGGCGTTGTTGACCAGGATGTCGATGTCGCCGAGGGCGTTGAGGTCGGCGGCGAGCCGGCGCACCGCAGCCCGGTCGGCGAGGTCGGCGGTCACGGCGGTGAACTTCCGGCCGGCCGCCGTGACGCGCCGCTCGGCCTCGCTGCCGCTGGGCTCCAGCTGCGCGGACACGCCGATGACGTCGGCGCCCGCCATGGCGAGCGCCTCGGCCATCGCCAGCCCGATGCCCCGCCGCGCGCCCGTCACGACGGCGGTGCGCCCCGACAGGTCGAACATCGCGGTCACCGTGCCTGCTCCTGCCAGTCGATGAGGACCTTCATGACGCTACCGCCGGACTCGAGCGCGGTGAAGGCGTCGGCCACCGTGCCGACGGGACCGACGCGGGAGATGAGCCGCTGTGCCGGCACGGCCCCGGTCGCGATGAGCTGGACGGCCTCGACCATGTCGTCGCGCTGGTACAGGCGGGCGCCGAACAGCTCGAGCTCGCGCCAGAAGAACCGGTGCAGGTTGACGGGGCGCAGCTGCGGGTGGATGGCGACCATGACGAGCCGGCCGCGGGTGGTGAGGACGTCGACGGCGGTGACGACCCCGGCGGCGGAGCCGGACACCTCGAAGGCGATGTCGGCGCCGGCGCCGCCGGTGCGCTCCTCGACGGTTGCCGGCACGTCGGCGGCGGCCGGGTCGAGCGTCTCGATGCCGAGCTCGACCGCGACCTCGCGCCGGAACGCGTCCGGCTCCACCAGCAGGACCCGCGCGCCGCGACCCTGCGCGACGGCGGCGATGAGCACGCCGACCGGCCCACCGCCAACCACCACGACATGGTCGTCGGCACCCACGTCCGCGCGCCGCACGTCGTGCACGGCGACGGCCGTCGGCTCGATGAGCGCGGCTTGCTCCAGCGGCAGGTCCTCCGGCAGCGCGATGACCAGGTCGGCCGGGACGTTCCACCGCGACTGCATGGCGCCGGGCGAGTCGATGCCGAGGAACTGCATGCGGTGGCAGATGTGGCTGTGCCCCCGGACGCACGCCGGGCACTCGCCGCACGCCCGGGTGGGCATCACCGTGACGGGCTGACCGACGGACCAGCCGGTGACGCCCGGGCCGATCGCGGCGACCCGACCCGACATCTCGTGCCCGATCACGGCGCCGGTGCCGACCCTGGCGTCCATGTCGCCGTGGTAGATGTGCAGGTCGGTCCCGCAGATGCCGGTGTAGGCCACCGCGATGCCCAGCTCGCCGTGGCCGGGCTCCGCCTCGGGTCGCTCCTCGATGTCCAGGGTGCGCGCCCCGCGATAGACGACGGCTTTCATCGAACTCCATCCGTGCTGGTGCCTGTCCGCTGCGGCAAGCGCGGAAAAACGTAACTCGTATGACGTATCCAGTCAACGTGAGTACGCGCCGTCATGGCTCGGTGACAGAAACAAACATATGACGTATGTCGTCAATCCTGTAACGTGCGTCGATGGATTGACGGCGAAGCCGGGATGCCGTTCCGCTGACCGCCCCCGGCACCCGTCGATCCGCAGCACAACGGCGCGGCGGCGCGCGCCCCCACACCCCCCGCACCGTATGGAGGTTGCTCCCATGCACCGAACACGACCGCCACGCCGAGGAGCCGGGGCGGCGGTGATGCTCGCGCTGGCCGGTGGAACTTTCACGGCCGTCGTCACGTCGCCGACCCCCGCGGCAGCGGCCATCAGTGCCACCGACTACCAGCAGGTCACCCTCGCCAAAGGGCTCAGCGAGATGGGCGAGCCGCTGGCCATCTCCGTGCTTCCCGACCGGTCGGTGCTGCACACCGCCCGCAACGGCACGCTGCGGCGCACCGACGCCGCCGGCAACACCTCGGTGATCGGCAACATCCCCGTCTACACGCACGACGAGGAGGGCCTGCAGGGCGTCGCGGCGGACCCGAACTTCGCCACCAACCGCTACATCTACCTGTACCACGCGCCGCCGCTGAACACCCCGGCCGGTGATGCCCCGGCCACCGGCACCGACTGGACCACGCGAACGGCACCTACAGCATCCCGTCGGGGAACCTGTTCGCGCCCGGCACCGCGAACACGCGGCCGGAGATCTACGCGATGGGGTTCCGCAACCCGTTCCGGATGAGCGTGGACAAGGCGACCGGCGTCGTCTACGTCGGTGACTACGGTCCCGACGCGGGCAGCACCAGCTCGACCCGCGGGCCGCAGGGGCAGGTGGAGTTCGACCGGATCACGTCGCCGGGCAACTACGGCTGGCCGTACTGCACCGGCAGCAACACCACGAACGAGACCTACAACGAGTGGAACTTCGCCACCAACAGCACCGGCCCCAAGTTCAACTGCACGGGCGGGCCGACGAACAACTCGTTCCGCAACACCGGCCTGCAGACCCTGCCGCCGGCCCGGGCGGCCTGGATCAAGTACGCCGGTGACTCGGGCAGCCCGCCGGAGTTCGGCAGCGGCTCGGAGTCGCCGATGGCGGGTCCGGTGTACCGCTATGACGCGTCGAACCCGTCGACCACGAAGTTCCCGCCGTCCCTGGACGGTCAGTTCTTCGCCGGCGAGTTCGGCCGCGGCTGGATCAAGCCGATCACGATCAACGCCGACGGCTCCCGGGGCACGATCGACAACTTCCCGTGGGTCGGCAAGCAGGTCATGGACATGCAGTTCGGCCCCGACGGCGCGCTGTACGTGCTGGACTACGGCGCCGGATTCGGCAACGGCGACGCGAACTCCGCGCTCTACCGCTTCGACTACGTCGGCACCGGCGCCAACCGCGCGCCGACCGCCGTCGCCGGCGCCAACGTCACCTCCGGCCAGGCACCACTGACGGTGAACTTCTCCTCGTCGGGCAGCAGCGACCCGGAGGGCGGGGCGCTGACCTACTCGTGGGCCTTCGGCGACGGCACTACCTCGACGTCGGCGAACCCGTCGAAGACCTACACCGCCAACGGCAGCTACACCGCCACCCTGACGGTGCGCGACCCGCAGGGCGCCACCGGGTCGGCGAGCGTCCAGATCAGCGTCGGCAACACCGCGCCCACGGTCACGGTGAGCACGCCGGCATCCGGCCAGCTGGTGTCCTTCGGTGACAGCGTCCCGTGGAGCGTCACGGTCAGCGACCCGGAGGACGGCGCGATCGACTGCTCGAAGGTCACCATGACCTACGTGCTCGGCCACGACCAGCACGCCCACCAGATCACGTCGCAGACCGGCTGCTCCGGCACGATCACGATCCCGGTGGACGGTGAGCACGACGACGCGGCGAACATCTTCCCGGTCTTCGACGCGCAGTACACCGACAACGGCGGGCTGACCACCCACACCCAGAACATCCTGCAGCCCCGGCACCGGCAGGCGGAGCACTTCAAGACGTCCTCCGGCATCAACACGTACAGCAAGACCACCGCCGAGGGCGGCAAGACCGTCGGTGACATCCACAACGGCGACTGGATCGAGTTCGACCCGTACAAGGTGAACAACGCCACCTCCGTCCAGGTGCGGGCCTCGTCCGCGGGCGCCGGCGGCACGGTGCAGTTCCGCACCGGCTCACCCACGGGCACCGTCATCGGCTCCGCCACGATCCCGGTCACCGGCTCGTGGGAGACGTTCACCACCGTCACCGCGGCGATCACCAGCCCGCCGGCCGGCACGACGTCGCTGTACCTGACGTTCGCCGGCAGCGGCACCGGCCTGCTGTTCGACGTCGACAGCTTCACCTTCGCCACCGGCACCCCGCAGTCCGGCGTCGGCCCGGTGAAGGGCCTCGCCGGCAAGTGCCTGGACGTGCGGGGCGGCACCTCGACGAACGGCACGCAGATCCAGCTGTACACGTGCAACGGCGCCGCCGGGCAGACGTGGACGCGCTCCGGCCAGACGCTGCAGGCGCTCGGCAAGTGCCTGGACGTCAACGGCGGGGCCACGGCCGACGGCACGAAGATCCAGCTGTGGACGTGCAACGGCGGCGGCAACCAGAACTGGGCGGCGCAGTCGGACGGCACGCTGCGCAACCCGCAGTCCGGCAAGTGCCTGGACGTGTCGGGCAACAACTCCGCCGACGGCACGGTCGTGCACCTGTGGACCTGCATCAGCCCGGTGCCGGCCAACCAGAAGTGGACCCTGCCCTGACCTGACGAGCCCGGCGCCCGCGCACCCGCGCGGGCGCCACTCCCTTCGCAGACCGGAGGAACCATGCGCAGACTTCTCGCCGGTGCGGGCGCCGCCATCGCCCTCGCCGCCGGCACCCTCGCGGCGGCGGCCTCGCCCGCCGCGGCCGCGGACGCCCCGTACGACGTCCTCGTGTTCTCCAAGACCGCCGCCTTCCGGCACGACTCGATCGGCGCCGGCATCACCGCCATCCAGCAGCTCGGCGCGGCGAACAACTTCACGGTCACCGCCACCGAGGACGCCACCCGCTTCACCACCGCCAACCTCGCCCAGTACGAGGCGGTGGTGTTCCTCAGCACCACCGGTGACGTGCTCAACGACACCCAGCAGGCCGCGTTCGAGTCCTACATCCGCGGTGGCGGTGGCTACGTCGGCATCCACTCCGCCGCCGACACCGAGTACAGCTGGCCGTTCTACGGCCAGCTCGTCGGCGCCTACTTCGCGTCCCACCCGGCGATCCAGCAGGTGAACGTGAAGACCGAGAACCGGGCCCACCCGGCCACGGCGCACCTGCCGCAGACCTGGACCCGCACCGACGAGCTGTACAACTACCAGAGCAACCCGCGCTCGACCGCACGGGTGCTCTCAACGCTGGACGAGTCCTCGTACTCCGGCGGCACCATGGGCGCCGACCACCCGATCACCTGGTGCAAGACCATCGACAGCGGCCGGTCGTTCTACACGGGCCTCGGCCACAGCCAGTCGTCGTACTCCGAGACGGCGCTGCGCGCCGAGCTGCTCGGCGGCATCCGCTACGCGGCGAAGCGCGCGAATGCCGACTGCCGGCCGGAGACCGGTTACACCGCGCTCTACAACGGCTCGACCACCGGCTGGTCGCAGTCGGGCCCCGGCAGCTTCACCAACAGCGACGCGACGCTGACCTCCGTCGGTGGCATGGGCCTGTTCTGGTACAGCGCGAAGCAGTACACGTCGTACTCGCTGAAGGCCGACTGGCGGATGACCGGCGACAGCAACTCCGGCATCTTCCTCGGCTTCCCCAACCCGGGCAGCGACCCCACCATCGCGCAGAACCAGGGCTACGAGATCCAGATCGACGCCACGGACAGCGCGGACCGCACCACGGGCGCGATCTACGGCGTCAAGTCCGCCGACATCGCCGCCCGCGACGCGGCGCTCAACCCGCCGGGGGAGTGGAACACGTTCGAGGCGCTCGTGGAGGGCCAGCGGCTCCGGGTGTACCTCAACGGCACGCTGATCAACGACTTCACCAACACCGACCCGAACCGCAATCTCGACGGCTACGTCGGCATCCAGGAGCACGGCACCGGGAACACGGTCGACTTCCGCAACATCCGGATCAAGGAGTCGGGCACCACCCCGCAGACCGGCGTCGGCCCGGTGAAGGGCCTCGCCGGCAAGTGCCTGGACGTGCGGGGCGGCAGCTCGGCCAACGGCACCCAGGTCCAGATCTACACCTGCCAGGGCAACGCGGCGCAGACCTGGACCCGCTCCGGCCAGACGCTGCAGGCGCTCGGCAAGTGCCTGGACGTGAACGGCGGCGGCACCGCCAACGGCACGAAGATCCAGATCTGGACGTGCAACGGCGGCGGCAACCAGAACTGGTCCGCGCAGTCGGACGGCACGCTGCGCAACCCGCAGTCCGGCAAGTGCCTGGACGTGTCGGGCAACAACTCCGCCGACGGCACGATCGTGCACCTGTGGACCTGCATCAACCCGGTGCCGGCCAACCAGAAGTGGACGCTGCCGTAGGCAGCTGACGCCCTACGAAGGGCGGCCGGACCCGCGAGGGTTCCGGCCGCCCTTCTCCGTATCCGGCGCTGGTATTGATAAGACGTCATACCTATGATGTGCTGACGCGTGTCGCGGCGTCAGGCTGCCGCGCCCAGCGCACCTGCCGCCTCAGGTCACGATCACACCCCACCGAAGGAGCACCTCGTGCCCCCGAGATCCGCCAACCCCGCACCCCGACCGACCGGCCGTCGCCGGTCCCTGGCGAGGGCCGCCGCCGCGGTCCTCATCGCCGGCGGCGTCGCGGTCCTGCCACCGCCCGCCACCGCCGCCGTCATGCAGACCCTCTACGCCGCCCCGACCGGCTCCGGCACCGCCTGCACCGCCGCGCAGCCGTGCTCGCTCACCCAGGCGCAGACGAGCGTCCGGGCGATCGCGCCGAACATGACCGGCGACGTCGTCGTGCAGCTCGCCGGTGGTACGTACACCCTCAGCGCGCCGCTGACGTTCACCGCCGCCGACTCCGGCAGCAACGGCCACACCGTGCAGTGGCAGGCCGCGGCCGGCACCCGCCCGATCATCTCCGGCGGGCAGAAGGTCACCGGCTGGACCGTCGCGGACTCCGCGCAGAACATCTGGCGGGCCAACGTCGGCACCGGCTTCGACAGCCGTCAGCTCTTCGTCGACGGCCGCATCGCCACCAGGGCCCGCACCCAGGTCAACCGGGCCGACTTCACCGCCTCCGCGACCGGGCTCAGCTTCACCAACGGGGCGCTGTCGTACCTCAACAACCTGGCCAACAAGAGCCGTGTCGAGCTCGAGTCCGTCAACTCGTTCACCGACCGCTACGTGCCGGTGCAGACGATCAGCAACAACACGCTGACGATGCAGCAGCCCGCGTGGAACAACAACACCTGGGGCTACGACACGCTCACCCGGCCGTTCCGCAGCGGGCCGATGTACCTGGTGAACGCCCGCGAGTTCCTGGACGCCGCCGGGGAGTGGTACCTCGACACCGCCGCCGGCGTGCTGTACTACAAGCCGCTGTCCGGGCAGAACATGGCCACCGCCGACGTGCAGCTGCCGCGGCTGGAGTCGCTGCTGCGGGTGGGCGGCACCTACGCCGCGCCGGCGCACCACCTGTCCTTCACCGGCCTGCAGTTCTCCAACACCAGCTGGCTGCAGCCCAGCACCGGCCAGGGCTACGCCGACCAGCAGACCGGCGCCTACATCTACGGCAGCTGGAGCCGGCCGTCCGACGCGCTGAGCTCGTGCCAGTCCGGCTGCCAGCTCTTCGAGGCGACCCGCCCCGCCTGGCGGCAGATGCCCGCCGCGGTGCAGGTGTCGGCGGCCAACACGATCACCTTCGCCGGCAACCGGTACACCAACCTCGGCCAGGTCGCGCTCGGCATCGGCAACGACGCCAACGCGCACGGCACCGGCGTCGGGCTCGGCGCCCGCGACATCACCGTGACCGGCAACGTGTTCGAGTACCTCTCGGCCGGGGCCGTCATCGCCGGCGGCGTCCAGGCCGACGCGCACCACCCCAGCGACAGCCGCATGACCAACAGCAACATCACCGTGAGCAACAACGTCGTGCACGACGTCGCGTCGGAGTACCGCAGCCACGTCGGGCTGCTCATGACGTACACGGCCGGCTCGACGATGGCGCACAACGAGCTGTACAACCTGCCGTACTCCGGCATCGCCCTGGGCTACGGCTGGGGCGCCAACGACGCGGGCGGCAGCCAGGACTACACCGACCGGGGCCTGTACAACTACCAGCCGCGGTACACGACGGCCACGATCGCGGCGAACAACCGGGTCACCGCCAACTTCGTCCACGACGTGGTGCAGCAGATGACCGACGCCGGCGCGTTCTACCACCTGTCGGCGAGCCCCGGCACGACCGTCAACCAGAACTACTTCCGCAACAGCAACGGCTGGCTCGGCCTGTACTTCGACGAGGGCTCGCGCTACGTGTCCGCCGCGAACAACGTCTTCGACAACACCGGCACCTGGGCCTACACGCAGGAGTGGGCGAACAACAACACCGGCAACCTGACCCTGACCGACAACTGGACGACCAACAACGGCAGCAACGTCAAGAACGGCACCCGGGGCAACATCAACACCGGCACGGTGGTCGTCACCGGCGGCAACTGGCCCAGCGGCGCCCGGGCCGTCATGGCCGCGGCCGGCGTGCAGTCGTCCCAGCCGTCCGACACGTTCGCGCTGCGCGGCCAGGCGTCCGGCCGGTGCCTCGACATCGCCGGCGCCTCCCAGGCGAACGGGGCCCTCGCGCAGATCTGGGACTGCCACGGTGGCACGAACCAGCAGCTGACCCTGACCGCCGCCGGCGAGCTGCGGCTCTACAACGGCACCAAGTGCCTCGACGTGCTCGGCCGCGGCACCGCCAACGGCACGGCGGTGGAGATCTGGGACTGCAACGGGCAGACCAACCAGCAGTTCCGGCTCAACAGCAACGGCAGCGTCACCGCCGTCGGGGCGAACAAGTGCCTCGACGTCAGCGCCAACGGCACGGCCAACGGCACGAAGGTGCAGATCTGGGACTGCCTCGGCGCCACCAACCAGCAGTGGGTCAAGGTCACGTCGTAACCGCGGCGTCCCGCGCACCGTGCCCGGCCGTCCCGGCGGGCGGGCACGGTGGCGGGCCGGCTACCGCCGCAGGCGCTGCGCGTCGCCCGGCCCGCCGCGGCGGACCAGCCAGGCGTCGGTGATGTGGGTGAACATCGCCTCGGCGGCGCCGTCGGGGTCGTGCGCGGCGATGCGCTCGTAGACGCGCCGGTGCCCGAGGTTGGACGCCACGCACAGCGCCCGGTCGGTCCGGCCGACGTAGCGGGCGGTGTGGATCACCTGGCTCTGCAGCGACTTGACCACGCCACGGGCGATGCGGTTGCCCGACGCGTGCATCACGGTGTCATGGAAGGCGCGGTCGTGCTCCTCGTACGTGACGTGGTCGTCGACGAGCGCGTCCATCCGGTCCACGAGCGCCCGGAGCCGGTCGACGGCGTCCTGGTCGGCGGTGCGCGCGGCGACGCCGGCCATGTCGGACTCCAGCAGCCGCCGGGTGACGACGAGGTCGTCGAGCAGGGCGAACGTGTCGTCCTCGGCGACGGTCGCGGCGAGCACCAGCTCGTCGAGCATGTCCCACGCCGCCGGCGGGGTGACGATGGTGCCGCTGCCCTGCCGGACCTGCACCAGTCCCTTCTCCTGCAACAGCTTCACCGCTTCGCGGACCACGGTCCGGCTCACCGAGAACATCTCGCACAGGGCCGGCTCCGGCGGCAGCGGCGTGCCGGCCGGGTGCAGCCCGCGCACGATGCTGCCCACCAGCTCGGCGGTGATGGCCCTGGCCAGGTTGGCGGGGCGGCGCGTCCAGCCCGACGGCGCCGCGACGCCCGCCACGACCGCCTGAGCTCCCACCTGCATACCCGTCACGGCGCCTCCCGAAGTTTCACGACCTGTGCCGGCGTCGTGACGCGAACCGAGTATACGGAACCGATGACGTCAGACGTAATACGAATATGTTACAGGCTCTTGCAGACATCATACGTATGCCCTTATATTTCGTGCCGATGAACCGGCGAGCGTCACATCCTTCGATGCAAAGGACACGCATATGTTCGGAAAGGCACGGCACCGGCACGCACCCCGATGGGCTGCCGTCGCTGCGTTAGCCGTCACCCTCACCGTCTCCGCCTGCGGTGACAAGGGCGGCACATCCTCCGGCTCCTATGGTTTTCCGCAGGTCACCCAGGACGACAAGGCAAAAATCACCGTCTGGGTCGACGCGGACCGGTCGGGCGCGGTCGACGCGTTCAAGAAGGCCAACCCCGACGTCCAGCTCGAGGCCGTCACCTACGACGGATCGGCGAACGGGTCCAACTCCTTCCGGACCAAGATGCAGCTGTTCGACCGGGCCGGCAGCGGCTGGCCGGACGTGGTCTTCTCCACGCAGAACAACGACGCGGCCTGGGCCAGCCAGCAGAGCAACGGCAAGCAGGCCTTCGCCGCCGTCCTCAACCAGGGTCTCGTCGCCAAGGAGTCGCTGGACCAGTACACCGCCGGCGCGCTGAACCCCTGCACCGTCGAGGGCAAGGTGTACTGCCTGCGCAACGACCTGTCCCAGGTCGTGCTCTGGTACAACAAGACGCTGCTGGACCAGTTCGGCTACAGCCTGCCGGCGACCTGGGAGGACTACCAGGCGCTCGGTGAGAAGGTCGGCCGCGAGCACCCCGGCTACATCGTCGGCGCGGCCGGCGACGCCTTCACCCCGGAGATCTACTTCTGGAGCGGCAAGTGCCAGGCCAACGGCATCACCGGCCCGAAGGCGGTCACCGTCAACACCGGCAGCAACGAGTGCAAGCGCGTCGCGTCGATGCTGGACGTGCTGATCAAGAACGGCACGGTCCCGACGGTCAGCGTCTTCGCTCCCGAGTTCGTCAAGAACTACGCGAACAAGGTGCTGCTCATGCCGGGCCCGGCGTGGTACGCGGGCGCCATCTTCAACAACCCGCAGTCGCTCAACGTCCCGAAGGGTCAGCTCGGCGTCGCCGCGCCGCTGGCGTGGAAGGGTGAGGAGGCGGCCACCGGCAACGTCGGCGGCGGCACCTGGTTCATCAGCAGCCACTCGAAGAACCTCAAGGCCGCGCAGAAGTTCGCCGAGTTCGTCACCCAGGCCGACGACTACCAGGTGAACCTCGCTCCGGGCTACCCCGCGTTCGCGCCGGCCGCCGCGAAATGGATCAAGAAGCAGGAGTCGAGCGGCTACTACGCCACCGACCTCCAGCCGATGATCAAGGCCGGTACGCAGATCTGGAGCGGCTGGGGCTCCGGCATCTTCAGCCAGGAGGCCATCTGGGCCAAGACCGTCACCCCCGCGATCGTCAGCGGCAAGAGCCTGGTCAGTCTGCTCCCCGAGTGGCAGACCGCGATCAAGAACCAGGCTCAGGTCGACGGTTACACGGTCACATGACCATCGTCAGCGAGGCCGCCCGCCACCCGGGCGGGCGGCCCCGGCCCTCATCGGCCCGCAGCACCGTCAGCTACGCCTTCGTCGCGCCCTACGCGGTGCTGGCGACCGCCTTCGGCATCCTGCCGGCCCTCTACGCGCTGTACCTGGCGTTCACCAACGGCGACGGCACCTTCGCCGGGATCGGCAACTTCACCAAGGTCGTCGACGACTTCCGGTTCCTGCCCGCCGTCGGCCACGTCGCCTGGTTCCTGGTGATCTGGCTGGTGTCGCTGGTGGTCCTGGTGACCTTCCTGGCCATCGTCGTGCACGGCATCGGTGCCCGCTGGCTCAGCCGCACGCTGCGGCTGGTCTTCTACCTACCGGGCGCCGTCGCCGGCGCGTCCAGCGTGCTGCTGTGGCTGTTCGTGCTCGACCCGACCGCCAGCCCCGTCGCCGGCCTGCTGCGGCTGTTCGGGTTCGACAGCTTCAACCAGGTCATCGCGCCCGGGCACCTGCCGCCGATCTTCGCCATCATCGCGTTCTGGACCGGAGCGGGCGGCTGGATCGTCATCATGTACGGCGCGCTCAACAACATCAGCGCCGACGTGATCGAGGCGGCCCGCATCGACGGCGCCGGCCCGGTGCAGATCGCCTGGCGCATCCAGCTGCCGCTGCTGCGCAAGTGGATCTCGTACATGGGCATCATGTCGCTCGCCGCCGGCACCCAGCTGTTCGTCGAGCCGCAGCTGCTGTCGCAGGCCAGCAACGCGATCGTGCCCAACGACTACTCCCTCAACCAGCTCGCGTACCTGTACGCGTTCCAGCAGAACGACTTCAACGCCGCGGCGGCCATCTCGCTGCTGCTGCTGGTCATCGCCCTCGCGCTGTCCGCGGTCTTCGTGACGCGCGGTGGCCTGTTCGGAAGGGACTGAGCCGTGACGACAGCGGACACGCGGCGCCCCCGCCAGTGGCCGGCCGGACCTCCCGACGGGCGCGGGCGCCCGGCCACCGCACCCGCCGGACGTGCGGGCCGCCCGGGCAGCGCCGGGGGATGGGCCGGGCGCACCATGGTCACGGTCGTGCTCACCGTCTTCGTGCTGTTCTTCGTCATCCCGATCGTGTGGCTGCTGCTGGCCACCACGAAGTCGGCGCGCGAGCTGCTCGTCGGCCAGCCGTTCCTCCCCGGCGGCCCGGGTGACCTGGCCACCAACTGGAGCCAGCTGTTCGACTTCCAGGACGGCGCGGTGACCGGCTGGATCGCCAACTCCGCGCTCTACGCCGTCGGTGCCCTGGTGATCACCCTCATCGCGAGCATCCCCGCCGGTTACGCGATGGCGATGACCGAGTTCCGGTTCCGCCGGTCGCTGCTGGTGCTGACGCTGGTCGTCATGCTCATCCCGAACACCGCGCTGGTGCTGCCGATCTTCCTCGAGCTCAACGTGATCGGCCTGATCGGCAGCCCGCTGTCGGTGATCCTGCCCATGTCGTTCTTCCCGTTCGGCGTGTACCTCACCTACATCTACTTCTCCACCAGCGTCCCGCAGGACCTGCTCGCCGCCGCCCGCATCGACGGCTGCACCGAGCTGAAGGTCTTCACGAAGGTCGCGCTGCCGCTGGCGACGCCCATCGTCGCGCTGGTGGCGTTCTTCAGCTTCGTGCAGAGCTGGAACAACTTCTTCCTGCCCTTCGTGATGCTGCCCTCCAGCGACGGCTACCCGGTCCAGGTCGGCCTGACGTCGCTGCTCGCCTCGACCCCGGCGTTCAACCCGAGCTCGGCCGGAACCCAGTCGGTGCAGCTGCCGACGCTCGCCCTGGCGACCGTCGTCTCCGTGCTGCCGGTGCTCATCGTCTTTGTGTTCGCGCAGCGGTTCCTGGTCGCGGGCATGACGGCGGGAGGCACCAAGGAGTGAAAACGAACCACGCCGAGAAGGAGTACCTGTGAAAGTCACCGGATACCGCAGCCTCACGACCAAGCACGACTGGGGGCGGCTGATCGGCGACGCCAATGGGGTCATGTCCGAGCCCCGCACCGACGTCCACGTGCTGATCCTGGAGACCGACACCGGTCTGGAGGGCGTCGGCGTCGGCGCGCACGGCGACATCGACCGGATCTTCGGCGCCGTCGAGGGTGAGGACCCCCGGGCCGTGTCGGCGCTGTACGACCGCATGCTGGCCTGGGTGTTCAAGACCGGGCACGCCGGCGCCACGTTCGGCGCCATCGGCGCCGTCGACATGGCGCTGTGGGACCTCAAGGCGAAGGCCGCGGGTGAGCCCCTCTGGCGCACGCTCGGCGCGCTGGACCGGTTCGTCCCCGGCTACGCCTCCGGCCTGGACATCGCGCTGGACGACGACGCCCTGGTGCGGCTGTACGAGGGCTTCGCCGACCGCGGTTTCAGCGCCGCCAAGCTCAAGGGCGGCCACGACGTCCAGCACGACCTGCGCCGGCTCGAGGCGTTGCGCGACGTGCTGGGGCGCAACTCGGCGCAGCCGGCGCTCATGTTGGACGCCAACGAGTCGTGGAACCGCACCCAGGCCGTGCGCTTCGTGACCGCGTTGGAACGCGGCGTCGACCTCACCTGGATCGAGGAGCCGGTGCGCCGCTGGGACGCCGCCGGGCTCGCCGCGGTCCGCCGCGGGGTGCGCGCCGCGGTCGCCACGGGGGAGAACCTCACCGGCCTGGAGCAGTATCGGCCGCTGCTGGACGCCGACGCCGTCGACATCGTCCAGATCGGCAACGTCTGGGGCATCACCCACTTCCTGCGGGTGGCCGCCCTGGCGCACGGGCACGACCTGCCGGTCAGCGCGGTGGCCTACCACACCAACCCGTCGGCGCACGCCGCCGCCGCCGTGCCGAACCATCTGGCGTTCGAGGTGCAGGACGTCTCCTCGCCGATCGGCCTCACCGTCGACCAGGAGTACCAGGACGGCGGCATCGTGCTCGGCGACGAGCCGGGTCTCGGCATCCGGGTCGACGAGGCGCGCATCGCGGCCCTGCAGGTCGCCGAGCCGATGATCGCGGTCACCGGGCCGCACGTGCGGCCGTCCCGGGCCGGGCTGCGGCTGATTCCCGAGGCCCGCCACGAGGAGCGGCGCGGCGTCGCGGCGACGGACGGGGCGGGCCGGTGAGCGCGCCGCGGCGGGTCGAGCGGCACGCCCTGGTCGTCGGCGTCCGCCCGGAGAAGCGCGAGGAGTACCTGCGCCTGCACAGCGCCGTGTGGCCCCAGGTCGAGCAGACCCTGCGCGACGCGAACATCACCAACTACTCGATCTTCATCGTGGGTGACATGTTGTTCGCGTACTACGAGTACGTCGGCGACGACCACGAGGCCGACCTGGCCCGTGTCGGCGAGGACCCGGTGACCCGCGAGTGGTGGACGCACACCGACCCGTGCCAGGTGCGCATCGTCGAGGAGCGGATCCCCGGCGCCCGCTGGCAGCCACTCGACGAGATCTGGCACCTGCCGTGAGCGGTCAGCGAAGCGGCTCGGGCCGCGAACCATGGGCTCAGGTGTGGCTCGCGCTGGCGCCGGAGCGCAGCGGAGGTGACGGCGTGAGCGGCCAGCGAAGCGGCTCGGGCCGCGAACCATGGGCTCAGGTGTGGCTCGCGGTGGCGCCGGAGCGCAGCGGAGGTGACGGCGTGAGCGGCCCGGGCCGCGAACCATGGGCTCAGGTCGGCTCGCGCTGGCGCCGGAGCGCAGCGGAGGCACGGGCGTGAGCACGCGGGCAGCGCGGGTGACCGGGACACGGCGAACTGGCCGTCACACCGGCCCGCGCCGCTCGGTAGACTCTCCGCCGACCCGCAGCACTGGCCGCGGCGGGTCGGCGGAGGTCACATGACGGCATCACAGCGTTCGACCGTGGGCGGATCACCGCCGCCCGGTTGGGTCCGGGGACCTGCCAGCCTCGCGAAGGCGCTCACCGCGGAGCTGGTGGAGCGCATCGTTCGCGGGACGCACGAGCCGGGCAGCGCGCTGCCGCCGGAGCCGGTGCTGTGCGAGACGTATTCCGTCAGCCGGACCGTCGTGCGGGAAAGCGTGAAGATCCTGCAGGAGAAAGGGCTGGTCCAGGTCCGGCAGGGCAGCGGCACGGTGGTGAACCCGCCGGCGATGTGGGACCTGCTGGACGAGCTGGTCCTCGGCGCGGCCATCGCGGTCGACGAGGACCTGACGGTGCTCGACGACGTCGTCGTCACCCGCCGGATCCTGGAGTCGGACATGGCGCACGTCGCCGCCCGGCTGGCCGACGCCCAGGCGGTGGAGCGCATCGGCGCGCTCGTGGAGCGGATGGACGAGGTGGTCGAGGACGTCGACGCGTTCCATGAGCACGACGCGGCCTTCCACGACGCCATCATGCAGGCGTCGGGGAACCGGATCGCCCGGGCCGTGGTGCGGTCGCTGCAGCATCAGGTCGTCAACATCGACCGGTACATCGGCCACACCGACCGCGCGCTGCGCGAGGCGGCCAACAGCGGGCACCGGCGCGTCTACGAGCGCATCGCCGCGCATGACGCGCAGGGCGCGCAGCAGGCCATGTTCGCGCACATCACCGATGCCTGGCTGGTGCGCCGCAGCGGCTCCGCGCACCCGGACCGGCTGCGCCGCTGAGCCGGCCTCGGCTCGGTCCCTGCTGGTCATCAACGCACTTTCCGCGAAAAGCGCCGTCGCGGAGCCGTCAGGGTCAATGTGACAATGCGGCGGCGACCGGCGGATGGATGTCCAGATCTGCCTGTCGGGACTCCAATGTGCGCGAAATGACGGACCGAGACGTCGAGGCAGCGGCCGGACTGCACGCCGCTGATGGTGCCGTTGGAGTTGACGTTCCACTGCTGGTTGGCCTGGCCGTTGCAGCTGTAGATCTGCACGGCCGAGCCGTTGCCGGAGCCGGCGGCGTCCAGGCACATGCTGCCGTAGACGGTCAGCTGCCGGCTGGACGTGAGCGTCCACTGCTGGTTGATCTGGCCGTGGCAGTCGTACAGCTGCACGCGGGTGCCGTTGGTGCGCGAGGAGTTCGGCACGTCGACGCACCGGCCGGACTGGGCGCCGACGATCCGCTTCGCGGTGCCGGGCTGGGTCGACGGCGTCGCCGAGGCCGACGTCGTGCCGCCGGTCGGTGACGAGGTCGGGCCGACCGAGTTGAGCACGTTGAGCACGGAGTTGTAGGCGGCCTTCTTGTTGCCGCCGCCGTCGAAGAGCAGCGGGTTCTCGCTGGAGCGCCAGGAGTCGCTGTCGCGCACGCCCCACACGGTGATGCCGACGCAGCGGGGCACGTTCATGCACGCCTGGGTGAGGCCCGCGTACTGGGTGGTGGAGGAGTTGGTGACGTCGACCTCGGTCAGCGCCACGTCCACGCCGAGGGCGGCGAAGCTGGACAGGGTG
>NZ_JNYJ01000077.1 GCF_000716715.1 Dactylosporangium aurantiacum | reverse complement strand
GCCGGCGAGGTCGTCCGATGCCGCGAGGATCTGTTCCAGGATGCGGTGCACGGCGGTCAGCGGGTTGTCGGCCTGGACGGTGCCGAACGCTTCGGTCATCGCCCGCAACCGCTGGTCGGCGCCGGCGAACAGCACGTCTTCCTTGGCGCGGAAGTAGGAGAAGAAGGTGCGGGTCGACACTCCCGCGGCGGCGGCGATGTCGGCGACGGTGGTCTTGTCGTAGCCCTTATCGGCGAACAGGCGTTCCGCGGCGGCGACCAGTGCGGTCCGGGTGTGCTGCTTCTTCTGCTCCCGCAACCCCATAGATTTATCTTACACGGCGATGTAATTTTGCATCGTGATGCAAAAAGAAGTGATCCGGGTCGACGGACTCCGGGTGCGGTACCCGGGCGCCGCCCGCGACGCGGTGGCCGGCATCGACCTGGCCGTCACCGCCGGCGAGGTGTTCGGCCTGCTCGGGCCGAACGGTGCCGGCAAGTCCACCACCCAGCGGGTACTCACCGGACAGCACCACCGATTCGCCGGCGGTGTCGAGGTCCTCGGCCGGCCCGTCGCCGGCTGGGGACGGGCGCTGTACGAGCGGATCGGCGTGGGATTCGAACTGCCCGCGTACTACCCGAAGCTCACCGCGCGGGAGAACCTGGCCGCGTTCGCTGCCCTGTACCGCGGACCGGTCGACCGGCCGGAGGAGGCTCTCGCCGCGGTCGGTCTGGCCGGCGCCGCCGACCAGCGGGCCGCAACGTTCTCCAAGGGCATGAAGATGCGGCTCAACCTGGCCCGGGCGATGCTGCACCGGCCGGACGTACTGTTCCTCGACGAGCCGACGTCCGGGCTCGACCCGGTCAACGCCGCCGACGTCCGGGCGGTGATCCGCGCACAGGCCGACGCGGGCCGCACGATCTTCCTCACCACCCACGACATGCCGGCCGTCGAGGAACTGTGCAGCCGGGTCGCGTTCATGCGCGACGGCGCCATCGTGGCCGTCGACACTCCACGCAACCTGCGGCTCGCCTACGGGCATCCCTCGGTCGCCGTGGAGTTCGACGAGGCCGGGACGCTGCGCCACGCTGAGTTCCCGGCCCCCGACGACCCCGGCCTGCTGGCGCTGCTCGCCACCGGCCGGGTGCAGACCGTCCACACCCGCGAGGCGGCCCTCGCCGACGTCTTCATCGCCGTCACCAACCACACGCCGGCCGGGACGACCCCATGACCGGGCGGCTGCGCGCGCTGCTCGCCCTCGAACTGCGGCTGCAGTGGCACCAGGGCGTCCCGGCCGCGGTCCTCGGGCTCGCCGCCGCCTGGTCGGTCCTGCTGGGACTGCTCCCGGCGGGGGCCGCGCGGGTCGCCTCGCCGTACCTGCTGTTCCTGGAGGTCATGACGGTCGGCACGCTGTTGGTCGGCGCCATGATGATCACCGAACGGACCACCGGCGCTGCCGCCGCGCTCGGAGTCACCCCCGCACGGCCTTGGGAGCGGACCACCGCCCGGCTGCCCCCGCTCGGCGTACTCACCGCCATGAGCGCGGTACCGGTCCTGATCGCCGGCCGCCGTGCCGACCAGCTCGGCACGGCACTGCCAGCGGCGGTGCTTGCGTGTGTGCTGCTGCTCGCCGTTGCCGCCGGCATCGCCGCCTACAAGGACGAGTTCACCGGCTTCATGGTTTCCCTAACCGGCCCGATGGTGCCACTGTTCGCAGTGCCGCTGGCGGTGTCCATCGGGCTGCTGACCGGTCCGCTGTGGTACGCCATGCCCACCACCGGGGCACTCGGACTGCTCCGCGGCGACATCCAGTTCCCGGCCGGAGCGGTGCTCGGCTACCTCACGCTCTGGGCGGCAGCCGCAGCGATCTACGCGACCCGGCGGTTGCGCACCGGCCAGACAGCGACGTTCGGCAGGCCCACCGCGCACGTCCGGGCGTTGCCAAGTCGGCCGCGCTGGCTGGTGTTCCCGCGCGCGGACCTGCGCAACATCACCCGCGACACGATGCTGGCCGCGGTCGCGCTCAGCCCGCTGCTACTCGCCCTCGCGCTGCGCCTGGGCTACCCGCCGCTGGCCGAATGGCTGCGCCACACCCGCGGCGTGGACCTGACCCCGTACGAAACACCCTTGGTGATCCTCGCCGTCGCCGTGCACATGCCGGTCTCGTTCGGCATGACAGGTGCCCTGATCGTGCTGGACGACCTCGAGGACGGCACGCTTGCCGTCGTGCGGACCTCACCGCTCGGCGTGCACCGCTACCTCGCGTACCGGCTCACGGCCGTCACCGTGCTCAGCGCCACCGGCCTCGCGGTCGCGGCACCGCTCTCCGGACTCGTCCCCACGGCGGCGACCGGCGCACTGCTGCTCGCCGTGCCGCTCGGCCCGCTGACGACCGTCGCGACGCTCGCCGTCGCCCGCAACCGCGTGCAGGGCGCCGCCGCCGACAAGGCCCTGGCACTGCCCGTCTACCTGCCGGTCGCGGCATGGTGGCTCACCGGACCAGCCGGCTGGCCGCTCGCGCCGCTGCCGACGTGGTGGATCGTGCGGAGCTGGTCAGGCATCGATGCGGTGTATCTGCTCGCCGGCATGGCCTGCGTCGCAGTCTGGTTGATTCCGCTCACCCGCCGGGCCGCCCGCAGGCTCAGGTAGACCGGACGGTTCACGGACATCGATCGCAGGACTCCGCCGGCAGGGGTGCCGTGGTCGTACGGCGAGTCTGGTGAGATGGCCGTTGGCGATGTGTTTCGCGCTGGTGACGGCCGTGCTGATGGCATGGTTGGTGCTCCTGGTCGGGATCTGGGTCGCCGACTGGGACATCTCGCCGCTCCCGCTCCCGCTGCCGCTGGCCGGTCTGGCGCTCGGTGCTTTCCGCCGGAGTCGCTGGTTCCGGGGGAGCCGTGGGAGGCCCGATGTGGTCACTGCCGGTGAGGCGGTGAAGGGTTATCCCAACTGGTGGTGACCGAATCCGTTGGAGGCCGGCATCTCCCGTAGGTCCCGGCCGGGCCGTGCTGAGATCATGTCCGCCGGGGAGAGCCATGACCTGCTTGAGCGGTACCGGGACCGTCACCCACGCGCCGCCGCGAACCTCGGCCGCGTCCTGGCAATGCCCGACCTGACCGCCGCCGGTCCGCTCGCACCCGATGTGCGCGTCCGACTCCCGTTGGTGCACATCCGGTACCCCAGCTGACCACCGTGACGGCATGTCCGCGGAGGCCGGTCTTCCGAGACGGCGACCCGGCTCGCCGCCGACCTGCGTCACGCGTCGAACGTCGCGTTCCTCGTGGTGCTCGGTGACGGCGCCGGTCCAACTGGCGACCGCTCGTCGTTGCTGGCGCCTACCGCTGTGCACACGCAGGACAGCGGTGCCACGCAATGCCGCCCAGCTCCTCACACTGCCAGCCGCGGCGGCGGGCTGCCGGCCAGCCCGCCTCGGCAGGCAGGGCAACACCCGTGAGATAGGAGAACGATACGCCGCAGACGTCGCACGACAGGTGCGGCCGGGAACCGGCCTGGTCGGCACCCCACCGACCGCCGTGTTCGTCGGCAAGCTCTCCGTCTTCACCGCCGCCTGGGACGGCGGCAGGGCGTGGCTGGTCGCCGTGGCCGCCGTCAACACCGTTGCCAGTCTCTCCTACTACCTGCGCTGGCTCGTCCCGGCCTTCCGCGCCGAACACCCACCCGCGGCTGACGCCTTCGCACCACCGGCGCTGCGACGCACGCTCCTCGCCACGATCGGGCTGGCCGCCGCCGCGGCCCTCGCGCTGGGCGTGGCCTCCGGGCCGATCTACCACGCTGTCGCCGGTACCCTCACCCGCTGAGACGCCATCGGCGTACACCGGCGATGAGCAGCGTCGGCCGCCGGACCGCTGAACCTGCCGCCGGCGCCCGCGGCGACGTCGCCGTTGGCATGGCCGCCGCAGGTCAGGATGACCAGTGTGCGGTACTGCTGCAGCGTCACGTCGGCGTCGAGCTGGTTGAGATTGCGGGCAGCGAGGGTCACCGTCGCCCGGCTGATCGACAGCAGCGCGTCGGCGAGCCCGTCGTCGGGCCCGTCAGGGGACGCGGTCGGTCGTGCCATCCAACCACGGTGGCATGTGTGCGGTGGCGCTCGGCGACCCCGGCGGTCCTCGGCCGACCGCTCCCGTCGGCGCGGTCGTCGGCCTGCCGCCAGGTAGCGGTGTGCCCTGTCGCGGGAGCGATGACATTGGATTGTGTGTATGCAACTATTGTGCGATGCTGGGCATGGTGACGGGTTGCCGCATCGGCCGTGCAACGCTGCCGCAACGCGTCGGTGACCGCCCGGGACTTCAGGGCGCGGCGGTGCTCGCGGAACTCGTCGAGGGTGTAGGCGACGTCGCCGGGATCGTCCTCGACCAGGAGAATGCTGGCCAGTGGCAGCGGTGTGCCTGGGAATATCGGGTCATCGGCATCGGGGCGATCGGTGTGAATCGGGTTCCGCGTCACTGATGTCACTTCCTTGTCTGGTCAACATGCTGCCGTCGCCGACCAGACTTCCCTGGCACACCATGATCCTTAGTGTGCCAGGGACGAATCATTGCATCAACACAACTGTCCGGGACAGCATAGGGCATCGGGTGACCGGCGACGGGGGCCGTCGCCCCGCCCGCGTGACGGCGGACGCCACCAGGGTCCGCGTCCGTGTGGAGTCCTCGGCGACTGGGTCACGCGCGCGGGATGTCACGGCGGTGGAATCCGATGAGCCCGCACAGCGTCAGCCCGGTGGCGACAGCGGTCAGCGTGGCCAGGGCGGTGGCGTTGACGGTGCCCAGCGGTGGGTTGCCGACATGGGTGGTGGGGGCGAGGTCGAGTATCCACGGCGCGAGGTTCAGGCCAGGGCCGAGCAGGGCGATGAAGGCGGCCACCGCGAACGCTGCCCAGGCCAGGGCGAAGCCGCGCGGCCACAGCCCGAACAGGGCCAGAGCGATGCCGCCGAACACGAGCTGTGTCGGCAGGTAGTCGAGGCCAGCGGTCATGGTGCCGCCGACCTCGGCCGTGTCGCCGACTGACCATGCCGTGGCCAGTGCCAGGACCAGTGATGAGCCGACGACCACCAGCACCAGCCCGACTCCGAGCACCGCACCGTGGGCGAGCAGCCAGCGGGCTCGGGGGAGGGTGCCGCCGAGCCGGGTTTCCAGGCGGCCTTCGGCCTCCTCGGTGCGCAGCGTCCCGCCGGCCTGGACGAGGTACCCGGCGCCGATGAGCGCAACATAGAGCTGGGTTGCGGCGACGAACCCGTCCAGCGGCCGGTCGCCCCCGATGCCCATGGCGTCGGTCAGCGCGGGGTTGCCCGCCATGGCGTTGAGGAACTGGCGTGCCAACGCGCCCATCATGCCCGTGAGCAGGACACCACCTGCCAGCCAGCCGGCGATCGCCGGGAGATGCATGCTCAAGGCGAAGCCGACAGGTGAACGCCGGAACCGGTTCGCCCGCGCCGGTCCCGTGCCTCCGCGCACCAAGGCGCTGCCGACGTCGCGGCGGGCAGCCAACCACACGGCTGCGCCGGACTCGGCGAGGCCGACAGTGGCGGGGACGGCCAGCACCCACCACCGCTGGTCGGCGAAGGGCGCGGTCTTCTCGGCCCAGCCGAGCGGCGAGAGCCAGGCCAGCTGGCCGGTGGCCGTGTCGCCGATGCCGCGCAGGACGTAGGCGGCGACCAGTGCGATGAGGCTGCCGGTGTAGACCCCGCGGGCGTGTCGCACGAACTGCGCCAGCAGTGCGGCGAACCCGGCGAACACGAATGCCAGCGCACCGAGCGCAGCGCTGTAGAGGACGGATCCGGCCGGCGGGACCCCGGTGAGCGTCAGCCCAGTGGCGAAGAGAGCGGACGTTCCGAGGATCGCCGCGGCGGCGACCATGAGAGCGGCAAGGACGGGCTGATGTCTGAGGATGCGGCCGCCGAGCACCATCTCCAGGCGGCCCGACGCCTCCTCGCGCCGCGTCGAACCGGCGATCAGCGCGATGCCCAGCAGCGGGAGCAGGAACGAGGCCAGGAAGCCGAACTCGTCCTGGATGACGCCGCCGAGGCTGTCGATGCCTTCCACGTGACCGTTGATGGCGGCGAGCGCGCTACCGGAGGTGACTGCCTCGGCATAGCTGTGGATCTCGGCCGGGGTGTCGTAGAGCCCGGCGACGGCGGCGGCGGTCCCGGTCATGCTCGTGGCGAGGGCGGCCACCCACACCAGGATGCTGGTGCGACGAGTGTGCCAGACGACTGCGACCATGGTGCGCAGGCCGCCGTGGTGCGGCGCCGTGCGGTGCGTGGCGGTCATCGCGTGACCTCCATGACCTTGTCATCCTCCCGATAGGTGTGCAGGAACAGCGCGTCAAGGCTCGGCGGGGCGACGGTCAAGGTCAGCAGCCGGGCGGCGTGCAGCCTGCCGATCGTCGCGTTGAGGTGCTCGGCGTCGATGGTGAGTCGCGTGTCGACCCGACCGTCGACCGTCTCGCAGACGCAGTCGGCCACTCCCGCCGCCTGTGCCAGCCCGTCCGGCACCGCCGCGGTGACCGCATGAACCGTGGTCCGCGTGTGGCGGCGCAGGTCGGCGATGCTGCCGGTGGTAACGGTGCGGCCGCGGCGGATGATGCTGACCCGGTCGGCGAGGGCCTCCACTTCGCCGAGGATGTGGCTGGAGAGCAGCACCGTCGCGCCCTCCTGGCGCCGCTCGCGCACGCACTGCTGGAAGGCCTGCTCCATCAGCGGATCGAGCCCGGATGTCGGCTCATCGAGGATGAGCAGGTCCGCTGCCGCGGCCAGCGCGGCCACGAGAGCGACCTTCTGCCGGTTGCCTTTGGAATAGTCGCGGATCCGTTTCGTCGGGTCCAGGTCGAAGCGTTCGATCAGGTCGTCGCGGCGCCGCAGGTCGACGCCGCCGTGGGTCGAGCCCAGAATGTCCAGGCACTGGCCGCCGGTCAGGCCCGGCCACAGGGCGACGTCGCCAGCGACATAGGCCAGGCGCTCGTTCGATCTGGCGGGCTCGCGCCACGGGTCGGTGCCGAACACCTCGACCCGGCCACCGGTGGCTCGGATGAGGCCGAGCAGGATGCGGATGGTGGTGGATTTGCCCGCACCGTTGGGGCCCAGAAAGCCGTGCACCTCGCCCGGCTGCACCGTGAGGTCCAGCCCGTCGATCGCGCGCACCTTGCCGAACGTCTTGGTCAAGGCATTGATGTGGATGACAGGCCGGCTCACGACTGCTCCTCTCCGGGCACGTGGACCAACGCGCCCGTGGTGTAGATGGTGGTGACCTCCTTGGCCCAGCGGGCCACGCCCTCGGGCGTCAGGGGGTCGACGCCGATCGCGGCGGCGACCTGGTTTCTCAGCAGGATCAACGCCAGGTCATTGACGAGGAAGAACGCCGCGCGGACCGAGGGATCCCCGCAGGGCCTGGCGGCCCCCATGTCGGTCATGGCATCGAGCAGCCGGCGGGTGAGGGCGAACCATCGTCCGAACAAGGCCGCACCCGTGGGGTCGTTGACCAGGAGCAGGCGCCGCAGGTACGCAGGCAGCGGCGATCCACGTGGAAATGTTCGTGCGAACACGTCGGCGATCGACACGGAGTTGCCGCTGGTCAACATCTGCGCCAGGTCACGCTCGTCCATCGAGAACAACGCGTCGAACGCCTGCGCCGCATAGCTGTCCACCGCCGCGCGCAACCCGTCCTTGCTGCCGAAGTGGTGCACGACCAGCGCCGGGGACACCCCGGCGGCGGCGGCGATCTCCCGCATGGTGACGGCGTCGTGCCCCCGCTCGGCGAACAGACGGAGCGCCGCGTTTCGGATGCTCGCCCTGCCGGTAAGATCTCCTTCTTCCAAAGCTGAACTCATGTTCAGTATACTAAACATCTGTTCAGGTCTGCGCAAGCAAGTGGCGCCGACGATGGCTGGGGCCGCGGTGGTGGGTGTGGAGCGGCGACATCGCTCAGGTCCACCGTTCGACCGCCGTTTGGATCATCAGGTGCCGCCCGGCCACGGGCGGGCGCGAAACGATGATGGTCAGGTGGTGCTCGGCTGGTGGATGCCCATCGGTTCCGCGGGCACGAGGACGGCGAGCCCGCGCCGGGTGTCGACGTGGCGGTCCTGCTCGCAAACGAACGGACGCTGCTGGCGTGGCTGCGCACGGCACTCACGTTGCTCGCCGATGGCGTCGCGTTGATCCAGCTCACTGGGCGCCATCGCGTGCTGTCGCTCATCGGTATCGCGCTGTTCATGTTGGGCAGCCTCACCAGCGTGGCCGGCTATCTGCGCTACCGTGCCGTACGGCGGGCGGTCCTCGATGGCAGGGTGCCGCCGTCTGGCCACGGACCGGCGTTGCTCACCGCCGGCATCGTCACGGTCACCGCGGCGATCGCGGTCACGTACGTGGTGCGAAAGTTCCCCTGATCAACCCCGAGTCCGCCGGTGACGAGCGCACGACGGTGCCGACGTATGGCGTGTCGAACGGGCGAGTCGGGGGTTGTTGCCGTGTGCCCCCGCTCTCGGCGGGCATGGTCCACACGGTGCTTCGTCATGAACGCATTCATGCTGCAATGATTGCACTATGCAGCTTTCAATGCGCGTACCTCAGGAGCGGTACCTGCTGACGTGGGACCGGTTGCGGGGCAGCTCGGCCGGTCTCCTGGTGCTGGCGGTGGCCGTGGGGGCCGGTTCGAGCCTCGGTGCGGTCGGCTTCCGTTGGTTGGTGACCGCCGCCACACAGGTGTTCAGCGGGTGGTCGGACTACAGCGCCCACACCGGCTCCGGGCACGGATGGCTGCGGTGGGCCGGGCCCTGGTTCGTCGTGGCGGTACCCGTGTTGTCTGGTCTGGTGTACGGGCCGTTGATCCACCTCGGTGCACGTGAGGCTCGCGGTCATGGCGTGCCGGAGGTGATGTACGCGGTCGCCGCCCATGGCGGCCGCATCCGGCCCCGGGTGGCGCTGGTGAAGTCGGTGGCCAGTGCGTTGTGTATCGGCGGAGGAGGATCGGTCGGGCGGGAGGGGCCAATCGTGCAGGTCGGATCTGCGCTGGCGTCGGCGGTCGGTCAACTGGTGCGCCTGCCGGCCTCCCGGCTGCGGCTGCTGGTGGCCGCGGGGGCTGCCGGCGCGGTGTCAGCGACCTTCAACGCGCCGATCGCGGCGGTCTTCTTCGCTCTTGAGCTGATCCTTGCCGACTTCGCCGTCGAGTCCTTCGCCGCGGTCGTACTTGCGTCGGTGACGTCCAGCGCGATCAGCCGGGCGATCATCGGCGACCATCCATTTCTGAATCTTCCGGAGTTCCGGGTCACGTCACCGATCGAGTACCTGTGGTACGCGGGTGTGGGCCTCGTCGCCGCGGCCGTCGGAGTCGGGTTCAGCCGGACGCTGTACCTGGTCGAAGACCTCTGCGATCGATGCTGGCGCGGTCCGGAGTGGCTGCGTCCGGCAGTCGGCGGGCTGCTGCTCGGCGGGCTACTGCTCGCCGTTCCGCAACTGTACGGCGTCGGCTACCCGGTGCTGAATAAGGCGGTGACCGGTGGACTCCCCCTGCTGGTGCTGCTGGTGCTGCTGGCCGGCAAGGTGGTGGCGACGAGCCTGACGATCGGCATCGGCGGCTCCGGCGGGGTGTTCGGTCCGACTTTGTTCATCGGTGCGATGCTCGGCGCGGCCATCGGTGACGCCGCGCATGTGGCCATGCCGGGACGGACCGCCCCCGTGGGCGCATACGCGCTGGTGGGCATGGGAGCGGTCTTCGCGGGTGCAGCCCGCACGCCGATCACCGCCGTGGTGATGGTGTTCGAGCTGACCGGTGAGTACTCCGTCGTGCTTCCGCTGATGGTTGCGGTGGCGCTGGCGGCGGGAACCTCGCGGCTGCTGTCGGCCGACACGATCTACACCCGCAAACTCCACCGGCGCGGCGTCGACCTGGGCCGCGACGCTGAGCCCGGACGGTCGCCGACCGTCGGCGCGATCGCGGGTGCCGTCCCAGCGGCGCTCCCCGCCGGTGCGACACTGGCGGAGGTCGTCGTCCGGTTCGCCGAAGGGCGGTACGACGCGATGCCGGTGGTGGACGAGCGTGGCAGGTTGCGCGGCGTCGTACCCGCAGTCGAGGTCGAACGGGCGGTGCGGGACGGGTCCGACGGGGTGACGGCCGGCGATCTGGCTTCCAGCGTGCCTGTACTGCGGGCCGGTCAGCCACTCGACGAAGCCCTCGACGCCGTGGTCCGCTCCGGCGGGCCCGGCGTGCCGGTCGAGCGGGACGACGCGCTCGTCGGCTGGGTGACCCACCGGGACATCCTCGCCGCGATCACCAGGAAGCCGATGCCTCGTGCCTGATCCGGCACGAGGCAGTCCCGGCACGCCGGAGCGCCGCCGTCACGCGCCGGGCCCCGACGACGGTGCCCGGCCATGCGATGAACGCCGGCCGGCCGTGAGCGGGTTGCGGCGCGCCGGTGCCGTGGCCCTTCCCGGCGGTCGCCGTCCTCGCCGCGGTCGCGGGTTGCTTCAGCCGGTCGGCGGTGCCTCGACGGCCACGGCGAGCGGTGCATCCCGGCGGCCGGCCGCCTCGCCCGCCGTCAACGGTCGTGAGTCGTCGACATCGTGCGGGTGTCCGTGCCGTTGAGGCGCCGGGCAGAGTTCACCAGGCCGACGAGGCTGAACGCCTGCGGGGTGTTGCCGAGCTGACGACGGTAGAGGGGGTCGTAGTCCTCCGCGAGGAGGCCGACGTCTTTGCGCAGGTCGAGCAGCTGCTCGAAAAGCTCGACGGCTTCTCGCCGGCGCCCGAGGCCGTGCAGTAAGGCGAGCATTCGGAGTTCGCTCGATCGCCGACGAAAGGAACCGGCGCAATGAACACCGACCGGCTTGACCGCCGTGACAGCCCGCAGGTGCGATCGGCGGTCTGCGCCTGCGGCGATCCGGAGTGTCGGGCGACCTTCGGTGAGCTGGCTGCCGCCGATGCGAGATCGGTCGGCATGATACGCAACCGGTTGGTCGAGCGGCATCTGCGGTTGGCGTACTCCATCGCGGCGCGGTACCGGTCCGATCCTCGTGCACAGGACATCCGTCAGGTGGCAGCCCTCGCCCTGATCGAGGCGGTCGACCGCTTCGATCCGCGACGTGGCACACCGTTCTCGTCCTTCGCGACATCGACTGTTGCCGGGACCCTCAAACGGTATCTGCGGGACAACCGGTGGACACTTCGCACGCCGAGAGCCGCCGGAGAGTTGCTGCTGCGGATGTCGGCGGTGACGGAGGAACTCACCCAACGACTTCGTCGCGATCCGCGGGATCCGGAACTCGCGGTCGCCCTGCAGTGCTCCGAGGCCGATATCACAGCTGTCCGCCGCGTGACCCATGAACAGCACATGCTGTCGCTGGACGGCCCTACGACCGTCTGGGGCGCTGATTGCACCGTCGGCGACACGGTCACCGACGGCGTCGACCTGCTCGCGGGCGCGGACGAACGGGCGGCGCTGCACGCCGAGCTGGGCCGGCTGCCGGAGCAGCAGTTGCGCATCGTCACGTTGTACTACTTCGCCGACCTGACCCAGCGGGAGCTTGCTGAGCAGATCGGCGTCTCGCAGATGCAGGTGTCGCGGCTGTTACGGGCGGCGCTGCAGCAGCTGCGTGCCGGCATGTTGTGTGAGCCGACGGTTACCACCGCAGGTGGCCATGAGAGCGGCGTTACCGACGACAACACACCGGAGCGGGGCGGGCAGCCGCACGGAACCGGCGATGCTGGCGGTCGGGCGGCGAGCGACCCGGTGCCGGGCCGCAGACCTTCGGCCGCGTCGGTGCGACGGCCCGGACGCAGCCGCGGTCGCGCCGCGGTTACCCGCGACCGCAACCGTGGACCAGGGGTGCATCGAACGGAGCAGACTCACTGTGTCGGCTACATGGCGCACATTGGGCCAGGACGCCCCGGTCACGCCCGACAGTCCGGCTGTGCTTCGCAAGCGGCACCCGGACACGCCCGGGCACCGCACCGCCCGGTATCCAGGCCGCCGCCAGCCCTGCGGTACGGCGGGATGCGTCACAGTGCGGGGAAAACGGTCCGCCCAACCGGGACGGCCGGCGTCAGCGACTGCGCTGCAGCAACATGGCGGGGAGAAAGCCCCACGGTCCGGACCGCTGCAGACGGTCGGCTCCACGGGCCGGCGTGGCAGGCGCCTTGGCCGTCTCGATGTACGGGCTGATCAACGCCCTCGGTCGACCGTGCCGGTCGCCGTCGAGGCCGGGGAGCTGGCCACCGTGCTGGGACGGGCGGTGACGTTGTCCCGAGCCGACGCGGCGCGCTACGGCTTCGGGGGGGCAAGAGGTCATGCGCGAGGACCTGCGATCGGTCGTATTTGCGGATACCGTCCAGCGTTATCGACCGAGTTCTGTCTCGCGGCCCGCGCCGTAGTCCGCCGCCCGGGTGACTCGCACTGCGTCGCGTGTGCATACATGCAACTATCGCAGTATGCCATTGATATATCCGACGGAGTGGTCGCGGTGCCATGTTCGAGTGCGGACTTCATGAGGGACAAGCTGCCGTCTTGGGATGAGGAGTGCCTGGCCGAGCTGGCGAGGCGGACGCGTGAGCAGGACGCCGATTTCGTTGCCGGGCTCGCCGGTCTGCGGCCGGTCGCACCGCGCGAATACCACGGCCGGACTGCGGTGACGGCCGCGGCGGTGGTCACGGTCGTGCTGACTCTCGGGGTGTGGGTGTGGCTGGGCTGGTTCGTCGCTCTCCTGGTCACGATCAAGGCCGTCGCCGCGGTCGTGCTGCTGAGTGGTGACGGCGACTCCGATGAGGACCTGTCGGCCATCTGAGCAGGCTCGCTCGCCTGTTCGGGCACCGGCCGGGTCCGGCCGGGCCCGGCCGGTGCCCGCGCTATGCGTCCTGGTAGGTGTCGGCGAAGTAGTGGGCCACCACGTCGTAGTAATGGGGGCGCCCGAAGCTTTCCGGGTCGTAGGCGGGCGAGTCACGCAGCTGTGATCCGGTCCGGTCCAGCCTGATGATGCCCGCCGCGCAATCCACGTCTTCGACGGTGCCGGCCGGCAGCATCATCCTTCGGCTGGGCATCCACGATCCGTTGTCCACCACCAGACATGTGGTGCCGAGCTGGTCACCGTCCTCGGCGACCGTGCCGACGCTGCCGTCGGTCGCGCGGACCTCGAACCCGGCGAGGTTCTGCGTACCGGTCGTGACAGCGGTCGCAATGCCCGTCCGCCATTGCCACACGTCATACGGGTTTCTGAACACGAGTGCTGCTCCTTTCAGCATTGCCGGTCCCGTAGCGCAGGCGAGCGTCGTGCTGTGCCGCTCACCGTGCGACGGCCTCGCAAATGAACCCTGCGACGCCCGTATGGAGCCATACAGGCGATCGTATGAAGGTTCGATGACGAGGCAACGCCCTGCGCTTGGGCGCGCAACGTCGCTCGCAGGGGGCAACCGCCGCCCTACGCCGGCACGCCACCCAGCCAGCCGGCCTCGGCCGGCGCTTGAGTCGGCAGCATCCCGGCCGCGGGCCGCGGACACAGGGAACGTCTGGCTTCTGCCCGCAGCGCGGTTGCCACTCGCTGCCGTGGCCTGTCGCCGGGCGGGCCGGTTCCGCAGATGCTCCGGAGCAGCTGCGGAGGTCCGCGGCCCGCCGCTCGGCGGCCGCCGGCGAGGACCGCGGCTGCACTGCTGCCCGGACGTCATCGTCGGCGTGACGCGGACGTCCGTGCGCTGAGTGCGGTCAGGCGCTTCGCGGCTCGTCGTCGTCGGCGGACGGGAATCCGAGCCACCACTCATGCTCAGGGATCTCGCCCGCGGCGGCGGCGAACGCGCGCAGGGCCGGAGCCACCGCGGGATGCCAGATGCCGGTCGTCTCGGCGACGATGGCGGCGAGTTGCACGCGCCGTTGCTCGGTGACTTGGTGCACAAGCCGGCGCCCGGCCGCGGTGAGCGTGAGCCGCACCACGCGGCGGTCCGAGGACGGACGGGACCGGCGGATCAGGTTCTTACGGACCAGGCGATCACACATACGAGTGGCAGTCGAGGTGGCGACCTGCAACTCGGCTGCGACTTCGGCGACCCGCTGCGGTCCGCGCGCGGCGAGGACGACCAGCGCACGGTACTGCGGCAGCGTGACGTCCGGATCGGTCTCGGCCAGCGAGCGGGCGGCGATGCCGACGAGTGCGCGGCTGGCGGCCAGCAGGGCCTCGACGGCTTCTGGAGCGGCGACGGGATCGACGCGACGTTCGTTGTGCATGGCAACACTGTAGGGCCGGATCGCGGCCCAGATGGTGACGCCGGCCGGGTGGCGGGCCGGCCGTGCGTCAGCTGCGGCGGTTGGTGGGTGTCGACGATCGTCTCGGCCGGGGCATCCACGCCAGCGTCAGGCCGCCGGTACGCACCTGCCTCCACGCAGATGCTGCACTGTACAAATTTTAGCCTAGGTCTTGGAGGTGGATTCGGTTATCGCCCAGGGCGGTGGGTAGCAGACGAACTTGAGGCGGCGCGCGCCGCGCGATGGCCGTTGCGACGGTCTGTCCACCTTGCTGGCTGAGGGAGTGGCAGATGACTGAGATTGTGGGTGAAAGCCTGGCGAGGCGGCTCGTCGCGTGGGGCGTGCACACCGTGTTCGGGCTGCCGGGTGATGGGATCAACGGGCTCATGGATGGCTTCCGGCGGCAACGTGAGCAGCTGCGGTTCATCCTCGTGCAGCACGAGGAGGCGGCCGCGTTCATGGCGACCGGCTACGCCAAGGCGACCGGCCGGCTCGGGGTGTGCGCGGCGACGTCCGGGCCAGGAGCGATCCATCTGCTCAATGGGCTCTATGACGCTAAGCTCGATCATGTTCCGATCCTCGCGCTCACGGGCATGCAGGAGACCTCGGTCCTGGGAACGCACTATCAGCAAGAGGTGCATCTGGAGCGCCTGTACGCCGATGTGGCCGCCTACAACGTCATGGTCACCAACCCGCAGCAGATGCCCGGCGTGGTCGACCTGGCGGTTCGCAACGCATTGGCGAAGCGGACCGTGTCGCATCTGACCTTCCCAAACGATGTCCAGGTCGCGGATGTCGGCGAGGACCCGTACCGGCATGTCGGACCGGGCTCCCCGCCGGCGACCATGGCGACGCTCGCACTGCCGCCGCGTGCTCGGCGAGGGACTGTAACGCCGGGCCTCCCTCGCCAGTCTCGTAACGGTTGCCGTTGTCGGCCGTGCTGTAGCGGCCGAAGTCATTGTCGGGCTGCTTCTCCTCACCTGTTTGCCGCAATTCCGTACGGGTACGCGGGTGAGAACGTGGACGTCGGCCCGGCTTGGCCGGCCGAGTTGTGCGTGGATGGTGCGATCATGCAGGCGCTGGTGAATGTCGCCGCGATGGCGGGTGTCGCGGTCGCGGTGGTGGTCGGGCTGTATGCAGTGCATCGGTTGGCGGCGGTGGCGGCCGATCCGTTGCGGGCGGGGCCGTTCCTGTCGGGTGTGCGGCCGGAGCAGCATGCGGTGTCACGGTTCCATGTGCGCTGGTACGTGCTGACGATGCTGTTCTTGGCGTTCGACATCGAGATGCTGTTCATGTATCCGTGGGCGCTGGTGGTGGCGCAGGTCGGGGTCAAGGCGGTCGTGGAGATGTTCGCCTTCTTGGCCGTGTTGATGGCCGGTGTGGTGTACGCGTGGCGCGAAGGTGTGCTGCGGTGGTCCTGACCGGGCTGGCGCGGTGGGCGGGCAAGCGCCCGCATGTGCTGTTCGCCGTAGCGCCGGGCGCTACGCGGACGCGGTTGGCTGCGGAGGCTCAGTTAACCCGCATCGGCGGTGTCGTCGCGGAAAGCCCGGCGGACGCCGACGTGCTGCTGGTGGTGGGTTCTCCGGGTTCTGAACTGGCAGGCGCGATTGACGAGGTGTGGCGGCAGATGCCCGGGCCGCTTGCCCGCCTCCAGGTTGCGGAACCGCAGGAGGCTGCTGACGCTTTGCGGCGAGCCATGAGTGACTTGTCGGCGGACATCGGGCACAAGGATCGTGTCGATGAGTGGGCAGATGCGGGCAGCGAGCAGCATGACGGCCATGACCAGCAGAGCGTCGAGGACGGCTCCGAGGAGCACGACGATGCCGGTGCGAGCGGAGAACACGGAGAACACGGAGAACACGGCGACGCTATGCAGATGCCGGGCGGGCTGATGATGGCCGACCGCGAAGCGGATCGCGACGGCCTGAAGCTGGACGTCCTTCGCGTGCCGTGGGGTCCGGTGTTGCCCGACTGGCCGGCAGGCCTCGTCGTCGACCTGCTGATGCAGGGCGACCTGGTGCAGCGGGTGGACGCTCGTGTGCTGCCCGCCGCGGCCGAAGCTTCCACGCTGTACTGGTCGGATGCGGATGCGGACGGCCGACGGGTGGCCGCTTCGCATCTGGACTCGCTGGGCCGGTTGCTCGCGACCGCCGGCTGGCCGGCGATGGCGTGCAGGGTGCGGCAGCTGCGCGACGCTGTCCTGACCTGTGCACCTGCCGATCGCCTTCGCGGTGAGTTGGCGCGGGTCGACCGGAGGCTGCGCCGATCGGTCGGTCTGCGCTGGGCGACCGACGGGCTTGGTGTGCTGACCGCCGATGCGGCCGAACGGCTGGATGTGGACGGCCCGGCCTGCCGGGCGGTTGGCGACGGCGGGGATGTGAGCGCCCGGTGGCGGCGGTGGCTGTCCGACGCTGACCGTCTGCTGGCCGGTGAGGCAGTCCACGAATCCGGTCCGCGGGGCGATTCCCGTGGTGACCGTCCCGCGTCGGCGGCGCTGCTCACCGCGGCGGAGGAGTTGATGGCCGGGCTCGATGTGGCGGCGGCGCGGCTGGTGCTGGCCAGCTTCGACCCGGACCCTGACGAACTGGTGCAGATGCCTGAGCCCGCGGGGGCTGGACCGTGAGCGGGGCGCCGGCCTGGTGGGTGCTGCCGGCGGCCGGGCTGGTGCTGCTGTTCGCCGTGGCGGCTGCGGCGCTGGACGGCGTCCTGGATCCGGCGGGCCGCGGCCAGTCGTTCGGCTGGCGGCTGGGGCGGCCGGTGTGGGAAACGGCGCGGTTGTTGCGGCAGCGGCGCCGGACCACGGTCGCTCCGGATGCGCTGCTGTGGCGCGCCGGCACGGCCGGCCCGCTCGTGATCGCGCTGTTGATGGCGGTGGTGGTGCCGATCGGCGATGCCGCGGTGGCCGACCCGCAGGTGGGCGTGGTTTGGTTCAACGCCCTGGACGTGGCGCTCTGGTTGACCGTGTGGTGCGCAGGCTGGGGCGCGAACAGCGTGTACGGGCTGGTCGGTGGCTACCGGTTCCTGGCGCAGGCGCTGGGCTACGAGTTGCCGTTGATGTTTGCGTTGACCGCGCCCGCGGTGGCGGCGGGCAGCCTGCAGGTCAGCGAGATCGTGACGGCCCAGCATGGCCTGTGGTTCGTGGTGCAGATGCCGGCCGCGTTCGTGGTCTTCCTGCTCGGCGTGGCGGGCTTCAGTCTGTGGGGGCCGCTGGCGTACCCGGTCGGCCGGGATCTTGCAGGCGGGGTGTTGGCCGAGCCGTCCGGGGTGGATCGGCTGGTGCTGCTGACTGGCCGGTACGCGTTGCTGGCCGTGGGCGCCGGGATGGCGACGGCGCTGTTTCTCGGCGGGGGCGCCGGTCCGCTGCTGCCGGGCTGGCTGTGGAGCCTGATCAAGACGGCGGTCGTGCTGGCAGCACTGGTCGCGGTGCGCCGCCGTGGCCCGACACTGCGCGCGGACCGGGTCATGCGCCTGGCCTGGCTCGTGGTGCTACCGGTGACCCTGCTTCAACTGCTGGTGGTCTCGGTGCTCGCCCTGAGAGGGGTGTGACATGCGGGTAGCGGTCTTCATCGTCCTGGCTGTGGTGGCGGTGGCCGCCGGGATCGCAGTGTTCACGGTGAACTCGATGGCCCGGGCCACCGTGGCGTTGGCGGTGTCGTTCGTCGCGGTCGGGACGACCATCCTGCTCATCGACGCCGAATACCTCGGGGTCATCACGATCCTGATGATGCTGATGGAGATGGGCATCATGGCCGTCTTCATGATCATGTACATGATGAACCCGGCCGGGTTGATGCCGATGTCGATGCTGCACAACAAGCGCGGCGCGCTGGGCATCTCGATCGGTGTCTTCCTGCTGCTGGCGGCCGGGGTGCTGCTGACCCCGTGGCCGCAGCGACGTGGCCAGCCCCCGGCGGACGTTACCCACGCCCTGGGTGAGGCGATCATGGGTTCGAAGATGCTGGTGATGATGACCGTGTCGGCGGTGCTGTTCGCCACCATGGTATGCGCGCTGGTGCTGGCCACCGGACGCGGCCGCTACGACCATGACGAGCCACCCACGCTTGTCGACGAGGCGGGGAGCGGCTCATGAACCTGCAGATGTTCCTGCTGCTGGCCGCCGCGCTGTTCGCCGTCGGCCTGTTCGGCGCGCTCAGCCAGCAGGCCGTGGTCATGGTGATGATGGGCCTCGAACTGATGATCAACGGCCTGGTGGTGGCCGGGGCGGCATTCTGGTACTTCCTGGCCCCCGACGCCCCGGACGGGCAGGCGTTCGTCCTCGTGGTACTCGCTGCGATGACGGTGGAGATGGCGATGGGGTTCGCCGTGACCACCCTGTTTTTCCGTGCCAAGGACGCCGACATGACCGACATGGCCGGGGAGCTACGCGGATGAGCGCGGCGTTGTGGACGCTGATCGGCCTGCCTGCCGCGGTCGGCGCGGGGCTGGCGTGCGGCGACCGCCGGTGGGGCCGTCCCGCGCCGGCGGTCGCGGTGTTTACCACCGTCGCGGTGCTCGCGCTGGCGATCGCGGTTGCGGTGGGCCGACCGGCGGTACGGGTGGCGTTCGTCGCAGGCGCCCCGTTCGCGCTGGCCGCCGACGGGCTCGCCGCGGCGGTCGCGGTCACGGTGGCCGCGGTGGCCCTGCTGGTGCTGGTCTTCTCCGTCGGAGACATCACCGGCGGCCGGGCCCGCTTCTTCGGCTTGATGCTGATCTTCATCGCCGCCGTGTTGACGACCGTGACCGCGGCCAGTCTGCCGGCGCTGCTGCTGGGCTGGGAGGTCATGGGCGCCACCTCGTACGCGCTGATCGCCTTCGACTGGCGCGACGACGTCCGGGTGCGGGCGGGCACGACGGCGTTCGTGACCACCCGGCTCGGCGACCTGGGACTCTATTTGGCCGCGGGTGCCGCCCTGGCCAGCGGCACGAGTCTCGGCCTCGATGAGCTCGCGGGGCTGCCCGGCCCGTGGCGGCACGTGGTCGCCGCCGGGGTGCTCGCCGCCGCCGTCGGCAAGGCCGCGCAGCTGCCGCTGTCGTTCTGGCTGTCCAAGGCGATGCTGGGCCCCAGCCCGGTCAGTGCGCTGCTGCACTCCGCGGCGATGGTCGCCATGGGCGGCTACCTGTTGCTGCGGCTCCAACCGCTGCTGGCCGCCACCGACTGGGCCGCGGCCACCGCTGCCTGGATCGGCGCCGCCACCGCGCTGCTGCTGGGCGCGGTCGCGCTCGGCCAGTCCGACCTCAAGCAACTGCTGGCCGCCTCCACCTGCGCGCAACTCGGCTTCGTCTTCGTCGCCGCCGGCACTGGCGGCGTGGCCGGCGGGACCGCCCACCTGATCGGGCACGCGGCCACCAAAGCACTGCTGTTCCTCGCCGCGGGCGCATGGCTGTCCGCCCTGGGGACCCGCGAGCTGACCGCGTTGCGCGGAGCGGGCCGCCGCTACAGGCTGGTCGGCGCTACCTTCGCGGTCGGCGCGATCGCTTTGGCCGGGGCGCCGCCGCTGGCGCTGTGGGCGACCAAGGACGAGGTATTCGCCGCCGCCCACGCCTCCTCGCTACCGCTGTACCTGGTCTGCCTGGCCGCGGCAGTGCTGTCCGCCGCGTACGCCGGGAAGGCCTTCGGCCTCGTGCTGCGCCCCTTGCCGGCCGACCCGGAGGCCGGATACGACACCGCTGAGCCCGGCCGTCACCGGGTCAACGCCTGGCAGCAGGCGCCGCTGGTGGTGCTCGCCGCCAGCGCCGCCGTTCTGGAGATCCTGTCCCTGCCCCCGGCCGGCGACGCCTTCCGGCGCCTGCTCGGCGCGACCGGAGAGCCGAGCGCCACCGGGCCCGAGATGGTGCTTTCCGGTGCGCTCGCCGTAGTGGCGGCGGGCACCGCGGTCTGGCTTGCGCCACGCCTGCCCGCTCCGGCCTGGGCCCGCGCCTGGCTCGGCCTGAGCACCGCTGCGGACCGTCTCGTGGTACGCCCGGTCCTCGTACTTGCCCGCGGCCTGGCGTGGCTCGACGACCACGTCCTGGACCGGGCCGTCGAGGCGACCGCGCCGGGCACCGTACGCCTGGCGCGCGCCACCGCCCGGGCCGACGACATCGGCGTGGATGGTGCCGTGACCGCTCTGGCGGCGGGCACTCGGCGGGTGGGGGCGCTGGCCCGCCGCCCGCAGACCGGGCAGGTCCACCAGTACTACGCCCAAGCCGTCGTGACCCTGACCGCCGCCGTCGTGCTGCTGATCCTGCTGGTGAGCTAAGACATGCTGTCGTTGCTGGTGTTCGCACCCGCCGCCGCCGCGCTGGTCGTGCTGCTGTGGCGGAGCATGCCGGCGGCGGCGGTGCGCTGGATCTGGGTGGCGGTCAGCGCCGCCGAGCTCGCCGGGATCGTCGCGCTCTGGGCCGGGTACGACGGTGGCATCGGCTACGAGGTGAACCGGCCGTGGATCCCCGGCGCCGGCTCCGCCTATCACCTCGGCGTCGACGGTCTGTCCCTGCCGCTGCTCACCCTCACCGCGGTGATCTTCTGCGCCTGCGCGGTCTACTCCCTGCGCCACGCCGACCGGATCCGCGGCTTCGCCGCGCTGTTCCTGGCCCTGGAAACCACCTGCCTGGGCCTGTTCGCGGCCCTGGACTTGATCGTCTTCTTCGTCTTCTTCGACCTGTCCATCGTCGGCATGTACGCCGTCATCGCCGGCTGGGGCCACGGTGCGCAGGCAGCCCGGTCGGCGTTGAAGTTCTTCCTCTACACCTTCGTCGGCTCCCTGGCCCTGCTGGTCGGCTTCATCGGCCTGTTCGTCGCCGCCCGGCCGCACACCTTCGACATGGTGACACTGACCGCGCAGAACCCGCTCGCCGGACACGGCGGCACCGGCGGGCTGGTGCTGCTCGCCCTCGGCATCGGCCTGGCCGTGAAGACCCCGACCTTCCCGTTCCACACCTGGCTGCCGCCCGCGCACACCGACGCCCCCGCCGCCGGTTCCGCCGTGCTTGCCGGGGTGCTTTTGAAGATGGGCACCTACGGCTTCGTGCGCATCGCGATGCCGATGCTGCCCGACGCCTGGCGCCGCTACGCCCTGATCGCCGTCGTCGTCGGCGTGACCAGCGCCCTCTACGGGGCGCTGGTCGCGCTCGCCCAGACCAACTTCAAACGCATGATCGCCTACACGTCGGTCAACCACATGGGCTACATCCTGCTTGCCGTCGGCGCCGCCGGGCTGGTCGCCGGCACCGACACCCAGGCGCGCACCGTGGCGGTCACCGGCGCCGTCACCCAGATGGTCTCCCACGGGCTGATCACCGGGGCGCTGTTCCTGCTCGCCGGGGTGCTGTTCGACCGCGGCGGCACGTACGAGATGGGTGCCTACGGGGGCCTGGCCGCCGACACTCCTCGTTTCGCCGCGCTGACCGCGGTGGCCGCGTTCGCCTCCCTCGGCCTGCCCGCGTTCAGCGGCTTCATCGCCGAATTCCAGATCTTCACCGGCAGCTTCGGCTCGGCGCCGTTCGGCGCCGGGCTCGCGCTGCTGGGCATCCTGCTCACCGCCGCGCTGTTCCTGTGGGCGCTGCACCGGCTTTTCCTCGGCCCCAGCCGGCACGCCTTGAGTGCGGTGGCCGACGTACGCGGCACCGAGGCCGCCGCGATCGCCCCGCTCCTGGCCCTTTCGCTCGCCGTGGGGGTCTTCCCCCGGCCGCTGCTGGACCTGATCGAGCCCGCCGCCCGCTCCGTCGCCGACCTGGTGGCCCGGTGAACGAGAAACCCCTCGTTCTGCTACCCGAGGTCTTGCTGCTGGTGGGCGCGGTCGCCACGCTGCTGTGCGGCTCCTCCCTTTCCCGCACCCGCCAGGGCATCGCCGCGCTGATCGCCGCCGTCGCGCTCGCCGGCTCGATGATAGCCGCCGTGGCAGGCCGGGCCGACCAGACCGTCTACCACCACTCATACGCCATCGACACCGCCACCACGACCGCCCGCGTGGTCATCCCCGCGGCCGCCTTGCTGATCATCGCCCTGTCCACTGGTCGGATCCGCGGCGACCGGCGGCAGACCGAGTTCTACGTCCTGGTGCTGCTCGCCGCGCTCGGCGCCGTGCTGCTGGCCGGGGCCTCGGACCTGCTCGTGCTCGCCGTCGCCTACCTGCTGGCCACGATTCCCCTCTACGGGCTCGCGGGATGGGGCCGCGACGCACCAGGAGCCGAA
The DNA here is from genome assembly GCF_000716715.1 of Dactylosporangium aurantiacum. Taxonomy (GTDB): domain Bacteria; phylum Actinomycetota; class Actinomycetes; order Mycobacteriales; family Micromonosporaceae; genus Dactylosporangium; species Dactylosporangium aurantiacum. Next base: position 3,566 of record NZ_JNYJ01000077.1, on the reverse strand, counting down.
GCGGCGCTGAAGCTGTACCTGCTCGGTGCGCTCGTCGGCGTGGTCCTGCTGACCGGCGTCGCCCTGCTCTACGCCGCCGGCGGCACGACCCGCTACGACCAGCTCACCGGCACGCTGCCCAACGCCGCCCCCGGCCTGGTCGCCGCGGGCACCGTGGCCGTGCTCGCCGGGCTGCTGTTCAAGGCCGGCGCCGTCCCCGTGCACTTCTGGGTGCCCGACGCCGTGCACGGATCCACCATCGGTGCCGCCACCGTGCTGACCACCATCCCCAAAATCGGCGCCCTGATTGCAGCGTTCCGGCTGCTCGTCGCGATCCCCACCGACACCGGCTGGCCGACCTTCACCGCGGTCGTCGCCGCGGTTACCATGACCCTGGGCAACCTGGCCGCATTCGGGCAGACCAGCGTACGGCGGCTGCTCGCCTACTCCACCATCAGCCAGGTCGGCTACCTGCTCATGGCCGTCGCCGTCGCCACCACCAGCGGACGCGCTCTGCCAGCCCTGCTGCTCTACCTCGCCGGATACGCGGTCACCAACACCGGCGCGTTCGCCGTCGTCGCCGCCCTGCCCGACCGGGGGGCCCTCGATGACTACCGGGCGGTCGCCCGCCGCCACCCCTGGCTCGCCGCCGCCCTGGTGATCTGCCTGCTCGGCCTCGTCGGCACCCCACCCACCGCCGTGTTCGCCGGCAAACTCACCGTCTTCACCGCTACCTGGGATGGTGGCCACGCCTGGCTGGTCGTCATCGCGGCCGCCAACACCATCGCCAGCCTCTTCTACTATCTGCGCTGGCTCCGACCGACCTTCACCGGCCGGCCCGGCGCCTTCCCCAGCGAGAGAGAACGCGACCGGCCCGCCGCCACCATCGCCGTGCTGGCTGCCGCCGCGACTCTGGCGTTCGGGGTTGCCGCCGGAGTCGTGTACGACGTCGTCAGTGGCGTCCTGCTTCGCTGAGCCGGGATCGATCGTCGGCTCAATCGGTGTCTGTGCCGCGGCGGCTGAGCTCCACCAGCCTGCGTAGGCAGTGCTCGCGCAGCGGCTCCGGGAAGTCGATCGGCCAGCCGGCAATAGACGATCCGCCCCTGGCGTCTGGTGGCGACCAGACCGGCCGTGCGCAGGATGCGCAAGCCGTACCCGGTCGCGTCCTCACTCGCCTGCAGCACCAGGGGGATGTCACCGACGCACAGCTCCTGCACCGTGTCCAGCGCGTAGACGATCCGAGCCCGGATCGGATCGGCGAGTAGTCCCAGCAGCGACGCCAGACGCTGCGCGTCCTGGTCGCTGATCAGCCTGGGGCGGGCGGCACGCACCCGCTCCGGATCAACCGGATGGCCGTGATCAGCAGCGGCGTTGTCAGGCGCGGTCATCCGCGGCAATCCTCATAGCGAGGTCAACCCGTGCCCTCGTACGGGTATGCCGCTCGTCCGGTACGTCGCGCCTGATCTGCTGCCGTCCGGTGCGACACGAAGTCGCACGCTATGAGTAAGCCAGTCCACTTTGGAGGTTCGGTGTGATCATCCCGAAGACGTGACTTCAGGTCAGTGTCCTGGACCGGGACTGTAAAACGAATGTTGACAGACCCGTCGTTCGCAAGCCAGATTCCGTCAGGGCGACGCATTGGTTTCAGAAGTTCAGGGGCTCGCGAGACGCGCGTCGGTGTGGCTCGGTCGTGTGCGTGGATCGGTGCGCGGCTCTTGAACTCCTTGACATTGCGGGTGGTGCTTCATGGCGATGTGGGTGCTCGGCGGTCAGCTCGCTGCGCGGCAGTTCCACCTCGGGTGTGCAGGTCCTTGCTGACCGGGGCGAGGGAGCGGTTCGTCGAGGGGCTGTCGGTCCAATTCTCGCTGCGGGTTGAGCCGGTCCTGGGCCGCGGTGGCATGCGGGGCCCTACCCCGCCGGGGCGGACACCAGGGAGGGGTAGGGCTGCTGAAACTCTAAATCAGGGCCCCCGGATTCGCGACGATCTCGCATCAGGACTCGTGTCAACGGGTTCGCAGGCGGACCCTGACGCCGGCTCGACCACGAACGTCGGAACGGTTATCACCCAGGATCCGCTGCTACGGGTCCGACTGCTGGCTGACCTTGCGCCGACGTCCACTGCTGTGACGGACTGGTTCGACGAGGCGTTTCAGTGAGCTGCCATGGCTGGCGTGAGAGCCAGAGTGGCGGGCAGTTCGCGGGCAAATCGCATCGGGGGTGGCCGTCTTTGGGTGGCTCGCATCCTGCAGACGTTGATCAGGCGGCGGGGACTGGGCAAGTCCACACCCGGCGGGCAGATCCAGGGTCCGTCGGGTCGTGCTGCCAAGCCTGATCACGCGCTGTGTTGTTCGGGTACGCTCCATCGACCGTTCCGTGCCCGCCACTACCGTCTGGCCGTTTTCAACGCGAATTCAGGGCTACTGGCGAGTTCGGAAGTAACTCCATGTACTGGAAGGCAGCATCGCCATGGCCAGACGCGTGATCCATGAGCTGATCGACGACCTCGACGGCGAGATCGCCGACGAGAGTGTCAGCTTCGGCCTTGACGGCGTGCAGTACACGATCGACCTGTCCGCCAAGCACGCCGCTGAGCTGCGCGACGCCCTCGCACCGTTCCTCGACGCCGCGACCAAGGTCGGTCGTCTCACCCCGGCATCCGCCGCCGCGCCGGTTCGTCAGGGCGGCCGGGTCCGGCCGGTCCTGTCCGCCCGCGCGGAGCGGGAGCAGAACCGGGCCATCCGTGAATGGGCCCTTTCCAAGGGCATCGAGGTGTCCGACCGCGGCCGGATCCGTTCGGATCTCGTCGAGCGGTTCCACGCCGAGGCTGGACATTGAAAATTCGCCACAGACGCTGAGGGCATTCCGCTATGGGGTGCCCTCAGCACCGTTTCCAGCCAGGTTCGGGATGATGGCGCACTTCGATGAGGCGCGACACACCGGCACCGGCGGTGGGGCGTGGTGCGCGGGGTGCGATGCAGCCGACCAGGCCGCCCGTGACCGCCAGGACAGCGGCACCCGCGTCGCCGAACGCTCTCACGTCGGACGCCGGGACGACCGTGACCGCCGCCGTCGTCGTCAGGTACCGCGCCACAGCGTGAACGTCGACGCCGCCGCGACGAGCGTATGCGTCCCGCTGAAGTGGCTCCGGCTCGGACACGACCGGCCATGCTGAACGCCCCTGAGCCGTCCGTCAATGTCGTCGCGAGCACGATCGGCGACGAGCGCGGCTCGAACCGGACCGCCCACCATGATGACGTTCCTCGCGTCCGGCACGAGGCGGCAGGTGCTGGGCCATCGCGAGGACACGTGCGTGGCGCCAGCCGGATCGTCTGCCGTGTACCGTCGACGCCGAGTTCCTCGTTACGGTGCTGGGGCCGGTGTGACCTCACGGCATGGGCGCCATGAGCGTTGCCATGCTTCAGCGCAGCATGTCCACGGTGATCAGGACCGCCTCGACCAGGGCAAGGGTCACCGCGTACTGGATTCCGCCCGCGGTGAACGGGCTGGCAGGGTGAAGTGAACGCCAGTGCCCAGACCGAACGATTTCCGGAGCGTGCACTTCTCATGCTGTTGAGTTATCTGCCGAG
>NZ_JNYJ01000076.1 GCF_000716715.1 Dactylosporangium aurantiacum | reverse complement strand
ACTGCCCGCTGTCGCAACTCAGCAGGGTACGGGGAAGGGCGTGACATGACTCGATCCTCCACAAGAGGTCGGGCCGGTATCAAATCCGGGGCGGTTCAACGCGCTCGCGATAAGAACGGCGGGCGGATGTTGAGCTGCCGTCGAGCGTCGAGCCGGTCGGATGGATGGATGGAGCAGGTTCGGGGTGGGTCCAGGCCCAATCCCGCCAGTTCAAACTCATCGCCGAGCCACTGGGGCGACGGCTGTCAGCGTGCCGACTGATCCCGCCGTTGACGGCGATGCCGTTCCGCGCACATATTAGATAGAGGCTAACACTATCGAATACTTCATGCAGGAGGACCGCCATGAAGCTGCGACCTGCCTTCATCGCCGTAACCATCGTCGCCGCGGGCGCTGCCGGCGCGGTCATGCCCGCCTCCACGGCCCACGCCCTGACGTACATGAGGATCCAGATACAGAACATGAACAGTGGGCTGTGCCTGGCGCCGTTCGCCGCGGACGGCACGCCGGACGACCTCGTGGTGCAGAAGCCGTGCAGCGACTACGGCGTTTACCTCACTCGGGCCTCGGAGTACATGGCCGTTGCGGTCTCAGACGCGCCCGGCGCGCCGATGGAGCTGCAGACCCACGCCTTCTATCCGTATCCGGAATACTTCGATCAGTGCCTGGAGGTGCCGGCGTTCAGCCTTGTGGACGGCGTGGCCCTATCCGAGCACGACTGCAACGGCGGGCCGCACCAGCAGTGGTACGTCGTGCACCCGCACGTCCCCGGCGACTCGCGCGCCGCCGAGTACCTGCGCAGCAGCTACCAGCTGCGCAACGTGTGGAGCGGCAAGTGCATCGCGATCAGGGACGCCGACCCGTACTGGCTTGCGTCCGCGGTGCAGACTTCATGCGGGCTGGGCAGTGACCGGCTGTGGTGGCTGCTCACCCCGTCCGGGTCGCCCAAGTGGCGCGGGTGAGACATCGAAGGCCACGACGTTCCCCTACTGACATGGCGAACGGGCCCCGAACTCACGAACACACGAATTGGCTGTCGGCCGGTGGGACCCGCGCTCGCCAACAAACGGGTTCCGAAGTCACAGACGAAGCCACTCCTGGCAACGCGCTCGCTCGGCGGCGGATCCGGACGCCTGCATGATGACGGTCACGACTGTGCCTGCTCATCCCGAGCGGTTGACCCCGCTGGCGGCCAGTTCGGACAGGCGGCCCGAACGGTACGGTAGCCCGTCCGGCCGCAGCAGCAGGGCCCCCGCCGGCGGCACTGCGAGCGCGCGGGCGGTGAGCTGGTCCAGCGCGTGCACGGTCAGCGGCGGCGTGCTGTTCTGTGGGAGTACGTCGGCGAACCCTGGCGCGGTGAGCAGCGTAAGGCCGGGCCCGAGCAGGTCTACTGTGGAGCGTCGTTGGCCCGGCCCGGGAAGCCACGCGTGGCGGATGCGCCCGCCCAGGTCGGCGTGCAGCTCCTCGTCGGCCGCGCGGTAGGAGCCGTTCGGGTCGGCGGAGCGGTTCATGTTGTGCACCGCGACCGGCCGGCGCTCGGACTCGTACGTGTCCAGCAGGTCGGGGTCTGCCCAGCCGTGCAGTACCCAGGCGAGCTTCCAGCCGAGGTCGAAGCCGTCGTGCAGGGCGGTGTTCAGGCCGGTGCCACCGCGCGGGGTGACGACGTGGGCGGCGTCGCCGATGAGGAACGCGTCGCCGACGCGGAAGCGTTCGGCCAGGCGTACCGACGAGGTGAAGGACGCGAAGCCGTCGGGCTCGGGCGCGAAACCGGGTACGCCGACCGCCCGGCCGAGCATGGCCATGATGCGCTCGGGCGGATAGTCCGCGGCGGTTTCCCCCTCCGGGTCCCAGCCGACCGCGTACCGCCAGCGGCCGCCGCCGCAGGGCAGAAGAATGCCGCCCGCGTCGGTCGGCCAGTAGATGCCGTGGCGGTGCGCGCCGACGAGGTCCCACAGCGGCGCGCGGAAGCTCACGCTGGCGCCCGCCATGAGCCCGGCCGCGCCGTCCGCGGCGATGCCGAGGGCCGCGCGGGTGCCGCCGTGGACGCCATCGGCGCCGATCAGGTACCGCGCCCGCACGACACCGGCCGCTCCGAGGTCGACGGTGTCGGGTGCGAGCACACTCGCTGTGACGCCACGGAGCACGGTCGCCGACGGCAGGGAGCGTAGGTGCTCCTCCAGGACGTGTTCGAGGTGGTCCTGCGGCACGCACGCGGGTTCCACCGGGCTCAGGACGGCCGCCTGGGCACGCGACGGGTAACCCACCGGGATCGCGTAGCCCTCGGCGACCTGCGCCAGCGACGGCGCCGCCCACATCACCCACTCGACGTCGCGGTCGCCGCCGTCCAGCGTCGCCTCGGCCAGGCCCCACCCGCGCAGGATCTCCATCGAGCGGATGCTGACCACGGTCGCGCGTGGTTGGTCCGACGGTGCCGGCCGCCGGTCGACCACGAGCACCCGCACGCCCTGGCGGGCCAAAGCGACCGCCGCCGTCAGCCCGGCTGCACCGGCCCCGACTACTACCACCGGCCAATCGCCGCTATAGTCCAGCATGGACTAAACATAGTTCAGAAGGGACTATCCTGATGGCGGTCGTCCGAAAACTGACAACGACGTCGTACGCGGTGCTCGGACTGCTCGCCATCGGCCCGTTGACCACCTACGAGCTGGCCCGGCAGGTCGGCCGCCTGGGCGACTGGCTGCAGTCGCGCAGCAAGCTCTTCGAGGAGCCCAAACGCCTGGCTGAGGCGGGTCTGGTCACCGCGACCGCCTCAGCGACCGGGCGCCGGCCTTCGACGGTCTACGCGGTCACCGAGCTCGGCCGGTCCGCGCTGGCCGCGTGGCTCGCCGCACCGACGGAGCCGACGGTGATCGCGTCGGAGCACCTGCTCAAGGTCTTCTACGCCGAGCACGGCACGAAGGCTGACCTCCTCGCGACCATCGACGGCCTACGCACCTGGGCCGAGGAGGAGCTCACTCGCAACGCGCTGCACGCCCAGCGCTATCTCGCGGGTCTGGGTGATTATCCGGATCGCGCGGCGATCCTGGTGCTGACCGGCCGGTTCAACGCGGAGCTCGCGCAGGCCGCGCTGCGCTGGGCGGAGTGGGCCCTCACCGAGGTCGGCGGCTGGCCCGAGGACCTGACGGCGGCCCGGCCCAACCGCGCGGAGATGGAGCGCCAGGTGCGGCTCAACCCCACCGGCGGGCGGTCACCGGCTCCGCGATGAACGTCTCGACGACGAGGCGGTCTGCCGCGTCCTCGACGCCGCGGCCCCTGAACCGGTCCGCGTCGCGCTGCGGGGCGCGGCCTTCGAGGGCCCGCCCTCCCTGCGGCAACCGACCGGTGAGGGCGATGAGCGGCGTGACCATCTGGGCGGTCGCCGGTCCGGTCGTCGCCGTCGCCGGCCTGATCCTGCTGATCAACGGCGTCCGGAAGTTCCGGACATCAGCGCTCGGCCGAGCGGCGCCGGTCCGTCCGGGATCCGGGTCGCCGTGGGCTCCTCCAGGTCGACGAAGACACGACCCGCGGTACGACCGCCACACCAGAAAGCCTGGACTCAACCCAACGTCATGTCCCGGCGCCGAAGTCCGAGCTTGCGGCGCGTCATGCGGTGCCGAACGCAGCAGCCCAGGAGAAGTCCGAAGTGTGTCTGCTCGGTACTTGACGGACGCCGCAAGACGCTTGATCAGGTGCGCGCTCATCGGCTACTTCAGTACCTGAGATGTCGGGAGTTGCGCGCCGTCGATGCTGCGATAGGTGCCGGGTTCGCCCGCTGCATCAGGCTCCGAAAAAGTTGCAAAGGATGTCGAGAACGGTCTGACGGCTCCGTCTCAGGGGCGGAAGCGGCCACCGTGGCCGTACGACACCAAAGGAGACCCAGCATGTCGATCCAGCGGATGGACAACGTCCTCATCGTCGTCAACGACCTTGACGCTGTTATCTCGTTCTTCGTCGAACTTGGCATGGAGCTGGAGGGCAAGGGGCCGGTCGAGGGCCGATGGGTGGAACGTGTCATCGGGGTCGACGACGTCCGACAGGACATCGCGATGCTGCGGACCCCGGACGGCCACGGTCGTGTCGAGCTGGCGATGTTCCACAGGCCGAAGGCGATCAGCGCCGAGCCGAAGGATGCACCGGCGAACACGCTGGGGATCCGTCGCATCATGTTCGCCGTCGACGACATCGAGGACGTCGTTGCCCGCCTGCGTACCCACGGTGCCGAACTCGTCGGCGAGCTGGCGCAGTACGAGGACAGCTATCGGCTCTGCTACCTCCGCGGCCCCGAGGGCATCATCGTCGGACTGGCCGAACAGCTCAGCTGAAGACCGCCGAAGGAACCGCGCGAAGCAACGTCAAGCAAAAGCGGAGAGGCCGGTCCCCGTCAGGCGAGTCCCACATCCGCACGTCGGATGGCGCTCACCTGGTACGCCGCCAACGGTGGACCATCGATCCGACACGCCGCCCCATTCGTGGTTGTGGTCCGGCTTGTCGGCGGCGTGCGTCAGGTCGCGTTGCGGGTTGATCGGTCAGTCGCGCCTCGGTGAGTATCAGCCGGGCCCCGTCCGGCACGGTGGGTAGCGAGTGGGCCAGCAGTACGACGGCAACAGCCCAGCCTGAGACGAGCCGGAGACGTCGGCGCAGCCAGCGCGGACCGCCGCCGGCAATGTGCTCACCGACGCTAATCCCTGTGGCGGTCTGCCGGCAACCGGGGACGAGCGAGCGCGGTGGGACTGGCGTGATGTGCTCGGCGGTGGGGCCCAGCGCCCTCACCGGTGGAAGTGTCGATCGGCTCGTGGACCGAGCCGGTGTAGCTCCACTCGCCCGTTGATCAGAGCCCGCCGCGGTACTGGTGGTCGACATCGTTCTCTCGGTTCTTCTCCGGCGGGTGTTTCGGTCAGTCGGTATGTGTCGCGGTCGTGCGGCCACGGTTCTCGGCCGGGTAGTGCTTGCGGAGGTCGGAGGTCGTCATCCGGTCGAGCATCCGGTCGGGAAGGATGCGGGAAGCCCGGATGAGGAAGGCGGCCGCCGCGCCGATGGTGTAACGGGTGTGGGGCCTGCCGTCGGTCACCGCTTTGGTGATCCTCTTCGCGGCGACGTCGGAGGTCACGCCGGCCTTGGTGAACGCCGCCACGTGGGAGGGTATTGCCCGCATCAGGGCGCCGTAGCGCGCGTGCTGCTCGGGCGTCATCCCGTCGTCGAGGCGGCTGAGGGCGGCGAGGCCGGCGCGGGACATCTCGGTTTTGACGCCGCCCGGTTCGACCACTACCACCTGCACGCCGTGGGGGGCCAGCTCGTTGCGCAGCGCGTCGCTCATCGCCTCCATCGCGAATTTGCTGGCGGCGTACGGTCCGTAGCCGGCCATGGAGATCTTGCCGTTGAGGGAACTGATGTTGACGACGCGTCCCTTGTCGCGGAGCAGCGCGGGAAGCAGGGCCTGGGTGACGGCGACGTGGCCGAAGAGGTTCACCTCGAAGATGCGCCGCCATTCGCTGAGCGGCATCACTTCGACCGGGCCGGCGCCAGGGATGCCGGCGTTGTTGACCAGCGCCCGCAGCGGCCGCGGACCCCGCTCGACACGTGCGGCGAGCGCGGCGACGTGGTCGGGGTCGGTGATGTCGAGGATTACCGGCTCGATGCCGTTGGCCCGCAGGGGCACCCGGTCACTGTCGCGCCGTACGCCGGCGAGGACATGGAACCCGCGCCGAGCCAGTTCCCGCGCGGTGGCCGCGCCCATGCCGGTCGACGCCCCGGTGACGACCACAAGTTCCCGAGTTTCAGTTGACGTTGTCATCTCTTGAGTGTGGGGCAATGAGATGACAGCGTCAACTGGTTCAAGTGACTTAGTCATCGCAAGTGGGCTAGCATCGTCCGCGTGACCAGCCGTGCCGAATCAGCCGCCGCCACGCGCCGCGCCCTGCTCGACGCGGCCGCTGAGCTGCTCGATTCCGGTGGCCTCGACGCCGTGACGTTGCGCGCGGTGGGGGCGCGCGCCGGAGTGACTCGCGGAGCGCCCTACCGGCACTTCCTCGACAAGGAGAGCCTGCTGATCGCCGTCGGAACCCGGGCATGGGACATGCTCGGAGACCGCATGCAAGCCCTTCGCGCGGCACCGGGCCTGTCAGCCGCCGAGAAAATTCGCGGCGGTCTCATTGCACTCATCGACATCGGCCGCTTTCAGCCGCACCTCTACAAGCTCATGTTCAGCAACCCGCCCGGCGACCCCACAGCACTCGCCCGTGCTGCCCAGCGAAGCCAGACCGAGTTCCTGGCCGTCGTCGCCGACCTGGTCGGCGAGCAGGACGCCCGGCGATACGCAGCCCTGCTCATCAGCAGCGCGAACGGGATCGCCGGCCTGGAGGCCAGCGGCCAGCTCACCGACCCGAAGTGGGGAGGCGTCTCCGCCGAAGACCTCATCGACACCCTCGTCGACATGATCGCCGGCAAGAGCCGGCCCGCATGACCGCCGTCCAGCGGACTCGACTACGTCAGAACAAGTGGTGAGATCCGCCCGGACGTCATCGGCTCGCCATCGCCGAGTTCATCCCTCGACAACCAACGACCCGCTGCACGGCATGCCCTGATCCCCCAGTGGCTCCGCACGCCACGGCCTCCTGCGGGTCGAGTTGCAGGGAGCCATTCCGCCCGCCCATCGGAACGATCCAGAGCACGCTCATCGACAGATCCGGCGCCCGCCGGCACCGACCACCGGTCACGAAGCGTGACCGCTTCCGGCGGCCCGGCGCTCGGTCGGCGGCAGATGCGGATGCCTCAGCGGGCGTTCTGCGGCTGCGTGTGCTGGGTCATTGACGCCGAAGACTGTCGCCGATCGGCACGTCGAGGCGGAAAATCGTGCCGATGTCGCCCTCGTAACCGAAGTCGACGTTCTTGACCAGCACCTGCTGCGGACTCGCCTCGACAATCTGCACCGAAATCGGCTCACTGCGCCCGTCCAGCGTCAGCGACCACCGGTCGGCGAGGTAGCTCAGCCCAATCGCCTCGAGGACCTGCTGCGCGTCGTACTCGTCTCCGGGGGCACCGATGGCATACCCGAACACGGTGACCGGAACGTACTGGCCGGACGCATCGTCGACAGGACGAAGGTAACCGAGCAGCTCGCCATCCTCGTCGCGGCGGTATTCGATCCAGGTCGGGGGAATCACGAAAGCGGACGATACCGCCGTCCGACCTGGCTCCACCAACCATTTCGCCGCCTCCGGCCGACTTCAGGCTCGACGCACGCTCATCGGCTTCCGGCCGCTTACGCCACCGACACGTTGCTACGGTGCGTGACAACCCACAGGGGAGGTCTGCGCCCGTGACAGCGGCGATTGAGGGCAGGCACTGTTGTGCCGGCGTCGGCAACCGGGTGTATGACACGTTGTTCGGCCGCGGAGCGCGGGCTGTCACGGATGGGCGATGAAGGCCAGGACAGCAAGGACGCGGCGGTGGCGGTCGCCGGTTTCGGCGATGCGGAGCTTCTGGAAGATGCTGCGCATGTGGGTCTCCACGGTGCGCTCGGCAAGGGTGAGCCGCGCGGCGATGGCGGCGTTGGAGTGGCCCTCCGCGACCAGGGCGAGGACGTCGTGCTCGCGTTCGGTGAGCACGCCGAGTGGGCTCTCGTGGAGGGTGGACGACAGCACTGCCGCAACGACATCCGGGTCCAGGGCCGAGCCGCCCTCGGCGACGCGGCGCACGGCGTCCAGGAAGTCGTCGACGCGCAGAACCCGGTCTTTGAGCAGGTATCCGAAGCCGCCGGAGGCGACGAGCGAGACGGAGTGGCGGGTCTCGACGTGCTGGGAGAGCAGGATCATCGGCAGCGCCGGATGCTGGGTGCGCAGGTGGCGGGCGGCCCGGGCGCCGTCGTCGGTCATGGTCGGCGGCATCCGGATGTCGATGAGCGCCAGGTCCGGTCGGTGGGCGTCGACCGCGGCCGGCAGGGCGTCGGCGTCGCCGACCGCGGCCACGACGTCGTGATCGGCCTCGGTCAGCAGGCGGATGATGCCCTCGCGGAAGAGGACCGAGTCGTCAGCGACGACGATGCGCATCGCGGCCCTCCGGAGCGGGTGGGTGTGCGGGGATCCGGACCAGGACGCGGGTGCCGGCGCCGGGCGGGCTGACGACGGTGAGATCGCCGCCCAGGGAGGCGACCCGGTCGCGGACGGACGTCAGTTCGCGGGCGCTGCCGACGCCGTCGTCGGTCACCTCGATGTGGATCGTGTCCTGGCCTTCGGTCTCGGGCTTCGGCTTGGCAGTGGGGTCGGGTTCATCGCCGGACGCCTGGCCGCGCTCGGGCTCCGGCCTGGTCTCGGTGAGGAGGATGTCGATGCGGGCGGCGCGTGCGTGTTTGAGGGCGTTGGCGTAGGCCTCGGCGACCACGAAGTACGCCGTTGTCGCGACGACGTCGGTGGTGGTGACGTCGGCTATGTCGAGGTGCACGGGCAGCGGTGCGTCGGCGACCAGGGTTCGCAGCGCCGCTGGCAGGCCGTCGTCGAGCTGGCGTGGACGCAGCCCGTGCGCCAAGCGGCGCAGTTCGGCGATCGTGGCCTCCAGCGCTTCGACCGCTGCGTCGAGGTCGCGGTACTCGGCGGAGCCCGGATCGAGGCGGCGCTGCGTCGAGCGCAGCCGCATGCCGACGCTGACGATCTGCTGCTGGGCGCCGTCGTGCAGGTTTTGCTCGAGGCGGCGGCGCTCCTCGGCCGCGGTCGAGACCAGCCTGGTCCGGCTGTCCCGCACGTCGCGCAGCGCCTCCCGCAGCTCCAGCCGCAGCCGGCTCACTTCGATCGGCAACCGGGCCGCGAGCGCCACCTCACGGGCCCGCCGCAGCCGCCGTGCGGAGTTGATGCCGAGCACCAGCCGGCCGACCACGGTCCCGCCCGACGACAGCGGCACTCCGCCGGCAGCCTCGTCCACCTGGGCAGGGGAGCCCGCCAGGTCGACGTACACGTCCTCGATGCCGGGGCGACGCAGTAGCAGCCGCAGGCCGGGATCGGCGAGCGCCGCGCGGAACACCTCCTGCGTCTCCTCCGGTTCGGCGGTACCGTCGCGCACTGCCCGGACGAACTGCTGGATACGGGCGTCCACGACGTACCGGTCCCGGTCGACGAGCCGCCCGACCGCCGTGTTGAGCCGGCGGTGCATCGGCAACAGCGCCAGGGCCGTCACGAACGCGGCACCGGTCGCACCCGCCCGGCTGCCCGCGCCCAGCCTGGCGCCGATCGTCACGGCGAGAGCGAACACCGCCGCCGAGCCGATCGTGGTCAACAGCCAGGCCAGCGATGAGCCGAGCAGCCGGTCGACATCGAACAGGTCGTGCCGCAGCACCGCGACCGCGACCGCGGCCGGCACCGCGACGAGCAGTGCCGCGAAAAGCCCGAGGAAGGCCACTGCGGGCGAGGCGCCCAGCCATTGCAGGACCCAGCCGAGGGCGAGGAGCACCGGCACGGTACCGGCACCGAGCACCAGCCATCGCAGCTGACCCCGGACGACCGGGTCCGCACCGCGGTACCGGACGACGAGGCTCCCGACGATCAGGCTCAACGCGACCAGGCAGCCGAGCAGCGCGGCGACGGCGTTGACCGCGACCACGGGCGGGGACAGCGTGACCGGCTGCCCCTCGCCGGGCGGTCCGATGAGCGCCTGCTCGGCGTTGACGTAGACCCCGGCGGCGACGGCGAGCCATCCGACGCACCGCCAACGCCGGCCGGGCAACGGGCCGTCGGGAAATACGAAGCACAGCGCGGCGAACCCGGCGAGGTTCCAGACCCAGGCGCCCGCCTGGACCTGGTACAGCACCTGAGCGGCCGGCCACGGATGGGGGGTACGGGCGCTCTTGCCCCACCACTCGAGCGCGAACACCGCGGACGGCGCCGCCCCGACCCAGGCGAGTGCCGCGCCGACCGGACTCGCCGGAACCCTCCGGCCGAGCAGGCAGCCCACCGCGACCGGAAGGCCGAGCAGCAGCAGGCCCAGCGCCAACGCGGCGGCTCCGTCACCGCCGCCCGTGGTCGCCGGCACGACCGCCTGCAGCGCCGCACCGGCCAGGTAGACCGCCACGGGAAGCGCAACGATCCAGCGCACGGGCACCCGCTCATGATGCCCGACCGCGGGCCCGGGCGTATCCGTGCCAACACGCAGGTGGTCGCCCCGCGAAGGTCCAGTGCTGCCCTGGAAGTCCGGACCCGCTCGGGTGCGCAGGATTCGAGGCATGGAACTCATCCTCATGCTCCTGCTCCCGTTCCCTATCGGCTTCTTCGTCCGCAACCGGCTCGCCGCGTTCGTCACGTACATCGCGGCCCACTCGTTCGTCTTCACGTTCCAGACGATGGAACTGCTGCGCGAGTGGGTCCGCGGCAGCACGGACGCGTTCCCCGCCGAAGTCACCGACTTCGACGCCCTGCCCTACGGCATCGTCAACCTCGTCATCTTCGGCGTCGGCCTCGGCCTGGTCTGGCTCGGCCACCGACTCGGCAGTAAGCGCCGCAAACCCCGGACCGTCGACCTCTCGGCCTGAGCACCACCCTCCACCGGACACGGCGGTCGAAGCTGACCGCCGTGTTGTCGCACGCTCGATCAGGCTGACCACGCGCGCTCATCGGCAGTTCAGAAACCTCGGCACCACAGGGCCTGATCACCCACCGTTACGAGTAGCGACGGGACACCGCGCACCAACGGCGGCAGGAGCGGGTGTGCCGGGCGCTCAGGCAGTGGTGTCCGAATAGACCTCCACGTCATACAGAAGGCGAACTGGTTCGCCTTTCATGACACCGACGAAAACCGGCTCACCGGCCGGAGTCCACCCGCGTCGCCACGCCTCGTCTCGAGCCGCCGCACGAGATTCGTGATGGGTCTTGTCTGCGCGGTGGAGCTCCACGACCCTCCGGGCTGTGGCGCGATCACTCGCGATCTGGACGCGGAGCGTTGGCATGATCACTCCTCGTGAAGTTAACGTTGTTAAGGTAATCTACCGACGTTAACTTCGGGACGCCACTCGTTTACGCTCCGACTGTGCCGACATCCAAGCCCGAGGCCACCTCGATCTGGTTGCGCCGCCCCCACCCCAGGACACGCTCCTCTCCGCTGAGTCGGACCCGCATCGTGGACGCGGCCGTGGATCTCCTTGACCGGCGCGGAATCTCAGGACTGACGATGCGCAACCTGGCCGAATCCCTCCACGTCACCGCCACAGCCCTGTACTGGCACGTCAACACCAAAGAAGACGTCCTCGACCTCGCGTTCGACCACATCTTCGGCGAGGTGGCACTGCCGGAGCCCACCGAGTGGCAGCACGACGTCCGCTATCTGATGAAAGCGTGGCGTGCAGTGCTGCTCCGACACCCATGGGCACCAGCCTGGATCGGCCGGCCGGTGCTGGGACCGCACGTCCTGGCCCGTACCGAATTCCTGCAATCGGCGCTGTCGCGCGGCGGACTCACCGACCTGCACCTCGCGGTAACAACCCACCTCCTCGCCAACCACGTCATCGGCTCAGCACTCACCGAGGCGACCTTCCGCCGAACATCCGGCCCCGACCGGCGGCTCGACGCTCGGCGCCACATCACAGCGGATCCGGCCGCCTTCCCCACCCTCAACGCCTCCGGCCACCTCGATGCCAACCGCTGGAACGACGACGAACTGTTCGAACGCGGCCTTGACGCCATCCTCGCCAGCACAAATGCGGCTGTACCAACCTCAAGCACAAGCAGTCGAACCGGTGTGGACGCGGTGACTCCTGACCGACATGCTCGGGCGCGCCGGGCTCATGGAGCAACGAGCGACACGCCGCCGGTCGGCGGAGCGAGATGATCCCGACGACCAAGCCGACCCGCGACGCGCCTTGGCCAGCCGCCTTGATCGCAACGACATCACTGCATCAGTCCCGGGCGATGTCCAGACGCTGCCCCGGCAAGCGGCCGTGTCGGCAGCAGCTCGGCGAACCCGGCATGATCGTCGCCATGCCCGGCGCGCTGTCGACGTGAGAACGCTCGACGGTCACTACAGCTGGCTGTAGTCCGACTCCGGTGGCGCGGGGTATCGGTCCGGGCCGTCGTCATGCCTAGCCTCGATGGACATGAGAACTACGAGGGCCGGGTCGCGACGACCGGCCGAGACCGCCGTGACGTCGCCCGACGCGGTGCGCCTGGACGCGGTGTCGAAGGAGTACGGCTCGCCGAAGCAGCGGGTCCGCGCGCTGGACGCGGTGACGGCGAGCTTCGGGCGGGGGACGTTCACCGCGGTGATGGGCCCATCCGGCTCGGGCAAGAGCACGCTGCTGCACTGCGCGGCAGGGCTGGACCGGCCGACGTCGGGCCGGGTGATGCTGGGCGACACCGAGCTGTCCGGGCGGTCCGAGACGGAGCTGACCGAGCTGCGGCGGGACCGGATCGGGTTCGTCTTCCAGGCGTACAACCTGATCGGTGCGTTGAGTGTGGCCGACAACGTGACCCTGCCGGTCCGGTTGGCCGAGCGGTCGGTCGAGCCGGCGCGGTTGAGCGAGGTGCTCGCGGCGGTCGGGCTGGCCGAGTTCCGCGATCGCCGTCCGAGCCAGCTCTCCGGCGGGCAGCAGCAGCGGGTGGCGATCGCCCGGGCGCTGGTCACCCGGCCCGATCTGGTCTGTGCCGACGAGCCGACCGGCGCGTTGGACAGTCGCAGCAGCCGGCAGGTGCTGGCACTGCTGCGCAGGATCGTCGACGAGTTCGGGCAGACGGTGCTCATGGTCACCCACGACCCGGTCGCTGCCGCGCAGGCCGACCGGGTGCTGTTCCTGGCCGACGGTCGGCTGGCGGGCGAGTTGCACCGCCCGTCGGCCGAGCAGGTCGCCGAGCGGATGACCCACCTGGGGGAACGGTGAGCCGCCATCCGTTGGTGCCGGCGTACGACGACGACCCGACGACCCACGACGACGACCCTACGACGCATCTGGGGAAGCGGTGAGCCGGCGCATGTTGGCGCTGGCCTGGAGCACGGTCCGGGGGCGCACGGGTGGGTTCGTCGCGGCGTTCGTCGCGGTGCTGTTCGGCTCGGCGGTGATCACCGCCTGCGGGATCCTGTTGGAGAGCAGCGAGCGGTCCAAGGTGCCGACCGAGCGGTACCGCGCCGCCGAGCTGGTGGTCGGTGCCCGGCAGGCGATGCCGGTGGCCGACGACGTGGATCCGCGGTTCGTCGAGCGGGCGACCCTGCCGGCTGACAGGATCGCCGACGTGGCGCGGGTGCCCGGCGTGCGGGCTGCGATCGCCGACGTCAGTGTCGCGGTGAGCCTGGTGACGGCCGACGGCGCGGTGCTGGGCGACGCCGCGACACGCGGGCACGGCTGGGGGTCCACGGTGCTCGGCCCGTTCACGATGAGCGCCGGTCGTCCCCCGACAGCCTTCGATGATGTGGTACTCGACGCAGCCCTCGCCGAGCGGGCCGGCGTCCCCGTCGACGGCACGGTCCGGCTCGCCGTCGGGTCGACGGTCGCGACGTTCCGGGTGAGCGGCGTCGTGCGCCTGCCGGACGGCCGGGCGTCTCGGCAGCCGGCTGTGTTCTTCGCCGACGAGCGAGTCCGGGCGCTGTCCGGGCGGGCCGACCGGGTGGCGGTGATCGGGGTGCTGCTCCTACCCGGAGCCGGCGTCGAGGAGGTGGCCGACGCGATCCGGGCGGCGGTGCCCGACGTCGTCGTGTACCAGGGACGCGAGCGCAGCGAGGCCGAGTTCCTCGACCTGGGCGGCACCCGGTCGTTCGTCAGCGAGCTGGCGCTGGCGTTCGGCGGCAGCATGGTCCTGGTCATCATGATCGTGGTGGGCAGCACGTTGGCACTGTCGGTCCGGCAGCGGCTGCGGGAGCTGGCGTTGCTGCGGGCGATCGGCGCGACCCCGAAGCAGGTGCTGCGCATGATCACCGCGGAGACGATGGTGGTCGGCACGCTCGGGGCGGTCCTCGGCGTGGTGCCCGGGATCGGGCTGAGTCTGGCGTTCCGGGCGGCGTTCGTGGCGGTCGGTGCGATCCCGGCGGACTTCACGCTGTCGATCGGCCCGCTGCCGGTGCTGGTCTCGGTCGTGCTGTGCCTGATCGGCGCCCGGCTGGGCAGCTGGGTCGCGGCCCGGCGGGCGGCCCGGCTCCGACCGGTGGACGCGCTCGGCGAGGCGGTCCTCGAGCCGCCCCGGCTCGGCCGGCTCCGGTTGACCGTCGGGGTGCTGCTGATCCCGGCCGGCCTGGCGATGGCCTCGGTGCCGCCGCTGCGGCTGCGCGGTGAGGGGGCCGCGGAGAGCGCCGCCTTCTCCGCGTTCCTGCTCATCTTCGCCGTCGGGCTGCTCGGACCGAAACTGCTTGCCGGCGCCGTCACCGTGCTCGGCCCATGGCTGAACCCGGGGGCTGGCGTCAGCGGATTCCTCGCGACGGCCAACGCGCACGCCAACGCCCGCCGGCTGGCCGCGGCGACCACGCCGCTCATCATGGGCATCACCCTGGCCGCCGGGCAGCTGTTCAGCGGCACGACGGCCAGCGCTGCCGCCCAGGACCAGGCCGCCGACGCGCTGCGGGCGGACTTCGTCGTCACGTCCGCGTCGGCGGGGGTGTCGCCGGAGCTCGCCGACACGCTGCGTCGCGTGCCAGGCGTGGCGGTGGTGACCCCGGTGGTGCGCACGCGGACCCTGGTGACCTTCCGCTCGGGCGAGGACGTGCAGTTCCGCCACTACGCGGCGCAGGGCATCACCGCCGACCGGCTCACCACGACCCTGGATCCGGGTGTACTGGACGGCGACCTCGACGCCCTGCGCGGCGACACCGTGGCCCTGAGCCGGATCGCGGCCGGCACCCTCGACGTCGCGCTCGGCGACACCGTCACGCTCCGGCTCGGCGACGGCACGCCCGTCACCCCGACGGTGGTGGCGATCTACGAGCGGGGCCTCGGCCTCGGCGACGTCACGCTGCCGCACGACGTCGTGTTGACGCACACCACCGACCGGCTGGACCTGGCGGTGCTCGTCGCGGCGGCCCCAGGCGCCGACGTCGGGGTGGTCGGTGCGGCGCTGCGGTCGGCCGTGGCGGGGCTGCCGACGGTACGGGTGAGCGACCGTGCCGCGTTCGTCGGTGCGCAGCGTGAGGCTGCCGCCGGCGAGTCGGCGGTCGGGCTCATCCTCAACGCGGTGCTGCTCGGCTACCTCGCGATCGCCGTGGTGAACACGTTGGTGATGGCGACCGCGGCCCGGTTCCGGGAGTTCGCGTTGCTGCGGCTGGTCGGCGCGACCCGCCGGCAGGTGCGGGCGATGATGCGCAGCGAGACCCGGATCATCGTGGTGACCGCCGTGCTCATCGGCACCCTCGCGGCGATCCCGTCGCTGGTCGGCACGAGCCTCGCGCTGACCCGGACGCTGCTGCCGGCCGTGCCGCCGTTGGCGTACCTGGGGATCGTCGGGGTCGCCGCGCTGCTCGGCTGGGCCGCCGTGATGACCTCGGCCCGGATCGCCATGCGGCCCCGGCCCGTCGAAGCGATCGGCGTGCGCGAATAGAGGCCGCCGCGATCGGCGTGCGCCAAGAAGAGCGCGCGGGCCGGATCAACCGCCGGCGGTCCGGCCCGCCGCGTTGAGGTACGCGAGCACGGCCAGGACCCGGCGGTGCCCGCTGTCGGTGACGGCGAGGCCGAGCTTGGCGAAGATGTTGCCGATGTGCTTGTGCACGGCGTTGTCGGTGATGACGAGCTGCGCGCCGATCGCGGTGTTGTCTTGGCCCTGGGCCATCAGCCCGAGGACCTCGCGTTCGCGGGCGGTGAGGGCGGCGATCGGGTCGCCGGCACGCTGCACCAGCTGGGCGATCACCTCCGGGTCCATCGCGGTGCCGCCGGCGGCGACGCGACGCAGCGCGTCGACGAACTCCTCGACCCGGCTGACCCGGTCCTTGAGCAGGTAGCCGACCCCGCCGCCGGTGGTGGCGAGCAGCTCGGCGGCGTACTGCTGCTCGACGTACTGTGACAGCACCAGCACCGGCAGGCCGGGCCGCTCCCGGCGGGCCTGCAGCGCGGCCCGGATGCCCTCGTCGCGGAACGACGGCGGCAGGCGGACGTCGACGATCGTGACGTCGGGCCGATGCTCGCGCACGGCGGTGAGGAACGCGTCGGCGTCCTCGGCGACGGCGGCGATCTGGAAGCCCGCCCGGCCCAGCAACAGCTCCAGGCCGGTGGACAGCAGCACGTTGTCCTCGGCGATCACCACCCGCACGGCAGCTCCATCGTGATCGTGGTCGGTCCGCCGGCCGGGCTGTCGACCGCGACGGTGCCGTCCAGGGCGAGCACCCGGCGGCGGATCCCGGCGAGGCCGGTCCCCCGCCGGTCGTCGGCGCCACCGATGCCGTCGTCGGTGACGGCGACCGTCAGCCGGTCGGCGGTCCGGCCGACCCGGACCCGGGCGGTGGTGGCCCGGCTGTGCTTGGTGACGTTGGTGAGGGCTTCGGCGACGGCGAAGTACACGACGGCCTCCATCGCCGCCGGGACCCGCTCGATCGGGCCGATGTCCAGCCGGGTCGGCACGGCACAGCCCGCCGCGACGGCGCTGAGCGCACCGTCGAGTCCCCGGTCCGCGAGGATCGGCGGGTACACCGTCCGGATCACCTCCCGCAGCTCGGTCATGGCCGCCTCGATGCCCTCGTGGGCGTCGCGAAGCAGCCGGGCCACGAACGCGTCGTCGCGCGGGTCGTCGTCGAACGCCTGCCGGGCCACCGCCAGGCGCATCGCGATGGCGACGAGCCGGGCCTGGGTGCCGTCGTGCAGGTCCCGCTCGATGCGGCGCAGCTCCGCGCCGTGGGCGTCGAGCACGTCGGCGCGGGTGCGGGTGAGCTCGGCGACCCGCTCGGCGAGCTGGTCGTTGGTCGAGCGCGCCAGCACCGCCACGCAGATCCGGGCGTGTGCGCGGGCGAGGGGGGCGAATGCCACGGACCCCACGAAGGAAAGGATGATCATCTGCAGCGGACCGAGGGCCAGCGCCGTCGTCCAGCCGGTTACCGCGACGTCGACGAACAGTCGGGGCCGCTCCGCCGGGGTGAACGCCCACCACAGCGAGGTGGCGATCACCGCGACCACGATGTTGCCCACGCAGAGCAGGGCGGGCAGGCCGAACAGCAGTCCGGTCACGGCGTTCACCGGCAGCCAGAGCAGCGCGCGCAGCGTGCGTCCCGGCGCGGGCTCGGCCCACAGGCGACGGATCGGTGGCGGTGCCGTCGACGCGGTCGCGAGCATGCGGCCGGCGCGGTCGCGGTGCGCGCCCGCCCAGAGCCGGGCCAGCCGCGGCACGCACAGCAGCGGCAGCGTGAGCACCGTGACGACGCCGGTGAACAGCGAGACGAGCAGATAGACCCCGCCCCGGCGCGCCGTTGCCCACCGCGGTTCCGACGTCACAAGGAGATTCTTCCATGGTACGTGTCGGTGACAGCGACGCGGCGGTACCACCGGTCGATCCCGGCGCTCCGCACGGTGGTCGCGGCGCAGCCCACCGCGGTGGCGGCCGCCGCGCCGACCTCGGGATCATCCAGCACCGCTGCGAGGCCGTCGGCGCCGAACCCGGACGCGGTCAGCTGCGCACGTGCGCCCGGTGCTGTCAGCCGGTGCGCCCAGCCACAGCAGTCCTGCTCCCGGTCCAGGCCTCCCAGCGCCCGAGCCCACACCTCGCCCGGCGTCTGTGGACGCCACGACCCAGGCTCTGCACGCCACCCATGGCTACCGCCACGTCAGGGCCTGTAGCGGTCCAACGTTCGAACGTATGCGATCACCGAGCGCTGCGGCCTTGGGGGTTGCCGCGGATCGAGGCGCCCTCAAGGGAGGCGATGAATCGCTCAGGATGTAGGACGTTGGTCGCGATCGTGTTGGGCTTGGGGTTACCGGCGGCGACGGGTTCTCGGTGGTACCGCGCGAGCTTACCCGTAGTTCAGCGGTCATCCTGTCGGTTCGGTCATGCCGACATGCTGCCGCGCGGTGCCGATCTTGCGGCGAAGGTGTGGGTGTACGCGGCGCCGTGAGCGGATGCCGTCTACAGTCCGGCGAATCTGATCATCGACAGCGACAGGGACCGAGCATGGGCTATTGGGGCACGCTGATCGCGGTCCGCGGCGATCAGGCGTCGGTGGTGCTGCAGGACATCGGCGCGTCTGTCCGCTCCCACGAAGGTGCTGTCCGCGGCGACGGGTGGCGTGTCTACGACCTGCCTGACAACGTGCTCGGCCGTGAGCCCGATCCTCTGCTGAGCCTGGTAGCCGCCTCGTCGTGCCCGGTGATCGCCACGTACATCGCCGACAGCGACTACGGCCAGGTCGTCGCGGCCACCCCGTCCGGTGACCGATGGGGTGTCTGGCTTGACCGGGACACCGCATATGCGTTCGAGCGTGACCACCATGCGATGATCGGAATGGCGCGCAAGGCTGCACGACGTCGCGCCCGCGAGACGATCGCCGCCTTCGGCTGTCCACCCCGTGAAGCGGTCCGACATGCGGTCAACTGGGCGGCCGAGGCCGGGTACATCGTCCCGGCCGGGCCGATCGGACAGATTCTGCGTACCGCGCGCCGTCCGGGGCTCGCCGCCCGGCTCCGGCTTCCGTCGACACGGTACGTCCTCAGTGAGGACGCGTACTTCGACCTTCTCGACCGCCTGGGCGTGCCGCGTGCTCCCGTCCGCGATTTACCCCGAGTGTGAGCCAGTTGCCGACCGATCCGCGCAACACACACGTCGCGGCAGATGAGGACGCTTTGGCAGCGGCCGGTTAGCGTGTGCCGGTGCTTGACGAGACCGATTGGTCGATGGTGCAGACCGGGGCGGGGCGCGCGACCGATTTCCCGCGCCATCTCGGGGCGTTGCTCGGCCGTGATCCTGAGCTGCGCGCCGGGGCCGTGCGCTATTTGTGGCACGAGGTGCTGCACTCCAGCACGGTGTGGCCGGCGGTGCCGCCGGTTGCGCGGTGTTTGGCGGCGATCCTCGGCGACCCCTGCATGGACCGGACCGTGCGGGTGGAGCTGTTGCGCTGGCTGCGGTGCGCCGTGTCTGATGCCGTCGATGAGATAGAGGACTTCGACAGGCACGGTGATGAGTCGTGGGAGGTGGAGATGGTGTCGACGCGGGCAATGCTTGCCGCGCGGCCGGATCTGTACCGCAGCGTCGCGCCGTTCATCGGGTCCGGTGACGACGAGGAGCGGATGGCCGCGATCGTCGCGGCGGCCGAGCTGCTGGCGGCACCTGACTTGGAGGACGAACGTCCGAGCGTGACGCGGCTGCTGCTGCGGTTGGCCAGCGGGGCGCCGTGGCGTGAGCGGGCAGGGATCGCGCTCGCCGTCGGCCGGTTCGGTGCGGTACCGGAGGCGCTGCTCGTCGACGAGGACTGGGGCGTGCGCGTGTGCGCGGCTACGGCTCGCGGCCTTGACAACGATCCGGCCGCGCTCGGCCAGCTCCGGGAGGCACTCACCGAACGCCTCCGATGCATCGGCGTGCACTTCGGGTCAGGTCCACACCCATCGGATGTGACCGTGGTGGGGGAGATTGGCGATGCTCTGCTCCGCCGTACCGGAGAACGGCTCGGCGAGTTGGATATCTGGGTTTATTCGTGGCCGGAGGCGCGGGTTGAAGAGCCGTGTCCGTGCGGCCTTACGCGGCCGTCCACCGGTGAGGACGTGCGGCCTGCCTCCGTCCTATGATCGGGATACACGAGATCGAGCGCGCGCTCATCGGCACGATCGGAAGGCCCGGCTCGTTCCTGCCGTGCACCGTCGGTAACGACACCCGCTGGCGCTGAGCGCCCGCAGCGGCATGAGCGGGCACGGGATCAGGCAGTCCGGACCAGCCGCATGCCCCGGCTCGAAGCGTTTGCCGGGAGGCCGGCAAACAGGACCATCGGACGGTACGGTCGCACGTCGTGGGGAATTCACCATTCGGCGTGCGGCTGTGGCGCCTGCTGTCGCACCGGCGGCCGACGGTCAACTCGTCCGTCGAGCAGATGCGAGCCGTCCTGGCCTACGAGATGGATGTGCCCGGCGCGGAACTCGCTGCCGTCGTCAAGGGCAGTGCGGCGCCGAGTCCGAACCTTGTCCGGAAACTGGCGCCGGCGCTCGGCATTCACACCGCCGACCTGTTCGTCATCGCTGGGCTGCCGGTGCCGGACGACCTTGTTTCGGCCTGGCCGACGTCGCCATGGGACGTAGGTTCGATCCTGCAACACGCCATTCGAATGAACGCAGACCAGCGCAGCCAGCTGGAGGCGCTGGTCAGGTCGCTTCCGGTGCAGCCGCGACCTGGACCGGCGCCCACCGACGACTACCCGGACACACCTGGAGCGTTGCTGCTACGCCTGCTCCGTAATCGCAACATCCGCCCGTACAACGCGAAGGTCCTCATGGCTGTCGGCGGCGGTCCTTACGTCTCCGACTCCACCGTCGCGGGACTGGGCCCGGGCAGGGTCGTGATCACCCCGCAGTACGTGACGGCGTTCGCGCACCTGCTCGGCTACCAGCCCGGCGACGTGGTCGCGCTGACCGGGGTCGGGCCGGTCGTCGAGGACGCGCAAGTCCACCCGGCGAGCGTCCAGATCGCCGCGCTGGCATGGCGGGCACGGCGGCTCACCAGCGAGCAACTGAAGGAGGTCATGGAGGCCGCCCGGACCATCCGACATGCCTGAACCTCGCCACGGCCTGATGCACCCGACCCGGCTACTGGACGGGCCTGGACCAGGCCGCAGTGATGTTATGTAGCGAGCGCTTCGCGGCATGAGCGCGCACGTCACGCGTCGTACTTGCCCTTCGGGCGCTGGTGTGCGCCGGGTACCTCGTTGCCGGCGCTGTCGGTGACCTTCGCGTGGAACGTTGTGGCCCAGATCGTGATCCGATCCGGCTCGTGTTCGACGGAGAAGGGTATTCATGCGACGGCCCGTACGAGATGACGATGACCGCCTCGCCGGGCTGCAGCCAGTAATCCTGTCCATATGGCTCCAACCAAAGCTCCAGCAGTGTCCCGCCGTTGTTCCGCACGAGTATCGGCACTGGGTTCCCGAGTTTGCCGATGGCGTCGTCGCTGACATCGCCTGCCCGTGGCATGTCCCCGCCCACGCAGACGATTCTGCCAGTGCCGGTTGGACATTCGTCGGACCGGCACGGGACGCGCTCATCGGCACGACAGGAAGCGTCGGCCACGGCGAGCCGTTGACGGTCCGTGACCAGCCACGGTCGACCTCGCCGCGACCGCGCACCAACGGCGGCATGTGTGCGCACGTGATCAGCGCTGTGTCCTCGACGAGCAGGAAGGGCCGGAAGTCGCGGATGCTCCCAGCTGGGCTCTCGCATGCGCGTCTAGGCTCGCCGGATGGCCGTGCCGCTACGCATCCCGATCGCTCATGAGCCGGACTACCGCAACGACACCATCGGGCGCTACGCGGCTGGCTATTTCTACGCGGCGGTACACGGTGCCAGGCGGGACGTTGACGACCTGGATGAGAGCTTCGCCTGGTACGCCTACGTCCACCGCTTCGACCATGACGGCCGGCACGAGGCATCCACGATTCGCCGGATCGGCGTCGGCCGCTACCTGACCGACCCGCAGGCGGTCGACCGTATCCTCGCCACGCTGATGGACGAACTCGATGCGCCGCGATTCGACGACATCGCCGTCCAGCCCTTTCGCCTCACCGACGACGGTGCCCTGTTCGGCCTGGTCGACGAGTCCGACGCCGACCGCGGCGACTGGGCTGAGCTCTACCCCGACAGGCTCGGCTTCACCCAACCATGGGACGGCAGCTACAGCACGTGATGCCGCCGGATCGCGGCAGATCCGCGCACCCGATCAAGCCTTCGCTCCGGTGCAGCAGGTCGATCCGTGCACCCGATCTTGACGTGTACAGGCGATCGACTTGAGCTTGTCGTGGATGTCTCATGGTTCGGGCGTGGCGATGGTCAGTGCGGCCACGGCGCGGGTGCGTTGGTCGGCCGGTAGGTGCCACGCGAGTCCGGCGATGGCGTGCGCCTGCCAGTAGGCGTCCTGGATGGCGTCGGCCACGGCGACCGCCTGGCTGAGTTGGCCGGTTGACAGGTACGGGGCGATCGCGCCCAGACCCCGGGCCAACCACTGCTCGCAGCGGATCTCGGTGATCATTGCCAGTGCTTCGGTGCGCAGGTGGGTCGGCAGGTGCGGTGTGAGACGGGCGAGTTCGAACATGCGCCAGTTCTCACGGCGGATGGTGCCGACGGCCCCCAGTGTGCGGCGGAGGACGGCGGTCCGCCGACTGTCGGGTAGGTGGGGGGCGAGGTAGAGCAGTGCCTCGACCTGCGCGACGACGCCATACATGCAATCGGTGACGGCATCGGCGGCGGTGAGTGCCTGGTCCAGCGCGGCGGCGCGCTGTTCGTCTGGCAGGTACGGGAGCAGACCGGCCAGCGTTCTGACGCGGGTGTACGGCTCGGTGAGGGCGCCGGCTGCGGCCAACGCCTGCTGCAGGGCTGCGGGGCGCTGCTCGGCCGGCATGTGCGGGGCGATGGCCGTCATCGCTTTGGCACGTTGGTCGTCCTCGACGATGGCTTCGGCCGCGGCCCACGCCCGCGCGGCCAACGTGGTCGGCAGGTGCGGCGCGAGCGCGGCCAACGCGCTGGCGCGCCGGCTGACGGCGACGAGGGCACCGGCCGCGGCCGTCGTCTCGGCGAGCAGGTCGGCCGGCAGGTGCGGCGCGACCTCGCCGAACACGTACATCATGTTCTCGCCGACGGGGGCGTCGCGCATCGCGGTCACAACCGGCCGCAGGACGGTGCCGCGCTGCTGGTCCGGCAGGTGCGGTGCAAGGCCGGTCAGCGCACTGACCTTCCGGACTCCGTCGGTAACGGCCGCCGCCGCGGCTGCCGCGTCCCGCAGGACAGCGGATCGCTGCTCCTCGGGCAGGCACGGCACGAAACCGGTCAGTGCCGTGGCCCGGGCCGACGGCTCGGTGATGGCGGCGGCCGTGGCCACCGCTTCGGCGCGCAGATCGGCCGTCAGATGCGGGGCAAGCGCCGCCAACGCCTCGGCACGCGGGCGCTCCTCGGGGATGGTGCCGGCGATGGCCAGCGCCTGGTCGAGGTAGGCGGTTGGTACATGCGCCGCAAAGCGGGCGAAGGCTTCACCGCGGTCCTCCGGCACCGGCAGGCGCTCGACGTGCCACAGCACCCGCTGGGCCGACCACACACCGGTTGATATCAGCAGCCCCAGCAGCTCAGCCGGGATGACATCCCCTGGCCTGTGAATACCGAGCAACGCCGGCACGCCCGGACCCGTCGCATCCCACACGCTGTATGAGCTGACCACCAGCACATTGTCCTCGGCAACGACACCGGAGACCATCGATGATCAAGCCATTGACGGCACCCGCTCATCCGCAACACTTCGCGCACACCAGTACGTGACCCGTCCCCGAGCACGCTGACCACAAGACACGCGCTATTCGGCACGAGAGGGCGCCGCTGCTGCGGTTCGACGCCCCGGGCTCGCCGCCACGAAGCGTGACGATCTCCGTGTCGGCGGCCGCGCGAGACCCGCGGCATGAGCGCGCACCGGTAGAGACGTGGGCGGTGTTGCGCGGTGTTCGGGGTGGGCGTGGTTGATCGCCGTTACGGGCCGAGGAAGTCATCCTGGCGGGCGGGTGTGATGCTTGCGTGCCAGGCTGCGGCGTCGGCGGGTGTCATGATCTCGTCGAGGGCGAGTGTCGGCACCATGTTGACGAAGCGCCGGCCGTGCAGCCATCCGTGATTGCCGCGCGCGGGGTGTACGACGAGGACCCGGACGCCGTCGCGCTCGGCGATGTCGGACGGCCGGCCCTGCGGGGAGACGTAGGCGCCAGTACCGTCGAACAGCCGGAATCTGCGAAGTGTGTGGTCGGGCGAGGGCGTCTCCGCTGGGCCGGTGCTCGCCGCCGCCACCCAGGCCGGCTGGGGGCGCAGGCCCAGGATCAGGCCGTCCGCCGGATCGCCGATGAGCCGGTCGGCGAGCAGCGTGTGCAGTTGGCAGTTGTCGCCGATGCCGCTCATCGTCAGGCGGTAGCCGCGGCCGGAGTCCGCGTCGAGCACCACCAGCGACGCGTTGTCGAGCACCCGGGCGAGGCCGGCTATGCAGTCCGCGGTGTGCAGCTCGTCGGTGAGTTGGTCGACGAGGTCGGTCAGCTCGGGCAGCAGCGGCGCGACGGCGCCCCGGAACTCCTGCCGCTCCATGGCGGTGTGCAACAGTCTGAGCCAGGGGTCGATGTCTCGCCAGGAGCGGGCCATGGCGACTGCTCCGGCGTCGGTCAGGTCGAACCGATCGGCGTTGGCCTTGCACCGCGCGACGAAGTCACCCCACTCCGGCACCCGGTCCGACGCCGGGTCCGGCGGTGTCTTCGGCCATCGCCACCGCCGTACCGTCGGCCACGCCTGCGACAACAGCACCCGCAACGCCAAGACCCGCACGATCCATGGCACCACCTCGGGCACCAGCGGCAGCGGCGAACCGCCCCGCAGCACGAACGACCGCGCGACGAGCGCAAGGCGAGCGAACTCGCCGTACGGCCCGACCTTGAGCACCTCAGTCAGCTCCCCGACCGCGGCGGTCAACTCGTCCGGCGCAAGGCCCCTGCTCTCGTCCAGCAACCGCTGCCCGAGCACGACCAACCGGTCCAGGTCCGGCTCCCGCACCAGACCAGCCAGCTCCTCAACGGTCGAGAACAGCGGCGAAGCCATAGCCGATCAGCGTAGCGACACCCGCTCATCAGCAGGACAGCAAGCCTCGGTGTCGTCGCTCCCGTCACCGATGGTGACCAGTACGGTCCCGCCGACACGCAACAGTCGCGGCATGAGCGCGCACACCTGACCGACCGGTCGTGAATACGGTTCGCATCGTTGTCGCGGCAGTGCGTCGGCCGACGGCTATGGTTACTGGCAACGATCAGCGAAGTGCGACCCGGGTGGCGCGGTATGGCGACGGTTGAACACGAGGCACGGCTCGGCATCACCAACTGTTTCAGCCCGTTGCTGGAAGTTGCGCTGGAGCCGTGGGGTGAAGACTACTGGCTCAAGCCGGACGAGACGATCACCATCATCGCCGTCGGGGCCGACGGGCCGGAGGTCTGGCCCGGCAACACCGCCAACCATGCGCCGTTCGACGTCCAGTACTACCCGGACGCGATCGCGGTCTATTGCAACGGCGCGGACGCCTGGGTCGCCGACAGCGACGGAAACCGGCTTGAGTGCGGGCATCAACGGCCCGATCCCTCACCTCCGCAGCCGAGGCCTGGCCCTGCCGTGTACCGGCTGACCGGCGTTGGCGGCGACCTGCACTCGCGGGACACGGCTACCGGCTGAAACACGCTGCCGGCCATCACCCAGCCGAGCCGCCAGCTGCGGGCCTCAACGACGGTCCGCTGCACAAATGCGACGTGGGGCCGCGTAATTCGTGCTCGATGAATGGACCCGATCCAGCAAGGTCACGTGTGCGCTCATCGGCCACGAGCGTGTGTCGACTGTCGATCACCGTGGCGGTCAGTAGCGAGCGCATCGCGGCAAAAGCGGATACCAGCGGTGTCATCCGGTGGTTCCGTGCCTGCCGCACTGCGCATAGGGCTGCACCACGGCGACGGACCCCTCTTGCCTGCCGAGGTACCGTGGTGGTGTGCGTTTGGGACGTGAGCGTTCTTCGTCGCCGTTCAGGCTTTATCAGGCAGCAGTCGAAGGCAGCGCGGAGTACGCAGGGTCTGGTATTTGCGCATTCTGTAGAAAAGCCACCGATGGTCGGCTGGCGTTGAGCGTCGGTGCGGACGTGATTTATCGCTGCACGACGTGCGAGCAGCCGTTCTCGGTGAGAGCCGAGGAGCACGATCGACGCGCCAAGACTTGCCCTCATTGTGGCATGGTCGATGACGGCTACCGCCTCGGCGACGATCCAGCGATCTGTTACCCATGCCTCAGCTCAGGGCGCGCGGCGCTCACCAAGGACACCGAGTTCGGCATGGTCACCTGGTCGGACGCGATGAGGGGGCGCACCCACGGTGTGCCGGGGTTGGCTCGTACGCAGCCTGGATTCTCGCTGGCGGATCCTGATCCAGACGGCTGGGTGGCGGTCAACATCCCGCCTAACGTGCTTCTTGAGCTGGTTCACACGCCAACCTACCGTACCTACCAAGGCGTGGAATGGCTGTTCTGTTGTGCAACGGCGATGCTCTACTGCGGCGAGTGGACGAAGACCGATTTCATCAACCATAAGACCGGGGATCCGGAAGCCGTTCTTATCGAAGTGTTTGAGGGCACGCAGCCGTGGATGTGGAATCAGGTGCCGAACGATCCGCAACACGATACAGGCTGGGGTTTCTATGTATTCGAATGTGAATTATGCAATCGAACTCGCGGCCATTTCGATATGACATAGCCTGAAAGCAGACGAGGCCTCAGCCGAATTGTGCCGCGCGCACATCGGCATGTCCGCGAACTGCCATGACGGCCCGCCGTAACGCTCCGCCGCGATCGGATCGCGGCACAGAGTGCACCGTTGTCACGCAGTGGGAGGCTCGGCCACGCCGGAGCACGCCGAGGTTGCCACCGGGTCTGTGGCGCCAGCGTGTCAGGATCGGGCATGCTGCGTTCTGTTGGGATCACGGCGGTCCTTGCCGTGGAAGAGGCTCCCTTCCACAACCTGCATTGGAAGGACACCTTTGAACCGCCCCGGATTTGATACCGGCCCGACCTCTTGTGGAGGATCGAGTCATGTCACGCCCTTCCCCGTACCCTGCTGAGTTGCGACAGCGGGCAGT
>NZ_JNYJ01000075.1 GCF_000716715.1 Dactylosporangium aurantiacum | reverse complement strand
ACTGGTGTGGTAACCGAATCCAACCCCGACGAGGCCAACTCATTGGTACGCCGATCAATCCGGGCGAGTTACGGACATAACTATTGGACAGGCGCTTAGAAGCCGCGGACGGTGCGCGACGGGCGGCCCGTGTTCGTCACCGACCGTTCCAGCACCGTGACCTGATGGCGCAGGGCAAGGATTTCCACGTCCTTGTCCCGATTGCTCATCGGCAGCAGCCGCAGCACCGCGAATGGGTTCGTGACAGCCAGGTACGCCAGTCGCAGCAGCACGGCAGTCCATCATGCCGCATCGATCCAGCTACGCCCAGGCCCAGCGATCAGATCAACGCCTCCGATACCCCACACTGGCCTTCACCCGTGCGGATGGGGTTTTCGGCAAGCGCAGCGTCCGGAGTGGACGCGATTCGGCGTTCCAGCGCCATTGGACAATCAGGCGCCTGCTGTCGCCGTTCGGCCGCCGCCGGGAACCTGGGCCGGCCGAGGTCTGGCGATCCGGTGCATTGCCCCGGTTTGGTGGGTGCCCGGAGGATGGGAACGCGGTGATCGGCCGCCTCGATCGGGTGCTCCGCCGTCGGCGCTGTCAGGCGGATCGGGCGCCCAGGGGAAAGGAAGGCTCCGGAGGTGTCCTCGGCCGAAGAGCTGGTGGGACGGGATGCCGAGCTGGCCGTGGCGGCGGACGCGGTCCGCGCGCTGAGCGCCGGCCGGGCGTCGGTGCTGGCAATCGAGGGCGAGGCCGGCATCGGCAAGACCCGGATGGTGCAGAGCGTCGTCGACGATGCCCGGTCGCGCGGTATGGCGGTGTTCAGCGGCCAGGCCCACCCATTCGAGCGGACCCGCCCGTTCGGTGTGGTCGCCGCGGCGCTGGGTCTGAGCCGGCGCTCCGCCGACCCGCGGGCGGCGGCGATCGGGGCCATGCTGGCCGGCGTGGACGGGGCGGAGCCGGCCGCTGTCGACGTTCGCTACCGGGTGGTCGAGGAGATCGTGGACCTGGTGGAGACGGGCTGCGCCGCGCGCCCGGTGCTGCTGGTGGTCGAGGACATCCACTGGGCGGACAGCGCGAGCCTGTTGGCGATCCTATCGGTGGCCCGGCAGCTGCCGCTCGCGCCGCTGCTCGTGCTGGTGACCACCCGGCCGTCGCCGCCGGCGGACGCGGCCCGGCTGCTCGACGACCTGGCGGCCGGGGGCGCGCGTACGCTGCGGCTGCCACCGCTGTCCCACGGCGACGTGGTGACGCTCGCCGGTCGCGTGCTCGGCGCGGCTCCCGGTCCGGCGCTGACCGCGCTGCTGGCCAAGGCCGGCGGCAACCCGCTGTGGGCGGCTTCTATGCTGCGTTCGCTGGCCGATGAGGGCGTGCTGCGCCGTACCGCCGGCAGCGTCGAGACCACCACCTCGACGGTGCCGGCCTCGCTCGGTGACCTGGTGATTCGCCGCATGCGGCCGCTGTCGCGGGAAACGGTGGAGCTGCTGCGGGTGGCGGCGGTGCTCGGCGACGCCGTGTCGCTGCGCGACGTGGCCGCCGTCGACCGCCGGTCGCCGACCGAGATCGCCGCGCGCCTCGGCGACGCGTTCGACGCCCGGATTCTCGACGAGGTCGACGATCGGGTGGTGTTCCGGCACCAGCTCGTGCACGACGCGATCTACCAGCACATACCGCCGCCTTCCCGGCGCCTGCTGCACCGCGAGGCCGCGGTCGCCCTGATGGCGGCGGGCGCGAACCGGCTGGACGTGGCGGACCACCTGATGCTCGGCGCGGAACGGGGCGACAACCAGGCGGTGGCCTGGCTACGCGACGCCGCCCGCGAGGCCTCGACCCGGGCGCCGTCGGTCACCGTCGAGCTGCTCCGCCGGGCTGAGGCGCTGCTTCCGGCGGGGCACCGCGACGCGGACCTGGTGTCGGCGGAGGTGGTCCAGGCGTTGCTGCGCGCAGGGGAGGTGGCCGAGGCCTCGGACCGTGCGGAGGCGATGCTCGCCCGGCCGCACGCGACCGTGCTGGACACCCCGCTGCGCGTCGCTCTCGTCGGCGCGCTGGCGCTGCAGAACCGGGCCGCCGAGCTGATCGCCGTGGTGGAGGCCAGCCTCGCCGCCCGGACCGGGTTGCCGGCCCCGGCCGAAGCGCTGATGCTGGCGCAGCAGAGCTGGGCGCTGACGTACACGGATGATCCCCGCGCGGGCGAGTCGGCTGCCCGCCGCGCGCTGAGTATCGCCGAGCACGCCGGTGACGCCGCGATGACGGTGTGGGCGTTGACGGGGTTGCTGGTGGCGGTGGGCCGGCAGGGCCGCTTCGAGGAGGCGCTGGGCCACGCCCGGCGGGCGGCCGGCCTCGCGGCCGGGTCGCGCGACGTGCGGTCGCTGCCGCTGCAGCCCAAGTTCTTCCTCGGGCTGGCACTGTTCGACTGCGACCTCGTCGCCGAGGCGCGCGCCGCGTACCGGCAGGCCCTCGACGACGAGTTCGGCGCGGGATGGTGGGTGTCGGACACGCTGATGGCCGACGCCCAGGCGTCGTTCGCCGTCGGGGAGTGGGCGGACGCTGCGCCCGGCCTGGTCGCCGGCGGCGAGGCCGCGGTCGAGAAGGGTAACCCGCTCCTGGTGGCCCAGTCGCTGGCCTACCGGGTCAGCATCGCGACCGGCATGGGTGACCACCGGACGGCCGGGGAGCTGGCCGCGGAGCTCACCGTCCCGCTGGCGGGCGAGCGGCTGAGCTACAACGCGGGGATCGTCGCGTACGCGGTGGCCGGACTCAAGGCGGCCGAGGGCGACCAGGTGGGGGCCTACGACCTGTTGCTGCGCTGCTGGCGGTGCGACGCCGCGCGGGAGAACCGGTTCTACCACCGCTGGCTGGCCCCCGATCTCGTCCGCCTGGCGCTGGCGATCGGCCATCGCGACGTCGCGGCTGAGGTGGCCGACGCGGTGGCGGCCGGAGTCGCCCTGGCGCCGGGCGTGCCGACGGTACGCGCTCTTGCGCTGCGCTGCCGGGCGCTGGTCGATCGCCAGGTCGAGCCGGCGATCGAGGCGGTTGCGCTGGCCCGCCAGACACCGCTGCTCGTGGAGCACGCCGGCGCTGCCGAGGACGCGGCGGAGCTGCTCACCCGGGACGGGCGGCGCGACGAGGCGGCGGCCCTGCTGGCCGAAGCCCTGGCACGCTACGAGCAGGCGGGCGCCGACGCCTGGGCCGGCCGGGTCCGGGCGCGGCTGCGGTCCCTCGGCGTGCGGCCCGGGCCGCGCGGGTCGAGGACTAGGCCGGCCGCCGGCTGGGACAGCCTCACCTCGACCCAGCGAGCGGTGTCGATGCTGGTGGCCGAGGGGCTGACCA
The DNA here is from genome assembly GCF_000716715.1 of Dactylosporangium aurantiacum. Taxonomy (GTDB): domain Bacteria; phylum Actinomycetota; class Actinomycetes; order Mycobacteriales; family Micromonosporaceae; genus Dactylosporangium; species Dactylosporangium aurantiacum. Next base: position 23,464 of record NZ_JNYJ01000075.1, on the reverse strand, counting down.
ACGGAGCCGTGGCCCGGCGGCTCTACATCTCCCCGCATACCGTCAACAGTCACCTGCGGCACGTGTACGCCAAACTTGGCGTGCCGAACCGCGTCGCGCTCGCCGCCGTGGTGCATCACTCGATCAAGTGATGTCTCCGCCGCCGTCGGCCCACACCATCGATCCCACGCGGCAACGGTGGAGGAAGCGTGGCGAAGAGCGCGTCACTGGAGATACACGTCATCAACGTCAGCCAGGGGGACAGCGTCCTGGTCGTCAACCGTGATCTCGCGGCGTTGGACGCCCGGCTCCCGCTGCCCGGCCGCCCGACGGACCCCATCGACTGGGTGCCCTACGCGAGGGCTACAGGTATCTCGTTGCAGGGGACCGTGGTCAAGGCGTTGCTGGTGGACGCCGGGGACCACGGATACGGCGGCGATGTCGTGGACTACCTGGTGAAGCTCGGGGTCATCGATCCGGCCGCGCCGAACGGCTACCAGCCGAACCTGACGATGCTGGCCAGCCACTACCACGACGACCACTTCGCCGGGTTGCGCAGCGTGCTGTCCAGGCGCGTCAAGCCGCCGAAGGGCGGCAAGACCACATACCCCGTGTTGTACCGGCCGGCGGTCGTCATCCAGGAGGCCCGGACCTACCCCGGGGTGCCGACAGGACGGAGTTTCAGCCGGTTCCAGGGGTCGATCCAGAACGCGAGGACCCCGCCGGGGCCGGCGACCAAGCTGGTCGAGCTCCTTCCCGGTGGCCTCGGCGCTCTGGGCGCGCCCGCGCAGTACGAGATCAACCTTGGGAAAGGCCACACCGGGCTCTCGATCGTGGCCCGTGTCGTCGCGTCCGGGCAGCAGATGTGGTCGCCGGTGACCGGCGCGACAATCGTCAATTCGCGGACGAAGGAGATCGACCACAACGACCGGTCGATCGTGCTGATGCTCGAATACGGGTCGTTTCGATGCCTGCTGGGCGGTGACATCGCCGGAGACGGCGGCTCAGCCGGCGGTAACGAGGGTCCCGGCGTGGTCGACCCGAAAAAGAGTGGGAAGAAGTACAAGACCCAGCACGCTGACGTGGAGTCGAAGCTGGAGCCGTTTCTGGCCGCGAACTTTCCGAGGACGGTGATCCCGACGGCCGGGCAGCCGAAGTTCCAGACGTCCGGATACGCCACCGTGCTGAAGGCCAATCACCACGGCTCGAACACCAGCGTCGACACGTACTTCCTGGCCAGGGTCCGGCCGCTGATCTTCGTCGTCAGTTCGGGGGTCAAGGCGCGGTTCCATCGCCATCCCACGGCGGAGGTGATGTACCGCGTCGACAGCACGACGAAGTGGACCCAGAACGACAAGGCGAAGACGGTGGTACCCAACAGCATCAATGGCTGGTACATCACCGAAGTGGCCAAAACGGTCAAAGGCCAGCCGTTCACCGTCGACGTCGGGGCCAGCAAAATCATCGGATCGACGGTCGTCCGTCCGGTTGACGAGAGCATCCAGGACATCCAGAACGCGGGCCATTTCAACACGCCGCTGGAGGTGCAGGTCTACGGCGTCGGGGTGCTCTCCGACCTGTCCAGGTCGACCAAGTCGGTACGCCCGGTCGTCCCACCGGCGAACCCGGCCGGCGCCATCTATCCCGTCGGGCCGTGGACGCATACGGACCTGCACTGACCTGAGGAGACGGCCATGGCGCTGCGCCCCATCGAAGACCCCGACACCGGCTGGCACTCCGTGTCCGGTGTCGCCCGCGACCCCACCGTCATCGCGCCGGTCGGTCGCCGGCTGTACCGGCACGGCGCGCACATCATCGGATTCGACGACAGTTTCGCCGATTCGATCGTGGTCCGCGCCTACTACGACCCGGCCGCGGAGACCGGGCCCAGGGCCCGGAGCGTGCTCGACGGAGGAGGTGTGGTTCACGTCGGCTACATGCAGTTCATGCAGCTCCGGTTCCTCGGCCAGAGCATCCCGCCGGAAACATACGGCGGGCGGCTCGGCGACCGCGGCCCGTACGTCTACGACAACAACTTGTTCGTCGACTTCATGGGACCGGCGGACGCCAGGACCCGGTCCATCCCGGTGCCGTTCTACCCGTACAACGGGATGCTGGTCGCCGGCATCAGCACGATGGACGAGCTGTACCTCCATCCGAAGCCCAACGGCTCGCTGTGCAGCCCCCGCAACCTCGGGCGGCCGGACCAGTCGGTGGTCGCCTCGCTCGTCGCGGAGATCGCCCCGGGCCTGGTGACGCCGCCCGACGTCGCGGCGATGCTGACCCCGACGAAACTGAAGTGGGTGCTGCCCACGGCCCCCGCCGTGCTGGCCCAGCGCGAGGCCTACCAGGTAGCGCTCGGCGCCCTGCGCACGCCGGACTCGCCGCCGGACTCGCCGCCCGCGCTGGCCGGACTCCGCAACGAGGACATCGCCGCTCAACTCGTCGGCGACTACGTGCTGCTCGGCCTGCCCGATCCGGAAAACCTGGGCGACACTCTGGTGATCACGACGGAACCGGGGAACAACGGCCTCACCAACGTGCTGGTGTACGCGCTCAGCGACTATGACATGGAAAGTATGACCGCCGACGCGGGCCGCCTGGCGCTGCTGCGGATCCGGGACTGGATGGTGAATGAGGGCATCAACCTTCCCGTCCGGGCACCGATCCGCACCTACGGCCGCAACGGGCTGCTGACCTCCCCGTACGCGTTCCTGCCGGCGGAGCCGCCCCTGGAGTTGCAGTACTGGACGGTCGCGGTCGCCCGCCTCGGAGCCGCGCAGGCGACCTATGCCCACCACCCGCTCAGCGGGGTCACCTGGTCGGTGTGGTTCGGCTACGACGAGGACAGCGGCGAGTTCACCATGACCAGGCTCAGTTCGCCGCGGCTGGCCGGTGCGGTCGAGGTACGCGACGGCATCAGGAAGTTCATCGACGCCCGCGACGGCGCGGCCGGCCAGCGCATCGACACCAGTAACTTCACCCGGGCCGCGATGCTACGCGACAGCTTCGGCTCCGGTGACAAGCCGGCACTGCCCGACGCCTGACCGGGCCCACACGATCCTAAGGAGCGGCACATGGCCGACAGCCCGGCCGCGACCGCGGTCCTCGCCGACCTGCGCGACCGCCTGGTCCAGCGGCGGACCGGCACCGCCGGCGCGTGGACCTACGCGCTGGACGCGACCGTCCTGCCGGACACCGGCGACGGGAAGCCGAAGGCGGTGCGGACCGCGTTGGCGGCCGCGCTCGCGCCCGGTGCCGGCGCCACGCCGGCGATCGTCGCCTCCGGTGACCCGGTGCTCGGGTCGCCGGACGGACCGCTGCACCTGTCCGGCACCTCGGCCGCCCTGACCGGCGCCGCGCGGACCGTGGTCAACCTGGAGTTCTCCGTCGACGCCACCGGCTCGCTGCAGGCCGTGTGGACGGCGACCCCGCCGGCCGGCTGGACACTGTCGTGGGCCTTCGGCAGCCTGGCCGACACGCTCCTCGACGACCTGCCGGTCAGCGACGTGAAGTTCGCCGCCGCCACCGCCAGGACCACCGATCCGGGGTGGTTCTTCCCGCTGGCGCCCGGCCTGCAGTACCAGGCGACACTGGCCGTACGCACCGACCTCGCCCCGGCCTCCGGACAGCCCGACGAGCCCGGCGCCCAGTACACCCGCATCGGCGGGCCGGTGACGATCACCGTCGGCGATCAGCCCGGGCGGCTCCTGCGGCCCGAGTTCCGCTGGCGGGCCGAATCGGCGCTTGCCCCGCTGACCATCGCGCCCACGGGCCAGGCCGCACCGCTGAGCCTCACCGGCGGCCAGCCGCTCGTGACCTGCGCCCGGGGCGACGACGGGGCGAGCGTGACGGTGTCGGCGGCGATCACCGGCTCGGTCGCGCTCGGCGGCGTCCCGCTCGAAGGACGTCTCGACCTGCCGACCGTCGGCCGTGACACGCTGACCTTCACCGCCTCGCCCTCCAAGACCAAGCTGACCACCCGGGCCGTCCTGACCGACGCGGGCATCCTCGACGTCCTGGGCGGCGAGCTCCCGGCGAACCTGCTCGCGCTGGCCGGAGCGTCGGTGGCCGGGTACACGCTGACCTTCGGCGCCGGCCCCGACGTGCCCAGCACCACCACGCTCACCGTCGGGTTCGAGTCCGCCACCTGGACGATGCTCACCACGCCGCGGCTCGCCGTGACCGGCCTGACGCTCACCACGACGGTGACCCGGGCGACCGGGTTCCTGGCCGAACAGCCGGTCGCGTCCTGGAGCGTCACCGTCGCCGGCCAGATCGAGCTGGGCACGACGCCCGGGTACCAGCTGACCGCGTCGGCCGACGCCAACGGGCTGTGGTACCTCGACGTCACCGCCGCCGGCCGGTCGCCGCTCGCCGACCTGGCCGGCCTGGCCGGACGCAGCTCTACCGATCTGCTCGCGGTGCTGCCCACCTCGCTGGCCAACGACGGCGTCGTCCCGGTCCGCTCGGCCAGCATCGTGGTCGACGCGACCAACCAGGCCCTCCTCGCCGTCACCGTCGCCATCGGCCACACCAGCGACTGGTCGCTGCTCGGCGGCGCGGTGATCCTGTCAGGCTGGCAGGCCGAACTGAGCGTCGAGCGCGACACCGCGAACCTTCCCTGGACGGTCGGCGGCATGATCAGCGGCACCATCACGCTGCGCGGCGGCGGCCACTCGACCGGCTTCGCGGTCGAGGTCCCGCTCGCCACCGGCGGCGGCCACCTGTGGACGCTGCGCCTGGCCCCCGACTCGACCGTGGAACTGCCCTCCATACGTCAGGTGCTGTCCCTGCTCAGCGCGGATGCCCACCTGCCGACGCAGGTCGCGTCGTGGGGCGATCTCGTCCTCACCGACTTCGTCCTCGCGGTCAACCCCGACACCACGGAGCTGGAATACCTCACGTTCGACGGCCACCAGACCGGCGCCTGGGTCATCATCCCACCGAAAGCCCTGGTCATCTCGAACGTCGCGGCCGAGCTGGCGCTGGCCCCCACCGTCTCCGGCTGGATCGGCGGCACGCTCATGCTGAACGGGTCGACGGTCGGCGTCCGGGTGACCCGCGACAGCGCCGGCGGTACCTGGCAGCTGGTCGCCGCGTTCGAGCAGCCGGTACCGGTGGACAAGCTGACCGAGATCGGGTCCTGGTTCGACGGGGCGGGCGCGCAGGCCGTGCTGGACGGGATCCCGATGACGGCGGGTGTCGTCGTCGGCGATCTCACCGTGGACTTCGCCGACGACGACACCGGAGCGCCGACGCTGATCGGGGTGCGGGTGACGATCGCCGACGAGTGGCCGGTGATTCCGGGCCACCTGTCCCTGGCCTACCTGCGGGCGGCCCTGCGGATGCCCTATCCGGTGAAGCCGGGCGGCATCACCGGCACCGTCGCCGCGGCGGTGACCGTCGCCGCGGCGGTGACCGTCGCCGGCACCAGCGTCGGGCTGACCGCCAGCACGCCCGCCGTCGGCCAGCCGTGGTCGTTCTACGGCGAGTTGCTGACCGGCCGGGCCATCAACCTCGTGGACGCGGCCGGCGACGCCGGCGTGCCGACGCCGGCGCTCCCGGCCGATGCCAAGGACTTCGGCCTGCCCATCTCGATCGAGATCGTGTCGGCCACGGTGACGGCGGTGCCCGCGACCGGCGCGTTCCACCTCGACGGTCAGGCCCGCGTCAACTGGCCGATCAAGCTGGGCTCACGGTCGCTGACCATCTCGTCGCTGGGCGGCTCCGTCGACATCGACCGCACCGGCGACCCGGTCCGGGCGATGCTGACCGGCGGGTTCAGCTACGCCGGCATCGACGTCACACTGGGCCTGGCGATCGGCGGGGCCGGCGCGCCGACCGTGCTGACCGGACAGGTCGAAGCGGCCCGGGCTCCCGCGATCCACGTCGACACCCTGGTCGACGGCATCGGTGCGGCGACCAGCGCGCAGCACTGGGCGACGGTCGCCGCTGGGCTGCCCGCCGTGACCTTCCACTCCGCCGTGGTCTACCTGAACCTGACCGAGTCGACGCTCATCGTGTACGGCTCGATCGGGTGGGGAACACACGTGGTCGCCAACGGCATGGTGTACCTCAACGGCCAGCCGAACCAGCCGTGGCGGTACGCGGTGGCCCTGTCGCTCGGCTCGGCCTTCACGTTCGGCGCGCTCAGCCCGGCCCTGGCCGCCGCCGACAGGTACGTCCAGGTCACCAAGGCCTACCTGGTCGTGTGCGACCTCGCCGGTACGTCGCTCGGCGACCTCGCCAGCACGACGACGAAGCAGCTGACCGCCGCCGTGAAGAACGGCCCGACGCCGCCGCTGGCCGGCGTGTCCGGTCCGGCCCTGGCGCTGTCGACCGGCGCCTACTTCACGGCGACACTCGACTTCGGCACCGGTGCGGTGCTGCCCCACATCCGCGCGCTGGGCTCGTCGGGAAGCACCGACGACGTCCGGCTGACGGCGCTCATCGACACCGCCAACCCCACCCAGACCGTCTTCACCGCCGAGCTGCCCGACATCACCATCGCGAACACGATCGTGCTGACCGGCACCGCCGCCCACCCGGCCCTGCTGCTGCGTTACCGGCCGGCCCTGGGGAACCAGGTGGACCTGGTCGGCCGGGTCACGCTCCGCGAGATCTTCGGCCAGGAGTTCAGCCTCGACGTCACCCTCACGAGCACCGACACCCGCCTGACAACGACGGTCACCAGCACCGGGCCGGACATCGCGCCGTCCTGGCTGCCGTTCGTCGTGCTGTCGCAGCCGAAGCTGGAGATGATCTACACCTGGGCCACCGCGGCCGGCGACGGCTCCGCCGCCCAGCCGGCGACCTCCAGCATCAAGCTGACCGGAACGGCGTTGCTGGGCCGCGCCCCGGAACCCGGCCACACGGACACCCGCGCCCGCCTCGACGGCCAGCTGGTACTGCTGTCCGGCACCCCGGCACTGGTCGCCATCACGGTGGCCAAGGACCTCTCGCTCGCCGCGCTGCTCGTCGACTTCGTCACCGGAACCGCCCCCACCTGGACGTTCATCGACGTCACGTTGGGCAGCGGCACCCAGCTGTACTACTTCAACAGCGCCGCCGACCCGGGCGGGTCGCTCCGGCTCGCCGACGGATCCCCACCGGCAGACGGGTTCCACATCGACGCCCTGATCACGATCACCCTGGGTGATGCGTTCAGCGGGAAAGCCGTCCTCGACGTGACGAAGGACTCCAACAACCAGTACACCCAGGTGTCGGCCGCGGGCGCGTTGACCAACCCGGTCGACTTCGACTTCGTCCAACTGGCCGGCCCGAAGCCACCGCCTCAGGGAGGGCTGCACAGCGGTGGTCCGGCGCTGAGATTCCGGACCGGCGCCGGCTTCGCGCTGACAACCGGCATCAACTTCCTCCAGATGGCGTTCGCGGTCGCCAGCGTCACCGTGGCCAAGGGAACCGACGGCGGCACGGTGCTGACCGGCACGCTCACCGCCGACCAGAACCTCCCGGTGTTCGGAAACAAGAGCTGCACGTTCACGTACACCACCCACCCGACGACCAAGGTGAACGAGTTCGCGATCACGGACTGGCCGAGCTTCGAGTTCGCCGAGGACCTCATCAAGCTGGTCACGACGATCAACGAGCTGGCCGGCTCCAACTCGTACTGCGGGGCGCTGTCCGACTTCGTGGCCGCGACATATACGACGAAGTTCACGCTGAGCCCGTCCGTCACCCTGAAAGACAACAACCTGGTGTTCGCGCTCACCGGCACGTACACCCTCACCCTGGACGGCGGCAGCGAACCGTTCCTCACCCTGGACATGCCTCCGGTGACTGTGCTCATCCCGGTCAAAACACAGTGGTCGGACCTGCCCAAGGCGCTGAAGGACGGCGTGACCGCGGCGGCCCGCACGTTCGCCACCGACCTGCTGCGCCAGCCGGACAAGAGCGCCCTCTTCCTCGCGGTGGTCTTCGGCAAGGAGGCCGTCAAGGTGGCCGCCGAACTGGTGTGCAACTGGCTGGTCGACGCGGCGACGGCGCAGGCCACCGAGGCGGCCCTCTTCGCGCTCGGCGAGGGCCTCGGGTTCGTCGCCGCGGGGAAGGCAGCCCTCGATGCGTTGAAAGGCGCGGGCAACGCCGGCGCCGGCACCAAGGGGCACCTCGGGATACCGCACCTGCGGTCCGCCAGCTACACGAACGGATCGGTCGACCTCTCGTGGGACCCGGCCCCCGGTGCCAACGGCTACTACCTGGAACTGGGCGACACGCGGGCGGTGGCCCACACGACAGTCGGCAACGTGATCGAGGGGAAGCTCGCCGTCGATCCCACCCCGCTTCCGCCGGCTCCCTACAAGGCGCAGGTGCGGGCGCTGCGCGGCGCCGATCTCGGCGCCGGGTCCAACGAACTGACGCTCATGAAGTACGCCGGACCGGCGGTGACGCTCGGCTACAGCGGGTCGAACCTGACCGCGCGGTGGACGGACTCTGCCGCGGCCAACTACGTGGTGCAGTTCTTCGACCCGTCCGGTACGCCGATCGGCCCGGACCAGGACGTCGCGAAAGGCGTCGGGTACGCCCAGGTGACCGTCGCCGACCCCGTCGCGGACTTCTACACCGCCCGCGTGCGCGCACACGACCCCAACCAGTTCCCCGGCGCGTACGGCGACCGCGGCCGGCTCAAGGTCGTCTCGTTGGCCGCGCCCAGCGCCCCCGCGATCAGCCGCTCCGGGGCCGCGCTGGCCGTGGCCTGGACCGCCGCCGCCGGGTACAGCTACGACTTCGTGCTCACCGACAACACGAATACGCTGGCCACCATCTCGGCGACCGGGTCACCGGCGACGATGACCCCGAGCGTCGCGCTGGTACGCGGCCAGACGTACCAGCTCAAGATGCGCGCCCGCGGTACCGACGCGCTCAGCCCGTGGACGACCACCCAGTTCGCGGCCTGGGACGTACCCGTGCCCGCGCCGGCCTCGGTCGACATCAACGACATCGCGGGTACGCTGACCGTGACGTGGACGCCGGTGGTGCTCGCGGCCGGCGCGTCGGCCCCGGTCTACCGGCTGGAGCTCTTCGACACGGCCAACCCGCGACAGGTCATCGGCGTACGGTCCGAGGTGATCAGCTCGCCCAGCCCGATCTCCCGCACCGATGGCAAGAAGCTCGACGTCGGCGCGACCTACCAGGTGTCGGTCCGGACCGAGGCCGCCGGCAACGCCGGCCCGTGGGCGTCCTCGCCGCCACTGCGCGCCATCGGTGAGCTGGGTGCGCCGTCGTCGGTGGTGTTGACGGCGGAGGGGTCGGTGTTGTCGGTGTCGTGGGTGGCGCCGGTTGATCCGCCGGGTTTGGTGGGGTCCTTGCGGTTCGGTGCGCGGTTGGTGGCGGTGGTGTCGGGGGTGGCGACGGTGGTGGGTGAGGATGCGGATCTGGCGGTGCCGTCGTGGACGGCGGTGCGGTCGGATCGTCGGGCGGCGGTGGGGGGTGAGGACTACTACGTGGAGGTGTGGGCGTGGGCGGCGCATCACACGGGTGTGATGGCCAGTTCGGCGACGGTGCGGATTCTGGGTCGGCCGGTGGTGAGGGGGGCGACGTATGGCGGGGGGACGATCGTGGTGTGGTGGTCGCCGGATGTGGATGCGTCGTTGTTTGAGGTGTCGGCGGCGACGACGGGTGATGTGGTGACGGTGGCGTCGACGGGGTCGCCGGGGTACGTACCGGTGGCGGGTCATGCCGGTGGGGTGTCGTATTGGGTGGTCGTGCGGTCGACGCGGGCGGGGTCGGTGAGCGATCCGAGTGTGGCGTATCAGGTGTCGGTGACCGACGCGGCGACGAGTCTGTATGTCAGCGGCGGTAGCAAGGGGCTGCGGCTGGAGTGGGCGCCGGTGCAGGGGGCGGCCTATGACGTGGTGGTCCGGGCGGCCGCGACGAACGTGCAGGTGCAGTACGCGCACGAGGTCCTTCCGTGGGCCGTGCTCACGGCACTTTCGGATATGACGCCGAACACGTTGTACGCCGCGCAGGTGACGCCGATGTTCGGCCAGATCGCGGGCAAGGTGTCGGCGCAGGCGGCGTTCGTGACGCCGGCCGCGCCGACCGGCCTGTCCTCAGCCTTCGACGGGCACAACCTGACCGTCAGTTGGACCGCGTCGTCGGGAACGGTCTCCGGCTACCTGGTCACGGTGCTGGGGCCCAACGGGAGCCTGGCCACCACGAAGACCGTGCCCGCGGCCGCCGACCCGGCCGGACACCACCAGATCCAGATCCCGACCAGCGCGCTGAACCTCGGCTCCGGCACCTACACCATCACCGTCGAATCCCAACTCGCCGCCATCACCTCCCCACCCACCACCACCACCATCGACATAACCCAACCGGCGGCCGTCCGGACCCGTCACCGTCGCTGGTGGCGATGGTGGTGACCCGCGGCGGGCGCGGCGGCTTCCGGCGAGATGAGTGCTTCCTGACAGTGCCGTGCTGTTTGTATGGGTGCGGCTCCCTTGGATGGATGGTCATGCCGGTGCCGGGATGATGCCGTCGCGGTAGCTGCTGGTGTGGATGCGGTGGTATTCCTGCTGCAGGTGGTAGGCCCAGTAGGCGTTGAAGTGACCGTTGCTGGTCAGGGCGCGTAGCTTGAGGACGGCTTCGGCTCCGGGTAGGCCCAGCGGGGCGCCGGTGATGTCCATCCGGTCTATGACCAGCTGGCGGCAGGTTCCTTCGATGACGCCGGGTGGCGATCGGCCATCCGTTGGCAGGGCTTGGTGGTAGCGCAGGTAGCGGCTTTGTTGAACAGGTAGGCGAAACCACCCAGCACCTGGCCGAACGTTATCGGGTCATGACTGAACCGCCCCGGATTTGATACCGGCCCGACCTCTTGTGGAGGATCGAGTCATGTCACGCCCTTCCCGGTATCCAGCTGAGTTGCGTCAGCGGGCGGTGCGGATGGTCGCCGAGGTGCGGCCGAACTACGACTCCGATTGGGCTGCGATCACCGCTGTGGCGCAGAAACTCGGTATCGGCACCAGTGAGACGCTGCGAAAGTGGGTCCGCCAGGCCGAGGTCGACGCGGGCCAACGCACCGGTGTGAGCACAGATGAGTCGGCGGAGCTGAAACCCTAGATTCAGACGATCAACGCAACGCTGCTGGTGGATGGGTGGATCGCGGCTCGGATGGGTCGACCGAGGTATGTCGGACTCGATGATTGCGGTGTCGACACGACGGCGGCGCCCTCGCCTCGCTGGCTGAGAGCGCCGCCGTGGTTGTGGTCGGCTACGCCGCGATGAACTGCCGGATCTGGGTCATGACCGACGTGTTCGTCAGGAAGCCGAGGTGGGTCTCGCACGCCACGTTCGTGTTCGTGGCGCCGTCCAGGCGGGTGCTCGTGTACGGGATGATGATGCCGTCGCAGGCCGAGTACCAGGTGCGGTACTTTGCCGTGCCCGGGGTCTCGTCGCCGGCCGAGAGGTTCAGCAGGAACAGCGAGCCCGGGTACATCTCGATGCAGCTGGCGTAGATCAGGCAGGCGCCGGCGTAGGTCGTGCCGTGGTTGGCGCCCGCGATCGAGGCCACGTGGCTCACCGAGGACGAGCCGCCCAGCTCCTCGAGGTAGTAGCGGGTGACCAGGCCGCCCATCGAGTGGTTCACGATCGCGACCTTGGACGCGCCGGTCTGGGCCTTGACCTGGTTGACGCGGTCGCGCAGGCCGGCGGCGCTGACCGTGTTGGAGCCGGCCCAGTTGTAGTCGTATGTGTAGAGCCGGGTGAAGCCGCCGGCCCGGAACACCGACAGGGCGGTGGTCCAGTTCGACCCGTTGCCGATGAACCCGTGCACGAAGATCACAGGCGTGCTGGTGGCCGCGGCGGCGGGGTTCGCCGGGCTCACCGCCAGGCCGACCGCGGCGATCAGGGCGGCCCCGACGACGGAGAGACGAGTGCGCATGCGCATTTTGGCTGCCTCCACAGGGGACGGGGTGAAGCGTGGAGCCAGTCTCCGGACGGCGCCGCCAGGCGGGCATCGGTGAAATCGCCGGTCTGTGCCGGACGCGGCACCGGCGGCAACTTCGCGACCACGACCGCGTCGTGGACCCTGCCCGTCGCCCGGGATGGCCTGGCCGATGCCGTCATCACCGAGGTGCCCTTTCCCGCCGTCGAGGAAGAGGAGGTGCTGCTGCGCGTCGAGCGGGTCGGGATGACCGCCAACAAAGTCACGTACGGCGTGCTCGGCGAGTCGTTCCGCTACTGGGAATTCTTCCCCGCCGGCGGGCCGAGCCGGGCCGGGGGCTGGTGCTGGTGTAGGGGTCCGCCGAGGTGGTGGCGTACACCGTGCCGGCGTGCCGGCGGTACTACGGGTAGCTCCCACCGGCGGGCCACCTCGTGGTGCGGCCGGACCGGGTCACCGACCAACGGTTCCGCGACGCGACGGCGCGCTGGTCCTAGAAATCGACCGGCACGGCGGCGCGCCGCTGCAGTGCCCCGACGGCGGCGCGAAGCGCGGCGGCGACATCGTGGTACAGATCTTGAATTGCTAGGTTGAGTCGGGTTCGAGGGTCAGGCCGGTGTGGGCGAGGAAGCCGTCGATGAGATCAGGTCTGTACTGGATGCTCTTGAGCCGGTGCTTGATGACCGCCTGGAGTTGCCCGACGCCGCGGACGGTGAGGTTGCCGATGCTGCGTTTCAGGTGCGTACGCGCTGATCACCGTGGCCGCCGTGGTGTTCTTCGCTCGCCGGGTGCCCGAGACGAAGGGCCGTTCGCTCGAGGACATCCAGCGGGCGTCGGCCAGACACTGACGCCCGGCAGGTTGGCCCGGCCACCGTTCACCGGCGAAGCGTTCACATGATGCCGGCCGTTGCCAGCTGACACGGCATGCTGGCGTTTGGATCGGGTGTGGCCGCGGTAGTCACCTGGTGAAGGGATGCCGCCCGCTGCGAAGAAAGGTCGGCCGATGCCCTCGACGTACCCGCTGCTCCGACGAGCGGCCGTCCTGCGTGTCGCATGGGCGTGTCTGCTGATCGCCGCCCCCGACCGGCTGATCGCCCTCGTCGGCGGCCGACCGGCGACGCCCCCCGCCGTACTGACGGCTCGCATTCTCGGCGTCCGGCACACCGCGCAGGCCGTCGTCACCCTCATCGCGCCCCCTCGGGCCGCTGCACCCGGCGCGGCCGCCGACCTGCTGCATGCCGCTACGGCGGTCGCACTGGCCGCCGCATCCGCCCGGTGGCGCGGTACCGCCATCGCCGACGCCTTGGTCGCGGCCGTCTTCGCCGGTGCCGGGCTCGGTCCGATCGTGTCCGTCAAGCACCGCAAGGAGCGCTGAACATGGCTGAGCGTCGTATCGCTGTCGTCACCGGGGGAACCGCCGGCGTGGGCCGGGCCGTCGTACGCGAGCTGGCCGCACACGGCTGGGACGTCGCCGTGCTCGCCCGCGGGAAGGCAGGTCTGGCCGGTGCCGTTGAGGACGTCGAGGCCGCCGGCGGCCACGGGCTGGGGCTGGCCACCGATGTCGCGGACCCCGCCCAGGTGCGCGACGCCGCCGACCGGACGACGCGCGAGCTGGGGCCCATCGACCTCTGGGTGAACGCCGCGTTCACCGGAAACCTGCGCTTTTTCTGGGACACTCCCGACGAGGAGTACCGCCGCATCACCGAAGTCACCTACCTGGGTCAGGTGAACGGGACACGGATCGCACTCGAGCACATGCGCCCCCGCAACCGCGGTGTGATCGTTCAGGTCGGTTCGGCGCTGGGATTCCGTGGGATTCCCCTGCAGGCCGCGTACTGCGGAGCGAAGCACGCCGTCAAGGGCTTCACCGAGACCGTGATCACCGAACTCAAGCACGAGGGCAGCGCAGTCCGGGTCTGCATGGTCCAGCTGCCGGGGGTCAACTCGGTGCAGTTCGACTGGAACGCGACCGACTTTCAGCGGCATCCGCAACCGGTCGCCCCGGTCTTCGAGCCCGAGCTGCCGGCCCGGGCCGTCCGGTTCCTCGCCGAGCACCCGCGCCGGAACCTGTGGGTGGGGTTCTCGACCGCCTACACCATCCTCGGCAACCGCATCGCTCCGTGGTTCATGGACTGGTACCTCGCCCGGAAGGTGGTGCAGGGCCAGCTCACCGACGCGGATGGGCCACGGTACGGGGCGAATACGTACGAGCCGCGCGATGAAGCCGCCGACCGGGGTGCCCACGGCATGTTCGACCGGCAGGCGTGGACGAGGGATCCCTGGTCCTGGGCGTCCATGCACCGCCGATCACTCACCGGCGCGGCACTGGCCGCTGTAGCGTCCGTTGCATTGCTGCGAATCCGTCGCCGATGACTCACCTGCGTCGCCGGCGGGCCAAGATGGCCAGCACCAGCCACACCAGGGGCGCCGCCGCTCGGCTCAGCCAGTCGGGTCGCGGCGGCTCCGGCAGTACGATGCCCTCCGGCGGCTCGTCCTGGTGCACGAGCAGGTCCGGATAGGCGACGCGAGCGGCATCGATCGCCGCATCCCGGCTTCGGAACACCTCATTGCTCAGCAGCGCCTGGCTGCCTTGCGGCCCCTGCCATCGCCACCGCCAGGTGCCATCCGGATTCCGCCACAGGCGGACCATCTCGTCGTAACGCGGCCGGTCGACCGCGGGCGCGTCGGATGAACTGTCCACCGACTCATGCTGCCGCGCGTGCGCCAGCCCGCGGCGGACGTCGTCCGCCGTGAGCTCGCTGGTGTGCGGGGCCGAGCCGGCCCGCAGCGACCGGGCTACGAGCAGGGTCGCGCCGGCGACCACGAAAGGCAGCGTGAGCACCAGGATCCGGAACAGGTTGAGCAGGGCGGTGACCGGCACGGCAAACAGCCGGGCCATGATGTCGTCCGCCGCTGCCAGGAGCAGAATCGTGAAGAAGGTCAGCGCCCAGGCGCCCACCGCCATGCGCCATGGGCGGTCGCGGGGCCGGTCGAGGACCTGGTGCGCTGCCTTGTCCCCGGTGCGCCGGCGTTCCAACCACGGCCAGGCGTACAGCAGCAGGAACGTGACGCCTCCGAGCACCACGGCCGGGAAGAACGGGGCGGGCACAAGATGACCGAACACATGGAAGTTCACCGGTGGGAACAGCCGCAGGGCACCGTCGCCCCACGCTACGTACCAGTCGGGCTGGGCCGGAGAGGTCGCCTTCGCCGGTCCGAACGGGCCGTAGATCCAGACCGGGTTGATCTGCACCAAGCCGCCCAGGGCGAAGACCACGGCGAGGACCCCGGTGAACAGACTGAGCGATCGCACGGCGTACGCCGGCCACAGCCGGGATCCGACCACGTTCTGCTCGCCGTGCCCCGGTCCGGGGAAATGGCTGTGCTTCTGCCGGACAAGGACCATCAGGTGGACCGAGATCAGGACGACCAGGACTGCCGGCACCAGCAGCACATGGCTGATGTACAGCCGCGGCATGGTCTCAGGGGCGGGGAACTCGCCGCCGAAGACCAACAGGGCCAGCCACGAGCCGACGATCGGGATGGACAGCACGACTGAGTAGATGATCCGCAGACCTGTGCCCGAGAGCAGATCGTCGGGCAGCGAGTAGCCGGTGAAACCGTTGAGCATCGCCAGGGCGAGCATGGTGACGCCGACCGGCCAGTTGAGGTCGCGCGGTTTCCGGAACGCTCCGGTGAAGAAGACCCGGCACAGGTGCACGACGATGGCGGCCACGAAGATGAGGGCCGACCAGTGGTGGGCCTGTCGCATCAACAGGCCTGCCCGCACGTCGTAGCTGAGCGCGACCGTCGAGGCATACGCCGCCGAGACCGTCGAGCCGTTCAGGGCGACGTATGCACCCCGGTAGACGGTCTCCGCCGTGCTCGGCTCGTAGAACAGCGTGAGGTAGACCCCGGTCAGCACGAGCGTCACGAACGAGTACAGGGCGATCTCACCCAGCATGAACGACCAGTGGTCCGGGAACACCTTCGCCAGCGCAGTGCGGGCGATCTTCGTCGTGCCGAGCCGGCGGTCGAGGGCGCGGTACAGCGCTCGGACGATCACGGCAGGCTCCAGAAGCCGGCCCCGGGCGGGGCGGTGAAGTCGCCCCGGGCCCGTAGGTAGCCCTCGTCGTCGACCTCCAACGGCAGACCGGGCAGCGGCCGGGCGGCCGGTCCGGCGATCGGGCGTGCACCGTCGCGCAGGTCGAACGCCGACTGGTGGCACGGGCACAGCATCCGGCCGGTGCCCTCCTCGTACAGTGCCACCGGGCAGCCCGCGTGGGTGCACAGCAGTGAGTAGGCCACCACCCCGCCGTCGACCGAGCCGCCGCTGGGTGGCCGCCGCAGGCGGGCCGGGTCGAGCCGGACGACGAACGCCGGTGCGTCTCCGTCGCGGCGGTGGCCTTCCGGCACCACGATCCTGATGCTGTCCTCGGTCACGTCTTCCGCCCGTACCGGCTGCCCCTCAGGGGTCACCAGGCGGAGCCCACCCTGCCGCCACACCGTGCGCCGTAGCTGGGTGACCGGATCGGGTAGCCGGAAGGCCAGCAGCGACCGCAGTGGAAACAGCGCGGCGATGCCGAGCGATGCCGTCGCGGTGAGGAGCAGGCCGACCAGCCCGCGGCGGCGCACCGGGCTCTGCGGGCCACCGGCCGCGTCGGCCAGCAGCGCCTCCTCCTCCTGTGACGCCGCCAGAGCGGGCCGTGGTTCGACGTAGCCGCCCTTGGTCAGCAGCTTGCGGCCCCAGACCGCGAAGCCGTAGGCCAGGCCGGCCAGGGCGGCCGCGAGACTCACCCCCAGCCACTGGGTATTGCCGCCCATCACGTACGACGTGGCGAACCCCACGGCGCCCAGGATGGTAACGATGAATGCCACTCGGATGCGGCGGACCGCTCCGCGCTCGCCCGCCATGGGCTGCAGTTCGCCGCTCATCGGACCCTGCTCCCCAACAGCCTGGCCCCGAGCAGCAGTACACCCATGCCGACCAGCCAGGCGACCACGCCCTCAGGGAACGGGCCGAGACGCCACAGCCAGAACCCGCCGCGATCGAGATCGCCGTAGTCACCCTGCAGGACCCCGACGTATCCGGCGATCGCATCCACGTCGCCGTCGGACAGCGCAGCCGGCCCGAACGCCGGCATGAGGCCCGGCCCGACCCGTATCGCCTCGCCGACCTGCACCGGCGTGGCCCGGAACAACGACGGGGCGAACCGGCCGTTGTTCAGCGTCGCGCCCACACCGGTGGCGGAGTGGCACGCCGAGCAGTACGTGAGGTACAGCTCCCGGCCAGCGCGCGGATCGCCCGGCTGGACCTGTGGAATCGCGGGCCCGCCGCCGGGCGGGAAGGCGGCCACGTGATCGACGAGGGCACGGATGTCGTCCGCGGAGAAGGCGGGCTGCTGGTGCACGTTCGGATCCTTCTCGCGGTTCAGCGGCATGCGGCCGGTGCTGAGCTGGAAGTCGACCGACGCCGGCCCGACCCCGGCGAGCGTCGGTCCGCGCTGTGTGCCCTCACCCTGGTATCCGTGGCAGCTGGCGCACGCGCGGCCGTACAGCAGTTCGCCACGCCCGTCACCCCCCGAAGACGGCGGCGACCCGGATGGTGAGGAGCTCGGCGCCGGTACGGACGGCGACGGCGCGGCGAGCACCGGCAGCGGCGGCACGACCAGTGCGGTGACGGCGGCCAGTCCCAGTGCAGCGCCGGCCCCGCGCAGCCGGCGACGCCGCGCGGCGGCTGTCGGCATGGTGCTCTCCCTCCGGATGGCAGCTCAGTCGAGGCTGAACAGGTAGGCGGCGATGTCTCTGGCGTCGGTCTCGGAGACCCCGAGGTCCGGCATCGCGGTGCCGGGCTCGACCTGCTGCGGCTCGCGAATCCAGTGCTGCAGGTTGGGTCCGTTGTTGACCAGCTCGCCGGCGATGTAGGAGCGGCTTCCGAACCGCGTCAGGGGCGGGCCGACGAGCCCGTCGGCGCCGCGGACGCCGGGCACCGTATGGCAGGAGCCGCAGCCGTACTGGCTGATCAGCCGGGCGCCGCGAGCCGGGTCGCCGTCGTGAACCTCCACCGGTGGCGGGCTCGGCAAGGTGCTGCAGGCCGCCGGCAGTCCGAGCAGCGCCACCGTGGCCACCGCCGGAACAAGGCCGCGCAGATGCTGCCATCTCACAAGGGGACCTCCTCCGCGACAGGGGACGGCGCGCCGGCCGGATGCCGCCGCTCCAGATCGCGCAGCCAGCTGAGGAACAGCGTCACGGCCACCGCGCCCATCACCACGTCCATCGGCACCCACATGATCAGCCCGGCCAGTTGCTGGTCGCGCAGCGGAGCCGCCGGCGCGAGCGTTCCTGGCGGGTAGACCGGTCGCGGCGCGAGGGTGAGGACGGCACCGAGTGCGGCGGCCGGCATGCCGGTGGCGAACAGCGACAGGAACGCCAGAGGCCCCCGAACGCGGTGTACCCCGGGACTGAGCACCGTCGACCACAGCAGCCACGCCGCGCCGAGCAGGCTGGCGTGTTCGGCGCCGTGCACCGCCGGATGCTTTTCGGCCGCGACATACGGCAGCGGCAGGTGCCAGAACCACAGCACCGCGCTGTGCAGCCCGCCAGCGGCCAGGAGGAGGTTCGTGGGGCGGCGCAGCCACCGAACGGGTGCGCTGGCCCGCACGCGCGCCGCCAGTCGCCGTCCCGACGGCGGTACGGCCAGCAGCAGCGGCAGGCCGGCACCTCCAAACGCCAGCAGCGGCGCCGCCGCCAGCATGAGCAGCATGTGCTGGACCATGTGTCCGGCGAACGACCGCTCGGCCAGCTCATGCACCGGTCCATACAGCGCGAAGGCGACCAGCAGCAGCCCGGCACCGAACGAGCCGGCTCGCGTCCGGGACACCACCGCCCCGGCACCCCGGCGCAGCCACAGCTCGTGCACGCCCCGGCCGTACGCTGCCGCGACGACCGCGAGCGCCGCGATGCACAGCACCTGCGACCAGCGCTCGCCCGCGGCGTCAGGGCCGTGCGCCAGGTGCGCTACGACTGGCATGGCGGAAACACCAGCAGGGCCGCGCCACCGGCCAGAATGATGATCAGGAACAGCCCGTCCGCGCACAGGCCGAGCAGCGCGAGCAGACCAGCGCGCTCGGTCCGCGGATCATCGCCACGACCACGCCCGGACAGCCGGCGCCAAGCCCGCCACGCCGTCCACATCGCGGCCACCGTGACCAGTGCCGGCAGGACCACACCGGCGGCGACCACCGCCTGGACGGGGACCGGGCCGATGCTGGTATGACCGGATCGGCAGGTGAGCTCGTCGGTCCCCCAGGCGACGAACAGGTGCGCGGTCCAGGCCAATGCGCCGCCGAGGACGGCGAACCACATGATCAGGGCGCCGGCCTTCCTGGCCCGTGGTGACGGCATGGAGGCGCTCATCACAGCCTCGGCGAAAGGTAGAGGCACAGCACGATGGCCGCCCAGACGATGTCGACGAAGTGCCAGTAGATGGCCGTGAGCCGCACCCGCTCGTGGCGTTTGTAGCCGAAGCTGCCGCGCAGCGAGGCGGCAAGCAGCCAGCCGACCATGATCAGGCCGACGGTGACGTGGAATCCGTGGAAGGTGGTGATGCTGTAGAACAGCGATCCGTAGGCGTTGGTGGTGAACGTGTACTTCTTGAGCTCGCTGGAGTACTCCAGCACCTGCATGCCGAGGAACGCGATGCCGAGCACGAGCGTGATGGCGAGGCCCGCGCGCAGCCGCCACCGCTGTCCCTTGCGGATGCCGCGCTCGGCCCACATCACCGGCAGGCTGCTCGGCAGCAGCAGCACCGACATGATGATCGGACGGAGCAGGCCGGGCGGTTCGATGCCGGGCGGTGGCCACTGGCCGCCGGATTGGAACCGGACGTAGAAGTAGCTGCCGAACAGCGCCGCGAAGACGGTCGCCTCCGTGGTGACGAACAGGATCATGCCCCACCAGCCGGTCGTGCGGCCGGACGGCATCTCGGTCTCCAGGGCCCGGGGTCGCATCGCCTGCCGGGCGGTGTCAATGGCCGACTCGCTCACCGGGCCACCCCCGCCTCTTCGGCAGAGCGCTGTGGTGGCCACAGCCAGCGCGCGAGCGTCCCGAGGATCACCAGCGCACCGGCCAGTGACACCCAGTACCAGCCTGCCAGTAGGCCGAGCACGACGACGAGGATGCCCAGCGCGGTGACCAGGGGCAGCAGGGATGCCTCGGGCATCTCGATGACGCGCGGTTCCTGGCCGTCGAGTTCACTGCTGGTCACCGTGCGATGGCCGGGCAGGACCTCGCCGGTCGCCAGCGATGCGCGGCTGCGTTTGTCCCACAGTGGGTGCACGCTGTGGACTTGGGCGATGACCTGGAAGTTGTACGGGCGTGGCGGCGACAACGTTGACCACTCCAGCGTGTCGGCGTCCCAGGGGTTCTCCCCCGCGGGCCGGCCACGGCGCACGGTATGGATCACCCCGGTTAGGACCAGGAACAGGCCGATGGCGAGGATGTACGCGCCGATGGTGGCGATGAGATTCCACGGATCCCAGCCGAGTCCGGCGGGGTAGCTGTACACCCGGCGCGGCATCCCGAGCAGACCGGAAATGTGCATCGGGAAGAACGTGGTGTTGAAGCCGATGAAGATCAGCCAGAATGCCCAGCGGCCGAGCCGTTCGTTGAACATCCGCCCGGTGAACTTCGGCAGCCAGTAGTAGATCCCGGCGATCATCGGGAAGACCGCGCCGCCGAAGAGCACGTAGTGGAAGTGGGCGACGACGAAGTACGAGTCGGTCACCTGCTGGTCGAAGGCGGTGATGGCGAACATGACGCCGGTGAACCCGCCGAGGACGAACGTGACGATGAATCCGGCGATGAACAGGAACGGCACCCGCGGCACGATTTTGCCGCGCAGCATGGTGGCGAGCCAGGCGAATATCTGGATGCCGGATGGAATCGTGATGAAGGTGCTCGCCGCGCTGAAGAAACTGTACGACAGTTGCGGCAGGCCAGTGGCGAACATGTGGTGCACCCACACCCCGAAGGAGATGATCGAAATGGTGACGATCGACAGCACCAGCAGGGGGTAGCCGACCACGCCGCGGCGGCAGAATGCCGGCAGCACCTGCGAGACGATGCCCAGCGCCGGCATGACGATGATGTAGACGTCGGGATGACCGAAGATCCAGAACAGATGCTGCCACAGCAACACGCTGCCGCCGTGGGACGGATCGAAGAAGTGCGTCCCGAAGCGACGGTCCAGGAACAGCATCGCGTTGGCGACATTCAGGGCCGGCAGCGCGAAGATCACCATGAAGGACGTACCGACGATCGCCCAGACGAACAGCGGCACCCGGTTGAGCGACATGCCGGGCGCCCGTAGCTTCAAGGCCGTGACGATGAAGTTGATCGCGCCGATCGTCGTCGACACACCGAGGAACAGCAGGCTCAGCGAGTACACGTTGAGCCCGATCCCAGGGGTGTATGGCCGGGTGGTCAGCGGCACGTAGCCGAACCAGCCTCCCGTCGGCGCGGCATGCGCGAGCTGGCTGCTGAACAGGATCACGCCGGCGAGCACGAACACCCAGTACCCGAACGCGTTGAGGCGGGGAAAAGCCATGTCCCGCGCACCGATCAGCAACGGCACCAGGAAGTTGCCGAAGCCGAAGAACATCGGCGTGGCGAAAAAGAAGATCATCGCAGTGCCGTGCACCGTGAACAGCTGGTTGTAGGTCTCCGGCGTCAACAGCTCGCCGCCGGGGCGGGCCAGCTGGGTCCGGATGACCATCGCGTCGACGCCGGCGAAGATGAAGAACACCCCGGCGGTGACCATGTACCGGCGGCCGATCCGCTTGTGGTCCACAGTGCTGAACCACGTGCGCAACGACGGGCGCTCGTGCCACTCGCGCTCGAGCTCCTCGACCGCCTGCGCGTCCGGCAAGGACTGAGGTTGGCTGGTGCTGACTGGCATGAGGCTCCTGGTCTCGGCCGGCGGTTCAGCGCAGGGTTTGCAGATAGTCGAGCAGGTCGGGCAGCTCTTGAGCGGCGACCGGCTGGGGTGGCATACGGTTGCCGGGCTTGATCGTCTGCGAGTTGACCACCCAGCCGCCGAGATGCCCGCGGTCGTTGGGTGCCGCACCGGCGCCGACGCTCCACCGTGACGCGAGATTGGTGAGGTCGGGGCCGACGGTGCCATCGGCCCGCGTGCCGCGAACGGTGTGACAGGCCGCGCAGGAACCGTTGAGGAAGACCGCCCGTCCGCGCTGCTGGGCAGCGGTGAGGCGAGCAGGAGCCGGTGCGGCGATGTCGGCGAGCCAGGCGTCGAAGTCAGCCCGGGACTGCGCGACGACCTGCAGCGCCATGTATGCGTGCTGATCGCCGCAGTACTCGGCGCATTGGCCGCGGAAGGTGCCCACCCGCGCGGCCTTCAGCCATGTCTCGTTCGGCTTGCCAGGGTACAGGTCGGTCTTGGGCATGAGCTGGGGCACCCAGAAGCTGTGCTGCACGTCCGCCGAGCGCAGCCGGACCCGCACCGCCTCACCGACCGGGATGTGCACCTCGTTGGCGGTCACCGCACCGGGACGGTCCGGATACCGCACCTCCCACCACCACTGGTGGCCGACCACCTCCACGGTCGCGGCCGCCCTGGAGGGGTTGGCGATGGCGTCGAGCGTCATCAGACCGGTCCCGTACACCACCGAAAGGATGACGAGCGGTATGGCCACGCCCAGAATACCGACGAACCGGGTCGCATCTCCGCCCCGGACGCGCACCGTCTCCCGGCGTCGGCGCCACAGCGCCCAGCCGAACAGCGTCATCACCTCGACGAAGACGCACACCGAGATCCAGAACATCAGCCACCACAGGCCTTCGACCTGCCGGGCGCCGAATCCTGATGCGTCCAGTGTCGACTGTGGACCGTTCGAGCACGCGGCCAGGCCGGCGAGCGCGCCCGCCAGGACCGGTAGCGTGCGCAGGCTGCGACGCACCGTATGGCCTCCCTCCGACGCCCGCTCGACTTCCCTGCCGCGGTGCGGCTAAACACAATGCCGCAAACGGCGACGAGGCCGTTTGAAGGCGCGGCGGCGGGGAAGCGGCCGCTCGACGGGCGGTCTCGCCCGGGCGGTGTCACCCGAAGGAGCGGCGCATGACGACACAGACGACGAACCGGTCACGCCACGCCGGCCGGGCGCGGCGCGACCTCGGCTGGGCTGCCGGTGGGCTGGGCGCAGCCGGGCTGCTGACCGCCCTCGTGGTGGCTCCCACGGACGACGGCCAAGGGCCGGCGCAACGGCTCATGTACCTGCACGTGCCGACCGCCTGGACGGCGTACCTGGCGTTTCTGACCGTGCTGGTCGCCGGCGGCGGATACCTGCTGCACCGCGACGCCGCCTGGGACCGGGTAGCGCGGGCCGCGGCCGAGGTCGGTGTCGGCGCCGCCGCACTGACGCTCGCGCTGGGCGCACTGTGGGGCCGGGCGACGTGGGGCGTCTGGGTCGTGTGTCGAAGTCATAGCCATTCGTTGATCGCGGCGATGTGCAGGGTGGCTTCGTACCGGACGGCGAGCTTGTCGAAGCGGGTGGCGACACCGCG
>NZ_JNYJ01000074.1 GCF_000716715.1 Dactylosporangium aurantiacum | reverse complement strand
CTGGTGCAGCTGGTCCAGCGCCTCCTGCTCGTGACCGGCCTCAGCGTGGCTGTAGTCCAGGCCGTTGTCGCCGTGGTCGCCGCTGTCCCACTCGCTCATGGTTTCTCCCCGGTATTCGATGTGCTTCGTTGTCCCTGTTGAAGACCACAGTAGACGCCGCCGGGAGGCGTCGAATCCCGGAAACGTGCCACCGGCGGTACCTCACGCGAGGACGCGGCCCTGGACGTTCGAGGCCGGCTGCGGGCCGTAGTGGCGGGAGTCGCGGGCGACCGTCCGGTTGTCGCCGAGGACATAGAGCATCCCGTCCGGCACCGTCACCGGCGTGCAGTCGGTCGCGGCGCCGCGCGTGTACGGCTCGTCCAGCGGGACACCGTCGCGGCGGACCCGGCCCGCGTCGCAGTCGACGGTGTCGCCGGCGACCCCGATGACCCGGTCGACGGTGGTGAACCAGCCACCCATCCCGGTCGGCACCCGCAGCACCACCACGTCGCCGCGGTCGACGCCCGTGAAGCGGAACGTGAGCCGGTCGACCAGCGCGCGGTCGGTGACCTCCAGGGTCGGCGCCATCGACGGCGACGGGATGTAGCGGACCGTGAACGTCGAGCACAGGCCCGCCACGACGAGGGCGGCGGCGACGGTACGGCGCACCCCCCGCCGCTCCCGCCACGCCACCCGCAACCCGCCGGCCGTCCAGCGCAGCACCGCCCGCGTGCCGGTCACCTGGTCGAGCTCGGCGACGACGGCGGCGCCCCACGGGCTGCGGCTGCCGGCCAGGGCCACGGTCAGGACCGCCCGGGCCGCCCACCGCACCGCCGTCCCGTCACCGTCGGCGCCGTCGGCACAGCTGTCCCGCGCCCCGGCGGGAGACGATCCAGCGGGGGACGACTGCGCGGCCGGCTCCCGGTCCGGGGCGCCGGGCGAGGCGGCGGTCACGACGCGGCCCGCGGGCGGAGGCGCGCGGCAGGCGCGACCCGGGCAGCCTCGGCGGCCGCCCGGCGGGCCAGCCGTTCCGCGGCGAGCGCGGCACCGTCCGGGGTCAGCCGGTACAGGTGCCGCGGCGGGCGGCCCGGCTGCTCCGCCGGCTCCCACCGGGTCTCCAGCAACGACCCCTCCGCCAGCCGCATCAGGATCGGGTACAGCGAACCGGACGCCAGACCGGTCTCCCGGCTGAGGTCATACCCGTACCGCCACGCGTCGGGCGCGGCGAGCAGGGTCTCGAAGACGAGCAGCGTCTGTGGCGACGTATGCGGCAACCTCGGCATACGTCAAACTCTACATATGAAGACTATGTGGCGGAAGGCCCCGCGGGCGTCGACGGCGCGGCCCGGGCGCGGGCCAGCGCGTCGACCCGGCGCAGCGCGTCGGGCAGGCGGAACTCGCCGGCCATCGCCGCGACCAGGGCGGCCGCGTCGGCCAGGGGCACGCCGGCGGCGGTGACGAAGAGGGGGCGCGCGGCGCCGCCGCGGCGCACGGGCACCGCGTGAGTGGCGCTCAGGAACGCGGTCTTCGCCACCCCGATGACGGGGATGCCGAGCGTCGTGCACGTGCGCGCCCAGACCGGGCCGGCCGGCCGGGTCGAGGTCGACGTAGCCGTCGACGATGAGCAGGTCGAGGGGCGGCAGCGGGTCCAGCAGGGCGTGCACCGCCGGCAGCTCACGCTTGTAGAAAGCGCCGGGCTCGTACGGGGCGACCTCGTCGAGCCAGGCGACGCGCTCATCGAGCAGCGTGCGGAACGCCGGCTCGCCGGCGAGGACCAGGGCGCCCCGGGCGCCGCCGGTCTCCGGATAGTCGACGTCGATGGCCCCGTACCGCCGCGGATTCACGCGAGCAATGCTCCCAGCTGCGGGCTGAGCGCGTCGAACAGATTCCGGTCGGGCTCGGCGCCGGTGGCCTGCAGGACACCGCCGAAGAAGCGGCGGATCTGGACGGCCAGGATCACGTGCATGATGTCCTGCTCGGACAGCCCGTGGGCGCGCAGCGCGTCGGTGTCGGCGGCGGTGACCCGGCCCGGGTCGGTGGCGACGAGGTCGGCGAAGTCCATGACCGCGACGTCGACCGGGTCGAGCCCGGCGTCGTGCCAGTCGGTGGCGATCGCCTGCAGGGTCGCGTCGTCGTAGAAGCGGGCGCGCAGGACGCCGGCGTGCGCGAGGCTGCAGTAGGAGGCGCCGATGCGGCGGGCCGCGACCAGGGTCACCAGCTCGTAGCGGCGCAGGTCCATGCCGGCCTTCACCGACTGGGCGAGGGCCCCCCAGTGCTGGTAGACGTCTGGCGCCAGGGTGAAGACCCGCTCGTAGTTGGTGGCGCCGTCCGCGTCGCCGGGGATTCGCAGGTACGTCATGGACGCAGGATAGGCCCGGGGCGGGGCGGCGCGGGGAGTACCGGCCGCGGCGGGCTAGCCCGGGCGTTCGGCGGCCCGTTCCAGCAGCGACACCAGGCCGGCGCGGGTCGCGACCACCACCATCGTGTGCGCCCGGTCGAGGGTGCGGCCGCGGCTGCGCTCCGGGTACCAGAACGTCTGCACGCCCTCGCCGAGAGCGGAGCGCCGGCCGGTCCGCACCGCGACGAGCCGCAGCTCGCCGGGGACGCTGACCTCGTGGAAGTGCCGGTCCTCCAGCCGGGAGCGGGCGCCGACCCGGACCTCGGCGACGAGCAGGACCCGCCGGCCGACCGGGATCGTGTCGACGACCTCGCTGCCGACCATGGACGCGGCGAACGCGGGCGCGGCCAGGTAGGACACGCTGCGGGAGTGGTTGAGGCCGAACGCGGTCTTGATCCGGCGGGCGAAGTCCTCGTCGAAGAGGCGCAGCACGACCCGCAGGTCGGGCCGCGACGCGCGGGCCAGCAGCGCCGCCTCCAGGTTCGTGACGTCGTCGGTGGTGACCATGACCAGGCAGCGGGCGGTGGCGACCGACGCGGCCTGGAGGGTCTCGGGGTCCCGCGCGTCGCCGAGGATCACCGGGATGCCGAGCCCGCGGGCGACGGCGACGCCGCGCGCCGCGCCGGAGCGGTCCACGGCGACCACGTCGATGCCCTGGTCGTGCAGGCCTTGCACGACACGCGCGCCGACGTTGCCGAGGCCGACCACGATCACGTGGTCGCCGACCGGCACCGCCAGCCCGCCGGCGGCGGCCTTCAGCCGGGCTTTGACCAGGGTGTTGACCACGGCGGCGGTGACCGCCGGGATGACCGCGACGCCGGCGACGACCAGCGCCAGGTCCACGGCCTGGCGGGTCCGGGACGCCTCGAGGTCGGCGTTGGCGCCGCCGAGGGTGGTGAGCACGGTGACGTACAGGGCGCGCCAGGGGCTGAGATCCTTGACCGTGGCGACGACGACGGTGCCGGTCGCGATCAGCGCCGCGACGCCGGCCAGGACCCGGCGCAGCCCGCCCTGCAGCACGAGCCGGGTCATGCGCAGCGGGTGCCGGCGGACCCGCCGCGGCGCCGGGCGGGGACGGTCGTAGGTGCTGACCAGGACCAGGTCGGCGGCGCCGTCGTCGGCCGGGAGGCTGACCGGGTCACGGTCCGGGCCGCCGGCCGGGGCGCCCGTCACCGCCAGGCCGCACCGGATGTGGGCCGGGTCGGCGGTGGCCCGCTCCACGGCCGCCAGCCGCTGGCCGTCGCTCAACCGGATCGCCGTCGGGGTGTGGTCGCCGCGCGCCGCGGCGACGAACGCGGGCGCGGCGATCTCCGACGCCGACAGCACCGCGCAGTTGCGCAGCCGCGACGCGACGCCCTCGCCGAGGACCGTGTTGAACATCCGCAGCACGACCCGGACGTCGGGCAGCGCCTCCCGGGCGATCAGTGCCGCGTCGACGTTGGCCACGTCGTCGGCGTCGACGAACGCGACGGCCTCGGCCTCGGCGAGCTCGGGGCGGGAGAACGTGGCCGCGGTCAGCCGCGGCTCCCGCACGACCGCCGACCAGGGGTCGAGCGCGCAGAGCTCCGCGATCTGCGGCGCCTGGTGCGCGCTGAGCGACGGCACGACCGCCGTCACCTGCGCGCCGTAGCTGTTGATCAGCTCGCCGACCAGCCGCCGCGCGAGGGCGTTGTCACCCCAGACGACGAACCTGCGCACACCGCCGATCGTATCGACGGCGCACTATCAGCAGGGTGGCGGGAAACCGTCCAGCAGGTTGCGGTCGTACACCATGACGGCATAACGGCCGGTGTCGAACCGCTGCTTCGGCGCGCCCCACATCTTCACCGCCTGTGCCGGGGTGCCGTAGAACGGCC
Source organism: Dactylosporangium aurantiacum (assembly GCF_000716715.1). Lineage (GTDB taxonomy): Bacteria > Actinomycetota > Actinomycetes > Mycobacteriales > Micromonosporaceae > Dactylosporangium > Dactylosporangium aurantiacum. Next base: position 24,420 of record NZ_JNYJ01000074.1, on the reverse strand, counting down.
GGTCCTTCTCGAAGACGATGAACCGGGCGTCGTGCGAGACGTCGTACATGCTGGTCTTGGACTGCCAGCACATCGGGATCACCCGGTCGACGTCGCCGATGACCGGCGCGACCGTCACCTTCCGGTGGGTGGTGACGGTGATGTTGTTCGACACCCAGTAGCCGCCCAGGCCGTAGGTCAGGTTCCGCTCGGCGAGCCAGTCCGCGACGACCTGCCCCTCGGACGGCTCGGCCCGCGGCGGCGCGTACGCGACGAGGTTGAGCGTGAGCAGCGCCAGGACCGCGACGAGGACACCCTGCCGCCAGCGGACCGTCAGCCGCGGCCCGACGATCCGGCCGGCGAGGACCGCCGCCATCGGCAGCACCGGCGAGATCTCCCGCGCCGCCATCAGGTCCACCGGCAGCGTCGAGACGATCTCCGCGCCGATGTCGCAGCAGATCGCGACCGCCATGATCGAGTCGACCCGGTCGGCGGTGCCGCGCAGCGTACGCACGATCACGATCACGACCGCGACCAGGGCCACCAGGAACCCGATCAGGTGCAGGTACGACACGCCCTGCTGGATCCACTTCGACTGCCAGCCGGGCCGGTGGGTGCCGAACAGCACGCCGAGCATCCGGGCCGTCATGTGCGCCCGGCCGAACCACTCGTCCCACGGTGACAGCTCGATCGGCGGCTTCGGCGTGTGGTAGCCGCCGATCGCCTTCAGCCCCCAGGTCGCGGCGTGCGACAGCACCACCGAGACGCCGGCGGCGACGGCGAGCTGGAAGTCCGTGCCGAGCAGCCGGTCGCGCCACGACCCGGGCAGCCGCCAGGCCCGCACCAGGCACACCAGCGCGAGCGGGACCGCCCCGACGAACGTGACCAGCGGGTCGCCCCAGGCGCCCCAGGCCAGCAGCAGCGCCACCACGACCGGCTTGGCCTTCGTGTCGCGCATCCGGTCGATCGCGCCCCAGGCCAGCAGCAGCGGCACCGCCGAGCCGGTGTGGTTCGGCGAGGACAGCAGCGTCTGGTAGCCGGTGCCGGGCACCGGCACGAGCAGGATCGCGACCGTCACCCCGACCCGCAGCCAGGCCTGCAGCCCGGTCGCGCGCCCCTTCGCGAGGACCGCCGACAGCAGCACGATCATCGTGTACGTGATCGCCGCCGCGATGTGGATCTGGTCCACCGTCGGGCCCGTGAAGACCTGGATCATCGCGTACTGGATCAGCTCGGTCGGGTAGAACGCGACGTCCGACAGCGTCCAGCCGGTCAGCAGCGGGTTGCCGTGGAACATGTCCCAGGCCTGCAGCGCGTTGCTCGCGCCGTCGCTGTTGATCGGGAACGCGTAGGCCATCCGCAGGTACGCGAAGAACAGCCCGACGGTCGCGACCGCGATCCCGATCCCGGTCAGCAGTCCGGTCGACAGCCTGGTTTTCAGCACCCCGGCAGGGTAGCTACTCGAACTCGTCGGCCAGCTCGCGGTATGCGGCTAGTACCGTTTCCGTGCGTTCCGTCAGTGTTTCGGCGGGTTCCGGGTCGCGGCTCGGGCGGGCATTGATGGAGCCGAGCAGCGCGTCGGCGGCGTCGAGCCGTATCCGGGCCCGCGACTGCGCGGCCCGCTGGTCCAGGAACCCCTGGCACAGCCCGGCGAGGTGGCGCAGCCGGTCGGCCCGCCGGCTCACCTCCGCGTCGACCTCGGTGAGCCGCTGCGTGAGCTCCGCCTGCCGGTCCGTGACGGCGGCGAACAGCAGCCCGGCGCCGATCGGCTCACCCACCGACGCGCGCAGCTCCCGCACCGACGCGCGCAGCTCGCCCCGCTCGGCGAGGGCGTGCGCGAGGTCCCACAGCGTGCGCTCCAGGGTGTCGTGCGGGTCCGTCGGGTCGCCGAGACGCTCCAGGGCCGGCCAGGTCAGGACGATCCGGTCGGCGTGCGCGGCCGCCTCCTCGAACACGACCCGGTCCCGCGGGTCGGTGAGGAACTGCCGCAGCGCCACTTCCCGCCGCGCCGGCGTGCGCACCAGGTACAGCCCGGCGAACAGGAACCCGGCCGCGGCGACGGCGGCGAGGACGGTGCGGCCCGGCGCCGGCGCGTCCAGCCAGCGGATGCCCAGCGCCACCACGGCCGCGCAGGTGAGGGCCGCGGCGTAGACCACGAACACCCAGTTGTCGGCCGGCCAGTACGGCCCGCTGCGCGGCTGCCCGGCGGAACCGGCCAGCCCCCGGCCGACGGTCCGCTCCAGGGCACGGTCCGCCTGCCGCCGCACGATCGCGGTCCGCCGGCCGCGCAGGTACTCAAGCACGCCGGGCCAGCGTCGAACAGGCGCTCGCGATCAGCAGCCCGGCCAGCACCCCGGGCAGCCCGCCGGCGGCCCCGGCGAACACGACAGTCGCGGCGAGCGCCGGCAGCGGCAGCGGCCCGACCCACCGCGGCAGGTGCTGCGCCGGTACCCCCACCAGCGCGACCAGTGCCGCCCCGGCCAGCGCCAGCAGCGGCCCGAACGGCTCACCGGAGGCCAGCACCAGCCCGGCGGCCAGGGCCACCCCGAGCGCCGGCCCGGCCAGCGGCAGCACCGTCAGCAGCCCGACGCCGACGGCGGCGGCCTGCGGGTGGGCGACGCCGCCGACGTTGAGCACCGGCCACGCCACGAACGCGGCGAGCGCACCCCAGACGCACCGGCGGGTCGCCGCCGCGGCCGGTCCGGGTCCCTCGTCGACGGCCCGGACCAGCATCACAGCAGCCGCAGTTCCCGCGCCCGCTCGACGGCCTCGCGCCGGCGGCCGGCGTGCAGCTTGCGGTAGATGTTCTTCACGTGGGTCTTCACCGTGTTGACCGACACGTACAGCGTCGAGGCGATCTCCAGGTTGGACATCGTGCCCTGCAGGTACCGCAGCACCGTCAGCTCCCGCTCGGTGAGCGGCTCGACGAGGCTGCCGTCGGCGCCGCGCCCGCCGCCCGCGAGGGGTGAGGACCCGGCGGCCAGCTCGGCGGCGAGCGGGTGGTACACGGGCAGCAGCGGCGCGAAGTTGGCCAGCAGGTCCCGCACCGGGTGCCCGCCGACGAGGAACGGCCGCCGGAAGCTCTCCTCCTCGGCGATGTCGAGGGCCACCTCAAGGCCGCGCAGGACCCGGTTGCGGTCGCCGAGCGCCCGGCCGGCGAGGGCCGTCAGGATCGCGGCGTGCACGGTCCACGTCAGCGACGTGTCCACCGACGGGGTCGCGTACTGCTGTGCGGTCGACGCGGCGGCGGCCGCCTTGCCCTCGACCAGCGCCGCCGCCGCGTCGACGCAGGCGGCCCAACCCGGGTACACGTCCGGGTCGCCGCCCGTCGCGACGAGCCGGCGCGCCGCGCCGAGATCGCCGCCACTGATGCGCAGCTCGGCCTCCGTCAGCGCGAGGGCCCGCTCCACGCTCGGCGCCAGCGTCGCCCCGCCGAGCTCGCGGCGGGCGGTGTGCAGGACCTCCAGGGCCGCGGCGAGCCGGCCGGCGCCGTGGCGCAGCCGCGCCCGCACCGTGGCGATCGCGACGAGCAGGTCGGGGTCGCCGGCGGCGAGGTCGAGACCCTCGTCCAGCAGGCGGTCGGCCTCCGCGATGCGGTCCCACTCGCCGTACACGCCGGCCAGGGCCATCCGGACCCAGCCGAGGTCGGTGGCGTCGGTGATGCCGAACCGGTCCGCGGTCACCAGGGCCTGGCGGCCGAGCCGGGCCGAGGCCCGCAGCCTGCCGCGGGCGGCCTCCAGCACCGACAGCTGGGCCGCCGCGCACACCTGCGCCTGCGCCATGCCGGTGCGCTGGGCGAGCACGAGCGCGCCGTGCAGCGGCGTGCCGGCGGCGGCGAGCTCACCCAGCCGCAGCCGGGCCTCGCCCTCGTCCAGCATGGACAGTGCGCGGACCTCGTCGTTCTGCTCGTCGGGCCGGTTGAGCTCGGCGAGGACCGCGAGGGTCCGGCGCGGGTCGCCGGCCAGTCGCGCCTCGGCGGCGGCGAGGCCGGCCACCATCCTGGGGCTGACCCTGACCTGCTCCTTGGCCTGCTGCCCGGCGCTGGACTGTCCACTGGGGACGGCCTGGGCGCCGGCCGGGGCGGGAGCGGTCATGACCGCCGTCGCGCCGCCGGTCGCGGGCATGGCGGCCGCGGCCGAGCCGTTCTGCTGGCTGTGCTGCTGGCTGTGCTGCTGGCTGTGCTGCTGGCTGTGCTGCTGGCTGTGCTGCTGGCTCGGCCCGTGCGACGTGCCGGGGGTGCCGGCGACGTGCTGCGTGGCGGGGCCGTTCTGGCCGCCCGGTCCGTAGTGGGCGGGCCCGTTCTGCGGGCCGGACCGCGACATGACGCCGGGTACGTTGCCCATGCCGACCGGGCCGCTCCCGCCGATCGGGCCGTTGCCGCTCGCCGGGGCGCTCGCCGGGGCGCTCGCCGGGGCGCTCGCCGGGCCGCTCGCCGGGCCGCTCGCCGGGCCGTTGCCGCTCGCCGGGGCGCCGATCGGGCCGTTCACGGCCGCCTTGGCGCCGGCGGGGCCGTGGCCGCTGCCGGGAGCCGCGCCACCGCCGGGGGGCGTGGTGCCGGGGGCCGTGGCGCCGCCGGAGGCCGTCGTGCCGGTGGTGGTGGCGGTCGGGACCTCGTCCGCGGCGCGGTGGCTGCGGCGCAGGAAGTCGCGGGTGCCCTCCAGGTCGCCGACCCGCAGGCGCTCCGCGGCGAAGGCCAGGGCCAGCCGCGGGTCGGTGTGTTCGTCGCCGGCCGGCGCGTTCGGCGCCGCCTCGTGCGGGCGGTCGTAGCGGACCCCGCCGACGATGTCGGGCCAGTGCCGCTCCAGGGTCTCGACCGCGCCCGGCCAGTCCTCGGCGAGCAGCGCGTGGCGCATCGCCTCGGCCGGGATGCCGTACGTCGCGTGCCACGCCGCCGCTCGGCGGTGCAGCTCCGCGACCCGTTCCGGGTTGCGGCGCAGCAGCTCGGAGTGCAGCGTCCGGGCGAAGAGCGGGTGGAAGCGGTACCAGCCGCCGGGGCCGGCGTTGCGGGTCAGGAACGCGTTGGAGCCCTTGAGCTCGGCCAGGACCCGCGCGCCGTCGTCGCGGCCGGTGATCGCCTCGACGAGGCCGGCGTTGAGCCGGGTCGCGACCGCGGTGTCGAACAGCAGCCGGCGGGTGTCCGCGGGCAGCGTCTCGATGACCTCGCCGGTGAGGTAGTCGCCGACGGCGGTGCTGTAGGGGCCGCCGTCGTCGAGGACCCGCTCCGGCTCCGGGTGCCCGCGCATCGCCATCGCGGCCAGCCGCACCCCGGCCGGCCAGCCCTCGGTCATCGAGTGCAGCTCGTACAGGGTGCTGCCGGGCAGTGTCACGTCGTGGGCGGCGAGCAGCTGCGCGGTCTCGGCGATGGTCAGCGACAGGTCGCTGGTGCGCACCTCGGTCAGCGAGCCGTTGACCCGCCACCGGTACAGCGGCAGCGCCGGGTCCCGGCGGCAGGACAGCACCAGGTGCAGGCGGCCCATGCCGTGGCGGACGAGGGCCTCCAGCTCGCTGAGGGCGGTCTCGTCGCTGATCTCGCGCACGTCGTCGACGACCACGATGTGCGGGCGCTCCAGCGCGTCGACGACCCGCGGCAGGTCGTCGGCGTAGGAGTCGCCCTTCGCGTCGCCGGACGACAGGGCGCCGCGCAGCCGGCCGGGCACGTCGGCGCCGTCCGGCGAGTGCGAGGTCACCCAGCGCACCACCGGCATCTCGTCGCCGATACGCGCGGTGCGGGCCCACGCGACCAGCGCCGCGGTCTTGCCCCAGCCGGCGGGCGCGGTCACCAGCGTCAGCGGCGCCCGCACCGCGGCGTCCAGCTGCGCGACGACCCGCTCGCGCAGCACGTATCCGGGCGGGAGATCCGGCACCGCCAACGTCGACGGGGCCGTTCCACGGCGATCATGCTGTACCAGCGCTTGCGACACTCGGTGCCCCCCGATTTCATACCTCGCCAAACGTGACGAGCAAAGCACCGCCCGCAGCAGGAGGGCCTCACCCTGCCTGGGTGGTCTTCCCGGTGCGCAGGAGGCTGTTTGCCTTGTGTGGCAAGGGTTCCATCGACATCGCTGCACCGGCGCGCCAGGCGCAGGACGCTCACCCGGAACGGATGACGCGCGGTCACCACAGTCATCGGCAGCGTTCCCGCTATCGCCCGCCGCGTCGGTGGGCGGGGGAGAGGATGAGCCAGGATGAGCGCGCTTGTCGGCGAGATCGAGCTCCGCGGCGAAAACGGGTTCGAGCTGAGCCTCAGGGGCTACCACCGTGCCCAGGTCGACCGGTACGTCGCCACCTTGCAGATGCGGCTTACCACGGTGGAGACGGAACTCGCCTCGGCGCGCTACCGCGAGCAGCAGCTCGCGGGCCGGGTCGAGCGGCTCAACACCGAACTGCGCCAGTGTACGTGCAACGACGAGAGCTCCAAGGCCGTCGGCGGCCGCATCCAGAAGATGATCGAGCTGGCCGAGCAGGAGGCGGACGCGCTGCGCCAGCAGGCCGCCGAGGAGCTGGACAACGCCCGTACCGCGGCCGAGGCCATGCTCGCCGACGCCCGCAAGCACGCCGAGGACGCGATCCGCGACTTCCAGACCGCGCTCGCGCAGCGCCGCGCCGAGGAGGCCCGCGCCGAGCAGGCCCGCCGCATGCAGTGGGACGCCCGGCGGCAACGGCAGCGCGAGGCGGCCGAGAACCTGCTCGCCACGACCCGGTCGATCGGCACCGACAGCCTGCAGACCACGAAGAAGCTGCTGGACGCCCTGTCCGAGCAGCACGCGAAGCTGACCGCGGAAGTCGAGACCGCGGAGAAGGAGATGGCCAACCTGCCCAACGCCTGAAGCGACGTACTGCCCCGTCCCGGTGCCCGGTGTCCACGATGGACACCGGGCACCGCCCTTTCCGCCACCCGGCCGGGCGGGCGGCCCTCCCGCCGCCGGACGGTGCCCGGCGCCACCCGTGCGGAGTGACGAAACGCCCGCTGGCCGATCACCCCGCCGGGGTGAGGACGCATCACTCTGACAGCCAGCAGGATTCTTGCCATGAACGAACTGCGGGCGGCCCTGATGGTGACTGCTGCACCATCCACGATGGTCCGCCCGTTCCCGCCAGCCGCGGGCGTCACGTCGTCGGTGGTCCCCGACGTGACGGCCCAGCTGGGGCGTCAGGTGAACACCGTTGAGCAGGGGGTACTCAACGGGGCAGGAGGAGCGGTGGACACGGCCCGCATCCTGCGCACCGGGCGCTCTTCAGCGAGGGCGGCGGGAGCCGATGGGTGGGCGGCTGATCCGGAGGAGGCCGCCCACCCATCGCAAGTCACCACAGGCGTCTGAACACCGAAGACGGCGCGAGAGGCGCCGACGCGCTCCCAGGCCCGCGTCGGCGCCTCAAGCGTCTCCGCCGGCGGACGCGATCCGGAAAAGAGCACGACGAAGGTGGCTGCCACGGGGGCAGCCACCTTCGCTGTTGTTCTTTATCTTTCTGTGTACCCCACGGACCGCGCGGTTCCCCGGCGGTCAGATGATGCCGTGGTCCGAGGTCGGTGCCGCGTGCGCGCCTCGGCGGTGCGGGTCGGCCCACCGGTCGGTGTCGCCGTACCTGGGCGGCTGCGGCGCCTCCCCGGACGCGGACACGTCACCGTGGCGGCCCGACGGCTGCTCGGCGGCGTGCGCGCCCTCGTTCGGCCGGGACGTCGCACCCGGCCGGCCCGCCGTGTACGGCCCGCCGGGCGGGTACGGCCCGACGTTCGCCCCGGCGCCGGTGCCCGACGTCGGCCCGGTGCCGTACGACGGCGCGTCGGCCGCGCGCGCGCCGGTGTGGCTCGGCGAGGTCGGCGAGTTCATCGGGATGCCGCTGCCGTAGCCGCGGTAGTCGGCCGCCGGCTGGAACTCCCGCGGCTGCTCCCGGTCCGCCCGGTGGGTGCCGGTCGTCATCGGCGTGGCGGCCGGCTCCAGCGAGTCGTCCCAGTGCACCGTGAGCGCGAACAGGACCACCACGCTGAGCGAGATCATCAGCAGCGACCACACCGGGTACGCGCCGAGCGTGCCGACCTGGATCAGCGCGTGCAGCGCCACGATGACGATGGCCGCCACCCGGGCGACGGTGTTGCGGGCCAGCAGCCCGATCCCGGCGGCCAGCAACAGGCCGCCGAAGGCCAGCATGAGGATGCCCCAGCCGGTCAGGTTGACGACGACCAGACTGTCGCCGTCGATGAACGCCACCTGGTTCTGCAGCAGCGCGACGAGTCCTTCGAGCACGTTGAGGAGCCCGAGCACGACGAGCATCACGGCCGCGAAGGTGACCCAGCCGAACCACACGGTTCTGCTCTTGGTCATGGCCTCTGTGTTCCTTCCTCTGCACGAGCGGGACACCGGCAGGAGGCGGTTTCGGCACAGTTGGCAGGTCTGACCCTGGGAGCAGGTTCGTCGTCCGGCCGCGGCGGACAAGAGAGGAGGCGCCGCGGCCGGATCCGGCGAAGCTCGTGTGGCGACCTCCCTCCCTTGCGCAAACAATTGCGAACCGGTGCTTTTGGAAGCGATCGTTCGGCGCATCCGGATGACCGGGCATCACCCTGGTCGTGTGAGTTGCCGTGACCGGCCGCCGCCGGCCGCCGCGCCGACCGCCCGCGGCCGCGCCGCCTGGCGGCGGCCGGCCGGGCCGCCCACCGGCCGGCCACCTGGCCTCCAGCTGGACGTCCGCCGTCCGGCGGCAGCGCCGCCAGGCCACCGTCCAGGTGCCGCCGGTGGTGGCGGCCGTCGATGGAGCGGCCGTCACCCGCACAGGGTGAGGACTTCTCACCCGGCGGCGCCAGCACAATGCGGTCGTGGAGATGGCCTGGATACCTGGTGGCACCTTTGCCATGGGTGCGGACGGCTTCTATCCGGAAGAGGCGCCGGTGCGCAAGGTCACCGTCGACCCCTTCTGGATCGACTCGCATCCCGTGACGAACGCCGAATTCGCCCTGTTCGTGCAGGAGACCGGCTACGAGACGGTGGCCGAGCGCCGGCCCGGCTCGGACGCCGACGACGGCGCGCAGCCCGGCTCGATGGTGTTCGTGCAGCCGCCGGGGCCGGTGCCGCTGCGGGACTGGCGGGTGTGGTGGGAGTTCCGCCCCGGCGCGTCCTGGCGACATCCGTGGGGCCCGGATTCCGACATCCGGGGGAAGTCCGCGCACCCGGTGGTGCACGTCGCCTACGAGGACGCCGCCGCGTACGCCCGCTGGGCCGGCAAGGACCTGCCGACCGAGGCGGAGTGGGAGTTCGCCGCCCGCGGCGGTCTCGAGCAGGCCGTCTACCCGTGGGGTGACGAACCCGAGCCGGGGCGGGCCAACATCTGGCACGGCATCTTCCCGTGGCTCGACCGCAGCGACGGCGGCCACGGCACCAGCCCCGTCGGTGCGTTCGCCCCCAACGCGTACGGCCTCTTCGACGTGGTCGGTAACGTATGGGAGTGGACGTCGGACTACTACCGGTCCGGCAACGCCAGGTTCGAGGTGGGTGACGATCCGCTGCAACCGCAGGGTGAGGTCGCGGACAACCCGCGCGTCGACACCCCGGCAGGGGCGGCCGTCTATGCCAGCCGGGTCGTCAAGGGCGGCTCCTACCTGTGCTCCACCGGCTACGACCACCGGTTCCGCCCGGCGGCGCGGCAGCCGGAGGCGGTCGACAACGGCAGCTGCCACGTCGGGTTCCGCTGCGTGCGTCGCCTCGGGTGAGTACGCACAGTCATTTGTTCACCCCCTACGGGTGAGGCGTCCTCACCTTTAATCGCCCCACAATCCCGTGGTCATCCGCCGTGCTGCGGTGGGTGGGAGGGGGCGAAAAACGTTGGGGCAGAAATCGCTTGTTGACACCATCACCCGTCCCGCACTGCACTTCGCAGTGCCCGAGCCGCCCCGCTATCACGTGCCACGACCACGTCTTCTGGACGCATTGGATCGGGCGGTGGCGGGGCCTTTGACATTGATCTCCGCTCCGGCGGGGTGGGGCAAGACCACCCTGCTGGCCGAGTGGGTCGCGGCGGGGCGGGTGTCCTGGCCGCTGGCGTGGTTGACGGTCGAGGCGCACCACGGCCCACGCTTTTGGGAACACGTGCTGGGTGCGGTGGCGGCGGCGACCGCGGAGCACCAGGTCACCTCGGCACCCACCGACGGTGGCGAGGCGCTGGACGAGCTGATCGTGCTGCTGCGCCGGCCGGGCCCACCGGTCGTCGTCATCCTCGACGACCTGCAGGAGCTGTCCGTCCCGCGCGTGTGGGGGGAGCTCGAGACGCTGCTTTCCCAGGCGGGTGACCGCCTGCGTCTCGTCATCGCCTGCCGGACCGACCCGGCGCTCACCCTGTACCGGTTCCGCATCCGCGGCGCGCTCGCCGAGCTGCGCAACGGGACGCTCGGCTTCACCCTTGACGAGACCGCGCAGATGCTCAACGCGCACGGTGTCCGGCTCGCCGAGGCCGCACTGGTCGAGTTGCACGCGGTGATGCGCGGCTGGGCGGCGGGACTGCGACTCGCCGCGCTCGCCGTGCAGGGCCACCCGGAGCCCGACAGTCTGGTGCCGCGCTTCGCGCTGCAGGACCGGGCGCTCGGCGAGTACCTCGTCGGCGAGGTCTTCGACACCCTGCCGGAGGACATCCGCGAGGTCGTCCTCTGCACCTCGGTGCTCGACCAGGTCAGCGCCGAGCTGGTGGAGGCCCTGACGGGCCGGGTCGACGGCGCGCGGATCCTGGCGCAGCTGGAGCACTCGAACCTGTTCGTGGTGCAGGGCAGCGGCAACGCCGGCATGTACCGGTGCCACCCGCTGTTCGGGCTCATGCTCTACGACGAGCTGCGCCACCGCCGGCCCGAACAGGTGCGCCAGCTGCACCGGCGGGCCGCGGACTGGTTCGCCGCGCACGACCTGCCGGCCGACGCGCTGCGGCACGCGCTCGCCGCCCGCAACTGGGGCCAGGCCTCGGACCTGCTGGCGTCGAGCTGGCAGGAGCTGGTGCCGGGGGCGCGGCTGCGGACCATCAAGGAGCTGGTCCCGCCGCCGCCGCAGGAGGTCCGCAACGACCCGCGGCTCGCCCTGGCGTTCGCGGCCGAGCGTCTGGACGCCAGCGACCCGCAGGGCACCGAGACGTTCCTGCACCTGGTCGACCGGTCCCAGCACACGCTGGTCGAGTCGGCCCGGGTGGCGCTGCGGCCCATCGTCGACAGCTTCCGCATGGCCGAGGCGCACCAGTCGGGCAAGCCCGAGCTGATCCTGGCCACCGCGCCGATGCTGCTGCGCGACGACATGGGCCTCGACGACCAGGACACCGCGCGGATGCGGGCCCTCGCGCTCGTCGCCGTCGGCGGCGCCCGGCTCCTGCAGGGCGACCTGACCGCGGCCGAGCTGGCCCTCACCGAGGCGCTCAACCTGGCCCGCCGATGCGGCGGCGTGCAGTCCCAGCTGGCCGCGCTGCGCCAGCTCGCGCAGCTCAACGCGACCCGGGGACGGCTCACCGCGGCGATGCGCTACGGCAAGGAGGCCCTGGCCCTCGCCGACCGCGAGGGACAGACCCAGGGCAGCGACGTGGTCTGGGCCCAGCTGACCGTCGCCGAGGTCTGCTACCTGCAGGCCCGGGTGCCGGCGGCCGAGCACTACCTGGACCGGGCGCTGGACGGCGGCGGCCTCGCCGACCCGGGCCTGGTCGCGGTCGCGACGATGTCCCGGGCGCACATCAGGGCCGCGGCCGGCGACGCCAGGGCCGCCTGCACCGAGCTCGCCGCGATCCGCCGGCAGCTCGCGGACTGGCGGTACACGCTGCGGCTGCAGCACTGCGTCACGCTCGCCGAGGCCGAGCTGCGGCTCGCCGCCGGCGACGTGGAGGCGGCGAAGCGGCTGCTCAACCTGGAGCCGGTGGAGCTGCTCACGCCGTGGCTCGGGGTCGTGCGCGCGAAGGCGCACCTCGCCGAGCGGCGCCCGGCGGCGGCGCTCGGCGCGGTCCAGCCGTTCCTGGAGTACACCACCGGATCGCTGGTGTGGACGGTCGACGCCAACCTCACCTGCGCCCGGGCGCTGCGCGCGCTCGGCGACCGCTCAAAGGCGGGACGGGCCCTCGAGCAGGCGCTGCGCTGCGCCGAGGACGAGGGCATCCGGTGGCCGTTCGTGGCGGGCGGGCAGCCCGTCCGGGAGCTGCTGGTGACCTACCTGCCGGCGGGCAGCGGCTACCGCGGCGTCGCCGAGGACATCGCCGCCGAGCTCAACGGCTTCGGCCGCCCGGCCGCCGTGGCGGGCGAGCTGGCCGAGCCGCTCACCGAACGCGAGCTGGCCGTCCTGCGGTACCTGCAGGGCACGCTGTCCGCGGGCGAGATCGCCTCGATGCTCTACGTGTCCGTCAACACGGTGAAGACGCACATGAAGAACATCTACCGCAAGCTGGGGGTCGGCAGGCGGCGAGAGGTGATCGAACGGGCCCGCGAACTGAACCTGCTCTGAGCGGTTCGCAGGACGGACAGCGGCGGCCCCCGGGACATCCCGGGGGCCGCCGCTTTGTGCCGTGTCCAGCGTGTCCAGCGTGTCCAGCGTGTCCAGCGTGTCCAGCGTGTCCAGCGTGGACAGGGTGGACAGCGTGTCCAGAGTGGACCGTCGGGCCATGGTCTGGGGGGCCGGCGGTGCCGGGCGGACGAGACGGACGGCGCCGCAAGGCCGGGGAACCGGGCACACAGAACAGCGGCGGCGTCCACGTCGTTGTGGGCGCCGCCGCTGTCGGCGGTGGGGATGTCCGAGCTACTGGTTCACGTACGGCCTGGGGCCGATCGCGGCGAGCTCCTCCTCGTCCTCGACCATCACACCTTCGATGATCGCGGTGTCGGCCGTCGCGGCGATGAGCACCGGCAGCGGGTCCATCAGCGGGTCGAGGGAGGCGCGCTGAACGGGGACCAGCGACTCCTCGACCGGCTCCGACAGGATCACCGGCACCGTGGCGTGCCCGACCGCCCGGACCCACGCCTGCGGCGAGTCGAGGTCGATGTCGTCGACCACCGGCCCGACCAGCTCGGCCGGCTCGAGCTCCTCGACGATGTCGACCAGGATCACGTCGTCCTCGTGCCGCACGATCGGGCGGCCGGCCTTGTGGCGGCCGCGGTACGAGTCGGAGCGGCTGTTGCGCCGCAGCGCCAGCTTCGTGACCGAGGCGATGGGCGCCTCCTCCGGCTCGGCGTCGGGCTCGCCGCCGCGGCCCTTGGGCACCGTGAGGACGAACAGGATGATCACGTCGAGCGTGACCATGAGCAGCGACCAGGCCGGGTACGCCCGGAGCATGGCCAGCTGCGAGATCGCGTGCAGCGCCACCACGCTGACCGCGGCGGTCCGGGCGCTGGCCCGGCGGGCCCGCAGCGCGATGCCGGTGATGCCGAGCAGCACACCGAGGGTCACCGTCGCCGTCGCCCAGGTCGTGGCGCTGGTGAACGCCACGTCATTCTTGTCGAAGCCGATACCGCCGCTGGCGAACCCCACCAGCAGTCCCTGCGAGACGTTCAATGTGCCGACCAGTGCGAGCATCGTCGTGCCGAACGTGGTCCATTCCTTCACCGCACCGCCGCCGCTGTCCATCCGCCGTACTCTCCCTACTGCCTCTGCCGTCTGCTGGATCGGTTGCTCGGAGAACAGCGGCGGGATGCACATGTGGGCCGTGCCGGCCCCGGTCGAAACCAGGACCGGCACGGCCTATCTCCCCCGTTTTTCTCTGTTCCCCCCGGAACAGGCCCGAGTGGCCGGTCCGGACGCGCCGCCCGCGCGCCAGGACCGTCCACGTCGTGCCTGGGAACATGATTCGAGGGAGCAGGGTGAGCGTGGATCACCCTCGATGGGTGACGTTCCGGGTCATCTGGCCACCGGCTCAGCGGCGAGCAGACAGGCGTCGTCGTCGGGGTTGCCGCGCCGGGCGCCGTCCAGCGCGCGACCCAGCCGCTCGTCCGGCGGCCAGGCGCGCATCGCGGCCCGCACGTCGTCGGCGAGTCCCTGCACGCCCTGGTCGATGGCCTGGTCGCGGCGCTCCACGACGCCGTCGGTGTACATGAACAGCAGCTCGCCGGGCTCGATGCGCATCGTCGCGTGCGGGTACGCGGCGCCGGGCTCGACGCCGAGCGCCATGCCGGGCGGCTGCAGCAGCGGGCCGACCCCGTCGGCGTTGGCCCGCAGGATCGGCAGGTGGCCGGCGCGGGCCCAGACGAGCATCCGGTCGGCGGGACTGAAGCGGCCGCACACCGCGGTCGCGAGCATCGTCGTGCGGCGCCGGCACAGCATCCGGTTGAGGGCCGAGAGGATGGCGCCGGGCTCGTCGCCGGCGAGGGCGAGCGACGTCATCGACGCCCGCAGCTGCAGCATCGTGCCCGCGGCGTCCGGACCGTGCCCCATCACGTCGCCGACGGCGAGCATCACGTCGCCGCCCGGCAGGGCGATGCCGAGGAACCAGTCGCCGCCGACGCCGGCGATCGTGTCGGCGACCGCGTACCGCACGCCGACCCGCACGCCGTTGACCGCTACATCCGTCGTCACCACGTCACACCCCTGAGGCTTCCTCGGTCGACGGCCGGAGCACCGGCAACCGCCCATATCGTGGCCCTCACGGCCGGGTGGGTGGCTCGCCCGGAAAGGGTGGTTGGCGGCGGCGGTCGCACCACACCGCAGGGTGAGGCCTCAGATCAGGCTGAGCTCCCGGGCACGGCGCACGGCGTCGCGCCGGCGGCTGACGCCGAGCTTGCGGTACACGTGCCGGACGTGGGTCTTGACGGTGTTCGTCGAGACGCTGAGCACGGCGGCGATCTCCGCGATCGACAGCATGCTGCGCAGGTACAACAGCACCTGCGACTCCTTCTCGGTGAGCGGGTCGGCCATCACGGCACCGGCGGGCGCCGACCAGGCACCGAGGCCGTCGGCGGTGGCGCCGGTGGCCGCGCCGCTGGTCGGGGCGGCCACCGCCGGCGCGGGAGCCGGGGCGCCGGTCGGGGCGCCGGTCGGGGCCGGGGACGTGGGAGCGGCGGCGACGGCGCGGTCGTACCGGTCGTCGTGCTCCAGCTCCCGTGACCGGGCGACGGCGAACCCCGCCGACGGTGCCGCCAGCACCTCGGCGATCCAGGTGGCGTGCCCCTGGAACGGCCGGCGGATGCCCTCCGGGCCGGCCATCCGCAGCGCCCGGTCGAGCTGCTCCGACGCGGCGTCGAGGTCGCCGAGCTGCCGCAGCGCCTGCGCCAGCAGCACCGTGGCCGAGACCGCGGTGACCAGCGAGCCCGGTCCGTCGTCGAGGATCCGGTCGGCCAGCTGCGCCGCGGCGGACGGGCGGCCGTCGGCCAGGTGCAGGCGGGCCAGGGTGAGCAGCGGCTCCTCGGACCCGGGCCAGTACCGCACCACCTCGGCGATGACCGAGTGCGCCCGCTCCAGCTGCCCGTCGTGCAGGCACAGCTCGGCGTGCAGCGCCCGGGCGGTGACGTCCGCGTACCGCGGCATCGTCCCGACCCGGCTGTCCAGCAGCGGCTCCAGGGCCTCCAGGGCGCCGGCGTGGTCGCCGCGGTCGAAGAGCAGCAGCGCGACCGCGATCGCCCCGCCGACCCACCCGTTGGGGTCCGGCTCGGCGTCGGCGCTGACGCTCTCCTCGATGTGGAAGCGGGCCTCGTCGAGCTGGCCGCGTTCGCGGCAGACGGCGGCCAGCACCAGCCGGGCGTAGCTGATGTTGCGCGACTCGGCGATCCCCGCGTCGCGGCAGCTGTCCAGGACCCGCCGGGCGCAGGCGGCGGCCGCCGAGAGCCGGCCGCGGCTGAGGTGGGCCAGCGCCTGCAGCCGGTTGGCCTGCACGGTGAGCAGGTTGAACCCGGACTTGCGGGCCAGCTCTGCGCCGAGCTCCAACGCGGCGTCGGCCTCGTCCAGCCGCCCGGCCGCCACGTCCGCGCCGGCGCAGGTCAGGTGCGCGACGGCGCGCGCCGCGTCGGTGAAGTCCGCGTAGACGTGCTCGCCGGCCGCGTCCTCGGTGCGCTCCAGCAGCCGCGCCGCCGCCTCCGCGGCCCGTTCGGGGTGCTCCGCCGCGGTCGCCTCGGCCAGGCGCATCGCCGCGAGGATCTCGGCCTGCACCCTCGGCGGCGCCTCACCGAGGCCACGCTCGCCGAGCCGGATGAACGCGGACATGCCGACCAGGTCGCCGGTGTCGCGGCAGAACAGGGCGAGCGCGAAGGCGAGCATCGGCCGCTCGGCGATGTCCGGCGGCGGCTGCGTGCCGTCGCGCACCGCCATCGCCCGCGGTCCCGACCCGGCCAGCTCCGGCCAGTACTGCACGAACAGCCGCTCGGCGCTGACCCAGTCGCTGCCCGCGATCGCGTGCATCAGGGCGTCGCTGGGCAGACCGTTCGCCGCGTACCAGCCGGCCGCGGCCCGGTGCAGGGCCCGCTCCTCGGCGAACGGCAGCGTGCTGCGCAGCTCGGCGCGCAGCATCGCGCGCAGCAGCCGGCGGTAGCGGTACCAGGAGTGTGAGCCGCCGTAGAAGCTGGCCAGGGCGTTCGCCCGGCTCATCTGCGCCAGCAGTCGGGCGCCGCCGCGGCTGCCGGTCAACGCCTCGACCAGGCCCGGGCACACCGTCTCCAGGATCGAGGTGCGCAGCATGACCTCGCGTATCTCGGGGTCCAGGTGCTGCAGGATCTCGCGCCGGACGTACTCGGTGAGCCCGACCTCCTCGTTGAGCCCGGCCTCGCCGAGGATGATCTCGGTGACCATCCGCTCCGGCTCGTGCCGCCCGACCATGGCGGACAGGATCACCGAGACCGCGGCCGGCCAGCCCTCCGTCACGTGCCACAGGGCGTAGCGGAAGTGCTGGGCCAGGCGCACCCCGTAGGCGTCGGCGAGGCCGGCGACCTCGTCCTGGGTGAGCGCCAGGTGATCGGTGCGCAGCTCGTTGAGCTGGCCGCGGACCCGCCACCGGTACAGCGACAGCGGCGGCTCGGTCCGCGCGAGGATGAGGAAGCTGATCCGGTCGCCCAGACGGGTGATGAGCCGCTCCAGCCGGCGCAGCACCGTGTGGTTGGTGACGTGCTGCAGGTCGTCGAGGACCACCACGGCGCGCTCGTGGTGGTGGGCGTTGCTCCACGCGTAGGTCGACGGGTCGACGGCGATACCCGCGGCGGTCAGGGCGTTCACCAGCTGCCGCCAGGCCGTGGCGCCGCAGTTGGCCTCGAACCGCACGTACGCGGCCCGGCCGGGCGCGCGGCCGCCGTGGATCCACGACGCGACCAGGGTGGTCTTGCCCCAGCCGGTCGGCGCGCAGAGCAGCGTCACCGGGTGCGACACCGCCGCGTCGAGCTGCTCCAGCAGCCGGGCCCGGGCGAGGTGCACCACGGGCAGCGCGGGCGGGTCGGCCCGCCGCCGCACCAGGGGCGCCTCGACCGGCCGGGTCGGCGCGGTCCAGGCGTGGAACCGCTCGGCGGCGTCGTTGTGCGCCAGTTTGTCAAGAGTGCTTTCGCGTGGAACGCCGTGATGGCTCGTATGCACCGTCACTCCCGAAGACGCGGTTTCCGACGTGCCGGTCGGCCCTTCCCTGGCGGTGGTAATGGTCGGACGCTGACGCCGACCACCATAGATCTCAGACCCGCCCCGAGGGGAGCCTCGCATTCGCCTGCGTCGATTGCATCTCTGCAAACATTGACGGATGTCGCACGACTGGGGACTCAGCGCGTCGACAGGCATCGATTAATAACAGGACTCTGCCGTACGCCGTGTGTGCGGTGGAGAATGGGAGACGCGAATTTTGTCCGGTTTTGCTGTCCGTGTCAGTTGTTGCTGCGCGTCTTGTGGCTACACAGCGTGAACCCGGCCTCCGGGGCCTTCCGGAGGGTCGCGGGAGCATGTGCGGAATGGCCCGTTTCGACCCGTGGCGGATGCGTGCGGCACGCCGCAGGAGGCCGTCCTGCGGCACCCTCCGGCGTGTCGACACGCGATCTACTCATCGTCAAAAGGTCATTTACTCAAACCATGGCACGAAAGGCTGACATGAACGCTCAGAATTACATCGGTGTCATCAGCAACACTCCTCATAGGTGCTCGTCCGATCACTCAAACACATGTCAATCTGCAAGTTGCAGCCTTCAACAAGGGGCATAGAGCGCATTCCGGGCGGTCGTCGTAACCGGTGGAACCCGCCGCAGCCGTTGCGCCACCGCCCGGTTGTTGGTTTGGATGGTTCGTCCGCGAATGTTCCAGGACCGGAGGTCCGGTGTACGACCTCAACAGCCTCTCGCTGAGCGAGATCGTGCGCTGCGGCACCGAGGTCCGCGCCGCCGCCGGCGCGGGGAAGGACCTGCCCGGGGCGCTGCGGGCGGTCGCGACGCTGCTGCGCGACCGGGTGCGCGACGGGCATGACGGGCCTGGCTTCGCCTGGGTGCGTGTGGCCGCCGGCGACGAGACCGTCACCGTCGGCGACCTGCCCGCGCCGCTTCCGCCCGCTCTCGACGCGCCGCCGCCGGGCGTGCGCCTGTACGACGCCGACGACTATCCGGTGCGCGTCGTGCTCGCCGTCGCAGGCGCCGGGCACCGGCTGCTCGCCGGCGTCACCGTCCGGCTCGACGGCCCCACCGCGCAGCTGTTCGAGCTGGTCGGCCTCAACCTGCGCATCGGCCTGCAGCCGCATCAGGGCGCCACCCCCACGCAGCGCGAGGAGGCGTTCGGCGACCTGCTCACCGCCGTGGAGCGGGCCGCCGCCGAGCAGGCCGGGCGCATGGAGCAGACCATCGCCGAGCTCGGCGACGCCGCCGGCCGGCTGCGCCGCAGTCGGCAGGAGCTGCGCGAGCGCGAGGCTCGGCTGCGGGACGAGACCAGCCTCGTCGAGGCGCTGCACGCCGTCGGCACCGACCTGTCCTCGGAGCTGGACATCGACCGGGTCGTCCAGCGCGCCACCGACGTGGCGACCGAGCTCACCGGGGCGGCGTTCGGCTCGTTCTTCTACAACGTCACCGACGACCTCGGCGAGTCCTACCTGCTCTACACCCTCTCCGGCGTGTCGAAGGAGTCGTTCGCCAAGTTCCCGATGCCGCGCAACACGAAGGTGTTCGACCCGACGTTCCGCGGCGTCGGGTACCTGCGCAGCGACGACATCACGAAGGACCCCCGCTACGGGCACAACCTGCCCTACGCCGGCATCCCCGAGGGGCACCTGCCGGTCGTGAGCTACCTGGCCGTGCCCGTCGTGTCCTCCACCGGCGAGGTACTCGGCGGCTTCTTCTTCGGCCACCCGCGGCCGGCCCGCTTCACCGCCCGGCACGAGCGGCTCGCGGTCGGCGTCGCCGCGCACGCCGCGGTGGCGCTCGACAACGCCCGGCTCTACCTGCGGCAGCGCAACGCCGCCGTCGAGCTGCAGCGCAGCCTCCTGCCCCGCATCCCGCGGGTCGAGGGCCTGGAGGTCGTGTCGCGGTACCTGCCCGCGGCGAAGGGCGTCGAGGTCGGCGGCGACTGGGTCGACCTGGTGCCGTTGTCGGCCGGCCGGGTCGCGCTCGTCGTCGGCGACGTCATGGGCAAGGGCATCCGCGCCGCCGCCGTCATGGGGCAGCTGCGCACCGCGATCCGGTCGTACGCGTCGCTGGACCTGTCCCCGGGACAGCTCATGCGGCAGCTCAACACGCTGCTCGCGGCCGACCTCGACACCCAGATGGCGACCTGCGTCTACGCCGTCTACGACCTGGTCAACGGGGAGCTGTGCTACACCAACGCGGGGCATCCGCCGGCCGTCGGGGTGCTCGCCGGCCAGTCGCCGCGGCTGCTGACCGGGCCGGTCGGGCCGCCGCTGGGCATCGTCGACTTCCCGTACACGGAGCAGTCCGTGGCCGTGCCACCCGGCGAGGCGCTGCTGCTGTACACCGACGGCCTGGTCGAGCGGCGCGACAGCAACATCGAGGACCGCCTCGACGACCTGCAGCGGCGCATCGCCCTGCACCCGCGGCCGAGCCTCGAAGCCATCGACGACCTCGTGGCCGGCATGGTCGACCCGGCCCATCACGAGGACGACATCGCGGTGCTGTACGTGCGCCAGCCGCCCGGCGAGGTGCCGCTCACCGCCGTGGCGGCCTATCCGGCGTCGCCGGAGCAGAGCCGGGCGGCCCGCCGCTTCGTGCAGGAGACCCTGGGCGGGTGGGGCGTGCCGGGGGAGCGGATCGAGACGGCGGTCGCGGCCGTCGCGGAGCTGTTCGCCAACGCGGCGACCCACGCCCGGACCCACCGGGTCGAGCTGCGCCTGCACCTGCTGCCGGCGCACGTCGCGGTCGAGGTCTGCGACCAGGACAACCGGCTGCCGTTCCTGATCGAGCCGGCGTTCGACGACGAGCACCACCG
The DNA here is from genome assembly GCF_000716715.1 of Dactylosporangium aurantiacum. Lineage (GTDB taxonomy): Bacteria > Actinomycetota > Actinomycetes > Mycobacteriales > Micromonosporaceae > Dactylosporangium > Dactylosporangium aurantiacum. The sequence continues at coordinate 4,135 of NZ_JNYJ01000074.1, read as the reverse complement.
CGGTCTGCACATCGTGCGCGCCACCTCGGACCGCTGGGGCACCCGCCCGGTGCGCGACGGCAAGATCGTCTGGGCGGAGATCCCGCTGCGCCCGGCGCCGTGACCCGCCGCCCGCGACCCGGCTCCGAGCCGGGCCGCGGGCGCGGGACCTCAGCTCTGCAGCCGGGCCAGCTCCTCCTCGACGATCGACTCGTCGAGCTTGCGGAACACCGGCGTCGGCGCCGACAGGGCCGTGCCCGGCACGACCGGCACCGGCTCCCACGTCGCGCCGGTCGCGTAGTCGCCGGTCAGGATCGGGTAGGTCAGCCCGTTGTCCAGGTCCTCGACCTCGACGATCCGCGGCATCGGCGCGTGCACGCCGGTGCCGCCGAGCAGCTCGTGGATCTGCTGGGCGGCGTGCGGCAGGAACGGCGTGAGCAGCGTGTTGCAGTCGCGCACCGCCTGCAGCGCGACGTGCAGCACCGTGCCCATGCGGGCCTTGTCCTCCTTGAGCTTCCACGGCGACTGGTCCGAGAAGTACTTGTTGACCTCGCCGACGATGCGCATCGCCTCGGTGATCGCCGCCTTCTGCCGGTGCCTGGCCAGCAGGTCGCCGACGCTGCCGAACCCGGCACGGACCGTCTCCAGCAGCGCGGAGTCCTCCGCCGTCAGCTCGCCCGCGGCCGGGATCTCGCCGAAGTTCTTCGCCGCCATCGAGATCGAGCGGTTGACCAGGTTGCCCCAGCCGGCGACCAGCTCGTCGTTGTTGCGCCGGCGGAACTCCGCCCAGGTGAAGTCGGTGTCCGTGGCCTCCGGCCCGGCCACGGCGATGAAGTAGCGCAGGGCGTCGGCGTCGTAGCGCTCCAGGAAGTCCCGCACGTAGATGACGACCCGGCGCGACGAGGAGAACTTCCTGCCCTCCATCGTCAGGTACTCCGAGGACACCACCTCGGTGGGCAGGTTGAGCGCGCCCAGCGAGCCCGGCTTCGGCGCCGAGTAGCCCAGCAGGATCGACGGCCAGATCACCGAGTGGAAGACGATGTTGTCCTTGCCCATGAAGTAGAACGCCTGCGCGTCCGGGTCCTGCCACCACTTGCGCCACGCCTGCGGGTCACCCGAGCGGCGGGCCCACTCGATCGAGGCCGACAGGTACCCGATGACCGCGTCGAACCACACGTAGATGCGCTTGTCGTCGCGGTCCCGCCAGCCGTCGAGCGGGATCGGCACGCCCCACTCCAGGTCGCGGGTGATCGCGCGCGGCTGCAGGTCGGCGATGAGGTTACGGGAGAACTTCAGCACGTTGGGCCGCCAGCCCTCACGCGTGTCGAGCCAGGCGTTGAGCTGGTCGGCGAACGCGGGCAGGTCCAGGAAGAAGTGCTCGGTCTCCACGAACTCCGGCGTCTCGCCGTTGATCTTCGACCGCGGGTTGATGAGCTGGTCCGGGTCGAGCTGGTTGCCGCAGTTGTCGCACTGGTCGCCGCGGGCGCTGTCGTAGTGGCAGATCGGGCACTCGCCCTCGATGTACCGGTCGGGCAGCGTGCGGCCCGTGGACGGCGACCGCGCGCCGAGCGTGGTCTTGCTGATGATGTACCCGTTGTCGTGCAGGCCCTGGAAGAGCTCCTGGACGACCTGGTAGTGGTTGCCGGTGGTGGTGCGGGTGAACAGGTCGTACGTCAGGCCCAGCCCGTGCAGGTCCTCGACGATGACGCGGTTGTACCGGTCGACGAGCTCGCGCGGGGTCACGCCCTCGGCGTCGGCCTGGACCTGGATCGGGGTGCCGTGCTCGTCGGTGCCGGAGACCATCAGCACGTCGTGACCGGCCATTCGCATGTACCGGCTGAACACGTCAGAAGGCACCCCGAAGCCGGACACGTGACCGATGTGGCGCGGCCCGTTGGCGTAAGGCCAGGCGACCGCGGCGAGAACACGACTCATGACCTGCAAGCGTAGTGACCCGTTCGGTCGTTCGGCGAAGGGATACTTTCTCCCGACACGCTAGGTGACGTCCGGAATATGCACTATCGCCCGTTGTCCAATGAACCGGTGAGCGAAGAAGCAGCGTGGTGGCGTGGCCAGGCGGCCGGAATCCCACCGAAGGCCGCGGACGCCTTCCCGTTGTGGCCGACCACGTCGACGACCACGGTGCGGGCGCCCTCCACCGAACCGCCGCGGGACCGGGCCACCCCGTCGTCCGGTGCGCCGGGGCCGGGCAGCGACCTCGTGCCCGCCGGTCTCGACCCCGGGCTCGTCGACCGGGAGGCCCGCGACGCCGGCGCCGCCGCGGTCCTGGAGCACCTGCAGCTCGCCGCCGCCCGCCTGGAGCGCACGGCGGCGGAGCTGTCCGCGGCGGAGCTGTCCGCGGCGGAGCTGTCCGCGGCAGCGCCGTCCGGGATGCGGCTTGCCGAGGCGGAGCGGGCCGAGGTGGAGTGGACCGAGGCGGAGCGCGCCGAGGCGCAGCGGGCCGAGGCGGAGCTGCCGGAGGCGCGGCGGTCCGTGGCGCGGCTGTCCGGGGCCCGGCCGGCGGAGGCGCCGCTGTCGGCGGCGGGTGAGCTCTGGCCGCCGGCCGCGATGCGCGTCATGCGCCAGCCCCGCGACGCGTCGCGCACCTCCCCGCCGCCGGGACGCCGGCCGCGCCGCCCCCGCACCCTGCGCAACCCCGCCGCCGGCCTGCCCGCCATGCTGGTCATCGCCCTGCTCACCGGCTTCTTCGCCTGGACCAGCGCCGAGCCGTTCTGGCTCGACCTCGGCCAGGGCGAGCACGGCCACGCCCAGGTCACCCGCTGCACGGGCGACGGCGTCCTGCGCCGCTGCTACGCCACCTTCCGGTCCGAGTCGGGTGCCACCGTCACCGCGGTGCCCCTCGTCGGCGCCGACGACGCCCCCGGCACGACCCTCGACGCCCGGATGCGTCCCGGCGGCCGGATCGCCTACGCGGGCAACCCGTCCGGCCTGCGGGTCCGCTGGACGGTCGGCTTCGCCCTCGTCCTGCTCTGCGGCGCCGCCCTGTGCTGGGCCACCGGTGCCGGCCGCCTCGGCCGCTTCCGCACCCGCCTCGCCGCGTACGTCCTGACCGCCGCCGCCCCCATCGTCCTCGGCCTGGGCGTCCTCGTGGCCACGTACTGAGCTGTGCCTGCCGGGCACGGCTTGGAAAGTTTCAGGCGTGGGCGGCGGCGTAGACCTCGCGCCTGGGCAGTCCGTGGCGGGTGGCCACCTCGGTGATCGCGTCCTTCTTCGAGGTGCCGGCGGCGACCAGGGCCGCGACCGCGGCGGACAGGGCGGCGTCGGAGGGGCGTTCGAGGACGGCCGGGGGCGCGCCGCCGACGACGAGGGTGATCTCGCCGCGGGCCGACGCCGCGTCGCCGGCCAGGTCGCCGAGGGAGCCGCGGCGGATCTCCTCGTAGGTCTTGGTCAGCTCGCGGCACAGGGCCGCCGGGCGGTCGGCGCCGAACGCGGCGGCCAGGTCGCGCATGGTGTCCTCGACCCGGTGCGGGGACTCGAAGAAGACCAGGGTGCGCGGCTCGGCGGCGAGGGAGGCGAAGTAGGCCCGGCGCTCGCCCTGCTTGCGCGGCGGGAAGCCCTCGAAGCAGAACCGGTCGCAGGGCAGCCCCGACACGGCCAGGGCCGTGGTGACCGCGCTCGGGCCGGGGGCGGCGCTCACCGGTACACCCAACGCGACCGCCGCACGGACCAGCCGGAACCCGGGGTCGGACACGCTGGGCATGCCGCCGTCGGTGACCACCGCGACGGTCGCCCCACCGGCCAGCAGGTCCGCGAGCTCCGGGGTGCGGCGCTCCTCGTTGCCCTCGAAGTAGCTCACCAGCCGGCCGCCGATCGTGACGCCGAGGGCCTGGGCGAGGCGCCCGAGCCGGCGGGTGTCCTCGGCGGCGACGACGTCGGCGGTGGCGAGGACCGAGCGCAGGCGGGGTGAGGCGTCCTCGGGGTTGCCCAGCGGCGCTCCGAGCAGAATCAACGGCACATGTGCGATGGTGGCATCCCACCGCCTACGATCGCGCAATGACCTCGGTGCTGACCGACGCAAGCGAGACGCCGCCGCAGGCGGCCGAGCCGTCCCCGGCCCGCCCGGTCGCCGACGCGGTGCGTCGCCGGCTCGCCCGTCCGGGTCCGGCCACGCCGGGGTTCTGGCTGGCGGCGGCCC
>NZ_JNYJ01000073.1 GCF_000716715.1 Dactylosporangium aurantiacum | reverse complement strand
TCGTTGGGCTGTCCTGGTGCGGGCGGGCGGGCGGGTGGGGGTGCCGGTCGCGCTGGTGGTTGGTGCCGCGGGTGTTGCCGGCGGCTGGAGCCCTCACGTTCGGGGTGGCGGTCACGGCCACGCCCGTGATGTGGCGTGGCCGGAGACTGCACGGTAATCGGCGCTGCCGGCGTGGTGCCGGCGGATGATCTGTGGTCGCGGCTGGAGCATTGATCCCGTGCGGCATCGGTCCCCGTGCGGCATGGTCCCGGTGCGGCATCGGCGGTCGCGGTGTGGCGTGGGTGGTCGCGGTGGGGCGTGGGTGGTTGCGGTGTGGCGTGGGTGGTTGCGGTGGGGCGTGGGTGGTCGCGGTGTGGCGTGGGTGGTTGCGGTGTGGCGTGGGCGGTCCCGGTGTGGCGTCGGCGGTTCCGTTGTGGCGTGGGTGGTTGCGGTGGGGCGTGGGTGGTCGCGGTGGGGCGTGGGCGGTTGCGGTGCGGCGTGGGCGGTTGCGGTCGCCGGGCCGGGGCGTGGACGTCGCCTACCGCAAGACCGGCCCGCCTCCGGGCTTGGCGTGCGCCGATGGTCCGGTCGAGTGCGCCATTGGGCGCGTGATCAAGGAGCTCCGGACGCCGGGCCGGCATGCGGCGAGCAGGTGCGGCTGGTGAGCGCTCGGTGATGCCTTCGCCAGGTCGAATCGGCCGCAGAAGCGGCGTGTCCCGGTATGTGGGCACTGTGCCGTGGAGGGCAACAGCAGCTGTCTGGACGGTTGACAAGCGGTGGTGGGGCTGCCTTCATAGACGTTACCACCGAAGAAACATCGTTCCACTCTGCGAAACGGCGGCCGGGTGCGGTGGGGCGGTTCGCCGGAGCAAACAACAGAGAGGAAGCGGCAATTCGATGAACACCCCCTCCAGGGTGGCGGCCGGGGCCATCGGCCTCGCCGCTGCCATCGCGCTCGGCGGCACCGCGGCCGAGGCGTACGGGCCCGCGGCGAACTCGCTGGGCTGCCGGCTGTACTTCAGCGACGCCGGCACCGGCACCTCGCCCACGACGTGGAACGACACGTTCGGGCTCACCCAGACGCCGGCCACGCCGTCGCCCGGGCAGACCGTCGCCGTCACCTTCACGGCGGTCACCGGACCCAACAACGGTCCGGTGCCGCTGAACGCGGGTGACGTGCCGGTCGTCATCACGTTGGCGCTCGGCGGGTCCCAGTCGGGCACCGTCACGCTCAACATGGCCACCTACCCGGCCGCCGCGGCAGCCGCCGGTGCGCCGCTCGGCTCCATCACCGCGACCGGCACGTACGTGGCCGGGGCGGCCGGAGCGGCCTCCCTCACCGTCACGCAGGCCGTGTTCAACAACGCGACCGCCAAGACCTACTGCTCGGGCCCCGGCGACCGGGACCACAAGGCCGCCCCGGCGGCGAGCACGATCGTCGAGAACTACAGCGTGTTCGGCGGCGGCACCAGCATCACGTCGGTCACCGGGCAGAGCGTCACCAGCGCGGCCCGGGCGGGGAACACCATCAACTTCTCCGTGACCGGGTTGGCGCCCAGCGCGACCCTCACCGCGTCGCTGAAGAACGCGGGCGGCGGTGGCACCGCTGAAGGCAGCGGCGCCGGCACCACCGACGCAACGGGTGCGGGCACCGGGACGCTCGTCGTGCCGGCCGGCGCCACGACCGGGGCGCGGACGCTGTCCGTGTCCGACGGCACCAACACCGTCACCACGCCGATCACCATCCTCGGCGCACCGGCCATCTCCATCACCCCCGGTGGCGGCGGCGCGGGCACGGCGGTCGCGGTGACCGGTACCAACTGGAACCCGGGCAGCTCCGTCTCCATCCGGGGCTACAAGGCCGGCGCGCCTCCGCCGCCGCCCACCGCCGACGCGGCGGTCACGGCGACGGCGAGCGCGACCGGTGCGATCAGTGGCTCGTTCACGGTGAACGACCCGACCACCGCCTACATCGGCGCGTCGTCGGGCACCGGACCGGGCACCCTGTTCGCGGTCGCCACCTGGACGGCCTCGGCCGACTCCTGCGTGGCGAAGGCCGGCCCGGCCACCACGGGCTCCTGCAACCTCACCTACAACCTGTCCCAGACGGTCACGGCGGGCAACCTCGCGATGTCGCGCACGACCGGCTCGGGCAACGTCACGCTGAGCGGCGTCACGCTCAACGGCACGGTCCAGCACGGCACCGGCGCGCTCGCGCCGATCACCGTGACGGACTTCCGGGGCAGCACCTTCGGCTGGAGCCTGGTCGGTGCGGTCACCGACTTCACCGGTACGCCGGGCGGCACCATCGCGAAGGCGAACCTCACCTGGATCCCGACGTGCGTGGCCGCCGCGGGCTCGACCAACGCGGTGACCGCCACGGCCGGCTCCGCCGGTGCGGTGGACGGCTCGACCCTGTGCTCGGCCCCGGCCAACGCGGCCGGCACGGGCGGCGGCTTCGACGCCGGTGCCGCGCTCGACCTGCAGATCCCGGCCAACCAGCTGGCCGGCAGCTACACCGCGACGCTCACGATCACGCTGAGCTAGCGGGGTGGGGGCCCGCACCGCCGGGCCCCCACCACCACGAACGCGGGAGGATGCATGCGGAGGAAGGTCATCGCGGTCGCCGTCGCGATCGCCGTGATGGCGCCGGTCAACGCGTACGCGGCCGACAACGGCGAATGGTCGGTGAACCCGACGCCCCCGGCGCAGCCGGGACCCGCGCCGCGCCTGTACTTCTTCCTGGAGTCGCCGCCCGGCACCTCCGTGCAGGACTCGGTCCGCGTGACCAACCTCGCCGACCAGCCGCGCACCTTCCGCCTCTACGGCGCCGACGCGTACAACACCCCGCGCGACGGCGGGTTCGGCCTGCGTACCCAGGACGCCACCCACGTCGACGTCGGCGCCTGGACCCGGGTCGGCGCGGCGACGGTCACGGTGCCCGCGAAGTCGCAGGCGGACGTCCCGTTCGTCATCACCGTGCCGGCCAACGCCACGCCCGGCGACCACGTCGGCGGCGTCGTCGCCATGGAGGACCAGCCCGGCGCCACCACGAAGCAGAACGGCGTCGACGTCACCGTCCGCCGCGCCGTGGCCGCCCGGATCTACCTGCGGGTCAGCGGCCCCACGGTGCCCGGCCTGCGCGTCGACGGCGTCACCACCCGCCATGACCCCGCCTGGCTTCCGTCCACTGTGGACGGCTTCTACACCTACGACGTGGTCAACACCGGCAACCTGCACCTGCCGCCGCGGCTGTCGGTGCGGGTCACCGGCCTGTTCGGCCACCGGATCACCCGCCACGGCGACGTGCCGCAGATCGACCTGCTGCCCGGCGCGCGGACCCGCCTCACCGGCACCGTCAGCGGCATCTGGCCGTTCGACGTGGTGACCACCTCGGTCACGGTCACCGCCGACGGCGGCGTCGCCGCCCGCGGGCAGGACACCACCGTGGTCGTGTCGTGGCCGACCCTCGCCGTCCTGCTCGCGGCGTTCATCTGGCTGCTCTGGTACCGCCGGCGCCGCGCCCGCGCCGACACCGCGAAGCCGCGCCGGCGGCTCCCCGAGCCGGTGACGGTGCGATGAGGCGGACCCTCACCGTCCTGTGTGGACTGCCGCTCGCCGCGGCGCTGGCCCTGCTGCCGGCGGGGCCCGCGCGCGCCGACGGGCTGACCGCGAGCCTCGGCGCGCCGTCGGCGAAGCCGGGCGCGACGCTGCGCGTCACCGGCGCCGGCTGGCCCGCCGGGCAGCTGCTGCAGCTGGTCACCTGCGGTGAGCTGGCCATGACCGGCTCCGGCGCCTGCGACATGCGCGCGGCGCTGGCGACCCCGGCCAGGGCCGACGGCACGTTCAGCGTCGAGCTGCGCGTCGGTGACCCACCCCGCCCCTGCCCGTGCGTCGTGCACGTCGCGCTCGTCGGCACCGGCGCCACCGGCCACGTCGACGTGCCCCTCGACATCCCCGGCCACGCCACCGGCCCGGTGCCGACGGCCGCCGGCGCCGTCGCCCGCCTCGACGTGGTCCGGATCCGGCTGGCCGGCCGCCCCTCGTGGACGGAGTGGTTCGGCGCCCGTGCCGAGCGCACCCTGGTCTACGAGGTCCGCAACCCGGGCGCGCAGAGCCTGCGGGAGCTGCCGCTCAACGTCCGCGTCGGCAAGGGCGGCGGCGACCCGACGGCCGCGCCGCGTTCCGGCGAGATCCGGCCCGGCGAGACCCGCGAGTACCGGGTGCCGGTCACGATCCCGTTCGCCGCGTTCGGCCGGTACCAGGTCCGCGCCGACATCGCCGGGCTCGGCGAGGCGTCCGTCGGGTACGACGCCTACCCGTGGGGGCTGCTGGCGCTCAACGCGTTCGGCATCGCGCTCATCGTCCTCGGCGTCCACCGGCGGCTGCGGTCCCGGCGGGCGCGTGAGGCGCTCGTGCTGCCGCAGCCCGCCGACCCGTTGCTGTTGCCGCCGCTGGTACGGGTGCCCGCGCTGGGCGCCGTCCTCGTCTTCGACGACGCCCCGGACGCCAGGCGCCTGCGCCGGCGGGCCAGGGCGCAGATCAGCGCCGCCACGCTGCGCACGCTCATCGGCGAGCCGGACGGCGACGGCGGCACCGCGGTCGTCGACCTCGCGGCCCTCGACGCGGTCCTCACCGGCGACCCGGCCGCCCCGCGCCGCCAGGCGGCGACCGCGGCGACCGACCCGACCCTCGCCGACGTGACCGCACCCGGCGGCGGGAGACCTGAGCGGGCCGCCGCCGTCGTCGACCTCGGCGAGCTGGACGCGTACCTCGCCGGGCACGCGGACGCCGACGACTGGCGGGCCGCCCTGCAGCGTCCACCACGGAAGGGCCGGCCAGGCCGGCGGAAGGGAAGACCCGGTGCGGGTGCATGACTGGACCGGACGGCAGGTCGACTGGTCCCTGGTGGTGCGCGCGGGCGCCGCGGCGGTGGCGGCCGTGGTCGCGTTCGCCGGCTGCTCGTCGGTGATGCCCGGCGCCCTGGACGGTGGCGCGGACGGCGACGCCGGCGCGGGATCGGCGTCCCGCACGGGCGCCGGCCCCGGCGTCACCGCCGACAGCGTGAAGGTGGTGTTCGTCGGCGTCGACCTCAAGGCCACCGCCAGCGTGACCGGCTTCAAGACCGCCGACGCCGGCGACCCGGCCCGCCAGGTGAAGGCCCTCGAGACGTGGGTCAACGCCAACGGCGGCATCGCCGGGCGCAAGCTCGTCGCGGTCTACCGCAACTACGAGGCCGCCGACGACTCGCCGGCCGCCGAGGAGCGGCTGTGCAACCAGATCACCCAGGACGACAAGGCGTTCGCGGTGGTGCTCACCGGGCAGTTCCAGAGCAACGCCCGCCCCTGCTACGCGTCCCGGCGCACCCTGGTGCTGGACGCGACGCTCGTCGCCAACGACCAGACCACGTTCACCAGGCTGGCACCGTACCTGTGGTCGGCCAGCTACCCCGACTACGACGAGTTCGTCCGGGCGTTCCTCGGCAGCCTGGAGCAGCAGGGTTACTTCACCGGCGCGGCGAAGGCCGGGGTCGTCGCCGCGGACACGCCCACGAACCGCAGCGCGTACGAGCGGCTGGCCGTACCGCAGCTGCAACGGCTGAACGTCACGCCCACGGTGGCGTGGATCGACACGACCGACCTCGGCACCCTCAACGCCGGGCTCAACCAGGCCGCCGTCGACTTCCGGGCCAAGGGCGTCGAGCGGGTGTTCTTCCTCGGCGGGGCGCGGATGGCGTCGTTCTTCCTCACCGTCGCCGCGGCGCAGAGCTTCACCGCCCGCTACGCGCTGTCCAGCTTCGACAACCCGAGCTTCCTGGTGAACAACCCGGCCACCATCCCGCGGGAAGGGCTGCGGGGCGCCGTCGGTATCGGGTTCAACCCGAGCCAGGACGTCCCCGACAGCGCCTACCCGTTCCCCGGTACCGACGCCGAACGCGCCTGCCTGGACATCTTCGCCGCGGCCGGCCAGACGTTCGCGACCCGGGAGAACGCCCGCGTGGCGTTCCCGTACTGCGACGCGGCGCTGCTGCTGCGGGCCGGCGCCCGCAACCTCGGCGCCGACCTCAACGCGGCCGCGTGGGCGCAGGACGCCCGCGCGCTCGGCACCCGGTTCCGGCCCGCGACGGGCTTCGCCGGGCTGCTCGGCCCGGGCCGGTTCTCCGCCGCCAACGGCTACCGCGCGCTTGCCTACGACGGCGGCTGCGGCTGCTTCGCCTACCAGGGCGAGGAGGTGCCCTTTGCCGCCCGCTGACGCCATCGCCTGCGCCGGCGTCGACGCCGCCTACGGCCCGGTCCAGGTGCTGTACGGCGTCGACGTGCGCGTCGCCGACGGCGAGATGGTCGGCCTGTGCGGCCCGAACGGCGTCGGCAAGACCACGCTCGTTCGGGTCCTGTCCGGCCTGCAACGCCCCGGCGCCGGGCGGGTGCTGCTCGCCGGCCGCGACATCACCGCCGTGCCCGCCGCGCGCCGGGTCCGCCTCGGCCTGTCCACCGTGGTCGGTCAGCAGGCGTTCGGCTCGCTGACCGTCACCGAGAACCTGCGCATGTACGGGTACACGGTCAGCCGCCGCGACGGACGCCTGCGCCGGGCCGTCGACGGCGCGTTCGCGGTGTTCCCCCGCCTGTACGAGCGGCGCGACCAGCCCGCCTCGACCCTGTCCGGCGGCGAGCGGCAGATGCTGGTGCTCGCCAAGACCCTCATCCAGCGGCCCCGGGTGCTGCTCGTCGACGAGTTCTCCCTCGGCCTCGCCCCGGTCGTCGTCGGCGGCCTCCTGGAGATGGTCCGCCGGCTCAACCGGCTCGGCACCGCCCTGCTGGTGGTCGAGCAGTCCGTCAACGTCGCGCTGTCCCTCGTGGACCGGGCGTACTTCATGGAGAAGGGCACGATCGTCGCCGAGCACACCGCCGCGCACCTCGCCCAGCAGCCGGACCTCGTGCAGTCGCTGATGCTCGGCGGGCACGCATGAGCGGCCAGCGAAGCGGCTCGGGCCGCTCATCATGTCGCAGGCTGAAGTCAGGCCGACGCCGGAGCGCAGCGGAGGCGGCGGCATGACGATTGTCGGTTATGACTTCGGGCCCGACCGGATTCTGCTCGGGCTGTTCACCGGGCTCACGTACGCGCTGCTCGCCGTGGGCCTGGTGCTCGTGTACCGCTCCAGCCGGTTCGTCAACTTCGCGCACGGCTCGATCGGCGTGTTCGGCGCCGCCGTCCTCGGTCGGCTCGTCGCCGGGGAGGGGCTGCCGTACTGGGTGGCGTTCCCCGTGGCGATGGCGGTCGCCGCGGGGGTCGCCGCCGGCGTCGAGGCGGGCGTGGTGCGCCGGCTGCGGCACCGTTCCCGGGTCATCGGGATGATCGCCACGCTCGGGCTGTCGCAGTTCATCCTCGTCGTGTCGCTGCTGGTCAACCGGCAGGGGGTCAGCGGCGCCACGTTCCCGCGGCCGCCGGGGCTGCCGTCGTTCACCGTCGGGCGCACCCCGGTCGGGCCGGCGTTCACCGCGATGCTGGTCCTCACCCCGCTGCTGCTGGTGGCGCTGGCGCTGTTCCTGAAACGGTCCCGGCACGGCCTGGCCATCCGCGCCGCCGCCGACCAGCCGTCCGCGGCGCTGCTCGACGGGGTCGCCGCCCCGCGGATGGCGACGGTCGCGTGGGCGATCGCGGGCGGGATCGCGGCGTTCTCCGCCATCCTCGTCACCCCCACCCAGGGCGCCCAGTCGATCGACACGCTCGGCCCGGACCTGCTGCTCAAGGGCCTCGCCGGGGCCGTCATCGCCCGGCTGTCGTCGATCCCCGTGGCGTTCGCCGCGTCGCTGGGCATCGGCGTGCTGGAGCAGGTCCTGCTGTCCGGGTCGTCCGGCACGGGCCTGGTCCAGGTCGTGCTCGGCGCGACGATCCTCATCGCGCTGCTGCGCCAGCCGCGGCTCGGCCGCCGCGACACCGACGACGGCGGCTGGATCCGCTCCGGCGCCGCCGCCCTCACCGGCCCGTGGCCGCTGCGCCACCTCGGGCGGCTCGTCGCCGGCGCCGGGTTCCTGCTCGCCGCTGCCCTGGCCTACCTGGTGGACAACCAGACCGCGTCGGCGCTCACCACGGTCGCCGGGTTCACCCTCGTCGCGCTGTCGGTGCTCGTCGTCACCGGCGTGGCGGGGGAGCTGTCGCTGGGCCAGTTCGCGTTCGCCGGCATCGGCGGCGCCGTGTCGGTGCGGGTCGCCGCGTCCACCGGCAACTTCTTCGCCGGGGTCGTCGCCGGCTGCGCGGCGGCCGCGCTCGCCGCCGCCGCGGTCGGCGTGCCGGCGCTGCGCCTGCGAGGGCTCGCGCTCGCCGTGACCACGCTCGCGTTCGCCCTGGCGACCAGCGCGTTCCTGCTGCGCCGGGACTGGCTGCTCGGCTCCGGGGTGAGCGCCCCGAAGCCGGGGTGGGCCGGCTACCCGCTCGAGGTGGCCAAGGACTACTACCTGTTCGCGCTGCTCATGCTGGGGCTCGGCCTGTGGCTGACGGCGAACCTGCGCCGCGGCGCGTTCGGCCGGCTGCTGACCGCGCTGCGGGACAACGAGGAGGCGGCGCGGGCGCTGACGGTGTCGGCACCGCTGCGCAAGCTGCAGGCGTACGCGGTCGCCGGCGCCCTCGCCGGGCTCGGCGGCGCCGTCATCGGCCACGGCCAGACCCAGCTGACCGTGAACAGCTTCCCGGCCGCGGCGAGCATCGACGTCGTCGCCGTCACCGTCGTCGGCGGTATCGGGCTGCTCGGCGGGCCGCTGCTGGGCGCGATCGTCATCGTCGGCATCCCCGCCTTCGTGGCTCTCGGCATCCCCGGCCAGGCGGCGCTCACCCTCGGGTGGCTGCTCGTCGTCGTGCTGCTGCCCGGCGGTCTCGGCGGTCTGCTGGTACGCGCGCGGGACGCCCTGCTGACCCGGTGGCGACCGGCGCCGGCGGACAAGGACACCGGCACGGCGAACGGCCCGGCCGGCCTGACGCTGCCGGCCCGCACGGCGCCGCTGCGGCCGCCCGCCCCCGGGGTGCCGCTGCTGGTGGTGCGGGACATCGCCCGCTCCTTCGGCGGGGTGAGCGCCGTGGCCGGGGTGAGCCTCGACGTGTCCGCCGGCGAGGTGCTCGGCATCATCGGACCCAACGGTGCCGGCAAGACCACCCTGTTCGAGATCATCGCGGGGTTCGTACCGCCCGGCGCGGGCACCGTCACGTTCGCCGGCCGGGACGTGACCCGGGCGACCCCGGAGCGCCGGGCCCGGTTGGGGCTGGTGCGGTCGTTCCAGGACGCCCGGCTGTTCGCCACGATGACCGTGCTGGAGACGGTGATGACGGCGGGGGAGCGCACCGCGCCGAGCGGGCTGCTCGCCTCCGCGCTCGGCGCGCCCCTCGCGGAGCGGCGCAAGGCCCGGCGGGCGGCCGAGCTCGTCGACCTCATGGGGCTGTCCCCGGTCGCCGGCGACCTCGTCGGCACGCTGTCGACCGGCACCCGGCGGATGGTCGAGATCACCTGCCTGCTCGCGCTCGAACCGGCGCTGCTGCTGCTGGACGAGCCGTCCTCGGGCGTCTCGCAGGCCGACGGCGCCGCCCTCGGCGACCTGCTGCTGCGGGTACACCGCGAGCTCGGCACCACCCTGCTCGTCATCGAGCACGACCTGCCGCTGCTGTCCCGGCTCGCGACCCGGATGGTCGCGCTGGACAGCGGCCGGATCATCGCCGACGGCACCCCGGACGACGTCCGCGCGCACCCGGCCGTCGTGCGGTCCTACCTCGGCACGGACCTCGCGGCCGTCAACCGGTCAGGAGCAACGACATGAGCCCGACGACATGAGGAGAGTCCCGATGCAACGACGGATCCCGACCCTGACGGTGCTCGTCACGGCGGCGCTGGCCGGGGTCGTCCCGCTCGGCGCGGCGCCGGCGTGGGCCGCGCCCACGCTCACCGTCAGCAAGACCACCGGGCTCACCGACGGCGCGTCGGTGACCGTCGGCGGCAGCGGCTTCACCCCGAACCTGAAGCAGATCGCGGTCGGGCAGTGCATCGAGGAGGTGAAGGGCCCGACCGACTGCAACCTCGCCGGCGGCTCCCAGTTCGTCAACGCCGACGCCGCCGGCAAGCTGCCGACGGTGACGCTGAAGCTGGCACAGAAGTTCGGCACGTTCGACTGCACGAAACGCACCTGTGTCATCGCGGCGCAGATCCTGCCGTCCGGCGGCAACGCCGGCGACATCGCCGCGAACAAGGCGTCGGTGAAGCTCACGTTCGGCGCCGCGGCCCAGGCCACGACGCAGGCGGCCCAGGCCACGACCGCCGCGGCCGAGGCGACGGCGCTGCCGAAGACCGGGCCGGGCGACGAGCCGTTCGTGGTCGTGCTCGCCGGTTCGGCGCTGCTCACCGTCGGCGTGGGCCTGCTGGTGATCCTGCCGGCGCGGCGGCGCCGTGCCCGTACCGCGGAAGAGATGTGAACGGCGTGCGGCGCGTCGCGACCGGTGCGGCGGTCGTGGCCCTCGCCGCGCTCGGAGGGCTGACGGCGCCGGCCCTGGCGGCCGCGCCCGTCACCGCGGACCTCGGCTGCCGGCTGTACTTCAGCGACGCCGGGACGGGCACGTCACCGACGGTCTGGAGCGACACGTTCACCCTCACGCAGAGCCCGGCGAGCCCGGCCGCGGGGCAGACGGTGACGGTGACCCTGGCCGCCGCCGCGGGCGTCACCAACGGTCCCGTGCCGCTCAACGCCGGCGACGTGCCGGTGCGGGTCACGGTCACGCTCGGCGGCGCGCAGACCGGCACGGTCACCCTGAGCCAGGCCGCGTACCCGGCGTCGGCGAAGGCGGCGGGGGTGCCGCTCGGCCCGGTCAGCGCCACCGGCACGTACACCGCGACGGCCCCCGGCACCGTGACGCTCACCGTGCGGCAGGTCGCGTTCGCCAACACCACGGCGACGACGTACTGCTCGGCCGGCGGCGACCGCGACCACAAGGCGGCCCCCGTGGACACGCCGGTCACCGACTCGGCCGTGGTCTCCCCGGCGCCGTCCGGGTCCGCGTCGGCCTCGGCGTCGCCATCCGCTTCGGCGTCCGCCTCGGTGTCTGCTTCGGCGTCGGTCTCGGTGTCTGCTTCGGCGTCGGCCTCAGTGTCCCCGTCGGCCACCGAGGCGGCCACGCCGGCGGAGACCTTCGGGCCGAAGTCGGTGACGATGCAGTGCAAGACGCTCAGCACGATCCGTGACTGGACCGCGACGCACACGCTGACCATGTCGCCGGCCAACCCCGGCTACGGGGCGAACGTCACCGTCACGTACACCTTCGACAACGGCGGCAAGAACGGCCCGGCGCCGATCACCGCCGGCGACCTGCGACCCACCGCGACCGTCAAGCTCAGCGGCGCGCAGACCGGCACGGTGAAGCTGACGGGCCCGGCGTACGGCGCCGTCGCCGCCCAGGCGACCGTGCCCGGCGCCACCCTCACCGGCCAGTTCACCGCCGGCACCCCCGGCCTGGTGACGCTGACCGTCGCGGACGTCCTGTTCGACCACCCGCAGGTCGACACCGAGTGCAACGGCGGCAACGACCCGGTCACCGGCCCCGCGGACACCACCATCGTCGCGAAGTTCACCGTCAGGTCGACGGCCGCCACCGCCGCCGAGGCCGCCGGGCAGTCCCTGCCGAAAACCGGCGACGGCGGCACCCTGCCGGTCCTGCTCCTGTGGGGCACCGCCCTGCTCCTGCTCGGCGCCGGCGCCCTGATCGTCCTACCAGCCCGCACCCGCCGCCGCGCGACGCCCCCAACCACCGGCGCCTAGGTGTACTGCGTCAAGACGTAGGTGACAGCCGGCTGATCGGTGGTTGGCCAGGCGGCGAGGGTGACGTTTCCTCGGGGCGAGGCTCGCTGTCGGAGCGGGCACGGCGAGAGCCCGGTGCTGCTCGCGGAGCCCGAGGAGATCGATGCCTTCGTCGACAGCCTCTTGACGAAGTCCGCACGATCGACGGCGGCTTCCGGCCCTGCGCACACCCGAGGTGCAGGTTCGTGGTCAACCCGCCGCGGGGCCGGCCGAGGCCGTGATCGGCCGGCTCGATGCTGACGCCGTCGGGCGGGGGACGGCGACATCGACTGCGACGTACGGGGTGCCACCGGTATGCGGCAGCCGTCGCCCGTCGAGAGGGTTCGGCCGGGGGCGGTCAGGGAGCGCAGGAACGCCGCGCCGGCCGGCGCCGTTGTCGTCGAAGATGACGGCCGGGCGGAGCGCAGGGTCGGGCAACAAAACCGGTCAGGAGGTGGCCGGTTCCGGTCGGCAGGATGCCGGCATGACAACTGATTTTCCCGAGCCCATCCGCGTCCCGGTCAACGGTGTGGAGCTGGAGGTCTTCGAAGCGGGCCGCGAACATGCGGGCAGGCCCGTCGTGCTCTGCCACGGCTGGCCGGAGCACGCCTACTCGTGGCGCCATCAGGTGCCCGTGCTCGCCGCGGCGGGCTACCACGTCATCGTGCCGAACCAGCGGGGCTACGGTAACTCGTCCCGTCCGGCCGACGTGACGGCGTACGACATCGCGCACCTGTCCGGTGACCTCGTCGCACTGCTCGACCACTACGGGTACGAGGATGCCACCTTCGTCGGTCATGACTGGGGTGCGGCCGTCGTCTGGGGGCTGACCCTGCTGCACCCGGAGCGGGTCAACGCGGTGGTCAACCTGAGCCTGCCCTACCTCGAACGCGGCGAGAAGCCCTGGATCGAGTCCATGGAGGAGGTGCTCGGCGGCGACTTCTACTTCGTCCACTTCAACCGGCAGCCGGGCGTCGCGGACGCCCTGTTCGACGCGCACACGTCCCAGTTCCTGCGCAACCTGTACCGGAAGAACACGCCGCAGCTGGGCATGGCGCCGATCGACCTCGCCAGGGCCGCGGCACCGCTCGGCGAGCCCGTCATGAGCGACAGCGAGCTGGCCGTCTTCGTCGCCGCGTTCGAGGCGTCAGGGTTCACGGGCGGCATCAACTGGTACCGCAACCTGGACCGCAACTGGCACCTGCTGGCGGACGTCGACCCGATCATCCGGCAGCCCACCCTTATGATCTACGGCGACCGGGACACGATCCAGCGGTCGCCACGGCTGGCCGAGTTCGTGCCCGGTGTCGAGGTGGTCAGTCTGGACTGCGGCCACTGGATCCAGCAGGAGCGGCCGCAGGAGACGAACCAGGCGATCCTGAAGTGGCTCGACCAGCGCCGGTGACCGCGGCGCGGCGTGGTTACGGGGGTGCGTCGCGGCGCGTGGGCACGTAAGGTCCTCTCCTCGTGGGTGGCATCGTCGAACGTCTCGTGCCGGCGCGGCTGGGCACCGGGTTCCGGTGGCTGCTGGCCTCGTCGTGGACGAGCAACCTCGGCGACGGGATCGCGGTCGCCGCCGGGCCGCTGCTGGTGGCCTCGCTCACCGGCAACGCGTTCCTGGTGTCGCTGGCGGCGCTGCTGCGGTGGGCGCCGCCGCTGGTGTTCGGCCTGTACGCGGGGGTCCTGTCCGACCGGCTCGACCGGCGGCGGATCGTGATGGCGGCCGACGCGGTGCGGGCCGCGATCCTCGTCGTCGTGGTCGCGCTGCTGGCCGCCGACCGGCTCACGGTGGTGCCCGCTCTCGTCGCGCTCGGGCTGCTGACCACGGCGGAGGTGTTCGCCGACAACGCCGCCGCGACGCTCACCCCGACGCTGGTGCGCCGCGACGACCTCGTCGTGGCCAACGCCCGCCTCCAGGCCGGGTTCCTGACCCTGAACCAGCTGGTCGGGCCGCCGGTCGGCGCGGCGCTGTTCGCGGCCGGCCTGCTGTGGCCGTTCCTCGCCGAGGCGGTGCTCGTCGCCGCCGGGGTGCTGCTGGTGTCCCGGGTCGTCCTGCCGGTCCGCGAACCGCCCGGGACCCGGCGGCCGGCCGGGGTGCGGCACGAGGTCGTCGAGGGGCTGCGGTGGACGGTGCGGCACCCGGCGGTACGTACGCTGTCGCTGACGATCCTCATCTTCAACGTCACGTTCGGCGCCGCCTGGTCGGTGCTGGTCCTGTACGCCCAGCAGCGCCTCGGCCTCGACGCCGTCGGGTTCGGCCTGTTCACCACCGCCGGTGCCCTCGGCGGACTGCTCGGCACCGCCATATACGGCCGGCTGACCAGCCGGGTGAGCCTCGGCAACGTGATGCGGGCCGGGCTGATCATCGAGACGCTCACGCATCTGGCGCTCGCGGTGACCACCTCGGTGTGGATCGCCGGCGCGGTCATGTTCGTCTTCGGCGCGCACGCGTTCATCTGGGGCACCACGTCGATCACGGTGCGGCAGCGGGCGGTGCCGGAGCACCTGCAGGGCCGCGTCGGCAGCGTCAACACCATCAGCGTCTTCGGCGGCCTGGTCGTCGGCTCCGCGATCGGCGGGGCCCTGGCGACCCGGGTGGGCGTGACGGCGCCGTTCTGGTTCGCCTTCGCCGGCTCCGCCGTGTTCGTGGCGCTGCTGTGGCGTGAGCTGACCCGCATCGCCCACGCCGACGACGCGGCGGACGCGCCGGGGCGGCAGCCAGGTGTGCAGGCGCCGCCTGGCGGTGGCGAGGGCAGCGGCGAGGGGCCTGGCAGGGAGACAATGCCCGGATGACGACGGACAAGCCCGCACCGGCGACGCTGCCCGATGCCGGGTACTTCGACCAGTGGTACGCCGACATCGCGGACTCGACCAGCCGCGACGAGATCATCGCCCGGATGCTGCAGCTGCCGGCGTACCTTCGCTCCACCAGCCTGCTCACCTGGCAGGGCGTCGCCGACGTGGAGGAGGCGCTGCGGGTCCCGCACGGCGGGCTGCTGCTCGACGTCGGGTGCGGCCGCGCCGGGTACGGCATCGAGATCGCCCACCGCACCGGCGCCCGGCTGGTCGGGGTGGACTTCTCCGCCACCGCGCTGCGGCAGGCGGCGGACGTGGCGGCGCAGCGGCTGCCGGCCGGGCGGGCCGAGTTCCGGGTCGGCACCCTGCTGGACACGGGGCTGCCCGGCGGCACGGCGGACGCGGTGATGTGCGTGGACGCGGTGCAGTTCGGCGAGCCGCCGCTGGCCGCGCTGCGGGAGTTCCGCCGGCTGCTGAAGCCGGGCGGCCGGGTGGCGCTGACCTGCTGGGAGGCCGCCGACCCGGACGACCCGCTGGTGCCGCCGCGGATCCGGGCGGTACACCTGCTGCGGGACCTGGGCGAGGCCGGCTTCGTCGACGTGGACGTGCGCCAGCGGCCGGACTGGCGGCAGGCGGAGCGGGACCTGTGGGAGGCGGTCGTCGCCGAGCCCGGACCCGACGCGGCGATGCGGTCGCTGCAGGAGGAGGGGCGCCGCTCCCTGGAGACGTTCGCGTCGCTGCGCCGGGTGTTCGCCACCGCCACGGCACCCTGACACCCGGCGGTCCGCCCACCGGCCGGCGAGACCCGCCCGTGCGACCTGCCGGGAAGCAGGATTGACCGGCGCGCGCCGGGGCATTGCCGCGCCATGGGTGTGCACAACCCGCCGACCTGGCTGGCCCGGCTCGGCCGGTCGGGGTGGCTGGTGACCGGCGTCATCGTCGGTGCCGCCGCCTTCATCGCCGGGCTGGGCGCGGTGCTGGCCGTGCTGGCGCCGCTGCTGGTCACCCTGGTGGTCGCCGCCGCGCTGCAGCCGTTCGTCCAGTGGCTGCGCCGGCACGGGGCCTCGGCGGCGCTGGCCGCGCTCGTCGGGGCGTTGCTGGTGCCGGCGCTGCTCGTGGTGCTCGGCCTGCTCCTGGTGCGCACCTTCGCCGGCATGGGCGCGGCCTGGAGCGACGTCCTAGCCAGTGCCGGGGAGGAGGTGCACGCCGCGCTGGGCGCCGACCCGCTCAACACGCTGCTGGGCTCGCCGCAGTGGCGCACCGCCGTGCTCGGCGTCGGCTCGGCGGTGCTGAGCGGCGCGGCGCTGGCCGTGCAGGCGGCGATCGGCGTCTTCGTGGCCGCGTTCGTCCTGTACTACCTGTTCAAGGACGGACCGGCGGGCGTGGCGTGGCTCGATCGGCGGCTGCCGCTGCGGCCCGGCCTGACCCGCCAGCTGCTGGACGGCGCGGCGCTGCGGATGCGCCGGTACATCGTGGGCACCGCCGTCGTGGCGGCCATGGACACCGTGGTCATCACCCTCGGCGCGGTGGCGCTGCGGCTGCCGCTGATCGGGATGATCGCGCTGATCACGTTCGTCGCGGCGTTCGTGCCGTACCTCGGCGCGTGGGTGTCGGCGGCGTTCGTCGTGGTCGTCGCGCTCGGCGCGGGCGGCCCGGCCGCGGCCGCGTGGATGCTGGTGATCGTGCTGGTGACGCAGAACATCCTGGAGGGGGTGCTGCGCCCGTTCGTGTTCGGCCGTGCCCTGGACCTGCACCCGGTGGTGATCCTCGCGGTCACCGTCGTCGGGGGCGCCCTGGCGGGACTGGTCGGGGTGCTGCTGGCGCCACCGGTCGCGGCGATCGCCGTCTGGTGGCGCCAGATGCTGCACGACGAACCGCCTGCCGAGCCGCCTGCCGAGCCGCGGGACACGTTGCCGGACGTGCCGGGGAAAGCGTGACGCGCCGCCCCCGGCCCCGGTCAGTGGTCGCGCAGCAGGCCGCCGGCGCCGTACACCTTGTCCTGGACCCCGTTGTCGCGCAGCGCCATCCACCAGGTGGCCGCGTTGATGGCGATCACCGGCTTGCGCAGCCAGCGTTCGGCCTCGTCGGCGAGGCGGACCATCGACAGGTTCGTCCCGCACTGCACGATCGCGTCGACGTCGGGGCCGTCCACCTCGAGGATCGCCGCGCGCAGCTCCGCCTCGGTGACGTGCGCGATCGACACCGCCGTCGGGCAGCGCAGCCCCTTGATCCGTACCACCTCGAAGCCGAGCTCCGAGAAGAACCGGACCACGTTCTCGTCGCCGACCGGCTGGTACGGGGTCACCACGCCGATGCGGCGGGCGCCGTACAGGTGCAGGGCGCGCTCGCAGGCCTCGGCGCCGGTGGCGACGCCCAGGCCGGTGATGCCGTTGATCTGGGCGACGAATTCACGGTTGCCCTCGACGCCGCCCCAGAACGTCTCCGCGGACATGCCCATGACCATGAAGTCGGGCTCGCAGGTCAGCACCCGCTCGCAGGCGTGGCCGATCTCCGCCCGGATCTGGGTGAGGAGGTTCTCGAACCCCTCGTCGCTGGACAGGTCCTGGTCGCGGATGTGGATGCGGGAGAAGTGCGCGGTCACGCCGGGCACGCCCATGGCGTAGAAGTCGGGTTCGACGATCGTGTTCGTGGACGGGGCGATGACACCGAACTTGTGGCGCCAGCCCAGGGCGTCGGTCATGCGGGCACCTCGATGGAGGGGGAGAGCGGGCGGGAGCGGCGGTAGGCGCGGACGGTGAGCCACGCCGCGGTGAGGAACGCCAGCTGCGCGGCGGTGTTGGTGCCCTGCTCGATCCACTGCAGGCGCAGCGTCTCGTGCTCGGGATGGTTGCGCAGCGGCACCAGCGCGGTCACCAGGACGATGCCGAGCGTGTACAGCGCGATCGCGGTCCTGGCCCGGCGCCGCCCGGCGTACACGGCGCCGATGACGCTGATGGTGGTGACGCCGGCGGTGGCCAGGATGAAGACCGGCTTCATCGCGCCGGCGACCAGGGCGCCGCCGGCCACCGCGGCGTAGACGGCCGCGAACGGCCACCACGGCGCCGTCGGCAGCAGCGCCCAGATGAGGGTGACCGCGCCGGCGGACATGAGCGGGAACAGCGACGCCTCCAGCCACGGCAGGTCGACCCCGAACCCGGCGAGGAGCAGCTTCCACGCCGACTTGGCGAGGCCGCCGGCGCCGATGAGCACCGCGCCGACCCGCCCGGGCGTCACCCTTCCGGAGGGGGCGAGCCCGGCGAGGAGCCAGAACCCGGCCAGGGCCAGCAGCGTCGGCACGAAGTCCTCGACCGCCAGGATCACCGGGTAATCGCCGGTGCTCATGCCGTCACCTCCGCTGCGCTCCGGCGCCGTCCTGACCTTCGAACTGCGCCCATAATGACCGGCTCCTCGCTCCGCTGCGGGCCGGTCATGCGAAGAGGTCCCGTTTGCGGAAGGCGGCGGTGGCGAACCGGCCGACCGCCTTCGGGGTGGTGAGCCAGGCGACCCGCCCGCCGTTGGGCACCCCGGCGAGGACCCGCTCGGCGAGCCACGGGGTGACGGTCTCGACGGTGTCGGCGAGGATGTTGAAGATCTTCTTCGCCTTGGCGAACTCCTCCGGGGTGTAGTCCCGGGCGAGCAGGTCGGTGACGACCATGCCGGGCGACAGGTGCGCGACCGTGACGGGCGAGTCCTTGCCCAGCTCCGCCGCCAGTTCCTTCGCCAGGGCGTCGGTGAGGTACGTGACGGCGCGTTTCGTGGCGCCGTACGCGGCGAGCCCGGGCGCCTTCTGGTTGCCGGAGCCGAAGCCCTCCATGTTCCACAGCGCCCCGTGCCCCTGGGCGCGCATGGCGGCCAGGACGACGGCGCTGGCGTGGGCCAGGCCGCGCAGGTTGACGTCGATGACGGCGTCCAGCTCCGCCGGCGGCAGCTCCCACAGCGGCCGGCGGGCGGTGGTGACGCCGGCGTTGTTGATCCAGATGTCGACCCGGCCGTACGCGGCGACGGCCTCCTCCCACAGGTCGCGCACCGCGGCGCGGTCGGTGACGTCGGCGACGACGCCGCGCACCCGCGGGTCGGGGTCCGGCTCCGCCGGCACTGACCGTCCACAGTAGACGACCGAGCAGCCACGGGCGTGGAACTGCCGGACCAGCCCTTGGCCGATGCCGCGGGTCCCTCCGGTCACCACGACGACGGTCATGCCGCGCTCCAGGTGAGCGAGCCGTGCACGACGCCGGCGAGGGTGGCGCCCTCGTACACCCGGTACGCGACGGCCAGGACGGTGCCGGCGCCCATTCCGGGGGTGGCGTCGAGCATGAACTCCCGGCCGGTCAGCTTCACCACGTCGGTGCAGTGCACGGTGCTGTAGTTGGCCCGGCCGAACGCGATCGCGTTGCCCCACGCGCCGGGCCCCTCGTAGAAGGACCGGAACCCGTCGCGGCGCCAGTCCACCGTGAACGCGCGCCGCAGCGCGCCGGTCCAGGTGACCGACAGGCGGGTGCGCAGCAGGTCGACCGGGGTGAGCGCCAGCTCCACGTCGACCGGCCCGACGAGCTTCTGGTCGGCGCCCCACAGCTCGCATCGTCCACTGTAGACGCCCGCCTGCTTCGTCGGCAGGATGAACGGGACCGGGCCGTTGCGGGTCTCCGCCGCCAGGTGCGCGGCGAGGGTGTCGCCGTCCACCCCGCGCCGGTACACGCCGTTGAAGCAGCCGACGACCGCCGGTCCCTGGTACAGCATCGAGGAGTACACCTGGGTGTCGTCGCCGAGCACCTGGTTCCAGGTGTTGAGGTCGACCTGCCAGCCGGGGCCGTAGTAGTGCGCGTCGACGAACGTGCCGTACGGCTGGCCGGTGCCGTAGAAGTCGGGGCCGGTGTAGATCCGGTCGGCGTCGGAGTCGACCACGCCGAACGCGAACGGCGCGCCGAGCCGGAACCGCCCGGCGAGCGGCCCGCCGCCCTCCAGGCCGCCGTCCATGTAGTACGTGGTGACGCCGTCGGCGAAGACGGAGGAGCGGCGGATGTCCTCGTAGCCGCGCCAGGTGCCGTCGGCGTCGAAGAGGCTCGGCCGGCCGTGCCACTCACCGGCGATGCGCTGCTGCCACTGCGAAGGTGCCGCGGTCATGACAGCGGCCCGCCGATGAGCACGTCGCGGATCTCGTCGGAGGCCGGCTCGCCGAGCAGCCGCGACACCTGCGCCCACACCGGGTCGACCGCCGGGCTGAAGAGGTTGGCGCGCACGGTGGCGTCCCGGGCGGCCAGGTCGGTGTCGGCGAGCGACCCGGTGACCTCCGCCGGCAGCCCGGCCGCGACCAGGTCGAGCCAGTGCCCGGCGTAGGCGTCGACGATCGGGTCCATGCCCCGGAACGCGGCCTCGTCGGCGCGGTGCACCAGCATCCACGGCGACATGAGGGCGTGCTGGCGGGGCCCGATGTGCGCGCGGGTGAGCCCGTCGCGCTGCGACGCCTCCTCGTAGCGCGCGGTCAGCGGATGGTACGCGCTGTCCATGTACGCCAGGTGCGAGGACAGCTCGGCGCGGGGGATGAGGTCGAGGTGGTAGGCGTAGTAGGCGCCGCCGTACACGGAGTCGAGCGTGAAGTGAGGCACCGCCGACTTCGGGTCCGTGAACGCGAAGACCATGTGGCTGTCGAGGTTGATCGGGGGCACGACGAGGCCGACGTACACGATCCGCGACACCTCGCCGTCGCCCTGCCAGACCCGCATCGTGCCGACCGGTGCCGGGGACATCGGGGAGCGCAGCTCCCGGTAGGGCGCGCCGACCTCGGTCAGCGGCTGCCGGGCGAGGATCGCGTCCAGGGCCCGGGTGGCCAGGGCGAAGGGCAGCGACGTCACAGTTCCTCCAATGTGCCGTTGTCCTCGGCGTCGCGGCGGGCCTTGCCGATCCGCTCCGCCTCGGCGACCGTGGGGTGTTCGCCCTTCGCCTTATGCACCCAGGCGCGGGCCAGCTCCGGGTTCTCCCGCCGGGCCGGTGAGGCGATGACCGTGGCCTCGCGGCGCGGGACGTCGCCCATGATGCGGTCCTCGTCGCCCAGCAGCCAGCCCTGCTCGGCCAGCTCCTGCCGGCGCCGCCGGTAGTGCACGGCGATGAGGTCGCTCTTGACGTGCAGCTCGGCGCCGAGGTCGAACGGCAGCAGCTCGGGGCGGACCTTGTCGACGACCGGGGCGTCCTGACCGAAGATCTTCTCGACCCGCTGGATGGCGTTCTTGTCGGCCCAGTTGCCGGTGAAGAAGTCGCGCAGCGCGACCCACTTGACCAGCGTGGTGGTCTCGTCGACGGGGATGTTGGTGTCGTAGATGATGAGGTTGCCCAGCGGCAGCCGGACGTGCAGCTTGATCATGTTCGGCAGCATCCAGCCGGCGGTGGTCGCCACCGGCGGGCGGTCCTTGAGGTCGCGGCCGCGCCGGCCGATCAGCGACCAGATGCCCTTCGGCGCGGGCGGGTGCAGCCGGACCGTCGCGAACGCCGACCACTGGTCGGGGATCTCCAGCTCGTACTCCTCGACGTCGGGGCGCTCCGGGTTGCCGAAGGCGCCGGCGTGCACGAACGGCGTGTGCGCGATGTCGCAGCCGTTCTCGAGGATCCGCTCGTAGTTGGACTTCCACAGGTACTCGCCGGTGACCGCCTTGAACCGGCCGCCGTCGCCGACGAGGTCGTCGAACTCCGGCCAGACCGGGATCGGCGGTCGCTCGGCCTCGGGCAGGTCGCCGAGGAACACCCAGAGGAACCCGTAGCGCTCCTGGACGGGGTACGAGTCGACCCGGGCCTTCTTCGGGATGCCGCGGCCCGGCTGGTTGGCCGGGATCTTCACGCAGGCGCCGTCGGGCTCGTACTCCCAGCCGTGGTACGGGCACACGATCGAGTCGTTCTTGACCCAGCCGCCGGACAGCGCGGCGCCGCGGTGCACGCACAGGTCCGACAGCGCGACCGGGCGGCCCTTCGGCGTGCGGTACAGCACCAGCTCCTGGCCGAGGCACGTGACGCGCAGCGGGGTGGTGGTGACACGGTCGGCGAACTCGACCGCGTACCAGAAGTTCTTCAACATGCGAGGCTCCTAGCGGCGCCGGACGGACACCAGGTCCGGGGGGAACGTGTCGAGGGCGGCGGGGTCGCCGCCGCACAGGTGGGTGCGCAGGAACGCGGACAGCAGGCCGGCGATGACGCCGCGGGCCGTGGAGCCGCCGACGGTGGACGGCCGGTCGAGGAACGAGCGGGCCGCGGTCGGGTCGGCGGGCTCCACGACGCTGAAGTGGTTGGCCCCGGCCACGGTCGCCAGGACGTGCGCGCCGGCGCGGTCCTTGAGTGCCTCGTCGAAGGTGCGGCTGACCGGGTCGTGCGGGTCGCCGCCGGCGGCGCCGTACCGGTCGGCGGAGGCGGCGATGACGCCGTCCTCGGCGCCGGCCAGCAACAGCACCGGCGAGTCGACCAGTGCCTCCGCGACGGTGCCGGCCGGCCAGCCGAGCATCGTGGAGACCATGGTGTGCGCGCCGTAGGTGGCGACCGCCCGCACCTGCGGGAAGAACCGACCGGACTGCAGCGCCACGGTGCCGCCGGCCGAGTGGCCGAACAGCGCCACCCGGTCCAGGTCGAGCGCGCCGCGCAGCGGGCCGTCGGCGTGCAGCGCGGCGAGCCGCCGCAGGACCGGCTCGATCGCCTGGCAGGTGGGGCCGTCGCCGTACGTGCCGGGCCGGGCCAGGGCGAGGTCGACGCCGGGTGTGATGCCGACCTGGCCGGCGAACAGGGGGCCGACCCAGTCGTAGGTGACCGCGGCGAAGCCCTGCCGGGCCAGCTCGACGGCGAGCCAGCGGTAGGCGTCCTGGCCGACGTTGACGCCGCTGAGTACGAGCACCACCGGGTACGGCCCGCCGGCCGGGTCGGCCTGGAAGACGCCGCTGAGCCGTTCCGCGTCCGACCCGGTGACCAGCGCCGGGTAGTGCACCTTCAGGTGCGCGGTGGCATAGGGGGCCTCGGCGCCGGGGATCGTGACGGCGGACCACAGCGAGCGGATCGTGGAACGCGTCACGCCGTCACCTCCGCACCGACCGTGCCGGTCACGGGCGGGGCAGTTCGCGGTCGCCGCCCCACAGGGCGCGCACGAGACGCTCGGTGGTCTCCTCGCCGAAGTACCGCACGCCCATCACGTTGGCCGGGTCGCGCTCGGCGATGTTGCGCCGGGTGGCGAGGTCCCGCTCGCGCAGCGCGGCGCGCTCCGCCTCCGGCACCGCCGGGGCCTCGTCGACCCATTCGAGCCACCGGTCGACCCGGGCGTGCAGCACGTCGCTGACGACCGCCAGGTTCCGTTCGGTGCGCTCGAAGGAGTACACGTAGGCGTTGGGGGACAACGAGGCGCGGATGAACGCGGCCCGGCTGGTGAACCAGGCGAACTCCGGGTCGGCCTTGTGCGCCAGCCAGTCGTCGTTGGCGGGGGCATAGTAGCGGTCGAAGTAGTCGCCGTCCACGACGATGTCGGTGCGCGGGAGGTAGTCGGTGTAGAACCAGCCGCCGGGCCAGCACAGCAGCGCGATGCCGAGGTGCGGCACCCGGACCTGCGGGCCGAGCCAGCAGGTCAGGTGCAGGTTCACGAAGCTGCGCGCCGGGTCGCCCAGCCACGAGTGCACCATCCAGTCGACCTCCGGCCCGCTGTAGGCGGCCACCCGGCCGCCGGGTCCCTCGGGATACGTCCCGTACTGCTCCAGGATGTCCGTCGACGGGTCGCGCGTGGTGGCGAACCTCGCGTCGATCTTGGCCTTGAGATCCGTCAGGAGCTGCTGGAACTGTGCGAAGGTGTGGTGGACGTCGATGACGGGCGAGGCGTCGAGCATCTCCTCGACGTGCTGGACGGTTTCCTCCACGCGCTCACTCTCCAAGTCGTGCCGCAGCAATGGAAACAGTGTTTCGCTACGGGTAACGGATGTCAACGGGTCAGCGCGTCGACGAGCTGCCACGGCCGGCCGTCGAGCAGGTCGGTGCCGCGCGACACGAGCTTGTTGCGGCTCTGCGCCGGCGCGAGCACCGCGGTGGCCGCGGGCGCGTCGGCCGCGACGCCGGTGACGACGGGGTGGCTGATCCGGCCCGTGAACGGGCCCTCCCAGGCGGTCCACAGCGTGAAGTCGGGGCTCAGCGCGTAGAAGGCGGCGGGCACGCCCGGCGGTGTCGCGGCGACGATGTTGAGCCGGTTCTCCGCGGCCCGCTCCGGCAGCCCCAGCGCCAGCTCCCAGTCCTCGGCCGGGGTGAACGGCACGGCCACCACGTCCACGCCGGCGATCGCGGCCAGCCGGAACACCTCCGGATAGATGGCGTCGTCGCCGACGACCACCGCCAGGCGCCCCCACGGCAGGTCGAACGTGGCGAGGCCGTCGCCGTGCCGGCTGACGTCGGCGGCCAGCCGCGCGACCGGGTGCAGCTGCGGCTGCCGGCCGACGATCCCGGTGCCGGACGCCACCACGCCGGTGTGCGCGCCGCCCTCCAGGACGCTGGTCACCGCGACCGCGTCGGTGCCGTCGAGCAGCTCGCGCATCGCCGGCACCACCCAGGGCTCCGCCAGCTCGGGCAGGACCAGCAGGGTCGCGCCGGCGGCCAGCACGTCGCGCGTGTGGCGCCGCAGCGCGTCCGGCGTCGTCGCCCGTACCATGGCGGCCCGCAGCGACTCGGCGGCCGGCGGGCGGGTGGGGGCCTGCGGCGGGCGGCCGATCGCCGCGTAGAGCGGGCCGCGGCGGGCGGCGAACCGGTCGGTGCCGTCGGGCCGGCGCTTGTCGAGGGCGGCGGCGGGGTCGATGTCGGCGACCACCACGGCCTCGCCGGTGCGCGGACCCTTCGCCACCACGGTGCCGTCCGGCGCCACGATCTGGCTCTCCCCGGCGCCGTGCAGCCACTGCGGCGGCACCTTGAGCCCGGCGCTGATCGTCTCGAGCTTGTCGTCCGGCAGCAGCGGGCCGACCTTGTTGGCCGCCACCACCCAGACCCGGTTCTCCGCCGCCCGCACCGGGATGTGCAGGCTCGCCTCGTCCGTGGCGAACGAGTTGAGGCTGTTGAGCAGCACCTGCGCCCCGCGCAGCGCGAGACCGCGGGCCACCTCCGGCGCGACGCCCTCCATGCAGGCATACATGCCGACGGTACCGAACGCGGTGGGCACGACCGGGCCGTTCTCGCTCCCCCGGTGCAGGTGGTCGTTCTCGCTGCCCATCAGGGTCTGCTTGTCGCTCTGCCCGAGCAGCTCGCCGG
Organism: Dactylosporangium aurantiacum; assembly: GCF_000716715.1. GTDB lineage: Bacteria > Actinomycetota > Actinomycetes > Mycobacteriales > Micromonosporaceae > Dactylosporangium > Dactylosporangium aurantiacum. Next base: position 4,861 of record NZ_JNYJ01000073.1, on the reverse strand, counting down.
ACGGGCCGAAGAGCAGGTTGGTGCCGGTGGTCCGGCCGTCGTCGCGGGCGAGCGTGACGTTGATCTTGACGTGCACGCCGTGGTGCGCCGCCCGGTCCGCGACCGCGGTCAGGAACGCGTCGCCGAGCCGGCAGGCCATGCGCCGGGCATGGTCGCGGTCGTCGTACCACGACAGGTGGTTGCAGAATTCCGGCAGGACCACCAGCTCCGCGCCCTCGGCGGCGGCCTGGTCGATCATCCGCAGGCAGCTCGCGAGGTTCGCGGACACGTCCTGACCGACGGCGAACTGGACAGCGGCAACCCTCACGAGGGCCTCCTGGTTCCTCTAGCGGAACAGTGTTTCCCGAACATACACTCGCCACGCGATCCGGCGAAAGAGAGGCCGATGGTGGTGCTGACCCATGTCGTCGTCATGAAGTTCACGGATCCGGCCGACGCGCCGAAGGCCAAGGAACTCCTGGAGGGCCTCGCCGGCGTGGTGCCACAGGTCCGTTCCCTGCTGGTCGGCCTGGACACGGTGCACAGCGACGTGTCCGGCGACCTTTGCCTGATCACCACCCACGACGACGCGGCCGGCCTGCTGGGCTACCAGTCGCACGAGGCGCACCTGGAGCTCGCCCGCTGGCTGCGCCCCCGCCTCGCCGCGCGGACCGTGGTCGACTACCTGAGCGGTCCGTCACCCCAGGCATGAACCGGCGCCGGCCGGGCAATACCTGAGGCGATGCCGGCCGAGCTGTCCACGACCCCGCCTGAGCGCCACCGGATGCGGGGCCGGGCGCTCGGCGTCGCGCTCGTCGCGGCGTTCATGACGCTGCTGGACGTCAGCATCGTCAACGTTGCCATCCCGTCGATGCAGGCGGGTCTGCGCATCGGGGCCAGCGGGCTGCAGTGGGTGCTGTCCGGGTACGCGCTGACGTTCGGCCTGCTGCTGGTGCCCGCCGGCCGGTTCGGCGACGCCCGCGGGATCCGGCCCGTCTTCGTCGCCGGGCTGCTGGGCTTCACCGCCGCCAGCGCCGCGGCCGGGGCGGCGCAGAGCGAGGCGTGGCTGGTCACCGCCCGGCTCGTGCAGGGCGCGTTCGCGGGCGTGGTGAACCCGCAGGTGACCGGCCTCATCCAGCGGCTGTACCCGCCGGCGGAGCGGGCCCGCCCGTTCGGCCTGCTCGGCGCGGTCATCGGTATCGCCACCGCCGCCGGGCCGCTGCTCGGCGGGGTGATCATCCAGGTCGCCGGGCACGAGAACGGCTGGCGCTGGGTCTTCTACATCAACCTGCCGGTCGGCCTGGCCGCCGCCGTGCTCGGGTGGCGGCTCATCCCGCGGCGCCCCGCCGAACGCCGCCGCCGGGAGAGCCTGGACCCGGTCGGCGTGCTGCTGCTCGGCCTCGCCGTGGTGCAGATCCTGCTGCCCCTCATCGAGCAGCGGCACTGGTACCTGCTGGGCACCGGCACCCTGACGCTCGCCGGTTTCGTCTGGTGGGAGCTGCGCTACCCGGGCGTGCCGCTGGCGGACCTGCAGCTGTTCCGCCGGCGCTCCTACGCGCTCGGCACCGCCGTCGTGCTGGTGTACTTCGCCGGGTTCACCGCGAACTTCTTCATCCTCACCCTGTACCTGCAGCGCGGCCAGCACTTCACCGCGCTCGAGGCGGGCCTGGCGATCACCCCGTTCGCGCTCGGCTCCGCCCTGGCGGCGTTCGCGGGCGGCCGGGTCGTCGACCGGTTCGGCCGGCCCCTCGTGGTCGCCGGGCTGTCGGTCGTCCTGGCCGGCCTGACCGGGATCTTCGTCGTGCTGCACGCCGGGGTCTCGCCCTGGGTGCTCACCGCGCCGCTGCTCGTCGCGGGCCTCGGCAGCGGTCTGGTCATCACCCCGAACCAGACCCTCACCCTCGCCGACGTCCCGGTCGACCGCTCCGGCAGCGCCGCCGGCGTCGTGCAGACCGCCCAGCGCGTCGGCGCCGCCTTCGGCATCGCCGCGATCGGCGCGGTGTTCTTCGCCCGCCTCACCGTCACCTCCGGCGACTGGGCCGCCGCGTTCGAGATGGCGCTCATGGTCGCGATCGCCTTCCTCGGCCTGGCCCTGGCGGCCGCCGTCACCGACGTCGTCATCGCCCGCCGCACCCGCTGACGCCCACCGCCGCGGGACCCGCGCGCCCGCCGGGCTCCGGCATCATCGGGGCATGCGTGTGAGGGGGTACCTGGGGGTGCCGCTGTGGCCGGCGGTGCTGGCCGTGTGGGCGGGGCGGGCGGCCGCGGTGCTGCTGCCGCCGGCGGCGCTGCTCGTCGCGGCCCGGCTGGTCTGGGGCGTCCCGCTCGCGCTCGGCGTCGCCGGCGCCCTGCTCGTCGCGGCCGGGGCCGTCGCGCTCCTGCGCGGTGCGCGGCGGGCCGACCCGCGGGGGTTGCGGCTGCGGTACGAGCTGGCCCGCCACCCCGGTCCCGAGCTGCACGCCCGGGTCGCCATGGACATCGCCCGCCGCGACCCGGCCCGGGGCGAGGGCCTGCTGCGCGACGGGATCGCCGGCGGCAGCCTGCCGCACCTGCACCGGCTCATCGACCTGCTGCGCATCGGGCGGCGCGACGAGGAGCTGCGGGCGCTGGCCCGGCAGGTCGCCGGGTCCGGCACGCTGGAGCAGCTGCGGGCCGTGGTCGCCCGGCACGACCACCTGCCGGCCGCCGCCGCGCCGCTGCAGGCCGAGGTGGTGGCGCGGCTGCCCGGCGACGCGCACGAGCGGATGCGGCACGCGGCGCTGCTGGCGGAGAGCTTCGCGGCGGACCGAGCGCTCGCCGAGCACGCGGCCGCGGTCCGGCTGCTCGGCGGGGCGCCGCTGGAGCCGCACACCGCCGAGCAGCTGCGCCGTGCCGCCCGGGCGCTGCTGCGCCGGAACCGTCCCGCCGACGCGGAGCGGCTGCTGCGCAGCGGGCTGAGCGACCCGGCGGCCCTGGCGATGCTGGCCGGCCTGCTGGTGCGTCAGGGCAGGACCAGCCAGGCGGCGCGGCTGCTGCGTGCCCACCCCGACGCCGGCGCCCCGGACACGACCGGCGCGGGCTGGACGTCCGCCTGGACCCGCGGCGCCTTCGAAGGCGTCCTGGAGGGCTTCGGCAACGCCGCCGCGGACGCCCTCATCGGCTCGCCGGACGGCGGGTCGGGCGACGGCCTCTCCGGTGGTGGCCTCCCCGACGGCGGTGGGCCGGGCGGCGGTCCCGACCAGGGCGGCGGCTCTGACAGTGGCGGCGGCGGCTCGGACGGCGGCGGCGGCGGGTCGGACAGCGGCGGCGGGTCGGACAGCGGCGGCGGGTCGGGCGGCGGCGGCTCGGACGGCGGCGGGCGTGGTGAGCCGGTGGGGTCACGACGGGTACGCGGTGGGCGGCAGGCCGGCGCCGCCGGCGCGGAACGCGGCCGGGGCGTGCACGACGCAGGTCTGCGCGTACTCGGCGAGGCCCTCCTGCGCGTACTCGCGGCCCCAGCCGGAGCGTTTCACCCCGCCGAACGGGGCGCGCAGCGACATGCCGGTGCGGTTGTGGGTGTTGACGAAGGCGAAACCGGCCTCCAGCCGGCGGGCGAACGCGAACGCCCGGTCCTCGTCGGCGCTCCACACCGACGCGCCGAGGCCGAGGTCGTCGTCGTTGGCCATGGCCAGGGCCTGGTCCTCGGCGTCGTAGAAGGTGACCGGCACGACCGGGGCGAACTGCTCCTCGCGCAGCACCGCCGCGTCCTGCGGCGGGTCCACGACGAGCACCGGCGGCAGGAAGTAGCCCGCGGTCTCGTCGTAGCCGGCGTCGCGGCGGCCGAGGTCGACCAGCTCGGCGCCGGCGGCGAGGGTCAGGTCGCGGGCCCGCCGCCGGGCGGCGTCGCTGATCATCGGGCCCATCGTGACCCCGGCGGCGAGGGGGTCGCCGACGACGAGGACGCGCTGCGCCGCGGCCACGTACGCCTCGACGAACTCGCCCGCGCGGGCGCGCGGCACGTACAGCCGCTTCGCCGCCATGCACACCTGGCCGGCGCTGGCGAAGCTGGCCATGACGAGCCGGTCCATGCTCGCGTCGTCCAGCGGCGCGTCGTCCAGGAACACCGCCGGGTCGTTGCCGCCGAGCTCCAGCACCGACGGGATCAGCCGGTCCGCGGCGGCCGCGGCGATCGCCCGGCCGGCGTCCTCGCCGCCGGTGAACGCGACCTTGCGCACCAGGCGGTGCGTGACCAGCGCCGTGACCAGGTCGGCGTGGCCGTGCAGGACCTTGACGGCGGCGCTGGGCAAATGCTGCTGCAGCAGCCGCACCACGCGCTCCACGGTGAGCGGGCCGAGCGGCGACGGTTTGACCAGGACGGTGTTGCCGGCGGCGAGCGCCGGGGCGAGCTTGAGCATGGTGAGGATGACCGGCGCGTTCCACGGGGTGACCGCGACCACGACCCCGTACGGCTTGCGCAGCCGCAGCAGCCGTCCCGCGGCGTCGTCGAGCTCCCGGTCGGCGTACGCGGCCGGCGCGTGCTCGATCACCCACCGCAGGTGCTGTACGGCGAAGCCGATCTCGCCCCGGCAGTCGGGCAGCGGCTTGCCGATCTCCCGGGCGAGCAGCACGGCGAGCCCTTCGAGGTCGCCGGCGACCGCGTCGGCGGCGGCGCGCAGCGCGGCGAGCCGGTCCGGCAGCGGCGTCGCGGACCACCGGCGGAACGCGGCGTGCGCGGCGCGGACGGCGTCGTCGACCCGGTCGGGGATGTTGCGGGTGACCGCCACGACCCGCCCGACGACCTCACCCGTGCGCGCCGGGTTCTCCCGAACGACGGTCACGCCGTCACCTCCGCTGCGCTCCGGCCCGCTCACGCCGTCACCTCCGCTGCGCTCCGGCGCCGCCGCGAGCCAGTACTGCGCCCATG
>NZ_JNYJ01000072.1 GCF_000716715.1 Dactylosporangium aurantiacum | reverse complement strand
CCAACTACCGGAGACCTCGCCCATTGTCGATCTCCGACACGCACCCAACCACGTCAGGGCAGGTCAAGCACCACGCCCGAGTTCGACACACGACCTAGGCGGCGGTCAGTTGGGTGGTGGTTGGGTCGGGTTCGGTTCCCTCGGTGGTGATGACAGTCAGTCGGGCTTTGGCGAGGATTTCCAGGCCCATGTAGCGGCGGCCTTCGGTCCATTCATCGGTTTGTTCGGCGAGGACGGCGCCGATGAGGCGGATGACCGCGGCCCGGTTGGGGAAGATCCCGACGACGTCGGTGCGGCGGCGGATCTCCTTGTTGAGGCGTTCCTGTGGGTTGTTGGACCAGATCTGCTTCCAGATCTCGCGGGGGAAAGCGGTGAAGGCGAGCAGGTCCTCGCGGGCGTCGTCGAGGTGGTCGGCGGCGTCGGGGAACCGTTCGGCCAGCGCTGTCACGGTGCGGGCGTACTGGGCTCGGACCGCGTCGATGTCGGGTTGGTCGAAGATCGTGCGCACGAGCGTGGCGACCCACGGCTGCGCGGACTTCGGCACCTTCGTGGTCAGGTTGCGCAGGTAGTGGGTGCGGCAGCGCTGCCAGGCCGCGCCGGGCAACGCCGCCCCGATCGCGGAGACCAGGCCGCGGTGCGCATCGGACACCACCAGGCGGACGCCGGCCAGGCCGCGGGCGGTCAGGGAGCGCAGGAACGCCAGCCAGCCGGCGCCGTCTTCGTCGCTGGTGACGTCCAGGCCGAGGACCTCCCGTTGCCCGTCAGCGTTCACGCCGGTCGCGACGAGGGTGTGGACGTTGACGATCCGGCCCCGTTCACGCACTTTGACGACGAGGGCGTCCAGGGCGAGGAACGTGTATGGGCCGGCGTCCAGGGGCCTGTTGCGGAACGCTTCGACCTGGGCATCCAGATGCGCGGCCATCTCCGACACCTGACTCTTGGACAGGCTCGTGATGCCGAGCTGCTCGACCAGCTTCTCCACCCGCCGGGTCGACACCCCGAGCAGGTAGGCGGTCGCGACCACGCTGATCAGGGCCTGCTCGGCGCGGCGACGGTGCTGCAACAACCAGTCCGGAAAGTACGAACCGGACCGCAACTTCGGGATCGCCAGCTCGACCGTGCCAGCGCGGGTGTCCCAAGCACGCTGCCGGTAACCGTTGCGCTGGTTGACCCGCTCGTCGCTGCGTTCGCCGTACTCGGCGCCGCAGACCGCGTCGGCCTCAGCGGACATCAGCGCCTCGGCGAACGACTTCACCATCGAACGCAGCAGATCGGGTGACGCCGAGCCAAGTTCCTCCCGCAAGAACCGGCCAACGTCCACACTCTTGGGTGCGGTCATCGCTTGATCTCTCCTTCGCACTTTGGTCAGTTCGAAGGATCAAGCGGTGACCGTCTCCGTACCCTCAACCACCACAAAGGTGGGCGATTCGTACACCACTCCCGTGGACGCGACCGTTCGCGACGCACCCCGGTGAGCCGGGAAGCAGATCCTAACCTCACTGAATGAACGGCGGCTACGGCAACAGCGGCATCCGCACACGTCAGGTGCCTGCCGGCCGGTCCGGGTCCGGTTGCTCGCCCTCCGCGCGACCGGCCTGCACCTCTTCGTCATTACACCCAGGCGGTGCCGAAGGTCGCTGGTTGAGGAGTTGGCCTCCGGAGTGTCGACGATCGAACCGCCTGTCGACCCGCGGTCTCGTGACTCGGACTCATCGGAGTCGTTCATGGCGGCGCAATACCCGCTCTCCGCGCGACCACACTCACCGCGAGTCCCCGTCGGACCAAGGCCCCGGCTCCGACACCGGCGCATCTGAGCCCATCAAGCGATCAGGCGGGGAAGAAGTGTACGCGATCTGCAGGAGCGGCTTGCTGCCGCGACAGCAACACCTCAGGCCGTTTGCTCGGCATCATGCCTGCTCGCCCGAGCACCGTCCCGCGGCGGGGGCGGTTCCGGGACGAGCGGATGAGGTGCATCGTCGCACGGGTTGTCGACCTGGCAGCCGAGGCCGACGCTCTTCCAGCCGGTAGATCGACCTCACCTGCGCGGAAACTCGCACGGTCGACGTTTGCGCCGGAGCAGGGTTGGTAGCCGACGTTTGAGGCGATCCCGGCCCCGCGGATGGCGAGGCGCTGAAGGAGGAGGTGATGCGACAGCGAACCGCCCGAGTTCTCAACGCATACGGACAACGCTCTTCAGGAGATGAACATCATGGCCGACGTTGCACAGTTTCTCACGACGCATCCGGACCTAGCGGATTTGGAGGACCGCGCGGCGCGGATCACCGCGAGCGCCCAGTCGGTGGCGATCGACGGGTTGGTGCTTCTCACCGGTGGGTGGCTGGCCATCTCGCCGTGGGTCGTCCACTTCAACGCGATTGCACCGAACCTGACCGTCAATAACCTGATCCTCGGCATCCTCGTCACCGTCGTTGCCCTCGGCCTGACGATGGCGCCAGCACGGATGTACCGGCTCAGCTGGTCGATGGTAGCCATCGGCGCCTGGGTCATCATTGCACCGTTCGCGATCCAACAGTCGGCCAGCAGCGCCGGTCTGATTTGGAACAATGCTGTTACTGGCGGTGCCGTCGTCCTACTCGGACTGGCTGCCGTCGGGCTGCTGATGAGAACTGGTCGTGGACATCGCGACGCCAGGCGCTGAAGCCAGCTCGAACGCCGCATGTGTCTGGACACATCGCTCTGGCTCGCCTGGAAGGCTGCACCTTTGCACATCGACAGGGACCGTCGGTAGTGCGACGGCGATCCGCGACAGGGCTGCATATCCGTTGAGAGGAGGGCAGAGGGATGCAGATCGAGCAGTTCAAGGACGAAGCGGTCGGAGTTGCAGGGGACATCGCGGGCGCTGTCGTCGCCCCCGAAACCGGCCTGGCGAAGCTCCGCGACGTGGTAACAGCACCGGTTGTGGTGGCCACGGCGGGCGCGTTGGTGGCGGCGTTCTGGCTTGGGCGCCGCTCCCGACGAACGCGGTGACCACCGTACGAAACGAGCCACGCACCAACCGAGGGTGACCTCTCCCCGGTTTGGCACCGCCACCCACTCGCCCGACCGGAGGAGGCGACGTTGGCGGCCGGACGGCAGTATTCCGTTCGCTTGATCAACACCGTTTGACACCAAGAGGTGCCCGTCCTGCCGACTGGCGGGCATCGATCCGCGGCCCCAACACCAGACACGTAGGCGTGCCCGGCAGCTTCGACGAATTGGGCACGGCAGCTTGGCGACACGTGAAGCCGGGTATCGGATAACTTATGAACCCGAGGGATCGGCTGCCCGGTACGATGTCGCTTCTGGGAGACGCGCTGCGGCTGGCTGCCCTGCTCGCCGCGGTGGTGTGCGTGGTCATCGGTCAGTGGGACGACGCGATCCGGTTTGTTGTCGTCCTCGGGGTACTACTTACCTCGCGGCTGGTGGCGCTGCCACGGCCGTTCGATGCGGCTCTTGGTTCGACCCTGCTGCTGGCCACGGCGGCGATGGCCGCCGGTTGGTACGCCTCGATCGGCTGGATCGACTGGCTGATTCATTGCGTGACCACCGGAGCGGTCGCGGCGGTAGCGGTGCTGCTCCTGATCCGGACCGCCCTGCTGCCACCGCTGCAGCATCCGGTACTGACGAGTCGACGCGCAACTGTGGTGCTGCTCGTCGTCACCGTAGGCTTTGCCGTCGGGGCCCTCTGGGAGTTCTACGAGTGGCTGGCGACCAATGCGTTGGGGATCGCGATGGTGGTGGGGTATACCGACACGATTGCCGATCTCGCCATGGACGGACTTGGATCACTGTTGGCCGGCCTCGCCCTCGCTGCGTGGGCGAGGCGTGGTCGGACCTCACGGCGCAGTGTTTCCGCTCCTGCGACAGGAGCGGACAACCGCGGCAATGTGAGCCCGTGAGCCGCACGGCGCCTGAAGCCATGTCACGCGACTGTCATACATTCGGCAGGTGCCCGCCACATACGACTTGAAGGGTTGGAGTGGAAGGAGCCCAACGACATCGGGAGGCGACATGCACCCGCCCGTTGGCCAGCGCGCTGAGCCGCAGCGCGTTGTCCTCCCCCAGCCGGATGGCCGACATCGCAACTCGGACGCCAGACTTGACCGTCAGCCACGAGGAGCTCAGGATGCGCCAAACGGCTGCACCTGCGGTGATTCGGCATGTGGCCGGCGATTCGCAGAGCTCGCCTCGGCAGACCGTCGCGTCCGGCGATCGCTGAGAAACCGGCTCGTAGAGCGACACCTGCCGCTTGCCTACAGCTTGGCTGCCCGCTACCGCTCCGACCCGCGCACACATGATCTCAAGCAGGTCGCCGCGGTAGCTCTCATTGAGGCCGCCGATCGTTTCGAAGCTGATCGAGGAACGCCGTTCTCCGCATTCGCCGCGGCGACTGTCACAGGCAAGCTGAAGCGGTACTTCCGTGACAACCGCTGGCCGTTGCACACGTCACGGCGACTTGGAGAGCTGCATCTCAACATCAAGGAAGCCGACGTGCGACTGGCCCAAACGCGGCAGCGTGTCGACGACGTGGACGTCGCTGAAGCCCTCGGGTGCAGCACCACCGAGGTTGTCGAGGCACGGCGCCTCGGATATGAGCAGCAACTGCTGTCGCTCGACGCTCCCGTAGCGCCGGGCGCGGCGGAGCACGGTGATCCGGTCGCACTTGCCGACACATTGAGCGACGGTGTTGACCCCACCAGCACAGTGGACGATCATGAAGCACTCCGTGCGGCACTGCGGAAACTCCCCGATCGGCAAGTCAGGGTTGTCGTGCTGCGCTTCTACGGCAACCTCACGCAGCGCGAGATCGGCGAACGAATCGGTCGTTCGCAGATGCAGGTCTCGCGGATGCTGCGTACGGCACTCGACCGGCTCCGTGCGACCCTCGACGGTGCTGACGCACCCGTTGCGCCCAATGCCTCCGGCGGCGCTGGTGTGGCCGCCCGCACATGTGGGCAGGAACAGGCGAGCGGACACCGTCGGTGCAATGCATCGCCACACGTCCACAACGTGGTCCCCACGCCAGGACATTCCACCGCTCGGGCAAGCCCGTTCCGGCGAACGGGCTTGTTAGCGCTGAACGGGGTCACCGGTCCGGCACGATCACGCACCTGGTCGCCGGCCACCCGCTCGACCATCCCCACGCTGTTGAAGATGGAACCGCTGTCGCGACAACCGCATGACCGGGCGAGCAGCATGCTGGGCTCGATCCCCGTGGCAATAGCAGAGGCCTCGCCGAGCCGGGTTTCCGCGATGCCGACGGTCCGTTCACCTCCGCTGCGCATTACCGCCCCCGCTGCCCGTCCGTAGCCCGTAGCGGCGCTCCCTTCGGAGCGTCAATTTGGTACGCGCCCGGCGGCGCGATTCCCGCTGGGCAGTACAACCGCAGAAGATTGGGGTAACTGCAGCGCATGGTGTTTCAGGGGTGGTACGACCTGGTTTGCCTCATGGTGGTCGCTGCTGTGACCTATCCGTTTCTGGTTGCGCTCGTGCGGGGTTCGGGCAAACGAACGCTGGCGAAGATGAATGCGTTCGATCTGGTCGTAACGGTTGCGCTGGGTTCGACACTCGCGACGATCGTGCTGTCACGAGACGTGTCGCTGGCCGAGGGAACGGCAGCGCTGGTGATGCTGGTCGGACTGCAGCTGGTCGCGACGTGGCTGGCGGTGCGGTTCCGGCCGGTCCGGCGACTGCTCAAGTCGGAGCCGACGGTGTTGCTGCGTGACGGTGAGATGCTGCATCAGGTGATGCGGGCACAACGGGTGACAGAGGGTGAGGTCGCACAGGCGATCCGGGCCCAGGGCATCGGCGATCTCGCCGCGGTGGCGGCCGTGGTACTGGAGACTGACGGCAGTTTCAGTGTGATCGCCACCGATCAGGCCGGGAGGCGTACGGCGCTGCCCGGATCTGACGGACCGGCAGGTGACTAGATGCCAGTAGGATACGGGCCGGACCGGCGCCAGCGGTGGAGCGTTCTGAGCGATGCGTTGCGGACACAACTGTGGCCGCTGCCGGCGGCGGGTGTCGCTCTGGCGATCGGGCTCGGGGTGGCACTGCCCCGGCTGGACGCCGCGTTAGCTGGTCGTCTACCAGCAACATTCACGGCATTCCTGTTCAGCGGTGGACCGGAAGCGGCACGGACGGTGTTGTCGGTGATCGCCGGATCGCTCATCACGGTGACATCGCTGACGTTCTCCCTGACCGTGGTGACACTGCAGCTGGCCAGCAGTCAGTTCTCCCCGCGGTTGCTGCGTACCTTCACCCAGGATCGTTTCGTGCACGGCACGCTGGCGTTGCTGCTGGCGACGTTCACGTATGCAGTGACGGTGCTGCGAACCGTGCGGGCGTCGCTGGACTCCCAGGCCGCGTTCGTCCCGCACATGTCAGTGACGGTCGCGTACGTGCTGGGTTTGGCCAGCGTGCTGGGGTTGGTGCTGTTCCTGGCGCACTTGGCCCGGCAGATCCGGGTGGAGTCGATGATGCGGGCGGTACATGCTGAGACCACGGCAACCATCCGGCGAGTGCTGCCCGACGGTACGGATCATGAGCATCAACCGCCGGTCCCGCCGCCGACAGCCGTGCGGTTGTGCGCAGCAGCGTCCGGATTTCTCACCTTCGTCGACGAGAAGGCGCTGCTCACGGCGGCGGCAGACGCCGATGCTGCAATACTGCTCGATCGGCTGCCGGGCGACTCGATCATCGCTGGCACTCCGATTGCGGCGGCTTGGGCCGTCGGCGGCGGCGCCCTGGAGAAGCCGGTTGTGGAGGCGCTGGCGCCACGCGTCGCCGCCGCGGTACGGGTGGGTTTCGAACGCACCGCAGCGCAGGACGTCGCGTTCGGGTTGCGCCAGCTGGTCGACGTCGCGGTCAAAGCCTTGTCGCCGGGAATCAATGACCCGACCACGGCGATCTCCGCGCTGGGACATCTCGCGGCGCTGCTGTGTGAGGCGGCCGGCCACGACCTCGGCCCGCGGGTGGTGCATGACGAGGCCGGCAAGGCATGCGTCATGTTGCAACGTCCGGACCTTGCGGTGCTGCTCGAGCTGGCGGTGGCCCAGCCCCGCCGATATGGTCGGGCCGATCCGGATGTGCTGGCCCGGCTGCTGACGCTGCTGCGTGAGGTCGCCTGGCATACGCGAACGACCGCGCAGCGCGGTGCTGTCGAGGAGCAGTTGCAACGATTGCAGGCCACGATCGACGAACAGCGCTTCGACGACGCCGAACGCGGGCGGCTTGACGCGCTCGCCCGCACCGTCCCGGCCGCTCTCGTCCGGCAATGGCCGGCGTCGTAGCGCCGACGTGATCGACATCCATGTCTGTAAACGGAATGGAGGGAGACGACGCGGTCAAGCGTCCGATCACCGAGCCACACAGCAACGGGAGGGGCCGATGCCTGCAGTTGTGCACCGTTCAGCCTCGTTGGCGCGCCGGTTGGCGATCCTGGTCACCGTACTGGTACTGGCAGGCTGCAGCGGCGATCCCGAACCTGAGACCACGGCGGCCGCGTCGGAGGCGGATCACCGGCTGCGCGCCGGCACCGATGTGACCCTGACCGCGGTGGTCACGACTGTCGTCAGCGGGAATGCCTTCCTGATCGCGGACGCAGACCTGCCGAAGCAGGGACAGCTCGTCGTGTCCGACACGCAGGTCACGGTGCGAGTGACCGGCTTGGTCACGGTTTCCGGCCGCGTCGAGGCTCTCGACCAGACCGCACTGCAACGATACGGGGTGTCGGATCCGCAACTGCTCGACCGGTCCGGAGGGGTCGCCATCATGGCAACGGCCATCCGCCGCTACCTGCCGGAGGCGGACGCACACCACGAGCTGCGGCCGACCGTGGTGGACCAGCGGTTTCGCATCACAGGAACTGCCGTGCAACGTAAGTGACAGCGATGGCCGCGGTGACCGTCACGATGCCCGCGGTCAGCAGCGCCGGTCCATGTCCGGGCGGTGGCACCTGTTCCGCGAGAATGGCCCGTTCTGCGGCACGATAGCGCAGGTATCCGATCACGCAGGTCAGAGCACCGAACAAGAACAGTACGATGCCGATCACCGACAACACGGGATGTCGTCCGGTGAGCTGGATCAGGGCGACACCACCGGCGAGTAAGGTGAGTGCCGTGCGCAGCCATGACAGCAGCGTGCGTTCGTTAGCGAGCAGGAACGCGACGTCGACGTCAGGGTATGCCTGGCCGTCGGCGCTCTCGTTCGCCGAAACGGCATCCACGTTGCTGAGCACCACCTGACCAACCACCACTTGTCGCCGATCGTCCGAGCGGCGCCTGTCGGGTACATCGGCCACCGACGGCGACACCTGAGCGGATCTGGTCCGTTATCCGTTTCTGCGTCGCACCGCAGCCACGTGGCTCTGGGCACGCCGAACTGTTATCGCAGCGGTCTGCCTGGAGTGCCGTCCCCGATGCGGTCGAAACCATGACGCCCGGTGCTCGTGCGGCTCAGGCGACCCGGTAATGCTCGGCGTCTGCAGCGCGGAACGTCAAACCGTTGCCGGGCGCCGACAGATCCGGTGACATCGCGCCTCGGACCGGTGATGTGGCTCCGTCGAACAGGAGGGTTTCGATGCGCGCATGGTCGTGGAAGTACTCCAGGTGCCGCAGGTTGGGCACTGTCGCGGCCACGTCCAGGTGCAGGTTGGGAGCACAGTGCCCGGACACATCCAGGTCGTACGCCGCCGCCACCGCGGCCACCCGCTGAAACTCGGTGACTCCACCGCAGCGGGTGACATCGGCCTGCAGGCAGTCGACCGCCCCGGCGGCGCACATCCGTTGGAAGTAGGACAGGCCATAACCGTATTCGCCGGCGGTTACCTCCGCCGCCACAGCGTCGCGGACGCGACGCAGTCCGCCGAGGTTGTCGGAGGACACCGGCTCCTCGAACCAGCGGACGTCCAGATCACCGGTCCGTTCCGCGATACGCATGGCCTGTTTCACGCTGTAGGCACCGTTGGCGTCGACGAACAGCTCGATGGCTGGACCGATGACCTCCCGGGCCTGACGCATCCGGTCGACATCACGGTCGGTGCATGCACCACGATCCTGACCAATTTTGATTTTGACGCTCCGGACGTCAAAATCTTCGATCCAGCCCTTGAGCTGCTCGGTGAGCTGCCGCTCGTCGTACGTGGTGAAACCGCCGCTGCCGTAGACGGGCACCGCCTCATGGGCGACACCGAGCAGCCGGGACAGCCGGATGTCCAGTAGGCGCGCCTTGAGGTCCCACAATGCAGTGTCGACCGCGGAGATGCTCGTCGAGGCGATGCCAGGGCGACCGATATTGCGCACCGTACGCCACATGGCTTCATAGGCTGCCGTGACGTCGAACGCGCAGCGTCCGACGACAGCGTCTGCGAGCACGTCGCGGACCAGTCGTGCACCCGCCGCCGCACCGTAGGTCCAACCCAGCCCGGTGATGTTCCCGGCAACGGCGTGGACGACGACGATCGTCGTGCTGCTCCACACAGCTGTGCCGTCCGCCTCCGGCTGATCGGTCGGAATTGTGAATGCCGCCGCGGTGACCGCGTCGATGGACGGCTCCTCAACCGGCATCGCGCTGCTCCTTTCGTTCACCCGGTCGTCGCACCCTCCAGATCCGGGTTCGAGCGGCCGTCGTCCGTGAACTCCGCCCGGATCACCGATACCGCACCGGCCTCCGGCAAAACGTCCACCAAGAAGACTGTCCGTGGATGCACCTGCGCTCCGACCGAAGACCGCTCACCGGGAACGATTCGCGCCAGAGCGCATGGGTAGCGGCCCGTTCTGGAGGGACCGGCCCGGACGCCGTCCGCTGAGGACGCAGCCCGACGGCCACTACACCGCCACAAGAGTGAGGAACCGGTATGACTGAGATCGTGGGCGAGAGCCTGGCCAAACGGTTGATCGACTGGGGCGTGGACACCGTGTTCGGGCTACCTGGCGACGGCATCAACGGGCTGATGGAGGGCTTCCGCAGGCACAGTGACAAGCTGCAGTTCGTGCTGGTGCAGCACGAGGAGGCGGCGGCGTTCATGGCGACCGGCTACGCCAAGGCGACGGGGCGTCTCGGCGTGTGTGCCGCCACGTCCGGGCCGGGGGCGATCCATCTGCTCAACGGCCTGTACGACGCGAAGCTCGATCACGCGCCGGTGCTGGCGATCACCGGCATGCAGGAGACGTCGGTGCTGGGCACGCACTACCAGCAGGAGGTGCACCTGGACCGGCTGTATCAGGACCTCGCCGCCTACAACCTGATGGTCACCAATCCGCAGCAGATGCCGGGTGTGGTAGACCTGGCCATCCGTAACGCGTTGACCAAGCGCACTGTTTCGCATCTGACGTTTCCGAACGACATCCAGGTCGCCGCCGTTGAGCAGGACCCCTACCGGCACGTCGGGCCGGGAACGCCGCCCGCCAGCCTGCCGGACCTGGCATTGCCGGCATTGCCCGCGACCCCGGATCAGTTGCGTCGTGCCGCGGACGTGCTGGCCGCGGCGAAGCGGCCGGCGATACTGGTCGGTGTCGGTGCGCTGCACGCACGCGACGAGGTAATCGCTGTCGCCGAACGGCTCGGTGCCCCGATTGTCAAGACTCTGCCGGGCAAGGCCGTGGTGCCGGACTATCATCCGCTCACCACCGGCGGTCTCGGCCTGCTGGGCACCGGCCCGAGCCAGGACCTAATGGAGGAGTGCGACACCCTGTTAATGATCGGCACGTCGTTCCCTTACGGGAAGTTCCTGCCGCAACCGGACCAGGTGCGGGTCGTGCAGATCGACGCCGACCCGACCCTGATCGGGCTGCGGTTGCCGGTCGAGGCGCCAGTGGCCGCGGATGCGAAGCTCGCGCTCCAGGGGCTGCTGCCGCTGCTCGGTGAGGGCGACCGGTCGTTCCTGCACAAGTACCAGCACGAGATGGAGCTGTGGAAGCGGGACATGGCGGCGCTGCAGGACGGCAGTCGCGATCCGATCGCACCGCAGTACCTGATGGGTTGCCTGAACGATGCGGCGGCGGACGACGCGATTTTGACGTGTGACTCCGGCACCATCGCCACCTGGGCCGCGCGGCATTGGACGATCCGCGGCGAGCGGCAGTTCTACCTGTCGGGCAACCTGGCCACCATGGCGCCGGGCCTGCCGTACGCCATCGGCATCCAGCACGCCTATCCGGACCGGCAGGTGATCGCGTTCGTCGGCGACGGCGGCTTCGCGATGTTGATGGCCGACTTCCTCACCGCCGTCCGCCACGATCTGCCGATCAAGGTGGTGGTCAACAACAACAACAGCTACGGACAGATCCTGTGGGAGCAGATCATCCTGGGCTATCCGGAGTACGCCGTGCGGCACCGCAACCCGGAAGCGGACTTCGCGGCCTGGGCCAGGGCGTGCGGTACGTACGGTGCGAAGGTCACCAAGCCCGGTGACGTCGAGCCGGCGATCCGGGAGGCGCTTGCCCATCCGGGTCCGGCGATCGTCGATTGCGACGTGAACCCGAACGAGCCGCCGATGCCCGGCAAGATCAAGTACGAGCAGGCGAAGCACTTCACCGAGGCGTTCCTGCGGGGCCAGCCGCACAAGATGGCTACCCTCGCCACTGTCGCCCGCGACAAGATCAACGAGCTGCGGTCATGACCGCGGTGCATCTGCCGACGCCGACGCTGCGTGCACCGGCGCGCGAGACGGTCGACGTCGAGGGCCTGGAACGAACGCTACGAGAGCGGGTCGACGGCGAAGTTCGCTTCGACGCCGGCTCACGTAGCGCGTACTCCACCGACGCGTCGAACTTCCGGCAGGTTCCCATCGGCGTGGTCGTGCCCCGCTCGGTAGAGGCCGGCGCGGAGGCCGTCGCCGTGTGCCGCGACTTCTCCGCGCCGCTGCTGTCGCGCGGCGGAGGCACCAGCCTCGCCGGCGAGTGCACCAACACCGCCGTGGTGATCGACTGGTCCAAGTACTGCACCCGACTGCTGTCCGTCGACCGCGCCGGCCGGACCTGCATCGTCGAGCCCGGCATCGTCCTGGACCACCTCAACGATCTGCTCAGCGAGCATGACCTCGAGTACGGACCGGAACCGGCCACCCACAACCACTGCACGCTCGGCGGCATGATCGGCAACAACTCCTGCGGTGCGACCGCACAGCGCACCGGCAAGGTCGTGGACAACATCGTCCGCCTGGAAGTCCTGCTGTACGACGGCACCCGCATGTGGGTCGGCGAGACCCCCGACGACGAGTACGAGCAGATCATCGCCGGCGGCGGTCGCCGCGCCGAGGTGTACCGGCAACTGCGAGCCCTGCGCGACGAACACCTTGGACAGCTGCGGACCCGGTACCCGCACATCCCGCGGCGGGTCTCCGGCTACAACCTCGACTCGCTGCTGCCGGAGAAGCGCTTCCACGTCGCCCAGGCCCTCGTCGGGTCGGAGAGCACCCTCGCCACCGTCCTGCGCGCCGAGCTGATGCTCGTCCCGCGAGTACACCGCCGCAGCCTGGTCGTGCTCGGCTTCGACGACATCACCCACGCCGCGGACGCGGTACCCGCAGTCCTGGAACACCAACCGATCGCGCTGGAGGGCATCGACCACCTACTCATCAGCTATCAACAGAGCAAGCACCTCAACCCGACGGCGCTGCGCCTGTTCCCGGACGGCCGCGGGTTCCTGCTGGTCCAGTTCGGCGGCGAGACCAAGGACGAGGCCAGGCAGAAGGTCGAGCATCTCGTCACCGCGCTCGGCCGCAGCGTGGACGGCGACGACGTCACGCACTTCGACGACGAGCAGCACGAGCAGCAGATCTGGCACGTCCGTGAGTCCGGACTCGGCGCCACCGCCCGCGTCCCGGGCCTGCCCGACACCTGGCCGGGCTGGGAGGACTCCGCCGTCGACCCTGCCCGGCTCGGCGACTACCTGCGCGACCTGCACGAGCTCTACGACGAGTTCGGTTTCAAGGCCAGCATCTACGGCCACTTCGGGCAGGGCTGCGTGCACACCCGGATCCCGTTCGAGCTGACCACCGCCGACGGCATCACCCGATACCGGCAATTCCTGGAGCGGGCAGCCGATCTGGTCGCATCCTACGGCGGCTCGTTCTCCGGCGAGCACGGCGACGGCCAGCAGCGCGGCGAACTGCTGACGAAGATGTTCGGTGACGACGTCGTGCGAGCCTTCGGCCAGTTCAAGGCGATCTTCGACCCCGACAACCGGATGAACCCCGGCAAGGTCGTCAACCCCTACCGGCTCGACGAGCACCTGCGCCTCGGCACCGACTTCCACCATCCGGCACCGCGCACACACTTCCAGTACCCCGACGACGAAGGCAGCTTCAGCCGGGCGGTGCTGCGCTGCGTCGGGGTCGGCAAGTGCCGGCGCGAGGGCGGCGGCGTCATGTGCCCCTCCTACATGGTCACCCGCGAGGAGGAGCACTCCACCCGCGGCCGCGCCCGCCTGCTGTTCGAGATGCTCGACGGGACCGCCCGAGGCGGCGCGATCGCCGACGGCTGGCGTTCCGAAGCGGTCAAGGACGCCCTCGACCTATGCCTGGCGTGCAAGGGCTGCAAGCGGGACTGCCCGGTCGACGTCGACATGGCCACCTACAAGGCGGAGTTCCTGTCCCACCATTACGAAGGCCGGCTGCGTCCCCGCTCGCACTACGCCATGGGCTGGCTGCCGCTGTGGGCTGCGCTCGCATCCAACGCACCGCGGCTGGTGAACGTCCTGGCGCACGCCGGCCCAGTCGGCACGTTCGCCAAGCGGCTCGCCGGGGTCGACGTCCGGCGGGACATCCCGGTGTTCGCCCCGCGTACGTTCCAGCGGTGGTTCCGTAGCCGGCGTGGCGCCATCCCGGGCGATCGCGGTGAGGTCGTACTCTGGCCCGACACGTTCACCAACCGTTTCGACCCGGACATCGCCCGGGCCGCCGTGGACGTGCTGGAAGACGCCGGTTGGACCGTCCACGTGCCGGACGCACCGGTCTGCTGCGGCCTGACCTGGATTTCGACCGGGCAGCTGGACGTCGCCAAACGGGTCCTGCAGCGTACTGTCGCCATGCTGCGTCCGTACCTGCGTCGCGGCATGCACGTCGTCGGTCTGGAGCCCAGCTGCACCGCCGTGTTCCGGTCTGATGCTCTGGAGCTCTTCCCGCACGATGAGGACGTCCGACGCCTGGCTAAGCAGACGGTCACACTCAGCGAGCTGCTGCAAGAGCACACGCCCGGCTGGCAGGCACCGCACATGCACCGCAAGGCAATCGTCCAGACGCACTGCCACCAGCACGCCGTTCTGGGCTTCGAGGCGGACAAGGCCGTGCTGGAGGCGATGGGCGTCGACGTGGACGTCCTTGACTCCGGATGCTGCGGGCTGGCCGGCAACTTCGGCTTCGAAGAGGGTCACTACGAGGTGTCTGAAGCCTGCGCCGAACGCGTCCTGCTTCCTGCGGTCCGCGGGGCGGACCCCGGCGACGTCGTCCTCGCCGACGGGTTCAGCTGCCGCACCCAGATCGCTCAGGGCAACGCGGCCGGCCGTGGTGGCATGCACCTGGCCGAGCTCATCCAGGCCGGACTGCAGCAACAGCAGTCCGGTGCCTACCCGGAACGGCAATGGGCACCCCGACCGGCCGCTCCACGCCACGCAGCGGCCGCCGCAGCCACTGGAATCCTCACAGCCTTCGCCGCCGCGACAGGCACGATGTGGCTGCGGCGACGGCGATGACAGCCAAGTCGCCAGGGTGCACGGCGACTTGGTCCGAGGAAGCATTCAACGACACCCGAACGCCAGCACGTGGCAACAACCACGCCGCCGACTTCACAGCGACTGTCATCGAATCGTCATGGACGCGCCGATATGCCGCCATATTCAGCCAGCACCGTAGCCAGAGACGGTGACGGCAGGCGACGCCGTGGCGGAGCCTCGCCCGACGTACAGCCGTGCGGTCCGTCGTTCCGAGCCGTGAGGAACCTGCCATGATGATCTGGCCACTGCCCGACGACGCCGATCTGCCAGGCGACCGGCGGCTGGGCGGTCCGTGGACCACTGCCGGCAGCGGCGCGGACCCGCACAGCGCCGACGAAGGGTACGACACGGACGCTGCAGCTCGGACTGTGCCGGCCGGCTGGGACGCCATCCAGCTCACCGCCGAGGAAGCAGTTGCCTTCGCACGGATCGTTCAGGACCTGTCCGCGGAGGAGCCGGTCGCTGCGCGTATGGTCCCGGCACGGCGGATGGCCGCGCTCGCCGCGGCTGCACTTGTCTGGATGCTGCTGTCCGTCCTCATGGTGGCCCTCGGCTGGGCGGGCGTGCTGATCACGGTCGTCGTGAGCGCCGGAACCGCCACCGTCGTGGCGCTGCACCTACGGCACCGCGCAGGCAGCTCGTGACCAGTTCGCCGTGGCGGCGCCAGCGTCCCCACGGCATCGGTCCACCTCGTTTGCGACACGTGTCCGCACCTGCGTGTCGGACCGCACAACTTCGACAGGTGCCCGCCTGTCGAGTCGCATCGCCCTATGATGGCGGCCCGCCGCACGGGGTATGAGGAACTGGGGTGAGTGGAACCGTCCGGAGGCACTCGAACATGCTCAGCGACAGTGAACGACGCCGGTTGGAAGAGCTGGAGGCAGGCTTGCGTGCGGACGACCCGACGCTTGCCAGAGCGCTTGCCGGCAGGCCATCGCCTTCCGGCAGCCGGCGGAAGGTCGCGGCGGCCTGGATTGCTGCTGCGGCGGTGGTCACGGCCATCACCGGGCTGATCGTCGGTAGCGTCGCAACCGTGGTGGTCGCCATCTGCGCGCTCGGCGTGGCAGCCGGCGTCTGGTGGCAGGCCCCGGGACGCTGACGGAGACCGGCCACGCTCGGCTTGAACGCCGCGATCCACCGTCGGGTGACTCGCGCTGTACAACTGCAGACGATCCAGGTAGGGTCTCCGGCAATAGTTGCATCGTTACAACAGACGATGCTGACAGGTGCGCCGGGAAGTCTGGTCGGCAATATTTCGACCACGCCCATGCAGGAGCATCCATGACAACTTCGGCCTTCGCCACGCTCATCTGCGAGCAGTGTGGATCCCGGCTGGACCTTCCAGTTCAGCCGGTCCGGTCCGCCGCACCGCTCCCCGCGTCCGGAAACCTTCCGTCCACCCGGTGCGACGGGTGCGGTGCGGCGCTCCGACCATTGGGCACCGCACCGACGACTCCGCCCATCGGGGCAGTCACCATCACCAGCACGCACGCCCTTGTACAGCTGACCGGCGACCTCGACGTTGCCGTCGCCGACAGACTGCGCGACGCGCTGACCACCGCATGCGAATCGGGTCGCCACGTGGTCATCGACATGTCACAGGTCCGGCTCATCGACTCGACGGCACTCGGCGCCCTGGTTCGCGCGCATCAGCACTCGAAGCACGACGGACGAACGCTCTGCCTGGTTCGGCCGTCCCGGTTCGTCGTCACCGTGTTGCACACGATGCGACTGCTGCGCATCTTCCCGATCTTCGACTCGCCGTCGGACGCAACGGCCTGGCTGGCGACCGTCGACCGTCCCGGATAGCACCGGACCTGCAGCCACGACGCGTGAGAATGTCGCGACGCCCGGTCAGTCACACAACGGTGCTGACATGCAATCATTGCTGGATGTCGCGATCAACCGTGCCGGACCCGGACGACTCGACCGCGTTCGTCGATGCGCTGCTGTCAATCAGTCGGGCGATGGTCGCCATCGCCGCCAAGAATCTCAGCCGCATCGACGCCGACGTGACCTTGCAGCAGTACCGCGCCCTCGTCTTCCTTGCCACCCACGGCCCGCAGCGCAGCGCGGTTCTGGCGCAAGAACTGAACGTGGCACCGTCCACGGTCACGCGCATGTGCGACCGCCTGGTCCGCAAAGGCCTCGTGCAACGCTTCCACGACGAAACTGACCGGCGCCCGATCTGGCACGTCCTCACGGAGGACGGCAAGGATCTCATCGGGACCATCATGAAGGCCCGCCGCGACGAAATCGAAGCCCTGGTCCGCGACGCGGGTCTGGTCGCGTCGAAACGAACGGTCGCAACACTGCGGGCGTTCGTCACCGTCGCCGGGGAAGTCCCCGACCCGCAGTGGTGGCAGAACTGGGAATCGTCCACCGCCGAGGTGCAGGGCAGGTGGCCGGCACAACGCTCCGGACGCGACGCCGCGTGACGCCGCCACGTACGCCTGCTGTCAGCCGCCGGTCACGGTGAAGAGGTGCAGCACCCCCGCAACGGTCAGCGTCCGGTCGAGCACCGGACTCAACCGTTCGACGAAAAGCCTGCAACCGACCTGTGTGCATCGGCGCTGAACGTGCACCAACGCGCCCACGGCCACCGAGTCGGCGAACGTCACCAGACCCAGGTCGATGCACAGCCGACCGGGTCGCCCTCGCAACACCTCGTCCACCGCCGCGATCAACCGGCCGACTGACGCCGCATCGAGATCTCCGCGCACCACGATAGCGGCCGCCCCGGTCAGCCGCGCACGGACGTCGATCGAAAAGCTCATGGTTGATGTACCTCCGGAACGGCAGCAATCACCATAGCGCGCAACACACGATGCAACAGTTGTACCTGCACAATATTTGGTATCATTTTGCGCCCCGACAGGACCAGGCAAGGGCAACCGCGACCGACCCATCACTGGGTCGACCTGCGACGCCTTTCGACCGGCCCGCAGAACACCTGGCGAACGGCCGGTTCGTCAGCGCCGACGATGACCAGGACATCGTCACGCGCCTGCAGGACCGTGTCGCGTTTCACCGGAACCGGTCGGCCGTCCCGACTCACCAGGCTGATCCACGCATCCTCGTGCAGCCGCAGGCCGCCGATCGCGGCACCGTCCGCCGGCGCGCCCGCCTGCACCGTGAACCGGCGCACCCCAGCCGGCCGCTCCCGGAACCGCATGCCGAGCGTCCAGGGCTCAGGCTCGACCACCCGCATCAGCACCCGGCGCCATCTCGCCACCAGCGGCACCGTCGTGCCCTGCACCATCACCGACAGCGCCACCACGACGAAAATGACCTCATAGATCCGCTCAGCGCCGGCGACGGCGGAACTGACGGCGAACGTGCCCAGCAGGATCGGCACCGCGCCCTTGAGCCCGGACCACAGCACGAACACCCGCTCGCCGAGACGGAGGCGGACGGGCCACAGCACCAGACCGACCAGCACCGGGCGGATCACCCACATCAGCAGCAGACCGATGCCGACGCCGACCCACACCGCGCCACCAAGATCGTTCAGGCCGACGGTGACGCCCAGCACGACGAAGGCGACGACCTCGGCCAGGCTGGACGTCGCCGAGAGGAACCGCTCGACCTCCCGCTTGTAGGGTGCGTTGATGTCACCGATGACGACGCCCGCAGCGAACACCGCGAGGAACCCGGATCCGTGCACTACTGTCGCGAGTCCGTACACGAGACCGCCGAACGCCAGGGTCCGCAGCGGGTAGAGACCCTCGCTCGGCAACGGGACTCGCTGCATCAGCCACCGCAGGCCCCAACCTCCGGCGACGCCGATCAGGCCGCCGATGCCGAGCTGCAGGGCGAACTCCCCGGCACCCGCGCCGATCCGACCGATGAGGCTGCCGCCGGCGGACCCGAGCAGGACCATCATCAGCGCGATGCCGACCGGGTCGTTGGTTCCGGACTCGCCCTCCAGCAGCACGCCGGAGCGGCCGATCACCTCCCGGCGACCGAGGACGGAGAAGACCACGGCGGGATCGGTCGGGGCCAGTGCAGCGCCCAGCAGCAGCGCGGCCTGCCAGCCGAACCCGAACAGCAGATGTGCCACAGTGGCCACGGCAGCCGCGGTCACGACCGTGCCGGCGACGCCGACCCAGACGATCGCTCCGGCCGCTGAACGGAACCGCCGCCAACCGATGTGCGTCCCGCCCTCGAACAGGATCACGACCAGCGCAACCGTGACCACATCCTGCACATGAGCGACCATCAGCGCGCCGAGTGCGGGGACGAGGTCCGACGCGACCGCGGCACCGATCAGGAACAGCGCCCGGGGCAGGAACCCGGATCCATGCGCTGACGCGGTTGGAGAAGATCGCCGCGATCACGACCAGCGAGGTCCCGACCACCACCCATCCGAATGACGTGACGCCGCCCATGGTTGCCCACTGCCCGGTCGGCCCGGCACCAATCACGACGTCTCGATGACGGCATCCCGGACGTTTGAGCGCCCCCGCATTCGGCTGTCTGCGCACCGACAGCGTGACAGCACCTGGAACCCGGCCCGGCCAAGTGGCGACGTCGCCGCCGGCACAGACCCGAGAAGCAGCCGTTGCACACCGAGTACAAAGTGTTCGGGACGATCGCGGCAGCCCTGGCCGCCGCCACGATCCTCTACGTGTGGTGGCCCTCGGGCGGGCACGGCCACCCGGAATGGGCCGGCGCAATGACGCTCGGACTGTCCGGCGGCATGAGCCTGATGTGCGCCGGATACTGCTGGCTGGTGTCCCGACACATCCCTGCCCCGACCCGACGACCGACCGGACGCCGAGATCGCCGAGATCGCCGAGATCGCCGACGGTGCGGGACCGGTCGGCTTCTTCGCCCCGTCCGGCATGTGACAATTCGGCATCGCCCTGTCCGTCGCGGCGGGCGCGGAAGGTGTCGCGGTCAGTCAGTGGCGGCCGGCTGACCTTCGTCGGCTTCCACACCACCTTCCTGGTCCAGCACTGGAGCGGCACCTCCGGCATGCCCCGCCGCTACGCCGACAACCTGCCCGACGACGGTTTCACCGCACTGAACACCGTCTCCACCATCGGGGCGTTCACCCTCGGCGACGTGTCAAACTGAGCGTCACCGGCGGCGCGGGCGCCCTGCAACGACGGCGGCGACGCAGGTGGCCACGACCGTGACAGCAAGCGGCAGATACTCGCGAACCCGCCGCATCATGGCCGTTGGTCCGTTCGCAGCTCCAGATGCTCACGCTGCGGCCGCACGGTGTACCGGGGATCGGCCGCCGATTTCTGACCGGCCCGGAACAGGCCGAACCGGGTGCACGCGGAACCGACGAGCAGCGCAGCGCCGGCAACCCCTGCAGCCAGCCGTGACCGCCGGCCAGCGGTGGCGCCGAGCACCGCTCCGGTCACGCCGAGCCGCTCGCCCCACCGCAGGAGCCGGCCGCTCGGGCCGTCCTTGAGTGGCTCGGCGACCGGGCCGAGGCAGCGCTGCATCACCTTGGCCGCGAGCACCTCCACGAGCGTGCCGGCGACGGCGATCCGGCTGGCCGGACCTGCCTGGGACAGTGGCGCGGCAAGCAGGCCGAGCCCGCCGGCCGAGGCGGCAGCCGAACCGGCGAACAGATACGGCAGCTCCCGGCGCCCGTCGTGCCAGACCGGCACTGCGGTGTCGCTGATGAGCGCCGCAGTGTAGGTCGCCACGCCGACCCCGAGCACACCTGCGCCGATACCCGCTGCCCGCCCGAGCATCGGCAGCCGACCGGTCACCGCGCTCGCGGCGGCAAGCGTCGCCTGCGGTCCGTACGCGGCGAGCAGCCACGATCCGACACTCATCGGCGATGTCACCTTGAACACCCGCAACATGTTCACGAACCGGGCGGGCCGGCCGAGGTCGTGGATCAGCCCGTACAGCGAGCCGGCCAACGCGCCGACCGCGCCTATCCGGGCCGCCCTTGCCAGGTCGGGACGTGCAGTCAACTCCGCGGCGGCGGCAAGACCCGAGGACGCACCAGCCAGCCCGCCCAGGAACAGGTATCCGGCGATGTCCGGAGCTTTCCACGTGGGCTGGTTGAGCACCGGCAGCCCGTAATACGAGCGGAACTCCGCCTTCGGCACCATCAGCCGTTCACCGCGTTGCCTGCGGCGCCGCCAGCGGCCACCGGACCCGGTGACCGCCCGGCGCTCCGGCGGCAGGGCAGGGTCGTCGTCGCTCGGCACGCCCGTCCAGGCCGCTGTCAGCGTCCCGTTCCGCTTCTGGCTCACTGCTTCCTCCAACAGGCCGCGACAAGACCCGCGAGCAGGCCGGCGGCGGCAAGACCGACGTGCTTCCACATGGCCGGCAGGTCGCGGGTGGTGACGACCGGGTCCGGTGGCAGCCCGTACACCTCGGGCTCGTCGAGCAGCAGGAAGAACGCTCCCGTGCCGCCCACGCCATCGTTCGGGTCGTGACCGTACAGCCGGGCCGAGGTGACATCACCATCGTGCAGCTGCTGCACCCGCTGTGCCGCGCGCTCCCGCAGCTCATCGAGGTCACCGAACTGGATGGAGTCGGTCGGGCAGCTCTTGGCGCATGCCGGCTCCTGGCCGACACTGAGCCGGTCGTAGCACATCGTGCACTTGAAGACGCGGCCGTCGTCCTTACGCTGGTCGATGACGCCGTACGGGCAGGCCGGCACGCAGTAGCCGCAGCCGTTGCAGACGTCCTCCTGCACCACGACGGTGCCGAACTCGGTGCGCCACAGCGCTCCGGTCGGGCACACGTCAAGGCACGCCGCGTGCGTGCAGTGCTTGCACACGTCGGAGGACATCAGCCAGCGGAAGTCCATGTCGGCGACCGTGCCGACGGTGTCCTGCGGTGGACCGGACCCGGGCATACCCAGCGACACGGGAGGACGGTGCACCGGCGCGGCCGGCACGTCGGTCACCGCCAGGTTGCTCTCCTGCCGGCCGAGCCGCCGCGGCTGTTCGATGAACGCGACATGCCGCCAGGTGTCGGCGCCGAGCCCGCCGGTGTTGTCATACGACATGCCGGTGAAGGTGAGACCGTCCTCAGGGACGGCGTTCCATTCCTTGCACGCCACCTCGCATGCCTTGCAGCCGATGCAGACGCTGGTGTCGGTGAAGAACCCGACCCGTGGCGGCTGGTCGTCCTCACGGTAGCTGTCGGACCGCTCGAGCATCCCGCGCAGATCGAGGTTGACCATCTATGCCTCCGCTCCGGTGTGCTCGGTGATCCCGGCCCGTTCCTGATATGCCCGCACCAGCTGCACCCGTGCCGGTCCGCGTGGCCGGCGCCCTGCACGGATGTCTACAGACAGCGCTTTGACCTCCTGGATGTGTGAGGTCGGGTCCAGGGAGATGGAGCTGAGCTCGTTGGCGGCGTCGCCGTGGCTGTAGCCGTTGGGGCCCCAGTGGAACGGGAGCGCGATCTGATGCACCGTACGGCCGCCGACGGGCAGCGGCGTCATCCGTTCGGTCACCAGGACGCGGGCCTCGATGGCGTTTCGGGCCGTCACGATCGTCGCCCAGCCACCATGCTCGAGCCCTCGCTCGGTGGCCAGTTCCGGGGAAACCTCGCAGAACAGCTCGGGTTGCAGCTCGGCGAGGTACGGGGTGTTTCGGCTCATTCCCCCCGCGGTGAAATGCTCGGTCAGCCGGAACGTTGTCAACACGTACGGATACACCTCGCTGCCCGGCTCGCGTCCGCTCGGGTGGTACCGGTTGTGCTCGTGTGGATAGACCATTCGCGCCGGACTGCGCTGCTGGCCGTACAGCGGGTTCGCCACCGGCGAGTCCTGTGGCTCGTAGTGCGTCGGCATCGGGCCGTCGGTGACTCCGGCCGGCGCAAAAAGCCAACCTTTTCCATCGGCCTGCATGATGAACGGGTCGATGCCGGAGATGGCCGCGACACCCGTGGCGCCTTCGGCAGGCCGGTAGTCAGGCCGCTTCGTGGGCTCGAAGTCCGGCACATCGAAGCCCGTCCACCGCCCGGCGTCCTCATCCCACCACACCAGCTTCTTGCGTTCACTCCACGGACGCCCGTCCGGACGGGCGGAGGCACGGTTGTAGAGAATGCGCCGATTCGCCGGCCAAGCCCAGGCCCACTCCAGCGCCATCCAGTCCTGCTCCTCCGCGGGCTTGCGCCGGGCGGCCTGGTTGATCCCGTCGGCGTAGACGCCGCAGTAGATCCAGCAGCCACACGCCGTCGATCCGTCGCTCTTGAGCTCCGTATAGGCGGACAGGGGGTCACCGTTCGCGTTCCAACCGTTGATTTCGGCGAGCACCGCCTCGGCGACCGGTTCGTCCTGCGGCCCCTCGGTCGGGTAGTCCCACGTCAGATCGCGGACGGGACGGTCGCGGGGATCGGTGGAGTCGGCGAGCTTCTCCCTGATGATCCGGCCCAGGTGGTACATGAACCAGAGGTCGCTGCGGGCGTCACCGGCCGGTTCGACGGCGGCATGGTGCCACTGCAGCATCCGGTTGGTGTTGGTGAAGCTGCCGGACTTCTCGGTGTGTGCCGCGGCCGGGAAGAAGAACACCTCGGTCCTGATGTCCTCGGTGCGGAGCTCTCCCGTCTCGATCTCCGGGCCGTCCTTCCACCACGTCGCGCTCTCGATGAGACTGAAGTCGCGGACCACGAGCCAGTCCAGATTCGCCATGCCGAGCCGCTGCAGCTTCGCGTTGGCCGAACCGACAGCCGGGTTCTCCCCCAGCAGGAAGTAGCCCTTGCAGCGGCCGGCGAGCTGCTCCATGACCGTGTCGTAGGTGCTGTGACTACCGGTGAGCCGCGGCAGGTAGTCGAAGCAGAAGTCGTTGTCCGGCGTGGCGGCGCCGCCCCACCACGCCTTCATCAAGCTCACCAGGTACGAGCGCATCTCGGCCCAGAAGCCGCTGTTGGCGGCGTCCGCGGCGATAAACGCGTCCAGCGTCTCGTGCGCATGCGCATGCGGCATCGGAATGTAGCCGGGCAGCAGGTTGAACAAGGTCGGGATGTCACTGGAGCCCTGGATGCTGGCGTGCCCGCGCAGTGCCTGGATGCCGCCGCCCGGCCGGCCCATGTTGCCCAGCAGCAGCTGCAGGATGCACGCCGCCCGGATGAACTGGGAGCCGTCCGTGTGCTGGGTC
The DNA here is from genome assembly GCF_000716715.1 of Dactylosporangium aurantiacum. Lineage (GTDB taxonomy): Bacteria > Actinomycetota > Actinomycetes > Mycobacteriales > Micromonosporaceae > Dactylosporangium > Dactylosporangium aurantiacum. The sequence goes on along the minus strand of NZ_JNYJ01000072.1, from coordinate 5,897 downwards.
CACCCGACCGCGTAGACGAACTCGCTGGTCCGCTCCGGGCCGGAGTTCTCCACCAATTCCCGGCAGACACGCAGGAACACGTCCTGCGGGATGCCACAGGTGCGCTCGACCATGTCGGGGGTGTAGCGGGCGTAATGACGCTTCAGGATTTGCAGGACGCAACGCGGGTGCTGCATGGTTTCGTCCCGGTTCGGGCTGCCCCGCATCGCCGCGCCGCCCGCGCCGTGCGCCTCACCCCGTCCGGCGCTACTCATCGAGTGGCCACCGCGGGACTTTCGCTGGTACTCCTGGTCGCGCTGGCCTGAAGCTGCGGTGACGGTCATGCCCTCGTACTGCCAGCTGTCAGGTTGATAGTGGTGCGTGTCGGGTTGGAAGCCGGAGAACAGCCCGTCGAGATCCTCCGTGTCGCGGAAATCCTCACCGACGATCGTGGCGGCGTTCGTGTAGTGCAGGACGAACTCCTGGAAGTACGCGTCGGTGCTCAGGACATGGTTGATGATGCCGCCGAGAAAGGCGACGTCGGTGCCCGCCCGGATCGGCACGTGCAGGTCGGCCAGAGCACTGGTCCGGGTGAACCGCGGATCGACGTGGATGACGGTGGCGCCCCTCGCCTTCGCCTCCATCACCCACTGGAAGCCGACCGGGTGCGCCTCGGCGAAGTTGGAGCCTTCGATGATGATGCAGTCGGCGTGCTGCAGATCCTGCATGAAGGTCGTCGCGCCGCCACGGCCGAACGACGCGCCGAGGCCCACCACCGTCGAGCTGTGACACACCCGCGCCTGGTTCTCGATCTGCACCACGCCGAGCGCCGTCAGCAGCTTCTTGATGAGATAGTTCTCCTCGTTGTCCAGCGTCGCGCCGCCGAGGCTGGCAAGACCCATGGTCCGGGCGGTCCGTGCACCGTCTTGCTCCCACTCCCAGGTTTCGGCGCGGGTGGCGACGACCCGGTCCGCGACCATCCGCATGGCGGTGTCGAGATCGAGCTTCTGCCACTCGGTGCCCTTCGGCGGGCGGTACAGTACCGTGTGCAGCCGGCCCGAGCCGGTGGTCAGCTGCAGGCTCGCAGCGCCCTTCGGGCACAGCCTTCCGCGGCTGACCGGCGAATCCGAGTCGCCTTCGATGTGCACGACCTTCTCCTCGCGCACGTACACATTCTGAGCGCAGCCCACCCCGCAGTACGGACACACGGACTTGACGACGCGGTCAGCGGAGGCGGTACGGGGCTCGAGCGCGCGGCTTGCCGCAGACTTCACCGCTGAGCCCTTTCCCAGTCGGTCCGGGCCTTTGAGCTGGCGCAGGACGGGCCAGATGGGCAGGCGTGACGGCAGCCGCACAGTCAGTCTCCTTCAGCGTCAGCCCCGACACGGTGGCGCGCCGTGTCACGCATCTGCGGATCGGTCTGGACGCGCCAGCGGATCCACGCGTGGACGTCCTCGCGTGCGGTCGGGTTGCTGTGATTCGGGTTGACCAGCCGCTGGGAACTCGACCGGAGCATCCCGGGGCGGTCTCGCTGCGCGCAGGTCACGGTGTCGCCACCGTCAGCGGGGACTCCGGTGGCGATGAGGTACGCCTGGCCCAGTGGAATTCTGAGCCGGTGTCCGGCCTCATCGTAGTCGCAGCCCTCCGCCAGCAGCCTCAACACCTGCCTTCTGCCCGGCAACGACCTCACCCCCGCAATCAACGGCCGGCAGCGCCGCTACCCGTCGCTCGTGCCGCCAAACAGGCCATCACGAGGACGGCAGCTTCGGTGCTTGACGAATCCGAGCGAAGTTTGCCGCGTCATCCGCCAGGTTTGGGGAAGATGTGCGGGGATGACACCGCAAATTTATGATGCTGTTGTGGTCGGCGGTGGCCACAACGGTCTGGTCGCGGCGAACCTCCTGGCGAGCGAGGGTTGGCGGGTCGTCGTCCTCGAGGCTGAGGATGTCGCCGGTGGGGCGGTGCGCTCGAGCGAGTTGCTCGGCCCAGGGCTGACCATGGACCACTTCAGCGCCTTCTACCCGCTCGGTGCCGCGTCGCCGGTCCTGCGGGCCCTGAATCTGGAGGCACACGGGCTGCGCTGGTCTCATGCCCCATCGGTCCTCGCCCATGTTCTCCCGGATGACCGGACGGTCGTCATGTCCCGCGACCTGGAGCAGACCGCAGCATCGGTCGATGCGTTCGCCGCCGGCGACGGTGCCGCCTGGACGGGCCTCGTCGAACGCTGGGACCGCATCGGCGACGACGTGCTGCAGGCGCTCTTCCGCCCGTTTCCGCCGGTTCGGGCCGGGCTCGGACTGCTGCGCCGGCTCGGCGTGGCGGACCTGCTGCGGTTCGCCAGGTTCGCGACCCTTCCCGTACGTCGCCTCGGTGAGGAACAGTTCCGGGGCGAAGGCGCCCGCCTGCTGCTGGCCGGCTCCGCTCTGCATTCCGACATGGCCGCCGACGAACCCGGCAGCGGCGTGTTCGGCTGGCTGATGAGTATGGCGGGGCAGCGCTTCGGTTTCCCGGTTCCGCAGGGCGGCTCGGGAAAGCTTGTTGAGGCGCTGGTGCACCGGCTGCACACCGTCGGCGGTGTGCTGCGCTGCGGCGCACCTGTGGAGCGCATCCTGGTGCACCACGGCCGCGCGAACGCGGTCCGTACGGTGTCCGGCGAGATCATCGTCGCTCGCCGCGCCGTGCTCGCCGACGTGGACGTGCCCACGCTCTACCTGCAGCTCGTCGGTGTCGAGCAGCTGCCGGACCGGCTCGTCGGCGATCTGCGACGCTTCGCCTGGGACCCGGCCACCCTGAAGCTCAACTGGGCCCTCTCGGCGCCGATGCCGTGGACGAACGCGGAGGCCGGCCGAGCCGGCACCGTGCACCTCGGCACGGACCTCGACGGTCTCACCGACTACGCAGCCGCACTGACCACCGGACGGCGCCCCGAACGGCCCTTCATCCTGCTCGGACAGATGACGACCGCCGACCAGAGCCGATCGCCTGCGGGCACCGAAGTCCTGTGGGCATACACGCACCTCCCGCGCGCTCTGGGCATGGACGTCGACGCACTGCGCGCCCAGACCGACGCGGTCGAGCAGGTCCTGGAGCGGCACGCGCCCGGCTTTCGGGAACGGGTCACGAACCGGGTGGTGCAGACCCCGGCCGGACTGGCCGGCGCCGACGGCAACCTGGTCGGCGGAGCCATCAACGGTGGCACGACAAAGCTCTACCAGGAACTGGTGTTCCGCCCGGTCACCGGACTCGGCCGCGCGGAGACACCGATCCGGGGCCTGTACCTGGCAAGTGCCGGCGCCCACCCCGGCGGCGGAGTGCACGGCGGGCCGGGCAGCAACGCCGCCAAGGCGGCGCTGCTGCACCACGGCATTCGCGGCGCCGCGCGGTCGCTGGCCGTCCGGCTGGCACTTCGCGCCGTCTACAGCGGTCCGGACCGTGGCGTGCTTCCGCCGGCCACCATGCCACCGCCTGATCATTGAACCAGTCACCGGCCCAGAGCCGTTGCCAGGCTGTACCCGACCTGCTGTGCCAGAATCGGCTGGTGCAGCGGGGAGTGTCAGACGCCGACAGCGCCGACCGCGACACTGCCGGCGCGGTGGATGCCCTGCTGGCCGCCAGCCGGGCGCTGGTCGGCATAGCGGCCCGCTCCCTGGCGGAGATCGACCCCGACGTGACCCTGCCGCAGTACCGAACTCTGGTGGTGCTCGCCTCCCGCGGACCTCAGCGGGTCGTCGACATCGCCGCCGAGCTCCGTGTCGCCGCATCGACCGGCACCCGCATGTGCGAACGGCTCGTCCGCAAAGGTCTCATCCGACGGTCCCGTCCCACCACAGACCGCAGGGTCGTCCGGCTGACACTCACGCCCGCCGGGCGACGGCTCGTCGAACAGGTCACCATCAACCGCCGAGAACAACTCACCGCGACCGTCACCGCAACCGCCGACGTATGGCATCCCTCGGTCGCGCCGGCGTTGCGCGCGTTCGCCGCTGCCGCCGGCGAGATTCCGGATGACGAGTGGTGGCTGGGCTGGCCCCAGATCGTCAGTCGGGATCACGACGAGCCCGACGGCGGGTGACCCAGCGGTTCCACCGGGTTGACGGGCATTGGGTGGAAGGCTTCAGCCGGCGGAGGCCGGGGCACCGGCCAATGTGGCGAGCGGGCACGACCGGTGGCTGCTCTCGCAGCGCGTCTGGGCGGGCCACCGTGGCGCGCCGAGCTCGGTGGCCTGTACCTGGTTCGGTCGACAGTGCGAGAGAGGTTCCGCGAGTCCGTTTGTGGTCTACGACCGTGACCCTGCCGCGCCACGTCATGGTTACGGCATGGTCCGTTTGCGTCTGGTTCCGCATCGGCGACGACCGGCTGGTGCGCTCGCGCTGCTTCCCCGTGTTCGTGCGCAGCGTCGGCGGGCGGCTCCGTCCTGGCCTCGCCGTCACGTTCGCCGGATTCCTGCATGTGTCGTTGCTGTGCCGAATCGCAGTTCTCAGGGCCGCCGTCGACGTCGGGCAGCATGCCGGTACGCAGCTGCTGCAGCGCCGACTTCAGCAGCCGGGAAACCTGCATCTGCGACACACCGATCTGTGCAGCGATCTCCCGCTGCGTCAGGTCGGCGTAGTAGTACAACATGACGACGCGCAGCTGGCGCTCCGGCAGCCGCTGCAGCTCGGTGTACAGCGCCTCCCGATCGTCGACGCCGGCCAGGGCATCTGCTCCTTCGGCCAGCGTGTCACCGACGGCACGGTCGCCGACCCCGGCGGTTGCCGGGCCGTCCAACGACAGCATGTGCTGCTCATGTGCCATACGGCGGACTGACACGATCTCGGCCTCAGTGCATTGCAATGCGCCCGCGAACTCGCGGTCCCGAGGATCGCGCCCGAGACGTTGGGTGAGTATTTCCCGAGCTGCCGTCATCTGCAGCAGCAGCTCCCCGGCGCCTCTGGGGGTGCGCAAGGTCCAGCGATTGTCTCGCAGAAACCTCTTGAGCGTCCCGGCGACGGTCGGCGTCGCAAATGCGGAGAACGGTGTGCCGCGTCGCGGGTCGAACCGATCGACAGCCTCGACCAGCGCGAGTGCGGCCACCTGGCGGATGTCCTGCACCCGAGGGTCGAATCGATACCGCGCCGCGATGGAGTACGCCAACCGCAAGTGCCGCTCGACCAGCTGGTTTCGTAGCCTGCCATCGGAAGCTGCCCCGACTGAGGCAAGCTCGGCAAAGGCCGTACGGCAATCCGGATCGCCACAGGCACAGATCATCCACGGCGCCTGCGGACTGTCGCAACGTTCGGGCAGGGTGGCGTTCACGTCGCCGGATCCTTTCGTCGGCGTTCGTGCGGGCTGTCTGAGGACTCGCGCTACCCTTGCGTGCACTGTGCAAACATCTCGCCCAGATCGGTGCGGTCTGCGCTGCTGGCGGGCATGATGATCTTTGTGTCCGACCCGCGAGGGAGAACCTTGTGCGAGCCGGCGGCGTTCCGGAACCGTTGGCGTTCCGGGCCGTGGGACGATCCACGCATCGTCGGGACCGCGGCGGCGATCCAGCGCGACCTGTGCAGCAACGGTCTACTGCTGCGCTACCGCGCTGCGGGGGTCGGCGTGGACGGCCTGCCCGGCGGCGAGGGCGCGTTGCTCGCCTGTAGCTTCTGGCTGGTTGACGCCCGTGCATGGGTCGGGCGCCGACAGAAGGCTGTTGAGCGCTTGGAGTACCTCCTCGAACTGCGCAACGACGTCGGCCCCTCGCCGAGGAGTAAGATCCCCGCAGGCGTTCAGCCTCGTGGGATGGTGAACTCGGTCCGTGTGCTCACCGGCACGGACACCCCACGGCGACCTAGCTTGGTTTTTAACCTTGGGGTCGACGTGGTCGACCCCGTCGGTCGTGGAAACAGCCCCTGGGTGATCATCTTCTTGTCGAGGGAAGAAGATCAATA
>NZ_JNYJ01000071.1 GCF_000716715.1 Dactylosporangium aurantiacum | reverse complement strand
GCCAGGTAGCCGTTGCCGTTGACGTTGAACGTGCCGGAGTAGTTCACCGTGTGACTGGAGCCGGGTTTCCAACCCTTGCCGACGACGGTGTTGTTGATGCCGCTCCACTGCACACGGTACGAGCCGCCGGCCCCCAACGTCATGCTGACGTTGCCGCTGTCCTTCCAGTACGAGAAGAAGTAGCCGTTGTGCGTGCCGGTGGTGTTCGACGTGACGGTCCGGTCGGCCTCGGCGTTGGCGGTGCCGGTCAGCGCGACCGAGGTCGCGACGAGTGCGATGGCGCATGCGCCGCCGAGGATCAGCCTACCGCGGTAGCGCTTGCGGCGCGTGGAGGGTCCGGGGGTGTCGTTCATGCGGGCGTCCCTTCATACAGCGGGGTCGACTCTCGTCGACGGCGGCAGTCTGGATACCCCGCAACTGCATCGTCAACGATTTTCGAAACAAACGGGCGCCGGCGGAGAGAATGCCCGAGAATGACGGTCATGCTGCAGCCGCAGGGCGGCGAAAATCTGAAAATTTCACCGCGCGGCGCTGCGGTCAAACGGAATGATGCCCCGGATCCGGTCCGTGCCGCACCCGCCCGGCACGCGGATCCCGTAGACACGACGGGGCGGCCGTCATAACACTTTGCGCCTAACATTTCTGCACCATTTCTGGCGCCGGGGAATGGTCGCGACATTGACACTATTCACTGATTCGCTGACAGTGGGTGCGTATTGCTCCTATCGGTCCCTGGAGAGTGGAATGAGCAAACGAACAGCGGCCGGCGCCTGGCTGACGGCCGTCTTCGTCGCGGTCACCACCGCGGTCCTGGCATTCGGTGCGACCTCGGCGGACGCCGCGGTCGGCGGATCTGGGCCCTACCCGGCCGACTACGAGACCGCGAGCACCCTGCCGAACCACACCATCTACCGCCCGCAGAACCTTCCGGCCGGACGTCTGCCCGTGTTCGTCTGGGGAAACGGGGGCTGTTCGGGCAACGGGCTGGACCAGCAGAACTTCCTGCGCGAGATCGCCTCGCACGGCTTCCTGGCCATCGCGAACGGCGCTCCGGGTGGTTCCGGCAGCACCAACTCGACGATGCACACCGCATCCATCGACTGGGCCGTGGCTGAGAACGGCCGGTCGGGCAGCAAGTACTACGGCAAGATCGACACTTCGAAGATCGCCGTCGCCGGCTGGTCGTGCGGCGGGCTGGAGGCGTACGCCGTTTCCAACGACCCACGGGTCACCACCACCGCCATCTTCAGCAGCGGCCTGCTCAACGACGCCGACGACTACCAGCTCCGGCGGTTGACCAAGCCGATCGCCTACTTCATCGGCGGCCCCAGCGACATCGCCTACCCGAACGCCATCGACGACTGGAACAAGCTGCCGTCCGGGCTGCCCGCGTTCATGGGCAATCTCAACGTCGGACACGGCGGCACGTACGGCCAGACCAACGGCGGCGAGTTCGGTCGCGTCGCGGTGCTCTACCTCAAGTGGCGCCTGAAGGGTGACACGGCGGCCGGCACCAACTTCGTCGGTGCCAACTGCGGACTGTGCAACACCCAGTGGCAGGTGCAGCAGAAGAACCTCACGCTCGGCGACACCCCGCCGAGCAGCCCACCGCCCAGCAGCCCGGCGCCCAGCAGCCCGGCGCCCAACCCGACCGGCCAGCTTCGCGGGGTGGGTTCCAACCGTTGCCTGGACGTCAACGGGCAGAGCCAGTCCGACGGGACGCCCGTGCAGATCTGGGACTGCCACGGCGGCGTCAACCAGCGTTGGACGGCGACGTCGAGCAACCAGCTGACCGTGTACGGCACCAAGTGCCTCGACGCTTCGAGTACTGCCGCCGGTACCCGGGTCCAGATCTGGACGTGCAACGGCGGAGCGAACCAGCAGTGGCGGTTCAACGCCGACGGCACCGTCACCGGCGTCCAGTCCGGCCTGTGCCTGGACGTGACCGGCCGTGGAACGGCCAACGGCACGGCCGTGGTGCTGTGGACCTGCAACGGCGGGACCAACCAGCGCTGGACCCGTTCCTGACCGTCGGCTGAGGTCAAGGACCGCCCGGACGACGGCCACGGACCATCAACGCCGCCCCCGCCGGTGAGCGTTGATGGTCCGTGGGGTGCCGTTGCGTTGCCCGTCGCGTGATGCGGTGCGACTGGTCCTGTGGCCGGCGCGGATGGCGGTCCCGGGCGGCACCGGCGCTCCGCCGGGACGGCCGGCGGCGTGATCCGCGACGTGATCGGCCGCTTGACCGGCCGAGGTGATGCCGGCGGCGCGGCGGTCGTCGCGGCCGGCGGTCCGCCGCCCGCACCCCGCCCGCCGCGGCCGAAGCCGCCTGGTACGCCGACACCGTGCTGTCCGACGGCAAGCCGGTCGAGTTCGGCGTGCACCCACCCGCCTCCTCGCTCAAGGTGGACACGCTCGCCGCGGGGCTCATCCACGGGTACGCCATCGACTCCCACCGGACAGCACCAGCCCGAAGGACTTCCCGCGCAGCCACCAGGTCGCCGGCCGGCCGCGCGGCGGGGAGACCGTCAACCCCAGACAGATCCCAGGGTTCACCGATGCGATGGCCGACAACGTCACGTACGCGATGAGCAAGGTCGCCGCGGCGACCGCATCCGACATGAACGGCCGACCGGCGGCGGGCAAGACCGGCACCTGGAAGTTGCGCGACACGTCCGACAACGCGCGGCCCGCGTCCGCGGCGGCGGGGAAAGGCTGGGACGATCGGTGCCCGTGAGCCCGGAATCGGCCTGGAGCGGCGCATCGCGCGGTCGGGCCGCAGCTGGCGGCGCCCCGGGCGATGCGCGGGATCGGGGTGCGGTTGGTTCCGGGCCGCGGAGGGTATCCGTCCGGTGAACGACGACGTGCACGGGAGGACGACCATGCTGCCGAAAATGATCGCCCGGTGGGCGGTGGCCGCGATCGCGGTGCCGCTCGCCATCGCCGGGGCCAGGAAGGTCAGCGAGCGGATGGAGGCGCGCCGCGGGTCGACGCGGGCCACGCGGCTGCTGCGCCGGGGTGTCTCCGCGGCGGAGCGGATGACCGGGCGCAAGCGCCGCCGCTTCGCCTGGTGACGGCGGAAGCAGCGGGCCGAGGGGCGGCGGGCCCGAGTCCCGCCCTCCCGGCGGTCTGACGACGCCGGGTGCTGATCCCGGTTCCGCCAGCGTATCGATGGTATTGGTGGAACGATGGAAGCCGTGGGAACTGCGACAACTGCTATGCCTGCTGTCTCGCCGCTTGCCGGCGATCCGATCGAGCGTGCCGATGCCGAGCGGCTCGCGGGAGTGCTGAAGGCATTCGCCGACCCGGCCCGGCTGCGCTTGCTCAGTCTGATCCAGTCCGCTCCGGACGGCGAGGCGTCCGTGACCGACCTCACCGCGCCGCTTGGCCTCTCCCAGCCGACCGTGAGCCATCATCTTCGGATCCTCACCGAGGCCGGCCTGCTCGAGCGCGAGAAGCGCGGCGTCTGGGCCTACTACCGCCTGGTGCCGTCCGCGATCGCGGCGATCGCCGACCTGTTGACGCCGCCCCGCAAGCGGGCGACGAAGAGGGCCCGCTGAGCCACACTGTCGAAGGCGACGAGCGCGCCGGACATCGGCAGGTCCACCCTGTCGGCGCCGTACGCAGACCGGAATCCCGGCACGTTGAATCTTGACGTCGATGCCCGTGTACCGCCTGGTGGGCGGGTGGCAGGACGAGGACACCGAGACGTGGCCGGTCGTGTGGTCCCTGGTGCGGGCGATGGCGGGCGATCGGCGAAACCCCGCTGCACAGCGCCGGCCGCGGCCCGGAGCGTGGCGGCTATCTGAGCGTGCAGCTGACGGCGGTCACCGGCTGGTTCTGACCGCTGACGACCATGCCCCAGCTGGTGGTGGCGGCGGGTGGGATGACCGCGTTGTACGGCTGGTTGGTGGCGGTCACCTCGGCGCCGGTCTGGGTGGTGACCGCGTTCCAGGAGCTGGCGATGCGTTGCGTGCCGGGGAACGTGAGCGACGTCGACCAACCGGCCGACGCCGTGGCGCCGGTGTTGCGGACGGTCACCTCGGCCTGGTAGCCGCCGTCCCACGTGCCGGTCACGACGACGGTCGCGCTGCAGCCGCCGGTGGAGCCGCTCGACGAGGGCGACCGCGACGGCGACCGCGAGGCCGACGGCGAGACGGACCGCGACGGCGACACGGACACCGACGCCGAGGGCGACGACGGCGACGACGGTGAGGCCGACCCGCCCGTCGTGGTGTAGGTCGCCTTCGTGTACGCCGGGCCGCACTGTGTCGAGCAGGTGGACGGCAGCGCGAAGCTGTACTCGCGGCCGCCGAACAGCGGCGCGTCCGCGGCGTCCGTGGCCCGGATCCGGAACTGCGTCGCGCCCGACGTGGTGCCGCCGATGATGAACGACTGGCCCATGTCGCGGTTGGGCTGGGCGGCGTGCCAGGCGCCGTCGGCGTAGTACTCCACGCCGTGGATGCCGTTGGGCAGGTGGGACACGGCGATCGCGGGCCACCAGCGCTGGGCGCCGGCCAGGAAGCCGATCTGGATGTCGCCGGAGTAGCCGGGCGCGGGGATGAAGTTCCAGTCGACGTGCCGGTTGTTCCAGTGGTTCGGGTAGAGGTCGCCGAGCGTGGTGCCGTTCTTGGCGAAGCGGTTCAGCGACGCCTTGGACAGGTCCAGGTGGTACGGGTCGTCGCGGCACCAGGCGTTGGTGTCGGCGCAGCTGTCGGCGACGAGCATGTTGAGCACGCCGCCGTTGTACGCGTCGGCGGTCCACGCACCGTTGCGGCAGAACGGCTGGCCGAGGGCGCCGTCGTTGGTGCCGGTGCAGTAGTCGGCGATCTTCACCTGGACCCAGCGCCCGCAGTTGCGGCCGTTGTCCCACACGCCCATCTTGGCCGCGTCCGCCGGCGGCACCGGGCGGGTGAAGTAGCTGCCGTCGCCCGGCGTGTCGAAGACGTTGAGGGCCACGAAGTCCTGCGTCTCCAGCTCCGCCTGCGGCAGCCCGCAGCCGCCGTACGGGGAGCCGAGCCCGTCGAAGTAGGTCGCGTTGCCGGTCACCGGCGTCGCCGGGGCGGGCACGGTCGCCTGGGCGGAGGGCTGCTGCAGGTACACCACGAGCAGGGCGGCGCACGCACCGGCGGCACCCAGGACGGCGAGCCTCTTCCTCATGCCGGCAACGCTTCCGCCGCCGGTGACCGGCCGTCAACGCCCGCCGCCGGGACCGGGCGCTGACCTCGGCGCCCGGCCCGAAACTTCCACGGCGGAGCGTGCCCGGCGCCGCCGCGCTACGAGGTCACCGCCGTGCGGCGCGCGCCGAGGCCGGTGACGCCGCGCGGCTTGTACACCGACAGCACCGTCGCGGCGACGAGCAGCAGCAGACCGGCGCCCGCATGGACGAGCGGCGACGGGTCGCGCAGCTGCGCCAGGGACGAGGAGGGGTCCGCGGCGCGGTCGGCGAGCAGCCCGAGGGTCTGTGTGTACAGCAGCAGCACGACGGTGGCGACCACGTTGATCAGGAGCTTGAACAGCACCCAGTAGTGCCGCACGAGACCCCACACCGTGCCCAGGGACTGCACCACGCCGGTCAGCAGCGACGCGACGCTGACCGGCACGAGCACGACCCGGCCGAGCACGTCCATCGCCAGGTACGCGGCCCGGACCACCTGCACGTCGGGCGAGGTCAGCGCGGCGAGCGCCAGGGCGAGGGACGCCGCGACCGCGCCGAGCCAGCCGACCGACGCGGTGACGTGCACGGTGAGCATCGCCCTGCGCAGCGGCGGCGCCATCCTCACCGCAGCCACCCGGCGACCCGGTCCACGGTCGTGGACGCCGAGGCGCCGTGCCCGCCCATGTGCCGTCCCGGGCCGTGCCCGCCGAGCAGCGCGACGACCAGCAGCACGACGAACAGGACCGCCACGGCACCGACGATCTTCACCCAGCGCGGCATCTCGCCCTCCTTTTTCAAGACACTATGTCTACGATCGACTCATAGTGTCACGGTAGCGGCGGGACGTACAGTGGGGAGGTGCCGAAGTTGTGGAACGACACGATCAGCGAGCATCGCCATGCCGTGCGGGACGCGGTGCTGGACGCCGCGGCGGCGCTGGTGCACGAGCACGGGCCGACCGGGGTGACGATGTCGCAGCTGGCCACCGCCGCCGGGATCGGCCGGGCCACGCTGTACAAGTACTTCCCCGACGTGCAGGCGGTGCTGCTCGCCTGGCACGAGCGGCAGGTCGGCGGGCACGTCCAGCAGCTCGCCGCGGCCCGCGACGCGGCCGGGGAACCCCTCGACAAGCTGGCGGCGGTGTTGCGCACGTACGCCCTGATCGGCCACCGGCACCACGGCACCGACCTCGCCGCCGGGCTGCACCGCGGCCCGCACCTGGCCGAGGCCGAGCAGCAGCTGCTCGCGCTGATCCGCGACCTCATCGCCGACAGCGCCGCGGCCGGCGACGCGCGCACCGACGTGGATCCCGCCGAGCTCGCCCAGTTCTGCCGGCACGCGCTCGGCGCCGCGGCGGACCTGCCCTCCGAGGCGGCGGTCGACCGGCTCGTCACGGTCACGATCGCCGCGATACGACCGCAGCCGCGCCAGTGAACGGACCCGGGTTCTCAACCGGATCCGCCGGCCGGCTCAGCCCTCCATGAGGGTGGCGATCCGGCGGGCGGTGGCGCGGTCGCGCAGCAGCTCGCCGAGCACGTCGCGCAGGGCGTCGCCGGTCTCGTCGCCGGACTCGAGGACGACCTGCAGGCGGGTGAGCGCGAGCGTGCGGAGCACGGCCGGGTGCCGCTGCTGCTGGTACGCGTCGAGCCGGGCCTGCGGCGCGCCGCCGCGCAGGACCGCCGTGAGGTGCTCGCCGAGCGCGACGGCGTCGAGCAGGCCGGCGTTGATGGCCGAGCCGCCGCCGCTGAAGATGTGCGCGGCGTCGCCGGCGAGGAAGATCCGGCCGTCGCGGTACCGCTCCGCGTGCCGGCTGTTGGCGACGACGCTCCTCGCGGCGTGGGAGGTCGTGTACGGCAGGTCGGCCCCCAGGACGCGGCGGAGGCTGGCCCGCAGCTCCTCGTCGCCGAGCTCGTCGGTCGGCTCGCTGTCGCCGCGCGGTTCGTGCGTGCTGACGATGTACAGGTCGTTCGGGGCGGAACGGTCGAGGGCGTCGACGGGGGCGATGGTGATCGACCCGCCTGCGGTCCGGTTGGGCCGGAACGTCGGCAGCGGTCCGATGCCGCGCAGCTCGACGCGGTCGCCGGCGCGGGTGACGGCGTCCGCCGGGATGGTGACCCGGGCCAGCCGGGAGATGTCGGCGCTGGTGACGCCGGGGAAGCCGATGCCGAGGCGCTTGCGCACGAAGCTGCGCGCGCCGTCGCAGCCGACGAGGTACCGGGCGCGCAGCCGCACGGGTGAGCCGCCGGCCGTGGCCTGGACGGTGACCCCGTCGCCGTCCTGCTCGAGCCCAGTGACCTCGTGCCCGCGCAGGACCGTGGCGCCGAGGCCCACCGCGCGCTGCGACAGCAGGTGCTCCAGCCGGTGCTGCGGCACCGGGAGCACGTGCAGCGGGCTGCGCAGCAGGCCGAGCTCGAGGGTGAGCGGGCCGAAGCGGAAGCGCGGCGGCCGCACCACACGCAGCCCGGTGCCGCGCAGGAGCTTGCGGCGGCGCAGCTCCAGGACGGCCCGGCCGACGACACCGTTGCCCTTGGGGGTCTGGACCGGCTCGGCGGCGCGGTCGAGCACGACCGCCCGGACGCCGGCGGCGGCGAGGTCTCCGGCGAGCAGCAGACCGGTCGGCCCGGCGCCGACGACGACCACGTCGAGGATGGATGCGACCATGGTTGTCAACCTAACTTGACACACCACCTCCGTCAACCTTTGTTGACACGGCACTCGGGGACGCGGTCGGCAGGCGGACGGTGAAGGTGGCACCGACGCCCGGCCGGGCGTCGGCGGTGATGGTGCCGCCGTGGCTGGTGACCACCTCGCGGAGCAGGGCGAGGCCCAGGCCGTACCGGCGCTCGCCCGCGCCCGCACCGCGGTGGAAGCGGTCGAAGATGCGTTCGGCGTCGGCGGGGTCGAAGCCGGCGCCGGTGTCGGCGACCACGATCTGGGCGACGCCGCCGCCGGGGTCGAGCACGGTCACCCCGACGCTGCCGCCGTCCGGCAGGTGGGTGAGGGCGTTGGTGAGCAGCTCACCGAGCACGCGGCGCAGGGCCGACTCGATGCCGGGCACGGGCACGGGACGGTTCGGGGCCGTCAGCGACAGGGTCTGGCCGCGCTCGGCGGCGCGGTTGGTCTCCGCGGCGACCGCGTCGGCGGCGAGGGCCGCCAGGTCGACCGGGGTGACCGGCCGCTGACCGGCCCGCTCGGCGCCGAGCCGGGCCGACAGCAGCAGCTCCTCGACGATCTCCCCGAGCCGCCGGGTGCCGTCCACGAGCCGCTCCAGCTCGCGCTGGTCGACCGCCACCCACACCCCGGCGGCCGCTGGCACGGACACCGGCGCCGCGGCGGGAACGGTCGGCGTGGCGGCGCGGCGGGCCAGCAGCTGGGCGCGGGTGTGGACCTGGGCGATCGGGGTGCGCAGCTCGTGGCTGGCGTCGGCGACGAACCGGCGCTGCCGGTCGAGCGCGTCGATCAGCGGCGCGACGGCGCGGCGGCCGACCAGCACGCCGGTCAGGACCGCGGCGAGGAGCCCGACGAGGGCCGCCAGGGTGAAGGCCCACAGCAGGTGCCGGCGGTCGGAGATCTGGAACCGGGCGTCGAACACGACCTGCGTGACCGTGTCGCCGCGGCGTTCGGTGTGCACGTAGTAGACGGTGCCGTTACGGGCGACCGTGACGTCCTGCGCGTCGCCGGTGACCAGCGCCCGGTCGGCGGCGTCGCGCAGCGGGAAGCCCGGCGGCGGTGGGTTGTTCACCGCGGCCAGGACGCCGTGGTCGAGCCGGAGGACCCAGCTGCACGCGGGCGGCCCGGCCACCGCGCCGTTCGCCGCGCCCCAGGCCAGCTCCCGGCGGATCTGCTCCTCCTGGCTGTGCACCAGCAGGGCGTAGGAGATCCCGCCGACCAGTGCCAGCAGCGCCGTGATGGCCAGTCCCGCGCCGAGGCCGAGCCGCAGCCGCGCCCGGCGCACGAGCGCGACCTCCGGGCTCGTCACAGGCCGCCCAGCCGGTACCCGAGGCCGTGCACGGTGCGGATCACCGTACGGCCGAGCTTTCGGCGCAGGTAGTAGACATAGGTGTCCACGATGGACGACGCGGCGGCCTCGTCGAAGACCCGCCGGCGCAGCTCGGCCCGGGAGTGCACGCCGGTCGGGCGGGCGGCGAGCACCCGCAGCAGCTCGAACTCCCGGGTCGACAGGGCCACCCGGGTGCCGTCGGCCAGGACCACGTCACGCGCGGCGAGGTCGAGCCGGCCGGTGCCGATCGGCAGCAGCTCGCCCGGCGACGGTGCGCGCCGGCACAGCGCCCGCACCCGGGCGCTGAGCTCGACCAGGTCGAACGGCTTGGCCAGGTAGTCGTCCGCGCCCGCGTCGAGCCCGGCGACCCGGTCGCCCACGGCGCCGAGCGCGGTGAGCATCAGCGCCCGGGCCGGCACCGCCCGCGAGCGCAGCCGGGCGACCAGGTCCAGGCCGTCCAGGGCGGGCAGCAGCCGGTCGATGACCATCACGTCGTACGGCCGGGTCAGCCCCAGATGCAGTCCACGCTGCCCGTCGCGGGCGTGGTCGACGTGGTAGCCCTCGTCGGTCAGGGACCCGGTCAGCAGCTCGCCGAGCTCCGCGTCATCCTCGACCAGAAGGAGCCGGTTCATGCGCATCCATCGACACTTTCACATATGGTGCGGGTGCGTGAATGGCCGTCGTCACTTTCGAAAAACGGAGTCCACCAGGTCCGCGCCGGCGGGCGCCGGGCTCGTCCTGGCCTCGCGGCGCTCGATCCAGCTCAGCAGCGGCGTCGTCATCAGGGTGGTGACCAGGGCAACCAGCACCAGCACGGTGAACAGGGCCGGGGTGACGACGCCCGCCTCCAGGCCCACGTTGAGCGCGATGAGCTGCATCAGCCCCCGGGCGTTCATCAGCGCGCCGACGCGCAGCGCCACACCGTTGGGCTCGCCGCGCAGCCGGGCCACGGCCCAGCAGGCGCCGAACTTGCCGGCGATGGCGACCGCGACGCAGGCGAGCGCGAACAGCAGCACGGCCGGGTCGCCGAGCAGCCCGAACTCGGTGCGCAGGCCGGAGAACGTGAAGAACAGCGGCAGGAACACGATGGCGGCCACCGGGGTGAGGGTGTCGACGACCTCGTCGGTGCGGGCGGTGTGCGGCGTGACCACCCCGACGGCGAACGCGCCGAAGACCGCGTAGAGCCCGATCTCGTCGGTGTACCAGGCCACCAGGAACAGCAGCACGACCATGCCGAGCAGCCGCGCCCGGTCGCCGAGGCGGTCGTCGCCCATCAGGGCGCCGGTCAGCCGCCGGCCGGCGAACCACAGCACCAGCGCGAACAGGACCGCGCCGCCGCCGGTGACGATCGCCGGGCCGGGCCGGCCCGTGGCGACGGCGAGCACCACGGCGAGCATGATCCACGCGGCCATGTCGTCGATCGCGCCGCTGGCCAGCGAGAGCGAGCCGTGCCGGGTGCCGGCGTGGCCGCGCTCGGTGATGATCCGGGCGAGCATCGGGAACGCGGTGATGGCGAGGGCGACGCCGACGAAGGCCGCGGTGACGCCGAGCGGGACGCCCGCCTTCTGTACCGGCACGACCCCGGCGGTGAGCAGCACCAGCAGCGCGCCGAGCAGCAGCGGCGCCGTCACCCCGGCCAGGGAGACCGCGCCGGCGGTGCCCGCCAGCCGGGTCGTGCGGTGCCCGGTGAACGCGTAGCCGGCCTGGAACATGAACAGCACGAGCCCGACCTGCCCGACCACGTACAGGACCGGCAGCAGCGGGGCCGGGAACAGCGCGTGCTGCACGCCGGGGAACAGCAGGCCCAGCAGCGACGGGCCGAGCAGCACGCCGGCCAGCATCTCGCTCACCACGGCGGGCTGGCCGGCCCGGCCGAGCAGCCAGGCGACGGCCTTGCAGAACAGCAGGATCACCGCGACGGCGATGAAGAACCTCGGTGCGAGCTCGGTGGGCGTCACGGGCGGACCTCCTCGAAGTGGGTGGTGCACAGGCGCTGGCGCCGGGCGTCGACGACCATCCAGGTGCCGAACGCGAGCTGCCGCAGCGAGCGTGGGACCCCGGCCCACCGGTCGCGGTGCCGCATGGCCGCCAGCCGCAGCCGTCCGGGGCCGGCGGACCCGGCCGGTGTCAGGTACGCGGGTCCGCGGCTGGGCAGCGAGCGGGTGTGCGCGGCGGAGGACGCCAGGGCGTAGCGGCGCAGCACCTCACGGGTGGCGGCGCGCAGCATCGCCGGGGCCGCCCCGCGGGCCGGGCAGGCCCGGTTGGCCACCACGCCGTACGGGATGAAATGCGCGTCCCGCCGGGCGAGCGTCAGCCAGCGGTCCGGGTCGAACGCGTCGTCCGCGGCCGGCCCGGTGCGCTGGAAGGCGAGGTAGTTGAACAGCAGGACGGACCCGGCCGGGAGGGTGACCCGCTCGTCGACGACGATCGGCGCCGAGGTGATGCGGTGCGCGACCCCGAACAGCGGGTGCACCCGCAGCGTCTCGTCGACGCACCGGTCCAGCGCGTCGTCGTCGTCGGGGTCGGGCACCGCGCCGGCGTGCGTGGCCACGTTGAGCAGCACGTGCGCCATCGCCTCGGACATCTGCACCACCGCGGTGTTGAAGAACGCGCCCTGCAGGTACCAGGCGGTCTCCTGCTCGGTGAACGGCGGCGGCAGCAGGACCGGGCAGGTGCCGCGCCCGATGCGGCCGAGCAGGTAGCGGGTCAGCCGGTCGCGGCGGTCCATGTGGCGCAGGCCCGTGCCCTTGAGCGCGGTCACGACGTCGTCGGCGTTCGCCACGATCAGGTCGCGGGCGTCGGGTGGGCAGGGTTCACCGAAGACCAGCTCGAAGTACACCTCGGCCCAGACCGGCATCATCAGGTCGCGCAGTCGCGTGTGGACGGTCCGGCCGGCCGGCAGCCGGTCGAGGCGGCGGCGGGTGGCGCTGGTCGCCAGCTCCTCGCAGCGGGCCCGGGGCACGGCGAGCACCTGCCGGGTCGTCTTCGCCACGGTGCGGTACCGCTCCCCCGGTTCCAGATGTTCCTGATGCATCTGCGGGCCGGGGGCGAGCCAGTACCAGAACAGGTCGGACAGGCCCGCGCCGCGGCTGCGCCCGTCGGCGGCCGGGTCGGCGTAGACGCGCTCGAAGTGCTCCGCGCCGACCAGGGGGCCCGGGATCGGGATGCCCTCGACCCCGTTGACCCGCCTGAAGATCCACTCGCGCAGCGCGACGACCGCGGCCGGCAGCCAGCGCGGCATGCTCCACACCACGCAGCCGCCGGCCGCGGCGATCGCCAGCGCCGTCAGCATCGGGCCGCCACGAGATCGCCGGTCAGGTCGGCCGGCCGGCGCGCACCGGCCAGTGCCAGCGCCCGGTCCAGGTCCTCGCGCAGCAGGTCGAGCACCTGCCGCACCCCGTCGGCGCCGGCCGCGGCGAGCCCCCACAGCACGGGCCGGCCGACGAGCACGGCGCCGGCGCCCAGGGCGAGCGCGGCCAGGATGTCGGCGCCGCACCGGATTCCGCCGTCGAGCAGGACCGGCACCTGCCCGCCGACGGCCTTCACGACCGCCGGCAGCGCGTCCACCGTCGCCACCGCGCCGTCGAGCTGCCGGCCGCCGTGGTTGGACACCAGGACCGCGGACACCCCGTGCTCGACCGCGAGCAGCGCGTCGGCCGGGTGCAGCAGTCCTTTGAGGACGATCGGCAGCCCGGTGACGCCGCGCAGCCAGTCGATGCGCTCCCAGCCGAGGTCCGCGTCCATCACGATGTCGCGCACCCGGCCGGTGCCGTCGCGCAGGTGCTCGCAGACGAGCCCGGCCGGCAGGTCCGTGAAGCCGTTGCGGCGGTCCCGTTCCCGGCGGCCGAACACCGGCGAGTCCACCGTCACCACCAGCGCCCGGCAGCCGGCCCGCTCGGCCCGCCGCACGACGGCCGCGGTGAACTCGAGGTCCGGCTGCGGGTACAGCTGGAACCACAGGGGGCCGCCCGCCGCGGCGATGTCCTCGACCGGGGTGGTCGCGGCCATGCTGACGACCAGCACGGTCCCGGCGGCGGCGGCGCCGCGGGCCGTGGCGAGCTCGCCGTCGGGGTGCGCGAGCCGGTGGAACGCGGTCGGCGCGACCAGCAGCGGCGCGCTCAGCTCGGTGCCGAACAGCGTCGTGCGCAGATCCCGCGGGCCGGTGGCGCGCAGCACCCGCGGCAGCAGCCGGAGCCGCTGGAAGGCCTCCTCGTTGGCCCGCAGGGTCCGCTCGTCACCGGCTCCGCCCGCGAAGAAGTCCCAGTGCGCCGGGTCGAGCCGGGCCCGCGCCCGCGCCGCCAGCTCGGTGAGCATCTCAGGCGCCCGCCAGACAGCGCTCGACGAACGCCCGCAGCGGCCGCACGTGGACGTCGGGCCGGTCCCACTGGTTCTCCAGGTTCTCCGCCAGGTGGTGCACCCCGGCGACCCGACCGTCGCGGTGCCAGCGCACCACCGGGTGCAGGTAGGCGGCGGCGTGCGCCTGCCCCGCGACGTCCTGCGCGACGCGGCGCACCGTGATGTCGAACGGGTCGACCTGGTCGTGCTCCGGGCCGTACTCCAGCGTCACGACGAACGCGTGCTCGGCCGGGCCCAGGCCGGCGCGGGCGAAGTAGTCGACGGGGACCTCCTCGTGGTACCGGGCGTCCGCCCCGGCGACGGTGACCACGTCGGCGAGGAAGCCGAACTGCTGCCACAGCGCGGAGGTCCGGTTGACCCGCTCGATGACGGCGTCCGCGATGGACTCCGGCGTCGCGTCGAGCTTCCCGGCCGGCCACGGCTCGCCGGCGTAGCGCCGCTCGAGGATGCGGTGCAGCGCCCGCACGGCGTAGCGGAAGCCGTGGATGAAGCCGCTCGTGGACTTCTTGAAGTCCCGGACCTGGGAGATGGTGCCGGCGAAGAACAGGTCGGGCACGTTCACCGACTCCCACTCGTCGGTCTGGGCCGGGAACCGGTCCCGGATCACCAGCTCGGGGCGGCACGACCCGTCGAAGATCGAGGCGTCGAACCGGAACCCGGTGCAGGCCAGGACCCGGTCGTAGCGCAGCTCCTTCACCACCTCGTCGGCGCGGGAGAAGCTGAACGTGACCCGGTAGCCGTCGCCGGCGCGCTCGATGCGGCGGATGTCGCCGTCCAGGATCGCGTTGGCCGACTTGAGCTGGTAGGTGTCCAGGAAGTTGTTGTTGACCGCGCGAAGGTGCCCGACGTAGTGGGTGCGCCAGGCCATCCGCACCGCGCTCGGGCCGGCCACGTGGATGACCGTGGTGGTCTCCATCAGCGCGTCGGCGGTCTCGAACGCGGAGTTGCCCTTGCCGATGACGAGCACCCGCTGGTCGAGGTAGTCGTCCGGGTCGACGGGCATCTCGTCGTACCGCTCGACCAGCTCGAAACCCTCGATGTCCGGCTCGTACGGCCGCGACACGCCGGTCGCGACGACGAGCCGCTTCGCGGTGAACGTGTCGTCCCCGGCCCGGACGGTGAACCCGGCCTCGTCGCGGGACACCCGGGTGACCCGGGTGTCGTAGCGGACCTTGACGGTGCGGGCGAAGTCGGCCAGGTAGCGCAGCATGTCGTCGGCGTGCGGGAAGTACCGCCGGCTGTAGTGCTTGAACAGCAGCGAGTCGTCGTCGGTGAGCAGCGAGTTCCAGTCCAGCCGCAGGTTGAGCTCCGGGTCGTCGCTGCCGGTGTGCGGCTTGTTGATGGAGATCAGCTGCCGGTGCCGGGGGAAGCGGGTGAAGAACGCGCCCGGCACCGATTCGCCCTCCAGCACCAGGTACGACCGCCGGCCCTCGGCCTCCAGCAGGGCCGCGAGCTGCAGGCCGGCCGGGCCGGCCCCGATGATCAGATAGTCGAGCGTCACGACGGTCACCTTTCGAGCGCTTCGACGACGCCGGCCGCACGCCGCACGTCGTCTTCCAGGGGGCGGTCCGGGTCGATCGGGGGCACGGCCGCGACGAGCGCCGCCAGCACCGCGGCGCAGCCGGACGCGGTCGGCGGCCGGGCACCCACGTACGCGGCCTGGCGCAGCCCGACGGCGAGCGAGCCGACCAGCAGCCGCAGCAGCCGCGCCTGGTCCAGCGCCCGCAGGGCGGCCTGGTTCCCCAGCGGGATGACGTCCTGGTTGTGCAGGTTGGTGGGGATGCTCTGCATGCTGGCGGGCATGGTGTCCCGCCGGATCTCGGCGATCAGCGCCGTCGAGGCCAGCTGCACCCCCTGCAGCCCGTGCTGCCGGCCGGGACCGGCGGCCAGCATCGGCGGCAGCCCGCCGTTGCGGTGCGGGTCGACGAGCAGGTCGAGCTGCCGCTCGGCGAGGTTGCCGACCTGCGCGACGACCGTCGACAGCAGGTCGGCGGCGAACGCGGCCGGCTGGCCGAAGAAGTTGCCGCCGTGCACGACGACGTCGTCGTCGGGGAAGAACACCGGGTTGTCGCTGACACTGCCGAGGTCGGCCGCGACGACGCCGTCGACGTACCGCAAAGCGTCCTCGGCCGCGCCGAGCAGCTGCGGGGAGCACCGGATGCTGTACGGCTCCTGCAGCGGGCGGCTGCCGGACGGGGTCAGCCCGGCGGTCGTGCGGCGCATCGCCGCCGCGACGTCGATCGCGCCCGGGTGGCCGTACGCGGCGAGCAGCCGGGCGTCCAGGAACTGCGGGTCGCTGCCGAGCAGGTCGGCGAGCAGGCAGGTGAGCAGCCGGACCGCCCGGTGCGAGGCGCGGACCGAGTCCAGCGCGAGCGCGAGCGCGGCGGTGGTCAGCGGCGTGCCGTTGACCAGGGCGAGGGCGTCACGGCCGTCCAGCGGCAGCGGCCGCAGCCCCGCCGCGGCGAGCGCCTCGGCCGCGGGGAGCCGGACACCGTCCACGTAGGCGTGGCCCCGGCCGCGCAGCGCCTGCGCGGCCGCCCCCAGCGGGATCAGGTCACCGCTGGCCCCGACGGAGCCCAGCCGCGGCATCGCCGGGACGAACGTGGTCCCGAGCATCGCCACGAGCGCGTCGATGACGTGCGGGGACACGCCCGACGCGCCGCGGGCCAGCGACCACGCCCGGACCAGCATCGTGGCCCGCACGACCCCGGCGTCGATGTCCGGGCCGTGGCCGGCGCCGAGATGGGCGAGCGTGTTGTCGGCCTGGTCGCGCAGGTCGGCCCGGCCCGCGTAGCCGACCAGGGCACCGAAGCCGGTGGTGCTGCCGTACACGGCCCGGTCGTCGCCGAGCACCTTGGACAAGAAGATCCGGCCGGCCGAGACCCGGTCGCGGACCGCCGGCCCGGCCACGACGGTGACCGGGTCGCGGGCGGCGCGCAGGTCCTCGATCCGCAACGGGGCCGCGAGGTCAACCTCTGGCGTCATGCGCCGCAACCTAACGAGCGATTCTCAGAGGCCTCTGATATCCGCTCATTACGTTGCGTCGCATGACGCTCGACTACCTCATCATCGGCGCCGGGCCGGCCGGGCTCCAGCTCGCCGCCCTGCTGGAGCGCGACGGCCGCGACTACCTGGTGCTCGAGGCGGGCGCGGCGCCCGGCACGTTCTTCACCACCTACCCGCGGCACCGGCAGCTGATCTCCATCAACAAGGTGTGGACCGGCTCGGACGACCCGGAGTTCAACCTCCGCGCGGACTGGAACTCGCTGCTCACCGACGACGAGTCGCTGCTGTTCAAGCACTACAGCCGGCGGTACTTCCCGCACGCCGACGACCTGGTGCGGTACCTGGCCGACTTCGCGCGCACCCTCAACGTCCGGTACGACACCCGGGTCACCCGGGTGTCCCGCGACGAGGCCGGGTTCACCGTCGTGGCCGGCGGCGACACGTACACCGCGGGCGTGGTCGTCGTCGCCACCGGCGTGTCCCAGCTGTACGTGCCGCCGATCGAGGGCGTGGAGCTCGCCGAGCGCTACGACACCGTCGATGTCGACCCCGCCGGGTTCACCAACCAGCGGGTCCTCATCGTCGGCAAGGGCAACTCGGCCTTCGAGACCGCCGACGCGCTCGTGGAGACCGCGGCGGTCATCCACGTCGCCGGTCCGCACTCGATCAGGCTGGCCTGGCAGTCCCACTACGTCGGGCACCTGCGCGCGGTCAACAACAACTTCCTCGACACGTACCAGCTGAAGTCGCAGAACGCCGTCCTCGACGGCACGGTCGAACGGATCGCCCGGCGCGAGGACGGCGGCCTGCGGATCGACTTCCGCTACGCGCGGACCGTCGAGGCGCTGCGGCAGATCGACTACGACCGGATCATCCTGTGCACCGGCTTCCGCTTCGACGCCTCGATCTTCGACGACTCCGCCCGGCCCCGGCTCGTCATCAACGACCGCTTCCCGGAGCAGACCTCGGCGTACGAGTCGGTGAACGTGCCCGGCCTGTACTTCGCCGGCACCCTCACCCAGCAGCGCGACTTCAAACGGTCCACGAACGGCTTCATCCACGGCTTCCGCTACGGCACCCGCGCCCTGCACCGCATCCTCGGCGCCCGGCGGCACGCGACGCCGTGGCCGGCCACGACGCTGGACGCCACCCCCGAGGCGATCACCGACGCCGTCATCGCCCGGATCAACCGGACCTCCGCGCTGTGGCAGCAGTTCGCCGTCCTCGGCGACGTCGTCACCGTCACCGGCGACACGGCCCGCTACCTCGAGGAGGTGCCGGTCGCGTACCTGCGCGACGGCGGTCTCGGGCCGGTGCCGCTGGCGTTCGTCACCACTCTGGAGTACGGCCCCGACCACGACCAGGTCGACCCGTTCGACATCACCGTGCCCAGGATCGCCGAGAACGACGCCGCGGCCGCCCACGACGCGAGCTACCTGCATCCCGTGGTGCGGGTGTACCGCGACGGTGCCGTCGTCGCGGCGCACCACCTCGCGGAGAACCTGGAGAACCACTGGAACCTGCCGGCGGTGCACCACCAGCCGCTCGCGCTGTTCGTCAAGGGCGTGCTGGCCGATGCCGGTTGACCTGTGGCCGCAGCCGGTGCTGGACCTGCTCGCCACCGGCGACGACCGCCCCGTCTTCGAGGACGGCGACCGGATCGTCACCGCGGCCGGGATGTCGGCGCTGGTCCGCCGGATCGCCGCCGGGTTCCGCGACGCCGGGCTGCGACCGGGCGACGGCGTGGCCCTGGATGTCGGTGTCACGGCGGAGGCCTTCGCGGCGGTCATCGCCGCGTTCGCCATGGGCGCCCGGGTGTCGGGGATCCGGCCCGGCCTGACCCCGGACCAGCTCGGCCACCTGCTGGCCAGCGCCGACGCCCGGCTCGTCGGCGAGGCCGGCCTCGCCGGGCTGCTGCGCGCGCCCGACGACGGGGTGCCGCTGGTGGCCGCCGGGCGCCCGGCCGGCATCGCCCGGATCACCTGGACCAGCGGCAGCACCGGCAACCCGAAGGGCTGCGCGCAGACCTACGCGGCGATGAGCGCCGCCTGGGCGGCGTACCCGGACCGCTGGCCGCCGGCCGTCGCCGAGCTCGCCGGCCGGCTGGGGCGCTACCTGGTGTTCGGCTCGCTGAGCAGTCAGGTGATGCTGGAGTACGCCATCCTGACCCTCGCGGCGGGCGGCACGCTGGTCGCCGCCCGGCCGCCGGGTCTGCCCGGCATGATCGCCCGGCACCGGGCCACCGCGAGCGTCATCACGGTCGGCAAGCTGCACCAGCTCGTGCACGACCAGCGCACCCGCCCCGCGGACCTGAGCAGCCTGCGGGCGCTGCTGGTGTCGGGCTCACCGCTGGCGCCGGGCCGGCTCGCGGAGGCCCTGGAGGTGCTCGGTCCCGTGGTGTTCCACGGCTACGGCCAGACCGAGACCGGCATGATCGCGATGGCGACACCGGCCGAGCTGCTGGGCGATCCCGCCGTGCTGGCCACGGTCGGCCGCCCGCCCGCGGTGGTCGACGTGTCGATCCGCGACGCGGCCGGCCGGCCCGCCGCCGAGGGTGAGCTGTTCGTCCGCACGCCCGCCCAGGCCACCGCGTACTGGGCCGACCCGGCGGAGTCGGCCGAGGTGTTCACCGGCGGCTGGGTCCGCACCCGCGACCTGGCCCGCCTGGACGCGAACGGTTACCTGCAGCTGCTCGGCCGGGTCCGCGACGTCATCATCGTCGAGGCGAACCTGGTGTACGCCGGCGCCGTCGAGCGGGTCCTGTCCGCCGATCCCGCCGTGGCGGAGGCCTACGTCGTCGGCCGGCCCGACGACGTGACCGGCGAGGCCGTGCACGCCTACGTCGTGCCCGCCACCGGGCACACGCCCGACGTCGCGCGGCTGCGCCGGCTGGTCGCCGACACCCTGGGCGCGGCCGCGCGGCCGCACAGCGTCCAGGTGATCACCGGCGTGCCGCTCACCCCGGCCGGCAAGCCGGACAAGCCCGCCCTGACCCGCCTCGACGCCGCGGGCGGCCGGGCCGCGCGGTGACCCGCGGCCCGGCCGCCGCCGGTCACGGCAGCAGGACGTCGTTCACCACCGTCGTGGCGTCGGCGGCCACCACGACGGGGTCCGCGGCCGCCGCCGACCGCTTCCCCCTCGCCCACTGCACCTGCGTGCCGGTCTCGAACCGCACGGTGTAGGTGCCGGGCCACGCGGTCAGGAACCAGGTGCCGTCCGCGGCGGTGGTCGCCTGGAACTGCCGGCCGCGGAGGGGGTCGTAGACGACGACGGCGCTGCCTGCCGACGGCCGGCCCGCGGCGTCGGTGAGCCGGCCCCGGACCTGCCCGACCGGCAGTTGCCGCTCGTCGATGACCACGGTCCGGTCGGCGGTGACCTGCACGGGCCGGCTCGCGCCCTCCGACTCCGCCCCGCCGGCCCACTGGTCCAGGCCGGTCCCGGACGGCACGACGAACTTGACGGTGTAGCTGCCCGGGTAGGGGCGCAGCTGGAACGTGCCGTCCGCGCCGGTCCAGTTGCTCACCGACTCCGCCGTGTTGGTCTGCGAGTACGCGTAGACGACCACGTTGGGCACCGGTGTGCCGTTGCGGGTGAACCGGCCGGTGATGACACCCGAGGGGAACAGCCGCTCGTTGACCGTGGTGTGCTGGCCGGGCGTGACGGTGAACGGGTCCGCCTGGGTGTAGCTGCGGTGCCGGTACGTCCACTGGTTGGTGGCGCCGCGTTCGGCGGCGGCGACCGCCATCCGCAGCTGGCCCGCCGGTGGATAGCCGATCAGGTACGCGCCGTTGACGTCCGTCAGTACGGTGGCGAGCGGGCTGCCGCCGGTGAGCGTGTACAGCTGGACCCGGGCGCCGGGTGCGGCCTGGCCGGCGTCCGTGGTGATCCGCCCGCCGAGCGTGCCGTGCGGCATCACCGCCTCACGGACCGTCGTCTCCGCGTCCGCCAGCACGGTGACCTGCGCCGCCGAGCCGAGATCGGCCACGGACGGGTGGAACTGCACGAGGCCACCGGGCAGCCGGAAGCGCAGCGCGTACGCCCGCGGCGTCACGTCGGTGAACCGGTAGGCCCCGGCGACGTCGGTGCGGGTCTGCTTGATCGCCACCCCGTACGGCATCAGGAGCAGGTCGACGCCCGCGTCGGCGACCGCGGTGGTCCCGTCGGCGAGGGTGCCGGCCACGCTGCCCGTGGTGGCCGGATCGGCGTGGGCGGCGGCCGGGGTGAGGCCCGACGTGAGACAGATGGCGAGTCCGAGGACGAGGGTGCGGGCGACGCGGCGGGACCGGGCCGACATCATGAGCCTCCTGGCTGGTGTGTGGCGATCAGCGGTCGGTCAACAGGCACGGGCGCAGATCCGCATCGCGGACAGCGCCCCGTAGTACGCCGGTTTGCGGGCGCCGGCGGCGTCGAACAGCAGGGGGGTCAGGTTGGCGCGCCACGAGTCGGTGTCGCGCACGCCCCAGACGGTGATGCCGGTGCAGCGCGAGACCGCGACACAGGCGCTGACCACCCGCCGGTAGCCGTCGGACTGGGCCGTGCCGGAGCCGCCGATGTCCAGTTCGGTGATCTCCACGTCCACGCCGAGCGCCGCGAAGGCGGCGACGGTCTGCCCGTAGGTGCTGGGGATCGCGGCCGGGCTGATGAAGTGGCTCTCCAGTCCGACGCAGTCGATCGGCACGCCGCGGGCCTTGAAGTCCCGGACCAGGTTGTAGACGGCCTGCGTCTTGGCCAGGCCGCGGTCCTCGATGCCGTAGTCGTTGTAGCACAGCCGGGCGCCGGGGTCGGCCGCCCTGGCATCGCGGAACGCCTCCTCGATGTAGGCGGGCCCGAGCCGGTTGGCGAACACCGACGGCCGGACGGCGCCGTTGTCGGACAACGCCTCGCTGACCACGTCCCAGGTCTTGATCCGGCCGCGGAAGTGGCCCACGGTGGCGGTGATGTGGGTGCGCAGCGCCGCCCGGGCGTCGTCGGCGGTGCCGAGCACGGTCACCCAGGCGACCTGGTTGGCGCTCGGCGACACCAGACCCCGGCCGCGCGCGGCGGCGCCCTGTGCCCGGGCGCGGTCCACCACCCGGTCGGCGGCGGTGAAGGTGAACTGGTTGCGGGCGGGCTCCACCGCGTCCCATTCCAGCGCGTTCTCCGGGGTGACGGAGTTGAACTCCTGGTCGAGGATGCGGGTGTACGCCGGATCGGTCAGCTTGGCGGGCTGGACGGCCGCACCGAAGTAGCGGCCACGGGCGGCGGCCGTCGCGCCGAGGCCGGTCGCCGCGCCGGCCACCCCGGGGACCACGACCGCGCCGGCGATGGTCAGCACCCCCAGGGTGCCGGCGAGCAACGCGCGGTGCCATCGTCCGTTCACCATGGTTCCTCCTGTCGACCAGCGGGGCACCAATTCGATGTCGGTCGATGCTAGAGGCATCGGCGAGGGGCGTCGAACGGGTGCGCGCCGCGGGAGCGCAACACCCGCCGTCCGACCTCCGGCGCGCATGTAACGTTCACGCCCGGCGGACCGGTCCGGCCGGGACCGACGCTCTCCCACCCCACCCACCTGCGGCGGACGACTTGACCCGCACCGGACACCCCGCCACGCTCTTCGACGAATGTCAATGGATCGGGCGATTGGGGACATCGGTGATGAGCACTCAACGGCAACGCGGGCCGCGGTCGGCCACGACCCTGGGTGTGGCGGTGTGCCTGGCCGCGGGAGCGGTGACCGCCCTGCCCGCTCCGGCCGCGGCGGCGACCGGGGTCACGCTGTCGGTCGACTGGTCCGCCGCCCGCCACCCGATCAGTCCGGACATCTACGGCCTCAACGGCGCGGACGCCGCGTTCGCCGCCGAGATCGGCCTGCCGGTGGCGCGCTGGGGCGGCAACGCCAGCACCCGGTACAACTTCAAGAACCATACGTACAACACCGGCAGCGACTGGTACTTCGAGAACATCGTGGCCGGCCCCGACAGCACGGTCGAGTCGTTCGTCAGCACCTACCGCGACCGCGGCGCCAGGCAGGTCGTCACCGTGCCGATGAGCGGATGGGTGGCCAAGGACTCCCCCGCCTCGCACCCGTTCGCCTGCGGGTTCCCGGCCGCCCGGTTCCCCGCCCAGGACGGGTTCGACCAGTGGGACGCCGGCTGCGGCAACGGCAAGCTCAACGGCGCGAACCTCACCGGGGCGGTGCCCACCGACACGTCCATCCCGGCGGATGCCTCGTTCGCCGGCGAGATGGTGGCACATCTGGTGAGCCGATTCGGCCCGGCGGCGCGCGGTGGGGTGCCGATCTACGAGCTGGACAACGAACCGGTGCTGTGGAACGCCACGCACCGCGACGTCCACCCCGACCCGGTGTCGTACGACGAGCTGGGCGGCAAGAGCACGGCGACCGCGGCGGCGATCAAGGCCGCCGATCCGAGCGCGGCGGTGCTCGGCCCGTCCGGCTGGGGCTACTGCGAATGGGTGGCGTCCGGGGTGGACGGCTGCGCGCCGGGCGCCGACGCGGCCGCGCACGGCGGGCTCAACTTCTCGCAGTGGTACCTGCGGCACATGAAGGAGTTCAGCGACGCGCACGGCGGCAAGCGCTTCCTCAACTACTTCGACCAGCATTTCTACCCGCAGATCGGCGGCGGCACGGACCCCGACGCCGCGGCGCTGCGCCTGCGCTCCACCCGGTCGCTGTGGGATCCGACGTACGTCGAGGAGTCCTGGATCGGTCCCAGCGGCGTGAACGCGCCACCACTGCAGTTCATCCGCACCATGAAGGCCTGGGTCGCCCAGTACTACCCCGGCACGAAGGTCGCCATCACCGAGTACAACTGGGGCGCGCTGCACGACATCAACGGCGCCCTCGCGCAGGCCGACGTCCTGGGCATCTTCGGCCGCGAAGGGCTCGACCTCGCCACCATGTGGGGCGAGCCGCAACCGGCCCAACCAGGCGCCTTCGCCTTCCGGATGTACCGCAACTACGACGGCTCCGGCGGCCGCTTCGGCGACGTGAGCGTCTCGGCGGTCAGCAGCGACCAGGGTCAGCTGGCGGTGTACGGCGCGCAGCGCCGCCGCGACGGCGCACTGACCGTCATGGTCGTCAACAAGACCGGCAGCGACCAGGCGTCGCCGCTGTCGATCGCCCGGTTCGACGGCACCGGCACGGCGCAGCGCTACACCTACGGCCCCGCCGACCTCACCGCGATCGCGCACGGTGCGGATCTCCCGGTGCGCCGCGGCAGGATCGACGCGACCTACCCGGCGAACTCCATCACCCTGCTGGTCCTGCCGGCGCGCCGGCACTGAGCCCGGGTCGCCGCGCCGCAGCGAGATCATGGCCTGGCGGAACCGGCGCCGGTACAACCTCGACGCCGCCGCCACGTGGCCCTCTGCCGGGTCCCCCGGTCCGCCGGGCGCCACTCGTCCGGCGGCCCGGCCGGTTTCGCACGCGCAGCCGGGGTACCTGGCGACGACGAGCAACCCGGGGACGACGTCACGTGCGGGAGGAGCCAGCCGCTGTGCCGAACGCCAATCCTGTCCGCGTGCTGGTCGGCTACGACGGCTCGCCGTCCGCGAGCACCGCCGTCGACGCCGGCTCCCGCCTGCTGCCCGGCGCGCACGCCGTCATCGTGCACCTGTGGAGTCCACCGTTCGCGGACGCGGGCCTGCGGGAGCGGTTGTGGACCGGCCCGCGGAACTTCAAGACGTTCGTCGATGCCGTCGAACGCGAGGGGCAGCGTGAGGCCGAACGCCTCGCCGAGGTCGGGGTGAGGCTGACGGAGGCCGCCGGCTGGACCGCCGAGCACCTCACCCGGCGCACGTACGGCGGCGAAGGCGTCCAACTCGCGCAGATCGCCGAGGAGACGCACGCGGACGTCATCCTGGTCGGGTCCCACGGTCTGCGCGGCAGCCGGGCGCTGCTCGGCAGCGTCTCGGACATGGTGGTGCACTTCGGTGCCTGCCCCATCATCGTCGTGCCCCACCCGCTGCTGCTGGCCGAGTACACCGCGCTGCGCGAGGGCGCCGTGCTGGTGGGTTGGGACGGCTCGGCGAACGCCGCCGTGGCGTGGCGGAGTGCGCGCGAGCTGTTCGCCGGCCGGCCGTTCGTCGCCGCGACGGCCGGTGGTGACGGCGTGGTGCGGGTCGTGCAGGACCCGGCCGGTCCGGATGATCCGCTCCACGCTCCCGGCCGGCCGGCGGAGCACGCCCGCCGCGTCCGCCCGCGCACCGTCGCCAAGGCGCTGCTGACGTACGCCCGCACCAGCGGCGCCGCGATGGTCGTCGTCGGCTCGCACGGCCGGTCGGCGGCGCAGGAGGTCCTGCTCGGCAGCGCCGCCAGGGCGGTCCTGCACAGCGCCGACCGCCCGGTCATGGTCGTCCCGCCACCAGACAGCTCCACCCCATGAGCCGCACCGGCGTGTTCAGGCCTCGGCCGGGGTCGCGGCCGCCGGTACAACGGCCGGGATGACGTCGAGGCGCTGGCGCATCTCGCGCTCCGCGGTGCGCCGCAGCCGGCCGTTGATCCGCCGGAAGAGCATCTCCGCCTGGACCGCGGGCCAGTCGGCGGGCAGGAACTCCAGAGGCAGCCGGGGATCGTCGCGGACCACCTGGAGCCAGTCGGTGGTCAGCACGACGCGCCGGCTGACCGCGTCCACCGGGCCGGGTCCGTCGCCGTCGTACGGCATCCAGCGCTCGATGAACGCGGTGTAGCGGGCGGCGAGGGACGGCAGGTCGTAGGCCTCGGCGACGAGCCGGGTCGGCTCCGTCGGGCCGGTCGGCGCCGCCTCGAACGCCCGCACGTACTCCTCCAGCTGCGAGTCCTCCAGCACGCCGGCGAGTTCGACCCGGCGGGGCGCCACCCACAGCCCGGCCTGGACCATGCCGAAGCCGGCCCACTGCAGGCGGGAGCGCAGGTCGTGCCGTTCCCGCTGCCATGACTCCGGCATGGAGAAGCCGACGACGGTCCAGGTGCCGTCCCACTGGCGGGTCACGATGTCGCCCTCCTGGACCCGGCTGCGGCCGTCGAGCATGACCCGCCGGCCGTGCTCGGTCGGTCCGAAGTACGCCCGGCGCCCCCGGGCCTCGCGGTGCAGCAGGTCGCGGTGGACCATCCGGGACAGGGTCGCCCGGGCCGCGTGCTCGCCGATGCCGACCCGGCCCAGCACGTCGATGACGCTGCCCGCGGCGACCAGGACGGCGCCGTCGAGCACGTAGTCGCCGAAGAACGTCAGCAGGACCGACTGGGGCCGCAGCACGACGGTGGCGGTCACCCTCGTCACCGCCGGGTCGGTGGCCGCCGCGTCCGCTGCGGCGGTGGGCTCGTTCATGGTCACGAGCGTCAGGCTACGCGAACCCGGAATCTTCGACGGTCTGTTGACGGCCGTTGTCATTGATGTCTAGCATTCCGCTCATGCCGGTGACGGACGCCACAACGCCGCACGGAGCCCAGGACCCACCGCCGGGCCTCGCGGTCCGCCGCGACGGCGCGGTCGCCGTCCTCACGCTCAACCGGCCGCACAAGCGCAACGCCATCGACGACGCCACCCTGCTGGGGCTCGAGCGGTTCTTCACCGCCCCACCGCCCGGCGTGCGGGCCGTCGTGCTCACCGGCGACGGCGGGCACTTCAGCGCCGGGCTGGACCTGGCGGAGCTGGCCGGGACCGACGTCGTGGCCGGCATCGCCCACTCCCGCATGTGGCACCGCGCGATGGCCGCGGTCGAGTTCGGGGCGGTGCCGGTCGTGTCGGTCCTGCGCGGCGCGGTGATCGGCGGCGGGCTGGAGCTCGCGTGCGCCACGCACGTGCGGGTCGCCGAGGCGTCGGCCTTCTACGCCCTGCCCGAGGGCCAGCGCGGCATCTTCGTCGGCGGCGGCGGCTCGGTGCGGCTGCCCCGGCTCATCGGCACCGCCCGCATGGTCGACCTCATGCTGACCGGCCGGGTGTACGACGCGGCCGAGGCGCACGCCGCCGGGCTGACGCAGTACCTCGTCGGCGACGGCGAGGGACTGCCGACGGCGCTGGGCCTGGCCGAGCGCATCGCCGCGGCCGCCCCGCTGACCACGTTCGCGGTGCTGCAGGCCCTGCCCCGCATCGCCGCCGCCGAACCGGCCACCGGGCTGCTGCTGGAGGCGCTGATGAGCGCGGTCGCGCAGGGCAGCGACGAGGCCAAGGACCGGATGCGGGCGTTCCTCGACGGCCGCGCCGCCCGGGTCGCCGGGCCCTCGCCCGACGGCACGTCCGGAGCCGGGACATGACCGGCCTGGTCGAGGGCAGCCTGCTGCGCGCCGTGCCGCCGGACGCGCGGGCCACGAGCGAGCTCGGCCGCTACCTGGACTGGCTGCGCGAGCGGCGCGGGCTCGACTTCCCCGGCGTGCCCGACCTGTGGCGCTGGTCCGTCACCGACCTGTCCGGCTTCTGGGGCTCGATCTGGGACTTCTTCGGCGTGCGGGCCCACACGCCGCCCCGGGCGGTGCTGGAGGCCGAGCGGATGCCCGGCGCCCGCTGGTTCGCCGGGGCGACGCTGAACTACGCCGAGCACGCCGTCGGGCACGTCCGCGACCCCGGTCAGGTCGCGGTCGTGGCGTACTCGCAGACCCGCGAGCCGGTCGAGCTGACCTACGGCGAGCTGGCCGACCGGGTCGGCCGGGCCCGGGCCGGGCTGCGCCGGCTCGGGGTGGGGCGCGGCGACCGGGTGGTGGGCTACCTGCCGAACATCCCGGAGACGGTCGTGGCGATGCTGGCCACGGCGAGCCTCGGCGCGATCTGGGCCGGTTGCGCCCCCGAGTTCGGCGTCCGCAGCGTGGTGGACCGGTTCGCCCAGCTGCGCCCGACCGTGCTGCTCGCCGTGTCCGGGTACCGCTACGGCGACCGCGACATCGACCGGCGCGACGCCGTCACGGCCGTCCGGGCGGCGCTGCCCACGCTGCGGCACGTGGTGCACGTGCCCTACGGCCCGGCCGGCGCGGACCGGCCGCCCGGCGCCGTGACCTGGAGCGAGCTGCTGGCGACGGTGGAGCCGCTCGCGTTCGAGCCGGTGCCGTTCGAGCATCCGCTGTTCGTGCTGTTCTCCTCCGGCACCACCGGCAGGCCGAAGGCGATCGTCCACGGGCACGGCGGCATCCTCGTCGAGCACCTCAAGAACCTGGGCCTGAGCTGGGACCTGCGCCCCGGCGACCGGCTACTGTGGTTCACCTCGACCGCGTGGATGCTGTGGAACACGCTGGTGTCCGGCCTGCTGCTCGGCGCCGGCATCGTGCTCATCGACGGCGACCCGCTGTACCCGGACCTCACCGAGCAGTGGCGGCTCGCCGCGCAGACCCGCGCCACCCTGGTCGGCGCCAGCCCCGGCTACCTCATGGCCTGCCGAAGGCAGGGCATCGAGCCGGCCCGGCGGTTCGACCTGACCGCCCTGCGCCAGCTCGGGGTCGCCGGCTCACCGCTGCCGGTGGAGGGCTTCGGGTGGGTCCACGAGCAGTTCGGCCCCGACGTGCTGCTCAACGTCGGCAGCGGCGGCACCGACCTGTGCACCGGCATCGTCGCGGGCAGCCCCATGCAGCCGGTGTACGCCGGCGAGATGACCGGCAACCTGCTGGGCGTCGACGGCCAGGCGTTCGACGAGGCCGGCCGGGCGGTCGTCGGCCGCCTCGGCGAGCTGGTCATCACCCGGCCACTGCCGTCGATGCCGGTCGGCTTCTGGGACGACCCGGGCGACGCCCTGTACCACGCCACCTACTTCGCCCGGTACCCCGGCGTGTGGTGCCACGGGGACTGGATCCGGTACACCGAACGCGGCAGCTGCGTCATCACCGGCCGGTCCGACGCCACGCTCAACCGCGGCGGGGTGCGGCTGGGCACCGCCGAGTTCTACCGCGTCGTCGAGGAGTTCGCCGAGGTGGACGACAGCCTCGTCGTGCACCTGGAGGACCCCGACGGCGGCCCCGGCGAGCTGCTGCTCTACATCGTGCCGGCCGGCGGCGTCACGCTCGACGGCGCGCTGCGCGACCGGCTGAGCACCGCGCTGCGCACCGGCCTGTCGCCGCGGCACGTACCCGACGCCATCCACGCCGTGCGCGCCGTGCCACGCAGCCGCACCGGCAAGAAGCTCGAGGTGCCGGTGAAGCGGATCCTGCTCGGCCTGCCACCGGACGCCGTGGCGAGCCGCGACGCGCTGCTCGACCCGGCCGCCCTGGACCAGTTCGTGCCCGGCGGTCCCGCGGGGAGGGCGGCCTGATGAGCGCCGGGGCGATCCGCCGGGCGGCGGTCATCGGCACCGGCGCGATCGGCGCCGGATGGGTCAGCACCCTGCTGGCCCGGGGCGTGGCCGTCGCCGCGTACGACCC
Organism: Dactylosporangium aurantiacum; assembly: GCF_000716715.1. Lineage (GTDB taxonomy): Bacteria > Actinomycetota > Actinomycetes > Mycobacteriales > Micromonosporaceae > Dactylosporangium > Dactylosporangium aurantiacum. The sequence goes on along the minus strand of NZ_JNYJ01000071.1, from coordinate 45,306 downwards.
CGCGCCGGGCGGCGCCGAGCGGCTCACGGCCGCCGTCGCGGACCACTGGCCGACCATGCGCCTGCTCGGCGCGCCGCAGCGGCCGGACCTCGGCCTGCTGCGGGTGCTCGACGACCCGGCGGCGGCGGTCCGCGACGCGGAGCTGGTGCAGGAGAACGGGCCCGAGGACGAGACGCTCAAGCGGGAGCTGATCGCCGAGCTGGACGCGGCCGCACCCGTCGACGCGGTCATCGCCAGCAGCTCGTCGGGGCTGCCGCCCAGCGTCGTGCAGGCCGGCTGCACGCACCACCCCGAGCGGGTCCTCGTCGGCCATCCGTTCCATCCGGTACACCTGATCCCGCTGGTCGAGGTGGTCGGCGGGCGCGGTACCAGCGCGGCGGCCACGGCGCGCGCCATGGCCGTCTACGCCTGGCTGGGCAAGCGGCCGATCCACGTCCGGCACGAGGTCGCCGGGCACGTCGCGAACCGGCTGCAGGCGGCGCTGTGGCGGGAGGCGTACTCCCTCGTCGAACGCGGCACCGCCACCGTCGCCGACATCGACGCCGCGATCGCCAACGGGCCCGGGCTGCGCTGGTCGGTCCTCGGGCCGTTCGTCAACCAGCACCTCTCCGGCGGGGCGGGCGGTCTGAGCCACACCCTGGCCCACCTCGGCCCGCCGATGGTGCGGTGGTGGGCCGACCTCGGCAGCCCGGTGCTCACCGCCGAGCTCAGCGCCGCCCTCGTCGCCGGCGTGCGGGCCGAGCTGGGCGACCGGACCGACGCCGACCTGGCCGCGGCCCGCGACCGGCTGGTGGTCGGGCTGCTCGCCGCGAAGGCCGCCGAGGAGGCGCTGCCATGACCGGACCGGAGCGCAGCGGAGGGCCGGTCATCAGGGGCGCAGTCTCAAGGTCAGGGCGGCGCCGGAGCGGACCGGAGCGCAGCGGAGGGCCGGTCATCAGGGGCGCAGTCTCAAGGTCAGGGCGGCGCCGGAGCGCAGCGGAGGTGACGTCATGACCGGACATCGGCCCACACTGGATCTCGACGCGGTGGAGGCGATCGACTTCCACGTCCACGCCGAGCGGGCCGACGACGGGCACGAGAGCCTGCCGGCGGCGCACATGGCGGCGTCGGCGAAGTACTTCAGGACGACCGGCGGGCGGGCGCCCGGCATCGACGAGATCGCCGAGGTGTACCGCGCGCGCCGGCTGGCGGCGGTGCTGTTCACCGTCGACTCCGAGTCGGTGACCGGGCACCCGCCGATCCCCAACGAGCACGTGGCGGCGGCCGCGGCCCGCCACCCCGACGTGTTCGTCCCGTTCGCCAGCGTCGACCCGCACCGCGGCCCGGCCGGGGTGGCGCTGGCCCGCCGGCTGGTCGCCGAGCACGGGGTGCGCGGGTTCAAGTTCCACCCGAGCCTGCAGGGGTTCGCGCCGGACGACCGGATGGCGTACCCGCTGTACGAGACGATCGCGGAGCTGGGCGTGCCCGCGCTGTTCCACAGCGGGCAGACCGGGATCGGTGCGGGCATGCCCGGCGGCGCCGGGATCCGGCTCGGCTACTCCAACCCGATGCTGCTCGACGGGGTGGCGGCCGACCTGCCGGAGCTGACCGTGGTGCTGGCGCACCCGTCGTTCCCCTGGCAGGACGAGGCGCTCGCGGTGGCCACGCACAAGGCCAACGTGTACATCGACCTGTCGGGCTGGGCGCCGAAGTACTTCCCGCCGCAGCTGGTCACGTACGCCAACGGCCCGCTGCGGCACAAGGTCCTGTTCGGCACCGACTACCCGCTCATCAGCCCGGACCGGTGGCTGGCCGAGTTCGCGGAGCTGCCGGTCAAGGACGAGGTCCGCCCGCTGATCCTCAAGCACAACGCCCTGCGCGTGCTCGGGCTCGCACCGACGTAAGACAGCACCGCTGCGGCCGTCACAAGGACGTCTCACTGAAGGGACGGCGACGTGCACCTGGAACCCCTCGCGACCGTCCACGTCGAGCTCGCGCCGATGCTCGGGGTCGGCGTCACGCCCGGCGGCGAACGGCGGGTGTACCCGATCGTCGGCGGGTCGTTCGCCGGCGCCGCGTTCACCGGCACGGTGCTGCCCGGCGGGGCGGACTGGCAGCTGGTGCTGGCCGACGGCACCGCCGTCATCGACACCCGCTACCTGCTGCGCACCGACGACGGGGCGCTCGTGTACATCCGGACCCGCGGCTTCCGCCACGGCCCGCCCGACGTCCTCGCCCGTCTGGCCGCCGGCGAACCGGTCGACCCGGCCACCTACTACTTCCGCCTGACCCTGCACTTCGAGACCGCCGCGCCGCAGTACGCGTGGCTGGGCCGAACCGTCGCGGTCGCCTCCGCGCGCCGCGAGCCCGCCGCCGTCGTCTACGACGCCTACACGCTGAGCTGACAAGGGGCGCCCATGCTGGACGTTCGTGACCTGAGTATCGCGTACCAGGGCAGCATCGCCGCCCTGCGCGGGGTCAGCCTGACGGTGCCGGAGGGCGGCATCGTCGCGCTGGTCGGCAACAACGGCGCCGGCAAGACCACGCTGCTGCGGGCGGTGAGCCAGAACCTGCGCCGGCACCGCGGCCGGATCACCGGTGGCGAGATCCGGTTCGACGGCGAGCCGTTGCACGGCGGCGGCCCCGAGGAGTCGTTCCGGCGCGGCATCGTCCAGGTCCCGGAGGGGCGGCGCATCTTCGGCACGTTGACCGTCGAGGAGAACCTGCGCCTCGCGGCCGCGTCCGCCGGCGGGCGCCGGGACCGGCAGGCGATCCAGCGGGTGTACGACCTGTTCCCGGTTCTCGGCGACCGCCGCCGCCAGCGCGGCCTGCTGCTGTCCGGGGGTGAGCAGCAGATGCTCGCCATCGGCCGGGCCCTCGCCGCCGCGCCGCGCCTGCTCATGCTCGACGAGCCGTCCCTCGGCCTGGCCCCGCGGACGGCGGCCCGGGTCATGGCCGCGGTCGGCCAGCTCAACGCCGACGGGATGGCAGTGCTGCTGGTCGAGCAGAACGCGGCGCTCGCACTGCGCCTCGCCCGGCACGCCTACGTGCTGGAGCTCGGCCGGGTGTCGCTGGACGGCCCGGGCGAGCGGCTGCGCGAGGACCCGGAGGTGCGCCGGCTGTACCTCGGCGGATCGGCGGCGAGCGGCGCCGGACCGCTCGCCGGCACCCCGTCCGGCGGGCCGGCCGCCACCGCCGGGCGGCTCGTCGTGGAGGACCTCGCGGTCAGCTTCGGCGCGGTCGCCGCCCTGTCCGACGTCGCCCTGACCGTCGAGCCGGGCACCATCCACGCCGTCATCGGGCCGAACGGGGCCGGGAAGTCGACGCTGCTCAACGTGCTGTCCGGGCTGTACCGCCCACGACGGGGCCGCATCCGCTTCGGCGACACGGAGCTCACCCGCCTGCGCCCGCACGCCATCGCCCGGCTCGGCATCGCCCGCTCCTTCCAGAACGTCGCGCTCTCCGGCGGCCAGACGGTCCGCGACAGCCTGCTGCTGGGCTGCCACCTGCGGATGGCGGCCGGGCCGGTGCGCACCGGGCTGCGGCTGCCCGGCGCTCGGCGCGAGGAGCGGCGCGAACGGGCCCGGGTCGAGGCCGTCGCCGAGCGCTGCGGCGTCGCGGGCCTGCTCGACCGGCCGGTGGTGCAGCTCGCGTACGGCGACCGCAAACGCGTCGACCTGGCCCGGGCCATGTGCGCCGAGCCGCGCCTGCTGCTCGTCGACGAGCCGGTCGCCGGACTCAACGCCGCCGAGACCGACGCCGTCGCCGAGCTGATCCGCCGGCTGCGCGACGAGGACGGCGTCACGGTGGTCCTGGTCGAGCACGACATGCCGATGGTGATGCGGCTGGCCGACCGGATCACCGTGCTCGACTTCGGCCGGCGCATCGCCGACGGCCCACCCGGCCAGATCCTGGACGACCCGGACGTCCTGCGCGCCTACCTCGGGACCGCGGCATGACCGGCCAGCGAAGCGTCTCGGGCCGGTCATCATGTCACCGGTTCAGGTCAGGCCGACGCCGGAGCGCAGCGGAGGTGGCGGCATGACCAGGTTGCTGTCGATCGTGCTCACGGGACTGTCCACCGGCTCGATCTACGCGCTCGTCGCGTTGGGGTTCGTGCTGCTGTACAAGGCCGCCGGCGTGGTGAACTTCGCGCACGGCTCGCTGCTGCTGCTCGGCGCGTACGTCACCGCGCGGACCTGGGAGACGGTCGGCTTCCCGGCCGCCGCCGCCCTCGGCGTGCTCACCGGCGCCGGGGCCGCGCTGGTGATCCAGCGGCTGCTCGCCGACCCGATGCGCGACGCGGCCCCGGTCGCTCTCGCCATCATGACGATCGGCGTGGACATCGTCCTCGGCACCGAGCTCAGCCGCCGGATGGGGCCGGACATCGTGGTGCTCGGCCATCCCTGGGGCGGCGCCGCGGTGCGGCTCGGCGAGGTCGCGGTGCCCGCCAACCGGGTCGTCGCGCTCGGGGTCGCGGCGCTCATCATCGCCGCGTTCCTGCTGGCGTTCCGGTTCACCGGCTGGGGCGTGGCGATGCGGGCGGCCGCCGAGGACCCGGAGGCCGCGGCGCTGGTCGGGGTGCGGGTGCGGCGGGTCGTCACGACGAGCTGGCTGCTCGCCGGCGGGCTCGCCGTCGTCGCCGGGATCTTCCTCGCCGGTTCCCCGACGCCCGGCCTGTCCCCGGCCGTCGGCGTCGTCGCCCTGCGGGCCCTGTCCGCCGCCATCCTCGGCGGGCTCGACTCGACGACCGGGGCGCTCGTCGGCGGCCTGATCGTCGGCGTCGCGGAGAGCCTCGCCGCCGGCTACCAGGACGAGCTGGCCGTGTTCGGGCGCGGCTCCGGGGAGGTGGTGCCGTACATCGTGATGATCGCGGTCCTGCTGGTCCGGCCGGCGGGCCTCTTCGGCACCCGGGCGGCCGGCCGTGTCTGACCGTATCCGGGCCACCGCCGGGTGGGTGGCGATCGGGCTGGCGGTCCTCGTCCCGCCGTACTACCTCGACGAGTTCTGGCTCCGGCTCGGCTTCTCGGTCGCCGCCGCGGGCATCGGCGCGATCGGGCTGACGCTGCTCACCGGCACCGCCGGCCAGCTCTCCCTGGCGCACGCCTTCTTCCTCGGCGTCGGCGCGGTCACGTACTGCGTGCTGGCCGCGCCGGCCGGCGGCGAGCGTCTCGGCCTCGGCCTGCCGACGCCGGTCGCCGCGGTCGCCGGGGCGGTGCTGGCCGGCCTGGCCGGGCTCGCGTTCTCACCGATCGCCGCCCGGCTGCGCCACATCTACCTCGGCATCGCCAGCATCGCGCTGGTCCTCATCGGCCAGCACGTGCTCAACGTCGCCGCCCCGCTCACCGGCGGCTTCAACGGCCGGCGCACCCCGGGCCTGGTCGACGAGACGGTCACCGTCGTGGCCCAGGTCCCGTTCGGCGTGTACGAGAAGCTGTGGTACATCGGCGGGACCACGCTGGTGCTCGCCGCGGTGTTCGCCCGCAACCTGGTGGCCGGGCGGGTCGGCCGGGCGCTGGTCCTGGTCCGTGACAGCGAGCCGGCGGCCGCCGCGGTCGGCATCCCCGTCCAGTCGTACAAGGCGCTCGCGTTCGTGCTGTCCTCCATGTACGCCGGGCTCGCCGGCGTGCTCTACGCCGTCGCGATCGGCAGCGTCGCGCCCCAGTCCTTCGCGCTCGACGTGTCCGTGCTGTACCTCGTGATGATCGTGATCGGCGGGCTCGGCTCGGTCGGCGGTGCGGTCGCCGGCGCCGCCGTCGTCACCGCCCTGCCCGTGCTGCTCCAGGAGTACGCCGCCGACCTGCCCTTCCTCGCCGAACCGGGCAGCGGTGGCGTCACCGCCAGCCACGCCGCCCGGTACGCGTTCGGCATCGCCGTCATCGCGGTGGTGCTCGTGCGCGCCCGCGGCCTCAACGGCCTCCGTTTCCGCCAGACACCCCTTGGGAGTATCCATGAACCGAGCGCTCCGCCTGCTGGCCGTCGCCGTCACGGTGACCATCGGCGTCACCCTGAGCGGGTGCAGCGGGAAAGCCAACACACCGAGCTCCGGCCAGACCGGTGAGATCAAGACCGACGTCGGGGTCAGCGGCAACCGGATCAGTCTCGGCGTGCTCACCGACCTGACCGGGCAGTTCGCGCCGCTGGCCACCGAGCTGACCAACGCCGAGAAGCTGTACTGGGAGCAGCGCAACGCCGCCGGCGGCGTCTGCGGCGGCCGGTTCCAGGTCGACCTGGACGTGCGCGACCACGGGTACAACGTGCAGACCGCGGTGTCGTTGTACGCGAGCATGAAGACCAAGTCGCTGGTTTTCGAGCAGATCCTCGGCTCGCCGATGAACGCGGCGCTGTCCGCCGACATCCAGAAGGACGGCATCGTCACGCTGCCGGCCAGTTGGGCCCCGGTGCTGCTGAAGAACCCGCTGATGACCGTCGTCGGCACGACCACCGACCTCGAGGTGGTCAACCTGCTCGACCACCTGCTCGAGCAGAAGACGCTCGCGGCCGGTGACGCGATCGGCCACATCTACTTCGAGGGTGAGCTGGGCGAGAGCGGGCTCATCGGCTCGAAGAAGGTCGCGGCCGCGCACAACCTCAAGCTCGTCGAGGCGAAGATCAAGCCGACCGACACCGACATGACCGCGCACGTCACCGCGATGAAGGCGCAGGGCGTCAAGGCGATCGTGCTGTCCACGAGCAGCGGGCCGCTCGCGTCGGCCGCCGCCGTGGCCGCCACCCAGGGCATGCAGGTGCCGCTGCTGGGCAACACCCAGACGTTCGCGCCCGGCGCGCTGAAGACCCCGGGCGGGGCCTACCTCAAGAGCCACTTCCTCGGTGCGCAGCCGGTGTCCCCGTTCGACCAGGCGGCGTCGAAGGCGGTGCTGGACACGTACCTCAAGAAGTACCCCGGCACCAACCCGACGCTGCAGATCTCGTACGGCTGGGCGCGGGCCGACGTGATGCGCCAGCTGCTGGAGTCCGCCTGCGCGGCGAAGGACCTCACCCGTCAGGGCCTGGTCAAGGCGCGCCAGTCGCTGACCAAGGTCGACACCGGCGGGCTGGCCGCGGTGCTGGACTACAGCACCGCCGGTGCGCCGCCGACCCGGGAGTCGTACCTCATGAAGGCCGCGGACGCGCCCGGCGGCCTGGTCCTGGAGAAGGGCCCGTACCGCGGCGCCGACGCGACCTGACCGGCGGCACGCACGCCGGCGGGCGTCACCGCGCCGCCGCCTGGTCGAGCACCCGGCCGATGCCCTGCGCCGCGACGCGCAGGCCGGCGACCAGGCGGCGGCGGTCGCGGCGCAGCTGCGCCACGACGATCCCCAGGGCCGCCACGACCTCGGTGCCGTGCCGCAGCACGGGCACGGCGACCGAGCTGGCACCGATCGACATCTCGTCGGCCGTGGTGGCGTAGCCGTCGCGGCGGGCCCGGTCGAGCTGGGCGGCGAGCACGTCGGCGGACACGATGGTGTACGGCGTCACCCGGCGCAGCGAGCCGAGGACCTCGGCCACCACGTCGCGCGGGGCGTGGGCGAGCAGCACCTTGCCCACGCCGGTGCAGTGCAGCGGCAGCCGGGTGCCGACGCGGCTGACGATGGGCACCGACGCGCTGCCGCTGAGCCGGTCCAGGTACAGCACCTCGGTCCCGTCCCGCACGGCCAGGTGCACGGTGGCCCGGGTGGCGGCGAAGATGTCGTGCAGAAACGGCGACGCGAGCTCGCGCAGGCCGGTCTGCACCGGGGCGAGCAGCCCGATGCCCCAGACGCGCCGCCCGATCGTGTAGCGGCCGGCGCCGTGGCGGTCGAGCGCGCCGAGGCCGACCAGCTCGGCGACGAGCCGGTGCGTCGTGGCCAGGGGCAGCGCCGCCCGGCGGGACAGCTCCGACAGGGTGAGGCTGCGGTGCTGCTCGTCGAACGCGCCGAGGACGGCGAACGCCCGCCCGACCACCGAGGCTCCCGGGGTCGACACCCGACCGGCCACCGTCGATTTCCTTCCACTGAGTGGATGGTCAGCGTAGACCACGCCGGCCCGGCGGACCTACGGTCGTTGTCCATGACGCCGACTCTGGAGTCGCAGCGGCAGATCTCCGCCGAGATCGCGGCGCTGCACGCGGCCGACGGTCCGGCCGGGCAGCCGCGGCTGGCGTTCCCGCCGTACCGCAGCTCGATCCTGCGCCACCCGAGCAGGGATCCGCGCCCCGCCGACCCCGAGGGCGCCGAGCTGGTGGCGCCGGTCTTCGGCCACCGCGACGTCGACCCGGTCGAGGCGGACCTGACCGTCCAGCACGGCGGGGAGCCGATCGGCGAGCGGATCGTGGTGCAGGGCCGGGTGCTCGACGGCGACGGCCGGCCGGTCCGCCGCCAGCTGGTCGAGATCTGGCAGGCCAACGCCGCCGGCCGCTACCGGCACGAGCGTGACCGGCACCCGGCGCCGGACGACCCCAACTTCACCGGCGCCGGCCGCTGCCTCACCGACGACGAGGGCGGCTACCGCTTCGTCACGATCAGGCCCGGCCCGTACCCGTGGCGCAACCACCACAACGCCTGGCGGCCCGCGCACATCCACTTCTCGCTGTTCGGCTCGGAGTTCACCCAGCGGCTGGTCACGCAGATGTACTTCCCCGCCGACCCGCTCCTCGCGCTCGACCCGATCGCCCAGTCGATCACCGACCCGCGGGCCCGGCAACGGCTCGTCGCCGCGTACGACCACGATCTGTCCGAGCCCGAGTGGCTGCTCGGCTACCGCTGGGACGTGGTGCTCACCGGCGCCCACCGCACCCCCGTGGAGGCCCCGTGAACCCGACACCCGGCCAGACGATCGGCCCGTTCTACGGCTACGCGCTGCCCTACCCCGGCGACCACGAGCTGGTCCCGCCGGACCACCCGGCCGCGATCCGCCTGCACGGCACCGTCTTCGACGGCGGCGGCGCGCCCGTGCCCGACGCGCTGCTGGAGATCCGCCAGGCCGGACCCGACGGGGCCGTGCCGACCGTGGACGGCTCGATCCGCCGCGACGGGACCCGCTTCACCGGCTGGGGGCGGTGCGGCACCGACCAGGACGGGCACTACGCGTTCACCACCGTCGAGCCCGGCCCGGCGGCGCCGTTCTTCGCCGTCGTCGTCTTCGCCCGCGGCCTGCTCGACCGGCTCTTCACCCGCGCGTATCTCGCCGCCGACGCGCCGTTCCTGGCCGCCCTCGACGCACGGGAGCGGGCCACGCTCGTCGCCGTCCGCGAGCCCGGCGGCGACCGCCGGTTCGACATCCACCTGCAGGGCGAGCGGCAGACGACGTTCCTCAGCTTCCCCCGGCACGGAACGCACCGATGAGCCTCCTGCGCCCCGGCAGCCACCGTGTCGCCGCCCTCGTCGACGACGCCGCGGTCGCCGCGGCGCTGCTCGCCGTCGAGGCGGCCTGGTCGCGGGCCCTGGGCCGGCCCGGCGCGCGGGCTGATCCCGCCCTGTCCGGCCTGCTCGCGGAGTCCGAGGACGCGGGCAACCCGGTGGTGCCGCTGGTGCGGGCCCTGCGCGCCAGCGTCGACGACCCCGCCGCGGCGGCCCTCATTCACCGCGGCCTGACGAGCCAGGACGTCCTCGACTCCGCGCTCATGCTGCTGGCCGCCCGGGTCCTGGACCGGGTCCGCGACGACCTGGCCGGCACCGCCGGTGCCCTGGCCGGACACGCGCGGCGGCACCGCGACCACGTGATGGCCGGGCGGACCCTCACCCAGCACGCCGTGCCGATCACCTTCGGGCTGAAGGCGGCCCAGTGGCTGACCGGCGTGCTCGACGCGCTCGACACGGTCGCGGCCACCCGCGCGGCGCTGCCCGCCCAGTGCGGTGGCGCCGCCGGGACGCTGTCGCTGCTGGCCGCCACGGTGCCCGACCCGCTCGCCACCGCCGCCGCCTTCGCCGCCGAGCTGGGCCTCGCCGACCCCGGGCTGCCCTGGCACACCCGCCGCACCCCGGTGACCCGGCTCGGCGACACCCTCGTCACCGTCACCGACGCCCTCGGCGTCATCGCCGCCGGCGTGGCCCTGCTCGCCCGGCCCGAGTTCGGCGAGCTGGCGGAGGGCGGCCCGGACGGCCGCGGCGGCTCCTCAACCATGCCGCACAAGCACAACCCGGTCCTCAGCGTGCTGATCCGCGGCGCCGCGGCCCAGGCGCCGCTGCTCGCCGCGCAGCTGCACCTGGCCGCCGCCCAGGCCGTCGACGAGCGGCCGGACGGCGCCTGGCACAGCGAGTGGCCCGCCCTGCAGGCGTTGCTGCTAGTCACGGCGACCGCGGCGAGCCAGGCCGCGGAGCTGACCCGCGAGCTGCGGGTGCACCCGGACGTCATGGCCCGCCGGGCGCACGCCGCCGCCGCGGACCTGCTCGCCGAGCGCGGCGGTGCGGCGGACGCGGACGTCGAGGGGTACCTCGGCGTCGCCGGCACCCTCGTGGACCGCGCCCTCGCCCGCCACGCGGACCATCCAGCCGCCGGCAGCCTGCCCGCCGGCGGCCGTGCGGGGGCCGACGATGACCGATGACGGGATGACGGTCCGGCGGGAGGTCCTCGGCGACGACCACGTCGACCGGGCGGTCGCCGCCACCACGCCGTTCACCGCCGACTTCCAGACGTTCATCACCCGGTACGCGTGGGGCGGGGTCTGGACGCGGCCGGGCCTGGACCGGCGCGCGCGCAGCATGATCACGCTGACCGCGCTGATGGCCGGCGGGCACTGGGGTGAGTTCGCGATGCACGTGCGCGCCGCCCGCCGCAACGGCCTGACCCGCGAGGAGATCGCCGAGGTGCTGCTGCACGCGGCGGTCTACTGCGGGGTGCCCGCGGCCAACCACGCGTTCGCCGAGGCCGCCGCGGTCCTCGACGAGGAGGGGACGCCCGGATGACGACGTTTCCCGCCACCGCCCGCGAGGCGGTCGCCGGCATCGCCGACGGCGCGACGGTGATGCTCGGCGGGTTCGGCGCCGCCGGGCAGCCGGTCGAGCTGATCGAGGCGCTGATCGACACCGGCGCCGGCGACCTGACGGTCGTCAACAACAACGCCGGCAACGGCGACCGTGGCCTCGCCGCCCTCATCGCCCTCGGCCGGGTCCGGCGGATCATCTGCTCGTTCCCCCGCCAGCCCGACTCGTGGCACTTCGACCGGCGCTACCGGGCCGGCGAGATCGAGCTGGAGCTCGTGCCGCAGGGCAACCTCGCCGAGCGCATCCGCGCCGCCGGAGCCGGCATCGGCGGCTTCTTCACCCCGACCGGCTACGGCACGCCGCTGGCGGAGGGCAAGGAGACCCGGGTGATCGACGGCCGCGGCTACGTCCTGGAGTACCCGCTGGCCGCCGACTACGCCCTCATCGCCGCGCACACCGCCGACGCGGCCGGCAACCTCGTCTACCGCAAGACGGCCCGCAACTTCGGCCCCATCATGGCCGCCGCCGCCCGCACCACCGTCGCGCAGGTCCGCGCCGTCGTCCCGGTCGGCGGCATCGACCCCGAACACGTGGTCACGCCGTCGATCTACGTCGACCGGGTCGTCCGGGTGGAGGCACCGTGATCGGCACCGACGAGCTCGCCGCCCTCGTCGCCGCGGACATCCCGCCGGGCGCCTACGTCAACCTCGGCATCGGCCTGCCGACCAGGGTCGCCGACCACTTCGCCGCCGGCTCCGGGGTGGTGCTGCACACCGAGAACGGCATGCTCGGCATGGGCCCGCAGGCGCACGGCGACGACGTCGACCCCGACCTGGTCAACGCCGGCAAGGTCCCGGTGACCGAACTGCCCGGCGCCGCGTACTTCCACCACGCCGACTCGTTCGCCATGATGCGCGGCGGCCACCTCGACTGCTGCGTCCTCGGCGCCTACCAGGTGTCCGCCGACGGCGACCTGGCCAACTGGCACACCGGCCGCCCCGACGACATCCCGGCCGTCGGCGGCGCGATGGACCTCGCCATCGGCGCCCGGGAGACGTTCGTGATGATGACCCTGTTCGCCAAGGACGGCACCAGCAAGCTCGTCCCGGCCTGCACCTACCCGCTGACCGGCGTGCGGTGCGTCAGCCGGGTCTACACCGACCACGCCGTGTTCCTGCTGGACCGGGCCGGCGGCGTGCGCGTGCGCGAACTGTTCGGCATCACCCTCGACGAGCTCCGGCGCCGCGTGCCGGTCCCCCTCGACGCAGGTCCGGCATGAGTGCCACCCGCACCACGGTCGGCATCGTCGGCGCGGGGCCGGCCGGGCTGATGCTGTCGCACCTGCTCGCCCGGGCCGGCATCGACTCGGTCGCCGTCGACCACCGCACCCGCGCCGAGATCGAGACGACCCACCGGGCCGGCATCCTCGAGCTCGACAGCGTCCGGCTCCTCGTCGACGCCGGCGTGTCCGGCCGGGTCCTCACCGACGGCCACGAGCACCGCGGCATCGACCTGCGCTTCGGCGGTGAGAGCCACCGCATCGACTTCCAGGGCCTGGCCGGCGCCTCCACCTGGCTGTACCCGCAGACCGCCGTCTTCGTCGACCTCGCCGACGCCCGCGCCCGCGACGGCGGCGACGTGCGCTTCGGGGTCCGCGACACCGCCGTCGCCGACGTCGTGGACCGCCCGGTCATCCGCTACACCGGCGCGGACGGGGCGGCCCACGAGATCCGCTGCGACTACCTCGTCGGCGCCGACGGCTCCCGCGGCATCTGCCGCCACGCGTTCCCGGAGTCGCGGCGCCGGTGGTACTTCCGCGAGTACCCCTACGCCTGGTTCGGCATCCTGTGCCAGGCCCCGCCGAGCGCGGCCGAGCTGATCTACGCCCGCTCGGGCCGGGGGTTCGCCCTCATCAGCCAGCGCACCGCCACCGTCCAGCGCATGTACCTGCAGTGCGACCCGGCCACCGACCCCACCGACTGGCCCGACGAGCGCATCTGGGCCGAGCTGCAGGCCCGCCTGGCCGGCCCGGACGGCTTCCGGCTCAGCGAGGGCCCCATCATCGAGAAGACCGTGCTGCCCTTCCGCAGCTTCGTCCAGGAGCCCGTCCGCCTTGGCCGGCTGGTCCTCGCCGGCGACGCCGCCCACACCGTCCCCCCGACCGGGGCGAAGGGCCTCAACCTCGCCCTCGCCGACGTCCGCGTCCTGGCCGAGGTCCTGGAGCGGGCGGTACACCGGCAGGACCCGGCGCTGCTGGACGACTACGGCGTCCGGGCCCTCGCCCGGGTCTGGCGGGCCCAGCACTTCTCCTACTGGATGACGACCATGCTGCACACCCCGCCGGGCGCCGACGCGTTCGACCTGCGCCGCCAGGAGGGCGAGCTGGCCGCCCTCGTCGCCTCCGAGGCCGGCCGCCGCTACCTCGCCGAGGGCTACACCGGCTGGCCGGCGCACTGACCTTCCGAGACGCCGGTCCACCGCGCAGGAGCGGCAGGTCGCGTGGGCAGCCAGGCTGTGGACGGCCGGCCGCCGTCGATGGGCCGGCCCGCGAGCCGTCAGTGCGGACGGTCGCGGCGCAGCAGCTCGATCAGCAGGTCGACCCGGGCCTGCTCGTGGTCCGGCCGCAGCCGGCCGTGGCGGGCCAGGTCGGCCAGGCCGTGCAGCGCGCTCCACAGCACCTCCGCCCGGGTCTCGTCGCCCATGACGGACAGCAGCGCGTTGAATCCGGCGCGCAACGGCTCGGGCGTGGTCGGCCGGGCGAATTCCAGGTCGGTCGGCAGTGCGAACATCGCCTCGTACGTCGCCGGCTGCGAACGGGCGAAGTCCAGGTACGCCGCGCAGAGCCCGCGCAGGTCGCCCCGGTCGCCGGCGGGGGTCATGCGCTCGGCGAGCCGGGCGAAGCCGGCCAGCGCCACCGCCCGGATGATGCCGTCCCGGCCGTCGGGGAAGTGTCCGTAGAGCACCGGCTGGCTGAAGCCGATCGTGTCGGCGAGCCGCCGCACGGTGACCGCCGGCCAGCCGTCGACCTCCGCGATCTCCCGGGCCGCGGCGACGATCCGGTCCCGGCGGCCGGCACGGGCCAGCTGCGCATTCGATGGTGCCTTCACAATTCCATGCTAGCAGTGCTAGCTTTCTAGCAACGCTAGATTCCAGGAGTCATCGTGATCGTTCTGCTCGACGCCCTCGCCGCCACCGCCGCCCTGGCCACGGCCGTCATCTTCGGCACCGACACGCTCGGCGCACTGGTCATGCGCCCGACGTACGCCGCGCTCGACGACGCCACCATGACCCGCGTCGTCGGCCTCTCCCACCAGTACGGCAACGCCCGGATGCCCGTGCCCGGCATCCTCAGCGTGGTGGCCGGCGCCGCGACCACCCTCACCGCGTTCCTCACCGGCCGCCCGGCCGCGGGCGCCACGGCCGGGGTCGCCCTGCTCCTGCTGCTGGTGTGGCTGGTCCTGTTCAACCGGATCTCGCTGCCGATCAACAAGGTCTTCATCGAGGCGGCCACCGCGGGCCACGTGCCGCCCGGGGCCCGCCGGCTCCAGCAACGGTGGGACTCGATCATCAATCTGCGCGCGGCCCTCCAGGGAGCCGCACTGCTCGGCTTCTGTCTCACGCTCGCGCTCGCGGCCGCCTGAGCACGGCCCCATCGGCCGGAGCGGCTGGACGTCAGCGTGCGGCGGGGGTCGGTGACAGCGCGCCGCGGTCGGCGACGATCAGCGCGCGCAGCCGGGTGAGCTGGTACCGGTCGCTGAGCCGCAGTGCCGTCTGCAGCGACGCCTCCGCGGCCGCGGGCCGGCCGAGGTGGGCCTGCACCGTCGCGGCGCCGCGCCACAGGTTCGCCTCGCCCTGGACCCAGCCGGCGTCGGCGGCGTGCCGGGCGCCCGTCAGGTAGCTGTCGAGCGCTTCCCCGGGCCGGCCGGTCGACCGCAGAGCGTCGCCCAAGCACTGATGGGCGGCGGCGAGGCCGAGGGGGTCCCCGGTGGCGCGCGCCGCGGCGTGGCCGGCGAGGGCGGTCGTCAACCGGGGCTGCGGGTGCTCGCGCAGCTGGAAGTACCCGCGCAGCTGATCCGTGAGACGCCACGCCGCCGCCGGTACGCCCAGCGCGCCGGCCTCGGTGACCGCCTCGACGATGTGCGGCAGCTCGCCGTCGAGCCAGCCGAGGGCGGCGCCGGCGTCGGCGAACGGCGTGACGGTCGGCAGGTCGGCGGGCAGCCGTACGGCGTCCGGGCAGGTGAGGTACACCGCGACGGCGAGCTGGCGCAGCAGCCAGCCGTAGAACCGCTCGACGGCGGCGGCGCGGGCGGTGGTGGCGTCCGTGCGGGCGCCGAGGCGCCTGGCATGCCGGCGGACCAGCGCCCCGTAGCGGTAGCGGCCCTCGGGCGCACAGTCCACGAGGCTGGCGTCGACGAGCACGGCGAGGTGCTCCTCGGCCGCGGGCCGGTCCACGTCGAGCGTCGCGGCGGCGGCGTCCAGGCCGAAGGCGGGCCCGGGGACGAGCGCGAGCATCCGGAACGCCAGCGCCCCGCCGGCCGGCAGGTCGGCCGTGTCCGGCCGCAGGTGCGCGGCGATCGGGTCCTGGTCGCTGAGCGCGTCGAGGAGGCGGTCAGGGTCGGTCAGCCGGTCGACGAGGGCGCCGACGGTCGGTGCGGTGCGCCCGGCGATCCGGTTCGCCGCGCCGCGCAGCGCCAGCGGCAGGTGCCCGCACGCGGCGGCGAGCGCCTCGGCGCCCGCCCGCGGCACCGCTGACCAGGCCGGGCCGGCAACGGCGGCGAGCAGTCGCAGCGACTCGGCGGGCGCGAGCGGGCCGACGGCGACGGCGGTCGCGCCGGGCAGCTCCCCCAGGCGCCGGCGGCTGCTGATGAGCACGGTGCCGCGGCCCTCGGCCGGCAGCAGCGGACGTACCTGCGCCGCCTCCCGGACGTTGTCCAGCAGCACGAGCACCCGCCGGTGCGTGAGCAGTCGCCGGTACTGCGCTTCCTGCTCGGCGGGGGCACCGGCGGGGTCCGCGCCGAGCGCCCGTAACGCGCAGGTGAGGGCCTGCGCCGCGGTCAGCGCCGCGTCGCCGGCCGGCCGGAGGTCGACGTGCGCGACGCCGTCCGGGAAGTCGTCCTGGACGGCCGCGGCGACGCGCAGCAGCAGCGCGGACGTGCCGGCCCCGACCGGACCGGTCAGGACGACGACCGCCGGCCGGCGCACCAGCCGCACCGCCTGCGCCAGCTCACGCGCCCTGCCGACGAAGGCGTCGGCGGCCGGTGGGTGGACGTTCGCGGGGCGGCGCCACTCCTGCCGCAGCACGGTCCGGTGGGCGGCGGTGATCTCCGGGCCGGGGTCGATGCCGAGCTCCTCGCCGAGCCGGTCGCGGATGCGCTGCAGCGTGTGCAGGGCGTCGGCCTGCCGGCCGGTGGCGGCCAGCGCGATCGCGAGCCGGGCGTGCAGCGGCTCGTGCAACGGGTGGTGGGCGGCCACGCTGTCGACGCGGGCCAGAACGCTGCTCCACCGGCCCGCCTGCGCGCCGGCGTCGGCGTACCGCAGCGTCGCGGCGATGCGCTCCTCGACCAGGGCGCGCACCAGCGGTGACTCGTGCAGCTCGGGTACGTCGGCGGCCGGCTCACCCCGCCAGAGATCCAGTGCCTCCCCCAGCAGGGTCAGCGCCACCCCGGTGTCGTCGGCGCCGGCGCGGGCACGGGCGGTGATCGCACGGAAGGCGGCGACGTCCACCAGGTCCGCGGCCACGTCGAGCCGGTAGCCGCCGGGCTGCAGCCGCACCAGCTCCTCGGTGCGGTGCCGTTGCAGGCTGCGCCGCAGCTGGCTGACCACGCCGTGCAGCAGGTTCCCGGACGACGGTGGCGGCTGCGCTCCCCACAGCAGCTCGACCAGCTCATACGGGTCGACGGCCGAGCCCGGCGCCAGGGCGAACCGGGCCAGGACCACCCGGTGCCGGCCCGCGCCCAGGTCGATGCGCTCGGCGCCACGGCGCACCAGCAGCGGCCCGAGCACCCCGACGGACAGCGGAGCACCGGCGGACAGCGCCGCGCCGGCGTGGGGCCGCCCTTCGCCGGCCCTGACGGTGCGCCGGGGCGCCGCGCCGGCCTGTGCGACACGTTCCAGCGCGTCCGCCTCGTCGGGCGGCAGGCCCAGGGCGGCCGCGATGGCACGGACCGACCGGATGCGCGGGTGCCGGCTGCGGCGCTGCTCGAAGTCGCGCACGGCGGTCGGGCCGAGCCCGGCCTTGACGGCGAGCTCCCGCTGCGTGAGTGCCGCGTGCCGACGGTACCGGCCGAGCAGCGCGGCGAAGTCCACATGCGACATCGTTGGCTCGGTCAAGTGTTCCGTTACCTTTCAGTGTGCTTTGGTGAGCACACGATCGATAGTCCTGCCTTGCGGTAGGACGGTCCCGGTCTGACCGACTGGTGTCGTGCCGGGTTCACGCTTCTCGGCCACCTGCCCGCGTACGCGGGTCTTGCGGTCGGCTCCACGTGCTGCCGCCGGGCCACTCCCGGCGGTGTCGAACTCAGCCGCGAGGGCGGCCAGGTTCAGGGCGGCGTTGCGGTCCCGGTCGAGGACGAGACCGCACACCTCGCAGACGAACTGACGCTCGTGCAGGGCGAGCTTGGTTTTCACCGCGCCGCAGCCCGAGCAGGTCTTCGAGGACGGATACCAGCGGTCAGCGGTCAGCAGCCGTCCGCCGTTCCACCCGGTCTTGTACGCCAGCTGGCGGCGGATCTCGGCGAAGCCGGCATCGGCGATGTGCCGGGCCAGTCGCCGGTTGGCGAGCATGCCGGTGACGTTGAGGTCTTCGACCACGACCGTGCCGTACGTGGTGGCGAGCCGGGTGGTGAGCTTGTGCAGGCCGTCGCGGCGCAGGTTCGCCACTCGGGCGTGCGCCCGGCCGATGCGGGCCGCTGCCCGTTGCCACCGCTTCGACGCCCGCCGGCCGGTGCGCCGGTCGGGGCCGATCTTGCGTGACAGCGCCCGGCCCAGTGCCCGCATGCGCTGCTGCGCGGCCACCAGGTGACGCGGGTTGTCGACCAGCTCTGCGGTGGACAGCACCGCGAGGTGCTTGATCCCGACGTCGACACCGACCACCGTGTCCGGCCGGGCCGGTACGCGTTCGGCCCGCTCGACCTCGACGGTGAACGAGACGTGCCAGCGTCCGCCGTCACGGCGCACCGTCGCGGACATGATCCGTGCCGTGCCGTTGTCCAGGCGGCGGGCGAGTTTGCGGGCGGACTCGTGCAGCTTCAACCGGCCCAGGCGCGGCAGCACGACGTGCATTCGGTCGGGCTCGACCCGGATCGCGCCGGTGGTGAACCGCACCGACGGGGTGGTGCGGCGGCGGGACTTGAACCGCGGGAAGCCGACCGGGCGCCCGGCTCGTGTGCCCTTGCGAGAGTCGGCCCAGTTCTTCAACCCGCGGGCGAGTGCGTCGAGACCGGTGTTGAACGCCTCCTTCGACACCTCGGCCCACCACGGCGCGACGTCGGGCTTGGCGGCGTTCCACGCCTTACGCAGACCCGCGAGCGACCAGGACAGCGACGGCGTCAGCAGCTCGTCCGGCAGGCCGTAGGAGCGTTCCGCGGCCCGCTGGTCCATGATCGCCTTGACCTTCGCGAGTGCCCAGTTGTGCGCGACCCGGGCGGCCCCGGCATGCGCGAGCACGTCGCACTCCTGACCGGCAGTGAGGTCGAGCGCGAACCGGTACGCCTGCATCGTCTTCACGCCGAATCTCCAGTCGCGGCCTCCACCGCGCGGCGGGCACGGTTCGCGGCAGCGCGGCGACCGTAGCGCCGGGCGCACAATGACGTCAGGATCTCGGTCACGTCGCCGACCAGGTCGTCATCGACCGCGGCCTCCTCGGCCGGGTCGACCACGAGCAGGCGGCGGCCCTGCGCGCAGAGCGCGGCTTCAACGTACTCGGCGCCGAAGCGGGCGAACCGGTCCCGACGCTCCACCACGATCGTCGACACAGCCGGGTCGCGCAGCAGGGCGAGGAACTCCTTGCGGTGCCCGTTCAGCGCGGAACCGACCTCGGTCACGACACGGTCCACCGCGAGGCGCTGACCGGTGGCCCACACAGTCACCCGTGCGACCTGCCGGTCCAGGTCGTCCTGCTGATCGGCCGACGACACACGGGCATACACCACCGTCTGCCCGACCCCGGCCGTCGTGCCGGTCAACGGTTCACCAACCATGATCAGACGACCAAGCCGGTACGCCGGAACGGGCAGCGTCCCGGACTCGTAACGCCGACGGGCCGTCGCATACGAGATACCAGTGGCAGCTGCCCATTCCTTCAAGTTCACGAGTGACAACTGTAGACGACTAGTGAGCATTATTGACGACCGAAACGGCAGTAGCTGTTAACCCATCACTTGGCTGTCATGTTGAAGCATCGACTGTAGCGGCCGGTTGCTGAATAGACAGCCATTGTTCTTCGGGGACGCGCTGGTGTATACGCGCACCGCCGGCGGGCGGGCTCCGGCACCGTGACCGTGCAACCGGGACCGGGGCTCGCAGGTCTACCGCACATCGACCGTTTTCGGCAAGGACGTCGACCGGTCATTGCACCGGTCATTGCACCGGCCGGTGCCGCCGTCCGTGCCTGCCGGCGCCCGCCCGTGTCCGTCCGTGTCCGTCCGTGTCCGTCCGTGCACCGCCGCGACGACGAAGGAGAAACCCGATGACCCATGACGGCTTCGCGTCGCTGCTGCGCGGGTACCGCCGCCGGCTCGGCCTGACCCAGGCGGCCCTCGCCGAGCGGTCCGCGGTGAGCGAACGGTCGATCCGCAGCATCGAGCGTGGCGGGCGCGTGCCCCGCCGGTACACCGCCGAACAGCTGGCCGGCGCGCTGGACCTGACCGACGAGCACCTGATGGCGTTCCTGGCCGCCGCGGACGGTCTGCTCCGGCTGCAGCGCGCGACCGCACCCGACCGGCCGCCGGTGGCCGACGGGGCCGCCGCGGCGGACCTGTCGCGGCCGGTACCGCGGCCGGTGCCGCGGCAGCTGCCGGTCGACGTGGGCGACTTCGTCGGCCGCGACGCCGAGCTGCGGGCGATCGTCGAACGGCTCGGGCCGCACGGACCGGCGCCGCACGTGGTGGCGCTGGCCGGACCGGCCGGCATCGGCAAGACCGCGCTCGCGCTGCACGTCGCCCACCGGCTCGCGCCGCAATTTCCGGACGGTCAGCTGTACCTGCCGCTGCACGGCGTCACGAGCCGGCCGGTCGACCCGGGCGACGCGCTGGCGCAGCTGCTGCGGGCGCTGGGCCTGAACAGCGCGGCGCTGCCGGCCGGGGCCGACGCCCGGGCGGCGCTGCTGCGCGAACAGCTCGCCGACCGGCGCGTCCTGGTCGTCCTCGACGACGCGTCCGGGCACGAGCAGGTGGCCGCGCTGCTGCCCGGCGGCGGGAACGCCGTCGTCATCACCGGCCGGTTGCCGCTCACCGGGCTGCCCGGGGTCACGGTGGTCGACCTGGCACCGTTGGACGAGGCGGTGGCGCTGCGGTTGTTCGCCCACATCGCCGGCCCGGCCCGGGTCGCGACCGACCCCGGCGGCGCGGCCGACGTGGCGAAGGCCTGCGGCGGGTTGCCGCTGGCGGTCCGCGTCGCCGCCGCCCGGCTGGCCGCGCACCCCCGCTGGACGGTGCGGCTGCTGGCCGACCGGCTCGGCGACGAGCGGCAGCGGCTGGAGGAGCTGCGCCACGGTGACCTCGCCGTCCGGCCGAGCCTGCGGCTGGGGTACCAGACGCTCAGCGCACCGGCCGCTCGGGCGTTCGCGCTGCTGGGCACGCTGCCCGTCGCCACGTTCCCGGAGTGGGTGGTGGCGGCGCTGCTCGACGCCCCGGCCGCGACCGGCGCCGGCGTGCTGCGTGAGCTGCTCGACGCCCGCCTGCTCGACGAGGTCGGCGTCGACCGGGCCGGGCAGTTGCGGTACCGGTTCCACGACCTGACCCGCCTGTTCGCACTGGAGTGCCATGAGGCCGCCGGGACCGGTGACGCCGACCCGGCGGCGGTCGTCACGCGAGCCGCCGGGGCCTGGTTGGGGCTCGCCCGCCAGGCACGCGACGGCCTGCAGTGCGAGCGGCTGTACCTCGACGAACCGCGGACCCAGGCGGTGCCCGTCGAGGACCGGGTCGCCTCGGTCGCCACCCGGCAGCCGGTCGACTGGTTCGAGGCCGAACGGGAGGCGCTCACCGCCCTCGCCCTGTCCTGCGCCGACACGGGCAGCCACGCCGTGGCCTGTGCCCTGATCGGCAGCGCCGCCGACTTCTTCGAGCTGCGCGGCTACTACACCGACTGGCAACGCATGAGCCGGGCGGCGCTGGCCGCGTGCCGCCGCGCCGGCGACCGCCCAGGTGAGATCGCGATGCGGCGGTCCTTCGGCATCACCCTGCTGGAGCTCGACGACCTCGAGGCCGCGCTGGAGCAGTTCCGCACCGTCCGGCAGCTCGCGCACGAGCTGGGTGCGCACCCGTCGGCCGCGATGGCGGGCAAGGAGATCGGCTTCGTGCTGGGCCTCCTCGGCCGGCTGGACGAGGCGGAGTGGATGCTGCGCACCGCCGAGGAGGAGCTGGACCGGATCGGTCGGCAGGACAGCCGC
The DNA here is from genome assembly GCF_000716715.1 of Dactylosporangium aurantiacum. Lineage (GTDB taxonomy): Bacteria > Actinomycetota > Actinomycetes > Mycobacteriales > Micromonosporaceae > Dactylosporangium > Dactylosporangium aurantiacum. The sequence goes on along the minus strand of NZ_JNYJ01000071.1, from coordinate 23,820 downwards.
GCGCTGGCGCTGACCAGCCTTGCCTTCGTGCTGCGCCAGCGCGGCGAGTCCGGCGAGGCGGTGCGGATCGCCCGGGCGGCGCAGGCGCTCGGCGAGGCGCAGCGCAACCGGTTCGTCCAGGCGTACGCGGGCCGCGGGCTCGCCGGCGCGCTGCTGTCCGCCGGTCTGCGCGACGAGGCGGCCCACTGGGCGCGGCGGGCGGCGGAGCTGTACACCGGCATCGGCGATCCGATCGGGGCGGGGCAGAGCCTGCGGGCGCTCGGCGAGGCGCTCGCCGACGACCCGGCGCACCACGGCGAGGCGGAACGGCTCCTGCGCGGCGCGGCGACGCTGTTTCGTGGGCACGGGTACCGGTGGGGACTCGCGCTGACCGAGCTGAGCCTCGGTGAGCTGCTGGTGCGGCGCGGCACCGGCGAGGCCGTCGAGGTGCTGCGTGCCTCGTTGCGGTTCTGGTCCGACGAGGCGGTGCCGGCGCTGCTGGCGCGGGCGCTGGTCGCGCTGGCCGACGCCGAGGAGCGGCGGGGTGGCGACGCCCGGACGCTGCTGGAGCAGGCGTTCGAGCACTACACGGCGATCGGTTCGCCCGCCGCGGCCGCGGTGGCCCGCCGGCTCGATCGGGCCGCCCGGGTGGCCTCCGCGAGCTGACCGGGTCGGTGGTCACCACGGGTGTCGTACGCGTCGTGACGATCCAGTTCCGGCCCAGTACCGCGGTTCAGGCTTCCCGTGTCAGCAACACGAGACCACGGGAGGAACCTTGCCTCGACATCGCACCCGACGAGCCGCCGTCCGGGCGCTCGGTCTGCTCGCCGCTGCCTGCATCGGTGTGACCGGCGCGGCGTTCTCCGCCGTCGCCGCGCCGACGCCGGCCGCGGCGGCCTCCTCGGTCGGCGGATCCATCAGCCGCTCCGAGGTGCTCATGCGCGCGGGCGACTGGTACAGCCGCCGCTACGACTCGGACCTGACGTACAGCATGTCGGACTACACCTGGGACGTTTCGCGCTCCCGGCAGTACCGCCGGGACTGCTCCGGCTTCGTCGGGATGGCATGGCACCTGGGCGCCGATCCCAACACGCAGACGCTGGACAACTACGCCGATCCGATCAGCCGCGCCGCGTTGGAGCCGGGAGACCTGCTCAACGACACCACGGACAGCGAGAGCGGCTACCCGTACCACGCGATCCTGTTCGGCGGCTGGGAGAACACCGCGAAGACGCGGTTCTGGTACTACAGCTTCGGGCACACCCCGGTGGAGAAGGTGACCGGCGCGTCGTTCAGCTGGGCGACCCTGTCGGGCCACCCCACGTCGGAGTACCGCGCCTACCGGTACCGCAAGATCATCGATGATCCGAAGGGCAGCGGCAACATCTACGGGGTGCTCGACGACGGCCGGCTGACATTCACCGTGGTCAACGCGGCCGGTGTCCGCACCCACGGCGCGGTCGTGTCCTCCGCGACCCTCGGCCTCACCCCGGCGGCCATGGCCGTGCTCAACTTCAACACCATCCTGTTCACCACCGCGACCGGTCAGCTCTACCGCGTCGACGTCATCACCAACAACACCTCGCTGGTGTTCGAACCGCCGATCCTGCTGGCCAGCAGCGGCTGGACACTGACCAGACTCGCCTACGACGGCAGCGGTCACCTCTACGGCATCGCCGGCACCACCCTGCGCCGCTACACCGTCAACGCCGCCAAACCCGACCTCGACGACATCACCGGCTGGGTCACCATCCAGCAGTCCGGCTTCTCCCAGAAGACCCTCACCACCACCGGACCCGACTGGATCCTGGGCAACCACACCGACGGACGGCTGCTGTCCTACCGCATCGACGGCGTCGGCGACTGGACCGGCTCCACCCTGCGCGCCACCACCTGGCAGGTCTTCGACCAGATCGTCTCACCCGGCGGCGGCGTCTACCTCGCCCACAAACCCGACGGCTCGATGCTGCACTACGTCGACGCCAACCCCTACGACGGCGACGGCGACGACATCAGCGCCGCCAAGACCGTCGACGCCGGCGGCTGGACCCAGATCCTGCTGTCCGCCCAACCCGGCACCATCTCATGAGGCGGGTCGTCGCGGTGATAGCCGCCGTCGTCACGGTCCTGGTCGGTCTCCAGGCACCGGCACACGCCAGCACGCCCACGCTCTTCGGGGCGTCGGTCTACCAGCCGTCCGGGCAGACGTTCACCCAGGCGCTGGCGGCCGCCGACGGCCGGTACGGCACGCTGCCGGTCCTGCGGGTCTTCTATCCGGGCGCCCCGGCCGCGTGGACCGACACGAAGCTCGCCACACCCGGTCGGGCCACGGTGGTGTCCTTCAAGTACGACGCCGACACCGTGCTGGCCGGCACGGCGGACGCCTACCTCCGCTCGTGGTTCGCGAACGCGCCCCGCGACCGGGACATCTTCTGGTGCTTCTACCACGAGCCCGAGGACGACATCCGCGACGGGGCGTTCACCGCGGCGTCCTACCGGGCCGCGTGGCAGCGCATCGCCGGCCTCGCCGACCAGGCGGGCAACCCGCGCCTGTTCGCCACCACGATCCTGATGGACTGGACGGTGGATCCGAAGAGCGGGCGGAACTGGCGTGACTACTACCCCGGCCCGGCCTACGTCGACGTGATGGCGTGGGACGTGTACAACTTCGACGAGGCGAACTCGGAGACCATGGCGTCGCACAACGCCAAGCGCCCCGCGCTCGAGGTCGCCCGGTCCCAGGGCAAGCCCTACGCGGTCGCCGAGCTCGGCGTGCAGGACCACGCGAACCGCCCGGCGATGCTGCGGGACATCGCACGGTGGATGCGTGGCACGGCGGACGCCCGCTTCGTCACGTACTTCGACGCGGTGGGCTGGCCGGAGGACGACCTGATCGGCGACACCGCCAGCATCCAGGCGTGGCGGGAGGCGGTGACCGGCACGCTGTTCGCCGGCACACCGGTGATGACCACGACCGCCGGCCCGGCGGCGGCGACGTCGACGTCGATCCAGTGGTCGACCAGGGTGGATCCGGCGCAGCAGGCCGGCTGGGTCTCCTGCGCCTCCTGGCGCACCATCGGCGGCTCCGAGTTCGTCGAGGGACCACGCCGGTACCTGGCCGGCAACCCGGAAACGGTCACCTGCGACCGGAGCGGGCTGCAGCCGGACACGTCGTACCGGGCCAGAGTCAAGTGGTGGAGCGCCCAGTCCGGCGGATCCCTGCTGTACACCAGCAACACGGTCGACCAGGTCACCGCCCGGGCGTAGCCGGGCACCGGCACAGGTGAGCGACGACGAGGTGGTGCGGGTCATTCCGTCCACCTCGTCGGCCGCCCGGCGGGTCCGATACGGATTTCATACGCGTCGTCGCGATCCAGTTCGACGCCAGGACGGGCCCGCAGGCTCGCCGCCATGAGATTGCAGCTACTCGTGAGAACGGGCCTGGTGGCGTTGCTCGCCGCGGGCTCGGTGGCGGTGGCGGCCGATCCCGCCGCCGCCTGGAGCGTCGCACCGTGTGTCAGTGGCGGCCCCACCGCCGAGGACGGCGCGCTGGCGACCCGCCTGAACAGCACCCTGACCGGCAGCATGCGCGGCTACATGACCGCCTACCGGGTGTCCTGCGCCCGGGCGGTGGTCAGCGCGGTCGAGCACCGCGGCATGGCCGAGCGGGCCGCCGTCATCGCGATCACCACGACGATCGTGGAGACGACGATCCAGAACGTCTCGGAGACCGTCGACCACGACAGCCTGGGGCTGTTCCAGCAGCGGGCGTCCTGGGGGTCCGTGTCGCAGCGGCTCGACCCGGCCTGGGCGACCAACGCGTTCCTGGACAAGATGGTGCGCCTGTACCCGAACAACAGCTGGCTGAGCGCGCCGATCGGCGAGATCTGCCAGGCGGTGCAGGTCTCGGACTTCCCGGACAAGTACGCGCTGCGGGTCGGTGACGCCCGCACGATCGTCACCGCCCTGTGGGGCAGCGGCGTCGCGCGTGACTTCAACGGTGACGGTCACGCGGACCTGCTGGCCCGCAACGCCACCACGAAGGACGTCCACCTGTACCGCGGCGACGGCTCCGGCTTCGCCTCCGGCACCGGGGAGAACATCGGCAACAACTTCAGCGCCTTCGACGAGTTCATCAGCGTCGGTGACTTCAGCAACGACGGCAACGCCGACCTGATGGTGCGCAACGCCGCCACGAAGAACCTGCACCTCTACCGGGGCAACGGCAGCGGCGGCTTCGCCTCCGGCACCGGCGAGCAGATCGGCACGAACTTCAGCGCCTTCGACCGGTTCGTCGGCATCGGCGACTTCTCCGGCGACGGCAAGGCCGACCTGCTCGTGCGCAACGCGACCACGAAGAACCTGCACCTGTACCGCGGTGACGGCTCCGGCTTCGCGTCCGGCACCGGCGAGCAGGTCGGTACGATCGACCAAGAACCTGCACCTGTACCGCGGCAACGGCAGCGGCGGGTTCGTCTCCGGCACCGGCGAGCAGATCGGCACCAACTTCAGCGCCTTCGACATGCTCATCGGCGCGGGCGACCTGCACCTGTACCGCGGTGACGGCTCCGGCTTCGCCTCCGGCACCGGCGAGCAGATCGGCACCAACTTCAGCGCCTTCGACCGCATCGTCTGACGCGGCCCCCACCCTTCCCTCTGTCAAGGAGCGCACCAGCATGCGAACCAACCGTCTCGCCCGCAGGATCGCGGGTAGCCTGCTCGGCCTGGGTCTCGCCCTCGCCGGCGTGACCGTCCAGGCCGCACCGGCCGCCGCGGCGCCGGCGACCCCGCAGTTCGGCCCGTACATCGAGCCGCTCGCCGCCTATGACGGCCAGGACACCTGCGACCCGACCGCCAAGCCCGGTGTCACGGCGTTCAAGAACATGCTCAACGCCGAGTACGGCAGCCACACCTGGGGCATCGTGCGGGACTGCGGTACCGGCGGCACGAGCGAGCACAAGGAGGGCCGGGCGCTGGACTACCACTTCAACTATTACGACAGCGCCCAGCGGGCCGACGCCCAGGACCTCATCAACTGGCTGCTGGCCACCGACTCCCGCGGCAACCGGTACGCCAACGCCCGCCGGCTCGGCATCATGTACATGATCTGGAACAACCAGATGTGGAAGGCGTACGACACCCCCTCGATCTGGCACAGCTACAGCGGCGAGAGCCCGCACACCGACCACATCCACTTCAGCTTCAGCTGGGCCGGGGCGCGCAAGCAGACGACGTGGTGGACCCAGCGCATGATCAGCCGCGACTTCGACGGTGACGGCTACGCCGACCTGCTGGCCCGCAACGCGACGACCAAGGACGTCCACCTGTACCGCGGCGACGGCTCCGGCTTCGCCTCCGGCACCGGGGAGAACATCGGCAACAACTTCAGCGCCTTCGACCAGTTCATCAGCGTCGGGGACTTCTCCGGCGACGGCAACGCCGACCTGATGGTCCGCAACGCCAGCACCAAGAACCTGCACCTGTACCGCGGCAACGGCAGCGGCGGGTTCGCCTCCGGCACCGGCGAGCAGGTCGGCACCAACTTCAGCGCCTTCGACCAGTTCATCGGCATCGGCGACTTCTCCGGCGACGGCAAGGCCGACCTGCTGGTGCGCAACGCGACCACGAAGAACCTGCACCTGTACCGCGGTGACGGCTCCGGCTTCGCCTCCGGCACCGGCGAGCAGGTCGGTCGACCAAGAACCTGCACCTGTACCGCGGCAACGGCAGCGGCGGGTTCGTCTCCCTGCACCTGTACCGCGGTGACGGCTCCGGCTTCGCCTCCGGCACCGGCGAGCAGATCGGCACCAACTTCAGCGCCTTCGACCGCATCGTCTGACGCGGTCCCCCAGACGGCGGGCTGCCCGGCGTTTTCCCCCCGCCGGGCAGCCCGCCCCCTTTCGCCTCAGCTGGATGGAGACAACATGCGATCACTTGCCAGACGCACCGTGCTGCTGCTCGTGCTGGCCCTCGGGCTCGTCGGCCTCGACGCCGGGGTCGCGCACGCGGCGTCGGCCGGCACGGTGAGCCCCGCCACGGTGCACGGCTCCGAGTTCACGTTCACCTGCGACATCAACCCCGGCGGCGCCACGGTCTACGTCGCCGGGCGGTCCTGGAACGTCCCCGTGATCACCCCGACGGCCGTGGACACCACCCGTACGGCGATCTCGGGCACCGCCACGCAGCGGCTGACGTTCACCCGCGACGGCGCGCCCAACACCACGTACGGGTACCGGTGCGTGTGGTTCAGCTCGCCGACATCGACCACGTTGGCCGGCAAGACGACGAACTCCCTCGAGGTGACCACGGGCGCCGACACCGTCCTGGGCGCCAACGTCGACGGTTCGAGCCGGGTGGCCTGCACGCCGGGGACCGGCGGCTGCACCTGCGACGCGCAGAACGTGTGCACCAGGGCCGAGACCTTCGACGAGGCGCTGGCGCGGCAGGACGCGGCGTACGCGCCGGGCATGCTGCGGCTGTTCTACAGCGGCCTGCCGAGCACCAGTTGCGCGAACGACCGCAACGCGCAGACCCGTCCGGTGCTCATCTCGTGGAAGGCCGCGCCCGCCGACGTGTCCGCCGGGACGTACGACGCGACCCTGAACGCGTGGCTGTCGTGCTTCACCAAGCCGACCCGGGTCAGCTACTACCACGAACCCGAGGACAACTTCACCACCGCCGGCGCCCAGACCGCCTACCGCGCGGCGTGGGACGCGTTCATCGACCTGGTCCAGGCACACCCGAACCACGCGAACCTCATCCCGACGCTCATCCTGTCGGACTGGAGCCTGGCCGCCGGCTCGGGACGCGACTGGACCGGCTGGTACAACCCGCGCGTGTCGGAGCTGTGGTGGGACGTGTACGGGTTCAACGAGACGGACACCAACGCCACCAACGACCAGCTCATGGCCGCGCACCAGGCGCAGCGGCCGTCGCTGGCGGCCAGCCGCGGCGTCGGCAAGCCGTACGGTATCGGCGAGCTCGGCTACAACAAGGCGTCCAACCGCCCGGCGTTCCTCGCCGACGCGGCGGCATGGGCCCGGGCGAACGACATCGTCGGCATGCTGTACTTCGACTCCATCGGCACGCTGGGCGATCACCGGCTGCGGGACACGGCGAGCCAGGCCGCCTGGCGCACCGCGATCGCCGGCTGACACCCGGGGTGAGGCCGCCGCGCCGGGTCCGCTGACGGGCGTCAGCGGACCCGGCCGGCGGCCTCACCCCGCTGTCGCGTCCTCTCCGGGGCGAGCGAGCCGGTCGGCGAGTTCCGCGGCGGCCGGCATGCCGAGCTTCTCGTACAGCCGGTACGCGTCCATCAGCAGCTGCCGCGCGGAGGGGTCCGCCGCCCGCTCCGCCGCGCCGGCGAGCGCCACGAGGGTGCGCGCCTGCAGGGCGGGCACCTGCTCCTCGGTCCAGTACCGCAAGGTCCGCTCGAGCCGCTCGACGGCGTCGTCGGCGCCGCGGCGCACGCCGATCTCCCCCAGTGTCAGCTCGGTCAGCGCGAGCCCCCACGAGTTCCTCCGGTCACGGAACATCGTCGCGGCCGCGTCCAGCGCCTCCTCCGCCTCCGCCGCCCGGTCCGGCTCCTGGGCGAGTGACTCACCCAGCACCCGCAGGCTCTGCGCGGCACCGATCGGATCGCCGATCCGCGCGAACAGCTCGGCCGCCTCGCCGGCCGCCCGTTGTGCCTGCCGGGTGCGCCCGTCGGCGAGCAGCGCGCCGGCGAGGCCGCGGGCGCAGTACGCCTCGGTGAACGGGTCCCGGCACGACCTGGCGATGTCCCGTGCGGCCTGGATGGTCCGGACGGCCTCGCCGGTGGCGCCCTGCTGCCGCAGCACGAACCCGAGGCTGGTGAGCGCCATGGCCTTGGTCTGGCGCCGGCCCACCTGGTCGAGGTCCTCGACGGCGGCACGCAGCTCGGTCTCGGCCTCGGCGAGCCGGCCGGTCAGGCTGAGCACGAAGCCGATGTCCTTGCCGACCATCGCCGCCCCGGCACGGTCGCCGAGCGCCTCGGCCAGGGTCCGCGCGTCCCGCAGCGTCGACAGCGCCTCGTCCGGGTCGTTGAGCTCGACCAGGCAGGCGCCGAGCCCACGCAGCATCGCGGATTCGCGGCGGCGGTCACCGGTCCGGCGGCAGCAGTCCAGCGCCGCCCGCACGGCACGGTGCCAGTCGTCGTAGTAGCCGCGCAGCTCGTAGAAGTCGGCGCTGGTCCCGGCGATGCCGTGCGCGGCGGCGGCCAGTCCCGCCTCGGCACATCCGGACACGATCGCCGCCAGTGCCGCACGTTCGGCCTCGAACCACTCGACCGCCCGGCCGGCGGCGGCCCTGGCGGCCGGGTCGGGGACCACCGCCGGGTGGCTGCGGTCGTCGAGGTGGAACCGCTCGCAGCGCAACCGGTCCTGAGCGTGCCTGGCGAGGGCGAGCCAGCCCAGGGCCGCCCGCTCCAGCGCCGCCGACCACTGCTGAGGGTCGACCTCCAGGGCCCGGCGTTCCCGCGCGTACAGCCGGGTGATCTGGTGGAACCCGTAGCGTCGCTGCCCGGCCTGGTCGGGGCCGAGGTCGTCGAGCAGGCGGGCGTCGAGCAGCTCGTCGAGCGCGGCGGCGCCGGCGTCCGGTGCGGTGCCCAGCAGCGCGGCGACGGCCCATCCCGGAAACGTCGGCACGTCCAGCGCGCCGAGCAGCGCGAACGCCGTGGCCGCCGCCGGTGACAGCCCTTCGTAGGCCAGTTGCAGGCCGGGCCGGACGGCGAGGTCGCCGTGGCGCAGCTCGTCGAGCCGGTGCCGCTCGTCGGCGAGCCGTTCGCTGAGGGTCGTGACCGTCCAGTGCGGCCGGGCGGCCAGCCGTGCCGCCGCGATGCGTACCGCGAGCGGCAGCCCGCCGCAGATCGTGACGAGTTCGCAGGCGGCCGCCGGCTCCGACCGCACCCGTTGCGTGCCGGCGACCCGGCAGAGCAGGTCCACGCCGGCGGCGGTCGGCAGTGGCCGCAGGTCCACGGCGGTGACGCCGGACAGGCCGGTCAGCGGCAGGCGGCTGGTCACCAGCACGGCGGTGGAGTCGGTCGGCATGAACGGCTCGACCTGCCGGTGACCGTCGGCGTCGTCGAGGACGATCAGCACCCTGCGGTCCGCCAGCCAGCTGCGCAGCAGTCCGGCGCGGGCGCCGGCGCCGGCCGGCAGGGCGGAGCTGTCCGCGCCGAGCGCCCGCAGCAGCTGGGCCAGGACCTCCGCGGGGTCGACCGGCCGGCCGGTCGGGCCGCGCAGCGCCGCGTAGACCTGCCCGTCGGGGAACCGTGCGGCCAGCCGGTGACCGGCGTGCACCGCGAGCGCGGTCTTGCCCACGCCCGCCGGTCCGGAGACCGCGACGAGCCGCGCGTTGCGGGAGTCCGGGTCGAGGACCCGGCAGATCAGCGCGGTCTCGTCATGGCGGGCGACGAAGTCGGGCAGGTCGGCCGGGAGCTGTCGCGGCACGGCGGCGGTGGGCATCGTCAGCCGCAGCGGGTTGCTCGTGCGGGACCTGCCCGGCCGGTTCACCCAGAACAGCGCGCGGCCCGCCGCGGTGAACTCGTCGCGTGCCGTCGCGGTGAGCTCCAGCGCCGCCGCCAGCTGGTCGACGGTGCGTGGTCGTGGGCTTCGCCCGCGGCCGCGCTCCATCTCACCGACGGAGCGGGCGCTGATCCCGGCCCGCTCGGCGAGCTCCTCCTGGGTGAGCTGACAGTGGAGCCGATGCCGCCGCAGCAGCATCGCGAACTCGTCCGACAACGCTGTCGACCTCCCCGTGACGTACCGGACCATGATACGCAAACGTCCGGTAGAACGTCTGGTTCAAGATCCTGGTCGCTCATCTATGTACACGTTTTGATGGGTGCACGCGCCGCTACCGCGGCCGATCGCTACAGGAGGAACCGATGACCCGTACGATGAACGCCCTCGCGGACCGCTTGGTCGGCCTGGTCGCGCCGAAGGCCACCGCCCAGGCGACCACGGTCTGCCGGGAGAACACCTGCTACTGCAAGGGGATCTACCTCTACAAGCGGACCGTGTGCCTCTACGACGACGGCTCGGTCTACTACGGCCCCTGCAAGAACGTCGGGGCCGGCTGCTGAGTGGCCTACCTGGTCCCGGCATGTCAGGGCCTGCTCGCCGTGGTCTTGCTCGCCTCCTCGGCGAGCAAGCTGCGCAGCGGGCAGGCCCTGCGTGCCTTCGCCGCGACGCTCGCCGCGATGCGCCTGGTCCCCGGCGCCGCGGCCCGGCCCGTCGCGTCCGGGGTCGCCGCGGCCGAGGCGGTCACGGCGGTGGCGCTGGTGGCCCCGCCCTCGCGCAGCGCCGGGTTCGCGCTGGCGGCGGTGCTGCTCGCCGTGCTCACCGCCGGTGTCGCGGTGGTGCTGGCGCGTGGCACCGCGGTGCCGTGCCGGTGCTTCGGCGCCTCGACCGCCCCGCTGTCCCGCCGGCACCTCGTGCGCAACGTCGTGCTCGTCGCGGCGGCGCTGGCCGGGCTGCTGCTGCCGGCGGGCGGGCTGCCGCTGGCGGGCTCGGTCGTCGCGCTGCTCGCCGGCGCCGTGGCCGGCCTGCTGGTGACCGAGCTGGACCAGATCACGGCGCTGTTCGCGCCGCCTCACCACCCCTGAAGGAGATCCGATGGCGTACGTCTCTGCGGCCCTGGTCCTGGTCGGCCTGGTGGCCGCGGTCAACCTGCTGCTCACGTTCGGGATCGTCCGCCGGCTGCGCGAGCAGACCGCGGAGCTGGCGGCGCTGCGCGCCGGCGGTGGCGCGCCCGTCATGCCCGACAACGACGTGGCGTACCCGGCCGGCACACCACTCGACCAGTTCATCACCACCGACGTCGACGGGGTGGCGGTCAGCTCCACCACGCTCGGCTCCCGGCCGCTGGTCGGCTTCTTCTCCCCGCACTGCCTGCCGTGCAAGGAGCAGTTGCCCGCCTTCGTCGAGCACGCCCGGACCCGTCCCGGGGGACGCGACGGCGTCCTGGCGGTGGTCGTCGGCACGGCGGAGGAGACCGCGGAGGTGGTGCGGCAGTTGCGCGCGGTGGCCCGCGTGGTGACGGAGCCCGACCAGGGTCAGGTCCAGCGGGCGTTCGGGGTGACCGGCTTCCCCGGGTTCATTCTGGTCGAGGACGGTGTCGTCGCGGCGTCGAACTTCCTGCTCGGCGCCGTCGCCGAGCACGACACGGCGGCCCAGCCGGCCGCGGGCTGACCGGTGTCGCCGCGAGTGATCGGGCGGGCGCTGACCCTGGCGCGGCACGCCGCCGCCGCGCACATCGCCGGGTACCTGGCGTTGTCGGTGCTCGGCGGGCTCGCGCCGCTGGCCGTCGCCTGGCTGGGCAAGCTCGTCATCGACCGGCTGGCGGGGCCGGTACGGTGGCTGGACATGGTCGGGTTGACCGTCGCGCTCGCCGGTGCCGGCGTCGCCGCGGCGGTCGTGCCGCCCGCCGTGCGGTACGTGCGGGCCGAGTCCGACCGGCGGGTGAACCTCCTGGCTGTGGAGCACCTCTACGCGTCGGTGGACCGCTTCGTCGGGCTGCGGCGCTTCGAGGACCCCGCCTTCCTCGACCGGCTGCAGATCGCCCGCGCCAGCGGCGTGAACAGCCCGGGGATGGTCGTCGACGGTGGTCTCGGCGTGCTGCGGTCGCTGCTGACCGTCGTCGGGTTCGCCGGGGCCCTGCTGGTGCTGGGGCCGGGGGTGACCGCCGCGGTGCTGCTGTCCGCGGCGCCGGCGCTTGCCGCGGAGATCGCGCTGAGCCGGCGGCGGGCCGCCGTCGTCGCCGAGGTCGGGCAGGCCGAGCGGCGCGAGATGTTCTACTCGACGCTGCTGACCAGCCCGCAGGCGGCCAAGGAGCTGCGGCTCTTCGGCGCCGGTCCGTACCTGTGGCGGCGGATGCTCGCCGAGATCCGCACCATCGACGGCGCGCACCGCCGCATCGACCGCCGCGAGCTGGTCCTGCAGGGCGGGCTGGCCGTGCTCGGCGCCGCCGTGGCGGGTGCGCTGCTGTTGTGGACGGTGCGGGCGGCCGCGGCCGGGGCGTTGACCATCGGCGACGTGGCGCTGGTCGTCGCCGCGGTCGGTTCGGTGCAGGCGGCGCTGGCCGGGCTGGTCACCGAGATCGTCGCGGTGCACCAGGCCGCGCTGCTGTTCGAGCACTACGTGCGGGTCGTCGACGCCGGGCCCGACCTGCCGGTCCGCCGCACGCCGCTGCCGGTCGCGCCGCTGCGGCGCGGGGTCGAGTTCCGCGACGTGTGGTTCCGCTACGCCCCCGACCAGCCGTGGGTGCTGCGCGGCGTCGACCTCGTGCTGCCGGCCGACGGCTGCACCGCGGTGGTGGGGCTCAACGGCGCCGGCAAGACGACCCTGGTCAAGCTGTTGTGCCGGCTGTACGACCCGACCCGCGGCGCGGTGCTGTGGGACGGGGTGGACCTGCGCGACCTCGACCCGGCGCAGCTGCGGCGGCGGATCCGGGCCGTCTTCCAGGACGCCGTCCCGTACGACCTGACCGCCCGGGAGAACATCGCCATCGGCGACCTGACCGCGCTGGAGCACCCCGGCAGGATCGAGGCCGCCGCCCGGCGGGCCGGCGTGCACGACGTGCTCGACCGGCTGCCCAACGGCTACGACACCCTGCTCACCCGGCTGTTCTTCTCCGAGGACGACCGGGCGGACCCGAGCACCGGCGTGGTGCTGTCGGGAGGGCAGTGGCAGCGGCTGGCGATCGCGCGGGGGCTGCTGCTGGAGCAGCCGGACCTGCTCGTGCTGGACGAGCCGAGCTCGGCGCTGGACGCGGAGGCCGAGCACGAGGTGCACACCCGGTTGCGCGAACACCGGCAGGGCCGGGCCAGCCTGTTGATCTCGCACCGCCTGGGGGTGCTGCGCGAGGCGGACCTCATCGTCGTGCTCGCCGACGGGCGGATCGCCGAGCGCGGCACCCACGACGAACTGCTGGCGCGCGACGACGCGTACGCCCGCCTGTTCCACCTGCAGGCGTCCGGCTACCGTACGGCGCTGCCGGAGCAGGTCGCGTGAGCGCGGTCCTGGCCGCCGCCGGCGCGGTCTGCCTGCTCGCGGTCGCCGTCCTCGTGGTCCGCCGGCGGCTGATGGTCGTCACCGTCAAAGGGGCGAGCATGCTGCCGACGCTGCGCACCGGGGACCGGGTGCTGGTGCGCCGCACGGGCGCGGCGGCGGTCCGCACCGGCGACGTCGTCGTGGTCGACGAGCCACGTCCGTGCCGCCCGGGCGGCGTCCCCGCCGGCGGTCTGGTGGTCAAGCGGGTCGCCGCCGCACCGGGCGAGCCGGCGCCGCCGTTCCTGCCGCCGCACGAGCGGCCGCCCGCCGGCCGGGTGCCGGCCGGGCGGCTCGTCCTGCTCGGCGACAACACCGAAGCCAGCCGGGACTCCCGGCACTACGGCTCGGTCGGGACCGACCGGCTGCGCGGCGTCGTCGTGCGCCGGTTGGGCGGGCGCCAGCTGCCGCTCCCGGGCCACACCGCGGACGGGCCCCGGTACGACGTGTAGGTCGGGTGGCACTCGCCCTGGTGCCACCACTGGTCGGTGTCGGTGGCGCGGTCCCAGATGCCGGCGACCCCGTTGGCGATGCCGACGCACCGGCCGGAGTGGTCGTTCTTCAGATTGCCCGGGGCGGTGGCCGACGTTGAGCCGGGATACTCAGACGGGACCGGGTAGGCGTACCGATCCGCGGTGGGGTGCGGGCACGGACCCTTGTGGCATGGCATGGGACGGCATTCATGGGTGACGGGCGGGCGGCGATCGTCGGCGTGCACGGGATCGGCAACCACGACGACGAGCGGACCGGCGACGATGCCGCCGAGGCGCTGAGCAAGACGTGGACGGAGGCGTTGTCGTGCGGGCTCGGCCCGGACCGGCAGCCGGCCGTCCGGGTGGCGTACTACGCGGAGCGGCTGCGCGGGGAGATCGCGCAGGGGTCCTCGACGGTGGAGGCGGCACCCGGCGCCGCCGTGGTGCTGGAGCAGTGGGCGCGGGCGCTGGGCATGCCGGCCGAGCAGAGCCAGGGACGCTCGACGCTGCCCGCGCGGTACGTGCTGGACTGGATCGCCCGCAGGTTCGGGTTGGACCACCGGATGGTCGCCTGGTTCGTGACGCGGTACTGCGCGGAGGTCGCCAGGTATTTCGGCGACGACGAGGTCCGGGCGGCGGTGCGCGACGAGGTACGGCGGGTGATCGCGCAGCACCGGCCGGCGGTGGTGATCGCGCACTCGCTCGGCTCGGTCGTCGCGTACGAGGCCCTCGCGGCCGGTGGCCTGCCGCCGGTCGAGCTGCTGGTGACGCTGGGGTCGCCGCTCGGCATGCCGGACGTGGTGTTCGACCGGCTCGACCCGTCACCTGCCGCGGGCTTCGGGGCCCGGCCGGCCGGCGTCCGCCGCTGGGTCAACATCGCCGACCACGGGGACCTCGTGGCGGTGCCGCGGCTGTTGGCGCGGCGCTTCCACGGCGTCGACGCGGACCTCGAGGCGTCGATCAACGCCTTCGACTTCCACCGCGTGGTCCGCTACCTGGCGTGTCCTGTCACCGCGCGGACCGTGGCGCCGTGGGTCGGGGCGGCCCGCTGATCGGAGGCCGGCCGCAGTACGTGCTCGAGCAGGCAGGTCAACACGTCCAGCACCGAGGCCCGGTAGCGCGCGTCGCACGCGACGACCGGGGTCCCGGGTGGCAGGTCCAGCGCCGCCCGGACCTCGTCGACGGTATGGTGCTCGACGCCGTCGAAACAGTTGATGGCGACGACGAACGGCACACCGACGCGCTCGAGATAGTCGACGGTCGGGAAGGCGTCCTCGATGCGTCGCGTGTCGACGAGGGCCACGGCGCCGGCACTGCCGCGGACGAGGTCGTCCCACATCGGCCATTTGCGCGGTTGGCCGCCCGCGCCGAAGACGTACACGGTGACGTCCTCGGCCAGCGTGATCCGGCCGTGGTCCAGCACGGCCGTCGTGGTCGTCTTGTGCGGCAGGAGGCTGATGTCGTCGACACCGACGCTCATCACCGTCATCATCGCCTCGGTGACCACCGGCGTGACCTCGGAGACGGCGCCCACGGCGGTGGTCTTGCCGGCCCCGAAGCCGCCGCCGAGGAAGACCTTCACCGCGACGGCGCGGCGGGCGGCCGGCGGTGCGAGTGCCTGCTCGAAGAAGACCACGCCGGCACCGGTCATGACCGCCAGGTGCCCGGCGGCGCTGGCGGTGACGCCGACGATCGGCGCGTCGAGCGGGAACCGCAGCAGCTCCTGCCCGTCCGGGCCGTCCTCCCGCACGACGAGTTGCTCGGCGTCACCGGCGGCGGCACCGGCGAGCAGTGGGCGCTCCCGCAGCACGAACCGGGCGGCGCCGCCGTCCCGCTTCGACGGCTGGGCGCGCAAGATGTCCGTCCCCGGCCGGCTCCGGCCTGACCAGTCGCGCACCTCGACGCGGCCGTCGCGGTGACCCAGCACGCACATCCTGAGTTCCTCGATGTGCCGGACGGTCGTGGCTGCGGCGCTGCGCCAGATCGGCTGCCAGGCCAGGGGCGGCCGGCCCGGCGGGCGGCACAGCGAGCGCGCCGCGTCCGGTCGGTCGTTGCCGGCCGCCTCCAGCGCGAGCAACTGGCGGCGGCGGTCCGGCCGGGCGGCGGCCGACGTCCAGCGGTCGCGGCTCAGCCAGGTGACGGGGACGCCGGTGCAGTCGTCGGGGTCGGCGTGGACCAGGAACTCCAGGTCGTCGTGCAGCGCGGGCGAGGACGCCAGCGCCGCGGCATGCCGCAGCAGGTACGGCTCGGCGGTGTCCCACCGTCGCCCGCCGGGCGCCATGCCCAACGGGTTGAGCATCGCCCGGAGCATCCGCGTGGCACCGGCTTCGGGGGGCTCGGCGGACCCGGCGGCCACCGGGTGCCGCTGGAGATGATCCGCGAGGCCCTGGTGGAACAGGCGGAACAGCGGCGTGCCGTCGGTGTCCGCGGACCGCCGCAGGTAGAAGCTGCCCTCGTCCAGCGCCGCGGCGACCACCGGCCAGTCCAGCGGACTGTCGGTGCCGCTGAACGCCGCCGTCGCCTGGCGCAGGGTCAGCGCGGGCATCCCGTCGCCGTGGGCGTAGGAGAGGGCCGCCAGCACGGCGCGCAGCTGCGGGGCGCCGGGCCGGCCGGCAAGGTCCAGCTCGAAGACGTCCGGCAGCGCATGCGGCACGGCTTCACCGATGCGGGCCGCCTCGGCCTGGTCGTCGACCGGTGCGGGCGAGGCGAGGAAATGGTTGGCGTACAGTCCGGCGATCAGGAACTCGCCCCACCGGTCCGGGTTCGCCCGGTGCGCCTCGCCGGTCAGGCGCCCCGCGACGGCGCGCGCGAAGCGCTGCCGGGCCGCGACGTACCGCTCGTCGTCGTACGGCTCGTGCCTGCGCAGCAGGTCGCTGACGTAGTCCTCGAGGTCGCGGCGCAGGCGGGTGGTGTCGACGTCGTCGAGGTCGACCGTGGCGGCCAGCTCGGTCAGGGGCGCGAACTCGGGCCACTTGCGCATCCCGACCAGCAGCCTGCAGACGGGGCGGCCGTCCGCCCGGTCCGCGGTGGCGAGGGGCAGCACGAGACCGTTGAGGAGTTCCTCGTGGCCGACCGCCTCGTCCAGGGCGTCGATGACCACGACGGGCGGATCCTCGGCCTCCCGCAGCGCCGCCAGCAGCTCCCGGGCGGTCCGCAGGTCGTGGCCGGGACCGCGGTGGCCGAGCTGGCGGGCGACCGAGGCGACGACCTCCGGCAGGGACCGCTGCCGGGCGTGCACCGCGGCCAGCCGGGGGTGCGCCTGCGGCATCCCGTCCGCGCGGCTCCAGACGTGCCGCGTGGCCTGTCGCAGTGCCGGATGTGCGGCGCACACCAGCATGCCGATGATCGCCGACTTCCCGGCTCCGGCGCTTCCGGTCACCACCCGGACCCGCGCGGTGTCATGCCCGGCGAACCACTCGGTGAGCGTGACGAGTTCGGTCGTACGGCCGCGGAAACACCCGGCGTCGTCCGCCGCCGGGCCACCGAGGCCGCTGGCCGCGCGGATGAAGTGCCGCGGATCCATGCCCTCGTCGACGTCGACCTGGGCGGCGCCCGCGCCGCGCACCGGCTGCGGCACCGCACCGGCGGGGCGATGATGCGGGTTGGGGAAGAACGGTAGCGACGGTGGATCCTGGGCCAGGTCGAGCAGGCTGCCGTGCACCAGCTGCTCCTGTTTGACGCCGGCGTCGACGAGGCACCGCAGCTCGCGGCTGATCTCGGGGGCCACGGTGTTGAGCTGGACATGATCGGATTGCGTGCCCGCGACGGCCTCGCTGGTGGCGAATCTGTGCAGCACGTTCACGACGGCCTGGGTGAAGCGGCCGTCGAAGGCGAGGTCCGACTCCCCGCACGCGGCGAGACCCCAGGCGCGTCCGCGGGTCGGGCGGCGGGTCAGCTGCCAGTGCTGCCGTACGGCGCTCCCGGCATAGCAGCAGTCGATCAGGAACAGCGTCGAGGGCAGGGCATGGTTCTCGGTGAACACCCGCAGCCAGTCGTTGACGTCGTTGTTGTCCCGGTCGACCTGGCCGGCGGCGTCGATCACCACGAGCCGGCCCTCCTCGGTGGGCTCGCCGTGGCTGAGCACGTGGACGATCAGCAGGTCGTCGCGGCCGAGTCCGCTGGCGGCGTCGAGGACCGCCTGGCGCATCGCCGGTCCGACCATCGTGCCGGCCGCCGGGATCCGGCAGTCGTAGCCGAACCGCCGCAGCGCCTCCGCCAGGTCGTCGACCCGCTGCGCCGCGAACGGCAGCGGGTCCCAGGGCGGCGTGGCGTCGCCGAACCGCGGAATGCCGATGAGCACCGCACGCCGGATCAGCACCACGCCCGCCCTCCCGCTCACCGCCGCCCCGCGGACACCCTACCGGGCGCCGGTGCCACGGCGCGTGGTGCTGGGCGCGACACGGCGTCAGCACGCCACGGGTGGCTCAGCCGTTGCAGTGCGCGCCGTTGGTGTAGTGGTCGGTGTAGTGGGTCATCTCGGGATGCGGGGCGTGGATGGCGTCGACGCGGTCGTAGTCGCCGTCGTGGTCGACGTCGGTGCAGAGCCGGTCGAGGTAGCCGCCGCCGTCGCCGTCGACCGCGGGGACGCTCAACGCCACAGCACGCTCACGGTCATCCCGAGCCCCGCGACGGCCGCCAGGATGCCGATCAGCCGCGCGGTGCGGACCGCGTCGCGCTCCCGGTCGGCGGACGCCGGCCGGAACCGGCTCACCGAGGCGGCCAGGTCCGGGGGTACCGTGACGCACCTCGTGACGATCCCGCCGGCGTTCGTGGCGAGGGCGACGCCCACCACGACGAACACCAGTCCGAACCCGAACAGTTCCCACTGCATGGCGCGGCAGCGTACGGCGCAAGACGCACAACGCCGTTACGACACCGTGTCGCCGCGGACAACCAGCGACGCGACCGAGGATCTGGACGAAGACGGTGGCGAGCGGGGTGTCGTCATCGATCGAAGGTAGACACTAACCACCACAGTGTCGAGACTCTTGACAACTACACCTTCTTTGTAAACCCTCGATGCATGGATACCCGTCAGCTCGCCTGGCGAGACACCCGCCGCCCCTTGTGGCCGCTTGCCCTGGTCGTGCCGCTCCTGCCGTTCGCCGCCCTCGCCCTGGCGGCCGGCGCCGGCAGCGGCTGGGCGTGGTGGCTGACCCCGGCCGTGGTGTTCGTCGGCATCCCCGCGATCGACCTGCTCGTCGGCGACGACCGGCTCAACCCGCCGGAGGAGCTCGTGCCGGTGCTGCAGGCATCGCCGTACTACCGCTGGATCACCTACCTGTACCTGCCGGCGCAGTACGCCGCGCTGGTGGCCGGCTGCTGGATCTGGAGCCGCGGTGTCGACGTCGTCGCCGCGGTGGGGCTGGTGCTCACGATCGGCATCGTCAACGGCATCGCGATCAACACCGCGCACGAGCTGGGTCACAAGCGCGAGACGGTGGAGCGCTGGCTGTCGAAGATCGCGCTGGCGCCGTCGGCGTACGGCCACTTCTTCGTCGAGCACAACCGGGGCCACCACGTCCGTGTGGCCACCCCGGAGGACCCGGCGAGCGCCCGGCTCGGGGAGAGCTTCTGGCGCTTCTGGCCGCGCACGGTCCTGGGCAGCCTGCGTTCGGCCTGGCGACTGGAGTCCTCCCGCCTGCGCCTGCGCGGCCAGCACCCGTGGACGCCCCGCAACGGGGTGCTCAACGCCTGGGGCATGACCGTGGCACTGACGGCGGTCCTGGTCGTCGCGTTCGGTCCTGCCGTACTGCCGTTCGTCGCGGCCCAGGCGGTCGTCGGCTTCACCCTGCTGGAAGTCGTCAACTACCTGGAGCACTACGGCCTTCGCCGGCAGCGCACCGCCGCGGGCCGGTACGAGCGCGTCGACCCGCGGCACAGCTGGAACAGCGACCGGCTCGTCACGAACGTGTTCCTCTTCCAGCTGCAGCGGCACAGCGACCACCACGCCAACCCGTTGCGCCGGTACCAGGTGCTGCGGACCTTCGACGTCTCGCCGCAGCTGCCCGCCGGCTACGCGACCATGGTCGTGGTGGCCCTCGTCCCACCCTTGTGGCGGCGCGTCATGGACCGCCGGGTCCTCGCCCACTACGGCGGCGACATCACCCTGGCCAACACCGGCTGACCACCCGCCCGGACGAGCCACGTGCCCGCGTCGCCGGCCGCTGCATCCAAGCGGGGCCGCACCGGCGAAGTACAAGACGTGACGGCCGTCATCGACATCCGCTCGTTCGAGGAAAGGTCTCGCCGATGCACCCCGCACGACTCGCCCGCCGGGCCGCGGTCGGCACGGCGGTCACCGCGCTCGCGGTCACTGCCGTCGCCACGCCCGCCGCAGCCAGCACGTCCACGACACCGTCCGGCACGCGTTCCCTCGCCGCGGTCCTCACCGCCGATACGAGCGGCCTGGACCGCAACGGCGCCGACTACGACATCCTCACCAAGGCGGTGCTGACCGTCCTGCAGGCCAAACCGCAGTCACCGGTGAAGGTGCTCACCGACGGGTCGGTGGCGCTCACCGCGTTCGTGCCCAACGACCGGGCGTTCGAACGTCTCGCCCAGGACGTCACCCACGCCCGCCGGCTACCGTCGGAGCAGCAGGCGTTCACCACCGTCGCCGGCCTCGGCGTCGACACCGTCGAGGCCGTGCTGCTGTACCACGTCGTGCCCGGCGCCACCATCGACGCCCGCACCGCCCTGCGTTCCGACGGCGCGGCCCTGACCACCGCGCTCGGCCCGTCCATCACGGTCGACGTCGAAGGCCGGTCCTGCCGCATCCGCCTGGTCGACGCCGACACCAGCGACCGCGACCCCCGCGTCGTGCGCTTCGACATCAACAAGGGCAACCGGCAGATCGCCCACGGCATCGACCGCGTGCTGCGGCCGAGCGACCTGCCGTAACCGTCCCGCCGACCCGCCCGGGCGGCACGGTCCCGCCGTGCCGCCCGGGCCGCCGACCGCACCACACCGCGGACGCTGCGCCAGGCCCTGGCCGGCGGCGCGGAGGCGCTGCTCTCCCACGCGTGAGTCAGGTGCCGGCCTCCGCTGCCGTGCCGGCGGGTCGGCCGGGCACGGGGCGGCTCCGGTACAACCGCAGGAGCAGGACGACGGCCATCACCAGCAGACCGAAGCCGCCGACCGCGCGGAAGCCCTCGACAAAGGCATCCTGGACGTGGTGCAGGAGGACCGGATCGTGGCGGTCGTTCGCCAGCCGGAAGCCGTCGACCCACGAGCTGTCGGCGTGGCCGGTGTGCACCGCCAGCCGCCGGCGGTAGACGACGGTGCCTATGCTGCCGAGCACGACGAGTCCGGTCGCGATGCCGATCTCATTCGCGGTCTGGGCGAACGACGCGGCCGACCCGGCCCGTTCCTGGGGCGCGTGGGACATGACGTCGTTCATCAGGAACGGGAAAGCCGCCCCGATGCCCCCGGTGGACAGCACGCTGCCGCAGATCACCGCGGCGATGCCGGACGGCCCCGGCGGGATCACGGCGTACGCCACGAAGCCCGCGGCCATCACCAGCAGGCTGCCCAGGATGACCCGGGAGGGCCGGACCCGGCGGCCCAGCCACGGGCCGACGTTCGCCGCCGCGATCATCGCGAGCATCGACGGCAGCAGGCACAGCGCCGCGCGCAGCGGCGAGAGCCCCCGCGCGGACTGCAGGTAGAAGGCGGAGAAGATCGAGGTCCCGCCCATCACCAGGGCGGTCAGGAACAGCACCCACATCACCCGGGCAACGCCCGGCCGGCGCAGCAGCGACAGGTCGACCAGCGGGTCTTCGAGGGTGAGCTGACGCCGCACGAACAGGACGCCCAGCCCGACGCCGGCGGTGCCCGCGCCGAGCGCCGCCAACGACCAGCCGTCGTTCACCAGCATCTTGAGGGCGGCGACGACCAGAAGGATCGACGCCAGGCACAGCACGGCGCTGCGCAGATCGATCCGGCCGGCGGTGGGCGTGCGGTACTCCGGCAGCAGTCGCGGCGCGGCGAGCAGCGTCAGCAGCATCACCGGGACGCCGAGCAGGAACACCGAACCCCACCAATAGTGTTCGATCATCAGCCCGCCGATCAGTGGCGCGACGGCCATCCCGGTCAGGAAACAGGTCATGTATGCACCCACGGCGGACACGCTGCGCTTGGGATCGGGGAACAGCTGACCGATCAACGCCAGCGAGGCCGGCATGATCGCGGCGCCGGCAACGCCCATGACGGCCCTGGTCACGATGATCATCCAGGGGGCGGTGGAGAAGGCCGCGACGGCGGATGCGATCGCGAAGACCGCGGCGCAGATGGTGATCAGGCGCCGGCGGCCGATACGGTCGCCGACCGCCCCCATCGTGATCATGGTGCCGCCGACCATGAACCCGTAGATGTCGTTCATCCACAGCAGCTGCGCCGGCGACGGGTGCAGCTCAGCGGCCATTCTGGGCAGGGCGACGCTCAAGACGCTGATGTCGATCGCGATCAGCAGCGACGGCAGGGACAGCAGCGCCAACGCCAGGCGCGGATCGGGCCTGCGGCGAGGCCGCCTACCGGCCGCGGGCGGACGGGTGCCGCGCGGTGACCGCCGCCGGCTGGACGTGACCTGGTGCATGGGGAGTCCTCGTTTCTTGTGAACCTGTCACCGGGTGGTCGGAGCCGACCGGCCGCCCTCGACATGGCCGGCAGCATTCTGGGAGACGCCGCGTCCGCCGGCGGGGTCGTGTAGGACGATGAGGCATGCTTGTTGTTCAAGTGGACGTCCAGGTGCGGCCGGAGCTGGTCGCCGAGTTCCTCGAAGCCACCCTTGCCAACGCGCGCGCCTCGGTGCGGGAGCCGGGGGTCGTGCGTTTCGACGTGGTGCAGGACCTTGCCGACCCGGCGCACGTCGTGCTGGTGGAGGTCTACCGCGACGCGGACGCGCCGGCCGCGCACAAGGCGACCACCCACTACGCCACCTGGCGCGACACCGTCGAGGCGATGATGGCCCGGCCCCGGACCTCGGTGCGCTTCACGCCGGTCTTCCCCGCCGGTGTCGACGGCTGGGCCAGCGTGGCGGCATGAGCGGCCCGCAGCGCAGCGGAGGGCTGCGAATCAGCAGCTCAGGGTGGAGCTCAGGCCGGCGCCGCAGCGCAGCGGAGGTGACGGCATGAGCGACCGGCTGCCGCCACCGGCCCACGTCCATCCGGTGCGCGGTGAGCCGACGGTCGACGACGCCCGCGACGCCGTCGCGGCCGCCCGGGCGCACGGCGCCGACGTGGTGGTGGCCGTCGGCGGCGGGAGCGTGCTCGACCTCGGCAAGGCGGTGGCCGCCCTGCTCGGCAACGGCACCGACCCGCTCGACCACCTGGAGATCGTCGGGCGCGGCGCTCCGTTCACCCGGCCGAGTGTGCCGTTCGTGGCGGTACCGACGACTGCGGGCACCGGCTCGGAGGTCACCGCCAACGCGGTCCTCGCCGCGCCCGAGGCCGGCCTGAAGGCGAGCCTGCGCGGGGCGGGGCTGCTGCCGCGGGTGGCGCTGGTGGACCCGCTGCTGACGCTGGGCTGCCCGCCCGCGGTCACCGCGGCCAGCGGGCTCGACGCGCTCACCCAGTGCCTGGAGCCGTTCGTGTCGGCGCTGGCCAACCCGGTCACCGACGGCCTCAGCCGGGAAGGGCTGCGCCGGGCCGGTCGGGCGCTGCGCCGGGCGTACACCGACGGCTCGGACGTCGAGGCGCGCACCGACATGGCGTTGTGCAGCCTGCTGGGCGGGATGTCGCTGGCGAACGCGAAGCTCGGCGCGGTGCACGGCTTCGCCGGCGTCATCGGCGGCATGATCGACATTCCGCACGGCGCCGCGTGTGCCGCCCTCCTCGCGCCGGTCGTCGAGGCCAACGTACGGGCGCTGCGCTCGCGTGACGCGGCCGATCCGGCGCTGGACCGGTTCGCCGAGGCGGCGCGGCTGCTGACCGGCCGGCCCGACGCCACGGTGGAGGCGGGCGTGGCCTGGCTCCGCGAGACGGTCTCGCTGCTCGGCGTGCCCGGGCTCGACGCGTACGGTCTGCCGGCACAGCGGTCCGACGAGATCGTGGCGAAGGCGGCCGGGGCCAGCAGCATGAAGGGCAACCCGCTAAGCCGTGTTTGGTAAGTGGTTGTGGATTGCTGGCCGCTTGTCGGTGTGGCGGTGGTCGTGAATTGGTGAGGTCTCCGGTAGTTGGTGGTTCGACCAAGAAGCACCAAGCCCGGAGACCTCGTGGACACCATAGCGGTGACGAGGCGGCATGACCTGACCGACGCGCAGTGGGCGGCGCTGGCCGCGGTGTTGCCTGCGGTGTCGGTGC
>NZ_JNYJ01000070.1 GCF_000716715.1 Dactylosporangium aurantiacum | reverse complement strand
GGTGGGGTGGTGTTCTCGAACTGTGTGAAGAAGCGCCAGGCTTCCCCGGAGGTCCAGGTTCGGGAGTCGTTGGGGCTGGTGGAGCCGTCCACGGGGCTGGGGGTGTGGTCGCCGTCGAACGCGATCCAGCGCACCGGGTATCCGGCGCGGCAGCCGGTGTAGTTCGTGGCGATGTGGGTGAGGCTGTTCAGTGCCGGTTCGGGCGGGTTCTGCGGGGTGCATCCGTTGTTCCTGACGAACGTGTCGCGTAGGGACCGTCCGTTGGAGATGTTGAGGACGCTGTCGTGCGTGCCGTGGATGCCCAGGTAGGCGACGGGCAGTGTGCCGCCGTTGCATCCGCTGAGGTTCGCGCCGGACAGTACGGCGACCGCGCGGAAGACGGTCGGTCTGGCGCAGGCGAGCGCGTAGCTCATCGCGCCGCCGTAGCTCCAGCCCATCGCGAACACCTGGGTGGTGTCCACGCACAGGCCGTTCTCGATGAGGTTGGTCAGGTCGTCGACGAACGTCAGGTCCCGGCCGCCGGTGTTGGCCCAGCCGGCGTCGATGCCCTGGGGTGCGACGAAGATGGTGCTGTTGTTCGACAACGGCTGCAGTCCGTAGTAGCCGGCCGAGGCGACGGCGTTGGCGGAGCCGTTCAGCCAGTGCAGTCCGAAGACCAGCCGGTACGGATGACTGTTGTCGTAGTTGTCGGGGACTCGGAGGATGTACGACCGGTTCTGGCCGCCGCTGGAGATGGAGCGGGTGCCGCTGGTGAGGGCCGGTGCCTTGCCGCATCCGGCGGTGGCGGCCAGCGTGCCGCTGGTACTCGCCTGCGCGGTCGCGTCGCGGCCGCTGGCCTGCCACCCGGCCGCGACCACGACGAGCGCCGCCGCGACCACCGCGACGAGCGAACCTCTACGTCTGGACATCGTGCGGTTCCTTCCACGGACACGGCACACCGGACGTCGCGGTGCGACGCCGGGCGATGCCGTACGGGGGATTCGTGCGCGCCGATGTTGTCACGGCCGTCACGCGAAGACAATGAATTCCGAAACTCCATCGAGCAGCGTGGAGGAAACGATCAGGAATGGAAGTCTCATGTCATCGCACGCGACTGCGCGGCAGTACCGCACGTAACACTTTCGCCGCGCCGGTCGCGGGCGCAGCCATTTTCGTTGCGTCACCTGACGGCGTACAGGTAAACGATGACATTCACGGGCGCCTGTCTCCCGCTGCCAAGAGCGCGGTTGCGTTCGCCGATGGAGGGCGCGTTTCGGGCGGGTGCCGTTCGATTCTCAGATGGCGGTGGCGGGTTCGGTGAACGCCGCGGCGCCACGGAGTCCACGTGGGCGTCGACACGGCTCATCCGGGACCGCCGGGGTCCGCCGACTCAGGAGGAGTGCAGGGGGACGGGTGTGGTCGGGATGGTGGCCGACAGCCGGGTGCCGCCGCCGGTGGGGCTGGTGACGGTGAGGTGTCCGCCGAGCGCCTCGACGCGGTCCCGGAGGCCGGTGAGGCCGGTGCCACGGCGTGGGTCGGCACCTCCGATGCCGTCGTCGTGGATCGCCAGGTGCAGGACGTCGTTCCGGGTGGTCACCTGCACGTGCACGACTGTGGCGTGGGCGTGCTTGGCCGCGTTGGTCAGCGCCTCGGAAACGATGTAGTACGCGGCCGTCTCAACCACTGGAGGCATGCGCTGACCGGTGTGGAGGTCGAGGTCGACCAGCACCGGGGATCTGCGGGCGAGCGCCTTGAGCGCGGTTGGCAACCCGCTTGAGGCAAGCAGCGTTGGATGGATGCCCCGTGAGATCTCGCGCAGGTCGTCCATCGCGCTGTTCAGACCGCACCGGGCGCGCGAGAGTTCCGCCTCGGCCTCCTTCGGCTCAGCCGGCAGGAGGGCCTGCGCGGCACCGAGCTGCATCGCAACGGCGAGGAAGTGCTGCATCGCGCCGTCGTGCAGGTTGCGCTCGATGCGCTGGCGGGCCTGGTCCGCGGCGGCGACGAGCCGGGCCCGGGACGCGGCGAGCTGAGCCTGGTTGTCGGCGTTGGCGATGGCGATGGCGGCGAGGTCGGTGAACTTCGCTACGCGCGTCTCGGTGCCCGGCGGCAGCGGCTCGGGTCGGGCCCACGCCACACCTGCCACGCCCCAAAGCCGCCCGTTGACCATGATCGGCACCCCGACCACAGCGCGGATGCCCACCTCGCGGGCTCGTGCGGCCATAGGGCCGGCCGCGCCCTCGAAGCTGTCCACTCTGGCGGCGCGCCCCGTGTCCCGCACCTTGACCAGAACGTTCTCGCCCTCGATCGACATGCTGATCCCGTCGGTGATCTTGCCGGTGAGGTTGGTTGAGACAATGCAGACCGTGCCGTCGGGTTCGTAGCGACACAGCCACGTGCTGTATTCACCCAGCAGCGCGTGCAGCTCCGTGGTGATCGCGTGGAAGACGTCGGGTGGAGGGCTGCCACGGGCCACGAGCTTCGCCACCCGCCCCAACGCGGCCTGCTCGGCGGCGAGCTGGCGCAGCCGCTCCCGGCTCGTTTCCAGCGAGTCCAGCACCGCCGTACGCTCCTGGCAGGCGTGCAGCAGCGACGTCAATGTCGGCACGACGTATTCCCGCAGCCGACGCGCCGTCAACTCGGGCAACCCGGCGGGCACCACCAGGGTCCCGAGCCGGCCGGCCTCGGCGTGCAGGGGAAACGCCACGTGCCGGTGGTCACCGGGGACGGCCGCGAGGTGGATCACGGCGTCGGGCAGCTGGAGGGACCGCGCGATGGACCGTGCGACGGTGGGCAGCACGGCGGGAACGTTGTCGGCGTACAGCAGCAGCCGGGCCATCTCAGCGGTGAGATCGGACTCCTCGGCCTGGGCGGCGCGCGACCGGGCCAGGTCCGCCACCGCACTCGTGGCCACCGCGACAACGAGCAGGACCGCCAGCACGACGACCTGCCGGATGTCCGTGGCGGCGAAACTCTCGACGGGCGGAGCGTGGAAGAAGACGAACGCCAGCGTACTGACCACCGAGGTGGCCAGCCCGAGCCACATGCCCCACACCATCGAGGTGACCAGCACGCCGACGATGTAGATCATGCCCGGGAAGTAGGGTGCCATGACCGGCCGGAGCGAATACACCAGCAGGGTCTCGACCAGGATCAGCAAGGCGGCGACCGCGATGCCCGACCTACGGGTCGGGGGTGTCGGTCGCACCAGCCGGGACAGAGAACCGGCATACACCGACCAATCCTAGTCCGGCGGTGCTGCCTCGGGTACCTGTCGTCGCGGCGTCACCAGTTGCACGCCGCCGACGCGCAGGCAGATCGCGAGCCGGCCCGCGGCGATCTCCATCCTGTACACGACGCCGGTGGTCCTGGTCTACTCCGCACTGTCCAAGTGCTCGGTGGGGCGTTCCGCCTCGCCGGCGCGGTGCAAGGCTGAAAGGGTTCCCGGCACATGCGCATCCTCGCCGTCACCGGCACCGAACTGTTCGTCGCCGGCCCGCTGCAGGTTGTCAGCGTCGAGGTGGACGGCTGGCCGGGCCGGCTCGACATCACCGGCGACGGCGTGTCGGGCTCGGCGCAGGTGCACAGCGGACCCCTGGCGGAGGTGGGTGTCACGTGCACCGCCGCACCGGGCACCGCCGTGCCGATCGAGGTGACCGCCGACGGCGGCGAGCCCTTCGCCGCCACGCTCGTCGTGGCCGAGCCCGGCTGGACGGTGTGGATGGTGCCGCACTTCCACTACGACCCGGTCTGGTGGAACACCCAGGCGGCCTACACGGCGACGTGGGACCGCACGGGCCGCCTGGGCACCGAGTTCCGGGCCGCGTTCCAGCACCCGGGCTTCGACCTGGTACGGCTGCACCTGGAGACGGCGCGGCGGGACCCGGACTACAAGTTCGTGCTCGCCGAACTGGACTACCTCAAGCCGTACTGGGACAGCCACCCGGAGGACCGCGAATACCTGCGCATCCTGCTCGCCGACGGCCGGCTGGAGCTGATGGGCGGCACCTACAACGAACCGAACACCAACCTCACCTCCGCGGAGTCCACCATCCGCAACCTGGTGCACGGCATCGGCTTCCAGCGCGACGTCATCGGCGGCGACCCGCGCACCGCATGGCAGCTCGACGTGTTCGGCCACGACCCGCAGTTCCCCGGCCTGGTCGCCGACGCGGGCCTGGACTCCTCGTCGTGGGCGCGCGGCCCGTTCCACCAGTGGGGTCCGATGCTGTGGACGTACGAGCCCCGCGACGGGTGGGGTGACCCGTCGGCGATGCAGTTCAGCGCCGAGTTCGAGTGGATCTCACCGTCCGGGCGGGGCGTGCTGACCCACTACATGCCCGCGCACTACTCCGCCGGCTGGCACATCGACGCCCAGCCGACGCTCGCCGGTGCCGAGCGCAGCGTGTACGAGCTGTTCCTGCTGCTGAAGAAGGTCGCCGCGACCCGCAACATCCTGCTGCCCGTCGGCACCGACTACACACCACCGGCGAAGTGGGTCACCGACATCCACCGGGACTGGAACGCCCGGTACGTCTCGCCGCGCTTCGTCGTCGGACTACCGAAGGAGTTCTTCGCCGCGGTCCGCGCCGAACCCGGCTTCACCCCGTCGCCGCAGACCCGCGACATGAACCCCGTCTACACCGGCAAGGACGTGTCGTTCATCGACACCAAGCAGGCGCAGCGGCACATCGAGGCGACCCTCGTCGACGCCGAGCTCTTCGCCACCGTCGCCGCCGCGACCCAGGGCGCCGGGTTCCCACACGCCGCAGTCGACAAGGCGTGGCGGCAGCTGGTGTACGGCGCGCACCACGACGCCATCACCGGCAGCGAATCCGACCAGGTGTACCTGGACCTGCTCACCGGCTGGCGGGAGGCGTACGACCTGGCCACGACGGTGCTCGACGGGGCACTGCGCCGGCTCGGCCCGCAGGACGGCGACGGGCCGGGCCGGCACGTGGTCGTGTTCAACCCTTCGGCGTGGCCACGCACCGACATCGTGCGGGTCCGGGTCGAGTTCCCCGAGCCGGGCACCGCCGGCGTCCGCGTCGGCGACGGGCCGGTGCAGCTGGAACACGTCCAGCGGCATGCCGACGGTACCGTCGCCGCCGCCGACGTCGTGTTCCGCGCCACCGACGTCCCCCCGCTGGGCTACCGGGCCTGGCCGCTCGACGCCGGCGGACCGGCCGAGGGCTGGACCGAGGTGAGCGGCCCGCCGATCATCGAGAACGACGCGTACCGGGTGATCGTCGACCCGGCCCGCGGCGGCTGCGTGGCCAGCCTCGTCGACCTGGGTACCGGCCGGGAACTCCTGCCGCCCGGCCGGGTCGGCAACGAGCTGCTGGTCTACGACGAGTACGCCGCCCACCCGCGCTTCCACGAGGGCCCGTGGCACCTGCTGCCGAAGGGCCCCGCCGCGCACGCCTCCGCCCACCGCCGCGCAGACAGCGTCCGGGTCGAGCGCGGCCCGCTCGGCGAGCGGATCATCGTCAACGGCGCGACCGGCCCGCTGCGCCATACCCAGACCCTGACGCTCTGGCACGGCAGTGACCGGCTCGAGCTGACCACCCGCGTCGACGACTTCACCGGCGCCGACCACCTCGTCCGGCTGCGCTGGCCCACCGACGTCCCGGGCGGGCTGCCCGTCAGCGAGGTCGGCAACGCCGTCGTCGGCCGCGGGTTCGGCCTCATCGACGTCGACACCGAGCAGGCACCATGGACGCTGGACAACCCGGCGCAGCACTGGTTCGCGGTCTCCAACACCGCCCGCATCGACGTCCACGACCTCGACGGCGTCCGCCGGCACACCCGAGCGTTCGGCGTCGCCGAGATCGTCGCCGAGGACGCCGACCGGACGGCGGCGCGCGACCTCGCCGTCGCGCTGGTACGCCGCGGCGTCACGGCGACCACGTCCCGGCCGGACGGGGCCCGGTACGGCCGGCTCGCCGTCGACTCGAACCTGCCCGACCTGCGCATCAGCGTCGGCCGGACCTCGTTCACCGCCGCGGTCCTCGCCGCCGGCGGCCCCGGCTACGCCGACGAGGTCGACCGGCAGCTCGCCGTGGACGGCCGGGCCCGGGTGCTGGTGCCCGCGGCGAAGGCGCTGACCGGCGTGTGGCTGCCCAACGCCGACCTGACCGGCGTGCTGGACCTGCCCGTGCTCGTCGTGCTCGACGACGTCCGGACGATGTGCGCCGACCTGGCCACCGGGGTGGTACCGGTGACGCAGCCGATGACCGGCATGCCCGACCCTGACCTCGACGACCGGACCGTGGCGCTGGTCAACCGGGGCGTGCCCGGCTTCGCGGTCGACACCACCGGCGCCCTGCACCTGTCGCTGCTGCGCTCCTGCACCGGCTGGCCGTCCGGGGTCTGGATCGACCCGCCGCAGCGCACCGCCCCCGACGGCTCGACCTTCCAGCAGCAGCACTGGACGCACACGTTCGACGCGGCGCTCGTCGCCGGCGCCGGCGACTGGCGCGCCACCGGCCTGGTCCGGCACGGCCACGAGGTCAACCACCCGCTGCACGCCCGCGTCGCCGCCGGGACGTCGACCGCCGCCGGCAGTTACCTGACGGTGGACTCCGACGGCGGCGGCGACGTGGTCGTGACGGCGCTCAAGCCGACCGGCAACCCGCTCGCGTCGGGTGCCGCCGCCACCACGGTGGACAGCGTCACGGTCCGGCTGTACGAGGCCGCCGGGTGCCCCACGGACGTGCGGCTGCGGCTGTGGACGCCGGCGACCGGCGCCACGGCCACCAACCTCCTGGAGGCCCCTGGCGAAACGCTGCCCGTGCGGGACGGCGCGGTGCTGCTGTCCCTCGGCGGCGCCGACATCGCGCAGACCGCCGTCCGGGTCGGCCCGATCGCCGCCGCCGTCGAACCGGCGGCACCCGCGTACGCGAAGTACTGGCTGCACAACAGCGGACCCGCACCGACCGGCAACCTGCCGGTGACGGTGCACCTCGACCCGCTGGTCTGCGCCGTGACCGGGCCGGTCACGGTGACCGCGACCGTGTCCTCGGACCTCACCCAGGACCGGGCGGTGGGCGCCGTCGAGCTGGTGGCGCCGCCGGGCTGGCACGCCGAGCCCACGGCGTTCCCCTACGACCTGCCGCCGGGCGGTCACACCCGCCAGGAGGTCACCGTCCGGCCGCCGGACGCCCCGAGATCCGGGGTGTACTGGCTGCGGGCCCGCACCGAGCACGGCGTCGAGGACATCGCCCGGCTCCTCGTCGACGCCGCCGGCCCGGAGACCGTGACCGCCGCCTGGAGCGACCCGCAGGACCGGGTGCTGCGGCTGCGACCGGGCCAGGAGGCCGAGGTGACACTCGACCTCGGCACCGACGCGGCCGGGCCGGTCACCGTCGAGGTGCAGCTCATCAGCCCGTGGCACACGTGGGACCTGTTCCCGGCGCCGTCGGCGCTGGTGGACCTGTCCGGCGCCGCCCGGCTGCGGCTGCCGGTGCGGGTCCCGGCCGGGCACGGTCCTGGCCGGTGGTGGGCGCTGTGCCGGATCGCACACGCCGGCGAACTGCACTACACCGAGCCGATCACCGTCGAGGTGCGGCGGAGCGAGGAGCCGACGGCATGACCGGTCCCTCGCACCGCGAACCGGGCGGCACGCCCCTACACCCGCACGGCGGGGAACCCGGCGCGGCCGGGATCGCCGCCTGGGTGGCGGGGCGGCCGGTCACCGTCGCCGCCGTCGAGGACCGGCTCGCCGCGCTGCGCCGCGGTCCCTACGCGACACGGCTCCCCCACCCGGCCACCGCAGAGGGCCGCAACCTGCGCCGCTGGCTGGTCCAGGTGCTCACCGTCGAGGCTGCCGTCGAGCACGAGGCCACGCTGCTCGGGCTCTCCGCGGGCGACGGCGTGCCGCGGCCGGTGCGTCTCGCCGACGCGTTGCGCACCGGCGGGGTGGTCGCGGCGGTGATTGCCGCGCACCCCGTGGCCCGGGCGCTGCGCGACCGTGTGGCGCCACCCGTACCGGCGGAAGAGGCCGAAACACAGGCCTACTTCCACCGCAACCGGGACCGGTATCCGCAGGACTACGCCGTGGTGCGCGACGCGCTCGCCGCTCGTCTCGGCGCCGAGGACTCCGAGCGGCGGTTCGCGCGGTGGCTCGAGCAGCGGTGCGCGGCCCTGGTCCGTCTCGAGCCCGGCTACGAGCATCCCGGGGATCCCCGGCACGCCGACGCGGTGCACCGGCACTGACCGGAGGCGCGGTGGCCGGCCGGCGCGGGACCGCCGAACCAGGTCTCCAGCGCCTCGAGGAGCTGGCCCTCGCCGTCGGCGCCGAGGGCCCACGCGACGTAGCCGTCCGGGCGGACGAGCAGGGCACCGGCCGGCGGTGCCGATGCCTGGGCGGTGACGAGATCCACGCGGTCGCGCCAGGCGCCGGTCAGGTCGGCGAGGTGGCCGGAGCCGGTGAGGTCCAGCAGCAGCGGCCGGCCCGGGTGCGTGAGCTCGGCGAGGCGGGTGTCCCGGGAGCCGGCGCGCAGGTCGAGGTCGGGCGCGAACCGGCCGGTCAGCGGGTGTGGGCTGCCGGAGTGCATCGGGTACCGGAGGTCCGAGCCGGCCAGCAGGTGTGCGACCTGCCCGGTGACGGCCGGGGTTTCCAGGAGTTCGGCGACGACCTGACGCAGTGCGGTGATCGCGGGTCCCGGGGACATCAGCGCCAGCTGAGCCTGGGTGTGCATGGTGACCCGTTCCGCGGCCGGACGGCGTTCGGTCTGGTAGCTGTCCAGCAGCCCGGGTGGTGCCCAGCCGTGCACCTGCGCGGCGAGCTTCCAGCCGAGGTTGGCGGCGTCCTGCAGGCCGAGGTTGAGTCCGGGGGCGCCGACGGCGGGGTGCACGTGGGCGGCGTCGCCGGCGAGGAACACCCGGTTGACGCGGTGCGAGGTGGCGATCCGGACGTTCGCGGGATGTCCGCGGCGCAGCAGATGCGGTCCCGGGGTCTCGGGTGCGGTGAACGGCAGGTCCTGGCCCAGGACCCGGCGCAGGCTTGCCCGTATCTCGTCGAGCGAGACCGGGATGTCGTCGGTGATCGGCGGCCCGTCCCATTCGATCACCGACACCATCACCACGCCGGGTTCGTGCGGGACCACGACGTAGGCGCCGCGTTCGGTGCGGTGCCACGTGTACAGCCCGATCCGGTCGCCGCTGGGCAGGGCGACGTCGCCGGTTTCGACGCTGATCGACGATGGTGGCACGGCGACGTGGGCGGCACGCGAGACGACGGTGGGGTCGGTGGAGCCGGCGAACGTGGCACCGATCGCCTTCCGGACCCCGCTGCGGGCGCCGTCGCAGCCGACGAGATAGCCGGTGCGCAGTTCGTATCCGCCGTCGGGCCCCTGTACCTGCACGGTCACGCCCTCGTCGTCCTGCCGCAGCTGCCGCACCTGGTGCCCGCGTCGCAGGTCGACGCCGAGCTCGACGGCCCGCCGTTCCAGCAGCGTCTCGAGGTGCGCCTGGCGGATCTGCAGGCCGTAGAGCGGGTTGTCGGCCAGGCCGGACGGTGTGAACAGCAGGGCACCGAACAGGAACGCGGGCGTGGGCCGCGGCCGGTCGCCGGAGCCGCCGAAGGACCGGTACAGCCCGCGATGGTCGAGGAACCGAACGACCTGACCCATCAGGGCGTTGGCTTTGTATGCGGTGCCGCGCTCGGACAGCTGCTCCAGCACCACCGGGCGGACCCCCGCCAGCGCGAGTTCGCCGGCCAGCAGCAGCCCTACCGGGCCGGCACCGACGATGCTCACCTCGGCCGTCATGTGGTTGCTCCGTTCGATTCGGGTTCGTCCGCTGCGCGGGCCGGTCGCCGCCGGCCCGGTGCGTTTCAGGTGGTGTGGCGGATGATCGAGTCGGCGATCCGTGGTGTGAGGCCGGGGGCGAAGAACGGGTGGTGGCCCATGCCGGGTATCACCTCGAGCCGCGCGCCGGGGATCTGTGCCGCGAGCGCTTCGCCGTGGGCCGGCGGGAACAGCGGATCCGCGCTGCCGTGGATGACGAGCGTCGGCGCGGCGACCGCGGACAGCGCAGCGCGCCGGTCGTCGGCGAAGCGCCGGCCCGCGAGGTCATGGTTCAGGGCGGCGCTGATGTTGCCGGCCCGGGCGTGGCAGCGTTCGACGAAACGCCTCGCGGCGGCCTCGTCGAACGGCAGGACGTCGCCGTTGAGCACCCGCCAGGTCCGCACGTCGGCCTCGACGCGCTCGTCGTGCGTGGTGCGCGGCGCTGCCGCCGAGGCCGTCACGTGGCCGAGGAACCGTGCGGTCGGGGGCGGCAGCTCGCCGGCCGCGGCCGGTTGGCCCGCCATCGCCCGCGCCCACGCCGGTCCCGCGTGGTTGCCCATTGGCGTGGCCGCCATCGCGGTCAGCGTGCGTACCCGCGACGCCCGATGGACGGCCAGCCACTGGCCGATCGCCGCGCCCAGCGAGGTGCCGACGACGTGTGCGGCGTCGACACCGTGGCCGTCCAGTACCGCCGCCGCATCGGCGGCCAGGTCGGCCAGGGCGTACGGGTTCGCCGCGAAGTCCACGCAGTCCGAGCGGCCGGTGTCGCGGTGATCGAACCGGATCACCTGCCGTCCGCTGCCCACCAGTGCGTGCAGCAGCTCGTCGGGCCAGCCGATGCCCTGCGTCGACGTGCCCATGACCAACAGGATGGTCGGGTCGCCGGGGTCACCGAACCGCTGCGTCCACAGCCGCAGTGGCCCGGAACCCACGAACGTCTCGTCACCGGCGGGCATGTCCGGCGGCGTAGCGGTCATCGGTCAGCTCCGATCTTCGCGGAGGACGCCCGCGGGCGAGGCGCTCATGCCCGATCCTGATGGCCGGCCATGGTGAGCAGCTGGTGGGCGTAGGCGTGCCTCAGGTCGGCGACCATGCGACGCTGCCATCCGCGTGCCGCCAGCCGGTGGGTCATCCGCCGGGCGGTCCGCGGCTTGGCCATGATGTTCTCCGCCAGGCGTGTGGCCCGCGGTAGCAGGTCGCGCCGGGGCACGACCTCGTTGATGAGGCCGAGGTCGCGGGCCTGGTCGGCGCGCAGTCCCTCGCCGGTGTAGACCATGTGGTTGGCGCGCTTCGCGCCGATGAGCTCGTGCAGCACGAGGTACAGGCCGTCGCCGGGCGCCGAACCCGCACTGAAGTTGCCGTCGCCGATGACGACGTCGGGCGTGCAGAGGGTCAGGTCGCACAGCAGCGGCAGCTCCAGCCTGGGGCCGGGTCCGTTGATCGCCGCGATGGTGGGCACGTCCAGGTCGTTGACGACGCGCTCCAGCAGTTTGACGCCGTCGTTGTACTGCTCGTCGATCGACTCGCCGGCCCACCGGTGCATCGGCTCGGCGAAGGACGCGAAGTCGACGCCGGCGAGCCACGCGTCGCCGGTGCCGGTGATGATGACGAGCTCGGTGTCCCGGTCGGCCGATATCTCACCGAGCAGGAGGTTCCATGCGTTGAGCAGGCCGCGGGACCACAGCGCGGCGCCGCCCTCGTGATGCACGCGCACGGTCAGGATGCCGTCGCGGCGGTCCAGCACGAAGTGTTCGGCGAACCTGGTCTGATGCTGCGCGAACGACGGTCCGGCCAGAAAGCCGGCGCCGTCCGGGCCGCACCGCCCGATGGGTCCAGGCACGGTCGTCCTCCCCTCTTATCTGGGGTCATCCCCCGGATAAGAGGAAGGGTAGCAGATTATCCGGGGGACTCCCCCAGATAGAGTGGAGCAGACAGGAGGTGGCATCATGACGGGCAAGGCGCGACGCGCACGGTCGGACGGACTGGCCAACCGGGACCGCATCATTGCGACCGCGGCCAGGATGTTCGCCGAGCAGGGTGTCGACGTGCCGCTGGACGAGATCGCCGCCGCGGCGCAGGTCGGCTCGGCCACGTTGCACCGGCATTTCACCGGCCGGCTCGACCTGGTCCACTGCGTCCTGGACGTCGAGGCGGAGCGGCTCGCCGCCGGCGCCGGCGAGCTGGCGTCCCCGGCCGACCCGGCCGGCGCGCTGGTCGAGTGGCTCCACCGGCTGATCGCGTTCACCGCGTCATTCCGGGGGCTGGCCGTGCTGCTCGGCGCCCATCAGGCGGACACGACCCTGGAAGCACGCCATCGCGCCCTGTACGCCGCCGCCCAACTGCTGCTCGACGACTGCCGGGCCCAGCGCGCGGTCGACCCCGACGTGACGGTCAGCGATCTGCTCAAGCTCACCAACGCCATTTCGATCGCCTCGGCGGAGTCGCCCGAAACCGCGCATCGGCTGCTCAACATCATGGTGAACGGGCTGCGGACGGATGCTTGCGCCGGTCCGCCCGATCGGGCCGGACGGTGAACCGTCCGGCCCGATCGGGGCCGTTGGGCTTGCGATCAGGGCTCAGCTGCAGCTGGCGCCGTTGAGCTTGAAGCCGGTGGGGGCGGCGGCGTTGCCGGTGTGGGTGGCCTGGTAGCCGATGGTGGTGCTGCCGCCCGCGGGGAGGCTGCCGTTGTAGCTGACGTTGGTCGCGGTCACCGTGCCGCTGGCCGGGGAGTAGGTGGCGCTCCAGCCGCCGGTGATGGTCTGCCCGCTGGGCAGGGTGAAAACGAGCTGCCAGCCGTTGATGGCGGTGCTGCCGGCGTTGGTGATGGTGATGTTGTTGGTCAGGCCGGTGTTCCAGGCGCTGACCGCGTTGACGATCCGGCAGGCGCCGGTGCCGCCCGGGCCGCTCGACGAGGGCGACGGGCTGCTGGAGGTCCTGGACGGCGACGGCGATACCGGCGGGCTGCTGGTGGACGTGCCGCCCGCGGCGGTGATGACGGCGGTGATGATGCCCTGCTGCGTCACGGTGTTGGAGCTGCGGTTGAACAGGCCGAACCCGTACTGGCCGTTGTAGCCGTTGTCCCAGTAGGCGGTCGCCCCGCCGTACTTCTTCGCGGTGCTGACCACTGCCTTGGCGAAGTTCGCGCGGTAGGTGTTGTTCGCCGGGTCGGCCGACGTCTTGTCGATCGCGCCGTACTCACCGACGAAGAACGGGTAGCCCTTGGCGACGAAGGTGTCGCGCATCTTCTTCATCGTCTGGTCCAGGTAGTCCTCCTGACCCCAGGTGGACTTCTTGGCCGGGTTGGTCGCGGCCGCGCCCCACTGCGTGATGTTGCCGTCCTCCTGGCCCGTGAAGTCCCAGGGGTCGTAGTAGTGCACGGAGATCATGAGCCGCTGCTCCCCGCTGGGGATGGACGACGCGCGGTAGGTGTCGGTGGGCAGCGAGAAGCCGTAGTTGCCGGTCGTGTACTCGATGTTGGTGTTCCAGCCCGGGATGAGCAGCCAACGTGAGGCGTTGGTGCCGCCGGTCCGCCGGACGGTGTCGACGAAGATCTGGTTGTAGCTGACGATGTTCGAGTAGCACGGCTGGGTGGGGTTGCCGTACTGCCCGTCGAACTCCTCGTTCATCGACTCGAAGATCAGGTGGTCGTTGTAGCCGGCGAACTTCGTCGCGACCTGCTGCCAGACCTTCTGGTACTTGGCCTTGACCGTGGTCTGGTCCGACGCGTCGCAGATCAGCCAGGAGCCGTTCACGCTCTTGAAGCCGTCACCGTGCATGTTGATGAGCACGTACAGGCCGGAGTTGTACGCGTAGTTGACGACCTCCTGGATCCGGTTCAGCCACGCCGCGTCGACGGTGTAGTTCGGGCCGGCCCCGATCTTCCCCAGGTACGAGACGGGGATGCGGATCGTCTTGAAGCCCGATGCCTTGACCCGGTCGATGAGGGCCTGGGTGATGACCGGGTTGCCCCAGGCCGTCTCGCCGGGCACGCTGTTGACGCTGGCCTCCAGCTGATTGCCGAGGTTCCACCCGGCGCCCATGTCGGCGACCAGTTGGGTGCCGGTCAGCTGCG
This sequence comes from Dactylosporangium aurantiacum, assembly GCF_000716715.1. Classification (GTDB taxonomy): domain Bacteria; phylum Actinomycetota; class Actinomycetes; order Mycobacteriales; family Micromonosporaceae; genus Dactylosporangium; species Dactylosporangium aurantiacum. Next base: position 16,278 of record NZ_JNYJ01000070.1, on the reverse strand, counting down.
TCGCGGCATTGGCCACGGTTGACCTCGTCACGCCGTACGCGGCTCCGGCGAGGACCAGGGCGGCGGCAGCGACTGCGAGCCCGGCCCTCCTGACTGTCGAACTCATGAGGGTTCCTCTCCTGCGGTTGCGAGCGCCGGAATGCGGCGGCGTCTCCGGTCCGAACCTGGCGAGGAGTGTTGACACGGGTTCACGCACTGTCAATCGATGCGCTTCGACAAATCGGCTCGCACGCCGCTGAGCAGCGGATTCGCCGGTGGCACCGGAAACCGACTGTGCATCTTTCGCACCCGCCACCCTGCCGCGTTTTACCGACGACCCGTCGGTATGATGCCGACGCCAAGTCGGTAAATCCGCGTGAAGGGCGGGACGTCGGGTGCGGCGGAAAGCATTGCTCGTGGTGTACCTCGCGGTCTTCGTCGACATGCTGGGCTTCGGCGTGATCCTGCCGCTGTTGCCGTTCCGCACCGAACGGCTCGGCGGTTCCGGCGTCTGGCTCGGCGGCGTGCTCACCGCGTACGCGCTGGCCCAGTTCGTGGCGGCGCCGGTGCTCGGTGCGCTGTCCGACCGGTTCGGCCGCCGGCCGTTGCTGCTGACCAGCCTGGCCGGCTCCGCGGTCTCCCTCGCGCTCACCGGCGTCGCCGGATCGCTGCCGGCGCTGCTCAGCGCCCGGGTGGTCGCCGGACTGTGCGGCGGAGCGATCGCCGTCGGGCAGGCCTACGCGGTCGATCTCGCCGAGCCCGGCGAACGCACCCGGGCCCTCGGCATGGTCGGCGCCTCGATCGGCATGGGCTTCGTGTTCGGGCCCGCCATCGGCGCCGCCCTGGCCGGACTCGGGTTCGCGGGCGTGAGCTTCGTCGCGGGCGGCATCGCGCTGGCCAACCTGATCGCCGGGGCGGTGCTGCTCCCCCGCGCTGCCCGGCCGGCCGGGCAGCGGCCCTCACAACGGTCAGGCAACCCGCTGGCCACGCTCGTCCAGGCGGTCCGTCTGCGCGCCCTGCGACCGCTGCTGGGCGCCGTCTTCGCGGCGACGTTCGCGTTCGCCGGCATGGAGGCGACCTACGCACTGCTCGGCGGCCGGCAGCACGGCCTCGGCCCGAGGGGCCTGGGCCTGGTCTTCACCGGCGTCGGGGTGGTGATGGCCGTCGTCCAGGGCGGCGTGGTGGGCCGGGTGACCGACCGGTTCGGCGATCGCCGGATCGCGGTGACCGGCGCCGCGCTGCTCGGCCTGGGCCTGGTGACACTGCCCTACGGACCGGCCTGGCTGAGCTACGCCGCGCTCGCGGTGCTCGCCACCGGGCAGGGGCTGCTGGCGCCCACCACCGCCACCCTCATCGCCCGGGCGGGCGGCAGCGCGCTCGGCGGGGTGCTCGGCATCGGGCAGTCGGCCTCAGCCGCGGCCCGGGCGGTCGGTCCAATCGCCGCGGGCGCGGCCTTCGACCTGCGCCCCGCCATGCCCTACCTGCTCGGCGCGGCGCTCTGCGGCCTGGCCGCGGCACTCATCCTCCGCCACCACCGCGGCGCCGACTTCCACCCGGACGCCGCGCCCGCCGAGCAGCCGGCCTGACCCGCACACCGGACCGCGCCCGCGCAGGCGTGGCGCCGCCCGGCCGGTACGCTCCGGTACAGGGGGTAGGCGTCGGCGGTACCGATCTCCCGGTCGTCGGAGTGCTCGGCGCCGGTGGCTTCGGCAAGGCGACCCTTGTGGCCCAGGGCCGTCACCGGCTCCGCGATCGGCGGTCCCGTCGTGCGGCTGGTCCGCCTCGAACCCGGCGAGGAACGGCCGGCGACGCCGTACACCTGGAGATGGCTGAGCGACGCGCACCTCGACACCCCGGTCACGGCGCCGGCGGCCGACGGCGACATCCTGCTGGTGGGCACGGCCCGCGGCCTCGCCCGCCTGCGCGTCCGGCCGCCGGCGCCGTGACGCTCGTGCAGGACGACCAGATCCGCCGGCCGCCCGCCGTTACGGTCGCCGGCGGGCAGCGGTCAGCCAGAACGTGGGCAGCAGAACCGCGCCGACGGCGAGGTGCATGACGGCGAGCGTCACCTTGGTGCCGGCGGTGGCCTCCACGCCGGCGACGGGGGCGAAGGACAGCAGCAGGACCACGGCGGCGAGCACCGACCAGATCAGCGTGCCGTGACGGGTGAGCCGTTCCAGCACGGCGAGGGCCGCCCAGCCGAGCAGGGCCACGCCGAGCGTGACGACGGCGACCGCGGCGAGGCCGAGATCCTGCGCCGGCTGCCCGGGCTGGACCACCACCAGGTCGTTGCCCAGCAGCGGCTCGGCCACCACCCAGATGAGCGCCGTTGCCACCACGGCACCCAGCACCGCCAGCGCGCGGGTGCGGCGGCGCCGGGCCGTTGCCCCACCGACCGCGGGTGTCTGCGCCTGTACCACGTCCGTCATGACGAACCCTCCCTTGAGTTTCACCATAGTTGAGATTCTCAACTAGTACCGGAGCATAGGACATGTAGTTCAGAACCTCAACTATTGATGCTCCGAAGTGTGCGTATCATTGGCGCGTGGCGGGCGAACCGATCGAGAAGCAGCTCAGCGACCTCGTGTTCCACGTCGCAGGGCGGCTGCGGTGGGGCTTCAACGCCGCCGCGGCCGAGCTGGACCTACCGCCGATGCAGGCGATGGCGCTGGCGAACCTGCGCTCCCCCGCCCCGATGCGCGACCTGGCCGAGTGGCTGCACTGCGACGCGTCCAACGTGACCGGCATCGTCGACGGGCTGGAGCGCCGGGGCCTCGTCACCCGGCAGTCCTCGCCGTCGGACCGGCGGGTCAAGCACCTCGTGCTCACCGAGGAGGGCGAGCGCCGCCGCGACCTGCTGCACGCCAGGTCGGCGCAGAACGCGCGGGCGGTGTTCGGGCTCCCCGACGCCGACCGCGAGCAGCTGCGCGACCTGCTGGCCCGGCTGCTGGACACCGGCGCCGACCACGGCTGCCACTGACCCGGCACGGCGCCCGCCCCGCCGGCCGCCCTCACGACCGACGGCGGCTCAATGCCTCCTACGGCTGGGCCGCGCCGGCCGGCGCCGGGAGCGCGATCAGGGTGAACCGGCCCGTCAGGTCGGGCAGGATCGTCCGCAGCGCGGCGACCGTCTGCGGCCCCGCGCCGTCGTGCAGGAGCACGATCCCGCCGGGACGGGTCTTCGTCAGCACGGTGTTGACGATCGACTGGACCCCCGGGCCGCTCCAGTCCCGCGGGTCGACCGTCCACGAGATCGACGTCATGCCCAGGCCGGCCGCGATGCTCACGATGTCGGGCGACCAGTTGCCGCCGGGGGCGCGAAAGTAACCGATCACCGCGCCGGGGGCGACCGCCCGGATCGCGTCGTTGGTGCGTTGCATGTCGGACCGGATCTGTTCGGGTGTACGGGTGCGCAGCATCTCGTCGTGGCTCCACGAGTGGTTGCACAGCGTGTGCCCCTCGGCCACCATCCGCCGGACCATGTCGGCGCGCGCCGCGACCTGCCGGCCGACCATGCAGAAGGTCGCCTTGACGTGGTGCTTGGCCAGCAGGTCCAGCACGGCCGGGGTGTCGTCCCACGGGCCGTCGTCGAAGGTCAGCGCGACCGCGTCCGAGCCCGTCTTGCGCACCGTTCCGACCGGGCCGTCGCCGGTCATGACGACCGGAGACGACGCGGACGGCGACGGCATGGGGCTCGGCACGCTCGGTTGGACCGTCGGCTCCTGGTGCCCGGCGACCACCGGCCTCGCCGCGACCGGCGTGTCCAGCCCGGGCGCCGGCGGCCCGCTGTTGCCGCGGCTGCCGCCGAGCGTCAGGGCCAGGATGAGCAACCCGAATACGGTGAGGCGGCGCAACGGCACGGAGGTACTCCAACTTCGGTCCGGCCCTCGTCGGGGCGCAACGATGCTACAGACCAGACGGATGCCGGAGCTTCCCGGTTGCCGAGGTCCCGGCCGGCGCACCGGACCGCCGGCGGATCACGGTGCGACAGCAGTGGGTTCGCTACTCGTTACGGGCCGAGTCGGGGCCGGTGATGCGGCGCAGCAGCGGCAGCGCCGAGGCGACGATCGCGGCCGCGGCCGCCAGGCCGCCGCCGACGGTCAGGTAGTAGCCGGGGTCCGGTGGCCGCAGCGTGTACCGCAGCTGCGCCCGCAGGAACAGGTCGGCGGCGACGAACCCGGTCGCCGTCGCCACGACCGCGACCCCGAGCAGCGGCACCGCGCTCTCCAGCGCGACGACCCGGCGCAGCGTGGAGAGCTGGACACCGGTGAGCCGCAGCAGGCTGAACGGCCGCTTGCGGTCGTTGAGGCCGCCGACGACGCTCACCGCCAGGCCGCAGCCGGCGATGATCAGGCTCACCACGATGATGACCTCGGTGAGCTGCTGGTACTGCCGCAGCAGACGCTGATCCCTGGAGAAGAACTCGGTGCGCAGGTACGGCGCGTACGGCCGCAGCGGGTACGCGGCCTCCAGCAGCGTCCGGGCCCGCTCGATCGCACCCCGGGAACCGTCGGTGGTCACCACGACCGTCAGCATCGGCAGCCGCTCCAGGCGGTCGGCGGGGACGTCGGCGGTGCGCCACACGTGCGCGGCCGTCAGCGCCGGATCGCCGAAGAACTCGCCGGTCAGCTCCTGCGCCACCTCGGCGACCGTCGCGCCGGGGGCGCAGCGACCGACGTCGGGGACGCGGGCCAGGTCGGCGCACGCGGCCAGGCCCGGTTCGACGACGGCGGCGGGGTCGGCGCCCGGGCCGGGTTGGAAGTGGGGGTCGAACGCCGGGTTCACGTGGACGGGCACGACACCGCGGACGCCCGGCACCGCGCGCAGCCGGTCGGCGAACGCGTCCGGGATCGCCGGGCCACCCTCGTCGGAGCCGAAGTCCACGATGACGGACGAGGTGAGCATCGGGTTGCGCCGCATCGCCTCCGGCATGCCCTGCCGCGCCGTCATCGTCGTGATGATGCCGATGGCCGCGCTGGTCACGAACAGCGCCAGGACCAACCCGCTGACCGCGCGGAAACCGCCCTTCGGGTCGTCGGCGAGCCGCCGCGCGGCGATCAGCGCGGCGGGGCGGCGCGCCTGGCCGGCCACCAACCGGGCGCCGCGGTAGGTCAGCCACGGCCCGGCGATCTGCAGGCCGAGCATGATGACGGCGGCGCCGGCGAGGTATGCGGCCAGCTGCCCGTTGACGGTCGGCGGCCGGCGGCCGACGAACCAGGCCAGCTCGGCGATCCCGGCCAGCAGCGGCAGCACCCGCCAGGCCCGCGGCGCGGCGGGCGTCGCGCGCCGGCTGACGCCCAGCGGGGAGATCCGCACCCGGCGCAGCGCGATCCGGGCCGCGACCGCCGCGGCGAGCGGCACGCCGAGCCCGACGACGAGCACGTCGGTGAGGCTGAGGCGGAAGTCGGCGAGGTGGAACCGCACGCCGCTGTACGGCACTTCCGACAGCGGCGACCGGAACGCGGTGAACAGCGCGAACCCGAGGAGCGTGCCGATCGCGGCGGCGACCGTCGCCTCGACCGCCGACACCACCGACACCTGCTTCGGGGTCGCGCCGACCAGCCGCATCGCGGCGTAGCGCTGCTCGCGGCGGGCGGCCGACATCCGGGTGGCCATCCCGATCAGCGTGAGGACGGGAATGATCAGCGCGACCGCGATCACGCCGAGGGTCAGCTTGACCATGTTCGTGGCGTAGGTGTCCCCGGCGGTGGCGATCGAGCTGATCTGCTGGACGTTGTCGGCGCCGGACAGCTCCTGCGGGGTGCGCCCGACCATGATGATCAGCGAGTCGGGGGACGGCAGGCCGGCGGCGCCGAACGTACCCGCGTCGCGCCCGGGGTACCGGTCGGCAAGCTCGGCGGCGGGCGCGTCGCGCAGCAGCCGCCGCAGTGCCGGGGAGGCGACGTACTCACCGGGCCCGGGCAGCCGGGTCAGGCCGGGCGGCACCGGGGAGCGCGGCCCGGTGGCGGCGACGTCGATACGGATGATCTCCTTGCCGTGGAACGTGTCGGTGCCCGACAGCACCCACACGGGGTCCGACGGCGTGCCGGCGGTCGGCGCCGGCCCGCTGCCGCGCATCCACGCGCCGCGGGCGTCCTGCGAGGTGACGCCGTTGATGCCGGACAGCACCACCAGGAGCATGGTGACGCCGACCGCGACCGCGCCGGCGATGACCAGCAGCCGGGTCAGGGCCTCCCGGCCGCCGCGCAGCGTGAGCCGGAGCCCGAAATTGATCACAGCTCCTCCTGCGCGGCGGAGAACGCGGCGACGCGCCCGTCGCGGACCAGGACCTCGCGGTCGGCGTAGGCGGCCACCCGGGCCTCGTGCGTCACGATGACGACCGTCGTGCCGCGCTCCCGGGCCGAGTCGACCATCAGGTCCATGACCTGCTCGCCGGCGTGCGAGTCCAGCGAGCCGGTCGGCTCGTCGGCGAACAGCACCTCGGGGCCGGCGACCAGCCCGCGCGCCAGGGCGACCCGCTGCGCCTGGCCGCCGGACAGCTCGCCGGAGCGGCGCCCCTCCAGGCCGTCCAGGCCGAGCCGGCCGAACCAGGTGCGGGCCTCCCGCAGAGCCGCGCCGCGCCGGCCGCCGCCGAGCAGCAGCGGCAGCGCGACGTTCTCCTCCGCGGTCAGCTCCGGCACCAGCTGCCCGAACTGGAAGACGAAGCCGAACCGGTCGCGGCGCAGGACGCTGCGCTCGGTCTCGCCCAGGGTGTCGGTGCGCCGCCCGGCGAAGTGGACCTCACCCGCGTCCGGGGTCAGGATGCCGGCGAGGCAGTGCAGCAGCGTGGTCTTGCCGGAGCCGCTCGGCCCCATGATCGCCACGATCTCCCCCGCTCGCACCGCCAGGCTCGCCCCCTGCAGCGCTGGCGTCCGCCCGAACGCGAGCGTGACGTCCCTGGCCTCCAGCAAGTTATCGCTCATGCCCGCACCTCCTTCGACAGCGCCTCCAGGCGGGTGGCGGTGAGCTCGATCCAGCGCATGTCGGCCTCCAGGTGGAACAGGCCGTGGTCGGCGAGCAGCGCGTCGATCAGGCTGCCGCCGCGCCGGACCGCGGTCAGCTCCCGCATCCGCTGCAGGTGCGCGCGGCGCTGCGTGTCCAGGTAGGCCCGGGCGTCGCGGCCGAGCAACAGCGCGAACACGACCTTGCTGAACAGCACCGTCTGCAGGTGCGGCTCCGCCTCGACCGGCTCGGCCAGCCACGCCTCGAACTCGGTGGCGCCCCGCTCCGTGATGACGTACCGCTTGCGGTCAAGGCCCGTGCCGGTCTCCACCTCCGACACGACGACCTTGCCGTCGCGGGCGAGCCGCCCGAGGGTCGAGTAGACCTGGCCGAACGGCAGCGGCTTGCCGCGCCCGAACAGCGCGTCGTAGTCGCGCTTGAGCTCGTAGCCATGACTTGGCGCGTGCTCGAGCAACCCGAGCAGGGTCAGTGGAACGCTCATGCGGGCCACCATACACCGCGTATATATCCGCAGTATCTATCCGCAGAGAGTATTTTCCTGCGCGGTGCCCGGTGTCGAACTCCACGCGACAGCTACGGAGCTGCGGACTCGAGGCGGTCCAGCGCCGCCCGGGCGCGCCTCGCGTAGTGCCCGGCACCCGTCCGGGTCGCCACCCGGGCGGCGTTGCGGTAGTGCTCGGCCGCCTCCAGAGGACGGCCGAGCAGTACCTCGGCGTCGCCGAGGTACTGCGCGACCGGGGCCAACGTCATCGACCCGGTCACCGCCCCGCACAGCTGGTCCGCGTGCGGGGCCAGCACCGCGGCGGACCGCCGGGCGGCCTCCGGGGCGCCGAGGGCGACCGCGGTGGTGATGCGCAGGGCATGCCACACCTGGGCCAGGAAGTCGTCGGGCACGTCCCGCTCCGGCGCCCACACCCCCCGCGCCTCGGCGGTCCGGCCCGCGGCGACGAGCAGGTAGGCGTGCGGTTCCCGGGTCATGGCGGGCAGTGCCTCGTACAGCCGCGGCAGTTGCGCTTCCAGGGCGGGGCCGTCCTGGCCGGATGCCTCGTGCAGGCACAGCCGGCAGAGGAACGCCAACGCCTCGCCGTGGTGCGCGCCGGCGCTGATCATCGCCCGGCCCAGCTCGCCGTAGGACGCGGCGGCGTCGGTGAAGCGGCCGGCCAGGGAGTGCTGGAGGCCGCGGGTCGCGAGGGCGGTGAGGCGGCCGGCGCCCAGCTGCCGGCGTTCGGCGAGTTCCTCGACCGCGGCGATCGCGGCGTCCAGTGCGGCCAGGTCGCCGCGGGCCGCCGCGACCTGGGCCGAGGCCTGCCGTCCGACGAGCTCGTGGCCGGTCGCGAGCAGCCGGGCGGCGAGGCGTTCGCGTTCCTCCAGCGGTTCGCCGGTGTACGTCAGCCGCAGCCGGGCCGCTGCGGCCAGCCCGACGAGCTCGGGGTCGCCGAGCCGGTCCGCCAGCGCCTCGGCGTCCCGGCCGAGCGCGCGCCGGGCCGCCGTCTCGCCCGGTCCCGCGTCCTCGGTCTCGCTGATCAGTGCGCACAGCAGCCGGCAGCGGTGCTCGTCGTCGAGGGCCTGCCCGGCCAGCAGCGCCTCGATCTCGGCCACGATCGCCGGGTCGCGCCGCAGGTACGGTCGGTGCATCCACAGCGACGGCACGGCCCAGGCGGTGATCGCCCGGGCCAGCAGCCGCACGTCGCCGGTCTGCCGGGCCAGACCGATCGCCTCGGCGCGCACCGCGTCCGCCTCGGCGTGCGCGCCCTGCCGGACCAGCGAACCGCACCAGGTGAGCAGCCGGGCGACGCGCTCGGCGACGGGCCGGCCTGCCGTCGTGGCCGCGGTCGCCGCCTGCCGCCACAGCACGGCCGCGTCGGCGTACGCGCCGCGGTGCTCGGCCAGCCGGGCCGCCTCGGCCGCCGCGTCCGCCGCCGGGCCGGCGAACCCGGCCCCGGCCCGGCCGTAGTGCCAGGCCAGGGAGGCCGGGTCCGCCCCGCCGCGCCGCTGCAGCTCGCGGGCGATCAGAGCGTGCCAGCGGGCCCGGCGCACCGGGGTCACCTGCGCGTAGAGGGCCTCCTGGGTCAGCGCGTGCGCGAACCGCAGCCGTCCGCCGTCCGCGTCGAGCAGCCCGGCCAGCAGGCCCGCGTCGACCGCGTCGAGGACGGCCTCCTCGTCGGGGCCGGAGGTGGCCACGAGCAGGTCCAGGTCGAGGTCCCTGCCGGCGACCGCGGCCACCTTCAGCACCGTGGGCGCCGGGCCGGGCAGCAGCGCCACCCGGTGCCGCACGACGTCGGACACGCCCGCCGGGACGGCGTCGGCGTCCTCGCCGGCGCCCAGCAGCCGGGCCAGTTCGACCGCGTAGAACGGGTTGCCGTCGCTGCGGCGCACGATGATGCCGACGGGTGCCGACGGGGCCGTGTCCCGCACGATCGCGGCGACCGCCTCCGGGTCGAGGGGGCCCAGCCGCAGGTGCTCGGCGTGCAGCCGGGCGAGGCGGGCCAGGGCGGCGGTGAGCTGGGCCGGCGGGGCTTCCGGGCGGTACGCGGCGACGAGCGGCACGCCGGCGTGCGCGGCGACGTGCACGAGCAGGTCGAGGGTGGCGCGGTCGGCCCAGTGCAGGTCGTCGAAGACCAGCGGACCGGGCGGCGGCTGCGCGGCCAGGAACGCGGCGACGGCGCGGCGCAGCCGGTACGGGTCGGCGTCGGCGGTGCCGGGCTCGTCGCTCAGCAGCGGGGCCAGCTCGGGGACCGCCTCCGCGCCCGGGACCCCGCGCAGCGCCTCGGCCCAGGGCAGCAGCGGCGGGGCCCCGTCGGCCTCCGGGCAGCGTCCCCAGACGGCGCTGTCGGTCAGCGCCTCGAGCAGCGCGGTCTTGCCGGCGCCGGCCGGCCCGGACAGCAGCACCGGCCGCCCCGCCGCGACCGCCTCCCGCAGCCGGGCGAGTTCGCGGTCGCGTCCGTGCACCCGGCGCCGCGCGCCAACCACTTCGGCCCCGAACGACCCGGTGCCGGCCGGCGCAGGCTGGGACAGCTCGGTGGCCGGGCGGACGTGGGGCGCCAGGTTCTGCTGCAGGATGTCCGCCTCGAGCCGCCGCAACGCCGGACTGGGGTCCAGGCCCAGCTCGTCGCGCAGCGTGTCCCGGGCCCGGCGCAGCGCCCCCAGCGCCTCCGCCTGCCGGTCCGCGCGGTACAGCGCCGTCGCCAGCAGCCGCCACCGCTGTTCCCGCAACGGCGCTTGCACCGCCAGCTCGGACAGCTCCCCGATCAGCCCCGCCGGCGCCTCCACGGCGAGCCGCGCCGCGAGCAGCGTCTCCCGGGCGCCGGCGTGCAGCTCACCGAGCCGCGCCCGCTCCGCCTCCGCCCACGGCGCGCCCGGGTATTCGGCGTACGGCTCGCCGCGCCACCAGCTCAGCGCCTGCTCCGCCCGGGACCGGGCGCGGCCCGGATCCTCGCCGAGCGCCGCGGCGGCGTCCGCGACCGCCCGCTCGAACCGCCACGCGTCGACCGCGTCCGGTGGCAGCTGCAGCGCGTACCCCGCGGGCCGGCTCACGATCAGACCGGTCCGTGCCCGTGCCGGTACGTCCGGCTGCAGCAGCCGGCGCAGGTGCGAGACATACGCCTGCAGGGCGGTCTGCGGCTTCGGCGGCGGCTCGTCCGGCCACACGACGCCGATGAGCCGGTCCGTGGTCAGCACCGCCCCACGGCCCAGGACGAGCAGCGCGAGCACGGCCCGCTGCCGGCGCCCGCCCAGGTCCACGGCCACCCCGTCGCGCTCGGCGACCACGCCGCCGAGCACGCCGATGCGCAGCCCGCCGTCCACGATCAAGAAGATTAGCCCGCGGTACCGCCGCCGCCGTCGGGAATCGGACTCCACCGGCCCGGCTCAACATCGGCTCAACGATCTCGCAAGCGCGCCCACCGACGCTGCCGGGCATGACCAACGAACCTGACCTTTCCGCGTTCCTGCTGGCCCACGCCGGCTTCCGTACCGAGTTCGGCCGTCTCGCCGCCGTGCTGCCGGCACCACGCGACGCCGCGCACGCCGCCCTGATCGAGCAGCAGGTCGAGCTCGTCCTGGCCTGCCTGCACCACCATCACACCGACGAGGACACCACCCTGTGGCCGCGGCTGCGCGAGCGGTTCCCGCGGGCCCTGCCGCTGCTGGACGTGCTGGAGGAGCAGCACGAGACGGTGGACGCCGACGTCGCCGTGCTCGCCGACCGCACCCGTCCGGCGGCCGACCGTGCGCACGCCGCGGCCCGCCTGCACACCGCCCTGGGCCGCCACCTCGACGACGAGGAACGCGACGCGGTCCCGCTGCTGCTGCGGGCGTACACCGCGCAGGAGTGGCTCGAACACGGCCGCCAGGTCGTCGGCGGCTACGACCGGCGCCTCCTGCCGGCCCTGTTCGGCTGGCTGTGCTCGGCCGGCACCCCGGAACTGGCCGCCCGTGCCCTGGCCGAGTTCCCGTGGCCGGTCCGCCTGGTCTTCCGGCTGCGCTGGTGGCCCGCGTACCGCCGCCGCCACCACGCCCTGTACGGCACCCACGTCCGCGCGCACGCCGGCCGGGCGTCGTAAAGACCGCCCGCCACCGGCTCGGCGTCGGTCGCCGACGAACGCTGCCAGGTCCGCCACCGCGCCGCTGCGGCGGGCCCGGCAGTGTCAAGGCCGCCCGCCTACAGCGCGGACGGCTCCCACTTGTTGCCGCCGAGGTCCCAGTAGTGTTCCAACGTCGCGTGGATGGAGCCCCAGGGGCCGCCCTTGCCGAATATCTGGAGCTGGTTGAAGACCGTGGCGGCCGTCGGCTCGTCGACCAGGTAGCCGTGGCGGTTCGTCATGATGGTCCATCCGACGTTGTCCGACCACTGCAGGAGGTCGTTGCCCGAATAGCTCCGCGCGAACACGTAGATGACGCCGTTGAGCACCGTTGCCGTCGGGCCGCCGATGATCGTGGACCCGTAGAGCGTGTCCTTGCCCCATCCGCCGCCGCCGGCGTTCTGCCAACGGTGCTCCAGCTCGCCCTGGTTGTTGCGGATGAACACGTGCAGCTGGTTGTGGGCGGCGACGACCGCCGGCCGGAACAGCGTGACACTGTCGATGCGGTCGCAGCCCCATCCTCCGGTGCCGCCCCGCCAGGCGTGGAAGACGGTGTTGTCCCAGCCCACGCCGAAGACGTGCAACTGCCCGTTGAACACCACGGCGACCGGGCTGCCGGTGAGCCACCCGTTCGTCTCCGAGATGCGGCTGGACGCCGTCCAGGAGCCGCCTGGCGTCTGCGTGTTGACGCTGAGGAAGTTGCCTTGGTCCCGGGCCAGCAGGTACAGCGTGTCCTGGAACACCGCGGCGGTCGGGTCGCCGAGGATCAGCCCGGTCGGTGTCTCGTCGTTCCAGGTGGGGCTGCCGGGATCCTGCCACCAGTGGGTGACGTTGCCGTAGTCGTCACGGGCGAACGCGTGCGCCTGGTTCACCGCCGCCCACCGCAGCCCGACGACCCTGCCACCGGCCGAGCGGTTGGCGTGCAGCCGGTACTCGAACGTGGACGACCCCTGGTTCTGCCAGTGGTGCTCCAGCGCGCTGTTGGCGCTGCGGTCGACGAAGTGCAGCTGGCCGTTGAACTCGAAGACCCGCGACGCCACACTGTCGGCGCTGTAGGCCAATGCCGGTGCGGCATCGACGAGCGGGGCCAGCAGACCCGCCCCGGCGGCGAACAGCCCGCCCTTGAGGATCTGGCGACGGGTCGGTGTACCGGATGTCATGAGCGTGAGGTCCCCTTCAGTGGACGATCGCGGATGTACGGCGGGCTGTCGCCCGTGCGGCGCCACTTCCACGGCGCCTGGGCCCTGCCGGGCGCGGCGGTGTCAGAACAGCCACGACCAGCTCTGGTCGGCGGAGCCGTTCCACCGCCAGATGACCACCGGGGCGCCGTTGTCGGTGCGGATCGAGTCCACGGCCAGCACGTACGGCTGCCAGCCGTTGGCCCTCGAGGCGCGCAGGTTCGTCAGGTTGTCCCGCCAGTTCAGGGTCCCGTAGTACGGCGCCCAGTACTGGTCCTCGGACTTGGTGCAGGGGAAGCCGAGCACCCGCGAACCGTTGGTGGTGTTCCCGCCGACCACCGCCAGGCACTCGTCCCTGTCGTTCTTGACCAGGCAGTACGTGTAGTACACCGGGTGGCACTCGTCCCGGTGCCACGCCTGGTCCTTGCTGCTCGTCGCGCACAGCCAGATGCCGGCCAGACCGTTGGCCACGCCGAGACACCGGTAGGAGTGGTTGTTCACGATCTGCTTGGGTTCGATCGCCGCCGCGGGGCTCACCGGCACCAGCACGAACAGTGCCATCAGGCCCACCGCGGGCAGCACCACACGGCGCAGGAAGGTCTGCATGCCGGCCAGTGTGCTGCGGGGCGCTCACCGGACCCTACCCGTACCCGACCCGTACCCCGGGCAGGGTGGGCTCAGTGCTGCCCCGCGCCCGGCTGGACCAGCTCCACGAGCACGCCACCGGCGTCGCGGGGGTGCAGGAAGTTGACCAGCGAGCCGGCCGTGCCCTTGCGCGGGGTCTGGTACAGCAGCCGCACCCCGCGGTCGCGCAGCACCGCGGCGGCCACCTCGATATCGGCCACCCGGTAGGCGAGCTGCTGCATGCCCGGGCCGCGTCTGCCGATGAACTTGGCGATCGTCGACTCCGGCGACAGCGGCGCGAGCAGCTGGATCCTCGGGCCGTCCGGGTCGGCGCCGACCCGCAGCATCGCCTCGCGGACGCCCTGCTCCTCGTTGACCTCCTCGTGGACGCAGCGCATGCCGAAGGTCCTGGCGTAGAAGTCGAGCGCCTCGTCGAGGTCGGGCACGGCGATCCCGACGTGGTCGATGCCGATCAGGCCGATGTCGGACACGGGTGCTCCTCAGGACGGTAGGGGTCGTCCGCACAGTAGATTCGCGGGGCCGGCCGGCGGAACCCCTAACCGCCGGGTGCCGCACCCCTACGCACGCGCCGCCGGCCCGTCCGGCACGGCCGCGCGACACCCGTCCCGCGCGTCGCCGGCGGACAGGCGTGAGGGGCCAGTAGGGGTAGGCCACGAACGGACGCGACCCTAGCGTCGTCGGCGTGAGCGCATCGAATCTCGCCCAGGACTCGCCGCTGTCGGCGTGGTGGCCCGCGGCAGCCCATCGCGAGTGGTGCGAGCTGGCCGCCGCCGCACTGACCCGGGGCGGCTCCCCCGACACCGACGGTACGACCGTGGAAGCGCTGCTGAGCACGACCACCTACGACGGCGTCGAGATCCGGCCCCTGTACACGGCCGGCGATGACGGGCGGGACGGCACCGGCGTGCCGGGCCTGCCGCCGTTCGTCCGGGGCGGTACGACCCGCACCCCGCTGGCCGGGGGTTGGCAGCTGCGGCAGCACCACGCGCAGCCCGACCCCGACCGCGGCCGCCAGGCGGTGATCGCCGACCTCGACGCCGGCGTGACCTCGCTCTGGCTGCGGGTCGGCCCCGGCGCGCTGCCCGTCACCGACATCGGCGCCGTCCTCGGCCCGCTCGACCCGGCCCGCCACACCGTCGTGCTCGACGCCGGCGACGCGCTGGCGACGGCGGCGCAGGAGCTGCTGCGAATCGACCCCGGGGTGGCCGGCGGGCTCGGTGCCGACCCGCTGGGCCTGCGGGCGCGCACCGGACGGTCGTCGGACCCGACGGTCGCGGACGACCTGGCGGTGCGGTGCGCGCGAGCCGCACCGGGGCTGCGCGCCTACACGGTCGACGCCACGGTCTACCACGACGCCGGTGGCGGCGACGCCGAAGAGCTCGGCTGCGCGCTCGCCGTCGCGGTGGCCTACCTGCGCCGGATGACCGCGTCCGGGCTGAGCGTCGACGAGGCGTTCGGCCAGATCGAGTTCCGGTTCGCGGCCACCGCCGACCAGTTCGCCACGATCGCGAAGCTGCGGGCCGCACGGCGGCTGTGGTGGCGGGTCGCGCAGGAGTGCGGCGCGAGCCCGGACAGCGCGGCGCAGCGCCAGCACGCGGTGACGTCCGGCGCGATGATGACGACCCGCGACCCGTGGGGCAACGTGCTGCGCACCACCGTCGGTTGCTTCGGCGCGGCGGTCGGCGGTGCGGACGCGGTGACCGTCCAGCCGTTCGACACGGCCCTGCGCCTCCCCGACGAGCAGGCCCGGCGGATCGCGCGCAACACCAGCAGCATCCTGCTGCAGGAGGCGCACCTCGGCCGGGTCCTCGACCCGGCCGGCGGCTCCTGGTACGTCGGCGAGCTGACCGGGGAGCTGGCGCAGGCCGCCTGGTCCTGGTTCGCCGAGATCGAACGGGCCGGCGGCGCCGACACCGCCTGGGAGTCGGGCCTGCTCGCCCGGCGGCTCGCCGCGACGTGGCAGCGGCGGGCCGAAGACCTGGCCCACCGCCGGGAGACCGTCACCGGGGTCACCGACTTCCCGCTGCTGTCCGAGGCACCGCCGGGCCGCCCCGCGGCGACCGCCGCCGAGGGTGGGCTGCCGCGGCACCGGTACGCGGAGGACTTCGAGGCGCTGCGGGACCGCTCCGACGCGTGGCTCGCCGCACACGGCGAACGGCCGGCGGTGTTCCTGGCCGCGTTCGGGCCCGGCAGCGCCGGCGGTCCGCGGGCCGCGTTCACCACCAACCTGTTCGCCGCCGGCGGTATCGAGACCCGCACCGGCGGCCCCGGCGACCCGGCCGAGCTCGCCGCCGCGTTCACCGCGTCCGGGTTGCGGGTCGCCTGCCTCGTCGCGACCGACGCCGGGTACGCCGAACACGCCGCGGCGACCGCGGCGGCGTTGAAGGCCGCCGGCGCCGCGCGGGTGTGGCTCGCCGGGAAACCCGGCCCGCGCGCGGCGAGCGACGCCGAGGCCGGCGTCGACGGCTACCTGCACCTCGGCTGCGACGCGCTGGCCGTGCTGCGATCCACATACCCGGACCTGGAGGCCGCCCGATGAGCACGCCGATCCCGTCCTTCGGCGCGGTCCGCCTCGGACCGCTCGGCCCGGCGTCGGACGCCGAGGACTGGTCCGAGGAGGTCCGGCGCACCGGCGCCGATCCGGACAGCCTGGACTGGCGCACCCCGGAAGGGATCACGGTCCGGCCGCTCTACGCGCCAGTACGCCGGGTTCTCCACCGCCGAGGAGTCCAACGCCTTCTACCGGCGCAACCTCGCCGGCGGGCAGAAGGGCCTGTCCGTCGCGTTCGACCTGCCGACCCACCGCGGCTACGACAGCGACAACCCGCGGGTCACCGGGGACGTCGGCATGGCCGGCGTCGCCATCGACTCGATCCTCGACATGCGGCAGCTCTTCGACGGCATCCCCCTGGACCGGATGAGCGTGTCGATGA
>NZ_JNYJ01000069.1 GCF_000716715.1 Dactylosporangium aurantiacum | reverse complement strand
GCTTCATGATGTGCCCTCCGGGCCTCTACTCGGCAACGTCCTGTGTGATGCCAACAGCGTCGGGCACCGGCACCCTCGCGCCGCAGAGGACAATCACCCCTGTCGACGGGACCTTCTGCCCGCGCGCGGCGGGACCTCCGGCGTGGACGGCGGTCCCCGCGGGCCGGGCCGATGGCCCCTGCCGCGCCGCGCCCCGACCGGCGATCGTCCGCAGTGGATGCACCGTCACCGTCGAAGGGACCGGGATCATGTTCGCCACCCAGGCCAAGGCCATGGTCGAGCGGCACGCCATCGAACACGCCACCGAGCGGCTCATCCGCCGCTACGCCGGCCGCCACCAGCCCGAGGTGGTCCGGCAGACCGTCAACCAGGTCACCGACCTGTACGCGACCGCCGAGGTGTACGCGTTCGTGCCGGTGCTCGTCGAACGCGATGCCCGCCGCATCCTCGACGAGACCGCCGCACCGCGGGTCCGGGGCGGGTGAGCCGACGGTTTCCCGGACGGGTCGGCGGGCTCACGGCCGGCGGGTCCAACGGCCCTGCGGGCGCGCCGGCGGGCGGGCCACGATGGGGGTGTCGGCGCACCGCCGGCCAATCACGAAAGGGGCGTCATGATGACCACCATGTCGACGACAACCCTGACCGATGCGTGGGTGTCGGAGCCACTGCCGCCGTCGACCGACGTGCTGCTGCGGCTGCGCCACCTCGAGGCGCACGTCCAAGCGCTGGAGCTGGCGGTCCGCGACCTCGCCAGGGCGCGCGACCGGACCGATGAGCGCGCGGCGGCGCAGCTGATCCGCGAGACGCTCGACGGGGTGCCGCCCGTGCCGCAGCGGGCCCGGTGACGTGCGGCCCGCGGTGACCCCTCCCTGCGCCGCGGGCCGCACGCTCGACACCACGGCCGGTCCGGTCCGAGGATTGCCGTATCCGAACCGGAGGTGGGCCGGCCGTGCAGGAGCTCGTGGACTTCCTCGGCGGGCAGCCGCCGTTCGACGCGCTGGACCCGCGGGACCTGGCGCGGGTGGCCGCGGGCGTCGAGGTCGAGCACCTCGCGGCCGGCGCGACGGTGACCGCCGGGGGTGTGCCGGCGTGCCTGTGGGTGGTCCGCAGCGGCGCGCTCGAGATGCTCGCCGGTGACCGGGTCGTGGACCTGCTGGGGCCCGGTGACACGATCGGTCCCGGGTGGCCGCCGGCGGCCCGGGTCCGGGCCCGCGAGGACAGTGTGTGCCTGCGCGTCCCGGATCCGCGGGCATTGCTCACCGCCCCCGAGCGGCTCGTCCGGGACGCCGGCCTCCGCCGGGCCGATCGGCCGCTGACGCGCCTGGTCCGCCCGATCGTCTGGTGCGACGCCACCGACCGGGTCCGTGACGTGGCGGCGCGCATCGGCGCGGCGGGCCTCTCGTGCGCGCTGGTGCGGGCCGGCGACCACACCGGCATCGTCACCGATCTGGACTTCCGCGCGCAGGTGGCGACCGGCCGGGTCGGCCCCGACGCCCCGGTCCGCGCCCTCGCCACGGTGCCGGCGCTGACCGTCGGCGAGGACGCCACCCAGGAGCAGGGGCTGCTGCGCATGGTCGAGCACGGCGTGCACCACCTGGTGGTGGTCGACGGGGCGGGCCGGCCCACCGGCGTGCTGCGGGCCGCGGACCTGGCCGGTGCGGAGGTGCGGGACCCGCTGCTGGTCCGGTCGGCGATCGACAACGCCAGCGACGTCGGGGAGCTGGCCGCGGCGTGCCGGCTCCTGCCCGCGATGCTGGTCGAGCTGTGCGACGACGCCGTGCCCGCCACCCGCGTCGGCGCCGTCCACGCGGCGGTGCTCGACGCGGCGATCCGGCGCGCGCTGCGCCTGCAACCGCATCCGGCGCTCGACGGCGTGCGGCACTCCTGGGTCGTGCTCGGCTCACTGGCCAGGCAGGAGCCGCTGCCGTTGTCCGACGTGGACACCGCGCTGGTGTGGGCCGACCCGCCGCCAGGCGGTGCCGGGCCGGACGGAGCGGACCGCATCCGGGCGGACGCCCGCGAGGTGCTGCGGGTGCTGCAACGCTGCGGGTTCACGCTGTGCGCCAACGGCGCGAACGCGCACAACCCGGTGTTCAGCCGGGCGCGGTCCGGCTGGGTCGCGGCGGCCCGCGGCTGGCAGCACGATCCGACCCAGGCCAACGCCCTGCTGCTGTCGGCGATGGTGGCCGACAGCCGGCCGCTGACCGACCCGGAGCTGGGTGGCGCGCTCAGCCTGAGCATCCGGTCGCACACCCGCACCAGCCAGTTCCTGCGCGCGCTGCTCGACGAGGCGTTGAGCTGGCGCCCACCCACCGGCTTCATCCGTGACTTCGTCGTGCACCACAGCGGCGAGCACCGCGGCCAGCTCGACCTCAAGCCCGGCGGGCTCACCCCGGTCGTCGCGCTGGCGCGCTGGATCGCCATCGCCGCGGGCGACGCCAGCGGCACCACCGTGCAGCGGCTGCACCGCGGCGCGGCCCTGGGGCTGCTCACCACCGACGAGGCGGACACCCTGGCCGGCGGGTTCGAGAACGTCTACCACCTGCTGCTGCACCACGAGGTCCGGGCGCTGCGCGGCGGCGGCACGCCGTCGAGCACGTTCATCGCGCCGAAGGACCTGGACTCGCTCACCCGCCGGCACCTGCGCGAGACGTTCCGGGCGATCGCGTTCGTCCAGTCGCGGGTGGACCGGGCGTGGCTCGACCGGCTGCCCGGCTGAGCCCGCCGCGGCCACCCGCCGGGGTCACGGCTACGCCCGCGGGTCCACGACCACCTCGACGGTGTCCTTCGCCGGGCGGCGGGGCGCCTGGGGTGGGGCGGCACCGTGCCCGGGGACGCCGACCCGCACGCCGATGGCGGGCTGGCCGACGCTGCCGAGCATGCGGCGCAGCATGGCCCGCGCGGCGTTGTCCTCGACGAGGTCGCTCATCGCGGAGGTGGCCAGTCCTTCGTCGGTGGCGGTGAGCAGGACCGCGGAGAGTGCCTCACCGGCCACGAGCCAGCCCGCGGGCTCGTCGGCGTCGATGACGATCACACCGTACCGGGCGTTGCGGTCCGCCACGTCGATGCCGCTGTAGATGCTCGGGCCGGGGTCATCACCGGTGAAGTCGCGGACCGGCACGGGCCGGGCGCCCACCGGCGCCACCGTGTCCAGCGGCACGCCCTCGCCGCCCTCGAGCCTGGCCCCGGTCCAGGCGGCGAGCTCGGCGCGGTACACCGGGTCGGTCCGCTCGGCGGCCGCGGCGTGCCCGGCCGCGACGGACAGCGTGGTGAGCTCCTGCGGCCGGACGACGTGCAGGTCGGCGCCGGCCCGGCGGGCGGCGTCGCGCAGCCGGTCGATCCGGTGCTCGGGCACGGGCTCGTCGGCGAACGGCCGCCGGTCCGAACGCCGGACCGTGATCGCCCGCCGCAGCCGTTGCGCCATCGGCGACCAGTCGAGCGTGCCGCCGTACCGCAGCACCGCCAGCAGGTCCGGGTCGTCGCCGTCGGGGAGCCGCTCGACGGCGACGGCCGCGCCGGCCGCCCGCAACGCGACGCAGGCGTGGTGCAGCGCGGCGCCGCAGCTGATGGTGAGCAGGCGGCCGTCCGGGTCGATGCTGCGCAGCTGCCGGTCGCGGTCCGCGCGCAGCTCGGCGGTGTCGTGCGCGATGCGCCAGTGCCACGGCTGCGTGTTCCAGATCGACGGGGCGCGCACGGCCGTCACCGCGGCCCCCGCGAGCAGGCGGCTCGCCGGTTCCACCCGGACCGACGTGCGGCTGTCGTCGTGCTGGCGAGTATCCATGATCACTCCTCCGTCGTGCGGCGCGAGCCGCGGGTCAGGGGGCCGGCCGGTCCGCGCCGGGCTGCGACGCCTCCGACGGGCCCGCCGCGCCCGGCGACTCCTCCGCGGACCCAGGCGCCCCGACCGGCTCTGGGACCAGGCCGTGGTACACCGTGCAGGACGGCTTGCACCCGCCGTGCACCATGTCGGCCAGCGCCCGCTCCATGCCCATGCAGGTGTCCTGGACGTAGTCCAGCCCGAGCTCCTCGGCCAGCCGCTGCGCCCGCGGGCTGGCGATGCCCAGCTGCAGCCAGATCGCGCCGGCGCCGATCGCGGCGGCCTCCTTGACCAGCTCCTCGGCCTCTTCCGCCGGCCGGAACACCTCGACCACGTCGAGGTGCTCCGGCACGTCGCTGAGCCGCGCATAGGCGTGCTCGCCGAGCAGCCGCCCGGCGTGCGGGTTCACCGGGACGATGTGCCAGCCCTGCTCCTGCAGCATCCGCGGCACCCAGTGCGCGGGCTTCTGCGGATCCCGCGACGCGCCGACCACCGCGATGGTGTGCGCTTCGGCGAGAATCTGCCGAGGTGTACGCATCGCACTCAGCTCCTCGCTGTCCCTGGCCGCCGGCGACACCCGCGACGCCACGCCGGACAGATGCTCCCGGGCCGGCGGCCGATGCTTCCAGCGTCGCCTGATCGGCCCGGCAGCGCCACGCCGCGGCCATGCCGGGGCCGGGTCGGGCGGACCAATCATTCCGGCGGGGTGAGCGGCGCGGCGCGGCCCGCCGATCCGTCCCCGGCCGCGGGTCTGAAAGCGCACGGAGCGGGCACGTGCTCAGCACAGCGCCCTGGCCCAGGGCACCGGCCCCGACCGGAGGTGGGTCCGCCATGCGGCACGACATCAGTGTCCCGATCCCCGCGGCGGGAGTGATCTGCGAAGGGCGCCTGACCGGGCCCGACGATCCGAGCGCGGTCGTGCTGTTCGGCGACTGCGAGCCGGCCGCCCGGCGCGACCCGGGCAGGACCGCCGTGGCGGACCGGCTCGTCGAGGCGGGTGTCGCCACGGTCCGCGCGGACCTGCTCACCCGCCGCGAGCAGGCGATCGACGAGCGCACCGGGCGGCTGCGCTTCGACGTCGGCCTGCTGGCGGGCCGGCTGGTCACCGCCGTCGACTGGTGGGCGAGCCGGCAGCAGCGCGCACCGGTGCCGATCGGCCTGTTCGGCGACGGTGCCGGCGCCGCCGTCGCGCTGGTGGCCGCCGCACGGCGACCGGCCGTGGTCGGTGCGGTCGTGTGCCGGGACGGGCGCCCGGACCGGGTCGGCGCCGCGTCGTGCGCGGTGCGCGTACCGACGCTGCTGATGGTGCACGAGCGGGACCGCTGTCTGGTGACCCTCAATCAGCAGGCCGCCGCCGGGTTGCGGGTGCCGTGCCGGCTGCGGCTGCTGCCGGACACCGGCGACCGGGCCCGGCGGGCGCCGGAGCTGGCCGCGGCGTGGGCGACCGCGTGGTTCACCGAGCACCTGCGCTCACGGGTCGGTGCCGGCCAGCGGTGACCGGCCGGCGAACCAGTAGTAGCCGTCGGCGTCGCGGCGGGCCAGGTCCCCGCTGCGGTACCAGCCCGCGGCGAAGCACCGCGCGTAGCGCGGCTCGTCGTGCAGGTAGCCGCGGAACATCGACGGCCAGCCGGCCCGCAGCGCCAGCTCGCCGACCTCGTCCGGTGCGTCGACGACCCGCACGGCACCGCCGCCGGGGGCCAGCAGCGCGGCCTCGATCCCGGGCACGGGAAACCCCATCGACCCGGGGCGCAGGTCGAGGCCGGCGAAGTTGCTGATCATGATCGCGCCCGTCTCGGTCTGCCACCAGGTGTCCTGGACCGGGTGCCCGAGCGTGGCCAGTCCCCACCGCACCGCCTCCGGCTCCAGCGGCCCGCCGGTCGAGGCGACCAGCCGCAGCGCGGACAGGTCACACCCGGCCGCCGGGTCGCCGTGGCGCATCAGCATCCGCACCGCCGCCGCCGTGGTGTACCAGACCGTCACCCGCTGCGCCTGCAGCTGCGAGCACCACCGCCGGGCGTCGAACCGTCCGGTGTCCACCACGACGGTCGCACCGACGCTCAGCGGCGCGACGATGCCGTAGGACGTCGCGATGCCGCAGCCCGGATCGGCCGTGCACCAGAAGACGTCCTCCGGCCGCAGGTCGAGCGCGAACCTGGCGGTCGCGTGGTGCGCGACCACCGCCTCGTGCACGTGCACCGTGCCCTTCGCCCGGCCGGACGTGCCGGCCGTGAACTGCAGCAGCGCCGTCTGCCCCGGGTCCGTCGGCGGGATCTCGAACCGGTCGCCGGCCTCCGCCAGCGCGGCGTCGAGGCGGGACGTGCCGGGCGGCGGTGCCCCGTCGCCGGTCACCAGGACGTGCCGCAGGCCCGGCACCGCGTCGCGGACCGGGGCGACCGTGCGCTCGTACAGCTGCGGGGTGGTCACCAGCACCGCCGCGGCGCCGAGCACCAGCCGGGCACGGACCTCGTCCGGGCCGCACGCCGCGGACAGCGGCGCGGACACGCCGCCGCACTTCACCGTGCCCAGCGCGGCCACGACCAGGTCGAGGCCCCGGGGCAGCAGCGTGAACACCCGCCCGCCCCGGTCGATCCCCAGCGCGGCGAGCGCGCCGGCGAAACGGTTCGTCCGGCGGCGCAGGTCCTCGTAGGTCAGCTCGACCGGCGGCGAGCCGGGACCCAGGCACCGCAGTGCCACCTTGTCCCGCAGCGGGCCGCCGGCGTGGCGGTCGACCGCCTCGTGAGCGATGTTGAGCCCGCGGCCGTCCGGCAGGCCGGACAGCCAGGATCGGGCCATCGACCACGTGAAGTCGTGCCGCACCCACGGCAGGTTGCTCAGGTTGGCCGCCTCGCTCTCGGCCCGTGTCCGGTGGATCGTCTCCGGCACCGTCGCTCGCCGCCCGTCACCGACGTCGCGTGTACGCCCGGCCGATCAGTCGTTGCGCGCGGGCGCCGGCTCGACCCGGGCGTCCGTCCCTGGGAAGACCAGCGCCTCGTGGCCGGAGTCCAGCCAACGTACCTCGTACGGCGGCGTGCCGTCGTCGTGGCGCACCCCGGTGACCACGCCGATCCTGCGATGATCGCCGACGTGGGTGCCTTCCTCGATGATCCGGTCGCCGACCTTCGCCTTCATCACCCGCTCCTTCCGTCGTCGGTCACTGTCGCACGACGCTCTTCCCCTTCTGCCGCGCGATAACCGTCGTAACGCTGTCGGCGCCGCCGGCCGGTTCGTCCGTCCGGGGCCCGGGCAGGCCGGCCGGCGCGCCCGGGCGCCGGCCCAGCGCCGCCGTCGCGGCCAGGGCGAGCGCCGGCGGCGTGATCGTCAGCAGCGGCACCGTGAACCGCAGGTCGATCACGGACAGCGTGACCCCGAGCAGGAGCATCGACACGCTCATCGCGCCCAGCAGCGCGGCGTCCGCGGCCTGCCGCCCGCCGCCGGGCCGGCGCCGCGACGGTCTCCTCGACAGCCATCTCGAGCAGGCGGCCAGGGCCAGGGCGAGCAGGGCGCCGAGCAGCAGCGCCGACGGCGGTGTCACGAAGGTCTGCCCGTACGCCCACAGCGAGCTGTTCAGCGGCGTCACCGTCGGGGCGGCCCCGCCCGAGCCCGCCGGCCGGAAGCCGGTCACCATGAGCGTCGCGGTGCAGTCGCTCACCTGGTTGCCGGAGCGCCCGCCGGACGGCATCGTCCACAGGTCCGTGGTGCAGGCGATCCGCTGCGGCGCGGGCCAGCCCGGCTCGACCAGGTGCCACATGTCGGTGGCGATCGTGCCCACGAAGTCGCCCGGCTGGCCGAGGACGGCCTTGCGGGCGAACCCGGCGAACAGCGCGTCGTGCTCGGGGCCCGGATACCGCTGGCCGATGTGGTCGTGGTCCAGCCCCCAGAAGTAGACGTCGTTGACCTCCCGCTGCCCGAGCGGCTCCGGCGGGCAGATCTCGCGTTCCCGCGGGGTGAAGTCGGTGCGCGAGCAGTCCACGAACGTCGTGGTGCGCTGCCACAGGTACCGGCCGGAGTAGCCGTTGAACGCGTACTGGCCGTGGTGCCGGTGGTACCACACCACGTAGCCGCCCAGCGGCAGGGCCACGGCGACGGTGAAGGCCGCGACGTGCCGCCACCCGACGCGCCGCACGATCAGGTACAGCACGACGAGGACGGCCAGCGGCTGGCCGACCGTGCGGGTGAGCGCGGCGAGCGCGACGACCGCGCCGGCGCACCCGGTCAGCCACAGCGTCGGCGTGTCCCGCCACAGCAGCAGGGTGACGGCGGCCAGCAGCAGGAACGTGAACAGCGTCTCGGACAGCACGTAGTGCTCGAGCTGGATCTGCCGGGCGTCGAGCAGCACCGGCGCCGCCGCGAGCGTCGCCCACCCCCGGCGCACGCCCCGGCGCACGAGCAGGGCGTGCACCGCGACGCCCATGGCCAGGCCCATCAGGTGCTGCACGGCGGAGACCGACGCGATCTGCCCGGTGCCGAACCTGAGCACCTTGAGCATCGCCGAGTACCCGAACGGCCAGATCGTCCCGGGCGTGGTGGCGCTCGCCGCGTCCAGGTAGCCCCGGGTGTCGTAGAAGTACCCGAACGCGGGGTAGTAGGCGACCATCATGCCGAGCCGGACCGCCGCCGCGATCACGACGAGGCCCACGAGCACCCGGTGCTCCCGCAACCACATGCGCACGGTCGTGTGACTCCTTCAGGGCCGGTGGGTGGGGTCGGGGGACGTCTCGGCGGTCGGGCGCGGGGACGGGATCCCGGACGCGCCCGGGGCGCCGCCGCGCTCCGCCGACGTCCGCAGCGACAGCAGGCTGGCGAACAGCCCGGAGAAGATCAGGATGACGCCGAGCGCGATCGCCGTCGCCGAGGGCACCACGGCGCGCAGCGTCTCGCGCGGGTCGAGCGCGCCGAAGCCGGTGCTGCCCCAGTCGGTGACCGCGACCAGCGTGTCCGCCAGGCCGCCGAGGCCGACGAGCAGGCCGGCGGTGACGCACCGTTCGAAGCTCAGCCAGCGGGTCCAGCGCGCGTGCTTGTCCTCCCGCGTGATGCCTTCCTGCACCCCGTACAGGCGCGCGAACCCGCCGAAGATCAGCAACTGGACGCCGACCAGCACGGCCAGGCAGCTGTACACGAGCGCGCCCACGTCGAACGAGACGCCGAACGCGCGCCGCTCCCCGGGGACCAGCAGGGCCGTGCCGAGCAGCCCGGCGCAGGCGATCATCAGACCGGGGACCAGCAGCGTGGGCTTCGGCGCGAACACGAGCAGGAACCGCAGGTGCCGCCAGCCGTCGCGCCAGGTCCGCAGGTGCGGCGGGTGGCTGCGGCCGTCCGGCCGCAGCGTGGTGGGGACCTCGGTGATCGAGTACCGGGCCAGCGCCGCGCGGATGACCAGCTCGCTGGCGAACTCCATGCCGGCCATGCAGAGCCCGAGCGCGCGGATCCGGTCCCGGTTGAACCCGCGCAGGCCGCAGTGGAAGTCGCCGACACCCGGCAGCCTGAACAGCAGCCGGCCGAGCCAGGACAGCAGGGGGTTGCCGAGGTACCGGTGCAGCGGCGGCATCGCGCCCGGTGCGATGCCGCCCTTGAAGCGGTTGCCCATGACGACGTCGGTGCCGGTGCGCAGCTCGGCGATGAACGGTCCGAGGTTGCCCAGGTCGTAGGAGTCGTCGGCGTCGCCCATGACCACGTACCGGCCGCGGGCGGCCTCGATCCCCCGGATGAGGGCGCCGCCGTAGCCGCGGACCGGTGCGTGGACCACCGTCGCGCCGGCCGCGGCCGCGAGCGCCTGCGACCCGTCGGTCGAGCCGTTGTCGGCGACGAGCACCTCGCCGACCACCCCGAGCGCGGCGAGACCGGCGAGCGCCTTGCGCACGCACACCTCGATGGTCTCCGCCTCGTTGAGGCAGGGCAGCACCACGCTGACCTCGACGGGTGCGGGCTCAGCCGACATGGGAGACCCCGGGAGCCGGGCGGGCGAAGTCGCGGAACGCGACACCCGCGGCGCGGGTCGGCGCGAAGTCCGGTGACCGCGGCTGGTTGACCAAGCTCACCACGCTGTCGCTGCGAAACGGCGGGTGCAGCCCGAGCAGCTCGGCGGTCCGCAGCGGCAGCCAGACCGCGCGCCACGGGACCGGCACCAGCCGGATCGCGCGGCCCTGGCGGGCGGCGAGACCCTCCAGGATCCGCCGCAGCGTCCAGCCGTGCTCGTGCGCGGCGATGACCGGACGGCCCGGCTCGACCAGGTCGGGCCGGACGACCAGGCGGCGGACGAGGGCGACGACGTCGTCCTCGTGGGCCGGGTAGAGCAGCTGCCGGCCGGTGCCGACCAACGGCACGACCGGGGACGTGCGGACCGCGGCGCTGAGCGCCCCGATCATCCCGCCCGGCCGGTCGCCGAAGACCAGGCCGGGGCGGACCACCAGGGCGCCCAGCCGCCGGGCCGCCGCCTCGACGGTGAGCTTCGCCCGGCCGTACTCGCTGCGGCAGCCGGGGAACGCGCTGATCGTCGAGACGAACACGATGGTCTCGACGCCCTCCGCGCGGGCCTGCTCCATGAGGCGGATCGAGCCCAGGACGTTGTGCGCGGCGACGTCGGCCCGCCGGCTCGCCGTGAAGTCCCACGCGCAGTGCACCAGGGCGAGCACCCGGTGGCGCCGGAACAGCCCGTCCGGCGCGCCGGCGGCGAGCGTGAACCGCGCCTCGGCGCTGCCCCGGCTCATGCGCACCGCCCGCCCACCGGCCGCGACGAACCCGCGGCACAGCCGCGAACCCAGGTAGCCCGACGCGCCGGTGACCGCCACCACCTTGTTCACGCCGTCACCTCCGCTGCGCTCCGGCGCCGCCGTGAACCAAACTCAGCCCATGGTTCGCGGCCCGAGCCGCTACGCTGGCCGCTCACGCCGCCACCTCCGCTACGCTCCGGCGCCGCCGTGAACCAAGCACTGCGCCCATGGTTCGCGGCTCCTCCGGACCGCTCACCGGCCCGCGTCCTCGTGGGCACCGATGCGGTAGGCGTTGGCCATGACCGTCAGGGTGATCGTGCTGGCGGTGACGGTCGGGAAGACGGTGGCGTCGACCAGGTGCACCCGCTCGAACCCGGCGGGACGGCCCAGCGGGTCGGTCTCGAAGTCGCCGGGCCGCCGGCGCATCGGCAGCGAGCCGCCGCAGTGGAAGCCGCGGCCGGGCTCGCCGAGCTTCAGCAGCGGCCGCAGCGGGACCGCCCGCAGCGACGACCGGTTGCGGCGCAGCTTCGCGACGAGCCCGCCGAGCACCCGGCGGGTGCGCGGCCCGGGCCGGCCCTCCAGGTCGAGCACCCCGTCCCGGCGCAGGGTGAGGCCGATCTCGCCGGACAGGTCCGAGTGCAGGTAGCCCTGGATCAGCAGCATCCGCCGCAGCAGCGCCTCGCTGAGCGGGCGCAGCGCCGGGTAGGCGGCGCCGAGCGTGGCCTCGACGGCCCGCCGGTAGAGCGGGTTGTAGGTGTAGAGCTGCAGGTGGATGCTCCTGGCCGACAGCCGCGGGTCGAACACCTCGAGGAACACCTGCGACAGGGTGTGCAGCCCTTCGTCGGACACGCCCGGCACGCCCGAGTAGCGCAGCATCGGCAGCAGGAAGTACTGGCTGTCGCGCACCACCAGCTCGTGGTCGTAGGCGCCGATCGACGCCAGGTACAGCTTCGTGGTGCCGAGCACGCCGCCCGCGACGTACAGGCGGGACGCGACGTGCCGCACGGTCCGCCCGGTCGCCAGCTGCCGCACGTCGATGTGCACCTCGCCGCCGCGCTCGGCGAACCCGGTGACCAGGACACCCGGGACGTAGGTCACCAGCCCCCGCGCGACGAGGCCGCGCAGCGTGACGGCCGGGTTGTAGATCAGGCCGTACGGGCAGCCGGACATGCACAGGCCGCACCGCTCGCATCCGTGGCCGCCGGCGTTGCGGCCGGCGACCGCGAGCCGCGCCCGGCCGAACACGAACCCTTGCGCGCGCAGCGCCTCCCGGTGCCGGCGCAGGTCGCCCAGCAGCTCCTCGGCCTGCCGGCTCGCCGGGAGCGCCTCCAGCCGGTCGGTGTACGCCGGGAACCGCTCGGCCAGGTCGTCGTCGGCGCCGGACAGCCCGACGAACGACAGCACCCGCGCGAACGCTCCCTCCAGCTCGCCGGGCCCGAGCGGCCACCCGTCCAGCTCGTCGCGCAGGTACGGCAGCGCGGCGGCGCCCCAGACGTTGCCGAACCCGCCCTCGCCGAACGACGGCACCACACCGACGCCCGTCGCGCGGCGCGGCAGGTGCCGCTCGGCGTCGCGGTACACGAAGTCGGAGCCGAAGCTGACCTTCAGCGGGACACCGCCGGCGTCGGCGGTCAGGTGCTGCCGCACCGTCGCCACGTCCGCGGCGGCCCACCCCTGCGGCGGCCGCGCCGCCAGCCGGCCGACGGCCGCGGCCCGGGCCGGCTCCAGCGACAGCCCCACGTCCAGGACGGTGACCGGCAGACCCTGCCGGGTCAGCGCGACCGCGGCGGCGACACCCGCCGGACCGGAGCCGATCACATAGATCATGACCGCGGCGCAACGCCGCCGGATCCGCTCAACGGTGCCCTCCGATCCGCATCTCATTCGGCTACTCAGAAATCGCACGCCGACAGGCCTGCCGCACGCATTGCATCATCGCGCGCCGCCCCGGTGGAATTGGACGCCCGGAAGGTCACCCCGGCCGCGGCGGCACCTCACCTGGACCGCATGAACGGGCGATTCCGGCCGCCGGAGCGCGCCACCCGGGCCCGTCCCCCTGCCGGATCGCTCGTTGACCAACGCGCCTGGAGTGGTCATTCGGCGGTGCGCTGATCACCCGTTCAGGCTCATTTTCCGCCGCCAACTGGCCGCTGTCTTCACAGTGGTGCGAAACAACACCTTCGTCTCTTGTCGACGATCATTGGCGCTGGTATCCAGACAGGAAAGCTCCGTCGATGTCCGCCCATTGAGGAGTCACCATGCGGGCTTTTCCCGAGGATGGTGAAATTGCACAATTACCGCCGTACGCCGAGGTCCACCGGCCGCATCTGCACCGTCCCCGGCTGCACGAGGCGACGACGCTGCTGACCCGGCACCCGGTCGCCGCGATCTACGCGCCCGCCGGCTCGGGCAAGACCGACCTGGTCTCGCACTGGATCGACACGCCCGACCGGGTGGACCGCGCGGTGTACGTGGACCTGCACGGCCCGGGGGCAGCCACCTGGTGGCAGTCGCCGTCCCGGGCACCCGCGTGGTGGCCGGCGTCGGCCGGCAGCGTCGACGAGCTCTGTGACCGCCTGACCGGAGCCGGCCCCGGCGGGCCGGACGGCACCACGACGGTCGTGCTCGACGGCACGGAGGCCGTCACCGACCCGCGCTTCCTGCCCCAGGTGCGGCACGTCGCGGCCCGCACCGGCGCGGTCCGGGTCGTGCTGGTCGGCCGGCACGCCCCACCCGACGGTGCGGCCGGCACGGGCACGCCGGCGCGCCGTGCGGCGCTCGGCCGCCGGGACCTGGCCTTCACCGCGGCGGAGACCGCCGCCATCTGCCGGCTGCGCGGGCTGGACCTGGCCCCGGCCGACTGCCGGCGGCTCTACGCCGTCACCGGTGGCTGGGCGGGCGGCCTCATGGTGGCGATCACGGCGCTGACCGCCGAACGGTACGACGCCGGCGCCGTCATCGACCGGCTCCAGGGCAACGGCGCGGGCCTGGCCGAGTACGTCCTGCACGACGTGCTGCGCGAGCACCCGGCCGACGTCCGGCAGGCCGTCCTGGACGCCAGCGTCGCCGACGCGGTCTGCGCGGACCTGTTCGCGTCGCTCACCGGGCACCGCGACGCCGCGGGGGTCCTCGAGGCCCTCGCCCGTGACGAGATGTTCGCCGTGCCGCTGGAGCACGGCTCCGTCTGGTACCACGTCCCGCGGATGTGGCGGACCGACCTGTACGTGACGCTGTCGCAGTGGGACCCGGCCCGGGCGCGGCGCCTGCACGGGGTGGCGGCCTCCTGGTTCGCGGCGCACGAGCTGTACGCGGAGGCCCTGCGGCACGCCCTGGCGGCGGAGGACCGCTCACTCGCCGTCCGGCTGGCCTACCGGCACGACGACGCCATCCGCGCGGCGACCGTCCAGGCCGCCCCGACCGCGGAGGCGCCGCGGCCGTGGTCGTCGCTGGCCTCCGACCGGGCGCTCGCGTACGCCTTCGACCTGCTGCGCCCGGCCACCGACGGCGGCGAGCCGTCGCGCTTCCCGGAGCCGCGCTGGTGGCCGGTCAACAGGGGCTTCGCGTCCGCCCCGCACCGGGACCGGGCCACGATCGACCGCAAGCACAACTCCCGCGACGTCGGGCACGTCACCGGTCCGTCGCCGGGCACGGTCGCCACCATCTGGCAGCTGCTGCGGCAGGGCGACTTCACGGCCGCCCGGCAGTCGCTGTCCGCCTTCCGGGCGCAGGCGAGCGCCGGACCGGTCGCGCGGAGCACGGTGCTGCGGCTGCACATGGTGACCGAGCGGATGGCGGGCCGGCTTGGCGACGCCGCCCGCACCGCCGAACAGCTGCGCGGCGTGGTCCGGGCCGACGGCGTCGTCGGCGCCGTCGACGAGGGCTGGGCCCGGCTGACCCTGGCCGAGACCGCCGTCCAGCGCGGTGACCGCGACGCCGCGCTGCGGCACCTCGACGCGCTCGCGGTCGAGCTGTGGCAGGCGGTGCCGGCGCTGGTCGCCGGCCAGCGCCTGCAGGCCGCGGTGCTGCTGCAGCAGCAGCACGACCACGCGGTGGCCCTCAGGCACGTCCAGGAGCTGATCGCGGACGGCGACGACCGGCACCTGGTGCCCCGCTGGGCGGCGCACGTGCTGCGCGCCGAGCTGCTCCTCGCCATGGGCCGCGCCGACCAGGCCGGACGGCACTGGAGCACCGACGCCGTCGGTGTCCCGGCGGCCGCCGCCACGATCACCGCCGCGAGGCTCGTGCTGGCCGGAGGCGGGGACGCCGCCGGTCTCCTGCGCCCGTTGCTCGACGAGCCGGGCACGTCACTGTTCCAGCAGGTCGAGATCCTGCTGCTGCTGTCCCGGCAGGCGCTGCTGAGCGGCGACACCACGGCCGCCGCCGGCTGGCGCCGGCAGGCCGAGCGCCGCGCGGCCGCCGAAGGCGTCCGGCATCCGTTCCAGGCCGACGCCGGCCTGCCGGTGCCGGCCCCACCGCCGCCCGCCACCGAGCCGGACGCCGTCGAGATCCTGCGGTCCGGCGACGACAACCCGGCCCTCACGCCGAGCGAGCTCGCCGTGCTGCACCACCTGCCGGGTCACCGGACCGTCCCGGAGATCGCCGCCGTGCTGCACCTGTCGCTCAACACCGTCAAGACGCACACCGCGTCCATCTACCGCAAGCTGTCGGTGCACCGCCGCCGCGACGCCGTCCGGGCGGCGCTCGACCTCGGCCTGCTGCCGGCGGTCGAGGACAACCCGCCGCCGGTCCGTCCCGGGACGGACCGGCGGCCGGCCGCGCCACCCGGCTGACGGCGCCACTCCCGCGGTGCCGGACCGGCGGGTCCGGCGGCGGGTCCGGCAGCGGTCTGGTCAGCCGGTCCGGTCAGCCGGGTTCGCCGGGCGGTCCGGTCAGTCGGTCCAGCCGAGCGGCGACGAGGTGCTGCTGCCGGCGGTCCGTGCGGCCATCGCGGGCGCCGCCTCCGGGGCCCCGGTGCGGCCGTCCGGCGGGTGCTGCAGGCTGTCGGCGAGCGTCTTGACCGCCGTGACGAGCTCCTCCATCTGCACGTCGAGCGCATGCATCCACGCCTCACGGCCGCCGTCGGCCGGCGGCCGGCCGGCACCGTCCACGACCCCGCGCACCGCGGTCGGCAGCTGCGCCAGCGCCCGGTCGAGCTGCCCGGCGGCGAGCTGCCCGCGCAGCGCCCCGGTCACCGCGGGCGCCGTCCGCGCCACCTCGGTGACGTCGATGCCGGCCTCCTCGGCGAAGCGGCGGCGGTACTCCTCCGCGCCGTACTTCAGCGGTACGTGCGCCGGGCGCCAGCCCTCGAAGTACACGCCGCGCAGCAGCTCCGGCAGGCCGGCGGCGAAGTCGACCGACTTGTCGATCGGCAGCCGGTCACGGAACGTGTGCAGCCACGCCCGCAGGATGCGGTACGCGGCGTGGGCGTCGGACGTACCGAGCTCGGCGGCGACCGCGTCGAGCCACGCGT
The DNA here is from genome assembly GCF_000716715.1 of Dactylosporangium aurantiacum. GTDB lineage: Bacteria > Actinomycetota > Actinomycetes > Mycobacteriales > Micromonosporaceae > Dactylosporangium > Dactylosporangium aurantiacum. Next base: position 16,059 of record NZ_JNYJ01000069.1, on the reverse strand, counting down.
GTGAGGTGCGGGTGGCCCGCTCGAACACGTCGCTCCTGGTTGACGTCATGCCTCGCACCTCCGTATCTCGTCGGTCGAGTCCCATGCTGCGCCGGCCCGCCGGAACCGCCGTCACCCACCCGATGTGAGGAGGTGATCGAGGAACCAGCGTTCGGCGTGGTGCGCGGCGGCGGCGAGCGTGCCGGGCTCCTCGAACAGGTGCGTCGCCCCGGGCACCACGACGAGGTCGTTGACGCACCGCAACTGCCGCTGCGCGGCCCGGTTCAGCGCGAGGACCTGGATGTCCAGGCCGCCGACGACGAGCAGCGTGGCGGCGGTGACCGCGGGCAGCCGGGCGTGTGCGAGGTCGGGCCGGCCGCCGCGGGACACGATCGCGCCGACCCCGGCGTCCGGGTCGGCCGCGGCCCACAGCGCCGCGGCCGCGCCGGTGCTCGCACCGAACCAGCCGATGGGTGGCGCCGCGCCCCACGGCTCGCCGCGCACCCAGGCGGTCACGTCGGTGAGCCGGCCGGCGAGCAGGCCGATGTCGAACACGTTGGCCCGCCGCGCCGCCTCCTCGGCCGTCAGCAGGTCGAACAGCAGCGTGCCCAGGCCCGCCTGGTGCAGCACCGAGGCGACGTACCGGTTGCGTGGGCTGTGCCGGGTGCTGCCGCTGCCGTGCACGAACATCACCAGCCCGGCCGCGCCGGCCGGGACGGTCAGGTGACCCGGCAGGCGCAGCGTGTCCGGGCAGGCCACCACGTCCCGGTCGAGCGCCGGCGCCGCACCGCCGGACGCCGGGGCGTGCGCGAGCAGGGCCCGCACCTCGTCGTCGGTGGTCTGCGTGAAGTCGTCGTACCACTGCCCGACCGACCACAGCCAGTTCGGGCGCTGGACGCAGACCACCTCGTCACAGTCCTGGCGCAGCGTCTCGGCCACCTCGGCCGCCGCGACCGGCACGGCGAGCACGACCTGGTCGGCGCCCCGCGCGCGGGCGACCTGGCAGGCGGCCCGCGCGGTGGACCCGGTGGCGATGCCGTCGTCGACGACGACCGCGGTCCGCCCGGCGAGGCCCTCCGGTGGCCGGTCGCCGCGCAGTGCCCGCACCCGCTCGCGCAACGCGTCGCGTTCGGTCCGCTCGACCGCCGCGACCTCGTCGGCGCCGACCGCGGCCGCGCCGATGACGTCGGGGTTGAGGATGCGTACACCGTCCTCGCCCAGCGCGCCCATGCCGAGCTCGGGGCGGCGCGGGACGCCGAGCTTGCGCACCACGATCACGTCCAGCGGCGCGTGCAGCGACTCCGCGACCTTGCCGGCGACCGGCACGCCGCCGCGCGGCAGCCCCAGCACCACGACGTCACGGCCGCGCAGATGGCTCAGCTTGTGCGCCAGTTGCCGGCCGGCGTCGTCCCGGTCGGCGAAGCATGGACCTTCGGGCTGCATGATCTCCACACCTCCCTGATTCGGTTCGGGTCCGGCGGCTCGCGTGGGGGCCGGCTCGAACCCGTGCTCAGTCCGGCTGGGTGTCCTCCGGGACCACCGCCACCACGCAGGCCGCCCGGCTCGCGAACGCCCGGCTGGTCGAGCCGAGCCGCAGCGGCGCGGGGCGGCGGTGCCCGTGCCGGCCCAGCACCAGCAGCGCGGCTCCGCTGGCGGCGCGGCGCAGGCCGTCCACCGGGTCGCCGCCGTACACCGCGCGCTGCACCGGGATCCGTGGGAACCCCGCGGCGACCGGCTCGACGGCGCGGGCGAGCAGGTCCAGTCCCGGCGGTTCGGCGGTGAAGTGGGTCTCGAGGAACCGGTCGTCGACCCAGAAGTCGCCGGGCCGGCGGTCGTCGACGTGGACCGCGGTCACCGCACGGCCGTGCCGCCGGGCGTACGCGAAGGCGAGCCGCACGGCGGCCGCCGACGCCGGGGTGCCGTCCACGCCGACCACGACGTGACCGGCGAACGGCGCGGCCTCGTAGCCCATGACGGGCCGGACGATCACGACCGGGCAGTGCGCCTGCGCCGCCAGCCGGGACGCGACGGACCGGTGCAGCGGGTCGGCCTTGTTGCGGCTGCCGACGACCAGCAGGTCGGCCCGCTCGCTCAGGGCCAGCAGCGCGCGGACCAGGTCGCCGGGCGGCAGCTCGACCGAGCACTGCCCGGCACCGACCCGCTGCCGGCTCCGCCGGATGTAGCGCTCCAGGTCCGGGCGCGTCAGCGCCAGGGTCGACGGGTCCGGCGCCGGATCATCGTCGTCGTGTCCCTGCACGTGGCAGACGGTCAGGTGGGCGCCCGTCCCCGCCGTCTCGGCGGTGGCCCACTCCAGTGCCGCCAGGCCGCTGCGGCTCACCTCGACGCCGACCGCGATCCGGTCCGCGATGGCCGGCGGAGCGACCGGCGCCTGTCCCGTCGGTTCGGTGCGCAACGTGCTCACCGCGATCACCCCATTCCCTCGCGCCTTCCTTCGCTCCTCCCGGGCCGCCGGTGCGGCGTGGCGGCCGGCGCCCCGGGACCCGCTTGCGTGTCCAGCCTCTGCCGCAGGGACCGGGGCGCCCAGGGCCGGAAGTCCTCATCCGGCAGGGCGGCAGGCGTGCGGCAGGCATGCGGCGGGTGTCAGATCCGCGGGCGCGGCGCGGGCCGGTCCCGGCGTATCACGTCACGTGCCCGGCGCCGCCGGGCCGCGGCCGGTGGCGCGCCGCCGGCGGCCGCGCCGACCCGCAGCACCAGCTGCGGGTGGCCGGGCCGGTGCAGCAGGCTGCGCAGCAGCACCCGGGCGCCCGGCACCTCCACGACGTCGCTCAGCGGCGAGACCGCCAGCCCGAGCGTGGTCGCGGCGAGCCACACGGCGCTGGTCGCCTCGCCCGCCCGCAGCCAGTCGACCGGGTCGTCGCCGGTGGTGGCGATGATCAGGTACTCGGCGAGGTGGTCGTCGCCCGGACCGGGGTCGGCCGTCCGCTCGCCCTGCTCGCCTTCGAGCCCGAAGCTGCGCAGCGGCACGGGTCTGGCGACCGGTGCGACCACGGTGGCGGCCGGCAGCCCGTCGCCGAGCCCCGGGTCCCGACCGGCCCATTCCCGCAGGTCCTGTACCGATCGCTGGTCCTTGTCCTCGATGCGCTGCGCGCCCTGGGCGGCCGCCCGCACGTACCTGACCTGCTCCGGCTCCACCCGGTGCAGCCAGGCGCCGGCTGTCTCGGCCGCGGCGCACAGCGTCGCGAGGGCCGCCTCGGGCACGGGAGTCGCCGCCCGGAACGGCCGCCGGTCGGTGCACCGCTGCCGCATGCTGTGCCACGCCTCGACGTCCTCGGGGCGGACCGGGCGCCGGCCACCGACGCCGACCCGGGCGAGCCACCGGTCGTCGCCGCGCTGCTGCGTGCGTTGCACCGCCGGCTCGTAGCCGCGGGCCGCCAGCGACACCTCGGCGTGCTGGAGGGCGGCGCCGCAGCTCAGGACGAGCAGCCGGCCGTCGGGGTCGAGCCCGGTGAGCTGTCGCTGCGGGTCCGCGTACAGGTCGAGGTGCCGGTCGTCGACGTGCCACCGCCACGGCTGGGTGTTCAGGATCGACGGCGCGAGGCGGGCCTCCGCCGCGGCCCGGAACAGCGGCGCCGCACCGGTGTCGGGAAGATCATCCATGTCGTCTGCCGCTCCCAGGGTTGGTGTGCCGGTGCCGCCGGGCCGAAACCATCGCCCGCGTCCGCGCCTGCCCCGGTCGCGGCCCGGCCGCATGTGCGTCCGAAGTTCCACAGTGCCGCCGGCCGGCACCGCCGCACGTCACTCCCAGCAGATGAAGCGGCCCGCTCAACCGCGTGGTTCGTGCACGACCGCCACCGGACACGACGCGTGGTGGACGGCGGCGTGGCTGACCGAGCCGAGCCTGAGCCCGGTGAACCCGCCGCGGCCGCGGGCGCCGACGACGAGCAGCTGTGCGCCCGCCGACAGCTCGGCGAGCACGCCACCGGCCCGGCCGGACACGGTGTCGAGGCGGACCTCCACCTCCGGGTACCGTTCGCGCCACCCGGACAGCGACTCGGCGGCCAGGCACTGTTCGTCGTCGCGCAGGTCGTCGGGGTCGTAGCACAGCGGCAGCATGTCGTCGGGCGGGCCGCCGGCCGGCCACCGGTAGACGTGCACCGCGGTGAGTCCGGCCTCGCGGAAGGCGGCCTGCTCGAACGCGAACCCGAGGGCGTGCCCGGCGTGGTGCGACCCGTCGACGCCGACGACGACCCGGCCGGCGTGCGGACCTTCCCGGTGCCCGTACCGGCGCACGATCACCACCGGGCAGTCGGCGTGGGCCGCCAGCTGCGCGCCGGTCGAGCCGACCAGCAGCGCCGCGAACCCGGTGCGGCCGCGGCTGCCGACGGCGACCAGGGCGGCGTGCCGCGCCACCTCCATCAGCGCCGGGACCGCCGGCTGGACCACGGTCGCCGTGGTGATCGGCAGGTCCGGCTCGATCTGCCGCGCCTCGGCCGTCGCGTCGGCGATGATGCGCTCGGACGCCTGCCGGACGCCGGCGTCGTCGGCCAGCCGCAGGGCCTGACCGGCGAACTCCTGCGGGTAGGCGAACTGCCGCCAGTCGTAGGCGGCGTGCAGCAGGTGCAGGGGCCGCCCGCGGCGCACCGCGTCGGCGGCCGCCCACCGCACCGCCAGCACGCTGTCCGGCGACCCGTCGACGCCGACGACGACGGACGTGGCCGGTGGGGATCCGTTCATCGCGCACCGGCCGTCTGCGGCGTCCGGGCGAACGCCGTCGTGCCGTGCGCGATGAGCGCGGGACAGGCCATGCCGCGCAGCACCCGCTGCATCACCGACGGGTTGGGCGGCTGGACCGCGTCGGTCGGGCACCTGGTGCCGAGGACCATGAGCATCGCCCACTGCGACGCGACGGTCAGTGCCTCGACGGGGTCACCCGGCTCGCTGCGCAGCTCCATGTTCACCAGGGGGAACTTGGCGTGCCACGGCTCGGCGGCCGCCACCAGCGCCTCGTGCACGGCCGACTCGTCGGCGGTCAGGTCGCGGCAGTGGTGCTGGAACTGGTACTCGGCCTGGCGCCCGGACTGGTCATCAGCCTGGTCATCGGCCTGGTCACGGTGCTCGGGCCCCTCGTGGTGCTCGCCGGGGCGCCACAGCTGCGGATGCTGCCAGACCTGGACGACGACGATCCGCCGGCTGCGGGCGGCCGCCTCCTCGAACGCGAGCCGCAACGCGCGGCGGGCGGAGTCGGAGCCGTCGAACCCGACCACCACCGGGCCGCCGTCGGGCAGCACGGCGGACGGGTCGGCCCAGCGCTGCGCCGCGTGCACGACGAGGACCGGGCACTGCGCCGCGGCGGACAGCCCGTCGGCGACGGACCCCAGCGGCTGCGCCGTGTTGCGCCCGGTGCCGTGGCCGCCGACGACGACGAGCCGCGACTCCTCGGTGTGCTGCCGCAGCACCTCGGCCGGGACGCCGCGCTCGGTGACCCCGGTCGCGCAGACGCCGGGCCGCCACCGGAACGCCTCCTCGGCCGCCCGCGCGGCGATGCCGGGGTCGCCGTCGCGCTCGTCCCACTGCAGCGCCGGGTCGAGCACGTGCACGGCGAGCAGTTCCCGGCAGTTGCGGCAGGCCTCGTCCGCGGCCCACCGCAACGCACCGACGCTGTCCGGGGAGCCGTCGACGCCCACGACGACGGGCCCGTACTGGTATCCCATCATCCCTCCTCTTCCGGTGCCGCGCCGCCGCGCGCCACCAGGACCGGGCACTGCGAGCGGTGCAGCAGGTGCAGGCAGACCGAGCCGAGCAGCAGCCCGGCGAACCCGCCGTGGCCGCGGCTGCCGACGACGGCCAGCTGCGCGCCGTGCGTGCGGCGGACCAGCACCTCGGTGGCGTCGCCGTCGACGCCGTGCAGCTCCCATCGCACGTCCGGGTAGTCCTCGCCGACGGACGCCACCAGGCGGGTCGCCTCCTGGGTCAGCGACCGGCGGACCGCGGCGGTGTCGTACATGAGCGGCGGCATGCCGACCGTGCACGGCGCCATCGGCGTCTCCACCGCCCGCACCGCCAGCAGGTCACAGCCGCGCGACCGGGCCTCGGCGAACGCCGCCCGGGTCACGTGCGCCGCGGTCGGCGCGCCGTCGACGCCGACGAGCACGGCACCGCCGGGATCGGCCCGCCCGCGCACGACCGCGACCGGGCAGCAGGCGTGCATCGCCACCTGCTGGCTGATCGAGCCGAGCAGCGCGCCGGTCACGGCGTGGTGGGCGTGGGAGCCGACGACCAGCATCGCCGCGCCGGCGGCCTCCTGCAGCAGCGCCGGCGCGGGGCGCCCGATCGTGGCGGTCCCGTCCACGGTGACGCCCGGCACCGCCCGCCTTGCCTCCCGGACGGCACCGTCCACCACGTCGGTGGCGACTCGGCGCGCCGCGCCGGCGAGCGCCGCGGACGGCGCGAACGCGGTCAGCGGCGTCCGCCAGTGGTAGGCCAGGACGACCCGCAGCGGCGCGTCGTGCCGGCCCGCTTCCGCCGCGGCCCACCGCACGGCGTCCAGCGACGTCTGCGCGCCGTCCACTCCGACAACAATCGCAGCGCGGCCCACACCGCCTCCTCCGCCCTGCTCCTCACCGGCACCCTCGGACGTCACGGACCGCACGCATGACGCGGCGGCGCCGTCGACGCCGTGCTCCGGCCTCGTTCCAGCGTGTTTCGCCCCGGCCGGGCCGTGCCAGGCCGGGGCCGCAAATCATGCCCGGCGGGTGAGTGCGTTCACCCCGCCGGCACGCGGGGGTCCGGGCTCACCGGTCGATGACGTCGCGCACCGGGCGGCGGTTCGTGTAGCAGGTCGTCGGCGCGTACCCGAACCGCAGGACGAGCTGCGGGGCGTACGCCCGGCGCAGCGCCAGCCGGAGCTGCTCGCGGATCGACGGCACCTCGACCGGCTGGGAGTACATGGCCGTGGCCAGGCCGAGGTCGGCGGCGCGCAGCAGCACCCGCTGCAGGGCCATGCCCGCCCGGACCTCGTGGGTGCGGTGCTCGCCGTGGTACCCGAGGACGGCGAGCACCGGCCGCACCGTGGTGTCGCTGACCAGTCGCCGGCGCGGGCCGCCGAAGTCGCGGCGGACCATCAGCTCGGCCTCGTGCGGCGCGGCACCCGAGGCCCGCCGCCCGATGCCGTCCACCGTGTCGTCGGTGCCGGGTGCCCACTCGCGCAGCTCGGTCACGTACGCGGGGTCGGCGTTGAGCAGCGCGTCGGCCCGGCGGGTGAGCGTGGCGATCTCCCATACGGCGGTCTCGTCGTCGACGAGGTGCAGCCAGCCGCCCTCGGCGGCGGCCGCCTCCGCCAGCTGGATCAGCAGCGCCGGCCCGACCGGGGCGTCGGCGAACGGCGAGCGGTTGGTGTGCCGGCGCGGGATCTGCCGGTGCAGCTCGCGCTCCATCGGAGTGGCCGGCCTGCCGCCCTCCGGCACGAGGTGGACGACCCCGCCGCCCTGGCCGACCTTCCACCGGGCCGGAGCGCCGGCGACGGCCAGTGCCAGCCGCAGGTTGTACACGGCGGCGCCGCACGAGACCCGGGCCGCCCGCCCGTCCGGGTCGCACACACGCGGCACGCGGGCGTCGTCGACCGAGACGTCGATGCCCTCCGCGGTGTGCCGGAACCGCCACGGCTGGCTGTTGTGGATCGACGGCGCCAGGATCGCGTCACCGACCGCGGCCTCGAACGTCGCTGCCGGCCAGGTCGTTGTGATGATCATGGCAACCTCCGAGAAGGCCGCCGGCGATCGCGATGACATGCCAGCGCTGCGGCCGCGGCCCGGTGTCGTGGACGTCCGCGGGTGATGCCCGCGGCGGCGGCTTTTACACCCCTTTCCGCCGTCCTGCCGCGCCCGGGGCGGGTGCTACCGCCGGCCGGCGTCGGTGGGCAGTTTCGGCGGACCTTCCCAGCCGGGCCGGCTGGGGCGCAGGGTGGGGCGGCTGTCGCGGCTGCGGTAGACGACGTACGGCCGGGTGAGGTACCCGACGGGGGCGCTGAACGCGTGCACGAGCCGGGTGAACGGCCAGAACGCGAACAGCGCGAACGCCACCACGATGTGCGCCTTGAAGCCCAGGGGCACGCCGGCCATCTGCTCGGGGTCGGGGCTGAAGTAGAACAGCGACCGCAGCCACGGCGAGACGGTCTCACGGTAGTCGTACCCGTCGCCGGCGACGTTGGCCCGCACCGTGGCGAGCAGGCCGAGGGCGATGACCGCGAAGAGCACGACGTACATGGCCTTGTCGTTCTTCGTGGTCGCGGCGAAGACCGGGCCGGTCAGCCGGCGCCGGGCGATGAGGATCGCCAGGCCGATGAGCGTGCACAGGCCGGCGACGGTGCCGATGAACACGGCCGCCAGGTGGTAGGCGTGCTCGGTGATGCCGACGGCCTCGGTCCACGACTTCGGGATCAGCAGCCCGCCGATGTGCCCGATGAGGACCATCAGGACGCCGAAGTGGAACAGCGGGCTGCCCCAGCGCAGCACCGCCGACTCGTACAGCTGCGAGGAGCGGGTCGTCCAGCCGAACTTGTCGTAGCGGTAGCGCCAGATCACCCCGCCGACGAGCACGGCGATCGTCAGGTACGGGTACACGACCCACAGTGCGGTGTTCACCGTCGTCCTCCGGTGGTGTCGACAAGTCCGAACGGTTCGAGGCCGACCTGCTCGACCGGCGGCCCGGTCTGCGCGAGCCGGACGGCGGCGGCGATGTCGCCGGGCTGCGGCGGCGGCAGCATCACCCGGACGGCCTCGACGGCGTGGCCGTACACGGTGCCGTCGAGGGCGCCGGCGAGCAGGTCGAGGCCGATGCGGTTCTCCCGCAGCAGCCGCCAGCCGTCGTCGTGGACCGCCGCGAGGTCGAGCACCGCGGGCAGGAAGTCGGGCAGCTCACCGACGACCTCCACACCGGCCGCCTGGTAGCCGGCGGTGAACAGCACCAGCGCCTCGCCCCGGCGGCGGGTGTCGCCGGCGGTGTAGTACGTCAGGTACAGGCAGCAGCGCCGCCGGAAGTCGAACAGCTGCACGTACTCGTCGGCGAGCCGGCCCGGGTCGGTGCCGGCCCGGTGCTCGGCGACCGGCCGCAGCCGCGCCGCGACCGCGGGCGGCAGCGCGTCGAGCGCCCGCAGCAGGGTCGGCAGCACCTCGAGGGTGTCGGGGTCGGGGTAGCGCAGCAGCAGCGACGCGGCGCGGGCGGCGACCGGCCGCCAGGAAGTCTCCGTCATGACCGCTCACCGTTGCCGTTCGGCGGGAACAGGCCCTCGGGGCGGCCCTTGCCGTCCCAGTTGAGCAGGTTGACCCGGGTCTGCTTGTCGTCGGGCGCGGCGGTGGTGTCGGCGGTCTGCCGGTCGCGCAGCATGTGGAAGTTCTCCACGGAGATCGGCGCCGGCGGGCCGGACGCCTCGCCGAACGGCCCGCCGTCCAGGCTGCACTCGGTGGCCAGCTGTTCCAGGCGGTGCGCGTCCTCCAGCAGCTCGGGGTGCGCGGCCGGGATGACGTAGCGCTCCTCGTACTTGGCGATCGCGAGGAGCCGGTACATGTCGTCCATCTGCCGGCCGGTCATGCCGACGCCGGCGGCGATGGACTCGTCGCGGTCCTCACCGAGGTTGACCCGCCGCTGGTAGGCGCGCATCGCGGCGAGGCGGCGCAGCACCGCGGTGACCGGGGCCGGGTCGCCGGCGGTGAACAGCCCGGCGAGGTAGTCCACCGGGATGCGCAGCGCGTCGACGGCGCCGAACAGGTTGCCGGCGTCCTCACCGTCGTGGCCGGTGTCGCGCAGCACGTCGACGACCGGTGACAGCGGCGGGATGTACCAGACCATCGGCATCGTGCGGTACTCCGGGTGCAGCGGCAGCGCCACCTGGTAGCGCATGATGAGGTCCCAGACCGGCGAGCGCTGCGCGGCGGTGATCCAGTCCTCGGGGATGCCGGCGGCCCGGGCCGCGGCGACGACCTGCGGGTCGTTCGGGTCCAGGAACACCGACTTCTGCGCCTCGTACAGGTCCCGCTCGTCCTTCACCGCGGCGGCCGGTCCGACCCGGTCGGCGTCGTACAGCATGAGCCCGAGGTACCGCAGCCGGCCGACGCACGTCTCGGAGCAGATGGTCGGCTGACCCAGCTCGATGCGCGGGAAGCAGAACGTGCACTTCTCGGCCTTGCCGGTGCGGTGGTTGAAGTACACCTTCTTGTAGGGGCAGCCGGTGACGCACATCCGCCAGCCCCGGCACCGGTCCTGGTCGACCAGGACGATGCCGTCCTCGGCCCGCTTGTAGATCGCCCCGGACGGGCACGACGCCGCGCAGGCCGGGTTGAGGCAGTGCTCGCAGATGCGCGGTAGGAAGAACAGGAACGCCTGCTCGTACTCCTGCCGCACCCGGTCCGACAGCTGCCGCAGGATCGGGTCGCCGGCGGCGATCTCGTTGCCGCCGGCGAGGGAGTCGTCCCAGTTCGCCGACCAGGTGACCTTCGTGTCCTGGCCGGTGAGCAGCGACTTGGGCCGGGCGACCGGGGTGTCGGTGCCGGCGGGCGCGGTGAGCAGGTGCTCGTAGTCGTACGTCCACGGTTCGTAGTAGTCCTGCATGGCGGGCAGCTTCGGGTTGGCGAAGATGCTCAGCAGCCGCCGGACCCGCCCGCCGGAGCGCGGCTTGAGCCGGCCGGTGCGGGTGCGCACCCAGCCGCCCTGCCAGCGCCGCTGGTCCTGGTAGGTGCGCGGGTAGCCCTGCCCGGGGCGGGACTCGACGTTGTTGAACCACACGTACTCGACCCCGGACCGGTTCGTCCATGCCTGCTTGCAGGTGACCGAGCAGGTGTGGCATCCGATGCACTTGTCGAGGTTCATCACCATCGACATCTGCGCCATGACCCTCATCAGTACTCCACATCCTGTGACCGCCGGCGGATGACGGTGACCTCGTCGCGCTGGTTGCCGGTCGGGCCGAGGTAGTTGAAGGCGAACGACAGCTGCGCGTACCCGCCGATGATGTGGCTCGGCTTGATCAGCAGGCGGGTGAGCGAGTTGTGGATGCCGCCGCGGCGCCCGTTGGTCTCGGCCTTCGGCACGTCGATGACGCGTTCCTGGGCGTGGTACATGTAGACGGTGCCCTCGGGCATCTTGTGCGTGACGACGGCCCGGCAGACCACGACGCCGTTGCGGTTGACCGCTTCGATCCAGTCGTTGTCGGCGACCCCGATCTTCGCCGCGTCGGCCTCGCTCATCCACATCGTCGGGCCGCCCCGCGACAGCGTCAGCATGATCAGGTTGTCCTGGTACTCGGAGTGGATGGACCACTTCGAGTGCGGGGTCAGGTAGCGCACGGTCAGTTCCAGCTCGCCCTTGCGCCCGAGCCGCGGCTCGCCGAAGAGCTTGTGCATGTCCAGCGGCGGGCGGAACACCGGCAGCTCCTCGCCGAGCTCCTGCATCCAGTCGTGGTCGAGGTAGAAGTGCTGCCGGCCGGTGAGCGTGTGCCAGGGTTTGTGCCGTTCGACGTTGATGGTGAACGGGGAGTACCGGCGCCCGCCGTGCTCGCTGCCGGACCATTCGGGGCTGGTGATCACCGGTACCGGCCGCGACTGGCAGTCCGCGAAGCGGATCTGCTTGCCCTCGTGCTCCCGGGCGAGGTCGGCGAGCCGCTGGCCGGTGCGGCGTTCCAGGGCCTCGAAGCCGGCGGTGGCGACGCGGCCGTTGGTGGTGCCGGACAGCGCGAGGATCGCCTCGCAGGCGCGGATGTCGGTGTCGAGGCGGGGCCGGCCGTCGGCGACGCCGCCGGTGACCGTGCCGTTGATCTGCTTGAGGCGCTCGACCTCGGGGGTCACGTCGACGGTGACGGCCTTGGTGGTGGTGCCGAGCCGGTCCAGCAGCGGGCCGAGGGAGCCGAGCTTCGCCGCGACCGCGCCGTAGTCGCGCTCCACGACGATGAGCTTCGGCATGGTGCGGCCCGGGACCGGGTCGGTCTCGCCGGTCTTCCAGTCCCGCACGACCCCGCCGGGGGTGGCGAGCGCGTCTGGGGTGTCGTGCTGCAGCGGCGCCGCGACCAGGTCCTTGCGCACCCCGAGCCGCGGGCCGGCGAGCTCGGAGAAGACCCGGGCGATGCCGTGGAAGGCGTCGAAGTCGGTGCGGGTCTGCCACGGCGGGCTGATCGCCGGCGTGAACGCGTGGATGAACGGGTGCATGTCGGTGGTGTTGAGGTCGTGCTTCTCGTACCAGGTCGCCGCCGGCAGCACCACGTCGGAGAACAGGGTGGTGGAGGTCATCCGGAAGTCCAGCGACAGCAGCAGGTCGAGCTTGCCCTCGGGGGCCTCGTCGTGCCAGGTGACGTCCTTGGGGCGGCGCTCCGGCGGCGCCTCCTCGGCGCGCAGGGACGCGTCGGTGCCCAGCAGGTGCCGCAGGAAGTACTCGTTGCCCTTCGCCGAGGAGCCCAGCAGGTTGGCCCGCCACACGGTCAGCACCCGCGGCCAGTTGCGCGGCGCGTCCGGGTCGGTGCAGGCGAACCCGAGCCGGCCGCCGGCCAGTTCCCGCGCGACGTGCCCGGCCGGGTCGTCGGGGCTGGCGGCGAGGGCCTCGTCGGCCACGTCGAGGGGGTTGCGGTCGAAGGTCGGCATCGACGGCATCCAGCCGAGCCGGGCCGACTGGGCGAGCAGGTCGGCGGTGTGGCGGCCGGCGAACGCGCCCTTGGCCAGGGGCGAGGTGAGCGCGTCCGCGGTGTAGTGGTCGTAGCGCCACTGGTCGGTGTGCAGGTACCAGTACGCGGTGCCGATCATCTGCCGCGGCGGCCGGGACCAGTCCAGCGCGAACGCCAGGTGCGACCAGCCGGTGACGGGCCGGCACTTCTCCTGCCCGACGTAATGCGCCCAGCCGCCGCCGTTGACGCCCTGGCAGCCGGTGAGCGTGGTCAACGCCAGCATCGCGCGGTACGTGGTGTCGGAGTGGAACCAGTGGTTGGTGCCGGCGCCCATGAGGATCATCGACCGGCCGCCGGAGCGGTCGGCGTTGTCGGCGAACTCGCGGGCGATGCGGGCCACGGCCGCGGCCGGCACGCCGGTGATCGGCTCCTGCCACGCCGGGGTGTAGGGCACCGCCGCGTCGTCGTACCCGGCCGGCCACTGCCCGGGCAGGCCGGGCCGGGCCACCCCGTACTGGGCGAGCAGCAGGTCGTAGACGGTGGTGACGAGCCGGCCGGCGACCCGTGCGGTGGGCACGCCCCGCCGCGTCAGCCGCGGCGTGTCGTCGTCGAAGCGCGGCAGGCTCACCTCGACCGGGTCGCCGCCGGCGCAGCTGAGCCGGGGCACGATCGCGCCGAGGTCCAGGTTCCACCGGCCGACGCCGGCCTCGCTGTACCGGTGGCCGAGCGAGCCGCCGGGCACGGCGACGGCGTCCGCGGCGCTGTCCCACAGGGCGGGGCGGAACGCCGCCTCGGCGTCGGTCTCCCCCAGGTCTGCCGCGGTCAGGAACTTGCCGGGGCGGTAGCCGCCGCCGTCGACGGGCTCCAGCGCGACCAGGTACGGCAGGTCGGTGTAGCGCGAGACGTAGTCGACGAAGCGCGCGGTGGTGCGCTCGACGAAGAACTCCTTGAGGATGACGTGGCCCATCGCCATGGCGAGCGCGCCGTCGGTGCCGGGCTGCGCGGGCAGCCACTCGTCGGCGAACTTGACGTTGTCGGCGTAGTCCGGCGACACCACGACGACCTTCTGGCCGCGGTAGCGGGCCTCGGCCATCCAGTGCGCGTCCGGGGTCCGGGTCACCGGGACGTTGGAGCCCCACATCATCAGGTACCCGGCGTCCCACCAGTCACCGGACTCCGGCACGTCGGTCTGGTCGCCGAACATCTGCGGGGAGGCCACCGGCAGGTCGGCGTACCAGTCGTAGAACGACAGCATCGACCCGCCGATCAGCGACAGGAACCTGGCGCCGGTCGCGTGCGACACCATCGACATCGCCGGGATCGGCGAGAAGCCGGCGACGCGGTCCGGGCCGTGCTCGGCGATCGTGTGCACGTGGGCGGCGGCGACGATCTCCTGCGCCTCGTCCCAGGAGACGCGGACCAGGCCGCCCTTGCCCCGGGCCCGCTGGTAGCGGCGGCGGCGCTCCGGGTCGGCCTGGATGTCGGCCCACGCGGCGACGGGGTCCCCGCCGTGGCGCGCCTTCGCCTCCCGGAACATCTCGACCAGCACGCCCCGCGCGTACGGGTACCGGACCCGGGTCGGCGAGTACGTGTACCAGGAGAACGCGGCACCGCGGGGACAGCCGCGCGGCTCGTACTCCGGCCGGTCCGCCCCGACGCTGGGATAGTCGGTCTGCTGCTGCTCCCAGGTGATGATGCCGTCCTTGACGTACACCTTCCACGAGCAGGAGCCGGTGCAGTTGACGCCGTGGGTGGAGCGCACCACCTTGTCGTAGGACCAGCGGTCCCGGTAGAACGCGTCGGCGTCGCGGCCGCCGATCTGGTGCAGGGTCCGCCCGTCGGCGGAGACCTCCGCCCGGCGGATGAGCCCGCCCACGGCCAGCAACGCCCGCCCCGCCTGCTCAGCTGATCCTGGCATATCGTCTATTTCCTATTCTGAGCTGTTAGGGACACCATGGTTCGCGGCGGGAACCGGCGCAAGCGGAACCGCGGAAACCGGCCGGGTCAGGCCGGTCCGGCGACGGCCCGGGCCGACCTGCGCACCGCGGTCGCGGTCAGCAGCACGGCGGCCGCCGCGACGACCGCGAGCAGCGCGAGGCCCAGGGCGTAGGAGCCGTACCGGCCGTAGACGCTGCCCATGAGCAGCGGAGGGACGAACCCGCCGAGCCCGCCGGCGGCACCGACGACACCCGTCACGGAGCCGACCTTGTTCGCCGGGGCGAGCAGGGCCACGAGGGCGAACGTCGCGCCGCTGCCGGCGCCGAGCGCCGCGGCCATCGACAGGAACGCCACCGTGCCCAGCGGCGCCAGCGGCGGTGTGAACGCCTGGACGACGGCGCCGGCGCCGACGACGACCAGGGACGCGGCGAGCACCCTGGCCGGCTGGATCCGGTCGGACAGCCAGCCGCCGACCGGCCGCATGAGCACCGCGAGCAGCACGAAGCCCGCCATCCGGTTCGCCGCGTCGGCCTGGGTCAGGCCGTAGGCCGTCTTCAGGTACGCCGGCAGGTACACGGAGAACGCGACGTAGCCGCCGAACGCGACCGCGTACAGCGCGGAGGCGTGCCACGTGACCCGCAGCCGCAACGTGGCGGCCAGCCGCCGGCCGAGCGGCTCGGCGGGCACGGTGCGCCCGGGCGCGTCGCGCAGCAGCAGCCACGCCAGCACCGCGTATCCCGCGAGCACGGCGGCGGTGAGCAGGAACGGTGTCCTGCCGCCGTACGCGCCGACGAGCTTGACCGTGGTGAGCGCGCTGATCGCGGTGCCGCCCATGCCCATGCCGAAGATCCCGACGGCCAGCCCCCGCTTCGCGGGCGGGAACCAGGCGGTGACGAACGGGACACCGACGGCGAACGCGGTGCCGCCGATGCCGAGGAAGAACCCGCCGGCGAGCAGTCCGGCCAGGCTGTGCTGCCCGGCGAGGCCCAGGTACAGCACCGGCACGATCGTCGCGAGGGACACCAGCGGGAACATCACCCGGCCGCCGAACCGGTCGGTCAGCGCACCGACGGGGATGCGGCCCAGCGACCCGACGATCACCGGCACCGCCACCAGCAGCGCCTGCTGCAGCGGGCTGAGCTGCAGCGCGTCCTTGAGCTTCGGGGCCAGCGGGCTGAGCAGCGCCCACGCCCAGAAGTTGACCGCGAAGCCGACGGTGGCGACCGCCAGCATCGTCCCGCGGCGCGGCCCGCCCGCCGGGCGGCTGCCTGATGTCGTGTGCTCGGTCATGGCGATCTCTTCCGTCGGACCTGGTGCGCTCGTCCCACCGAGGATCGTGGTAGACAGAAGGCAGCCCCAGGGTCTTTGGACCCGGACCGCCGGGACCATGGGCGCCGCGGGCCGCGACGAAGGAGGATCGGATGATTCGGGTGTACCTCCTGGACGACCACGAGGTCGTCCGCTTCGGCCTGCGCGAGATGCTGGAGCGCGAGGGCGACATCGAGGTCGTCGGCGAGTCCGGCTCCGCCGTCGACGCCACC
>NZ_JNYJ01000068.1 GCF_000716715.1 Dactylosporangium aurantiacum | reverse complement strand
ACCGCCCCCGCCGCGCCGCCATCTCCTCCTTCGGCATCAGCGGCACCAACGCCCACCTCATCCTCGAACAACCCCCCAACCAACCCACACCAACCGCGCCGCCTCCGGCGCCGGCCCTGCCCGGGCTGCTCTCCGGCCCCTCGCCGCGGTCGCTGGCCCGGCAGGCCGGGCAGCTCGCCGCCCACCTCGGCGGGCGGGAGCTGACCGCCGCCGAGGCGCACACCCTCGCCACCGTGCGCGCCCACCACACCCACCGGGCGGTGTTCCACGGCGCCGCCGCCCTCACCGCGCTCGCCGAGGGCCGCACCGACGCGCGGCTGGTCACCGGTGCCGCCCGCGACGGCCGGCTCGCGTTCGTCTTCGCCGGGCAGGGCGCCCAGCGGCCCGGCGCCGGCCGCGAGCTCTACGACACGTTCCCCGTCTTCGCCGCGGCGCTGGACGCGGTGTGCGCGCGGCTCGACCCGCTGCTCGGCGGCCCGCTGCGCGACGTGATGTTCGCCGAACCCGGCACCGACGGCGCCGAGCTGCTCGCCCGGACCGCCTGGACCCAGCCGGCGCTGTTCGCGCTGGAGACGGCCCTGTTCCGGCTCGTCGAGTCCTGGGGTGTGGTGCCCGACTACCTCACCGGCCACTCCATTGGCGAGCTCGCCGCCGCGCACGTCGCCGGGGTGCTGAGCCTGGACGACGCGGCGGTCCTCGTCGCCCACCGCGGCCGGCTCATGTCCGAGCTGCCGGTCACCGGCGCGATGGCCGCGCTGGAGGCGAGCGAGGCCGAGCTCGCCGCGTACCTGCGCGAGCACGGCGGCGACGCCTCGATCGCCGCGGTCAACGCCGAGCGCTCCGTCGTGGTCGCCGGCGACGTCGCCGCCGTGGCCGCGGCCGGCGCGCACTTCGCGGCCCTGGGCCGGCGGGTGCGCCGCCTGGCGGTCCGGCACGCGTTCCACTCCCCGCACGTCGACGCGGTGCTGCCGCGGTTCCGGGAGGTGGCCGAGCGCCTGACGTACCACCGGCCGGCCGTCCCGATCGTCTCCGACGTCACCGGCCGGCTCGCCGACCCGGCCGAGCTCGCCACCGCCGACTACTGGGTCCGGCACGTGCGCGAGGCGGTCCGCTTCGCCGACGCCGTCGGCACCCTCGCCGGCCTCGGCGTCGGCCGCTGGCTGGAGCTGGCCCCGAACCCGACGCTGGGCCAGCTCGTCCGCGACCATCCGGCGGCCGCCGGGCACCCCGTCGCCGCCACCCTGCACCGCACCCGGCCGGAGCCGGAGGCGCTGCTCACCGCGGTGGCGACACTGCACGCCGGCGGCCAGCCGGTCGACTGGGCAGCCGTCGCACCGGGCCCGTACCCGGTCGCCGACCTGCCGACGTTCGCCTTCGAGCAGGAGTCGTACTGGTACCTGCCGGAGCCGCCCGTGGCCGCCGCGTCAGGCACGCCAGGTGACCCGGCGCCGGCCCGCCACCGGGTCGTGTGGCGCGCCACGACCACCGCGCCCGCCGCACCGGCCGGCCGCTGGCTGGTCCTGGCACCCGCCGGCGCCGCGGCGGCAGCGTGGGCGACCCGTCTGCCCGAGGTGCTCGGCGACGCCGGCACGGTGCACGTGACGTCGGTCGAGCAGCTGCCCGCCGCGCTCGCCGCGGCACCGGACCGCGGGGTCGTGTCGCTGCTCGCGCTCGCCGACCCCGCCGGCACCCTGGCACTGCTGCGGGCCGCGGACACCGCCGGGCATCGCGGTCCACTGTGGATCCTCACGCAGGGCGCGGTCGCCGCGGTCGGCACGGACCGGCCCGTGCCGGCCCAGGCGCAGGTGTGGGGCCTGGGCATCACCGCCGCCCTGGAGCTGCCCGCGCTGCGGGTGGCCCTCGCCGACCTGCCCGCCCTGCCGAGCGACGGGGCGCTCACCGCGCTGCGCGCCGCGATCGGCGGCGGCGAGGACCAGGTCGCGATCCGCGGCGCCACGGTGTTCGCCCGGCGGCTCGTCGAAGACACCGCGGACGCCGGGCGCGCCGCGAGCGGCCCGGACGCCGGCGGCCGCGCGTGGCGGACCAGCGGCACGGCGCTCGTCGTCGGCGGCACCGGCGGGCTCGGCCGGCAGGTCGCCCGGCGGCTCGTCGAGTGCGGCGCGCGCCGCGTCGTTCTCGTCAGCCGGCGCGGGCCCGCCGCACCCGGCGCCGACCAGGCACGGGCCGAGCTGACCGCGCTCGGCGCCGAGGTCGCCGTCGAGGCCTGCGACGCCGCCGACCGGGGCGCCCTGTCCCGGCTGCTGCGCCGGGTCACGGCCGGGCACGGGCCGATCCGCACCGTCGTGCACGCCGCCGGCACGGTCGCCGACACGCCGCTGCGTGCCCTGGACGCCGACGCCTTCGCGGCGGTCACCGCGAAGGTCGCCGTGGCCGCGAACCTCGACGCGCTGCTCGGCGGCGCGCCGCTGGACGCGTTCGTGCTGTTCACCTCGATCGCCGGGGTGTGGGGCAGCGGCGGGCAGGCCGCCTACGCGGCCGCGAACGCCGCCTGCGACGCGCTCGCCGCCCGGCGCCGCGCCCTCGGCCGCACCGCGACGGCGATCGCCTGGGGCGTGTGGGCCGGCGACGGCATGGCCGCCGACCCGGAGCTGGCGGCCGGCCTGCGGCGGCGCGGCCTGCGCCAGATGCCGCCGCCCGCCGCCCTGGACGAGCTGGAGCGCGCCCTCGCCGCCGACGAGACGCACCTGGTCGTGTCCGACGTCGACTGGCCGCGGTTCCTGGGCCTGTACCAGGCCGGTAGCCCTCGCCCGCTGATGGCGGAGCTGACCGGCGCCGCGCACCGCACCGACCCGCCGCCGGCACCGGACACGCCGACCCCGGCGTGGCAGCGGGAGCTGCTCGGGCTTCCCGAGGCCGGACGGTCGGACGCCGCACTGGACCTCGTCATGCGGCGCACCGCGGACGTCACCGGCCGGGCCGCCGACCGCATCGACGCCGACCGGCCCTTCCGCGACCTCGGGTTCGACTCCGTCCTCGCCGTCGAGCTCAGTGCCGTGCTGAGCGCCGAGACGGGGCTGCGGCTGCCGGCCACCCTCGCGTTCGACCACCCGACCCCGGCCGCCGCCGCGGCGCACCTCGCCGCCCTTGTCACGCCGGTCCCCCAGCCCGAGAACGGACCCGAGAACCGGCCCGAGAACCGGCCCGGGACCCGACCCGAGAACCGGCCCGGGACCCGACCCGAGAACCGGCCCGGGACCCGACCCGAGATCCGTCCGGAGCCGCGACCCGAGGCGCCCGCCGCGACGCCGGTCCCGGCGGCCGCCGAGCCGATCGCGATCGTCGGCATGGCCTGCCGGTACCCCGGCGGCATCCACGACCCGGAGGACCTCTGGCGCACCGTCGCCGGTGAGATCGACGCCACCGGCCCGTTCCCGACCGACCGCGGCTGGGACGTCGAGCGGCTCTACCACCCCGACCCGGACCACCCGGGCACCTGCACCACCGACCGCGGCGGATTCCTGTACGACGCGGCCGACTTCGACCCCGCGTTCTTCGACATCACCCCGCGGGAGGCCCTGGCCACCGACCCGCAGCAGCGGCTGCTGCTGCAGCTGGCGTGGGAGGTGTGCGAGCACGCCGGGGTCGACCCCGGCACCCTGCGCGGCAGCGACACCGGCGTGTTCGTCGGCGCCTGGTCCCAGCCGTACGGCGGCGGCATGGGCCACGGCGCCGCCGGCAGCGAGGGCTACCTGCTCACCGGCACCACCGGCAGCGTCGCCTCCGGACGCATCGCCTACACGCTCGGGCTGCAGGGCCCGGCCGTCACCGTCGACACCGCCTGCTCGTCGTCGCTCGTCGCGGTCCACCTGGCCGTGCAGGCGCTGCGCTCCGGCGAGTGCGAGCTCGGCATGGCCGGCGGCGCCACGGTGATGGCCGACCCGGGGGTGTTCACCGAGTTCAGCCGGCAGCGCGGGCTGGCACCCGACGGGCGGTGCAAACCGTTCGCGGCCGCCGCCGACGGCACCGGCTGGAGCGAGGGCGCGGGCCTGCTGCTGCTGGAGCGGCTCAGCACCGCCCGGGCCAAGGGGCACCGGGTCCTCGGGCTCATCCACGGCTCGGCGGTCAACCAGGACGGCGCCAGCAACGGCCTCACCGCCCCCAACGGCCCCGCCCAGCAGCGGGTCATCCACCAGGCACTCGCCGCGGCCGGGCTGGACGCGCGGGACGTCGACGCGGTCGAGGCGCACGGCACCGGCACCCGGCTCGGCGACCCGATCGAGGCGCAGGCGATCATCGCCACCTACGGCCGGCGGCCCGCCGACCGTCCGCTGTGGCTCGGCTCGATCAAGTCGAACATCGGGCACACCCAGGCCGCCGCGGGCGTCGCCGGGATCATCAAGATGGTCCAGGCGATGCGCCACGGTGAGCTGCCCCGCACACTGCACGTCGACGAGCCCACCCCGCGGGTCGACTGGTCCGCCGGCACCGTGGCGCTGCTGACCGGGCACACGCCGTGGCCGCGGCGCGGCCAGGGCCGCTACGCGGCCGTGTCGGCGTTCGGCGTCAGCGGCACCAACGCGCACGTCGTCCTCGGCGAGGCGCCGCCACCGGCCGGCCGGGCAGCCACCGGAGAGGACGTCCGCGAGGACACCGCCCACCCGCTGCCCCTGCCGCTGTCGGCCCGCTCCGAGCCGGCGCTGCGCGCCCAGGCCGCCCGGCTCGCCGCGTTCCTGCGCGCCGAGCCGCGGACGCCGGCCGCCGCGGTCGGGCACGCCCTGCACACCGGCCGGGCGCTGCTGGAGCACCGCGCCGTCGTGCACGCCGACCCCGCCGACCTGCCCGCGGCGCTGGACCGCCTGGCCGCCGGCGACACCGGCCGCGGCGTCACCACCGGCCGGGCGACCGGCGCGGCGAAGGTGGCGGTGCTGTTCTCCGGCCAGGGCGCCCAGCGCGCCGGGATGGGGCGCGAGCTGCACGCCGCGTTCCCGGTCTTCGCCGCCGCGCTCGACGAGCTGTGCGACCTGCTCGACCCGCACCTGCCGCGGCCGCTGCGCGAGGTGATGTGGGCGGCCGAGGGCACCCCGGAGGCGGCGCTGCTGGACCGCACCGAATACACCCAGCCCGCGCTGTTCGCGTTCGAGGTGGCCACGTTCGCCCTGCTGTACTCGCACGGGGTCCGCCCAGCCCAGCTGCTCGGCCACTCCATCGGCGAGCTGTCCGCCGCCTGCGCCGCCGGGGTGCTGTCACGGGCCGACGCGGCGCGGCTCGTCGCCGCCCGCGGGCGGCTCATGGGGGCGCTGCCGGACGGCGGCGGGATGCTGTCGGTCCGCGCCGGCGTCGACGTCGTCGCCCCGATCGTGGCCGCGTTCCCGGGCCGCGCCGACATCGCCGCGGTCAACGGGCCGGAGTCCACGGTGGTGTCCGGCGACGACGACGCGGTCGCCGCGATCGGCGCCCGGCTCGCCGCCCTCGGCCACCGCACCCGGCCGCTGCGCACCAGCCACGCGTTCCACTCCCCGCTGCTGGAGCCGATGCTGGACCGGTTCCGGGCCGTGGCCGCGGAGCTGACCTGGCACGAGCCGGCGATCCCGATCGTGTCGAACGTGACCGGCGCCGCGGCCCGCCCGGGCGAGCTGACCGACCCGGAGTACTGGGTCCGGCACGCCCGCGGCACCGTGCGGTTCCACGACGGCGTGCGCGGCCTGCCCGGCCTCGGCGTCACCGCCCTGATCGAGGCCGGCCCCGACACCGCGCTCACCGGGCTGGCCCGCGGGTGCCTGCCCGGAGCCGACGCGATGCCGATGGTGGCGGTCCGCCGGCCGCGGCACCCGGAGCCGGCCGGCTACCTGGCCGCGCTCGCGGCGCTGCACGTGCACGGGGCCGCCGTCGACTGGACCGACCTGCACGCCGGGTCCGGCGACACGCACGTGGAGCTGCCCCTGTACCCGTTCCAGAACCAGCGGTTCTGGCTCGACGCGCCGCGGCCGGACCAGCGCGACGCCGACGCACCCGGGCACCCGCTCATCGACGCGCTCGTGGAGCTCGACGACGGCGCCCTGCTGTACACGGGCCGCATGTCGCTGCGCGGCCAGCCGTGGGTGTACGACCACGTCGTCTTCGACGAGATCGTGGTGCCGGGCACCACCTGGGTGGAGCTGACCGCGTGGGCCGGCCGCGAGGTCGGTTGCCCGGTCGTCGCCGAGTTCACCCACGAGTCGCCGCTGCTGCTCACCCCAGGCCGGGTCGTCGACCTCCAGCTGCGCCTCGGCGCGCCGGACGGCGACGGGCGCCGCACGGTGACGCTGCGCTGCCGGGCCCGCGACGGCGCGGCCCGCAAGGACTGGGTCGCGCTCGGCCGCGGCGCCCTCGCCGCGGGCGAGCCGGTCGCCGGGGCCGGCCCCGACGACCTGGCCGCGTGGCCGCCGGCCGGCGCCGAACCACTGGACGCGGACCGGTTCTACGACCGCCACGACGAGCTCGGCTTCTACCACTGGGGCGCGTCGTTCCGGTCGCTGCGCCGGGCGTGGCGGCGCGGCGAGGAGCTGTTCGCCGAGGTGCGCTACCCGGACCGGTGCGACTTCGGCGGCTACGACCTGCACCCGGCGTTCTTCGACGCGACCATGCACGCGCTCGGCCTGGACCGCATCAGCGAGGACCTCACCGGGCTGCTCGCCGACCGCGGCGGCGACACCGAACGGCCCCGCATCCCGTTCGGCTGGCGGGGCGTGCGGCTGCACGGCCGCGGCACCCGGTCGCTGCGGGTGCGGCTCACCCCGTCGGCGGAAGGCACCACGATCGCCGTCGCCGACGAGGCCGGCCGGCTGGTCGCCGACGTCGAGGCGGTCGCGATGCTGCCGGTGTCGATGCAGCAGCTCAAGGCGTCGCTGACCGCGCCGCTGCACGAGTCGCTGTTCCACCTCGACTGGTCGCCGCTGGCGGTCGGCGCCGCACCGGACCCGGCCGGGTTCGCCGTCGCCGGGCCGTCGGCGGCCGCGGTGGCCGCCGCGGCCGGCCTGCCGCCCGCCGCCGCGCACCCCGACCTGACCGCGGCCGCCGGCGCCGGCACGGTGCTGCTGCCGTGGTGGGACGGCCGGGACCTGACCGAGCTGCTCACCACCGTGCAGGGCTGGCTCGCCACACCCGGCGGTGACCGTGGCCGGCTGGTGCTGCTGACCCGCGGCGCGATGGTGACCGGCCCCGGCGACACCGTCGCCGACCCGGCCGCGGCCGCCCCCTGGGGGCTGCTGCGCTCCGCGCAGACCGAGCACCCGGACCGGTTCGTGCTGTGCGACGTCGACACCGACCCGGCGACCCTCGCCGCGCTGCCGTCGGTGCTCGCCGCGGCGGCCGCGCAGGGCGAGCCGCAGGTGGCGATCCGCGCCGGGCAGCCGCTGCGCCCGGCCGTGACCCGGGTGCCGGCCAGCGCCGGCGCAAACACCGGCACGGCCGCCGGGCAGCTGCTCGACCCGGCCGGGACGGTCCTGGTCACCGGCGGCACCGGCACCCTCGGCGGGCTCCTCGCCCGCCACCTGGTCACCGCGCACGGCGCCCGGCACCTCGCCCTGGTCAGCCGCGGCGGCACCGCACCGGCCGGCCTCGTCGAGGAGCTCACCGGGCTCGGCGCGTCCGTCCGCGTGCACGCCTGCGACATCGGCGACCGCGACCAGGTCGCCGCCCTGCTCGCCGGGATCGGCCCGGACCTGACGGCGGTCGTGCACGCCGCCGGCCTGCTCGACGACGCCGTCGTCACCCAGCTCACCGGCGAGCAGCTGGCCCGGGTGCTGCGGCCCAAGGTCGACGGGGCGCGACACCTGCACGAGCTGACCCGCGACCTGCCCGTCCGCAGCTTCGTGCTGCTCTCCGCGGCGGCCGGCGTGCTCGGCGGGCCCGGCCAGGCCAACTACGCCGCGGCCAACGCGTACCTCGACGCCCTCGCCTGGCACCGGCAGGGGCTCGGGCTGCCCGCGACGTCGCTGGCGTGGGGGCTGTGGGAGCGGCCCAGCGGCGTCACCGCCCACCTCGGCGCCGCCGACCTGCACCGCATCGCCCGCTCCGGCATGCGAGGGCTGGGCGACGCCGAGGCCCTCGAGCTGTTCGACGTCGCGCTCGCCACCGGCGCGGCCGCGCTGCTGCCCGCCGCGCTCGACCCGGCGGCGATCCGCGACGCCGGCACCGTCCCCGCGCTGCTGCGCCGGCTCGCCCGCACCGCCCCGGCAGCGACGGTCGCGCCGGTGCCGGCGGCGGAGGAGCACTTCGCCGACCGGGTCGCCGCGCTGCCCGCCGCGAACCGGCACCGGGCCCTGGTCGACCTGGTCACCACCCACGTGGCCACGGTCACCGACCACCCGGCGCACACGGTGGACGTGCAGCGGCCATTCCGGGAGCTCGGCTTCGACTCCCTGATGGCCCTGGAGCTGCGCAACCGGCTGGTCCAGGTGACCGGCCTGCAGCTGCCGCCCACGCTCGTGTTCGACCACCCCACGGCCGCGCTGCTGGCCGAACGGCTCAGCGCGCTCCTGGCACAAGTACCCACCGGGGAACGGGCCGCAGCGGCCACCACAGCGGCCCCTACGGCGGCCCCTATGCCGGTGCCGGCGGCGGCCGCGGCGGAGGGTCCGCAGGGGTCCGGGATCGAGCTGATGGATGTCGACGAGCTGGTCCGGCTCGCCCTCGGCTGACCGGTGAGCAGGGGCGGGTAGGGGTACCAGCGCCGCCCGCCCCTTCCTACGTTGTGTTCGGGAGCGAAAACGCGTCTCCCGGACCGCATGACGGAGGCAAT
The DNA here is from genome assembly GCF_000716715.1 of Dactylosporangium aurantiacum. Lineage (GTDB taxonomy): Bacteria > Actinomycetota > Actinomycetes > Mycobacteriales > Micromonosporaceae > Dactylosporangium > Dactylosporangium aurantiacum. Next base: position 24,618 of record NZ_JNYJ01000068.1, on the reverse strand, counting down.
CGCATGAGGTACGAGATTCTCGGGCCACTGTGCATCATCGACCGGGGACGCCGCACCAGCGTCGGCAGCCGCAAGGTGCAGACGCTGCTGAGCACCCTGCTGGCCCGGGCCGACCAGCTGGTCACCAGGGAGCAGCTCATCACGGAGATCTGGGGTGAGCATCCGCCCCGGCGGGCGTCGGCCGGCCTGCACGTGTACGTGTCGCAGCTGCGCAAGGCGCTCGCCGACGGCGACACCGACGGCACGCCCGCCGGCCCGTCCGGCGGCCCGGTGGTGACCCGCGCGTCCGGGTACGTGCTGGACGTCAGCGACAGCGAGATCGACGCCCAGCAGTTCACCCGCCTCGCCGAGGAGGGCCGCCAGCAGCTGCGCGAGCACCGGCCCGAGGCCGCGCGCGCCACCTTACGGGCCGCCCTCGACCTGTGGCGGGGCCCGATCCTGGACAACCTCAGCCCGGGCCCGATCCTCGACGGCTACCTCACCTCCCTGGTGGAGACCCGCCTGGAGTGCCAGGAGCTGCTGGTCGAGTCGATGCTCCAGCTCGGCCGGCACCGCGAGCTGATCGCGCCGCTGCAGGGGCTCACCGCCGCCCACCCGCTGCGGGAGGCCTTCTACCGGCAGCTGATGCTGGCGTTGTACCGCTCCGAACGGGCCGGCGACGCGCTGCAGGTGTTCCAGGTGGCGCGCCGGGTGCTGCGCGACGAACTGGGCCTGGAGCCGTGCTGGGCGCTGCAGGACCTCCAGCGGGGCATCCTCGCCGCCGACCGCGTCCTGGACCGCGTGCTGGACCGCGTGGTGCTCGAAGTCGCGGCGTAACAGGCGGACCCGGGGTCCGCCGATGACCACCGCCCGCCGCAGTCCCGGCCGGCCGTTGCGCTCCGCCCCGCCGCGGAGCGACACGCCGGCGCCGACACAAGATACGGAAGCCGCCATGCCCGACTCCAGCCCGCCGCCCACCGGCCGTCACCTGTACCTGCCGGAGCTGCCCCGCCTGATCCCGGTCGCCTACCACGCCAACGCCGTGCAGCTGGAGACCGCGTCCAACAACTGGGTGCGGCGCTTCCTCGGCGACTGCTTCGCCGGCGAGGAGGAGCTCCTGCGCTTCCTGCGCCAGCGCAACGGACTGTACGGTCCCTTGACCGTGCCCGAGGGCGAGCCGGCGAAGGTGCTGTGCGTCTCGGACTGGTACCAGCTCGTCAACGCCATCGAGGCCATCGGGGCCGGGTCCCTGCTCGGCGGCGTGGTGGCCGGCGTCAAGGACGGTGCCGGCGCGGGCCAGCCGGGATCGGCGTACCTCGACGCGGCGCGGGACCTGTTCGGCCGGATCGTCGTCGGGCTGTCCCAGGCCCAGCGTCAGCGGCTCGACCAGGGGCTGGCCGCCCTGCACGCCGAAGTCGTCTCCCCGGTGCCGGCGCTGCCCTCGACCGACGTGCCCGACCTGGACACCTGCCTCGACCGCCGGGCGGCGCGGATGCGCTACCGCGTCCTCGGGCTGCTGACCGAGTTCGCCGCCGAGGTCGACATGACCCCCTTCATCGGCGCCCACGAGTTCCAGCAGCTGCACGCGCACGCCTGCCGGCAAATGATCATCGTGTCGGACCTGCTGTCCTACCGCACCGCTCAGCGCAAGACCACCCCGATGAACGCGGTGCGGCTGCTCAACGAGCGCGACGGCCTGCCCCTGCAGGACGCCGTCGACCGGCTCTGCGCGCTCGTCGAACACCACGAGCGCGCCTACATCGCGGCCCGCAGCCGGATCCTCGCCAGCCCGCTCGGCAACCACCCGGACACCCGGGTGTACCTCGTCGGCATGGACCACCTCGTCGCCGGCAGCCAGGAGTTCGCCTACATCACACCCCGGCACTTCGGTGACGGCGCGGTGTGGGACGGCACGCGCTCCGGCTGGTACAGCGTCGACGAGCCGGTGACCCGCCTGCACGGCACCGACGACCACTCCTGACGGCCGGGGACCGGCGAGCCCGCGCGGGCCGCTCCTCCGGCCGGGCACCACCCACTGTCGCCTTCCGGAGGAGGAGCACCATGACCACGTATCCCACCGAACCGCTGCCCCGGCTCGCCGCCCTCGACGGGCTGCTCGCCGCGCCCGCCGGACGCGTCCCCGAGCGGCTGCGCGGCCTCGCCGCCGACCTCGGCATCACCGGGACCGCCGCGGACCCCGACGCCGCGCACGACCCCGACGCCGCCGAGCCCGCCGTGCCGGCGCTGATCGCCGCGCTGCGCACCACGACCGGCCCGCGCGGCGCCGCCGTGGCGCTGCTGCTCGGCCTGCTCGCCGAGGCGCCCGGCGAACGCGTCCGCGCGGCCGTGCACCGCGGGTTCACCGACTACCTCGAGGTCCTCGCCGAGCGCGGCCGCGACTCCCGCGCCGAGCTGCTCGCCCTCACGTTCCTGGTGGCGCACTTCCCGCAGGAGCGCGACGCCGTCCTCGCCGCGACCGCCGGGCTGCCGCTGCCCGCCGGGGACCGCGCGCGGCTGCGGCGCTGCCTCGACCCGCTCGACCCGCAGGACCCCGAGCTGACCCGGATCTGGCCCGACCCGACGCACTGGCGCGCCCTGCCGCCCGCCGAACGCGAGTTCGACCGGGCCTGGATGGTGCAGGCCCCCGCGGGCATGATGCGCACGGCGTACGAGCTGGACACGCGCTCCCTGCTCGCCTACAGCGGCGCGAAGGCCCTGTGGGCCGCCGAACACGGCGGCGAGGAGCCCACCGGCACCGACCCCGACCTGCGGCTGCCCGCCGCGACCGCCGGTACCGGCCCGGCCTACGCCGCGCACCTGGCCGCGATGCGCTGCCCGAGCTGCGAAGGCGGGCTCGTGCTGGACTCCGGCGCGGTCGCCTGCACCGCCTGCGGCACCGTGTTCCCCGCCGACGGCGGCACCGTGGACCTGTCCCTGGGCGTCGGCGACCCGCACGAGCCGATGACGAAGAACGTGCCGCTGTGCTACAGCGAGATCCGCTCGGCGTTCCTGCGGTGGAAGGGCACCAACTGGGGCGGCGCGGTCAGCGTGCAGGACGAGGACGAGTACCTGCGCGGCGCCGTGCGGCCGGTCGACGGGCCGATCCTCGACCTCGCCGCCGGCACCGGCCGGTGGACCGCCGTGCTGGCCGAGACGCACGGCGCCGATCGGGTCATCGCCCTGGACCTGTCCGCGGCGATGCTGCGCCAGGTCCACGCCGGGCTGCCCGACGTCGCGACCGTGCGCGGCAGTGCCCTGAACCTGCCGTTCCGGGACGCGTCGCTCGGCGCGGTCAACATCTGGAACGCCCTGCAGTCCCTGCCCGACCAGGCCGCGGCGATCGCCGAGGTCGGCCGCTGCCTGCGACCCGGCGGCACGTTCACGCTCATGACCTTCCGGCCCTCCACCGACCCGCTCTACCGGGTGTTCCAGACCGCGCCGTTCGGTGTCATCCCGGTCGCCCTGTCCGCGCCCGAGGATCTGCGCGCGTGGCTGACCGCGGCGGGGATGACCCTGGTCAGCCAGTGGACCCCCGGCTCGTTCGTCTTCATCACCGCGGTCCGCGACCAGATCGGTTAGGGGCCGCTAGGGGTTCGGCCCCGAACGATCTCTCCATACCTTGAAACCCGCCACAGTTCTTGGACTGTCCACTGAGGAAGTGGGGTATCAACCCATGTCCAGCACCTTATCCCGGCGTACGGTGATCGCCGGCGCCGCCGCCACCGCGGCCGGCGTCGCCATCGCCGACCCGGCCGCGGCCGAAACCGTGACCGGCGCCGCCTGCCCGCCCGCACCGCCGTCGGTGGTCGTGCCACCGGGCGACGCGCGCTACGGCGACCTCGTGCGCAACTGGAACGGCCGCTTCACCGGCAGCCCCGACTACGTCCAGGTCGTCAACACCACCGCCCAGGTCGAGCAGGCCGTCCAGGCCGCCGTGCGGTCCGGCCGGCAGATCGCGGTGCGCAGCGGCGGGCACTGCGTCGAGGGGTTCGTCACCGACCCGGCCGTCAAGGCGCAGATCGACCTGTCCGGGCTCAACGACATCTCCTTCGACCCCCGGTACAACGCCTTCTCCATCCAGCCCGGCGCGACGCTGCGCGACGTGTTCAAGCGGCTCTACACCGAGTGGGGTGTCACCGTGCCGGGCGGCTCCTGCCCGTCCGTCGGCGTCGGCGGCCACTTCGCCGGCGGCGGCTTCGGCGCCCTCGCCCGCCGCAACGGCATCGTCCCGGACCACATGTACGGCGTCGAGGTCGTCACCGTCACCGCCTCCGGACGGGTCAGGACGGTGCTGGCCACCCGCGAGCGCGACGATCCCAACCGCGAGCTGTTCTGGGCGCACACCGGTGGTGGCGGCGGCAACTTCGGCGTCGTCACCCGCTACCTGATGCGCAGCTGGAACGCGACCGGCACCGACCCGACCCGGCTGCTGCCGGCCCCGCCGAAGGCCAGCCGGACCATCAACTACATCTTCCCCTGGCCGGCCCTGCCGGAGCCGGCATTCGTCCAGCTGCTCACCAACTACATGGCCTGGTACCTGCGCAACAGCGCGCCGGACTCGCCGTTCACCGGGCTCAGCGCCTCACTGATCGCGCCGCACGTCAACACGTACCCCTTCCTGCTCATGACCGTCGTCGTGGACCCCACGGAGGCCAACAGCGCCGACCTGGTCGCCGCCTTCAAGTCCGCGGTCATCGACCCGGTCGGCGTCCCGGTCGTGCAGGAGGCCACCATGCCGTGGCTGATGGCCACCAACAAGGCCGGCTTCGCCGACACCGGCGACGTGGTCGGCCGCCGCAACAAGGCCAAGGGCGCCTACCTCAAGGGCCTGTACACCCCCGAACAGCTGTCCGCCACGTACCGTTACCTGACCGCCACCCCGTCGATCAAGGCACCGCTGGCGGCGGTCATGTTCAACCCGTACGGCGGCCAGGCCAACGCCCTGCCCGCCGACGCCACGGCCGTCCCCCAGCGCGACTCGGTCCTCAAGGTCCTGCACACGGTGCACTGGGACGGCGCGGCGCTGGACGCGCAGATGCTCGGCTGGCTGCGCGACTTCTACCGGGAGGTGTACTCCGCCACCGGCGGCGTCCCGGTGCCCAACGCCGTCACGGACGGCTCGTTCATCAACTACGCCGACGTCGACCTGGCCGACCCGGCGCTCAACACCTCCGGCGTGCCGTGGTCCACGTTGTACTACAAGGAGGCGTACCCGCGCCTGCAGCGCGTCAAGGCGCAGTGGGACCCGACGAACGCCTTCCGCCACGCCCTGTCGATCCGCCTGCCGTAGCCGTCACCACGTTCGAAACGCCGCTCGGCCGCCCCGGCCGGGCGGCGTTCGCATGTCACCGTCGGACTCGCCGGTGCGCCGGGCACGGGCCGGGTCGGCCGGGTCCCGACGGCGACACGGCAGCGGGTCATCGGCGAGCACGGCGTCCTCGTCCGGGCCCATGGAAACCCGGTTCGAGCCGACGTCCGGCGCGGTGCGCCCTGGACACCGGCGAGCGCGGCGGGCCGGCGGCGGGCCGAACGTCAACGCCGCAGGGGCGGCCGGCACACGAGGTGCCGGCCGCCCCTGACAGGCGCGACGCTCAGCGGGCCGGTGGGGGGAACAGCCCGTTGCGTACGCAGTGGGTCAGGTACATGGGCACCAGCTCGGCGATCGTCGGGCAGTGCAGGCCGACCGGCTCCAGCAGCGACCGGGTGTAGGTCGCGTCCGGCGGGCAGCTGTGCTCATAGTGTTCCGGACCCCAGGTCTCGATGCCGTATTTGATCATCTCGATGGTCTGCGAGTCGTACGGCTCGGTGCAGCCGGCGGAGCGGAAGCGCCGCTCGACGGCCATGCGGTGGAACTCGCGGACCGGGACGGCGCGGACGTCGTAGCCGAAGTCGCGGACGTGGTCGAAGATCTCGTTGAGGCTGCGGATGTCGGGGTTGGTGAGGTGATACGTCTCGCGGTACGAGGCGCGGCGCAGGCCCAGCTCGACGATGCCGCCGCTGACGTAGTCCACCGGGGTGATGTCCCAGTGGTTGGCGGTGACGGCGCTGACACCGGTGTCCACGACCGTCTTGAGCAGGTCGTAGTAGACACCCTTCACGTTGACCTCGCCGAACGGGTACCGGCCGGTCACCGAGTCGCCCATGATGTTGCCGGGCCGCACGATCGTCCACATCAGACCGTCGTCGGAGGCGGCGCGGACCAGCTTCTCCGCGTGGTACTTCGTCTCCTGGTACGGCAGGTGGTCGTACTCCTGGCCGAGCTCCAGGTCGAACTCGGTGAACGGGCGGTTGTCGTGCAGCAGCCAGTCGCCGAGGGCGCTGAAGCTGGAGACGTAGACGAGGTGCCGGTGCCCGGTGCGCAACGCGAAGTCGATCATGCGCTGGGTGCCGTCGACGTTGATCGGGGCCAGGGAGTCGTAGAACGAGACCAGGGTCGTGCGGGCGGCGGCGTGGATGGTGACGTCGACGTCGGCCGCCAGCCGGGTCAGCTCCTCCTCGTCCAGGCCGAGGTTGTCGAGGGTCACGTCGCCGAGCACCGGGGTGACCCGCCGGCGCAGCTCCGCGCCCAGGGCGCCCTCCTCGTCGTACACCGCCAGCAGCCGACCGATGCGTTCCAGCGCCGCCTCCGGGGAGTCGGCCCGCACCAGGCACCGGATCCGCGCGTCGGTCTTGGCCAGCAGGTCGTGCAGCAGCCTCGCGCCGAGCACGCCCGTCACGCCGGACATGAAGATCGAGTCGTACGGCAGCGGCGCCGGCAGCTCGATCGGCTCGACCTCCCGGGCCGGCTCGGCGAGCACCTTGCCGAGCCGGCCCGCCGGTGCGGCGCCGGGGCCGGTGCCGGCCAGCACGCCGCTGTCGACGAGGTGGTCGGTGAGGCCGCGGATGGTGGTGTGGTCGTCGATGACGGTGCCGGGGATGCGCACGCCGTAGGTCTTCATGAGCCGGTTGAGCATGCGGACGGAGACGACCGAGTCGAACCCGAAGTCGGCGAAGTCGGCGTCGGGGTCGAGCTCGTCGGCCGGCAGCTTGGTCAGCTCGGCGAAGATGCCGGTGATCTGGCTGCCGAGCCTGGCCCGGAACTCCTCGTGCGGCGCGGGCTCCGGAAGTCGCGGGGTCGCGGGTGACGCGGAGTCCGCGGGTGACGCGGAGTCCGCGGGCGCCGCGGCGGGCGCCGGGAGTGCGGCAGGTGCGGCGGGTGCCACGGTGGCGCGCTGGTAATCCTCCGGCACGATCCAGTGCCGTTCGGGGGCGAACGGGTAGGTCGGCAGGCTCACCACCCGGCCCGGGGCCGCGCCGAGACGCTCCCAGTCGACCGCCCACCCTTGGACCCACAGCTCACCGAGCCGGCGCAGCTCCCCACCGGCGCGCAGGCCGGTCAGGTAGTCGTGGTCCGCGGCGCTCTCCCCCGCCGGCCGGTCCTGATACGCCGGCACCGCGCCGGTCACCACGAGCCGGTCGGGCCGGCCCGCCGCGAACGCGTCCAGCCGCTCGATGAGCTCCGCGACCGACGACACGACCGTGGCCAGCCGGTGTTCGAAGGCCTCCCGCCCGACCATCAGCGTCCAGGCGACGTCGTCCAGCGCGACCGTCGCGGAGCGCAGGAACTGGGCCAGGCCGGCGGCGTGCGCGGTGAGCCGGTCGGCCTTGCGGGCCGACAGCACGATCAGCTGCGGTCCGGCCACCGGCACGGGCGCGGCGGACCGTCCGCGGTGCTCGGCGATGACGACGTGCCCGTTGGCCCCGCCGGCGCCGAAGGAGCTGACTGCCGCCAGCCGCGGGGACCCGTCCGGGCGCGGCGGCCACGGGGTGGCGGTCGTGGCGACGGTGAACGGACCGGCGGCGAAGTCGATGTTCGGGTTCGCCGGCTCCGCGTGCGGCGACGGCGGGATCGTGCCGTGACGCAGCTGCAGCAGGGTCTTGACGATGCCGGCGACGCCCGCGGCCGCCTCCAGGTGCCCGATGCTGGCCTTCGCCGAGCCGATCGCGCAGAATCCACGGTCGCCGGTGTGCTCCCGGAACGCCTTGGTGAGCGCGGTGATCTCGATCGGGTCGCCGAGCGCGGTGCCGGTGCCGTGCGCCTCCACATAGGACAGCTCGCGCGGGTCGGTGCCGGACTGCCGCAGCGCCTCACCGATGAGCCCGGCCTGCGCGTTGGGGCTGGGCACGTTGAACCCGTTGGTGCGGCCGCCGTGGTTGACCGTGCTGCCGCGGATGACGCCGTAGACGCGGTCGCCGTCCTCCTCCGCGTCGGCGAGCGGCTTCAGGACCAGGGTGGCGACGCCCTCGCTGGGCACGTACCCGTCGCCGCCCGCGCCGAACGCCCGGCACCGCCCGTCGGTGGACGCCCACCGCCCGTGGCCCAGCAGCAGGAACTTGCCGGGGTGGACGGTGACGTTGACACCGCCGGCGATCGCGTAGCCGCACTCGCCGCGCCGCAGCGCCTCGACCGCCAGGTGCACGGCGGTCATCGACGCCGAGCACGCGGTGTCCACCGCCATGCTCGGTCCGTTGAGGCCGAGGTGGTACGAGACACGGTTGGCCACCGCCCAGTACCCGACGATCGGCATGCCGACGAGCAGCTGGTAGTCGCCGTAGGTGACGCCGGCGAAGACCCCGGTGTCCTTGGTGCCACGGCGCGCGGCGGTGGCCCGCATCCGCGCCGGCGTATAGCCCGCGTCCTCGACGGCGGACCACGCGGCCTGCAGGAACAGCCGCTGCTGCGGGTCCATCCCCTCCGCCTCCTTCGGCGGGATCTGGAAGAACCGCGCGTCGAACTCGTCGACGCCGTCGATGAAGCCGCCCCAGCGGGCGTAGGTGGTGCCCGGCTCGTCGGGGTCGTCGCTGAGGTACCGGCTGTGGTCCCACCGGTCCGCGGGCACCTCGACGACGCAGTCCCGGCCCGCCAGGAGGTTGCTCCAGAACTCGTCGTTGTCGCGGGCCATCGGGTAGCGACCGGCCATGCCGATGACCGCGATGTCGCCGGTACGGGGGCGCTCGCCGCCCTCGGTGCGCGGCCGCGCCGACGGCTCGATCGCGGCGGCCGTCTCGACGACCGTCGCGGCGGCCGTCTTGGCGGAGGCCGGCGGCACCGCGGCGGCCGGCGCCGGGGTCGCGGTGAGCTCGCGGAGCCGGTCGGGGTAGGTGGCGGCGAGGTGCGCGGCGAGCTCCGCGATGGACTGGTACTCGAAGAACAGCGTCGCCGACACGGCCCCGAACGCGTCCTCGAGGTGCTGGTTGAGCTGGGTGATGAGGACGGACTCGATGCCGTACTCCGACAGCGGCGCGCGCACCCGGATCCGCTCCGCCGGTAGCCGCGCCTCGGTGGCCAGCAGCGCCTTCAGGTAGTCCTGGGCCAGGTCGACGAGGTCGGGCCCGCCGGACAGCGGGGCCTCACCGGACAGCGCCGCGCGGACCGGTCCGACGGCGAACGCGGCGAGGGACATGCCGGCCGGGAACGCGCCGCCGGGCAGCCGCACGCCGAACGCCCGGTTGATCCGGTCGACCAGCCGGGCGCGGCCGTCGTGGTCCAGCCCGGCCGTGACGGCCGGGACGCGGATGTCCACGTCGGACGGCTCGACGCCGAGCTCGTCGGCGGCCGCGCCGATCACCAGCCTGGCGAACCGTCCGCTGTCGACGGTCTCGGCGTCCGCCGGACGATCGACGGCCCCGGGACGATCGGTGTCCGCAGGCCGATCGATGTCCGCCGGACGGTCGGTGGCCGCCGCGGGAGCCGGCTCCGGCCGTAGGTGCGCGGTCGGCGGCTCGCCCTGCGCCCGGTCCACGGCGCCACCGGACGGGCCGGTCGCCGGGCCGGTCGCCGGGCCGGGGCCGGAGCCGGGGCCGTTGCCGGGGCGGGGACCGGGGCCGCCGCCAGGGCCGGGGCCGTTACCGGTGCCGGAGCCGTCACCGGTGCCCGCATCGGGCAGCCAGCAACGTTCGGCGTCGAACGAGTAGCCGGGCAGGTGACGGCGGCGGGTGGTGCCCTTGGGGTACATGCGGGTCGGGTCCAGGCTGCCGCCGGCGGCCCACGCGCGGCCGGCCTCGTGCGGGTCGCCGCCCGGCTCCGGGGCGACCACCGGGCCGGCCGGCGCGTCCGGGTCGACGCGGCCGAGGTGCACACCGGCCGGGCGGCCACCGGCGGCGAGCAGCGCGAGGCGGGCCCGCAGCTGCTCGACGGATCCGGCCACCACCGCCGCGCGATGCTCGAACGGCACCCGACCGGCCTGCATCGTCACCGCGACCTCGTGCAGGGCGGCGTCCGGCAGCCCGGTCAGGGCCCGCTCCAGCTCGGCGGCGGCCCGCCGCAGCGCGGCCTCGCTGCGCGCCGACAGCGGCACCAGCGCCTCGCGGGCCGGGGCGGGCGAGGCCGGCCGGCGCTCGTCGTGCCCGGCGACCACGAGGTGGGCGTTGGTGCCGCTGAAGCCGAACGAGCTGACCGCGGCGAGCCTGCGGTGCGCCGGCCACGGCAGCAGCTCCGTGTTGACGAAGAACGGCGAGTCCGCCAGTCCGGTGAGCTCGTTGTCGGCGGTGAAGTTCAGCGACGGCGGGATGTGCCCCTCGCGCATCGCCAGCAGGACCTTGATGAGCCCGGCGACCCCGGCGGCGTGCGAGCTGTGCCCGATGTTCGTCTTGATCGAGCCGATCGGGATGCCGCGCCGGGTGTCGGTGTACCGCCGGAACGCGCCGGTGAGGGCCTCGATCTCGATCGGGTCGCCGAGCCGGGTGCCGGTGCCGTGGGTCTCGACGTAGCCGATGTCGCCCGGGTCGATGCCGAAGCGGTCGTAGACGCCCGCGGCCAGCTCCTGCTGGGACCTGGCGCTCGGCGCGGTGATGCCGTTGGTGCGACCGTCCTGGTTGACGCCGGCCGCCTTGATCACACCGTGGATCGGGTCGCCGTCGGCGATCGCCCGGGCGAGGGGCTTGAGCAGCACCACGCCGGCACCCTCGGCCATGACGAACCCGTCGGCCGCCGCGTCGAACGCCCGGCACTGCCCCGTCGGCGACAGCATCCCGAGCGACGAGGTGAGCAGCAGGTGGTCCAGGGTGCTGTAGACGGCGACGCCGCCGGCCAGGGCGAGGTCGCAGTCGCCGGCGGCGAGGCTGCGGCACGCCTGGTGGATCGCGACCAGCGACGACGAGCACGCGGTGTCGAAGCTCATGCAGGGCCCGGTGAGGTCGAGGTGGTAGGCGACCCGGGCGGGCAGGATCGACGGGGCGTTGCCGGTGAACACGTGCGGGACACCGCCCAGTCCCCGGTCGCGGAGCAGGGTGATGTAGTCCGACGGTGGGGACCCGGCGAACACGCCGCACCGGACCCTCGCCAGCTGCCTGGCGTCGATGCCGGCGTCCTCGACCGCCCGCCACGCCTCCTGCAGGAACAGCCGCTGCTGCGGGTCCATGTAGTCGGCCTCGGCCGGGACGATGTTGAAGAACGCCGGGTCGAACAGGTCGACGTCGTCGAGGTAGCCGCCCCAGCGGGTGTACGTCCTGCCGGGGCGCGGCGGCCACGGCGCGTACACCGCGTCGAGGTCGAACCGGGCCGCGGGCACCTCGGCGATGCTGACCTGCCCGGCGACGAGGTTCTGCCACAGGGCGCGGGTGTCGCGGGCGCCCGGGTAGCGGCCGGCCATGCCGATCACGGCGATGTCCAGGGTACGGCTGGGCGCGGGTGTCCCGCCGACGAGCGGGACGGCGGCGGGCCGCGGCCGCGGCGCTGCGGCCGCCGGCGTGGTCGTCTGTGTGGACGTCGGTGCGGCGCTCGGGGTGGACGCTGCGACGGCCGGGGAAGGCGCCGGCGGCGCGACGGGAGCCGCGGGCGCACCGGCGGTGATGCGGGCGCCGACCGTGGCGAAGTGGGCGGCGAGGCGCCGCACGCTCGGGTGGTCGAAGACGACCGTCGGCTTCACCGCCACGCCGAGCGCCGCGTTGAGCCGCTCGACGAGCTTCACCGCCAGGATCGAGTCGACGCCGTACTCGGCGAACGACATGGTCGGGCGCACCTCGGCGACCCCGACGCCGAGCCCGTCGGCGATGATCGCGGCGACGACCGGCTCCAGCACCTCGGGCGGGTCCGCGGCAGGGACCTCGGCCGCCGCCTCCCGTGCGGTCTCCGCCACGGCCGGGTCGGCGCCGGACGCGGTGGGCGGCGCCGGCAGGGCGGGCCGGTCCGGCGCGTCGACCGGCGCGCCGGAGTTGGCGGCGACGATGAGCCGGAACGACGGGTCGGTGTCGGCGGTGAGGCCGGGCCCGTAGCCGGTGAAGTCCCGGTACCCGGTCCGCCGGGTCGCCTCCCGCCACTGCTCCACCGACAGCAGCGGCGAGTTCGGCAGCCGGCGCTGCGGGTCGGTGTAGCGGTGCCAGCCGTCGAGCATCCCGATCGACAGGGTGAGGATGTCGATGTCGGCGACCGGCTCACCGAGCACCAGCAGGCCGGTCGGCGCGAGCAGCCGGCGCAGCATGGTCAGCGACGCGTCGACGTCGGCGACCGCGTGCAGGGCGCTGGCGGCGAACACCGCGTCGAACCCGCCCTCGGCGAAGCCCTGCTCGACCGGGTCCCGCTCGGCGTCCAGGACCTTGAACCGTACGAACGGGTAGGTGCCGGCGAACGTGCGCCGCCCGTGCGCGACGAAGCTGCCGCCGACGTCGGTGTAGTGGTACTCGACCTCGGTGTCGCGGGCCGCCACGGCGGCGAGCACCGCGTGGGAGGTGCTGCCCGTGCCGGCGCCGACCTCCAGGATGCGCACCGGACGGCGGCCTGCGCGGGCCCGCACGTCGACGACGGTGCCGATGAACCGCGCGAGCTCCTCGCTGTAGAAGTCGTAGGCGGGGCTGCCGCGGTACACGCCGGCCATGAGGTCCACCCCCGAGCCGGGGAACAGGATCTCGGTCACCGGGATCTCACCGCGCAGCGTGTGCGGGTACGCCTGCACACAGGTGTCCAGCAGCCGCACGAACGGGTACGCCTCCGGGTGCTGTTCCAGGATCTCACCGCGCAGCGCCGCCAGGTCCTCGGTGCCCGCGGTGAGGCGCACCAGGCCGCCCTCCCGCTCGACGTGCCCGTGGCGTTCCAGCACGGCCAGGCAGGCATCGAAGAAGCGGAAGAACTCCGGCCGGATCCCCAGCCGCTGCCGCACCTCGGCGACCGTGCCACCGCCGGCCGGGAAGCCGAGCGTGCCGAGCTTGCGCGCGGCGGAGCCGGACGCGTAGCGACCCAGCAGCGGGTACGCGGCCTCCAGCTCGACGTCCAGGTGCGGGGTGCCGGCCTCGTACGCCTCCGTGATCGCCGCGATGGAGCTCGCGTCCGCCGGCTCGTCGAGCCAGTACCGGGTGCGCTGCAGCGGGTAACCGGGGACCGGCACCCGCCGCGCCGGCCCGCCGTTGAGGGTCGCCCAGTCGGGCCGGCCGCCGACCGTCCACAGGCGGGCGGTGCTGTCCAGGTCGCCGGCGGCGTAGTGCCGGCCGAGCAGGTCGGCGCGGCCCGGCTCGCGGTCCGCCTCACCGGCGGCCGTGCCGGTGTGCACCGCCGACGGCTCACCGGCGAGGTACCGCTCCAGGGCCGTCGCGGCCTCGCCGGGCGTCGCGGCGACGAGCGCCAGCCGCACCTCCAGGGCGGGCCGGCCCACCTGGAGCGTGCGGGCGATGTCGCGGAAGCGGCCCGGCTCGGCACCGCGCAGGAACGCGGCGATGCGCCCGGCGTAGGCGCGCAGCCGCTCTTCGGTGCGGGCCGACAGGACCAGCACCTCCGGCCCGGCGGGCGGGGCGGGCAGCGGCGGCGCGACGTACTCCTCGATGACGACGTGCGCGTTGGCGCCGCCGGCCCCGAACGAGCTGACCCCGGCCCGGCGGCGGCCGCCGGCCTCGGCGGCGGGGCGCGGCCACGGTTGGGCGTCCTGCGGCACCCGCAGCCGCGCCGCCGAGAAGTCGATCTCCGGGTTGAGCCGGTCGGAGTGCAGCGACGGCGCGATCGTGCCGTGGCGTAGCTGCAGCAGGACCTTGGTGACGGCGGCGACGCCGGCGGCGGCCTCCAGGTGGCCGATGTTGGACTTGACGGAGCCGAGCAGGCAGGGGTCGGTACGGCCGGCCAGCGCCCGGTTGAGCCCGGCGACCTCGACCGGGTCGCCGAGGGCGGTGCCGGTGCCGTGCGCCTCGATGTAGCCGATGGAGACCGGGTCGACCTGCGCCTCGCCGATCGCGCGGGCGATCGCCTCGCCCTGCGCCACCGGGTTGGGCACGGTGAGCCCGGCGGCCCGCCCGCCGTGGTTGACGGCCATGCCGAGGATGACGCCGTGGATGGTGTCGCCGTCCTCCTCGGCCTTCGCGAGCGGCTTGAGCAGCAGCGCGCCGACGCCCTCGCCGGGCACGTAGCCGTCGCCGCCCTCGCCGAAGGAGCGGCACCGGCCGTCGGAGGCGGCCATGTTGAGCGTGCGCAGCAGCAGGAACTTGTCGGGATGCAGCAGCAGGTTGACCCCGCCCGCGATGGCCGCGTCGCACTCGCCCTCCGCGATGCTGCGGCAGGCGAGGTACAGCGCGGTCAGCGACGACGAGCAGGCGGTGTCCACGGCCATGCTCGGCCCGGCGAAGTCGAAGAAGTACGAGACGCGGTTGGCCACCGACGAGGCCATCGACGGCACCGACACCGGGGTGCCGCGGCGGGTCGCGTCGACGCCGAGGAGCCGGTAGTCGGCCCACATCGCGCCGACGAAGACGCCGACCCGGTTGTGCGGGGCGCGGAAGTCGTCGGGCTGGTAGCCGGCATGCTCGACGGCGGCGTACGCGGCCTCCAGGAACAGCCGCTCCTGCGGGTCGAGGGTCGCCGCGGTGCTCGGCGGGATCCGGAAGAACAGCGGGTCGAACTTGTCGACGTCGGCGATGAACCCGCCGTGGCGGGGCAGCGACAGCCCGCCGGTCGGGTAGTCCTCGGCGCGCCACCGCTCGGCGGGCACCTCGGTGACGGCGTCGTGCCCGGCCACCAGGTTGCCCCAGAACGTGTCGAGGTCGCCGGCGCCCGGGTACCGGCCGGCGACACCGACGATCGCGATGTCCAGCGGCCGCCGTTCGGGCCGCGGCGGGCGCGGCGCGCGGCGGGGCATCGGGTGGTCCGGCGCGCCGGGCTCCGGCCCGACGCCGGCCGCGGGTGCCGGCTCGCGGACCGCGTGCACGCCGTCGAGGCGCACGGCGAGGATGCCGTCGGCGTCGTACAGGGCGATGTCGGCCTCGAGGGCGTCCGGCCCGGCCGGGCGGACCCGCGCGACGAGGTGGGTGAGCCCGTCGAGGCGGCGCGGCGCGCGGACGATACGGATCGACCGCGGCCGCAACGGCGCGGCGCCCTCCACGGTGGCCAGCCCGAACGTGGCGACGAGGGCCGCCTCCAGCAGCGCCGGGTGGGCGTGGAAGTCGCCGGCCCGCGCGGCCGCTTCCGGGCCGGGGGTGAGCTGGGCGACGACGTCGTCGCCGGACAACCCGACCCAGCCGCGGGCCCGCAGGAACTCGCCCTGGCGCAGGCCGCCGCGCCCGGCCCGGGCGTACAGCTCGGCGAGGTCCGCCGCGCCGGCCGCGGCCCGGCCGTGGGCGGCGAGGTCGAGCGGCGGCCCGGGCGGCTCGGCGCCGGCCCACCGCACGAGGCAGTCGAGGATCGGCACGGCCGTCCCGGTGTCCGCGCCGCCGGGCTCGACGGCGCCGGCGTCGGCGCGCACCCGGGTCGCGGCGCCGTCGGCGGTGGCCCGGTACACCAGCCGACGCGGCCGGCCGTCGGCGAAGCGGACCGGGCCGGGGAACGTCACCGCGGACAGTTCCACGCCGTCGGGGGCCAGGCCGCGCCGGGCCGCGGCGCGCAGCAGCACGTCGACGTGGCTGAGCTCGGGCAGCTGCGCGGCCCCGTGCAGGTGGTGGTCGGCGACGAGGGCGTCGCCCGGGCCGGCCAGGAGCTGGAAGTCGCCGAGTGCGGCTTCGCTGAGCACATCCGTCATGACAGGGGCTCCAACTGAAGTAGCGGCTGGTGGTGGAGGATGGTGCGGACTTCCTGGTCCTGCGCGGGGCGCAGCCTGGTGGTGAGGTGGTCGGCCAGGGCGGCCGGGGTCGGGCACTCGAAGACGAGCGTGGTCGGCAGGCGCAGCCCGGTGGCGGCGGCGAGCCGGTTGCGCAGCTCGACGGCCATCAGGGAGTTGAACCCGCTCTCCAGGAACGGGCCGTCGGGGTCGACGTCGCTGCCCCGGTCGTGGCCGAGGACCAGCGCGGCCTCGGCGCGCACGACGGCGAGGACGGCGCCGCCCCGCGCGGCCGGCGGCATCCCGGCGAGCCGGGTGGCGAGGTCCTCGGCGGGCGCCGTGGCCGGCAGCGTGGCCGGTGCGGCGCCGCCGGTCCGCGGGGCGAACAGACCGGCGAGCATCGGCGACACCGTCTGCGCCGCGCCGGCCAGGTGGACCGGCACGAGCACCGCGGTGTCACCGCCCGGACCGCACCTGCGGGCGGCGTCGAACAGGCGCAGCGCCCGGTCGGCGCGCAGCGGCCGCAGGCCGGTGCGTTCGATGCGCCGCAGCTGTCGCTCGTCGAGCCGGTCGGCCATGCCGTCGCCGGTGGCCCACGGCCCCCAGGCGAGCGACTGCGCGGGCAGGCCGAGCGCCCGGCGGCGCTCGGCGAGCCCGTCGAGGAACGCGTTCGCGGCGGCGTAGTTGGCCTGGCCCGCGTTGCCGAGGATGCCCGACGCCGAGCTGAACAGCGTGAACCCGGCCAGCGGCAGGTGCCGGGTGAGCTCGTCCAGGTGGTGGGCGCCGTCGACCTTGGCGCGCAGCACCCGCGCGATACGCTGCGGGGTGAGGTCGGCCAGCAGCGCGTCGTCGACGACGCCGGCGGCGTGCACCACCGCGGTCAGCGGGTGCCGGGACGGTATCCGGGCCAGCAGCGCGGCGACCTGATCCCGGTCGGCGACGTCGCACGCCACGACGGTGACCGCGGCGCCGGCGAAGTTGAGCGCGTCGAGCCCGGCCGGGTCACCGCGCCGCCCGGCGAGCAGCAGGTGCCGCACGCCGTGCTCGGCGACGAGGTGCGCGGCGAGCTCCCGGCCGAGCGAGCCGGTGCCACCGGTGATGAGCACGGTCCCGTCCGGGTCGAACGGCCGCGGCGCCACCGCGGCGGTGCCGGCGGCCGGGTCGAGGCGGGCGAGGTGCGGCACGAGGCCGGCGGCGCCGCGGACCGCGAGCTGCTCGGCGCCGCCACCGAGGAGCGCGGGCAGGGCGTGCCGGGCGGCCGCGGAGCCGTCGGTGTCGACGAGCACGAAGCGGCCCGGGTGTTCGGCCTGCGCGGCGCGCACCAGACCCCACACGGCCGCCTGGACCGGGTCGCCGTGCTCGCTCGGGGCGACGGCCATCGCGCCGGTGGTCACGACGGCGAGCCGGGCGGCGGCGAACCGGTCCGCGGCGAGCCAGTCCTGCAGCAGCGCGGCCGCGGCGGTGACCGCGCGGCGGGTGTCCGCGGCCGGGTCGGTGCCGGCGACCCAGCCGGCCGCGCCGGCCAGCACGACCGGCGGCACGAGCGGGCCGAGCCGGTTCAGGTCGGCGTACGTGTCGACCTCGCCGTCGCCGAGCGGCAGCGCGAGCGCGGGGTCGGGGGCGCCGACGACGGCCAGCCCGCGCGGCGCGGGCCCGGTCGGTGCGGAGGTCCAGGCGCGGCGCAGCAGGGTGCCGGCGGCGGCCGGGTCGAGCAGGTCGGGGGCGACGCCACGCACGTGCATCGACGCGACGCGGGCCACGGGCCGGCCGGTGGCGTCGGCGACGGTCAGCTCCATGCCGTCGGGTTCCCCCGCGACCGGGGCGAGCCGGACCCGCAGCGCGCCCGGTCCGGGACGGTGCACGCGCACGCCGTTGATGGCGAACAGGATCGGCAGCTGCCCCGCGGCCTCGGCACGTTCGGCGTAGCCCTCCAGGCTCAGGTGCGCGGCGGAGTCCAGCAGCGCCGGGTGGATGTTGTAGCCGGCCGCCCCGGGCCGGTGTGCGGGCGGCAGGTCGATCTCCGTGTACAGCTCGGCGCCGCGCCGCCAGGCCGCGCGCAGGCTGCGGAACGCGGGGCCGAAGTGGTATCCGCGGCGGTGCAGCCGTTCGTACAGCCCGTCGACGTCGACGGGCTGCGCGCCGGTCGGCGGCCACAGCGTGAGGTCCGGGTCGGCCTCGGCGGGTGCCGGCGCGGCGGCGACGCCGGTGGCGTTGCGGACCCACTCGGTCGCGCCGTCAGGGCGGGAGTGGATGCTCAGCGTCCGCCGCCCGGCCGCGTCGGGAGCGCCGACGGCCACCTGCACCTGGACGGTGGCGTCGCCGGGCAGCCGGACCGGGGTCCGGAACGCGAGCTCCTCCACCTGCCCGGCGCCGGCCCGCGCCGCCGCGTCGACGGCGAGCTCGAGCAGGGCGGTGCCTGGCACGATGACGACCCCGGCCACGGTGTGGTCGGCGAGCCACGGCTGCGCGGCGGCCGACAGCCGGCCGGTGAAGACCCAGGCGCCGGTCCCGGCGAGCGGCACGGCGGCGCCGAGCATCGGGTGTTCGACGGCCTGCAGCCCGAGCGCTCCCGCGGCCGGCGCGGGTGGGGCGGCGGGCCGCGGCCAGAACCGCCGGTGCTGGAACGGGTAGGTCGGCAGCGGCACCACCCGGCCGCCGTGCGGGCCGGTCACGGCGGCCCAGTCGGGTGACACGCCGTGGCCGTGCAGCTCGGCGAGCGCCCCGATGAGCGCCGCCGCCTCGGGCCGCCCGCGGCGCTGGGTGGGCACCACCACGGGCCCGGCGTCACCGGTGCCGGTGTCGAGGCAGTCGTGGGCCATGCCGGCCAGGACGCTGTCGGGGCCGAGCTCGACGAACGTCCGCACCCCGTGGTCGGCCAGCCACCGCACGCCGTCGGCGAACCGGACGGTGGCCCGGACGTGCCGTACCCAGTGCTCCGGTGTGGCGACGTCCGGGTCGGGTACACCGGTGACGTTGGAGACGACCGGGATGCGCGGCGCGTGCCAGGTGAGCGACTCGGCGACGGCCCGGAACTCCGCCAGCATCGGATCCATGCGGGCGGAGTGGAACGCGTGGCTGACCCGCAGCCGGCGGGTCCGGCGCCCCCGCCCGCGCCAGCGGTCCGCCAGCGCCTCGACGGCGTCCTCGTCGCCGGAGACGACGACGGCGTTCGGGCCGTTGACGGCGGCGATGTCGACCCTGCCCCTGAACTCGTCCAGGGTCTGCGTGACCTCGGACCCGGTCGCGTCCACGGCGAGCATCGCGCCGCCGGCGGGCAGCTGCTGCATGAGCCGGCCGCGGGCGGCGACGAGGCGGCAGGCGTCGGCGAGGTCGAGCACCCCCGCGCAGTGGGCCGCGGCGAGCTCGCCGACGGAGTGTCCCAGCAGGTGCGACGGCGCGAGCCCCCACGCGGTCAGCTGGCGGAACAGCGCCACCTGGAACGCGAACAGGGCGGGCTGCGCGACGGCGGTGCGGTGGACCGCCTCCTCGTCGGCGCCCGCCGCCAGCTCCGGCAGGTGGGCGGCGACCTCGTCGTACGCCGCGGCGAACACCGGCAGCCGGGCGTGCAGCTGCCGGCCCATCCCGGCACGCTGGCTGCCCTGGCCGGTGAACATCCAGGCGACCGCGGCGTCGGGCCTGGCCCGCCCGCGCAGGACGTTCGCGGCGCCGGTACCGGCGGCGAGCGCGGCCAGCCCGTGCCGCAGCCGGTCACGGTCGGCGGCCACGACGGTGCCGCGTTCGGCGAAGGCGGTGCGGGTGGTGGCCAGCGAGTGCGCGACGTCGGCGAGCACGGTGCCCGGCGCGGCGTCGAGGTGTTCGAGGAGGCGCGCGGCCTGGTCGCGCAGCGCCGCCGGGGTACGGGCGGCGAGCTGGAACGCCAGTGGCACGTCCACGGCGGGCGCCGGGGCGGGCGGGGCGGTGAGCGGCGGCGCCTCCTCCAGGATCACGTGGGCGTTGGTGCCGCTGATCCCGAACGCGGACACCGCCGCGCGCCGCGGGCGGCCGCCGCCGGGCCACGGCATGGCCGCGGTGAGGACCGCCACGGCGCCGGCGGACCAGTCGACGTGCGGCGAGGGCTGCGCCGCGTGCAGCGAGGCGGGCAGCACCGCGTGCCGCAGCGCCTGCACCATCTTGATGATCCCGGCGACGCCCGCGGCGCCCTGCGTGTGGCCGATGTTCGACTTGACCGAGCCGATCCGGCACGGGCTGTCCGCGGGCCGGTCCTGGCCGTAGGTGGCCAGCAGGGCCGCGGCTTCGATCGGGTCACCGAGCACGGTGCCGGTGCCGTGCGCCTCGACGGCGTCGACGTCGGCGGCGGCCAGCCCGGCGCTGCGCAGCGCGGCCCGGATGACGCGCTGCTGCGCCTCGCCGCTGGGCGCGGACAGGCCGTTGCTGGCGCCGTCCTGGTTGACCGCGCAGCCACGCACGACGGCGAGGACCGGGTGACCGTGGCGTTCGGCGTCGCTGAGCCGCTCCAGCAGCAGCATGCCCATGCCCTCGCCCCAGCCGGTGCCGTCGGCGGCGGCGGAGAACGGCTTGCACCGGCCGTCGGCGGCGAGCCCGCCCTGCCGGCTGAACTCGGTGAACGGCGTCGGTGTCGCCATCACCGTCACCCCGCCGGCCAGCGCCAGCCCGCACTCACCGGACCGCAGCGCCTGCGCGGCGAGGTGCAGCGCGACGAGCGAGGAGGAGCAGGCGGTGTCGACGGTGACGGCGGGCCCGGTCAGCCCGAGCGCGTAGGCGACCCGGCCGGAGATGACGGACGCGGAGACGCCGGTGACCCGGTGGCCCGCGACGTCCTCGTCGCCGTCGCGCAGCAGGTCGGCGTAGTCGTGGCTGACGACGCCGACGAACACGCCGGTGTCGGCGCCGTGCAGCGTGGCCGGGTCGATGCCGGCGCCTTCGATCGCCTCCCACGCGCCTTCCAGCACGAGGCGCTGCTGCGGGTCGGTGGTGGTCGCCTCGCGGGGGCTGAGCCCGAAGAACTCGGCGTCGAACCCGGCCGGGTCGGCGAGGAACCCGCCGTGCGCGGTGTGGCTGGCCCCGCCGGCGAGCCGGTCGAGGTCCCAGCCGCGGTCGGCGGGGAACGCGGTGACGGCGTCGGTGCCGCCGGCCACGATCCGCCACAATGCGTCGGGGTCGTCGGCGCCGCCCGGGTACCGGCAGCTCATGCCGACGATCGCGATCGGCTCGTCCGCCGGCCCGGCGCGCCGGTCGTCGCCGGCCGGTCCGGTGGCGGTCGCCGCGGCGGCCGGGCCGGCCTGGATGCGGGCCAGCAGGTGCGCGGCGATGCGGTCCGGGGTCGGGTGGTCGAAGACGAGGGTGCTGGCCAGTCGCAGGCCGGTGGCGGCGACGAGGCGGTTGCGCAGGTCCACCGCGGTCAGCGAGTCGAGGCCGAGCTCGCGCAGGGCACGGTCCGGCGGCACCGCGTCGGCGGCGCCGTGCCCGGCCTCCGCCTTGTGGCCGAGCGCCGCGGCGGCCTGGGCGCGCACGAGGTCGCGCAGCTCGCGCCGGGCCTCGTCGGTGGCGAGCCCGGCGATCCGGGCGGTGAACGGTGTCGGCGCGCCGGCCTGCGCGGCGGTGGCGTCGGGGGTGGGCGCCGCCGCGGCGGGGATCTCGGCGAAGAGCCGGGTCCGGTGCAGCGCGGCGAACCCGGCCGTGAAGCGGGGCCAGTCGAGGTCGGCGACGACGGTCGCGGACCGGGCGGACGGCACCAGGCGGCGCAGCACGGCCGCGGCGGCCGACGGGTCCATCGGGGTGAGGCCGCGGCGGCGCATCCCGTCGGCCTCGCCGGCCGCCATGCCTGCGCCGTCCCACAGCCCCCACGCGACCGCGGTCGCGGTCCGGCCACGCCGGCGGCGGTCCTCGGCGAACGCGTCGAGGAAGGCGTTGGCGGCGGCGTACGGGCCCTGCCCGGCGGCGCCCCACACGCCGGCGCCGGACGAGACGAGCACGAAGGCGTCGGCGTCGCCGAACACGTCGTCGAGCGCGAGCGCCCCGGCGACCTTGGTGTGCAGACCGTCGAGCAGGTCGGCGGCGCCGGCGTCGGCGAGGGCGACGGTGCTGCCGGCGCCGGCGGCGTGGCACACGGCGCGGACCGGCTCGCCGCGGGCGGCGGCGTCGGCGGCGAGCGCGGCGAGGGCGGTGCGGTCGGTGGCGTCACAGGCGGCGACGGTGACCGTGGCGCCCAGGTCACGCAGCTGCGCGGCGAGGGTTTCGGCGCCGGGGGCGTCGGCGCCGCGGCGGCTGGTCAGCAGCAGCGCGACGCCTGGGTGGGCGCGGGCGACGTCGCGGGCAATGTGCGCGCCGACCGACCCGGTGCCGCCGGTGATGAGGACCGTCCCGGCGGCCGGCGGCCAGACCCCGGCAGCGGGCACGGCAGCGGGCACGGCGGCGGGTTCGGGGGCGGGTTCGGGGGTGCCGCCCCCGGGGACGAGCCGGCGCGCGTACGTCCCCGTCGGGCGGACCGCCAGCTCGTCCTCGGCTCCGGCGACGAGCAGCGCCGCGAGCCGGTCGGCCGCGTCGTCGTCCAGGTGCCGCGGCAGGTCGACCAGGCCGCCCCAGCGGTCCGGGTGCTCCAGCGCCGCGACCCGGCCGAGCCCCCACAGCTGCGCCTGGGCGGGGTCGGTGAGCGGGTCGCCGGCGCCCGTCGAGACCGCGCCGCGGGTCGCGCACCACAGCGCCGCCGCCGGTGCCGCACCGGCCGCGCCGCGCAGCAGGTCCAGCGTCGCGGTCAGCGCGTCGAGGCCCGGCAGCGGCGCGCCCGCGGGGGCGTGCAGGGCGTGCAGCGACAGCACGCCGGTCCAGTCGCCGGGCTCCAGGGCGCCGGAGAGTGTCACCGCGGCGCCCCGGCGGGCCAGCGCCGCGCCGATCGCGGTGGCCTCCGCCCCCGTCCCGGGCGGGTGCACCACGATCCACGAGCCGGCCGCGGAGGCTGCCGGCGGTGCCGGCACGGGCCGCCACGCCACCGTGTACGTCCAGCGGTCCGCCGCGGTGTGCAGGGTGCGCTCACGGTGCCAGCGGGACAGGGCGGGCAGGTCCGCGTCGAGTCCGTCGAGGCCGAGCACGCGCAGGGCCGCCGGGTCCGCGGCGTCGACCGCGCGCCAGAAGTCGGCGTCGCCGTCGCCGGCGCGGTCCTGCTCGTCGAGCCAGTACCGGTCGGTCGCGAACGCGTAGCTGGGCAGGCGGGCCGGGCGGCCGGGGCTCACCAGGCCGGTGGCGGCCCAGTCGACGGGCACCCCGCACACGTGCGCCCGGGCGAGGGAGCGGCCGAGGCGCTCCGGGCCCCCTTCACCGCGGCGCAGGGTGCCGGCGGCGACCGTGTCCGGGGCGTCGACGGCCTCGGCGGTCTCCTCGACGGCGGTGGTGAGCACCGGATGCGGGCTCATCTCCAGGAACACCCGGTGCCCGGCGGCGATCAGGCGGGCCGTGGCGTCGGCGAAGCGGACCGGGCGGCGCAGGTTGGTGAACCAGTACCCGGCGTCGAGCTCGGTGCCGGTGAGCATCTCGCCGGTGACGGTCGACATCATCGGCACCTCGGCCGCGACCGGGGTGATCCCGCCCAGCAGCGCGGCCAGGTCGGCCCGGACCGCGTCGACCTGCGGTGAGTGCGAGGCGTAGTCGACCTCGACGCGGCGGGACCGCACGTCGTCGGCCTGGCAGCCGGCCAGCAGCGCGTCGAGCGCGTCGGGGTCGCCGGCCACGACGGCGGAGCGGGGGCTGTTCACGACGGCGACGGCGAGGCGGTCGCCGTACGCGGCGAGACGCTCGGCCAGCTCGGCGGCGGGCAGCTGCACCGACACCATCC
The DNA here is from genome assembly GCF_000716715.1 of Dactylosporangium aurantiacum. Taxonomy (GTDB): domain Bacteria; phylum Actinomycetota; class Actinomycetes; order Mycobacteriales; family Micromonosporaceae; genus Dactylosporangium; species Dactylosporangium aurantiacum. The sequence continues at coordinate 849 of NZ_JNYJ01000068.1, read as the reverse complement.
CACCGCGGCCGGCGAGCGCGGACAGGGCGCGGCTGCGCAGCGCGACGACCCGGGCGGCGTCGTCGAGGCTCAGCGCGCCAGCGACGTACGCGGCGGCGATCTCGCCCTGGCTGTGGCCGACGACGGCGGCCGGGACGACGCCCGCGGCCCGCCATACCGCGGCGAGGGACACCATGACGGCGAACAGCACCGGCTGCACCACGTCGACCCGCTCCAGGTCCGGCGCGCCGGGCGCGCCGCGTAACGCGTCGTGCAGCGACCAGCCGGTGTGCGGGTCGAGCGCGGCGGCACAGGCGTCGATCGAGGCACGGAACACCGCGGAGCCGTCGAGCAGTTCGCGGGCCATCCCGGTCCATTGCGCGCCCTGGCCCGGGAACACGAACACGGGTCGCGGGTCGGCGGCGGCGACGCCGGTGACGGCCGCCGGGTCGGGCCGGCCCTCGGCGAGCGCGGTGAGGGCGGCGCGCACGTCGTCGGGTTCGGCGCTGAGAATCGCGGCGCGGTGGGCGTGGTGGGTGCGCGCGGTGGCGAGCGCGGCCGAGACCGCGGCCAGGTCCACGCCACCGTCCACGCCACCGTCCACGCCACCGTCCATGCCACCGTCCATGCCACCGTCCACGCCACCGTCCAGGGCGGCCGTCCCGGGCGGGGTCGCCGCGGGCGGGGTCATGAAGTCCAGCAGGCGTGCGGCCTGCCGGGCGAGGGCGTCGGCGGTCGCGCCGGACAGCAGCAGCGGCACGTCGGGCGCCAGCGCGGTTGGTGTGGGTTGGTTGGGGGGTTGTTCGAGGATGAGGTGGGCGTTGGTGCCGCTGATGCCGAAGGAGGAGATGGCGGCGCGGCGGGGGCGGT
>NZ_JNYJ01000067.1 GCF_000716715.1 Dactylosporangium aurantiacum | reverse complement strand
GACCCGCAGGTAGTCGTTGGCCTTGTCGCCGACGTCGGCGTGCGACTCGCTGGTGGCCTTGACGTAGGTGCCGATCCCACCGTTCCAGAACAGGTCGACCGGCGCCGACAGGATCGCGCGCATCAGCTCGTGGGGCGTCAGCGCGGTGACCGCCGCCGGGATGCCGAGCGCCTCCTTCGCTTCCGGCGAGATCGGGATCGACTTCGCCGTCCGCGGGTGGACGCCGCCGCCGGCGGAGATCAGCGACGGGTCGTAGTCGTCCCACGAGGACCGGGGCAGCGCGAAGAGCCGGGCCCGCTCCTGGAACGACGCCGCGGCGTCGGGGTCCGGATCGATGAAGATGTGCCGGTGGTCGAAGGCCGCGATCAACCGGATGTGCGGCGACAGCAGCATGCCGTTGCCGAACACGTCGCCGGACATGTCGCCGATCCCGACCACGGTGAACCCGGTCTGCTGGGTGTCGACGCCCAGCTCGCGGAAGTGCCGCTTGACCGACTCCCAGGCACCTCTCGCGGTGATGCCCATCTTCTTGTGGTCGTACCCGGCCGAGCCGCCGGAGGCGAACGCGTCGCCGAGCCAGAACCCGTACCTGACGGAGATCTCGTTGGCGAGGTCGGAGAACGCCGCGGTGCCCTTGTCCGCGGCGACCACCAGATACGGGTCGTCCGGGTCGTGGCGGATCACGTCGGGCGGCGCGAGCGCAGGCCGCCCCGGGCGACCGCGCCGAAGCGCAGGTGCACGCCCTCGAACCGGGGCGAGTACACGAAGATCTCGAACTTCGGCCGCGGCGCCGGCAGCTCGGGGATCGACTGCGGGTCGAGCTTGAACGCCGTGTAGGACTTGGCGTGGCCCTGCTCGCCGCGCTGGAAGAACGACGTGCGCAGGGTGGCCTGGATGGCATGCAGGAAGGAGCGCAGGATGCGGTCCTGGTCGAGGCTGGTCACCTCGTCGAGGGCCTCGTTGATCGCCGCGACCATCTCCTTCGACCATTCCGACCGCGCCGTCGCCGACAGGTGCAGCCGCAGGTCGAACCGGGCCGTGAACAGGTCCACCAGCTTCGAGGCGATCGCCGGGTACTGCAGCAGCGTGGTCTCCATGTAGTCCTGCGAGAACACCGTGCCGGCCTGGCGCAGGTACTTCGCGTAGGCGCGCAGGACGACCGCCTCGCGCCAGGTGATGCCGGCCTTCAGCGCCAGGGCGTTGAACCCGTCGACCTCGGCCTCGCCGTGCCAGATGGCGAAGAACGCGTTCTCCAGGTCGGGGCGCAGCTCGGTGATCGTCCGCGCGTCGGGCGGCAGCTGCAGCCCGAAGTCGTAGAGGTAGATGATGCCGTCGTCGCGGGTGACCTCGTACGGCCGCTCGTCGGTGACCCGCACGCCGAGGGAGTGCAGCACCGGCAGCACCGCGGAGAGGATGATCGGCGTGCCGAAGCGCAGCACCTTGAACCGGATGTCGCTCTCGGCCCGTCGGCGCCGGTAGACGTGCATGACGAGCTGCCCCGGCTCGTCGAGCAGCTCCAGCTGCGCGACGTCCTGCACCGCCTCGTGCGGCGTGTGCTCGTTCTTGTACGTGTCGGACAGCGCGCCGGCGTACCGCTGGAAGAGCAGCTTGGCCCGGTCCTCGTCCTCCCGGGTGGTGTAGTCCACGCCGATGCCGTTGAGCTCGGCGAGCAGGATCTGCTGGATGCGCAGCCGGTTGGCGGTGGTGAACCGGTCCCGCGGCAGGTAGACCAGGCACGAGATGAACCGGCCGTAAGCGTCGCGGCGCAGGAACAGCCGCAGCTGCCGCCGCCCCGCCAGCCGCAGCACGCCCATGACGGCCTGGTGCAGCTCGTCGGTGGTGATCTGGAACAGCTCGTCGCGCGGATAGGTCTCCAGAATCTCCATCAGCTGCTTGCCGGAGTGGCTGCGCGGGGACAGACCCGAGCGCTCCACCACCTCGGCGACCTTGCGCTTGACCACCGGCAGGTCCCGCACGCCGGTGCGGTAGGCCGCGGAGGAGAACAGGCCGAGGAACCGCTGCTCGCCCACCACGTCGCCGTTGGCGTCGAACCGCTTGAACCCGATGTAGTCCAGGTAGGCGGAGCGGTGCACGGTCGCCCTGGAGTTGGCCTTCGTGATGATGAGCAGCCGCCGCTCCATGGCCCTGGCGTGCGCCTCGGCGGTCATCGAGCTCAGCACCCGCGGCCGCGGCCGGCCGCCCCGCAGGATGCCCAGGCCAGAGCCGGACACCGCCTGCAGCAGCTCCTCCCCGGTGCCGTCCGTGACCAGTCGGTACTCCCGGTAGCCGAGGAACGTGAAGTGGTCGTCCACCAGCCAGCGCAGCAGCTCGACGGCGTCGGTGAGGTCCGTGTCCGGCACCGGCAACTGGGCGCCGCCCAGCTCGTCGGCGAGCGCGAGCGCCTGGGTGCGCATCCTGGGCCAGTCCCGCACCGCCGCACGCACGTCGTCGAGCACCCGGGTCAGGTCGTCGCACAGCCGCTCCAGGTCGGCCTCGGCACGGATCCGGTCGACCTCGATGCGGATCCAGCTCTCGACGACGTCACCCGGTGCCGCGTCCTCCGGTTCGACCCCGACCCGGACCTCCTCCAGGTCGCCGGACGGCCGGCGGCGCACCACCACGAGCGGGTGGACCAGCAGGTTCAGGTCGATGTCGCGCGACGACAGCGCGCTGGTGACCGAGTCGACGAGGAACGGCATGTCGTCGGTGACGATCTCCAGCGACGTGCCGCCGGCGACGCTCGTGCCGGGGCGCAGCTTCAGCTCGCCGGGTACCCGTTGCCGGGCCAGCTCCAGGTGCGACCGGGTGGCCTCGACCAGCTGGGCCACCTGGCAACCGGCGAGCTCCTCGTCGGGCACGAGGCGCCAGTACCGCGCGACCAGCCCGGGGTCGGCGTCCTGGGCCGCCGCCACCGCGACAGCCTCCGCGACCAGGTGTTCCGCATCGGGCACGTACTGCTCCAGCTCGTCGTCCTCGACCGTGTTCGACGGCTCTCCCGAAGGAGGACAAGATGGTCATTTCTTGTAGTGTCGCTCGGCCCACCCGGACCTGCCATGATCGCCGTCGCCGGTTGCCGTCGGGGGGCGGCCGAGCGAGAGTTGAATCTGGGCCCTGATGTCGGCGGGGGTGGACGTGGTGGAGTTCGCCGTCTTCGTGATCGCTCTCCTGGCGGTGGCGATCCTTTCGTCCGGCAGCGCATGGATCGCCAGGCGCCTGAGCCGTGACCCGCTCGAGCTCCCGCGCGGCGAGCGGGCCGAAGCCGTGCTCTGCGGCCGGCTGCTCGCCGGCCGTCTGCCGGCCGAACAGTACCGGCGCGACATGGCCGTCCTCGCCGAGCGGGAAGCACACCGCCACGCGCCGCTCACCTCACCCGACCCGTGACGGCCCGCCACCGCGGCCCTTACCGCAGTTCGGCGGCGTCCGGCTCGTTGGCGTGCCCGCGCTCCTTCCGGGAGGCGCGCCGGAAGGCCCAGGTGGGGGCCGCCGCGTAGTGCTCCCACCGCACGAGCATGAGCGCGACCATCGCCGCCAGCATCAGCGCGTGCCCGGCGGCGAAGAGCGCGTTGCCCGACAGCAGGGGCAGCAGCACGACGAACGGCGCCACCATGACCAGGGCCATCTCGCCGATCATGCGCGGGCCGTGGCCGCGGACCGCCATCCACGCCGCCATGCCGGCGGCCATGTCCAGCGCCATCGTCAGCGTCATCACCACCGGCCGGTCGTGTGTCAGCCAGTCCCACGCGGGGGCCAGCAGGAGCATCCCGGCGAACATGGCGACGAGCATCTCGGCCAGGTGCCGCAGCCAGTTGCGCAGCCGCGGCCGCCGGGCCAGTCCCGCGCGGGCCAGCACGTACAGGGTGGCGCCGGCCGCCGTCGCCAGCGCCAGCAGCAGCGCGGGCACCCACGGGAACCCGGGGCCGGTCAGCTCGCCGGGGGAGTACTCGAGGGTCTTGGCGACCCACCGGGCGGTCGGCACGTCGGTGGTGGCGGCCAGGTCGCGCAGGGTGCCGTCGAACGGGAACCCGGCGCGGGCGTGGACGTACACCGGCCGCCACGCCGGGTCGGCGCGGTGGGTGACGGCGGCGTCGTGGCCGGGGACGAGCAGCCGGTCGTAGCCGGTCGGCACCGCGGTCCGGGGTACGAACGTGAGGCCGTGCCGGGAGCGGACCGGTTGCCCGTCGACGGTGACGGCGGTGAGCCGGGCGATGTACGCCAGCTGCGTGTAGGTCCGGAACACCGACGCCAGCTCGATCTCGCCGACGCCCGGGGTCAGCAGCACCCCGGCGTGCACCGGCGGGCGGAACCCGGCGTTGAGCAGCGCGACGGTGTCGGCGGGGGCGGGATGGGCGGCGGCGATGTCCGCGGCGCCACCCGGACGGTAGGTGCGCCAGCCGACCGCGGACGCGGCCAGCCGGGCGGCGTCGGTGCCGTGCTCGCGTTCCAGGATGCGCAGCGCACCGTCCACCCCGGACAGCACGGCGGCGGTCGTGATGATCCGGCCGTCGTCGACGTAGCGGACGCCGCGCTGCCAGCGCACCTTCGGGTACTGCCGTTCGAAGCCGTACAGGCCGAGCCAGCTGCTCGTGGCGGGCCGGCCGGTGAGCAGGCCGGTACGGGCGAGCAGCCCGGCGCCGGCGCACACGCTCAGGATCCGGGCGCCACCGGCGTACCGTTCCCGCAGCCAGTCCACAGTGGACTGCAGCCGCGGCGACGACGCCTCCTGCACCTCCGGCACCACGATCCAGTCGGCGGGCCCCAGGTCGGCGAACGTGCGGTCCGGCACCAGCTCCAGGCCACCGGTGAGCGGGATCGGGGTGCGCCGCTCGGCGACGGTCACCACCCGGTAGTGCCCGGAGACGGCGAGGGTCTCGTACGGGGCGAGGACGTCGGCCGCGTTCGCGCCGGCCGGTCCCAGCAGCACCGCGACGGTGGGCCGGTCGTCGGCGCCGGCGGTGGACGGCGGCGGCAGGGGCAGCGAGCGGGGCGGCGGGTAGACGGCGTCGACGGCGCCGGACGCGTGGAAGGCGCCCGCGGCGGCCGCGGCGGCCAGCCCGGCGAGCGCGACGGCGAGGACACGGCGGAAGGTCATGCCGCCGATGGTGTCCGCCGGGCGGGTCACGGCGCCCGTGCCGAACGTCATGACCGGGGTCACGGGCCGGCCGTGACCTGATTGACTTCACCCGCCGGGCGCCTGCATGGTGCAGACGTGCAACGGTTCCTGTGGATGCTCGCCGTCGGCGCGTACGCCGTCCTCGTGCTGGAGGCCGTCGCCGGCGCGAATCCGTGGCCGGCGATCGTCACCGGCGCCGCGTACACCGCGCTCGTCGTGCTCGGCTCGTGGCTGCTGCCGGGTCGCGCGCCGTGGTGGCTCGCCGGTTACATCCTGCTGCAGATCGGCCTCGGGCTCGTCATGTTCGGCGCGGCACACGCAGCGTGGGGCGGCACGCTGCTGCTCATCGTGCTCGTCGTCCAGGCCGCGCAGCTGCTGCCGCTGCGCGCGGCGGTCGTGGTCGCGCTCGCCGTGCCGCTCGGGCACGTCGGCATGGACCTCGGCGAGGGCGTACGGGAGATGGCCGGGATGCTCGTCGCGTCGCTGATGGCGCTGGTCGTGACCCGGCTGCTGCGCCGCGAGCAGCAGACCCGCCAGGCGCTGGCCCTGGCCAACGCGCAGCTGGCGGAGCTGGCCACCACCCAGGAACGCAACCGGGTCGCCCGGGACATCCACGACGGGCTCGGCCACTACCTGACGACGGTGCAGATGCAGATCCGGGCCGGGCGGGCGCTGCTCGGCCGGGACCCCGACCGCGCCGACGAGATCCTCGCCCAGGCCGAGGAGCAGGCCCGGGAGGCGCTGTCGGAGGTGCGGCGGTCGGTGTCGGCGCTGCGGGCGCCCCGGGTGCCGCTCAGCGAGCGGCTGGAGCGGCTGGCCCGGGAGGCGTCGCAGTCCGGGCCGCCGACGAGCGTCGAGGTCCGCGGGGCGTCCCGCGGGCTGGCACCGGACGTGGAGGAGGCACTGTACCGGGCCGCGCAGGAGGGCCTCACCAACGTCCGCCGGCACGCCCGCGCGGCACACGCCCACGTCCTGCTGGACTACCGCCCCGCCGAGGTCCGGGTGGTCGTCGGCGACGACGGCTGCGGACAACCACCGGACGGCACCGGAGGATCCGGCGGGTACGGCCTCACCGGCCTGCGGGAGCGGGTCACCGGGCTGGGCGGCGCGGTGGCGCTGGACTCCGTGCCGGGCAAGGGCTCCACGCTCACCGTGACGGCCCCCGCGTGATCCGGGTGCTGCTCGCCGACGACCAGCGGCTGTTCCGGGAGGCGCTCGCGCTGCTGCTGTCGGTACAGGCGGAGATCGACGTCGTCGGCGAGGCCGCGGACGGCGCGCAGGCGGTGGAGCTGGCCGCCCGCACCTCGCCGGACGTGGTGCTGATGGACCTGCGGATGCCGGTGATGGACGGCGTGACCGCGACCCGGCGCCTGCGCGCCGCGCACCCGGCCGTCCAGGTGATCGCCCTGACCACCTTCGACGACGACGCCGACGTGTTCCCCGCCATCCAGGCCGGCGCGATCGGCTACCTGCTCAAGGACGCCTCCTCGCAGCGGCTGATGGAGGCGATCCGTGCCGCCGTGCGCGGCGAGTCGGTCCTCGAGCCGGGCGTGGCCGCCAAGCTGGTGTCCCGAGTGGCGCAGCTGCCACCGCCGGTCCCGGCCCCGCTCGTCGCGCCGTTGTCGGGCCGGGAGCTGGACGTGGTGCGGCTGCTGGCGGGCGGGCGCAGCAACCGGGAGATCGCGTCCGCGCTGTTCCTCGCCGAGGGGACCGTGAAGAACCACGTGACCAGCGCGCTGGCGAAGCTCGGCGCGCGGGACCGGACCCAGGCCGCGCTGCGCGCCAGGGAGCTCGGCCTGCTCTGACCCAGCGCCATTGGCTCGGCCTGCGCTGACCCGGCGCTTGGCAGCTCCGCCTGCGCTGAGCCAGCAGCGCGGCCGCGACCGGGGTCACTCGCCGGCGCGGAGCACCTCGCCGAGCTGCCGGCGGCGGCGCAGCGCCGCCTCGACCGGCACCACGACGGCGACCGCCGCCAGCAGCACCCCGCCCAGCAGCGCGAGCCACCCCCATGGCAGCGCCACGGCGGGGTCGACGGTCTGGCGGGTGAGCAGCCGCAGCTGGAGGGGGCCGAGCGTGAGCCGGGCCAGCAGCGCGCCGAGCAGCGGGCCGCCCACCGCCGCGAGCAGCACCGCGGGCAGCAGCTCACCGGCGGCGATCCAGCGGGCGTCGCGCGGCCGCAGGCCGAGGGTGCGCAGGCGGGTGATGGTCTGCCAGCGTTGCGGTGCGCCGGCGGCGGCGCCGAGGGCGAGCCCGAGCAGGCCCAGCACGAGCAGGGTCGCGGCGGCGGTACGGGCCAGCCGCAGCAGCCCCGCGGTCAGCGGCGCGGCCCGGCGCGCGCGCTCCACGTCGGCGCGGAGCACGACGTTCGCGCCGCCGTCACCCGCGGCGGCGACGGCGGCGGCGGTGCCCGGGCCGGTCACCCAGACGGTGTTGGGCACGGTCGGCAGGCCGGCGGCGGCGAGGCCGGCGCGGTCCACGACGACGACGTCGGTGGCGTCGCCGATGGCGGGGGCGGCGCCGACGGCGGTGAGCCGGATCGCCGGGGCGCCGCCCGGCTGGGGCAGTTGCAGCCGCATGCCCGGCTGGAGGCTGCCGTCGCCGGAGAGCACCAGCGCGGGGACGTCCCCGGGGGCCGGGTCCGCGAGGCGGGCGAGCGCCGGCACGTCCGGCAGCGGGGTGGTGGCGAGCAGCCGCTGGAACGCGGCCGCGTCGACGACCACCAGGCGCGGGGCGGTGACCGCGGTGTCGGCGATGACCCGGGCCCGGTCGGTGACCTGGGCGACGACGACCTGGTCGATCCCGGGGGCGGCGGCGACGCGCGCGGCGAGGGCGGGCGTCGAGGTGGCCGCGGCCGCGGCGACGTCGAGGCGGGCGTCGGCGCCGACGGTGCGCCACGAGCCGTCGGTGAGGCCCTGACCGGCGGTGGCGTCGACGGTGAGGGCGAACGACGCGAGCGCGGTGGCGGTCACCAGCGCCAGCGGCGCGAGGACCCGGGTGGCGGTGGCGGCGGCCCGGGCTGCGCCGAACACGGCGAGGGGGCGGCGCGAGCGCAGCGCCCGGCGCAGCGCGAGGTGGGTGCCGGCGGGCAGCAGCCGCAGCAGCAGCAGCGCCGCGGCGAGCGCGCCGAGCGCCGGTGCGCTGGTCGGCAGGCCGGCGCCGCCGTCCGGTACGGCCGCCGTGCCGGCCGGGGTGATGCCCCGCTGGTGCAGCGCGACGAGCGCGCCGGCCGCGGCGACGAGCACCGCGACGTCGAGCGCGGCGCGGCGCAGTTGCCGGGTGCGGAGGGTCCAGCGGCGGGCGCTGCGGTTCGCCGGGGCACGCCGGTCGTTGGTGGCGCGGGCGGCGGCGAGCACACCCAGCGCCGGCGCGGCGGTGGCGGCGGCCGCGGCCAGCGGCAGCACCGACAGCACGGCGACGCCGGGGGCGACGGCGCGGGCGAGGAGCAGGCCGATCGCGGTGGCCGCCAGCGCCGCCGCGGCCGACTCGATGAACAGTTCCGCGCCGAGGTCGGGCAGGGCCGCCCCGCGGTGCCGGGCCGCGACCAGGGTCGGTCCGCGGCGGTGCACCAGCAGGCCGGCGGCGACCAGCAGCACCAGTACCGTCGCCGACACGATCCCGGTGAGCAGCACGGACGCCTGAGCGGCCGCGGCGTTGACCTGGGTGCGGGCGTCGCGCAGCACCGCGTCGAGCTGCGACTCCCAGCGCAGCGCCTCGTCGGGGCCGTTGGAGGCGCCGGAGGTGGCTTTGAGCTGCACGACGTTCGCGGCGAGCGTGGACGCGGTGGACCAGGTGAGGGCTTCCGGCTGTGGAGCGAACCGCACGGTGCGCTCCAGCTGGTCCTGCTCGAAGGCGAGGCGGGCGTCCGGCAGGGAGTCGCGGGACAGCAGCCCGCCGAGCCGGGTGGTGCCGACGCCGTCGGCGCCGGCCACCGGGCGCAGCACCGACGGGGCGAGCCGCCAGGCGGGGTCGGCGTCGTCGGCGGGCCGGAAGACGCCGCTCACCCGGACGTCCTTGACCTGGTTGTGCGAGTCCTTGAGCGGGACGGTGTCGCCGGGGGACAGGCCGAGCGCCGCCGCGTCCGTCTCGGACAGGCCGATCTGGACCGGCCAGGGCGGGCCGACGTACGGCGCCACCACGAGCCGGCCGGTGCCGGCGGCGGCCGCGGGGCCCGGCGCGGTCCCGGCGACCCAGGTGACGGCGGGGCCACCGCCGTCGGTGGCGAGGTAGGCCAGCTGGAAGGTGCGCAGGACACTGCCGTCGGTGACGCTGAGGACCGGGCTGGTCACGAAGGCGACCGGTGGTTGCAGCACGGCGTGCAGCCCGGCGCCGAGCTCGAACGATGCCCGGTCCCGGAAGTCGTCGACCTCGTCGGCGAGCAGCGGCGCGCGCAGCCGCCCACCGGTCGGCCCGTCGTCGCGTTCGAACCGGGCGTGCACGCGGACGTCGGCGTTGTCGCCGGCACGGCGGACGGTGTCACGGACGGCGTCGTCGGCGGTGGCGCGCACCAGCGGGGGCACCGCGCCGGCGAGGAGGGCGACCGCCGCGACGACGGCGGCGGCGAGCAGCAGCGGCCCGGCGTCGGCGCGGGCCCGGCCGCGGATGCTGGGCCAGTGCAGGGTCGGCGGGCGCAGCCACGGCCGGTTCACGACGCCACCCGCAGGTGGGCGGCGTCGGCCCGGCGGACCTGGACGGTGACGACGGCGGCGACCGCGACCGCGCAGCCGGCCAGCAGCAGGAGCAGCAGGGCCGTCTCGGCCGCCCACGGCCACAGCGGTTGCGCCGACGGCACCGGCGCGGCGCCGGTGTCGGAGCGCACCATCAGCGGCGCCACGAGCCGGGTGGCGAGCCCGCCGACCACGGCCCCGGCGACCAGCAGGGGCACCAGCACCGCGGCGTGCTGGCCGAGCAGGACCGTCCGGATGTCGCGCCGGGCCATGCCGATGCCGCGCAGCCGCGCCACCTCGAGCGCGCGGACCTGCAGATCGCAGGTCACGTGCAGGACGACACCGGCGAGCAGCAGCAGCGCGGCGGCCGGGACGAGCAGCCGCAGCGCGGCGGGCAGGCCGGCGCGCAGCGGGCCGGCGCTGAGGCGGGTGGTCTCCTCGGCGCGGGTGGTGACGGTGCCCAAGCGCAGCGCCGCGGCCCGGTCGGCGGCGCCGCCGGTGGGGTGGCCGACCCACCAGGCGTCGACCGGGAACGTGAGGTCGCCGGTGACGGCGATGGCGCGGGAGAGCAGGTCGAGGTCGGCGAGGAGCGCGGCCGTGCCGGGCGCGGACGGGATCGCCGGCAGCACCTCGGCGACGACGACCGGCACGGGGGTGGTGCCGACGGTGACGCTCAGCGGCATGCCTCGCTCCGCGCCGATCTCTTCGGCGAAGCGGGCGGACACGGCGACCGGGACGGGTCCGGGGTCCTCGAACGCGGTGGCGACGATGGTACGGGCGGCGTCCGGCGCGCCGTTGAGCTGGACGGTGCCGGTCAGGACCAGGTCCGCGCCGGTGACGGCGACCGCCGGGTTGGCCACCTGCCCGGGGACCGGCGGGGCGGACGTCGCGGTCCACGGCCCGGCGGGTGGGGTGCCGCCCGGCACGGAGACGGTGACGGCGACCTGGCTGATGCCGCCCGCGATCACCGACTCGGACATCTCGACCTTCAGCGACACCGCGACGAGCCGCAGCCCGCCGCCGGCCGAGCAGGGTGGCAGCCGGTGCGGGGCCGCGTCCAGCGGCACGGCGGGCGCGGCGCAGGGGGTACGCAGGCCGGTGCCGTCCTGCAGGAGCAGGCGGGGGGTCACCGCGAGCGCGCCGTCGCCGGTGGCGGTGCCGGAGACGGTGATCGCGGCGCCGGCCGGGACCGTGATGCCGGCGGCGGGGGCGGCCGGGGCGAGGGCCGCGCCGACGCCCGACCAGGTCCGGCTGCCGTCGAGCCGGCCGCGCAGCAGCGCGCCGGCGCGGGCGGCGTCCACGGCGACGAGCCGCGGCGGGTCACCGGCGCTGCCGAGCCACTGCCCGACCGCGACGCCACGGTCGACGGCGGGGCTGACCGTGCCGCCGGTGGCGTCGGCCACGGTGTCACCCTGCCCGGCGTCGGGCGGGGTGGTGAGGGTGAGCGCGAGGTCGGTGCCGACGGACACGTCGGCCTGGTCGTGCTGCGAACGGTGCCAGGTGGCGTCGAACGCGACACCGAACGTGCCGGCGGCGCAGGCCAGACCGATGAGCAGGCCGGCGGCGACGGCCTGCGGGCGGCGGGCGGCCTCGAACGCGGCCAGCGGCAGCACGAGCCCGCGGGCGCGGCGGGCCAGCCGGTCGGCGCCGTGCAACGCCGGCAGCACCAGCCGCAGCGCCACCGCGGCGCCGGCGGCGAGCAGCAGCGCCGGCGCGAGGACGCGCACGACGTCGGCGCGGGTGGTGGCCGCGTCCGGTTGCGCGGCCAGCTGCCACCAGCCGACCCCGGCGAACGCGACGAGCAGCAGGTCGGCGCCGGACCGGGCGAGCAGCTCGCGGCGCTGCCGGCGCTCGCCGGGCGCCGGCCCGGGCCGCACGGCGAGGACGATGAGCACCGCGGCCAGCGCGAACGCGCCGGCCACGACGGTGAGCACCTGGGCGCCGGTCACGACCGGGCGGGTGCCGAGCCCGGCACCGTCCAGCGGCGGTAGATGGGTGAGGGCGGCGTGCACGGCCGAGGACGCGGGGACGGCGAGGGCCGCGGCGAGCGCGGCGAGCGTCGCGGCCTCCACGGCGGCGGTGGCGGCGAGCTGGCGGGGGCTGGTGCCGAGGGCGACGAGGAGGGCGGTCTCGTCGGCGCGGACGCCGGCGGCGAGCCGGGCGGCGAGGGCCAGGGCGGTGGCGGCGAGGATGCCGCCGAGGACGGCGACGGCGAGCACGACGGCGGCCGTGACGCGGCGCTGGTCGTCCGCGGCGCGCAGGGTCGAGGGCAGGGCGGAGTAGACCCGTTCCAGCCCGACCCGGTCGCCGAGGGTACGGGCGAGGAGGCGGTCCGCGCCGTCGACCGCGCCGGCGGCGGCGTCCAGGTCGCGGCGGGTGGGACGGGACAGGTCCGGATGCGCGGTGACCTGCAGCCGGTCGATGGTGGCGCCGGTGGTGAGCAGGTCGGTGAGGTCGACGATGAGCGGGCCGTACACGTTGACGGGCTGGCCGAAGCGGCCGTCGAGGTAGCCGAGGGCGTAGCCGGTCGCGACGAGCGGGTCGCGGTCCCAGCCGGCGCCGGGCAGCGGACGGACGACGCCGACGACGGTGATGTCGAGCAGGGGGACGGCGGCGTGGGCCAGCTCGGCGCCCAGCCGCAGCCGGCTGCCGGGGGCGACGCCGAGCACCTGCGCGGTCTGCTCCAGCAGTACCGCCTCCACGGGCGTCTTCGCGGGCTGCGGCCAGCGCCCCGCGCTGAGCTGGGTGCGGGCCGGCAGGTCGTCCATGCCGGACAGGTACGTCTGGGGTGCGACGGTGGTGCCGGCGGCGGCGGTCGGGGGCAGGGCCCGCAGGATGCTCGACGCGCGGGTGTGCGTCGTCGTGGGGAAGGGGGCGAGGGCACCGGTGATGACGTCACGGGCACCGGCGGCCACAGCGCTGGCGTGCGGGGCTTCGACGGTGCCGGTGTACGCGGTGACGTCGACCTCGTCGGCGGTGGCGCGGGCGGCGGCGACCTCGTAGGCCCGCTCGGCGGTGCGGGTGGTGAGCAGGGCGCAGGTGCCGAGCAGGGTGGCGCCGACGGTGACGACGCCGAGCAGCGCGGCGAGCAGCGGCCATTGCGCGCCGGCGCGGCGGACGAGCAGGCGCAGCATCAGTCGAGCTGCCCGTCGTGGATGGTGATGACCCGGTCGGCGAGGGCCATCATCACCGGGTCGTGGGTGGAGACGAGCGCGGTGACACCTTCGGACTCCACGACGCCGCGGATCAGCGCCATCACCGCCAGGCCGGTCTCGGCGTCGAGCTGGCCGGTGGGTTCGTCGGCGATGAGCAGCCGGGGCGAGCCGGCCAGCGCCCGGGCGATCGCGACGCGCTGCTGCTGGCCGCCGGACAGTTCGGTGGGGCGCTGCTCGGCGTGGTCGGCGAGCCCGACGAGGCTGAGCAGCAGCTGGACGCGGCGTTCGCGCTCGGCGGGGGCGACGCGGGCCAGCCGCAGCGGGGCGCCGACGTTCTCCGCGGCGGACAGCACCGGGATCAGCCCGAAGGTCTGGAACACGTAGGAGACCTTCTCCCGGCGCAGCCGGGACAGCCCGTCCTCGTCGAGGGCCGTGACGTCGGTGCCGTCGATGTGCACGGTGCCGCTGTCCGGGCGGTCCAGCCCGCCGATGACGTTGAGCAGTGTCGTCTTGCCGGAGCCGGACCGGCCGACGAGGGCGACCATGGTGCCGGGGCGCACGTCGAACGAGACGCCTCTGAGCGCGTGGACCGCGGCCGGTCCGGCACCGAAGCGGCGGTGGATGTCGCGCACCGACAGCAGCGGCTCGGCGGTCGCGCCGGCGGCGGTCTCGGCGGTCGCGCCGGCGGCGGTCTCGGCGGCGGTGTCGGCGGCGGTCTCGGCGGCGGTCTCGGCGGCGGCGTCGGCGGCGTCGGCGGTCGGCTCGGCGGTCACGCGCGGTCCGCCGTGTCCGCCGTGTCCGGCCGGATCGTGACGTGGTCGGGCTCCAGCGCCAGGCGGACCCGCCGGGTCAGGGCGAGCGCCTCCCGGAAGTCGCGGGGCACCTGGACCCGGCCGGCGCGGTCCATCACGGCGTACTCCTCGGCGATGACGTGGGTGTCGCCCTCGGCGTCTGTGGTGGCGCGGCGCAGCACCTCGCTGCTGGTCCGGCCGTCACGGATGGCCACGGTCCGCTCGACCTGGCCGCTCACCGCCGGGTCGTGCGTCACCACCACCACGGTGACCCCGAAGCGCTGGTTGACGTCCCGCAGCGCGCCGAACACCTCGGCCGACGTCGCCGTGTCCAGCTCGCCGGTCGGCTCGTCGGCCAGCAGGACCCGCGGCTGGTTCGCCAACGCCACGGCGATCGCGACGCGCATCTGCTGCCCGCCGGACAGCTGGGCGGGGCGCCGGTCGGCGCAGTCGGCGACGCCGAGGGCGGCCAGCAGCTCGGCGGCGCGGTCCCGGCGGGCCTTGGCCGGCGTCCGGGCCGTCGTCATCGGCAGGTCCACCATCTGCCGGGCGGTCAGGTACGGCACCAGGTTGCTGGCCGTCTGCTGGCGCACGAACCCCACCGTGTGCCGCCGGTAGCGGACCCGGTCGGCCCGCCCCATCGCCAGCAGGTTCCACCGGTCGACCCTGGCCCGCCCGGCCGTCGGGGCGTCGATCCCGGCGAGGATGGACAGCAGCGTCGACTTGCCCGAGCCGGACGCGCCCACGACGGCGACCATCTCCCCGCTGTCCACGGCCAGGTCGAGTCCCTGCAGCGCCTGTACCTCGACCGAACCCGTCTGGTAGATGCGCACGAGGCTCTCGCACACGATCAGCGCATCACGGCCGAACTCGGGCGCCCGCGCCGGCGGCTGCGGCAACGACAACGACGTGCTCGACATGCCCCTCCTCGACGCTCCCCGTGGGTGTTCGAGAATGCCACACCAATCGACATTTCCCAGAATTTTCGAAACGTTTCTGGAGATGGTCGGGCCCGGGAGGCGTCCGCTCGGCGTGGTGCCGGCGGTGGTCGTGGTGCTCGCGCCGAACACCGCTCGCACCAGCGGCCGTCCGGCCCGTCAGGAGCAGTCGAACCGGTGGTCGAACGGCCGCTCGGGGCAGGCCGAGCACACGAACAGGTAGATGCCTCCGGCGTCGCCGAGCGTCAGGCCCGCCGGGTTCTGGATGCGCCGCCATGGATGGTCGTCAGGGGCGGCGAAGCCCCATCCGGCCATCGCCGCGCGGTCCTCCAGCGGAATCCAGCGTTTCTCGTCGCCCCGGCTGAACTCCCAGGTGGCCACGGTGAGGAGGTGCTCCAGCCGGGCGCCGCAGCCGCAGACCGGCCAGTCCGGCACCTGGGTCCAGCCGGGATAGCCGCCCACCTTCGTGCCGGACGCGACCGACAGGTCCGTGTCGTACCGCCAACCGGTCTCCCGTTCGACCGTGGCGATGTCGTCGCGGACCTGTGTCCGGAGCGCCTCGGTGGACCCCTGCGCCGGGGCCGTGGGCCGCGACCCGCTCGGGCGGCGGTAGCGTCGGCGCATGCGGTGGAAACTCGGACGCCCCGACATCGGCCGGTATCGGGACCGCTTCGACGTGCCGGTCGCGGGCGGGTCCGGGCTGAGCGTGACGTTCCTCGGCGTGTCCACGCTGCTGATCGACGACGGGTCGGCGGCGGTGATGACCGACGGGTTCTTCAGCCGGTACCCGCTGCGCAGGCTCCTGCTCGGCAGGATCCGGCCGTCGGCGGCGTCGGTCGAGGCGGCCCTCGCCCGGGCCGGGGTGGCGCGGCTGGCGGCGGTCCTGCCGGTGCACACGCACTTCGACCACGTGCTCGACGCGGCGCTGGTCGCCGACCGCACCGGTGCCGTGCTGGTCGGCGGGGAGTCGACGGCGAACGTCGGGCGGGGGCACGGCCTGGCCGACGACCGGATCAGGGTGGTGACGCCGGGGCGGCCCGACACGTACGGCGCGTTCACCGTGACCCACCTGGCCTCCGAGCACTGCCCGCCGGACCGGTTCCCGGGCGCGATCACCGCGCCGGTGGTGCCGCCGGTGCGGGTGGGTGCCTACCGGTGCGGCGAGGCGTGGTCCATCCTGCTGCGGCACGCCACCGGCCGGAGCGCGCTCGTGCAGGGCAGCGCCGGCTTCGTCCCCGGACTGCTGCGGGGGCACCGGGCCGACGTGGCGTACCTCGGCGTCGGCCAGCTCGGCGTGCGGCCCGAGGCGTACCTGCGCGCCTACTGGGACGAGACGGTGCGTGCCGTGGGTGCCCGGCGGGTCGTGCTGACCCACTGGGACGACTTCTTCCGCCCCCTCGACCGGCCGCTGCGAGCCCTGCCCTACCTCGGCGACGACCTCGACGCCAGCATGCGGATCCTCGACGGGCTCGCCGCGGCGGACGGGGTACGGCTGCACTTCCCGACCGTGTGGCGGCGCGAGGATCCCTGGCACGGCCTGCCGGCTGGCGGGTAGGCGCCGCGTAGCCGCAGATCGAGCGCTCGGGTCGTAGTTCAGGCCGGCCAGTTCGCACGCGTCGTCTGGGTGGGCGCGTGCGATGAAGTCTCTCAAGGGTTGGGGATCGCCGTGCTTGGCCAGGGAAGTGGCGATCGATCGGGCGTCTGGCCACGTCGGTGACCAGCCGTGGAACGTCGCTGGGAATGTCGATCGTCGCGTCGAGCTGAGCCAGTCGGCTGTTCTGCCGGTGGGGTCGAGGCTGGCGAGGAAGCATGCTTGCCGGTGCAGCAGCATGTTGGTCGAGTCGCGCCGGCCGGTTCGGTCTGCGATGACGTGCAGATTGTCGAAGAACGCTCGTGCCTCAGTGGATTCCAGCGACGGCGCGGATGGCGCCGGACCTCGTCTGTGAGCCGACCGATGGTGGCCTCGGAGACGGGCCGGCTCCGGGTCTGTCGACTTGCAGGTCCTAACCACGTTGATCGAGGGTCTTCCATCCTTTGCGGAGGATGATCTAACATCTTCGGCCGTGAGGCGTGGTGAACAGCCGCCGTGGATCGTGCCGGACGGCTGTGGCAGCGCATCGAACCGCTGCTGCCCAAACCCGTACCCCGCGATCCACGACGTCCCGGACGCAAGCGGATCCCTGACCGGCAGGTGCTGTCCGGGATCCCGTTCGTGCTGCACACCGGCATCCAGTGGGAGTTCCTGCCGCAGGAGCTGGGGTTCGGGTCCGGGATGACGTGCTGGCGACGCCTCGAAGAGTGGAACCGGCCCGGGGTCTGGAAGCAGCTGCACGAGCTGTTGCTCGCGGAGCTGCACGCCGCGGGGAAGCTGGACTGGTCCAGAGCGGTCATCGACTCCTCCCACGTCCGCGCTGCTCGTCGCGGCCCAGAAGCGACCGAGCCCGGTCGACCGCGCCCGAGCGGGCTCCAAGCACCACGTCCTGACCGAGGGTGCCGGCATCCCCCTCGCCTTCGACAAGTACCGCAAGACCGTCCGCCACAAAGGCATCCACCCACGGATCGCCCGCCGCGGCGCACCGCACGGCTCCGGCCTCGGCGTCTACCGGTGGATGATCGAGCGGACCATCGCCTGGTACCACGGCATGAAACGGCTCCGCATCCACTGGGAACGCCGCGACGACATCCACGAAGCCTTCCTTGGCCTCGCCACCTGCATCATCACCTACCGACACGTCAGACGACCTTGTCAGGACCTCTAATTACGCCGCCGATGTCAGCCGCCGCCCCAACGGACAAGGAGACCCGAGCCGATGAAACCCACTGATCGGTGGAAACAGTTGCTCGACGAACGACTCCAGGAAGCTGTCACGGTGCTCGGGCAAACCCCGGGCCTCCACGGGCTCATCGTCGCCGGCAGCGTCGGACGCGGCGAGCCCTGGCCCATGTCCGACATCGACCTGCTCCCCATCTACGACGACGCCACCGATCCAGAAGAATCCGCCGCCCAACTCGACCAGCGACGCGCTGCCCTCGTGGACTGGTGGACGGGATCCGGCCGCGCCCAAGCCCTCGACATCGGCCGGCTGGCCTTCACCACCACCGAGATCCGCGACGCGATCACCGCCGGACCAGACCACGCAGTCAGCCGCATCACCGAACCGCGCTGGTTCCACGGCATCGACAAGGCATACGGCGGCTACGCCGCCGACCCCCAGGACGAACTCGGCCACGGGTTCGCCGAATGGATACGAACCGTCCGCTTCCACCCCGCGGTCGTCGCCGCCCGCATCAACATCTGGCAGCAACAAGCCACCCAGGCCCTCGCCGAAGCGACCCGAACCCACACCGACGACCCCGCCAACGCCACACACCAACTGCGCGTCTCCGCCCGCGCGCTACGCATGGTCCTTCTCGAGCGATGGGGCGAACGACTCGGCTCCCTCGGCCGTGAGTGGACCCGATTCGAGCGCATGGCAGAACATCACGGCCAACAGGCCCTCGCCGCCCGGATCGCCGTCCTGGCGTCCGCCGACCCAGCCAGCGCAGAGCAACGCGCCCGATCCGCCCCGGCCTGGTTACAAGAACGAATCGACCTGTCCTACACCGCCCGCATCGCAGTCGGCGAAGACGTCAGCTGGGCCCAGAACGCCCGCGACCAGATCGCCGCCTTCACCGACCTCGTCTCCCGACGGCCCCACTTCCGTGGACCCTGGATCGCCACGCCCGACCCCGCCCTCAACGCTCACCTAGCCGAACTCCGCGAGGTGATCACTCAACATTGCTGACCCGCACCAAGGCGGCCGGGAGGTATTCGGGCAGTTCTCATCTCCGACGTCGCCAGAGGTGAGTCGCGAGCTTCGTGCCGCGACCGGCGCCGTACCCATTGCCGCACGCCGTCAGCCCAGCCGCGCACGCATCGTCGGCGGCGGCCGGCTGACGCCGATTCCCGTCGCCGCCGACTCGGCCGACGACTACACCAACGGTCGGCGTGCCCGGCACGCCTCCGATCGCAGTCCGCTGAGCAGTGGAACCAGGCCCTCCCTACAACGCGGACAAATCGGTGCACATCCCCGGGCAGGATGTCTGGAGGACAACATGTCCCCCCGGTCACCTGCGTCCGGGGCCCCCGGACACAGCTGTGTCCGACAAACGTCCATAACGTCAATGAACTGTCCTCGCGCGCGCGAGGCTTGCGGGCGCCGTGCGGTGCTGCCGCTTCCTCGACGCCTGATGCGTCACTGCGCACCGGCTGCCTGCAGCAGCCAGCGCAGGGCTGCGCCGGTTGCGGGCGGGTCAGCTCGGCGGGGCCTCGCCGGTGACCATGAACACGACCTGGTGACCGGCGTTGACGGCGTGGTCGGCGTACCGCTCGTAGTAGCGGCAGATGAGCGTCAGGTCCACCGCGGCCTGCACGCCGTGCGTCCACTCGCTGAACAGCACGCCGAACATGTCGCGGTGCAGGGTGTCGACGATGTCGTCGTCGCGCTCCATGCGCGCCGCGGCGTCCGGATCGTCCGTTTCAAGGGCGCGGGTCACGGTCCAGGCCAGCTCCTCGGCGACCTCGCCCATCCGCTGCACGGCGGGCCGGATCTCGGCGGGGACCACCGGCACGGGGTGCCGCAGGACGACGATCTTGGCGATGTGGTCGGCCAGCGCCGACATCCGCTCGAGGTCGCCGACGACGTGCAGGCCGGCCAGGGCCAGGCGCAGGTCCGTGGCGACGGGCTGCTGCCGGACCAGTAGCTGGAGGATCAGCTCCTCGACGTGGGCCTTGGTGGCCTTCATCTCCGCGGCCGCGGCGGACACCTGCTGGGCGGCGTCAAGGTCCTGGTGGAGCAGGCTCTGGGTGGCCCACCTGATGGAGGAGGTGACCGACGCCGCCGTCACGACGAGCTGTCCGCGCAGCTCGTCCAGCTGTTTGGCGAACCATGCCCGCACCCGCACCCTCCCGAAGGCCGGCCGGTGTGCCCGGCGTCCAGCGTCAACGCTGCCCAGCGTACGGCACGTGGCAGACTGTCCCGGGTTCGTCCGTGACGGGCCGGAGGCCGCGGCCGGCGACGGTATCGCCGGTTCGCCCGGCTGGTGGCATCTCTTGCGATTCGCCAACGGTGTCCGGTTAGACGATCGCGCCCGTCTGTTCACTTTTCGTTCATTCGGCGTCGCGGACCCGTCAACCACCCCCTCTTACGTTCAGTGCGTCGGGTCGGCTGGCCGGACGAAACCAAAAACGAGAGGTAATTCTGAGGTGACTCGCAACGTGCTCTCACGGCGCGTCTTCGCCGGTGCCGCTGCCCTCGCGGTCGCCGCGCTTGTGCTCGCCGGCTGTGGTGACAGTGGCGACGATAGTGACACCCCGGGCGCCGGCTCCAGCAGCGGTGCGGCTGGTTCTGACTACTCGAAGCTGACGGGCGAGCTGAAGGCCTCGGGTGCGAGCTTCCCCAACGCCTTCTACCAGAAGTCGCTGGACGAGTTCGAGAAGGTCGCTCCGGACCTGGCCATCACCTACAACTCGACGGGTTCCGGCACCGGCAAGAAGGAGTTCGGCGCGGGCCTGACCGACTTCGCCGGCTCCGACTCCCTCGTCAAGGACGGCGACGGGCCGAAGGCGGGCGAGTTCCTGTACATCCCGACCGTCGCCGCGCCGATCACGGTGTCGTACAACCTGCCGGGCGTCGCCGACCTCAAGCTCAGCGGCGAGGTCCTCGTCAAGATCTTCCAGCGGGACATCAAGACCTGGGACGACGCCGCGATCAAGGCGGACAACCCGACCGCGACGCTGCCGGCCAAGCCGATCGTCGTGGCGCACCGCTCGGACGGCTCGGGCACGACCAACAACTTCACCAAGTACCTGGCGAAGGTCGGCGGCGCGGCGTGGAAGCTCGGCGCCGGTGACACCGTGGCCTGGCCGGCGGACACCCAGGGTGGCGACAAGAACACCGGTGTCGCGCAGATCATCAAGCAGAGCGAAGGCGCGATCGGCTACGTCGACCTGTCCGACGCCACCGCCAGCAACCTGGTCTTCGCGTCCATCAAGAACAAGGACGGCAAGTTCGTCAAGGCGTCGCTCGCCGGTGCGACCGCCGCGCTCGCCGGCGCCACGGTCAAGGACGACCTGACCTACGACCCGCTGGACGCCGCTGGTGCGGAGACCTACCCGATCACCGCGCCGACCTACATCCTGGCCAAGACCAAGTACGACGCGGCCAAGGGCAAGAACGTCAAGGGCTTCCTGAAGTGGCTGCTCACCGACGGCCAGAAGCTCGCCGAGGGCGTCAACTTCGCGAAGCTCCCGGACACGCTGCAGACCAAGGCGCTCGCGCAGGTCGAGAAGATCCAGGCCGCATAGCTCATCTGGTCGGGTCCGGTTGACATGGCCTCCAGCGACGAAGGTCGCTGGGGGCCTGTTGGCCGCCCCGTATGAACCGTTACCGGGAGTCCTGACTTGACGACCCAGACCACCCGCCCGACCGCCTCACGCCTGACGGCGAAGGGGTCCGGCGCGACCACCGATCGCGCATTCTCCGGGTTGACCCTCGGCACCGGCCTGCTGGTGCTCGCCATCCTGGCACTGATCCTCATCACCACGGCCAAGGAGGCGTGGCCGGCGCTCGATTACGCCGGTCTCGGCTTCATCACCGAAAAGTCGTGGATTCCCGTCGACATCAACGGCGCGGGCCCGGTCTACGGCGCGCTGTCGTTCCTGTACGGCACCGCGATCGTGTCGCTGATCGCGCTGCTGTTCGCCGTGCCGACGTCCATCGGCATCGCGCTGTTCCTCACCGAGCTGGCACCGCGGCGGCTGCGCTCGACGGTCGTCACCGTCATCGACCTGCTGGCCTCGGTGCCGTCGGTCGTGTTCGGTCTGTGGGGCATCGTGGTGGTCGGCCCCGCCCTGGTGAAGGTGTACGACGGCATCCACGGCGCGGTCAGCGGCATCCCGGTGCTGCGCTCGATCTTCGGCGTGCCGGTCTCCTCCGGCCGGGGGTTCATGACCGCCGGCATCATCGTCGCGATCATGATCGTCCCGATCATCACCTCGATCACCCGTGAGGTGTTCGCCACCGTCCCGGACGCCGACAAGCAGGCCGCGTACGCCCTCGGCGCCACCCGGTGGGAGATGATCCGCGGCGCGGTCTTCCCGCACAGCTTCGGCGGCATGGTCGGCGCCATCATGCTCGGCCTCGGCCGGGCGATGGGCGAGACGATCGCCGTGGCGCTGACGGTCGGCGCCGCCACCCAGATCACCCCGAACGTGTTCGCCTCCGGCAACACGCTCGCGTCGGTGATCGCCCTGAACTTCGGTGACCCCGGCGTGCCGCCCGGACGATCGGCCCTGATCGCCCTGGGCGTGCTGCTGTTCGTGATCACCGTACTGATCAACTACGCCGCCGAGATCACCGTCCGGCGCGCCGAGATCCGGATGAGGGGAGCGGCGAAATGACCACCGTCGCCGAACCGGGGGCCCGGCAGGCCCCGGCGCTCGACCTGAGCCGCGGGGCGCTGTCCAAGCGCCGTCGCATCGTCGACACCGTGGCGAAGGGCGGGATCTGGTTCGCCGTCGCGCTCGCCGTCATCCCGATCGCCCTGGTGATGTACTACGTGATCGCCAAGGGCGCGAGCGTCATCGACTACGACTTCCTCACCGGCCGGCTGCCGCGCCAGCTGGCGAACCCGGGCGGCGGCATCGGCCCGGCGATCGCCGGCACGCTGCTGATGACCGGCGTCGCCTCGCTGATCGCGATCCCGCTGGGCGTGCTCGGCGCGATCTACCTCAACGAGTACGGCAAGCAGAACGCCCTCGCCCGCACCATCCGCGTCATGGCGAACGTCATGACGGGTGTGCCGTCGGTGGTCATGGGCCTGTTCATCTACACCGCGGTCGTGCTGTCGACCGAGCAGAGCGGTCTGGCCGGCGCCCTGGCGCTCGCCTGCCTCATGCTCCCGGTCGTCATCCGCTCCAGCGAGGAGATGCTCCGGCTGGTGCCCGACGAGCTGCGGCAGGCGAGCCTCGCCCTCGGGGCCCGCAAGTGGCGCACCATCCTCACGGTGGTCCTGCCCGCCGCGATCTCCGGCATCGCCAGCGGCTCGCTGCTGGCGGTCGCCCGTGCCGCCGGTGAGACGGCGCCGATCGTGCTGGTCGTCGGCCTGACCAACCGGATCAACTGGAGCCTGGACGGCAGCAACACCGCGCTGCCGGTCCAGATCTACCGCAACGCCACCGAACCGTTCCAGGCCGCCACCGACCGTGCCTGGGGAGCCGCGCTCACACTGGTGGTGCTCGTCCTGGCGTTCACCCTGCTCGGCCGTCTGGTCGCCAGCCGCTTCGCCATCAAAGAACGCTGAGTCCCATCCGTACCCAGGCCAACACCCCGACGCGTAACTCTGAGGTGAATACCATGACGGCACCCAACCAGCAGCGCCCGACGGTGCACATCGCCGGGCAGTCCGGCGCGCACCCGACCCCGGGAGGGGACTTCTCCGGGGGCGCCGGCACCCCGCTGATGGAGCTGAACAACGTCAGCGTCTTCTACGGTGACTACGAGGCCGTCCGGGGCACCTCGCTGCCCGTGCGGCAGAACCAGATCACCGCGATGATCGGCCCCTCCGGCTGCGGCAAGTCCACCATCCTGCGCTCGCTGAACCGGATGAACGACCTCGTGCCCGGCGCCCGCGTGACCGGCAGGATCACGTACCTGGGCCAGGACATCTACGCCCGCGACGTCGACCCGATCCAGGTGCGGCGCAACATCGGCATGGTGTTCCAGAAGCCGAACCCGTTCCCGAAGTCGATCTACGACAATGTCGCGTACGGCATCCGGATCAACGGGATCAAGGGCAACCTCGACGACATGGTCGAGGAGGCGCTCACCGGCGCCGCGCTGTGGGACGAGGTCAAGAGCAAGCTCAAGACCAGCGGCATGGCCCTGTCCGGCGGTCAGCAGCAGCGGCTGTGCATCGCCCGGACCATCGCCGTCAAGCCCGACGTGATCCTGATGGACGAGCCCTGCTCGGCCCTCGACCCGATCGCCACCAGCCGGATCGAAGACCTCATGCAGGAGCTCAGCTCGACGTACACGATCGTGATCGTCACCCACAACATGCAGCAGGCGGCGCGCGTCAGCCACTACACGGCCTTCTTCACCGCCGAGGTGGACGAGAAGCAGGTCCGGCACGGCCGGCTGGTCGAGTTCAGCGAGACGGCGAAGATCTTCACCAGCCCGACGGACAAGCGCACCGAGGACTACATCACCGGCCGGTTCGGCTAGGCCGGCAAGGAACTTCATGCATGCACGGGGAACCGGTGATGGGTGGCGGTCCCGTTTCGTCCTGCTCGTCGCTGATCCGACGCTGGATCCCGGCGGCGCGCTTGCGGCTGAACTGACCCAGCTGCAGGTCGACGTCACCGTGTGCCGGGATCCAGTCGAGGCACTGGTGCTGGCGGGGACGATGCGGCCGGACGCCGTCGTCGTCGCCGCGGATCCGGGCCCGATCACCAGCACGAGCTTCGTGCGGGCCGTTTCCGAGCACGCCGGCATCCCGACGCTCGTCGGCATCGGCCAGGACGAGGGTGAGCACGCCGGGGCCGCGCTGATGGCCGGCGCCCGGGCGTGCGTCGCCCGGCCGTACCGGCTGCCGGAGCTGATCCCGATCCTGCGGTCGATCCGGCCCGAGCTCATCGGCGCGCTCGAACCCGTCCTGGAGTGCGGCGGGCTCCGGCTGGATCCGTCGACCCTGGAGGTGACGCTGCACGGTCAGGCGATCCGCCTGCCGATGCAGGAGTACCGCCTCCTGCGGTTCTTCATGATCCACGCCGACCGGGTCGTGACCAGGGAGCAGCTCTACGACAACGTGTGGGGCGCGGCGGTGCACGACGCGTCGAACACGCTGACCGTGCACATCAAGCGGCTCCGGCTGCGGCTCGGCGACGATCATCGCGAGCCGCAGATCATCGTCACCGTCCGTGGGCTGGGCTACCGCCTGATCCCCCCGCCGGTCGAGTCCGGCGCGGCAGCGGTCGCCGACACCGTCGGCTGATCGCCGGCCCGCGCGGGCGAGCTGATCCGGAACCGGTGGAACGTCAGGCCGGCCACCTCGGCCGTGCCGTCGGGCCGGAACCCGAGCCGTCGCACGGCGGCGGCGGTGCCCCTGCTGGGCGGCAGCAGCACGGTCACCGCGTCGAGGCCGAGCGGGCCGAACGCCTCGGCCAGGACCCGCTCGGCGATCGCCCGCCCGTGGCCCCAGTACGCCGGTCGCAGCACGAGCGCCAGGTCGGCGTCGTCGCCCTCGGGCTGCAGGCCGCCCCAGCCGGCGAACACGCCGTCGACCAGGAAGGCCCACGGGCCGTAGCCGCGCTCCGTCCACATGGCTTCCTTGTCGGCCACCCAGGCGGCGCAGTCCTCGGCGCCGAAGCCGCTGGTGGCCAGCGGCATGTGCCGGCGGACCCGGGCGTCGTTCATGAGCCCGATCAGGTCGGCGGGGTCGACCTGCGTCAGCCTGGCCAGGGTCAGCATGCCGCGACCCTATCGGCCCGCCGTGCGCACGGCGCCCGCGATGACGACCTCCAGACAGTCGCGGAACAGGTCGTCCACCGTCTGGCCCGGTTGGAAGTACTCGGCGATCGCGGCCACCACCGTCGGGTGCCGCTCGGTGAAGGTGGCCATGTCGAAGTGCTGCAGTGCGTCCGCGTCCGGGCGGGGGGCCTGCTCCTCCAGGACGTGACCGACGGTGAAGCGCTCGACGGTCAGCACGATCACGCGGGCCTGCCGCAGCGGGATGCCGCGTGACACCAGGGCGCTCATCGCCAGCTCGGAGATCGCCGCCATGGTGACGGACAGCTGCGCGGCGGAGACGACCCGGGCACCGTCCGGGTGGGCGAGCAGCGCCCGGCGCAGCCGTCCGGCCAGGCCGCCCAGCCAGTCCTGCCACCGCTCGTGCGGCGCGGGCGGGGCCATGTCGCCGAACTCCTGGTCGAGGATCGCGTCGGCGATCGCGGTGACCAGCGCCGCCTTGTTGGGCACGTGCCAGTAGAGCGTCGGCGACTGTACGCCGAGCCGCGCGGCGAGCTTGCGGGTCGTCACGCCGTCGAGCCCTTCGGCGTCCAGCAGGGCGACCGCCTCCGCGACGATCCGCTGCCGATCGAGCGCCAATTCGACACCTCCCACGGACACTCTATCAGTGCTAGAGTCTCTCTATCACTGATAGAGAGCGGAGTTGACCATGACCACCAAGCACTCACTGCGCGGCCTGCTGCACCGGGCGACCCACCGCATGCCCGGGGTCCCCGCGCACGCCGAGCGGCCGGCCGGACACCACGGCCGCTCGCACCCGCCCGCCGGCGTCACGCAGCACCCGTCGCCGGGCCACGGGCGCAACCACTCGCCCGCCCACCCGCCCCGCTTCCTGCCGGCCTGGCAGCGCCGCGTCGCGGCGTTCTTCGGCCGAGGGTTGCGATGAAGGCGGCGGTGCTGCACGAGATCGGTGGCGTCCCTCGCTACGAGGACTTCCCCGATCCGGTGGCCGGCGACGACGAGGTGATCATCGAGGTGAAGGCGGTCGCGGTCGAGCACGTCGACCGGCGCATCGCGGCCGGCACGCACTACGCCGGCCGGCAGTACACCGCACAGCTCCCGGCGATCCCCGCCTTCGACGGCGTCGGCGCACTGCCCGACGGCACCCTCGTCGGGTTCGGCAACCCACGCCCGCCCTACGGCGCGCTCGCCGAGAGGACCGTGGTCCCCGAGGGGGCGTACCTGCCGATCGCCGAGGGGATCGACCCGGCGGTCGCGACCGTGCTCGGCACGGCGGTCACGGGCATGGCCATCAGGACCGCCGCCGGGTTCGTCGCCGGCGAGACCGTGCTCGTGCAGGGCGCCACCGGGGTCGCGGGACGGCTCGCGGTGCAGGTGGCCCGGCTGCTCGGCGCCGGGCGGATCGTCGCGACCGGCCGCGACGACGAGCAACTGCGCGCGGTGCGGGCGCTCGGCGCCGACACGGTGCTCAACACCGCCGTGCCGGACGACGCGCTGGCGCAGGCGTACCTCGAGGCCAAGGAGGACGGCTACGACGTCGTGCTGGACTACCTCTGGGGCCGGCCCACCGAGATCCTGCTGCGGTCACTGGTCCCGCGGACGTTCGCGTTCCCGAAACCGACCCGGCTGATCCAGGTCGGCGAGGCCGCCGGCGAGGCGCTCGTGCTGGCCGCGGAGAGCCTGCGCACCTCCGGGGTGGAGATCTGCGGCGCGGCCAGAGGGCTCGGCCCGCGCGCCATGCAGGAGGCGTACGGCCAGGTCGTGGCATGGGCGCGGACCGGCGAGCTGACCGTCGACGTCACGAAGGTCCCGCTGCGCGACATCGAGGCCGCCTGGCCACGCACCGATCTGCGGGGCAGCAGGCTCGTCGTCGTGCCGTGACCGGCGGCCGGCACCGTGGGTCGCGCCGGCGGCGTCAGATGAGGCCGTGGGCCAGCATCGCCTCCGCGACCCGGCGGAACCCGTCGATGTTGGCCCCGGCGACGTAGTCGCCCGGCATGCCGTACTCCTCGGCCGTGGCCCGGCAGCGGTCGTGGATGTCCCGCATGATCTCCCGCAGCCGCTGCTCGGAATGGGCGAACGTCCACGAGTCGCGGCTCGCGTTCTGCTGCATCTCCAGGGCGCTGGCGGCCACACCGCCGGCGTTGGCGGCCTTGCCGGGGGCGAACCGGACACCCGCCGCGGCGACGGCGGAGATCTCGTTCTGCGTCGCGCACGGCACCGCGACCTGGCACGGCACCTCCCACACCGGCCGGCCGGCCGTGAAGCGGGCGTGCGGGCGGGCCCGCACGTAGGCGTCGATGCGGGCCCGGCGGACCTCCTTGACGTCCTTGAGGGTCTCCACGTCGATGCCCTGCTCGTCGTGGACGTGGCCGGAGGAGTCGGAGCAGGCCACCACGGTGCCGCCGAGCTGGTGAACCTTCTCGATCGCGTAGATGGCCACGTTGCCGGAGCCGGACACCACCACCCGCTTGCCGTCGAAGCTGTCACCGGCCGCCCGCAGCATCTCCTCGGCGAACAACACCGCGCCGTAGCCGGTCGCCTCCCGCCGGACCTGCGCACCGCCGTAGCTGTGGCCCTTGCCGGTCAGCCCGCCGGACTCGTAGCGGTTCGTGATGCGTTTGTACTGCCCGAACAGGTACCCGATCTCGCGTCCGCCGACGCCGATGTCACCGGCGGGAACGTCGGTGTACTCACCGATGTGCCGGTACAGCTCGGTCATGAACGACTGGCAGAAGCGCATCACCTCCCGGTCGGAGCGACCCTTCGGGTCGAAGTCCGAACCGCCCTTGCCACCGCCGATCGGCATGCCGGTGAGCGCGTTCTTGAACAGCTGCTCGAAGCCCAGGAACTTCACGATGCCGAGGTACACCGACGGGTGGAACCGCAGCCCGCCCTTGTACGGGCCGAGGGCGCTGTTGAACTCCACCCGGAAGCCGCGGTTGATGTGCACCTCACCGCGGTCGTCCTCCCACGGCACCCGGAAGATGATCTGCCGCTGCTGGCGGCGTCGTCGCACGAGGGTGATGTTCGCCGCACCGCCCCTGGTGGCGGCGCCGCCGGGACCGCGCGACCGGGTATTCGGCGGCTATCTGCCGGGGACGGGGACCCACACGCTACGGTGTCACCGCCGCCGTATGTGGCGGCGTGACGACGACCGGACGGCGATGCGGCACTGGTGGATGGAAATGCCGTGAGGATCTCAACGCGGACAGCACTGCTCGTCGTGACGGGCAACGCCGTCGTCATGGGCGCCGCCGGGGTCACCGCGCCGATCGGGTGGCTGCTGGTGCCGGGCATCGCCGGGA
This sequence comes from Dactylosporangium aurantiacum, assembly GCF_000716715.1. Lineage (GTDB taxonomy): Bacteria > Actinomycetota > Actinomycetes > Mycobacteriales > Micromonosporaceae > Dactylosporangium > Dactylosporangium aurantiacum. The sequence continues at coordinate 24,633 of NZ_JNYJ01000067.1, read as the reverse complement.
TGGCGTCCCGGCCGCGGATCGCCGCGTTGATGTCCGGCTGGGCGGGTGCGCTGATCCTGCTGTCGGTGGCGTTGCCGATCGTCCCGGGCCACCGCGGCGACCGCGGGTCGCTGACCGCGTCGGCGATCTGCCTGGCGGTCGTGCCCCTGCTGTCGTGGCAGCGGCTGACCCGGCTGCTGCGGACACGGGCCACGGCGATGAGCATCATCGACGTGGCCGCCGGTGGGCGCCGACGGCGGGTGGTGCTGGCGATGTCGGGGGTGCCCGGTGAGGTCGCCGCCGTGGTGCACCTGCCCGGCGGTGGCGTATGGGCGATGGTCGGCCTGGTGATGGGGCAGGTGCCGGATCCGGGGCGGTGCGCGGAGTCCCTCACGCGCGGCTTCCGGCTGGCGGCGCGCAGCGGCCGCGTCGGGTTGCCGCAGCTGCCGGCGCTGTTCGCGCCGCTGGTGCGGCGCCTGGCTCCCGACGGCTACGTGGCGGCGACGTTCGTGCAGGTGGATCCGGCTGGGACCGTACAGGCGCTGCGGTGCGGCGGCCCGGAGATCTTCGCGCTGCACGGCACGGCGGACGAACCGGACCGGCGGGCAGCCGTGGTGGACGCCGGGCCGGGCGCGTTGCCGCTCGGCGCGGTGGCCGAGGCCCCGGTCACCCGGCTGTTGCCGGACGACGCCAGGATCGCGGTGGTGACGGCCGGGTACGTCCTGGCCCACCACGACGACTACCCCGGCGCGGTGGAGCACGCCCTGCGCTCGGCCGACGCCGACATCGCCGCGGTGTGGCTGCTGAGCGGTCCGATCGTTGGGCCAGGAAACACCGGCCTGACCGGCCCGGCGGTGGTGATCGACCGCGGCGCCGGCGAGCGGTGACCGCATCATGACCGGAGAGGAACTCAGCGATGTTGCCGCACTGGGTCCCTGACGGGGTCGACATCACCACGCCGAACGCGGCGCGGGTCTACGACTACGCGCTGGGCGGGTTCCACAACTTCGACGTGGACCGCCGGTTCCTGGAGGACGCCGAGCGGGCCTGGCCGGGCCTCGTCCAGCTGGCGCACGACAACCGCGCCTTCCTGGGCCGGGTGGTGCGCTGGCTCGCCGGCGCCGGGATCCGGCAGTTCCTGGACATCGGCTCGGGCATCCCGACCCTGGGCAACGTCCACCAGGTGGCGCAGTTCGCCGTGCCGGACGCGAGAGTCGTGTACGTCGACACCGACCCGGTGGCCGTCGCGCACAGCCGCCGGATCCTGACCGGCAACCGGTTCGCCACCGCCATCGAGGGTGACCTGCGGCGGCCGCAGGACATCCTCGGCCACCCCGAGGTGACCGGCCTGCTCGACTTCTCGGAGCCGGTCGCGGTGCTGATGGTGGCGGTGCTGCACTTCATCGGCGACGCCGACGACCCGGCCGGCATCCTGCGGCAGTTCGCCGACGCCACGGTGGCCGGCAGCTGCGTCGCGATCTCGCACTCGGTGCCGGCGGTCGACGCGGTCGGGCAGGAGTACGTGCGGCAGCTCTACGGGCGCACCCCGACCTCGCTGCACGTGCGGACCCCGGCGCAGATCGCGGGCCTGCTGTCCGGGTGGCAGATCCTGGAGCCCGGCCTGGTGCCGATCAGCGACTGGGACCCTGACCCGGAGGACGACGACGTGCCGGCCCAGTGGTCGGCGGTCGGTGGTGTGGCCCGCAGGACCTGAGCGCCGACCCGCGTCGCGTGCCGGCGCCGAACCGGCGGGTATTCATCCGTTCGATGGACGAGGGCTGGCACCCGCCGGCCGTCATGGTCCAGAATGCGAGCCTGGGGCCGTGGTCGGCTTCAGCTTCCCGACGGAACGGAAACGGCGCGCATGCCTCAGCCGACGGATCCAGTGCCGCCCGCCGGCGGTCGCCCGCGGTTCACGTCAGTCGGGCCACGCCGCGAGCGTCGCACGCGGTGACAGGATCCCCGCCTGAGTTCCCGGCCGACCCGCCGCTCACCGCCGACGCCCGGGTCAGCGCGTTCGCGGCGGTCTGGGAGCGCAGCCTGCCCAGGACGAACTTCATTCCCGGCGGCCGGGCCCGCCGCACCCAGATCCTCCGGACCCTCACCGGGCAGCTGCACGCCGCGGTGACCGGCCCCGTCGCCGATCCCCACGCCGGCTTCCGGGCCGGCGCCGAGCTCGTCCGCAACTGCCTGACCGACCCGCGGGTCATGGCGGCCAGCATGCGCGTCCTGCGGCAGCGGCTGCTGGCCGACCTCGGGCTCGTCGGACCGGCACCGCAGGATCGGCTCGCCGAACTGCTCGAGCAGCTCGCGCTCGGCTTCACCACCGCACTGCGGGACCAGGTCCGCGACGCGGCCGAGGGCATCGGCCGCGACGAGCGCGAGGCCTGGCGGGCCCATCAGCAGCACCTGCAACACCAGGTCCGGCAGGCCCTGCTGCGCGATCCGCTGACCGGCCTGCCGAACCGGGCGGCCCTCACCACCTACCTCGGCACGGTCATCGCCGGCAAGCCGTCCGCGCGCATCGGTGTCTGCGTGCTCAACGTCCAGCGGTTCGCCGCGATCAACGACACCTACGGCACCGTCACCGCCGACCGGCTCCTGCAGGACGCGGCGCGCCGACTGCGCAGCCTGGCCACCGCACGCTCCTACTACCTCGCCCACCTCGGCGGTGACACCTTCGCCGTCGTCGCCGAGGACACCACCGGACCCGACGACGCCGTCAAGGCCGCCGACGCGGCACTGCAGCTGCTCCAGCGCCCGCTGCGGGCCGGCGGGCAGCTGGTGTCCGTCACCGCCAGGGCCGGTATCGTGGAGCGCCCCGTCCGCGGCGGCCGCGCGGGCGACCTGCTGCGCGCCGCGTCGATGGCACTGAGCTGGGCACGGCAGGACCCGACCACCGCGTGGGCGCTGTTCGAGCCGGCCCGCGAAGCCCTCGACATCCGCCGCCACCAGCTCACCCACGCCCTGCCGGACGCCGTGCACCGCGACGAGCTCGTCATCGAGTACCAGCCGATCATCCGCCTGCGCGACAACACCGTCATCGGCATGCACGCCCTGCCGCGCTGGAACCATCCCACCATCGGCCCGGTGCCCGCCGGTGAGTTCCTCGACCTGGCCGAACGCGTCGGCGTCCTGATCCCGCTGAGCATCCAGCTGCTGCGCACGGCCTGCGCCCGGGCGGCGACCTGGCAGTCCGGCCCCGAGGCGCCGACGCTCAGCATCGACTGCGCCGTCACCCACCTGCGCGACCCCGGCATCGTCGCCGCCGTCATCGCGGCGCTGGACGCCGGCGGCCTGCCGCCGGACCGGCTGCAACTGGTCGTCGCGCAGGACGCCCTGCACGACCCCGGCGGCGACCTCGCCTTCACCCTCGACGGGCTGGCCCGCACCGGCATCAGCGTCGCCGTCAACAACACCGGCAGCCCCGCCAACCTCGCCGAGTCCCCGGTCAGCACCGTCGTGCTCGACCCGCGCCTCCTCGACGGCCTCGACGTCTACCTGCCGAACTACCTGGCCAGCAGCACGACGCTCGCGTGGCTCATCCAGCTGTTCCACGACCTGTCCCGCACCGTCACCGCGATCGACGTCAACCGGCGGGACCAGCTCGAGGCCCTCAACGACCTCGGCTGCGACAGCGCCCGCGGCGACTACCTCGCCCACCCGATGACCCCCGAGGCGGCCGACCGGCTGTTCAGCCCCGGCCCGGCGTGAGCCGTGCCCCGCGTCAGGAGCCGGCTCTGCGGACCAGCATGTACCCGTACGGGGGCTCCGCTCCCTCGGGCGGCGTGCTGCCCTGAAAGATCAACCCGAACCCGGCGGCGGCGAAGCGGTCCTCCATCTCCCGGGCCGAGAGCCAGTACCGGTCGAAGTCGACACCGAAGCGCTCGACCCGGCTGCCCGGAGCGTTGCGGTGCAGGGTGCCATCGCCGTGCTTGAAGGCCGCCACCAGGTATCCGCCCGGCCGCACCACCCGGGCCAGCTCGGCGAACGCCGTGACCCTGGCGTCCGGGGCCAGGTAGATCAGCGAGAACCAGCACACCACCCCGGCGAGCGACGCGTCCCCGAACGGCAGCGCGCGCAGGTCGGCGACCTCGTACGTGAAGCCGGGGTGCTCGCGCCGCGCGACCTCGACCATCCCCGGCGACAGATCCACGCCGCGCGGGGACAGGCCCCGGCCCGCCAGGTAGGGCAGCAGGCGTCCGGTGCCGCAGCCCACGTCCGCGACCTGCGTCCCCACGGCCAGCGTCAGCTCGGCGAACAGGTCGAGCACCGCCCGCTCGACCGGCATGCGCTCCAGCACCCCGACCAGGTTCTCGGCGTACCACTCGGACAGCACGTCGTGCGCGTGCCGCAGCTCCTCGGCCCTGGCGTCCATTCCCCGTCGATCCTTCCGTCGAGACCGTTGTGGCGGCGAATGTACCCCCGACCGCCCGAGGTGCCTCCGCGTCCCGTACGACCATCGATCAGGCCGGCCTCGCGGAGCGGGTGAACGTTGCAAGGGGCTTCGCCGGACTGGCTGGTAGTGTCCGCGGCGAGCCGGCACGGCTGGCACGACTGTCGATGCGTTGTGGGCCGGCGTGATCCAGGGATGTGGATGCACATGGTCACCGACGCGCGGCGGGTCGTCGAGGCGAAGCTGCCACACCTGCTGCTCTGCGTCCTGCTGCTGGGCATCGCCGACTCCATGATCGGGCCGTACCTGGTGCTGTTCGGCGCGGACCGCGCGGACCTGTCCCCGCTGCGGGTCGGGGTGTTCCTCTCCGTGATCGCGGTCAGCGGGCTGTGCGTCACGTCCTGGCTCGGTCGCCGGTACGACCGGGGGGCCGGCCGCTGGCCGGCGCTGCTCGCCGTGCTGGCGCCGGCCGCCGGGTACCTCGCGCTGAGCACGACCACCACGTACGCCCTGCTGCTGGTCATCGGGGCGGGACTGCTCGGCGCCGGCCTGGCGGCCTTCTCGCAGGTGTTCGCGTTGGCGCGGACCCACCTGGAGCGGGCCTCCGGCAGCGCGCCGGGGCGCGGCACGCTGGCGCTGCGGTCGGTGTTCTCGCTGGCCTGGGCGATCGGCCCGATCCTGGGCTCGGCGGCGCTGGCCTGGCGCGGGTACGGCGGCCTGCTGCTGCTCACGTCCCTGACGTTCGCGCTGGTCACGGCGCCGCTGCTGCTGCTGGGGCCGACACCGGTCACGTCCCGGGCCGCGGACCGGTCGGACCCGCCGACCCGGCCGCGTCGGCCGGTGCTGCTGGTGGCGGCGAGCTTCATGCTGTTCAACACCGCGATGTGCGCCGGCTCGGTCGCGCTGCCGTTGTACCTCACGCGGACCCTCGGCCGGCCCGACCAGGACGTGGAACTGCTCGCCAGCACCTGCGCGCTGGCGGAGATACCGGCGGCGCTGGGCCTGATCCTGCTGCCGGCCCGGGTCCGCCGGCAGTGGGTGATCCTGCTCGGCATGGTGCTGTTCGTGGTGTACTTCGCGCTGGTCCCGGCCACGTCCAGCATGCCGCTGCTGATCGCCGCCCAGGTGGCCCGCGGCCTGGCCATCGCCGCGGTCAACGCGCTGGGCATCACGTACATGCAGGACCTGATGCCCGAGGCGACCGGCCGCGCGACCGCCCTGTTCGCCAACGCGTTCATCGCCGCGTCGCTGGTCTCCGGCCTGGTCGCGGGCGCGACCGCGCAGGCCCTCGGATACCGGGCGGCGCTGCTGCTGTGCGCGGTGATCAGCGCCGCGGGCTGCCTGCTGCTGATCAGCGCCCGCCCGGCCCCGCCCGCGCTCACCGCCACCTGAGGCGCCCGCCCGGCGCCCCGCTCAGCCGCCCCCGGGGGTGACGAGTCCGGTCTCGTAGGCGATGACGACGAGCTGGGCACGGTCGCGGGCGTCCAGCTTGGTCAGCAGCCGGCTCACGTACGTGCGGGCGGTGTCCGGACTGAGGTGCAGCGCGGCGCCGATCTCCGCGTTGGACCGTCCGGTGCCGACCTGCGCGAGGACGTCACGTTCCCGGTCGGTGAGCCCGGCGAGCCGCCGGCCGTCCGGCACCGGGGAGCGGGCGGCGGCCGCCAGGACACGCCGGGTGACGGCGGGGGACAGCAGTGCGTCGCCGCCGGCGACGGTGCGCACCGCGGCGCGCAGGGCGTCGGGCGGGGTGTCCTTGAGCAGGAAGCCGGCCGCGCCGGCGCGGATTGCCTCGAAGAGGTACTCGTCGTCGTCGAAGGTGGTCAGCATGACGACCTGGACGTCGGCGAGGTCCGGGTCGGCCAGGACGCGGCGGGTGGCCTCGATGCCGTCCGTGCCGGGCATGCGGACGTCCATGAGCACCACGTCCGGGCGCGCGGCCCGCACGACGCGCAGACCTTCGGCGCCGTCACCGGCCTCGCCGACGACGGCGATGTCCGGCGCGCGGTCGAGCAGCGCGCGGAGCCCGCCGCGGACGAGGTGCTGGTCGTCGACGATGACGACCCGGATGTCCGTCATTCGCCGCTGTGCCGGCCTCGACTGTGCCGGCCTCGACTGTGCCGGCCTCGACTGTGCCGGCCTCGACTGTGCCGGCCTCGACTGTGCCGGCCTCGAGGGTGCCGCCGAGCAGGCGGACCCGCTCGAACATGCCTCGCAGCCCGTGACCCTCGCCGTCCAGCGGTGCGCCCGGTGGTGCGCCGCGACCGTCGTCGACGATGTCGAGCGACAGCCGCGATCCGGTCGCCCGCACCGTGACGTCCACCCGGCCGGCATGCGCGTGGCGCAGGGTGTTGGTGAGTGCCTCCTGGACGATCCGGTAGGCGGTCGTGGCCACCACGGCGGGCAGCGTGTCGACCCGGCCGGTGACGGTCAGCCCGACGGGCAGGCCGCTGCGGCGCACCCCGTCGACGAGAGCGGGCAGCTGGTCGAGGCCCGGCGCGGGCTCGCGGGCACCGCCGTCGCGGCGCAGGGTGTGCAGGGTGGCGCGCAGCTCACCCATCGCGCTGCCGCCGGCCGAGCTGATCGCGGCGAGCGCGGTCCGGGCCCGGTCCGGTGCGTTGTCGGCGAGGGCCTCCTGCGCCACCGCCGACTGCAGCGTGACGACGGAGATCGTGTGGCCGAGGGTGTCGTGGACCTCCCTGGCGATGCGCAGCCGCTCGGCCTCGACCTGCCGGGCGGTCTCCCGGCGGCGGTCCTCGACGGCGGCGGCCGCCTGCCGGGCCATCTCGGCGCGCAGCGACCTCCTGCTGCGCACCGCGTCGCCGAGGGCGATGACGGCGAGCATCAGCGCGGCCTCCGAGCCGAGGCTGACGCCCACGACGACCGAGACGTCGTCGCCCTCCGCCAGCCGCGTCCCCACCGACACCGCCAGCAGCCCACCGCCGATGAGCGCCGCCGGCACCGCCCGGCCGCACTCCGCCGCCGTGTACAGCACGGCGGCGGTCGGCGCCGCCAGGCCCATCGCCGGCAGGTCCAGCGTGTAGTACCCGACGATGCCGGCCGCGGTCGCCAGCAGTGCCGGGACCGGCCACCGCCGGGCGCACAGCAGCAGCCCGCCGAAGCCGGCCGCGAAGGCGTAGGCGAGCGCCGCCTGCCCGGGCGGGCCGCCGCCGGTGATCACGGCCGCCGCGACGAGGCAGCAGGTGGCGGCACCGAGCAGCGCGTCGGTGCGGGTGGGTCGGCAACGCACACCTGCAGCGTAAAGGCCGTGCCGGGCGGCCGCTGCCGCCATGGAGCGTCGCGTCCGCGGTGCCGCGTACGTCAGGAAGCGACGCCGGTCCGCTCCCGCAGGCGGCAGACGGCGACGCCGGCCGCGCCGCAGCATGGTCGACGACCATCAGGGACCGCGCCCGGCGCCGGCGCGACGACACAGGAGGACCCGAACGTGTCCCGTACCAACCTGACCTGGATCGCACTCGTGGTGCTCGTGTGGACCGCGATGCTGTCGTTCGGTGGCGTCGCCGCCGAGACGGTGATGCTCTACCCGAACATCTTCGGTGACGCCCCCGCGTCGCTGGAACGGGCCCGCGAGTTCATGGTCGCGGGCGGCCCGAGCGACTACTTCCCGCCGCTGGGCGCCACGGTGGTGCTCAGCGGCCTCGCCGCGGTGCTGCTCACGTGGCGCGACCCGCGGTTGCGGTGGTGGGTCGCCGGCGCGGCCGCGGCCTTCATCGCCTGCGAGTTCCTGTTCTCCGCGGTGTTCTTCTGGCCCCGCAACGAGATCATGTTCGTCGACCCGGTCGGCACCCATTCCCCGCAGTACCTGCGGCAGGTCGCCGGCGAGTTCGTCGCCGGGCACCGGGTCCGTCTCGCCGGCGGCGCGGTCACCGCGGTGCTCGCCTTCACCGCGCTGCTGCGCTTCGCCCGTGACACGGCTCGCGCGGCCGTCGCCGCGGAGGCCGCGCGATGAGCCGGCCGCGCCGGACGCTCGGGTTCTCCTGGCCGGTGCTGGCCGGCCTGGCCGCGCTGGCCGTACCCCGGCTCGTCCTGCACGACCTCGACGTCATCCACGAGGGCAGCCTCGTCAACGGGCTGCTGGTCTTCCTGCCACCGCTGTGCTGGATCGCCGCGGTGCTGTGGCGGCGGCCGGCGCGCCCGTTCCTGACCGTCCTGGTCATCGGCGTGCTCTACGGCGTGTTCCTCGCCGCCGGCCATCAACTGCTGTGGGACACCGCCTTCGGCGGGGCCACCCCGACGCTCGGCGGGAACCTCGCCGACGTCGACCCCGCGGTGCAGCGTGGCCTCATGCGCGGCGCGGCGGTGGTGTCCAGCCTCGTCACCGGGACGCTCGTCGGCGCGGTCACCGGCGCCGTCGCGGCGCTGCTGTGCCGGGTCGTGACCGGCCAGCCGGAACGCACCGACGACCCCGGGACGTGACGCCGTCCCCGGACCGGGCGACCTGCGCGGCGGCGTGCAGCCTCAGGGACGCCAGCCGCGATTCGCGCCCGTGCCGCCCGGTCCGCCGCGGACGTCCTTACCCGCCGGGCCGGCCGAACATCCCTGACAGCTGCAAGGTCCGGTCGACGGCCGCGCTCGCGTTGCGCAGCAGGACGCTCGTCCCACCGTTGCGGGCGCTGCGCCGGCACGCGTCGAGCGCGCCGACGGCCGCGGCGTCGATGTAGGTGACGTACTGCAGGTCGACGTACACGAACGCGGGTCGGTGCTGCTCCACGTCGTGGTTGATCGTGTCGCACAGGCTCGCGACCGTCGTGTGTTCCACCGTGCCGCGCACGGAGATGACCACCGCTCCGCTGTGCTCGATGCTGCTGCTGACGGAGAAGCTCACCGCACCTCGACCCGCTCGTCGCGGTGCACGGCCGCCGGCGGGGGCGTGGGGCCGGTGGCCGTGCGGCAGCAGGTCGCCTCCGCCACGGTCTGGTACGTCGGGAAGAGCTCGTGCAGGGTGAGCAGCCGCAGCGCGTCGCGGACCTGTTGGGTCGGGCCCACGAGGCAGACGGTGACCGGCCGGCGGTGCGCCTCGACCAGGACGTCGAGTGCGCCGGAGTCCAGGCGCGCCACCCTGCTGACGTCGACGACGAGGCGCCGTGCCCCGGCCGGCAGGTCGAGCACGACGTCGCGGAGCCGGGCGTTGACGAGCAGGTCAGGGTTGCCCCACAGGGTCACGACGGTTACATCGGCCACCTGGCCGATGGTCAGGCGGCGTGACTCGCGGGCCACCGGCGTGGTGCGCTCACGGGTCAGCGCCTGCTCGATCATCCGGGGCGGCCGGGAGGTGGGGGCGCAGCGCCCGCACGTGTGGGGTCCGGTCGCGAGGTCGTCACCGGTCCAGCCGTCCTGACTGAACAGGCTCCACGCGACAGCCCAGTCACCCATTGTCGGCGCGAGGTTGGTGACCAGTTGGCCGCAGCTGTCACAGGCGAGCGAGAAGTTCTTGTTGTCGAGACTGAGCAGCGCGGTCAATATCGGCCCCTATCGGATGGTGCGGACATGTCCACCCTGGGTGCGGGGCATGGCGGCCGTCCCGCGAACAGATGACAGTTCTATGACGAAGCGGGCGATGGCGTGGCCGCCGCGGCGGCGACCTGCAGGACCCGGTCGACCCGGGCGAGTTGCAGGGTGCGGGCGACTCTCGGTGACAGGCCGCGCAGGGTGAGCCGGCCGCCGTCGCTCCACACCTTGCGGTGCACGTCCAGCAGGACCCCGATGCCGGCGGCGTCGACGTACGCGCACGCCGTCATGTCGATGACGAGGTCCGCCGGGTGCAGTGCCGCGGCGTCGTCGAGCAGCGCCCGTACGCGCGGCGCGGCGCTGCTGTCGAGCGGGTCGGTGACCAGCACCTCGACCAGCCGCATCGCTGGTGTGTGCGCTATCGGTTGCATGCCGTCTCCTTCCATGTCCTGAGGTCAGCGTCGCCGCCGGGTTCGGCGGACAGCCCTCGACCCTGTGACAGTTGCGTGACATCGGCAGCCGGCAGCCTGGCACCGCTCGGACGGTGCCGTCATGGAACCGTCATCCCGCTGCCGGATCTTCTCCACATCCACGACGCAGGGTGATGCAGGTGCTGGACATCTCGTGGGAGGTCGCGTGACCACGCCCATCGTGCCGCGGGTCGTGGTCGTCATCACCGGACCGTTGGACGCAGCGACCCTGCCGCGCTGGCAGCCTCGGCTCGAGGCCGCGGTGACGGCCGGCCCGGCGCATCTCGTCATCGATCTCACCGGGTGCACCGGTGTCGACGAGGCGGGCACCGCAGTGCTCGCCGCCGTGCACGAGCGCCTGTGGGCGATCGGCGGCCGGCTCACGCTGCGGGGCATGAACCCGCGGCTCGACCAGGTGCCGCCGCGGGCACCGACGCCGCCCGGCTACCGGTCGAAGCACCGCCGGCGCGGACCGGCGGCATCGATCAGCTCCGCCGCGCCGCGGGACGCCCCGGCCGGCGCGGCGCCGGGACAGTGACCCGGCCCGGCCGCCTGATCCGTCGCCGGACCCGTATGCCGCTGGAGGGAGACACATGCAGCCAGTCACGTTGAGCGGGACGCAACCTGGCGTGGAGACCGCCGCGCGCGTCGCCGCCCGTCCGCCGGGCTACCGGCCGCGGCATCGCAGGCAGTGGCGGCGGGCACGGCAGCTGGCCAGCGAGCGTCAGTGCGCGGAGCTTCGCTGGTGGCTGGCGCAGCCGACCGAGGGCGCCCGGTGACTGCGCTGTCGAGCCGCGACGGCACCGGCCCGGCCCCGGCGGGTGGTCGGCGGACACCGTTGATCGCGTCACGGCGTTCCGGCGCGGAGGCACGCATCGTGGGAAGGCATGATGAGCTGATGGCAGGTGTACTGGTGATCGAGGACGACGACCGGATCCGGTTGTCGCTGGTGCTGGCGCTGGAGGACGAGGGGTACACGGTCCGCGGCGCGGCGAGCGCGGAGGAGGGCCTGGAGGCGCAGCGGGCCGAGCCGTCCGACACCGTCCTGGTCGACCTGATGCTGCCGGGCATGGACGGTTTCGAGTGCGTGCGGGAGATGCGCCGCCACGACGACGTGCCGATCGTGGTGGTGAGCGCTCGTGACGACACCCACGACATCGTCGCGGCGCTCGAGGCGGGCGCCGATGACTACCTCGTCAAGCCGGTCGCGGTGAAGGAGCTGTCGGCCCGGTTGCGGGCGCTGCGCCGGCGGGCTCGTGCCGCGGCGGCGACCATGTCGAAGCTGGTCTTCGGTGACCTGGAGATCGTGCCGGAGGCGGGGGAGGTGCGGCTGCAGGGAGCGCCGGTCGCTTTGACCCGCACGGAGTTCCGGCTGCTGTGCGAGCTGGCTGAGCATCCCGGCCTGGTGCTGTCGCGCCAGCAGCTGCTGCAGCGGGTGTGGGAGTACGAGATCGGCGACGAGCGGCTCGTCGACGTCCACGTGGGGCGGCTGCGGCAGAAGATCGAGCCCGACCCGCGCACACCGCAGCGGCTCATCACGGTCCGCGGCATGGGCTACAAGCTGCAGCGATGAGACGCGCGGGGCTTCGGACACGGATCGTCGGCGGGTTCGCCATCGGTGCGCTGTTGCTGTCGGCGTCGATGGCGTTCGCCACCTATCAGACGACCCGGCGGTACCTGCTGGAAGGGCGCGAGCGGGTGTCGGTGCGTGCGGTGTCCTATGACGCGCGGATCCTGCGGGAGGGTGTGCTCACCGACCAGGTCGACGTCGTGGACCTGTTGCGGGCGCTGGACACCGGCGGCAACCGGCGGGCGATGCTGTACCGCGACGGCGGCTGGTTCGGCCGGGCCGCCGACGACGGCACGACCGAGGCGGTGCCGCAAAGCCTGCAACGCCTCGTCCAGCAGGGTCAGGCAGGCAAACAGCTGGTGCGGGTCAACGGTGTTCCCGCGATCGTCGTCGGTGTGCCGTTGTCCGACACGGCGGCGCTGTACGAGGTCGACCTGTTCCGGGAGCTCGACCAGACGCTGCGGACGCTGAGCTGGGTGCTCACGGTCGTGGCCGCGCTCACCGCCGTTGCCGGAGCCGGCCTGGGCTGGTACGCGGCCCGGTACGTGGCCCGGCCGCTGCGGTCGGTGGCCGGCGCGGCGAAGGAGATCGCCGCCGGCGACCTGTCCACTCGCCTGGACCCCGCCGTGGAACCAGATCTCGTGCAGCTCACCACCTCGTTCAACGACATGGTCGACCGGCTGGCGAAACGCCTCGAACAGGACCGCCGGTTCGCCGCGGACGTCAGCCATGAGCTGCGCTCACCGTTGCAGACGCTGGCCGCGTCGGCCAGCGTCCTGGCCCGCCGGCGCGACCATCTCGACCAGCGCACCGGGCTGGCCGTCGGGTTGATCGTCGAGGAGGTCGACCGGTTCCAGTCTCTCGTCGACGACCTGCTCGAACTGGCGAAGAGCGACCAGCCGGTCCAGCGGGAGGAGGTCGACGTCATGGCGGTCGCCCGGCGCGCGTGCCAGCTGCGGAAGCTGGCGCCGGACCTCGTCACCGCCGCCGGGGACACACCGCACCTGTGGCTCGTGGACGGCCGCCGCATCGAACAGATCGTCGGCAACCTGCTGGACAACGCCGCACGCTACGGCGGCGGGGCCACCGCGGTCCGGGTCGGCACGGCCGGCGATCTGTGGTTCCTCGAGGTCGACGACGAGGGTCCCGGCGTCAGCCCGGCGGACAAGGCGACGATCTTCGACCGGTTCGTGCGGGGGCGCGCGGCTCGCGCCCGTACCGACGACGACGGTGCGGGGTTGGGACTGGCGATCGTCGCGCAGCACGCCGCGGCACACGGCGGCCGGGCGTTCGTCCTGGACCGGCCGGGCGGGGGTGCCCGGTTCCGGGTCGAGCTGCGCCGGGAGCCGTCGTGACCGGCCGGCTCCGGGCCCTCGCCGCCGCCCTCGTCGCCGCGCTGACCGCCGCGATGACGCTCACCGGATGTGGCGTACCGACCGAGGACAGCCCACGACCGATCGCGGCCGGCAGCCGGCCGAATGCCACGACCGCGGCCCAGACCGCAAGCCCGGCGCCGGGCGTGCCGGTCGAACTGCTGTTCCTCGTCCGTGACGCCGGCCTTGTCGCGGTGCGCCGCCCGGCCGTGCAGATGCCGGCTATCGACGAGCAACTGCGGCAGCTGCTTGCCGGTCCGAACGCCACGGAGCGCGAAGCCGGGTACACCAGCGCGTTGACCGGCATCACCGTGACCGGCATGGTCGAGATCCACGGCGGTGACGCGACGGTCGGCATCGGCAGCCGGCCCGACGGCGCCGGACGCAGCGACGAGGTCCTCGCCTACGGACAGATCGTGTGCACACTCACCAGCCGTGCCGACGTCCGCACCGTGTCGTTCTTGCACGACGGACAGCCGCTGCGGGTACCCCGCGCAGACGCGTCCCTGACCGACGGACCGCTCACGGCCGCCGACTACACCGACCTCATCCGGCCGGCCTGACCGCCAGGCGGCGCCGGAAGCCGGGCGGCGGTGGGACACCGGGGGGAGCACCCCACCGCCGCGTCTTCCGGGTGAAGTACCTGTGACCGGCCCACATCTGCACTGGGTGCGGCAGCCGTTCCGGCGGTGGCGTTGCCGGCCGGTTGGAGTCTGCTCCGGCGATGTGGAGGCTGTCCGGCGAAATCATGACAGTTCCATGACGGCCGACTCGTCGTGCAACTGTCACACATTCGACGGTTGTCCTCCATGCCCTGTGGTGAGGATTGCGGTGTCGGCTCCGGTCGGTGCCGAGCGGCGCACGCCAGGAGGTGGTGAAGTCATGCCGATGATCGGCGGCCGGTACCGGCTGATCGCCGAAGCGGGCACCGGTGGCATGGCGTCCGTCTGGCGGGCCGTCGACGTCCGGCTCGAACGGACCGTCGCGGTCAAGATGCTGCAGCCGCACCTCGCGGGTGCGCAGGCGCGGGCCGAGGTCGAGGCGCGTGCCGCAGCCCGCCTTGTCCATCCGAACATCGCCGTCGTCCATGACGCGGGACGTCTCCGGCGGGGACTCCGCCGGCGGTTGCCGTACCTGGTGATGGAATTCGTCGACGGTGAGACCCTCGGCCAGCGGCTGGCCGGGTCGGAGTCGATGCCGTGGCAGCAGGCGGTGCGCATCGCGGTTCAGGTCGCCGACGCGCTCAACGCGGCGCATCTGCACCGGGTCGTGCACCGCGACATCAAGCCGGGCAACATCATTCTCACTGCGTCCCGGGTGAAGGTTGTCGACTTCGGTCTCGCCGCCTTCTGCGGGGTACTGCCCGCGGGCCCGGTCGGGGTCATGCTGGGAACGCCTGAGTACATGGCACCGGAACAGGTCCGGGGCGAGCCGGTGAGCGCCGCCGCCGACGTGTACGCGCTGGGTCTGGTCCTGATGCAGATGCTGACCGGTGCACTGCCCTGGACCGCGGCCGACCGGCCGGGCCTTGTTCAGCAGCGGTGCGGGTCTCCGCAGGTGCGGATGCCGCCGATGGCGCAGGTGCCGGCGGCGGTGGTCGCGCTGTGCGACCAGTGCCTGTCCAACGATCCGGAGCGGCGACCGTCCAGCCGCGAGGTGGCTCGTGTCCTGCGTGAGGTCCTGGTCGAGCACGGCACGTACCCGGAGCCGGACACGCACGAAGTGAGCGGACGCTACCGGCCGGCGCCGGTGGCGACGCCACGGCCTGTTCGATGGGAGTCACCTGCCCGGCACCGTCGGCACCGTCGGTCAGTGGTGACGCTCGTCGCCGTCCTCGCAGCCGTTCTGGGCTGGATCCATCCGATCGGTCGGCCGTCGACGGCCACGGCGAGTGGCACCGCCGGTGCTGTCGCAGCGGCCGGCCCGGGGCAGGCGCCTCCCGCGGCGTGCGCAGTCCGGTACACCAGCCACCGCGACGGCACGACGTTCGCCGCGGAGCTGTCCGTCGCCGGTCGTGTGCGACAGCCGTGGACCCTGCAGTTCACCGTGCCCGCCGGGCAGCACGTCGCCGCCGTCACCGGAATGCCGTGGTCGCAGACGGACACGCGGGTGACCCTCACCGGCACCGAACCGCTGTCCGCAGGGCGGCAGCTCACCGCCACGATGTCCGGCGCCCTGGACCGCGTCGACGCGCCACCGCCGACCGGCTTCGCCGTCAACGGCATCAGCTGCGAGCGTGTGGTGTCCGTGCTTGCCACGAGCCGGAAGGACTCGGCATGACCCGGCCCGACCGGGCGGCTTCCGGGGACGCCTTGCGGGTCCTCCGGTTCGACGCGGTCGTCAACAGGCCTCGTGACATCGGACACCTTGCCCTGTACTTCACCGTCCTCAGCGGCTCGGCTGGTCGGCGCCCGATCCACCTGCAGCTCGATGTCGCGACATGCACGTCCATCGACACTGCAGGCATGGAGATTCTTGTCGAACTGCACCGGAGGCTGCGCGACCAGGGCGGGCGACTGACGCTGCGCAAACCGCCGCCGCGGGTGCGACACCTGCTGCAGCGGATGGATCCGGATGCGGCATCCGGGCTGCTGGCCGACGGCGTCACCGATCCGGCGGTTCCGACGCGCAACGACACCGGTTCGTAAATATCTGCGGCGGTACGGCCTCGTACGGTCGCGTCGTGCTGCACCGACCTGTCGCCGCGCGCCTCACCGAGTCGAAGGCCGACGCGGGGCGCACCTCTGTCCGATCAGGTGGGTTCTCCTTTGCCATCGAGGTGCATTCGCATGCCAGCAGACTTTTGTCTCCGTGCGGATTTGCCACTCAAGGTTGTCTGTCGCAGCAGATAGATCGTCGTCGGACTCATCGCACGAAGAGGTAGCGCGGCGAGGAGGACGCAGGTGAGCGGATACAGCATCGTGGGGGGCCGCGATCTGGAACTCCTGCTCCTTGAGCAGGGGCGGCAGGTACTCCGCCGCAGCCGCGTCCGGCTGGCGGCGGGACTGGCGGTGTTCCCAGCAGCCGTGGCCTGCTCGATGCTGTTGGCCTGGTTCGGCGGGTCCAACTGGGGTGAACTCTTGTTTGCGAGGTGGCTACTGACGATGCTTGCCTGGGTGCTGCTGATCGGCGGCTCGTTGTGGTGGACGGTTGGCGATGGTTGCGTCGGTGCCACGCTGGCCACAGACCCGCTGCGTGCCGACGACCGGCGCGGCGGTCGCTTCCATAGTGGTGACCTTCACCGCCATATTGCTGGCCCGCACGGAGGTGTTCGCGGGTGCGCTGCTGTGGACGTTGGCGGCGGTGTCCGGGATGGTGCTCTAGCGGTATGAACGGACGTTGAACGACCGGCTGCGCGACCTCGACAACCGCATCTTGGTGCAGGTCGGCCAGCAGTGGCAAGACCCCGTCAGCTCAACGCGCTCGGCCTCGAGCCCTGCCCAGACGAAGCCATCCTCATCAGTGCTGACCCGTCCGCTTACAGACCGATCGTCTCCACCCGCCGGACAAACGGCCGGTGCACTGCTTACGTATGGTGACACGGGCGCCGAAACAGGGCGCCTGATGTGTGCGCCCGATCGAGCCGCCACCGCGGGTCTTCAGACCTGCAGAGAACCAGCTCGGTCGATGGATTCGCTTACCGCAGTGCACGGGGGTCTGGCCCCGGCCAGCCCGGCACAGTTTCCAGGTCCAGCAGCGTGTTGGTGAGCTGCATAGGAGCGAGCACGTCGGCGGCTTTGCGGCCATGGGGCAGAGGGCGGTGCAGCGTCAGGTGGCGCAACCGTGCAGGCCGGCATCCGGCATCGACGACCCGCGTTGTGCCCGGTGCCGTTTACCGTTCCGGCAATCCGCGGACTGCATGGTCGGCATGAAGGCCGCTGGCGCGGCCTTCTATCGTTGCGCGCACGTAGGGCAGCGGTGCCACGGGATGCCGCCGAGCTCCTCACACTGCCAGCCGCGGCGACAGGCCGCCGGCCATGCCGCCTCGACAGGCAGGGCGACGCCCATGAGGTCGGAGAAGGACACGCCGCAGACGTCGCACGACAGGTGCGGCTGGGAACCGGAATTCGAGTCAGTCTGCATCACCAGCACGAATATGCACCACTTCCGGGAATGAGGACTTTGGGACGGCGGGCACAGCACATCTGTCCAGGCCGTGCGTCGAGGTCCGGACGTGCAACTGTTGCGCGGTGTCGTCGCATGGGCGGGCTTCCTGTCGTGGGATGCTTGACCTTCTACGGTGCGGTTCGGGCATGGAGGTGGCCTGGCGGCAGTATGACGGTTTCACGACGTTGTCCGACGGCGGATGACGTTCGGGTCGGTGACGGACGGCGGTGATCGTTCTGCGCGTCCGCCGGAGCTGGTGGTCCGGCGGAGCCGTGACGGAGGTCCTCCAGGATCGTGCCTGGCTGTGATCGGCGTGTGCGAGCCCGGTGCTGAGGCTGACCGGTACAACACGACGTCGTTGGCTCGCAGAACTATCGCGTCAGCATGACCGGCCTGTATCAGCCGGCTGTGCAGGGCAGGGTCGGTGAACTGCACCGCGGTGAACGCGGCCACCTCACCGGTGGCTGTAGCCAGGTCCCGGACGCGAAGCTGCTGCGGCAGTGCGGTGAGAACGAGCAGTCCCTGCTCAGGCAGATCGACGTCGTCGAGAGTGAACGCTGTCGGCCCGTAAACGTGCGCGACGATGCCGGTCACGGTCATCACCGCACCGGTGCGGAACCTGGTACGCGGCGGACCTGTTCGACGTTCTGGGCGCGGCGGCGGTTCGTCTTCACCGCATCCGCACGTCATCAGCGTCGTGGCTACGGCGAGCGTTCCCACGAGCAGCCGACGCCGGTCGAGGACGGCTCCGGGGAACGGTGCACGCCGGCCGGGCTGGGCGGGGTGCCGGGTCCGGAGACTCATTTGCGGTTGTGACGCGATTGGCGGACCATCGCGACGGCTGAGCCGGTCAACACGGCGACCGTTGCCGCTGCAGCGAGCGGGCCGGGCGCTGGAGTGTGCGCCAGCAACGCTGTCACGACCATCCAAAGGACGATGCCGGCGGCCGCCGGTAGCGCTGCTGTGGTTCGGATCCGTCGTTGCGTGCCGGTATCGCGGTCGCTGCGTTCCTCGGCGGGGAGCAATGTGGCCACGATCCGGTCGAACTCGTCTGCCGTGTCCGGCGGTGCGGCGGGTGCCGCGGATGCTGCCCCGCCCTCAATGGCCGGTTCCGAAACACACAACAATGAACACACGTCGCGGACGCCATCGAGGTTCCGCGCCGCCTCCACGACAGCGTCCCGCGCTGCGACGCTGCTGACCGAGCCCTCGAGCATCACGACGGCCTGCTGGACGTGGACGGTGATGTGCTGGCCCCATACCCGCGGATCGGCCAGGAGTCGCTGAGCGAGCAGTTCTGCCAGGTCTCGCTTCGGTCGGGCCCGCTCGGAGCGCCCGTCGTGTCCGTCGCGTCCGTTGTGTTCGTCATGTTCGTCATGTTCGTCATCGAACGGTAGCCATGCCATCATGTCGCGCCTCCAGCCGTTGGCGGGGATGGGGCCACCTCTGACGCTGCCGCGCGGGCTTGGCGACCGATGCACGACCGGTTGACGATGTGATGACAACTGCCGTCGGCGGTGGCGTCGGGCCGGCTACGTTCCGTGATGTGCTCGAGCCGCTGGGCCGCTCCAGGTCGGTCGTGGCCTGTGGGAGGCTGGCCCAGGTGGTGTGGCGCCGGCTGGCGTGCGGGGCGCGGGGCCGGCGAGGGCGTCGAGGTAGTCGGCGGCCCACCTGTGCACGTCATATTCGTGCAGCCGCCGTCGCATCCTGCGCATCTCGCTCTTTCGGCCGTGCGGGCCGCCGAGCTCGATCGCCCCGACGATGGCGGCCTTCAGCGCGTCGACGTCGTATGGGTTGACGGTGATCGCCTCGGGGAGTGCTGAGGCGGTGCCTGATCCTTCGCTGAGCACGAGTGTGCCCGTGTTGTCGGCGCGGCAGGCCACGTACTCCTTCGCGTTGATGTGCATGCCGTCGCGCAGCGGGGTGGCGAGCATGATGTCGGCGGCAAGGTAGAACGCGACGAGTTCACGCGAGTCAAGCGTCTGGTGCAGCAGGTGCACCGCTGGTCGGGTGATCCAGCTGTAAAGGCCATTGATCTGGGCGACCTTGCGTTCCACTTGGGTCCACGTGTCAGGTCGGTCCATGCCGTACTGCCGGCCGGGTACGGCGATCTGGACCAGTACTGTCGTGTTCGGGTCGAGCCTCTTGTCGGCGAGCAGCTCGTGGTAGGCGTCCAGGCGTTGTTCCACCCCGGTGGCCGGGTCGAGGTGGTCGACGGCGAGCAGCATCGTGCGTGGTTGGCCGAGCTCGGCGCGGATTTGCGCTGCTCGGCGTCGGGTGCGCTGGTCCCGGGCCAGCCGCTCGAATCCGACCCTGTCGACCGAGGTCGGGAACGCGCCGATGGAGACATGCCGCCCGTCCGGGTGTACCACGTCGCCGTCCATGCGGTACTCGCCGAACTCGGTGACCGCCTGACAGAAGTTGGCTGAAGACCGTCGGCTCTGGAAGCCGACCAGGTCGGCGCCGAGCAGACCGCCGAGGATCTCTGTGCGCTGGGGCAGCTTCTCGAACAGCTCGATCGGTGGGAACGGTACGTGCAGGAAGAATCCGATCAGCAGATCCGGGCGTCGCAGCCGCAGCATTGCCGGGAGGAGTTGGAGCTGGTAGTCGTGCACCCAGACCGTTGCACCAGGCGCTGCGATGTTGGCGACGGCGTGGCTGTACCGGTCGTTGACGCGGCGGTAGGCATGGCGCCAACGGCGGTTGAACCGGGGTGGTTCCGCACCGTCGTGATAGAGAGGTGTCAGCGAGGTCTGGCAGTGCCCGCCGAAGTGGTCGTGGATGTCGAGGGCCGGGATGGGCACCGGTTGCATGCTGATACCGTCGCTGTTGAACCGGCCCGTCTGACGGTCGTCGAGGCTGTGCCAGCCGACCCACGTGCCGTGGCGCTGGGCGACGACCGGGTGGAGCGCGGCGTGCACGCCACTGCGCTTCGGCTGCCACCGCACCCGTTCGTGCCGGTTCATCACGATCGGCTCCACTGGTAGGTGTGCGGTAACAACGACAAAGTCGTGCCTGGCCGGCATCTGCATGAGTTGGCTGTGTCCTCGTCTTGGTGCGGGGTGACGGCGCTCAGGTGCCGTGATGATCGAACATGCCCGACCGCTGTAGCGTCCGGTGGACGGCTGCGCTTGCGTTGCGCAACACGATGGTTGTCCCCCTGTTGCGGGCGGTTCGGCGGCACGCGTCAAGGGCGCCCACTGCGGCGGCGTCAACGTAGGTGACGAACTGCAGATCGATATGCACCGATGGAGGTCGATGCTGTTCGACGACATGGTTGATGGTGTCGCACAGCGGTGCGATCGTGGTGTGCTCCACAGTGCCGTGGACGATGACGACGACTACGCCGCCGTGCTCGATCCTGGCATCGACCGAGAAGCTCATCGCGCGTTGACCCGGTCGCGCCGCCGTGCACCCACCGGCGTGGTCTGGGTGACGGTGGCCGGTTTGAAACGCGGGATCTCCGCCAGGGTCCGGAACACTGGGTGCTTCCGGGTCATCGCCTGCTCGCCTATCTGGGGCGATAGGCTGAGGTTGGTGCTGTCGAGACTGCGTAGTGCCGTCAAGCGTGGCCCCCTCGGATGGCGCGCGCCGGCCCGTACCTTGTGTGGTGCATGGCAGCCGTCCCGCGAACGGATGACAGTTTTATGACGAAGCGTTCGCCGGTCCGACGGCGGTGCCGGTGACGTGCAGGACTCGGTCGACCCGTGCCAGTTGCAGGGTTCTGGCGACCTTCGGCGACAGGTTTCGGAGGGTGAGCCGGCCGCCGTCGCGCCACACCTTGCGGTGCACGTCGAGGAGCATGCCGATCCCGGTGGCGTCGACGTACGTACATGCGGTCATGTCGACCACGAGGTCCGCCGGTCGTAGTGCGGCGGCGTCGTCGAGCAGCGCCCGGACACGCGGCGTGGCACTGGTGTCGAGCGGGTCCGTGACCGAGACTTCGACCAGTTGCCGTGCCGGCTCCTGGGTGATCGGCTGCATGTCGTCGTGTGCTGCGGCCATGCTTGCCAGCGTCGCGGTCGGGTTCGGCGGAGAGTGCTCGGGCTTGTGACAGTTGCGTGACATCTGGTCTTGGACGGCCCTGTGACGGCGGCGGATTGCTTCGCGTAATTGTTGTCACGGATCTGTCACACCGCTGGGGCTGCACCTCTACAGCGGCGGCGGACCGTGGAGGCAAAGCGAATCGAGCTGCCGGAGGTCATGACATGAACCAGGTCGTGCGCGAGCCCGCGGTGCCGTTGGTGGAGGTTGTTGTCGACGGCGCGCTCGACGCTGACTTCGTACCTCAGGTACGACGCCTGCTCGACGAGGCCGCGGGCTTCAGACCGTGGCATGTGGTTGTGGACCTTGCTCGCTGCCCGAACCTCGATGCGGCCGGAATCGAGGTTCGGGCAGGCGGTGGGCGGCTTTCCTTGCGCGGTCTATCTGGCCGTCTGCACCGCATGCTGGCCGTCGCACGGGTCGAAGGAGTGCTGCAGACTGCGGCGCCGTCGGGATACGCGCCGCGACACCGTGCCGGTGGCCGGGCACGGGTTGCAACCGCCCGGCGATCCGGATCGGGTGCGGTGGGCGGGGTGCGGTGATGGGAGCCGGCCGCCCCGTCGTGACTGCGCCGCCGGTTCGACGACGCATCGATGGCGGCATGTTCGCGCGGTCCGGTAGCTGCGAAGTGCGGAGCTGACGCGGGGCACATCGACGTTGGTCGGTTATTCGGGCCCGAGTCACGTAGTGGTCCACATGGGGCCGGCTGCGGCGCCGCGCCGGCGGCTGGCGCCGCTGTGCGCAGCGGCGCTGCTCAGCCCTTGCGCATTCTGACGGCTCACGCGACCAGGCGAACGGAGCGAAGCGCAGATGACGACGAGCGACGGTCGGTAGTGGGTGGTCGTGGTGGCCGGTGCCGGCGGCGGGATCGACCGCGCCCGCGCCCGCATGTTCGCGGCGGGCGGCGACGCGGTCGCGTTGCTGGCCCGTAGCATCGACGGGCTGACCGGTGCCGTGCGGGACGTGGAGTCGGCCGGCGCCGGGCCGCAGTCGGTGGAGCCGGTGTGGCGGATGGCGCGGCGGTGGAGGCGGCCGCGGATCATGTCGCGGCCGACCCGGGTCCCATCGATGTGTGGGTCAACGCGGCGTTCCTGGAGGTCGTGCGGGGGCTGGGCCGTGACGGCGTGAACCGAGGTGCGCGTATGCCGGCGCAGGTCGACGAGGCGCCGCCGGCGCTGCAGGCTGCCGCGCCCGTGGGTCGCGCTGATGACGTCGAGGCACTGGCCGCCGCTCAGCCCTGGCCACAGCGCGACGTCGCCGGCCACGGAGGAGAGCTGGCGGTGCAGCCGGGCGGCGTCGTGCCACGGGTCGGCGTCGAACAGCCTGACGTGGCCGCCATCGGCGCGGATCAGGCCGAGCAGGACGCGGATGGTGTTGGACTTGCCGGCGCCGTTGGGACCGAGGAAGCCGTGGATCTCGCCGGCGCTGACGGGGGTCGAGGCCGTCGAGTGCGCGGGTCTTGCCGAACGACTTGATGAGCTCGTGGATGTCGATAGTGTCCGTCACGGGGTCTCCTGTCCGGGCGCGGTCACGAATGCG
Organism: Dactylosporangium aurantiacum; assembly: GCF_000716715.1. Lineage (GTDB taxonomy): Bacteria > Actinomycetota > Actinomycetes > Mycobacteriales > Micromonosporaceae > Dactylosporangium > Dactylosporangium aurantiacum. Next base: position 1,689 of record NZ_JNYJ01000067.1, on the reverse strand, counting down.
CCCTTGGTGTAGACCGCGGTGACCTCATTGGCCAGCGTGCGACGCCTTCGGGAGTGAGCGGGTCGACGCCGATCGCGGCGGCGACCTGGTTGCGCAGCAGGATCAGGACGAGGTGGTGGCCGGCGGTATGTGGCGGCCAGGTCCTTGTTGTGCTCGTCAAGACCCGTGGGGGTACACCTTTGGTGAGGCGGGGGCGTGGCGACATCGGTGGTGCGGTTCTGACCGTTTCCCGGGGCTACCTCCCGGCGGTCACCCGCAGTACCGCATCACGAAACGCGTTGCCGGCGACGGCCATGTCCAGCCGTCCGGCACCCGCCTCGCCCGCAGCGGCGTGGCCAAGAGCAAGAATCGCGCTCACCTGCCAGCCGATCGGCTGCGTGGTGTCGAATTCGCCGCTGGTGCGCCCGCGATCCAGGATTCGCAGTAGCGAGTCGAGAATCGGTGCGTGGAGTTCCCTTTCGTCGCCGCCGGCCGATGCGAGGACCGGTGTCAGCAGCACCGGATATCGGTGGATGACGGCCCAGCTGCGCAATAGCCAGTCGGACAACGCATCGGCCGCCGTGGCGGCCTCGCAGCCGGCGCCCGCGAGTGCGTCGATGGTTTCGGCGATGAGCCGCTCGACGATGGCGGTGACCAGCGCCTGGCGCGATGGGTAGTGCGCGTAGACGGTCTGCCTTGCCACCCCGGATGCTGCGGCCACCTCGTCCATGCTGGCCTCGGGCCGGCGGCCGAGCAGCTCGACGGCGGCGTCGAGCACCTTCGCCCGGCTGCGCTTGGCGTCGGCCCGCTCGCGCCGCCTACCCGTTATGTCTGACACGGTTGTCCACGATAGTCCACACCGCTATCTTGGACGGAGATGTCAGAGATAACGAAGGGCGTGCCGAACGATGGACATGCAGGATTACCTGAAGCGGTATCCGCAAGAGATCGCATTCGGGGACGAAGACGCGGGAGCGGTGTTCGACCGCTACCACACCCCCGGATTCGTGCTGCACAGCGACGGCCTTCCGCTGGACCGGGAACGGCTGATCGCGCATGCCCGACCGGCCCGCAAACGGGTGGCCAGCATCGGCATCGACGTCCACGAGGTGCTGGACACCGGCGGTAGGATCGCCGCCCGCTACACGCTCACCGCCGTGATGCGTAAGGGGGCGACGGTCACCACGGAAATCTTCATGTTCGGTGAACTATCCGACGATGGCCGCCTGCGGCGCGTCGACCAAATGACGCGCACCGTTTGATCGGGCTGCGACAAGTCGCCACCGCGGACATGCGTACCGGGCCGTCGTCGGTTCAGTCAGAGGCCACGTGAGGAGCAACTCGAGCTGGTGGGTCCCTCGACGGAGACCAAGCCAGCGAGAGTCGCGTTGGGGTTCGACTACTTGAGCGCATCGAGTGCTCTGCACCGGCCTTGACCTGCGCGGTTGGGCTCCCGTCGTGCCGAGAGCCGACACGCACCAATATGCCCACGCCGTTGATCTTCAGTGATGTGCTGCAGTCGGACGTTGATTGCTACGACGTCTGACGGGATGGCAGGTGCTGGGGTTAGGGCGCGTTTTGTAAGTCTGGTCAGAGCCATTCGCCGATGATGGCGATGGTGAGGACGGCTTGGAAGCGTACGGCGAGTTTGTCGTACCGGGTGGCGACGCCGCGGTGGCGTTTGAGTCGGTTGATGCCGCACTCGACGGC
>NZ_JNYJ01000066.1 GCF_000716715.1 Dactylosporangium aurantiacum | reverse complement strand
CGACTTGGTGTTCGCGGTACGCCAGCCACTCTCCGCGCCGACCTGCGCGAAGCCCATCGTGATCTTGCCGTCGTCCTTCTTACCGCTACCGGCGTCCTCACTCTCGCCGCCGCAGGCGCTGAGCGCGCCGACCACCAACAGACCGCCGAGCACGGCCGCGGACCACTTCTTCAGCACTGGGTCTTTCCCTTCATCTCGCGGGCAAGCGGGGTGTTTCGACCGCGATGCGTGAGCGCTAACATCCAGCGGTGCCGACCACATCCGCAAAGATCATCGCGCCTGGTTCCGGAAGTGTTGACGCTGCTCGGCGCGTCCGTCAAGGCTCCGCGGCGACACGCCACGCAACCGTGATCCGATGACTGTACGGGGGTGGTGCGCGTAACGCTTTTTCCGCGACGCGTTGCGGTTTTCCGTGCGCGTGGCCAAAGGGGCTCCGGTGCGACCGTCCGGCCGCCGCGACCGCCCGGCGGGAGGGTCCGCGGAGGCGACACCGCCGCCGAGACATCTGATGTACTGGCCGCATCCTCGGCCCTGCAAGGGCGATGAACAGGGCATCGGCGGCACCTGTAGACAGTCCGCACAGCCTGGTCTATAAATACATCTGATGTATGACGGTGATTGACGTGAGCCGCCGTACGTGCCCGCACACACCCCCGCGCACCACACCACGACGACACACCCGCCCTCCGGATCACGCCCGCCGCATGGACGGCGCGGCGGACCCGACGTGTCCCGCGTCGCTGTGCGGTTGCGCGCTCATTCGAGCCGCACGATGGAAGGAAACCGGTGAACCGTAAAGCACTGGTCGGCTTCGGGCTGGCCATGACGCTCGGCGCAGCCATGTTCACCACGGGCTGTAGTGATGATTCTTCGACGGGTCCAGGCGCGACCGGTGATTCGACGCCGTTGATCGGTGTGGACTACCCGCGTTCGGACACCGATTTCTGGAACTCGTACATCAAGTACGTGCCGCAGTTCTCCAAGGAGCTCGGCGTCAGTCTCAAGACGACCAACTCCCAGAACGACATCGCGAACCTCATCTCCAACGCCCAGACATTCATCAGCCAGGGCGTGAAGGGTGTGGTGATGGCGCCGCAGGACACCGCCGCGATCGCACCGACCCTGGGTCAGCTCGAGTCGAAGAAGATCCCCGTCGTCACCATCGACACCAGGCCGGACACCGGCAAGGTGTTCATGGTGGTCCGCGCCGACAACCGTGCCTACGGCACCAAGGCCTGCCAGTTCCTCGGCGCGAAGCTCGGCGGCAAGGGCAAGGTCGTCATGCTGCAGGGCGACCTCGCCTCGATCAACGGCCGGGACCGCACCGAGGCCTTCAACGAGTGCATGAAGAAGGACTTCCCGGGCATCACCGTCTTCGGCGAGGCCACCGACTGGAAGGCCGACGTCGCCGCGGCGAAGCTGCAGACCCGCTTCGCGTCCGACCCGGACATCAAGGGCGTCTACATGCAGTCGTCCTTCGCGCTGTCCGGCACGCTGCAGATCCTCAAGCAGAAGGGCCTGCAGGTCCCGCCGTCGGACCCCAAGCACGTCTTCATCGTGTCCAACGACGGCATCCCCGAGGAGCTCAAGAACATCGGCGACGGCCTCATCGACGCCACCGTGAGCCAGCCGGCCGACCTGTACGCCAAGTACGGCCTGTACTACGCGAAGGCGGCGATCGACGGCAAGACGTTCCAGCCCGGCCCGACCGACCACGGCAGCACGATCATCCAGGTCCGCGACGGCCTGCTCGAGGACCAGCTCGCCGCACCCCTGGTCACCAAGGACGGCGCCGCCGTCGGCGGACAGCCCACGGTGAAGTCCGACGACAAGTCCCTCTGGGGCAACAACGTATGAGCTCCATCCACGGCTTGACCGACGGGCCGGTCGATCACGACCGGCCCGTCGCCGAGGCCACGCACATCACGAAACGCTTCGGCCCGACCGTCGCGCTGTCCGACGCCGGCATCGTCGTACGGCAGGGCGAGACGCACGCCCTCGTCGGCCGCAACGGCGCCGGCAAGTCGACGCTCGTCGGCATCCTCACCGGCCTGCAGGCGCCCGACGCCGGCGCCGTCATGTTCGACGGCACCCCGGCGCCGCCGCTGGGCGACCGGGACGCCTGGCGGCAGCGGGTGGCCTGCGTCTACCAGAAGTCGACGATCATCCCCGACCTGACGGTGGCGGAGAACCTCTTCCTCAACCGGCACGCCCGCGGCCGGGACCGGCTGATCCGCTGGCCGCAGCTGCGCCGGCAGGCCGAGCAGCTGCTCGCCGAGTGGGCGGTCGACGTCGACGTGCGCCGGCCCGCCTCGTCGCTGTCGGTGGAGCAGCGGCAGTTCGTGGAGATCGCCCGGGCGCTGTCGTTCGGTGCGCGGTTCATCATCCTGGACGAGCCGACCGCGCAGCTGGACGCCGCCGGGATCAGCCGGCTGTTCGAGCGGATCCGCGCGCTGCGCGCGCAGGGCGTCACGTTCCTGTTCATCAGCCACCACCTGCAGGAGATCTACGAGATCTGCGATCAGGTGACCGTCTTCCGCGACGCCCGGCACATCCTCACCGCACCGGTGGCCGACGTCAGCCGCCAAGCGCTGGTCACCGCGATGACCGGCGAGGACGTGACCATGCCCGACACGGTGCACGCCGCCCCGGCGGACGACGCGCCGGTGCTGCTGACGGTGCGGGAGCTGCGCACGCACAGCGGTGCGACGCTGTCCATGCAGGCGCGGGCCGGCGAGGTCGTCGGCATCGCCGGCGGCGGTGGCAGCGGCAAGGTCGAGGTCGCCGAGGCGATCGTCGGGCTGGCCCGCCCCGCGGGCGGGACGGTGACGGTCGACGGCCGCGTGCTGCGCCCGGGCAGCGTGCCGGACGCCCTGGACGCCGGTGTCGGCCTCGTGCCGCAGGACCGGCACCGGGAGGGTCTGGTGCCGCAGCTGTCGATCGGGGAGAACGTCACGATGACCGTCCCGCACCGCATCGGGCGCAACGGGCTCATCTCCCCGGCGAGGCGGGACGCGTTCGCCGACCGGACGATCGCCGACCTCGCGATCAAGGCCTCCGGTCCGCACGTGCCGGTGGCCGAGCTGTCCGGGGGCAACCAGCAGAAGGTCGTCATGGGCCGGGCCCTGGCCAGTGACCCCAAGCTGCTCGTGCTGATCACGCCGACCGCCGGTGTCGACGTGCGCTCCAAGCAGACCCTCCTCGGCGTCGTGGAGGAGGTGCGCGGGCGCGGCACCACCGTGCTCGTCGTCTCCGACGAGCTCGACGACCTGCGCATCTGCGACCGGCTCCTGGTGATGTTCCAGGGCCGGGTGGTCGCCGAGAAGCCGCACGGCTGGAGCGACAACGAACTGGTAGCCGCCATGGAAGGGGTCGATCTCGACCATGTCTGACACGCTGTCCAAGAACGCCGCGGCGCCGTCGACGGCGCCGCCGCCCGACCGGCGCCGGGCCCTCGCCATCGCCCGCCTGCGCGACCTGGCGCTGGTCCCGGCGATCATCGCCGTCGCGGTCGTCGGCTACCTCGTCAACCCGGTCTTCCTGCAGTCGGACAACATCATCAACGTGCTGCAGAGCATGTCGGAGATCTCCGTGCTCGTGCTGGCCCAGACCATGGTGCTGATCACCGGCAAGATGGACCTGTCGCTGGAGTCGACGTTCGGGCTCGCCCCCGGCATCGCGGCCTGGCTGATCATCGACCCGGCGGTCACCCACGGGCTCGGCGTCCACGTGCTGCCGCCGGCCCTGGCCGTGCCGGTCGTGCTGCTGGTCGGCGCGCTGGTGGGCGCCTTCAACGGGCTGCTCATCGTCCGCTTCGGCCTCAACGGGTTCATCGTCACCCTCGGCATGCTCATCGTGCTGCGCGGGCTGCTGACCGGCATCTCCGGCGGCAAGACCTTCTTCGCCCTGCCCTCCTCGATGACCTACCTGGGCTCCACCACGTGGCTCGGCGTGCCGGCGTCGGTCTGGATCTCCCTGCTGGCGTTCGCGGTCGGCATCGTGGTGCTCGGCTACACGCGGGCCGGCCGAGCGCTGTACGCGATCGGCGGCAACGTCGACGCGGCCCGCGCGGCCGGCATCCGCACCGACCGGATCCTGTGGGTCACGCTCGTCGTGGCCAGCGTGCTGGCGGCCCTGGCCGGTCTGCTGATGAGCGGCCGGCTGGCGGCGGTGCCCGCCGCGCAGGGCAGCGGGGCCATCTTCCAGGTCTTCGCGGCGGCGGTCATCGGTGGCGTGAGCCTCAACGGTGGCAAGGGAACGGTGTTCGGCGCCTTCACCGGCGTCCTGCTGCTGTTCATGATCATCAACGTGCTCACGCTGGCCGGGGTACCGGCGCAATGGACCAACTTCCTCAACGGCGCCGTGATCCTCGTGGCGCTGGTGGTCTCCCGCATCACCGGCGGCCGGGCGCAGACCTGACCCCCACGGACATGGCGGCCGCGACCCGTCCGCCATGCCCGTGCCGCCTCCCGCCGTTCACCGCCCCCGGCGGTGCGGATCCGACAAACATCGCATGTCTCTCCGGCGGTCGGCGCATGCGTCGGCTCGACATTGTCAGTTTCGGCAGTTCGGCCGGGGGAGTGGACTTCGATTGGCAACTCAGCTAGAAAATACATCAGATGTTTGGGTGGGCTGTCCGCTCCCGCCATCGCATCCTTCGAACGTTCCCTGCCGGGTGCCGCAGCGCGGTGCCACAACCCTCCAGGAGCCACGGTGACTGAGCGCATCCTGTCCATGGACACCATCGACGTCCGGTTCCCCACGTCCCGGCACCGGGACGGGTCCGACGCGATGAACCCGTTCCCGGACTACTCCGCCGCTTACGTGGTGCTGCGTACCAGCGCGGGCGCGGAGGGCCACGGCTTCGTGTTCACCGTCGGGCGCGGCACCGAGATCGAGGTCGCGGCGATGCGCTCGCTCGCCGGGATGGTGATCGGTCAACCCGTCGAGGAGCTGCTGGCCGATCCGGGTGCGCTCGCCCGGCGGCTCATCGGCGACAGCCAGATCCGCTGGCTGGGGCCGGAGAAGGGGGTCGTGCACATGGCCGCCGGCGGGATCGTCAACGCCGTGTGGGACCTGGCCGCCCGACGGGCCGGCAAACCGTTGTGGAAGCTGCTGGCCGACCTTACGCCGGAGCAGCTGGTCGCCCAGATCGACTTCCGCTACCTGCGCGACGCGCTCACCGAGGACGACGCCCTCGGGCTGCTGCGGGCCGGCGCCGCCGGGCGGGCGCAGCGGGAGGAGCACCTGCTACGGCACGGCTACCCCGCCTACACCACCACCCCCGGCTGGCTCGGCTACGACGACGAGAAGCTCGCCCGGCTGTGCGGCGAGGCGGTCACCGCCGGCTACGAGCTGATCAAGCTCAAGGTCGGCGGCGACCTCGCCGACGACGTGCGCCGGATGGGCATCGCCCGGCAGGCCGTGGGCCCGGACATCCGCATCGCCGTGGACGCCAACCAGATCTGGGGCGTGCCGGACGCCATCGAGTGGATGCGGCAGCTCAGCTCGTTCGACCCGTACTGGATCGAGGAGCCGACCTCGCCCGACGACATCCTCGGGCACGCCGCGGTCCGCCGGGCGCTCGCGCCGATCAAGGTCGCCACCGGCGAGCACGTCCACAATGCGGTGATGTTCAAACAGCTGCTGCAGGCCGGCGCCGTCGACATCGTGCAGATCGACGCGTGCCGGGTCGGCGGCGTCAACGAGAACCTCGCGATCCTGCTGCTGGCCGCCAAGTTCGGCGTGCCGGTCTGCCCCCACGCCGGCGGTGTCGGGCTGTGCGAGCTGGTGCAGCACCTGGCGATGTTCGACTACGTCGCGGTCAGCGGCAGCACCGAGGACCGCGCCATCGAGTACGTCGACCACCTGCACGAGCACTTCGTCGACCCGGTGCGCATCCGCGCCGGCCGGTATCTGGCGCCCACCGCACCGGGCATGAGCGCGCAGATCGTGCCGGAGTCGCTGGCCGCCTTCCAGTTCCCGGACGGTCCCGAATGGGCCGCCACGGCGGACGAGCCGGTCTCCACGGCCGCCTGAGCACCAGCACCCGTACCCGGGAGGGAGCCCTCATGATCATCGACGCGCATCACCACCTGTGGCAGCCCGAACGCGGCTACCAGTGGCTCGACGAGCCCGGGCTCGACGCGATCCGCCGGCCGTTCACCCCCGCGGACCTGACCGCTGAGCTGGCCGCGGCCGGCGTCGACCGCACGGTGCTGGTCGAGGGCGGCCGGTGCCACACCGACGAGGCGGCCGACTTCCTCGGCCACGCCGCCGACACGCCGGCCATCGCGGGCGTCGTGGCGTGGATCGACGTCGCGGCGCCCGACGTGCCGGCGACCATCGAGCGCTACCGCGGCCTGCGCGGCGGCGACCTGCTGGTCGGGCTGCGCGCCCAGGTCCAGGGTGAGGCGGACCCCGACTACCTCGACCGGCCCGAGGTGCGGCGCGGGCTCGCCGAGATCGGCGCGGCGGGCCTGGTCTTCGACCTGGTGATCCGGGCCGACCAGCTTCCGTCCGCGGCCCGCGCGGCCCGGGCCGTGCCGCAGCTGCGCTTCGTGCTCGACCACCTCGGCAAGCCGCGCATCGACGAGGGTGAGGAGGGGCTGCGGCGGTGGCGCGAGCCGTTCACCGCGCTGGCGGCCAACCCGAACGTCACCTGCAAGCTGTCCGGGATGGTCACCGAGGCGGGCCCTGACTGGTCCTGTGACGCGCTGCGGCCGTTCGTCGCGGTGGCGGTGGACGCGTTCGGGCCCGATCGTCTGATGTTCGGCTCGGACTGGCCGGTGTGCCTGCTCGCCGCGGACTATCCGGCGGTCCTCGCGGCGCTGCGGGAAGCGCTGCCGCCGCTGTCGCCGCCGCAGCTGCGGGAGATCTTCGCGGGCACCGCGACGCGGACCTACGGCCTGGCCGACGATGCCCGCCGCCCGCCGGCGTGAGCCTGGTGGCCTCGCGCGGGCCGCGTCACGCGCCGCCGTCGCCCTGCCCGTCCGGTGCGGCCAGCACCGCGCGCAGCCACGCCTCGGAGGTGTTGACGTGCAGCAGGGCGCTGGCGTGGGCGAGCAGCTGGTCCCGCGAGCGCAGCGCCAGGTAGATGGCGTGATGCTCCTCGATCGTCGTGTGCGCGGAGTTGCCCTCGATCAGGCCGCGCCACACCCTGGCCCGCAGGGTCCGGCTCGACAGGCCGTCCAGCAGCGACGTGAGCGTCTCGTTGCCGGTGGCCGCGACGACGGTACGGTGGAACGCCGTGTCGTAGCCGATGAGCCGCTCGGCGTCGTCGGCCGCGGCCCGCATGTCGTCCAGCAGCGCGGCCAGCCGGTCAAGGTCGTCGTCGGACATGCGCAGCGCCGCGACGCCGGTGGCGACCGGCTCCAGCATCCGGCGCACCTCCATGACCTCCAGCAGCGTGTCGTCGCGCAGCAGCTCGACCGCGACGCCGAGCCCTTCCAGCAGCAGCCGGGGCGCGAGGCTGGTGACGTAGGTGCCGTCGCCGCGGCGCACGTCCAGGACCCGGGCCGACTCGAGGACCTTCACCGCCTCCCGTACCCCGCTGCGCGACAGCCCCATCTGCGCGGCCAGCTGCTGCTCCGGTGGCAGCCGCGACCCCGGCGGCAGCTCGCCGCTCTGGATCATGCCGCGGATCTTGGTGATTGCTTCGTCGGTCAGCGCCACCCGTTCACTGTAGATACATCAGATGTTTCGTGCCGTCGGGGGTCCCGCTCGCGTCGCCGCGGGACCAGGACGGCGGGAAGGACCGGCATCTCGTGGAGTACCGCCCGCTCGGCCGCACCGGTCTCACCGTGTCGATGCTCGGCTACGGCGCCTCACCGCTCGGCGGCGTGTACGCGCCCATCGACGAACAGGCCGGCATCAGGGCCGTGCGCACCGCACTCGACCTGGGCGTCAACATCATCGACGTGTCGCCCTACTACGGCGCCACGGCCGCCGAGACCGTGCTCGGCCGGGCGCTGCGCGGCGTCGACCGCGACAGTTACGTGCTGGCCACCAAGGTGGGCCGGTACGGCGAGGACAGCTTCGACTTCTCCGCCGCCCGGGTGGTCGCCAGCGTCGAGGAGAGCCTCGCCCGGCTCGGCACCGACCACCTCGACCTCATCCAGTGCCACGACATCGAGTTCGGCGACCTCGACCAGATCGTCGAGGAGACCCTGCCCGCCCTGGCCGCCCTGCGCGACGCGGGCAAGGTTCGGCACCTCGGCGTCACCGCCTACCCGGTGACCGCCCTGACCCACGTCGCGCGCGCCGTGCCGATCGACACCGTGCTGTCCTACTGCCGGTACACGCTGCTCGACCGCGCCCTCGCCGACGCCGCGCCGCAGCTCGCCGCGCGGGGCGTCGCGGTGATGAACGCCTCCCCGCTGGCGATGGGGTTGCTGTCCCGGCGCGGCGCGCCCCCCTGGCACCCGGCGCCGCCCGCGGTGCGGCAGGCCGCCGCCGACGCGGTCCGCCTGTGCGACGAGCGCGGCCTCGACATCGCGCGGGTCGCGCTGCGCTTCGCCGCCGAGCCGGCGCAGTTCGCCACCACGTTCGTCGGCACGGCCGACCCGCACGACATGGCCCGCAACGTGCGGTGGGCGAGCACACCGGTGGACCCCGAGCTGGTCCGCGACCTCGAACACGTCCTGCGGCCGGTGCTGGGCCACGCCTGGCCCAGCGGCCGGCAGCGGCACGACACCCCCGTCGGGAAGGCATGAGATGCGACGCCACGGCACCGTGATCCGGTTGCGGCCGGAACAACGCGAGGAGTACCTGCGGCTGCACGCCGCCGTCTGGCCCGGCGTCGAACAGACGCTGCGCGAGGCGAACATCCGCAACTACACGATCTTCCTGCACGACGACCTGCTGTTCGGATACTACGAGTACGTCGGGGCCGACCACGCCGCCGACCAGGCCCGCATCGCCGCCGACCCGCAGACCCGGCAATGGTGGGAGCTCACCGCCCCGTGCCAGGAGTCGCTCGCCGAGCCGGGGTCGGGGGACTGGTGGGCGCCGATGCGTGAGGTGTGGCACCTGACCGAGGAGACCCCATGACCCGCAGCGCGCGATACGTCGGCGACCGGACCTTCGTCGTCGGCGACACCGAGCCCGCACCGCCCGGCCCCGGCCAGGTCCGCATCGACGTGGCGTACACCGGCATCTGCGGCACCGACCTGCACATCATGCACGGCGCCATGGACCACCGGGTGAGCATGCCGGCGGTGATCGGGCACGAGATGTCCGGCCGGATCGCCGAGATCGGCCCCGGCGTCGAAGGCCACGCCGTCGGCGACCCGGTGACGGTCATGCCGCTGGACTGGTGTGGGCAGTGCCCCGCCTGCCAGGCCGGGCACACCCACATCTGCCACCGGCTCAACTTCGTCGGCATCGACTCCACCGGCTCCATGCAGAGCAGCTGGACCGTGCCGGCCCGGATCCTCGTGCCGCTCCCGCGGGACCTGCCGCTGGACCAGGCGGCGCTGATCGAGCCGACCGCGGTCGCCGTCCACGACGTACGCCGGTCCCGGCTCACCGCGGGTGAGCACGCCGTCGTCATCGGCGCCGGCCCGGTCGGGCTGCTCATCGCCAAGGTCGCCCAGAGCACCGGCGCCACCGTCACCGTCCTGGAGCTCGACGCGCACCGCCGCGCCGTCGCCGCGCAGCTGGGACTGGCGACCGTGGACCCCGCGGCGGTCGACGTCGCGGCGCACGTACGGCAGCAGACCGGTGACGCCGGTGCCGCCGTGGTCTTCGAGGTGTCCGGCTCGGCCGCCGGGGTCCGCCTGGCCACGGACCTGCTCGCCGTGCGGGGGCGGCTGGTGATGGTGGCGATCCACCCGGCGCCGCGCGAGGTCGACCTGCACCGCTTCTTCTGGCGGGAACTGGAGATGATCGGGGTGCGGGTGTACCAGCGCGACGACTACGACGAAGCCGTCCGGCTGGTGCACGGCAGGCAGGTGCCGGCCGACCGGCTGATCTCCCGCGTCGTGCCGCTCGACGACGTGGCCCAGGCCTTCGGGGCCCTCGAGGCCGGCGGCGACGTCAAGGTGCTCGTCGCCTGCGGCGGCGGGGGAGGCGAGGGATGAGCCCGCTGGACCCGGCACCGGCCGCCGGCAACCCGTTCGACCTGAGCGGGAGGCTGGCCGTGGTGACCGGTTGCCGCCGCGGCATCGGCCTGGCCATGGCGGAGGCCCTGGCGGCGGCGGGCGCCGACATCATCGGCGTCAGCGCGTCGCTGGAGGACACCGGCAGCGAGGTCGCCAAACGCGTCGAGGCGCACGGCCGCACGTTCGTGCCGCGCCGGGTGGACCTGTCCGACCGCGGCGCGGTGCGCGAGCTGGCGGCCTGGCTGAACGGGCAGGACCGGCCCGTCGACATCCTCGTCAACAACGCCGGGACGATCCGGCGGGCCCCGGCCGAGGCGCACAGCGACGAGGACTGGGACCACGTGCTCGAGGTGAACCTGTCCGCGCAGTTCGTGCTCGCCCGCGAGATCGGCCGGCAGATGGTGCGCCGGGGCAGCGGGAAGGTCATCTTCACCGCGTCGATGCTGAGCTTCCAGGGCGGGGTCACGGTCCCCGGCTATGCCGCCGCCAAGTCGGGGATCGCCGGTCTCACCCGGGCGCTGGCCAACGAATGGGCCCGGCACGGGGTCAACGTCAACGCGATCGCGCCCGGCTACATCGCCACCGACAACACGCAGGCGCTGCAGGACCAGCCCGAGCGCAACAGGGCCATCCTCGAACGGATCCCCGCCGGCCGGTGGGGGCGGCCGGACGACCTGGCCGGCGCCACCGTGTTCCTGGCGTCGGACGCCGCGCGCTACGTGCACGGCGCGGTCCTGCCGATCGACGGCGGCTGGCTCGCCCGCTGACGGTCTCTGGCGTGCCGCCCGGCCGCGCCGCCCGGGCGCGGCCGGGCGGCGGCTGCGGTCTTGTGGAGGGAATCGAGCGATGTTAGCGTTCACACGCCTGCGCCCGCCGAGTCCGCCACACGCCGGGGAAATGATGTCCTGGACCCTCCCGCCGGTGCCCGGGTCCGGCCCGTGCTGAGGTTCGCGGCCCGCCGGGCCCGGGTCCAGTGGCGGTTCCTGGCCGCGCTGCTGAGCGTCGTGGCCGTCGGCGGGACGCTGCTGGGCGTGTGCGCCCTGCTGGTGACCGAGACCGGCGGCCGGGCGCTGGAGGTCGCCGCCGCCCGGGCCGCACCCGGGGACGTGGAGGTCACCGCGTACACCGCCACCGTCGCCGGTCATGAAGCGGCGTCGGTCGCCGCGGACACGCGTGCCCTGCTGACCTCGACGGTGGCGCCGCTGCCCGTCACCACGGCCGGGCAGGCCACCTCGGCGATGCGGACCCTGCCGGACACCCCGGCCGGCGCGGCCGGGACGCCGGCGGTGGCGTACCTGTCGGGGATCGAACGGCCGGCGGACCGCGCCGCCCTGACGTCCGGCCGCTGGCCGCGGCGGGCACCGCAGACCGCCGGACCGCCCGCACCGCTGGAGGCCGTCGTGCTCGAGGCGACGGCGCGGAGCCTCGGACTCGCCGCCGGCAGCCCCGTACACCTGGGCGCCGAACTGGTCGCCGATGGCGCCGCGGCCGTCGACGTGCTCGTCGTCGGCGTCGCCCGGCCGCTGCCCGGCACCGGCTGGCAGCGGGACCTGCTCGGCGGCGCCGGCGTCGACCTCACCTACGACGAAGGCACCGCGAACCAGCCGTCCGGAGCGTTCGGCCCGTTCATCGTGGACTTCGCCGACCTGCTCACCAGCGGCTCGACCCTCAGCCGGATGGAGCTCGTCGCCCGCCCGGACCTGTCCGCCGCCCGGCACGACGACCTCGCCGGCGTCGCCCGGGCCGTCGGCGGCGCCGACCGCAGGCTGGCCCGGATCCTCGAGGGCCGGGTGAAGAGCGAACGGGTCGCCTCCGCACTGCCCGCGACGCTGGCCACCGCCCGCCGGCACCAGCAGGTCACCGACGCGCTGGTGCTGGCCGTCGCCGTGCTCGGCGGCGTCCTGACCGTGGCCACGCTCGTCCTGGCCGGCCGGCTCACCGCCGACGTGCGCGCCGGGGAGGCGGCGCTGCTGTCCGCCATGGGCGCCAGCCGCCGGCGACTCGCCCTGACCGCCGCCGCCGAGGCCGCCGTGCTCGCCGTCCTCGCCGCCGCGGTCGCCCTGCCGGCGTCGTCCCTGCTGCACGCCGGCATCACGCACCTGCCGGCGCCGGCCGCAGCCGGGCTCGCCACATCGCCCCGCCTCACCGGCGGCCAGCTCCTCGCCGTGTCCACGGCCGCCGCCGCGCTCGTCGTGCTGCTCACCGGGCTCGCCGCGGGTGACCCGTCGCGTGCCCGCCCGCGCGGCCGGCGGGCCGCACTGGCGCACTCCGGCGGTGACCTGGCCGTGGTGCTGCTGGCCGCCGCCGGCTGGTGGCAGGTGCGCGCCGAGCCGGTGCTCGCCGCCGACACGGTACGCACGCTCGTGCCGGCCCTGCTGCTGATCGCGGGCGGGCTGCTGGCGCTGCGCCTGCAACGACCGGCACTGTCCATGGTGGACCGGCTCGCCGGCCGGTCCGCCGGGCTCACCTGGCCGATGGCCGCCTCCGGTGCCGCCCGGCGGCCGCAGGCCACCGCCGCCGGCCTGCTGATCGCCCTGGCGTGCGCGGCGACGACGTTCGGGGTCGCCCTCGACGCCACCTGGGACCGTTCGCAGCGCGACCAGGCCGACCTGGCCGTCGGCACCGACCTCGCGCTGACCCTCGACGCGGCACCCTCGCCCGGTGACGGCGCGGCGGTGCGCACGGCCACCGGCGGGACGGTCAGCCCGGCCACCGACCGCAGCGTCGCCGTCGGGCAGTGGCTCGGCGGCGGCGACGCGGCCCGGCTGGTCGCCGTGGACACCACGCGCGCCGGTGACCTGCTGCGTGGGCGCCCGCCGAGCGCCGGTGGCTGGGCAGCGGCCACCGCCGCGCTGGCCCCGCCGGCCCCGGCCCTCGGCGTCGCGGTCCCGGCCGGCGCCACGGTGACGGTGACCGGCACGGCGGGCGGCGCCGGCGCGACGACCGCGACCCCGAAGCTGCTCCTGCAGGACGCCACCGGCCTGCGGACGGCCTGCCCCGGCGGGCCGGTCCCGCTCGACGGCCGGCCGTACCCGCTGACGCCCTGCGTGGCGACCCGGCCGCTGCGCCTCGTCGCGGTGCTGCTGTCGCTGGCCGGCGGACCGGACGGCGCGGCAGGGGAGGAGGCCGACCGCGTCACCGTCGACCTGGCCGTCCCCGCGACCGGCGGCGGCGCCGAGGCCGGCGACGGCACCGCCGACGGCACCTGGACCGCGGGCGTCGCCCGCTCGGCACCGGATCAGGTCACCGCCCCCGAGGTGACGGTGACCGCGACCGGCGCCGCCACGCTGGTACGGCTGGCGGCGACCCTGCCGCCCGGCGGCCCGCCGCAGGCCACCCGCGAGGTCGTCGCCACCGCCTTCGCCGACCCTGGAGCCGTGCCGGTCGCGGTCTCCGACGACCTGGCGAGCGCCCTGGACGCCGTACCCGGCACCCAGCTGGACCTGACCGTCGGCGACACCTCCGTCCCGGTCACCGTCGCCGGCGTGCTGCCCGCCGTCCCGTCGGCGCCCGGCGCCGCGGCGCTGCTCGCCGACCTGGACACCCTGTCCCGCGCGCTCGTCGTGCACGGCGACCTGGCACCCCCGGTGGACGCGTGGTGGGTCGGGGATCCGGCCCGCGCCGACGCCGCGGCCGGGGCGGCGGCACTGCACCTGGGCACCGTCACCACCCGCGCCGCCGAGACCGCCCGGCGCACCGCCGGACCGCTGTCCGCCGGCCTGCCCGCCGCGCTGCGGCTGCTCGTGCCGGCCGCCGCGCTGCTGCTGTTCACCGGTGTGGCGCTGCACGTCACGCACGACCTGCAGGCCCACGCGCGGCAGGCCGCCCGGCTGCGCGGCCTGGGCATGACCCGGCGGCAGATCCGGACCATGCTGCTCGGCCAGCACGTCCTGCTGCTCGCGCCCGTCTGCGTGGCCGGGGCCGCCGTCGGCGCGCTCGCCACCGCGGTCCTCGCGCCGCTGCTCATGCGCGCCGACACCGGCGCCCCGCCCGACCCGAGCGCCGTCGCGCAGTGGCCGTGGCCCGCCGAGACGCTGGCGTTCGCCCTGCTCCTGGCCGGCTGCCTGGTCACCGCCGGGGTCGTGATCGGCACCCGGCCGGTCGACACCACCGACCTGCGGGTGCCGTCATGAGGCCGCACTGGCCCAGCGTCCGCGGCCGGGCCCGCGCCGACCGCGGCGCGCTGCTGCTGTGCGCGGCCGTCGTCGCGCTGGTCACCGCGCTGGCCGGTGCGGCGCCGGTCCTGCTGGCCGGCATCGCCGACGACGCCGTCCGGGACGCGGTGCTGCGCGCCGGCGACGACGCCGACGTCACCGCGACCACGCGCTGGGAGCCCGACGCCGGGCCGAAGGGCCGCTTCCGCGCGCCCGGTCTCGCCGATGACGTCGACGTGCTCCGGCTGCGGGCGCTCGGCGAGCTCGAGCCGGCACTGCGCGCGGTGCTGGCGCCACCCGTCGCGTCGGTCGTCAGCCCCACGCTGAGGGTCGTGCGGGAGGACCGGGCGCGCACGTTCCGGATGGCGTACCTGACCGCCGGCGGCGAACCCGCGGTCACCTGGCTGGCCGGCGGCGCACCAGGGCCCGCCGTCGCGGCGCAGGGCGACGCCGAGGTCCCGTACCAGACGGCGTGGCTGGTGCGCGTCGGGGTGTCCGAGTCGACCGCCGCCGCGCTGGGCGTGCGGCCCGGGGACCGGATCCCCCTGACGGACGAGCGGGGCGCGCCGAAGCTCGTCGAGGTCAGCGGGGTCTTCCGCGCCACGGACCGCGCCGACCCCCGGTGGCGGCCGGCGCCGTGGCTGCTGGAGCCGGACCCGGGCACCGACCGGACGCGGACCGTCCGGCTCGGTGGCCTGCTGTCGCGCGACTCCCTGCCCGACGCCCGCCTCGCCTTCGACGCCGACGAGCTGCGGCCCACGGTGACGCTCGCGCCGCGCCCCGAGGCGTTCACCCTGGACGTCGGGCACACGGTCGGCGCCGCCGCGGTCGCCCTCGAGGCGGGCTCGGCCGCCCCCAGCGCGCCCGGCACCCGGCTGGCGTGGAACACCCGGCTCGACACCGTGCTGCACGACGTCGCCGGGGACATCGAGGCCGCGTCCGTGCAGATGTCGGTCCTGCTGACCGGCGTCGTCGCCGTCGCGGTCCTGGTGCTGACGCTCGTCGCGGACCTGCTGGTGAGCCGGCGGGTGCCGGCGCTGGTCCTCGCCCGGCACCGCGGCGCGGCCCTGCCGGCCCTCGGCGCCGAGCTGCTGCTGGAGTCCGCGGTGACGGCGGCCGTGGCCGCCGCGGCCGGGCTGGCCGCCGCCCGGGCGGTCGGGCCCGCCGTCGCCTGGGCGTGGACGGTGCCGGTGGTCCTCGCCGCGGCCGTCGGCCCGCCGGTCCTCGGCGTCCGCGCCGCGGGCCGGGCCACCGACGACCGGCCCGCGCCGGCGAACCGTGCCGCCGGGCAGTTCACCGCGTCCACGGGTCACCTGCGCCGCCTGGTCCTGGAGGGCACGGTCCTGACGGTCGCGGCGGCCGCCTTCGTCGCGTTGCGGCAGCGCGGCGTCGACCCCGGGGGCGGCACGGCGCTGCCGGCGAGCGCACCTACGCTCGGCGCGCTCGCCGGCGGGCTGCTGCTGGCGCGGCTGCTGCCGCCCGGCACGCGCCTGCTGTTGCGGCAGGCGTTGCGTTCCCGGCACCCGGTCGCCGTGTTCGGCGTCGCGCGTGCCGCGTCCACCGCCGGCCGCGGACTGCCGGTGGTCACGCTGGCCGCCGCCGCGGCACTGGCGTCGTTCGTGCTCACCGTCGGCGCCACCGTCGAGGCCGGCATCCGGGACACCGCCTGGCGGACCGTCGGCGCCGACGCCCGCCTCGACCTCGGCGCCGACGCCGGCGTCGACTTCAGTGCCGCGACCGCCGACGGACCGGCCCGGCGGATCGCCGCCGCGCCCGGGGTCCGGCACGTCGTCACCGCACAGGTCAGCGACGCGGTGCAGGTCGCCACCGCCGAGGTCGTCGTCACGACGCGGCTGGTGGCCGTGGACGCGGACGGGTACGGCCGGATGCTCGCCGACACGCCGCTGCCGGGGACGTTGCCGGCGGGCCGGCTGGCGGCGCCGGCCGGGGATGCCGTGCCCGCGCTGGTGCGCTCGGCCGACGGCAGCCTGCGCCCCGGGATGCGCCTGGAGCTGCGCCGGGCCGGCCAACC
The DNA here is from genome assembly GCF_000716715.1 of Dactylosporangium aurantiacum. Classification (GTDB taxonomy): domain Bacteria; phylum Actinomycetota; class Actinomycetes; order Mycobacteriales; family Micromonosporaceae; genus Dactylosporangium; species Dactylosporangium aurantiacum. The sequence continues at coordinate 18,005 of NZ_JNYJ01000066.1, read as the reverse complement.
GCCGATCCCGCTCGTCGCGGTCGGTGCCGCCCCCGCGGTCGGTGCCGCCTCCACGGTCGGTGGCCCCGGCGACGTCGTGCTCGTGGACGCCGCGACGCTCACCGCCGCCGGGATGCCGGTCGCACCGAACACGATCTGGGTGAGCGGCCCCGGCGCCGAACGGGCCGCCGCCGGCGCCGGCGCCGGGCACGCCGTCCTGCGCACCGGCGTCGTGCGGTCCCTGCACGGCGCCCCGCTGGTCTCCGGCCTGCTGAACCTCGCGGCGGCATCGGTGCTCACCCTGGTGGCGCTCGGGCTGCTGGGGCTGGCGCTGGGCGCGGCGGTGCAGGCGCCGCAGCGGTGGCTGACGATCAGCCGCCTGCGTACCCTCGGCCTGCGCCCGCGGGACGCCGGCCGGGTCGCGGCCGGGGAGCTGCTGCCGGCCGTGGCGTTCGCCGGTCTGACCGGCCCGCTGCTCGGCGTGCTCCTCGCCGGCGCGACGCTGCGACCCCTGTCGCTGCCGCGGGTCACCGGGCAGGCCACCGATCCGGTCCTGACCCCGCCGTGGCTCCTGCTCGGTGGCCTGCCGCTGCTGTTCCTGGTGACGGTCGCCGTCGGCGTGGGCGTCGAATCGGCACGGCGCCGCCGCGGGCGGCTGGCGGCGGCGCTGCGCATCGGCGAACGCTGACCCCGCGCCGGCGTTCGGCCGGTGCGGTGCGCTATGCGCCGGGCAGGGCCGCCTCGCCGCCGGTGACGCGGGCCCGGAACACCAGCCAGGCGCAGGCCAGCAGGTGCCACAGCCACAGCCGGAAGCGGGCCGTCGTGTTCATGGCGATCGCGGCGTGGACGTGCACCAGCGCGGTGTGGTCCGGGCCGGTCAGCAGCAGGGGCGGTGACGTCGTGCCGGGCGAGCAGGTCCTCGGGGTCGTCGCGGCGCTCGCGACGTGGCGCACGATGTCGGAGGCGGCCGGCTGGATCGACGGGCAGTGGCCGCTGTCCGACACCGTCGACAGCCCCGACGAGGGCCGGCCGTCGAACCGGGACGCGGTCGCGGCCCGGCTCGTCGCGCGGTACGACGACAAGGTCGGCGTGTGACGTCGTACCGCGCGACGAGCCCGGTCGGCCGCCACAGGTGCGGCCCGGCCGGGCAGCGACCGGCTACGCGCCGGCGGTGACCGCGGCTTCGGCGGTGACGGGGTGCCGGCGGGAGGGCAGGCCCAGGGTCGGGTTGGCGACGCCCCAGGCCGCGCCCTTGCAGATCAGCTCCTTGTAGACCGCGGCGAGCCGGCCGGTGAGGACCGCGGAGACGGCCCGGTCGTCGGCGGTCACGTACTGGATGAGCCCCTCCTTGCGCCCCAGCGAGATGCACTGGTTGAAGTAGCGCAGCGGGGTGTTCGGCAGCTTCCCGCCGGTCAGGCGCGCGGCGATCGCGTCAGCGGCCTGCCACGCCATCGGGGTGCCGGTCGCGCACGACATCCGCAGCGGCTTGTCCCCGGCACCCATGGCGAAGGCGGCGTCGCCGACGGCGTACACCTGCGGATGGGACACCGAGCGCATGGTGCCGTCGACGACGATCCGGCCGGTGTCGGTGACCTCCAGACCGCTGGCCCGCGCGATCGGGTGGACGGCGAACCCGGCGGTCCACACCGTGACCGCGGCGGCGATGGTACGGCCGTCTGCGGTGACGACGGCGTCGTGCTCGACCCGGGTGACGGCGGTGTGCTCGTGCACGGTGATCCCGAGCCGGGCGGTGACCTTCCACAGGTGCGCGCGGCCCTTGTCGGACAGCCAGTCGCCGAGCGCGCCGTGGGCGGCGAGGGCGACCTTGAGGTCCGGGCGCGCCTCGGCGATCTCGGTCGCGGCCTCCAGCCCGGTGAGGCCGCCGCCGACGACGACCACGGGCTGCCCGGCGTCGAGGCGGGCCAGGCGGTCGCGCAGCCGCAGCGCGCCGGGGCGGCTGGCGAGCTCGTCGGCGTGCTCGGCGGTGCCGGGGACGCCCTGGGGGTTCCAGCGGCTGCCGAGCGCGTAGACGAGGGTGTCGTAGCCGAGCTCCTCACCGTCGACGGTGACGGTCCGGCGGTCGGCGTCCACGGCGGTGACCGTGGCGATGCGCAGCTGGACGCCGGTGCCGGCGAACATCGCGCTGAACGGCCGGGGCTTGAGCGGCTGGCCGGTGGCCAGCTGGTGCATGCGGACCCGTTCGACGAAGTCCGGCTCGGCGTTGACCAGGGTGATGGCGACGTCCTCGCGGCGCAGCCGCTTGGCGAGCCGGCCGGCGGCGATGGCACCGGCGTACCCGGCGCCCAGAACGATGATGCGGTGCGGCATGTCCCTGCTCCTGTCGTGCGGTTGTGCCCCTTGAACCGGGCGGCCCGCCGTTTGCTGACAGGGATGCGATGTGAAGCGGCTCACACGCCCGCTAGAACGCGGTGAACAGCGGCTTGCCGTGTCCGCCCGAGGCCGCCCAGCGCTCGGTCGCGCGGCCGAGCTTGTCGGGGTTGACCTGGTTGCGCAGCGCCGCGATGCCGCCGGCGGTGACCTCCAGGCACATGACCCCGACGACCCGCCCGTCCACGACGGCCACCACCGCCGGCCCGCCGTTGGCGGTCGTGGCGTAGATCTCGGCCGACCCGCCGGCGGCGGCGCGCTTCGCCGCACCCGGCTGGAACAGGCCCCGCACGAACTTCGCCACCGCGAGGGCACCCTCGAACGCCTTCGCCCGCGCCGGTACCTTCCCGCCGCCGTCGCCGATCGACACGGCGTCCCCGGTGAGCAGCCGCACGAGCGGCTCGGTCCGCCCGCTGGTGGCGGCCGCCAGGAACTCCTCGACGATCCGCCGCGCCGCGGCCTCGTCGATCTCCGTGCGCGCCCGGCCCTCCGCCACGTGCTGCCTGGCCCGGTGGAAGATCTGCTGGCTGGTGGCCTCGCTGATGTCGAGGATCGCGGCGATCTCGCGGTGCGGGTAGTCGAACGCGGCGCGCAGCACGTACACCGCCCGCTCGTTCGGCGTGAGCCGCTCCAGCAGCGTGAGCACCGCGTAGGACACCGACTCGCGCTGCTCCACGGTGTCGGCCGGACCCAGCATCGGGTCCCCGGCGAGCAGCGGCTCCGGCAGCCACTGGCCCACGTACACCTCGCGCCGCGCCCGCGCCGACGTGAGCTGGTTGAGGCAGATGTTGGTGAGGACCTTCGTCAGCCAGGCCTCGAGCACCTCGATGCGCTCGTGGCCGGCGCCCTGCCAGCGCAGGAACGTCTCCTGCACCGCGTCCTCGGCCTCCGCCGCGGAGCCGAGCATGCGGTAGGCGATGGCCTCCAGCCGCGGCCGGGCCGCCTCGAACCGCGCGACGTCACCAACGGTCAGAGCCATGGGACCACCGTACGTGCTCCGCCGCGCGAGGCCCGCTCTCCGCAGTGAGCGTCACAGTCGGGGCGGCGGGCCGGCGCATGCGCTTGTTTCGACATGCTTCTAGGTTGACGGACATCGAATCAGCGTGCGATCCTTGGTTCGACAGACGTCAAGATAGCGTGTCACGCCCGAAGAGGAGATCGCCATGTTCCGCTTGCCGCGCCGCTCGGCCGCACCCGCCGGCGTCCGGTTCTGCGACGGTTGTGCGGAGGTGAGCACCGCCGCGCAGCGCGCGCAACGCCGCGTCGAGCGCACCCGCACCGCGCTCGCCGCGCTCGCCGGCCCGCGCTAGCCGGCCCGCGCTAGCCACCCGTCCTGCCGTTCGTCGTGCGCGAGGCCGGCGACCGTACGATGGCGGCATGGGCGCCGATGCCGACGTGGACGCCGTTGTCACCGCGTACCTCGACGCGCTGACCCGCCGGGTTCCGGCCGGCCGCCGCGAACGGGCCGCGATCCGCGCGGAGCTGCGCGACGGTCTGGAATGCGCGGTGCAGGCCCGTGTCGAGCGGGGCGTCGAGCCGGCGGACGCGGCACGGCAGGCGGTCGGCGAGTTCGGCCCGCCCGAGGTCGTCGCCGGCGCGTTCGTCCGTGAGCTGTGCGCCACCTGGGCGCACCGCATCGCGATCGGGCTGCTCGCCGGTGGGCCGCTGGTCGGCGTGGCGTGGATCGCGGCGGCGCCGGGGCCGGCGGGCGGCTGGGCCGATCGTGTCGCCTCGGCGGTCTCCGCGACCTCCGTGTACCCGTTCGTGCTGGCCGTCGCGGTCCCCGCCGCCGTGCTGGCCGTCGCCGGGACCGGGCGCCTGATGTACCGCCTGCCCCTGCTGCTGCGGATCGCGCCGCCGGCGGCGGTGCTCGCCGCGGTGCTGTGTCTGGGCGGTGACGTGAGCCTGCTGATCGCGGCCGGCCTGCACGGCCCGGCGCGCGGGACGCTGACGGCGCTCGCCGTCGCCGCGAGCGTCATCCGGTCCGGCACGGTCGGCGCGGCCGGCTGGCGGCTGGTCAGGCTCGTCCGCATCGCGGCGTGACCGGCCGTTCGAAGCGGCGGATCGCGGTGTGCAGCAGCGGGACGCCGACCGCGGCCGGCAGGAACCAGAACACCACCGGCGGCAGCCGGTCCCACCCCGGCAGCTGCGGACCGTTGTCGACGTAGAAGCCGGTGAGCAGCGCGATGAACGACCCGCCCATCCCGGCCGCGTGCCACCGCACCCAGGCCCGGCCGCGCCGCCGCCGCGCCCACCAGCCGGCCAGTCCCAGCCCGGAGGCCACGACGGCGACGGCGAGCAGGTGCGCGTCGTGCGGCCAGCGGACCGCCGACATCACCGTCGCGGTCGCGAACACCACGCAGAGCCCGTACAGGTAGACCCGGCCGGCGCGGGGGTGCCTGCCCCGCCGCTTGCCGGCCGTGGCGGCCAGCGTCCCCGCCGTCACACAGGTCAGCCCGGCCGCGACGTGCAGGACCAGCACGCCGGCGAACACCGGCCCGGCATCAGGGATCTCCAGCCCGAACACCCGCACAGGACACCACCGAAGGTAGTGACGCTACATGTAGATAGCCTAGCTATTGGCCGCGGTGAGGGGAACACCGTGACGGCGCCGTCCGCGCCGCCGGGGTTCGCGATGCGCGGCCGGTCGACGGTGCCCGTCAGCTGATGCCGGCGTACCGGCTCGCGACGGTCATCGCGACCGGGGTGAGCGGCAGCAGCGCCGCGGCGACGGTGGCGAGCCGGACGCCGGCCCGGGACAGCGGCGCAGGTGGCTGCAGCAGCCGCTCCAGCCGCTCCGCGGTGTCGCCGCCGTCCATCGCCAGCAGCCCGGGATCGGTGCCGGCGGGCCGGGCGCCCGCCTCGGCCATCGTCACCAGTGCCCGGGCCAGGGCGAGCGGCCCGCTGGACCGCACGGCGATCTCATCGGCGCGCAGCTCCACCAGCCGGTGGACCTGGTGCAGGGCGGTGCTGAACATCGGTATCCACGGGAACGCGATGTGCAGCAGGCGCACGGTGCGCAGCAGCCAGTAGTGCCGGCCGGTCGCGTGTGCCCGCTCGTGTGCCATGACGGCACGCAGCTCGTCGGGCGTGAGGCGGCGTACCGCGGCGGAGGTGACGACCACGTCGGTGCGCCCGCCGGGGACCAGGAACGCCGCTGGATGCTCCGCCGGCACGACGGTGGCGTCGAGCGCGGGCACCCTGCTGCCGGCCAGCCGCAGCATCGCCAGCACGGACCGCCGCCGGCGCCGCTCCGCGACGGCGAGTCGACAGGCGCCGATCGTCAGCCGGATCGCCACGCCGGCGATCAGGGACGCGCCGAGGACGGCCGCCGCCTGGGTCCGGCGGCCGTGCGCGCCCTGCACGGCGTCGAGGCACAGCTGCCACGCCCGGCACATCAGCGACTGGGCGCTGTCCCAGTGCGTCGTTGTCGTCACGCCGATCAGTCCCACGCTGACGAGCGCCGCCGCGCAGGTCATCTGCCAGGCGAAGATCGCCACCGCGGGGGAGCGCAGCACCCACCTGGCCCGGGCCAGCCGTGGGGCCGCGACCAGTGCGAGGGCCGCGGTGAACGCGCCGAGCAGCACGGCGCTCATCTACTCGGTGATCCTCTGTTCGTAGCTGCGCAGCGCCTGGCGCAACGCGGCCGCCTCGTCCAGGGTCATCTGCCCGACGAAGTGCAGCAGCGCCTGCGCGCGGTCGTCGCTGTCGGCGAGCGCCTCGCGCATGAGCCGCGCGACGTACTGCTCCCGGCTCATCACCGGCTGGTAGGTGTGTGCCCGGCCGTGCTGGGTGCGGTGCAGATAGTTCTTGCGGAACAGCTTCTCCATGACGGTCAGCACGGTGGTGTACGCGAGCTCGCGGTCGCGGGTGAGGTCGGTGTGCACCTCGCGCACCGTCGCGGGTGCCGACCGGGCCCAGAGCTGCTCCATGATCGCAGCTTCCAGGTCGCCAAATCCCCGCACTGCGCCTCCTCGTGCACGCCCCCGTCTGCCCGGTCGGGCCGGGGCCATGGTCCGGCCCGGGCTTTCGATGCTACGACACGGCTGGATGCGTCGTCCTTGACGCGTGGCCGCGCGGAGGGGCCGCGGCCCGCGCCGTCGACCGTCGTGCCGCGGGGTCATGCGCGTTCGACGCGCAGGGCATAGTCCTTGCCGCCGGTGGACTCGTAGAAGACCCGTACCCGTTCTCGGCCGCCGGCCAGCGCGGACAGCGCCTGGACGTCGATGTTGGCGCGGTCCTGCGGCCGGATCACGAACGTCAGCGGGGGCGGGCCGCCGTAGACGTCCAGCACCAGCTCCGTGTCGGAGACCCGGTTGACCGTGCCCACCAGGTGGCGTCCCGTGGGCACCGCGTCCAGGCTCACCGGGCCCGGTGTCGGCACGAGGTGCGGTGCCGCGGTCGTGCAGCCCGCGGTGAGCAGCGCCGCCGGCAGCATCCAGGCCGCCGCGGACGTGGCGGCGGCAAGCCGGGCTCCGGACCATCTCCTACGCTGCATAGGACAGCGAGTGTACAAGCGGCACAACGATTTTGGGTGCCTTCGTCGCGCAACGGCGCCGTCGCGGTGAGCTTCTGGCCCGCGGCGTCGATGGTTCTTGATGTCGGATCGCCGGTAGGAGTGCACGCCGAGTGATGGTCCGGCTGCGCTGGGAAGGATGTCGTCGGCCGGGTTGATTGGGATCGTCGACCTCTCTACGGTGGCTACCGTCCGTCCCGGCCGTCGGTCTCCATGTCGAGGCCCTGGGGTGGACCTCTGGAGGAAGGGCGTCGCTGCGGTGGACCGTATCCGCACGTTCTCGTTCGTTCGCAGAACGCTGGTCGTGGCCGCCGTCGCCCTCGCCGGGCTGGTGCCGGCCGTCTCGGCGCACGCCGAGCCGTCGCTGCCGGAGATCGAGCGGCAGCTCGACGAGGCGTGGGAGAAGCTGGAGCCGGTCATCGAGCAGTACAACGACCTGCACAGCCAGCTGCTGGCCAACCAGGCGAAGGCCAGGTCGCTCAATGACACCCTGACGCCGCTGCAGCAGCAGGTCGACGCCGCCATGCACGAGGTCGGGGCGATGGCGGCGCGGCAGTACAAGTACGGCCAGGCGTCGGTGCTCAACGTGCTGCTGTCGACCGATTCGCCGCAGACGTTCGCCGAGCAGCTGGCGACGCTCAACCGCCTGGCGAGGAACAGCGCCGACCAGATCTCGTCCGTCGCGCAGCTGCGCGACGGTTACGCCGCGGACAAGCAGAAGATCGACGCGCTCGTCGCGCAGCAGCAGGCACAGGAGACCGAGCTCGCGGTCCGCAAGAAGTCCATCCAGGCGGAGGTGGACCGGCTGCAGGCGCTGCGCCGGCGGCTCGGTGCCTCCGACATCCCCACGAGCGCGCTGTACATCGGTCAGTGCCCGGCGGTGTACATCGGCGGCGCGGCGGGCACCGCGGTGAAGACGGCCTGCGCGCAGATCGGCAAGCCCTACGTCTTCGGCACCGTCGGTCCCAGCACCTTCGACTGCTCCGGCCTGACCCAGTACGCGTGGAAGGCCGCGGGTGTGTCCCTGACGCACTACACCGGTGCCCAGTGGAAACAGGGCAGCGCCGTGAGCAAGGCCGACCTGCGCCCCGGTGACCTGGTCTTCTTCTACAGCGACCTGCACCACGTCGGCATGTACGTCGGCAACAACCTGATGGTCCACGCGTCCCGCGCCGGGGTGCCGGTCAGGATGGCGCGCATCGACACCATGCCGTACATGGGCGCCCGCCGTCCCGGCTGACCGTGTAGGAATCTACTATCGAGCATAGTAGGTTGGCGGTGACACGTCTTGGACCGTGGAGGGCGGCGACAGCATGCGGCAGGCGCTTGCGCTGCGCCGTGCCGTGACCCTCGTCCGGCGCGGCCGGTGGATGGCGGCGATGCTGCTGGCCGTGGTCACCGCCATGGGGCCGGCGGCGGCGGCGCGGCACTGCCACGGTGGCACCGCCGTGGCCCTGGACCGGGCCGCCACACAGACGGCGGACCCTGACGCCGGCGTGGCCTCGGCCCGGACTGCCGCGCGAACGGCGGACCCTGAAGTCGGCGTGGCCTTGGCCCGGGCCGTCACGCGAACGGCGGACCCTGAAGTCGGCGTGGCCTCGGCCCGGGCCGTCACGCGAACGGCGGACCCTGAAGTCGGCGTGGCCTCGGCCCGGGCCGTCACGCGAACGGCGACCGTCGACGCCGGCGAACGGTCGCCCCGCCACCGCTGCTGCGCGCACGGCGTCGACGCCGGTCAGCGGCCGGCCGGCACCAACGCCGACACCGCCGCCGGCACGGCCTCCGGGCCGGTGAGCAGCGTCGCGAACGCGGGTCGCGGCGGGTCGCGTCAGGCCGGGTCGTCGCCGTTGACGCCGGCGCAGTTGCAGCGGTGGCGGCGCTGACCAGCAGGTGAAGTGCGCCGGCGGCACGTCGTGGCGCCGGTTTCCTTCCATGCCTGCCGCAGGTGTCCCCGGTCGACGCGCCGACCGCGGGTGCCGCGCCGCGGCGGCGTGCCCACCTGCTCACGGAATCGGCGACATGAATCTTCTGACAGGCCGACGGCCCCGGTCGTCCGGCAGTACGGCCCGCTCCGGACCGGCGAGGTCGACGTTCGCGGTGGCGTTCGAGGAACGGGACAACGGCTTCGGTGCCATCAGGCTCATGCTGGCGGTGTCGGTGGTCGTGGCGCACGCGACGTCGCTCGGGTTCGGCTGGGAGGACCTCGGGCACTCCGCGTTTCGTGGCCAGACCAATGTCGGCACGCTGGCGGTGTTCGGGTTCTTCGTGCTGTCCGGACTGCTCATCACCCGTAGCGCCCGCCGCACCTCGCCCGGGCGGTTCGCCTGGCACCGCGCCGTACGGATCCTGCCCGGATTGTGGGTGTGCCTGCTGGTGACCGCGTTCGTGGCGGCGCCGCTGGTCGCGTACCGGGAGCACGGCAACCTGGACGGCTTCTGGGACGGGCCGCGCGGCCCCGTGCAGTACGTGTGGCACAACTGGTTCGTCGGAGTGCGTCAGTACGGCATCCACGACCTGCTCGTGCAGTCGACACCCTGGGGGCGGCAGACGTCGTCCAGCGTGTTCAACGGTGCACTCTGGTCGTTGGTCTACGAGGTCCTCTGCTACGCCGCGACCGGTCTGCTCGCCGTGACCGGGTTGCTGCACCGCCGCCGGCGGCTCGTGCTGGCGGCGGCGGTCGTGCTGTTCGGGGTCATCGTCACCGACCAGGTACGGCACCGGGAGCTCGCCGGCCCACCGGCGTCGCACCACGGTGAGATCCGGCTGCCCCTGCTCGGGGCGGTGTACCCGCAGTGGATGGTCTACCTCGGGTTCCTGTTCCTGGCCGGGGCCCTGGTGGAGCTGTACGCCGACCGTCTGCCGCTGCGCGGTTGGGCCGGTGCCGTTGCCGTGGTGCTGCTGGCCACGAGCCTGCTGGCCGGTGGCTTCTTCGTGGTGGGTTTCCCGGCCCTGGTGTACGCGCTGGTCTGGGCGGGTGCGCGGATGCCCCGGCGGCTGAGAAGGATCGGGCGCCGCAGCGACTACTCGTACGGCATCTACATCTATGGCTTCGTCATCCAGCAGGTCTTCGCCGGATACGGCTGGAACCGGTGGGGTTTCTGGCCGTACACGGCGCTGTCGCTGCCCGCCACGGTGACGGCGGCGGCCCTGTCCTGGCACCTGGTGGAGCGGCACGCGCTGCGCGGTAAGGACTGGACGCCGACCTGCAGGTCGGGCAGGTCACGCGAGGCGCCGTGAGGTGGCGGCCCGAACCTCACCGCGCGCCGGCGGCGGGCGCCGTCCGGCTCACCCCGGACGGCGCCCGCGATGCCCGGCCGGTCACCGGCCGGGGGTGAGCCGGACGCGGCGCAGCAGCTGGGCGTTGAGTGCGACGACGATCGTCGACGCGGACATCAGCACGGCCCCCACCGCCGGGCTGAGCGTGACGCCGGCCCAGGCGAGCGCACCGGCGGCGAGCGGGATCGCGACGATGTTGTACCCGGCGGCCCAGGCCAGATTCTGGATCATCTTGCGGTAGCTGGCCCTGGACAGCCGGATGACGCCGGTCACGCCACGCGGGTCGGAGGAGGCCAGGACCACCCCGGCGGACTCGATGGCGACGTCGGTGCCGGCGCCGATGGCGATGCCGACGTCGGCGCGGGCCAGGGCCGGGGCGTCGTTGACGCCGTCGCCGACCATCGCCACCCGCAGCCCGCGCCGCTGCAGCTCGGCGACGGTGCGCTCCTTGTCGGCCGGGAGGACCTCGGCGAAGACCTCGTCGACGCCGGGCCGCAGGCCGAGGTCGGCGGCGACGGCGTCGGCGACCTGCCGGGCGTCACCGGTGATCATGACGATCTTGCCGACGCCGAGGTGCCGAAGCTGCGCGATCGCCTCCTTCGCCTCGGGCCGGACCTCGTCCTCGAGGGCGAGCGCGCCGACGACGCGGGTCGCGTCGCCGTCTTCGCCGTCGAGGCGGACGAGGTGCAGCACGGCGGCGCCGCGTGCGGTCCACGCCGCGGTCGCGGCGGCGACGTCGTCGGGCAGGCCGGCGTGCAGCTCCCGCAGCAGGGCCGGGCCGCCGACGGCGTAGCGGACGCCGTCGACGGTGGCCTGCACGCCGCGGCCGGTCAGCGACTGGAACCCGTCGGCGCGCAGATCGAAGGCGCCCTCACGGGCCGCCGCGGCGACGATGGCCCGGGCGAGCGGGTGCTCGCTGTCGGCCTCGACGGCGGCCGCCAGGTGCAGCACCCGCTGCCGGCTGAACCCGGCCGCCGCGGTGACGCCGGTGACGGTGTGCGCGCCCTTGGTCAAGGTGCCGGTCTTGTCGAACAGCACGGCGTCGACGGCGCGCATCCGCTCCAGCGCGAGCCGGTCCTTCACCAGGATCCCGGTACGTGCCGCGACGGCGGTGGACAGGGAGATCACCAGCGGGATGGCCAGGCCGAGCGCGTGCGGGCAGGCGATGACCAGCACCGTGACGGTGCGTACCACCGATTCGTCGAGGTCGCCCAGAGCCCACCAGGTGGCGAAGGTGACCAGCCCGGCGCCGGCGGCGATGAAGAACAGCCAGGCGGCGAACCTGTCGGCGAGGACCTGCGCCCGGCCGCGGGACTGCTGGGCCTGCCCGACGAGGCGCTGGATGCCGGCCAGGGCCGTGTCGTCACCGACGGCGTCGACCTCGATCCGCAGCGCGGAGTCGGTCGCGACGGTGCCGGCCACGACCCGGTCGCCGACGGAGCGGGCGACGGGCCGGGACTCGCCGGTCACCATCGACTCGTCGAGCTCGGCGCGGCCCTCGACGACGTGCCCGTCGGCCGGCACCCGGCCGCCGGAGCGGACCAGCACGGTGTCACCGACGCGCAGGTCGCTGACCGGCACGCGGCGCGGTCGGCCGTCCGTGTCGAGACGTTCGGCGTCGTCGGGCAGGAGCGCGGCGAGGGCGGCGAGGGCGCCGCTGGCCTGGCCGATCGCCTTCATCTCCTGCCAGTGCCCGAGCAGCATGATGGTGACCAGCGCGGCCAGCTCCCACCAGAACTCCAGGTCGAACCAGCCGGCGCTGGTCGCCAGGGACGCGGCGTAGGCAACGGTGATCGCCATCGAGATGAGCAGCATCATGCCGGGTGCGCGGTCGCGGAGCTCGGCCACCGCACCGGCCAGGAACGGCCGTCCGCCGTAGAGGAACACCACCGTGCCGAGCACCGGCCCGACGAGGCTCATGCCGGGGAAGTCGAGCCGGTAGCCGAACCAGTCCATCACCATGTGACTGGTCGCGACGACCGGGACGGTCAGCGCGAGGCTCCACCAGAACTTGCGCCGGAACACCTCTGGGTCGTGCCCGGCATGCTTGTCGTGCCCACCCCCGTGCCCACCGGCGTGCTCGTGACGGCCGTCCGCGCGCTCGTGCGTCGCGGCGCCGCCGGGAGGGTGATCGTGCGGGTGACCGGTGGCCCCGTGGGCGTGATGGTCCGGGATGCCTGTGCGGTGCGGCGAGGTCATGGCCGCCTCCTTCCGTCCGTTCGACCATACCCCCGGGGGGTATGGATGCCAACCGGTGGTGGTTAGCGTCACGGTCTACGATGATGCGTAGGAGGTGGCCTCGGAGTGGTGCGCAGCCGCACGCGATCTGCCGCTAGGCACCCGTGTGCCGGTCTGCTGACCGTCGCGCTGCTGGTGCTCGGCATCGCGTGGATGCACACGCTGGCAGGTGCCCCGCTCCCGCCCGCGAGCACGGCGGTGGCGGTAGCGGTGATGCCGGACTGTGCCACGGGCGGGCACCACGACCCTTGTCCGGCCACCCCGCACGACGGCGGACACGCCGGGGCGATGTGTCAGTCCCCCCTTCCGCCCGCCATCGGCGCGCCGGCGCCCACCTTCGCCGCCTCGCCGCCGCTGCCGCCGGCCGCGCCGGACCGCGCGTTGACCGTCACGGTCGCGGCCGAGGCGGCCGGCGGCAGTGGGTGCGGTCCGCCGCAGCGCAGCGTGCTGTCGATCTGGCGAACGTAGGCCGACGCCGCAGTGGATGACGCCGATGACCCCGCACCGGGTGTGCCGGGCGGTCGCGGTGGCGTCCCGCCGTGCCCCGTTCACCGTTTCGCCAGACTTCAGGAGCTCGATTCAGCATGCGTACGATCAACCTCCGCCGGGCCGCAGTGGCCACCGGCGCGCTCAGCCTCGCCCTGTTCGCCGGTGGCTGCGCCGGCCACGGGGCGGACCACAGCACCATGGGCACCGCCGCCCCGACCGTCGCGGCGCCGCGGTCCGGTGCCACCTTCAACGCCGCCGACGTCACGTTCGCCACCGACATGATCCCGCACCACCGGCAGGCCATCGACATGGCCGAGGTCGCCCAGGCGAAGGCCGCCACGCCCGAGGTCCGGGCCCTCGCCGACAGGATCGCCAAGGCGCAGGAGCCGGAGATCGCCACCATGTCCGGCTGGCTGACCGCCTGGGGTGCGCCGGTCCCCAGCCCGGGCGCCATGCACCACGGCATGGACGGCATGGGGCAGATGCCCGGCATGATGACCGACCAGGAGATGCGGGACCTGGCCAAGGCTGACGGCAAGGCCTTCGACACGATGTTCCTGCAGATGATGATCAAGCACCATCAGGGTGCGGTCGAGATGGCCAGGACCGAGCAGGCCCAGGGTCAGGACGCGGCGGCCAAGCAGCTCGCCGCCAGGATCGCCGCGGATCAGACCGCGGAGATCACCGAGATGCAGGGCCTGCTGGCGAAGCTGTAACGCGACCCACATCGCCTCATGGCGGCCCGCTGGTGCCCGGCGGCGGACCGCCATGAGGTGTACCGCACTGCGGTCCGCGGTTGACCCGGATACCCCCAGGGGGTAAGTATGTCTCCGACACGGATACCCCCTGGGGGTACTAAGGAGTGAGAGACATGGCAGCCGCATCCCGGCGTTGGTGGGCCCTCGGGCTCATCGCCCTGGCCCAGTTCATGGTCATCATGGACACCTCGATCATCGGCGTCGCCCTGCCCCGCATGCGGGACGACCTCGGCTTCACCCCGGGCAACCTGTCCTGGGTCTTCAACGCCTACGTCGTCGCGTTCGGCGGGCTCCTGCTGCTGGGCGGCCGCCTGTCGGACCTGTTCGGCGCCCGGCGCGTGTTCGCCGCCGGCTGGGCCGTCCTGCTCGCCGGCTCGCTCGCCGCCGGGCTCGCCGACGGCGTCGGCGTCGAGCTGGCCGCCCGTGCCGTGCAGGGCGCCGGCGCGGCACTGATCGCCCCGTCGGCGCTGACGCTGCTCATGATGCTGTTCGGCGCCGAGCCGAAGGAGCTCACCAGGGCCCTCGCCCTGTACGGCGCGGCCGCACCCGCCGGTGGCACCGCCGGCGTCTTCCTCGGCGGCGTCATCACGGAGTACGTCAGCTGGCCGTGGGTGTTCTACATCAACATCCCGATCGCCCTGCTCGCGCTGGCCGCCACCCCGGCCGTGATGCCGTCCGGCGGCGCCCGCCGCGGCTCCCTCGACCTGCTCGGCGCCCTCACCGTCACCGCCGGCCTGGCCGCCGCGGTGTACGCGATCGTGCGGGCCCCGGAGGCCGGTTGGACTTCCCCGCGGACGTGGCTGGTGCTCGGCGCCGCGGTGCTCGCGCTCGCCGCGTTCGTGGTGATCCAGGCGAAGCGCCGGGAGCCGCTGATGCGGCTGTCGATCTTCCGGGCGCCTGACCTGGCCGCGGCGAACGTCGCGCAGCTGCTGCTCGGCGCGGCGTGGATCCCGATGTGGTTCTACCTCAACCTGTACCTGCAGCAGGTCCTCGGCTACAGCGCCTTCCCCAGCGGTGCCGCGCTGCTGCCGATGACCGTCCTCATCATGCTCGGCATGATCCTGCTCGCCCCGCGGGCGATCGGCCGCTTCGGGTCCAAGGCGACGCTCGTCGCCGGCCTGACCGTGCTCGCCGCCGGCCTGGGCTGGCTGGCGTTCGTCCGGCCGACCGGCAGCTTCACCGCCGACGTGCTGCCCGCCTCGCTCGTCGCGGCACTGGGCATGTCCCTGGCCTTCATCCCGTCGCTGGGCACCGCGATCGGCGCGGCCCGCCCGGAGGAGGGCGGCCTCGCCTCGGGCATCGTCAACACCAGCTACCAGGTCGGCTCCGCGCTCGGCCTGGCCGCGATGACCGCCGTCGCCGCCGCCGCCGGCGCCGACCGGCTCGGTGACCTGCCCGCCCTCACCGACGGCTACTCCGCCGCGTTCACCGGCGCCGCCGTCATCGCCCTGGCCGCCGCGGTCATCGCCGCGCTCACCCTGCGCCCGGCCTCCTCCGCACCGGCCGTCGCGGTCGAGCCGGAGCGCCACGCGCAGGAGATCGGCTCGCCCAGCTGACACCCGGCCACCGGCGCGTCGGGCGGCGTGCGGCCGGCAGCTCCCCGCCGACCCGGCCGGGCAGGGGTCACGCCGTGGCGGTGTCCGGCAGGTACGGGCGGGGGCGGCGGGGCCGGGTGGCGGCGGTCGCGGTGAGGACGGTGTCGCCCACGAGCCGGGCGAACGTGGCGCCGGCGCCGTCGGGTGCGCCCGGGGACAGCCAGCGCAGGGTCCGCAGCGCGGCTCCGGTGCGCCGGTCGGCCGGGTCGGCGGCGTCGACCAGCCACAGGCACCGCGTGCCCGCCGGGACCGTGGCGCCGTCGATCGTCGCCGCCGCCGTGGTGACGCGCAACCATCCGACCGTCGGGGAGCCGCCGCGGATGGCGGCGTCGACCAGTGCCGCCCGCTCGGCCGCGCCGGAGGCCAGGCCGGCCCACGCCGGCCGGTCGGCCGTGGCGCGCGCGGACCCGGCGGGCGCGGCGACGCCGCTCGCGGTGGGCGCGGGGCCGCCGTTCGTGGTGGGCGCGGTGGGCACGGCCGCCGGGCCGGTGGCGGTCGGCACGGCGGCGCCGCTCGCGGTGGGCACGGCCGGCGGCGCGGTGGCCGCGGTCGCGGCCGCCGGGCCGGTCGCGGTGGGCACGGTGACGTGACTCGCGGCGGTCGCGGTGGGCACGGTGGCGCCGTCGGCGGTGGGCGCGGTCATGGCGCCGAGCAGCCGCGGCAGGACGGCCCGGGTCGCGTCCCAGGCCGCGGCGGTCAGGGCGCTCACCAGGGCCGCGACCTCGTCCAGGGACACCTCGTCGCGGCCCACGCTGCGCCAGAACAGCGCCTCGTCAAGGACGGTCTCCTGGTGGTCCGGCCGCAGCGGGGCGGCCGACCTGGCGGCGCGGTCGCGGACCACCTTCGCGACCGCGGTGTGCAGCAGGGCGAGCGGCGCGGCGGCGCGGGTGACCTGGTCGGGGCAGGCGCGGGCGGTGAAGGCGCTGCGGGCCTCGACCCGGCGCAGCACCGGGGCCGGGATGCCGACCACCTCGGCAACGAGCGAGGGCACCAGGTCGTCGAGCCGGTCAAGAAGGTCCTCACCGGTCGCGGTGCCGAGCAGCGGGCGCAGACGGGCGCCCCAGATGAGGCGGGCCTGCGCGGGGGAGGTCGGCCACACGAGGCTCAGCAGCGCTCGTGCGCGGGCGTCGAGCGGTGGGGCGCCGGGGGCGTGCGGGGCGACCAGGGTCGTGGCGTCGGCGAACGTGGCCGGGTCACGGCACAGTTGGCCGACCAGGTGCTCGCCGGTGACGACGCGGACGTCGCCGCCGTGCGGCTGGGCGGCGAGCAGGCTTGCGGCCGGGTCGAACAGCACTCGATGCCTCCCACGTCGATCGGTGGACGCCATCCAATCTATTCGAACACATGTACGAATACCAGTGCGACGGGTCAGCCCGCCGGGGACAGGTCAGGCGGCGGAGGTGCGGACCAGCGTCCTGATCTGGCGCAGCAGCACCGAGATGGCGGCCAGGTCACCCGGCGACTCGCCGAACTCGCCGATGGCGTTGCGGGTGCGGGCCATCAACGCGGCGTTGCTCTGTTCCCATTCGTGGACGCGGTCCGCCGCGTCGTCGCCGGGGGGCGTGGCGGTGAGGACCTCCGCCGTCAGGGCGGCCAGGGCGGCGTACAGGTCGTAGCGCAACGCCATGCGGGCCAGGGTCTGCCAGCGGTCCTCGCGCGGCAGGTCGGCGATCCTCGACAGCAGGTCGTGGACCCGGAACCGCTCGGACAGCGCGTAGTAGACCGCGGCGACGTCGTTGACGTCCTGGCCGGTCCGGGAGGCGACCTCGACGATGTCGAGCAGGCCGAAGCCGTACACGATCCGGATCGTCCGGTCGGCGATCTCCGCCGGCAGGCCCAGCCCGCGCAGGGCGGCCGCGTCGGTGTGCAGCGCCTCGCGCTCCTGGCCGCACAGCAGCGTCTCCAGCCGCGGCAGCAGCCGGGAGATGCCGGGGCGCAGCCGGGCGATCTCGCCGGGCACGTCGATCGGCAGGCGCCGGTTGGACACCAGCCAGCGCACGGCCCGGTCGAGCAGCTGGGAGGTCTTCAGGTTGACCTCGGTCTGCGCCGCCGCCGGGACCTGGTTGTCGAGGGACTCGCCGGCGCGGCGCAGCCCGGCCAGCCCGTACACGTCCCGGACCACCACGGAGGCCCGCAGGATGTCGGCCGCGCCGGCCCCGGTCTCCTCGGCGGCGCGGTGGAAGAAGGACGCTCCGCCCCAGTTCACCGCCTCGTTGACGACGGCGGTGGTGACGATCTCGCGGCGCAGCGGGTGCTCGGCCATCGCCTGGACGAACCGCTCGCGCAACGGGGTCGGGAAGTAGCCGACGAGCACCTGGTCGGTCCACACCTCGTCCGGCACGCCGGAGTCGAGGATCTCGCGTTCGAGGCCGATCTTCGCGTACGACAGCAGGACGGCGAACTCGGGTGAGGTCAGGCCGACGCCGTCGGCGGCGCGGGCGTCGAGCTCCTCGTCGGTCGGCAGCCCTTCCTGGGCGCGGTCGAGCTGGCCGCGGCGCTCCAGGTCGGCGATGAGCCGCTTGTGCACCGGCAGCAGCGACCGGGACTGGGCACGGCCGTCGCCCAGCGTGGTGGCCTGGTCGTAGTTGTCGCGCAGGACCAGCTCGGCGACCTCGTCGGTCATCTGCGCCAGCAGCGGGTTGCGGTCCTTCGGACGCAGCGCGCCGTCGGCGACCGCGCGGTCGAGCAGGATCTTGATGTTGACCTCGTGGTCGGAGCAGTCGACGCCGGCGGAGTTGTCGATGAAGTCGGTGGCGATCCGGCCGC
>NZ_JNYJ01000065.1 GCF_000716715.1 Dactylosporangium aurantiacum | reverse complement strand
AGGCTGGATGGGCAGGTCAGCGTCCTGGTAGGTCAACGGTTGTTGTGAGTCCAGTCCTGGCAGTGTGGGGGTCAGGGGTTCGAGTCCCCTCGTCTCCACGGGTTCGATCACGGCGCTTCCTGCTCACGGGCAGGAAGCGCCGTTTCGCTGTGGCGCTCGACCGTTCCCCGCGCACGGGCTGCGCCCGTGCTCCCCGGTGGGGGAGCTTCGCTCCACCCACACCCCCTCAACACCGCACCGGGGCCGACGGGTCGGGACGGTCGATCTTCATCTCGTCGCGGCGTCGGTACGTGGTGAGCCGGCTTGACGGGCTAAGAAACGGTGTAGTCGTCCGCCGGCGTCGGGTTGTCCGCGGGCCGTGGGTCGGCCGACGTCCAGGAATGCCGGCCCTGATGCGTGGGGCGGCTGACCGGTCGCAGGAACCGCTCGCTGCGCGGGTCGGCCAGCCCGGCGAACCCGCCGAGGGTTGCCGCGATGCCGGCCACGACGGTCACGAGCATCAGCGTGCCGATCAGCTTGAGGTCGCTGTCGAGGAAGAGGCTGTAGCGCACGCCGGTGGCGATGGTGCGGGTGGCCCAGTACAGGGACAACGCCTGCAGGAGCAGCAGGAGCAGCCCGGCGATCCGGGCGATGTTCGCCCCGTCCGGACGGCCGCGCCCGGCGGCCCACGCCGCGCAGCACGCGCCGGTGGCCGCGACAGCGATCGCGCCGGCGCCGGCCAGGAAGATGAGGCCGGGGGCGCTGACGACGTCCGTCAGGTCGACGTCCGGGAGGCTGTCGCCGATGGTGAAGACAGGCCCGGCAAGACCGAGCACGCCGCCCACCGCGAACCGTGACACGGCCGCCCGCAACGGTGCCGGCGGTCCGGTCCGGCCCGCCTGCCCGATGCCGGCCTGGTCGGAGCCGGTCGCCGCGAACGCCTGACGGGCAGCCGGGACGCCGAGGCTGACCGCCGCCCCGGCCAGCGCGATCATGGCCACCAGCACACCGAGCACACCGACCCACGCCGGCAGGCCGATCCGCACGACGAAATCCCAGCTGCCCAGCAGGCGCCCGCGATTGACGTACAGCACCAGGGTCACGACGGACCCGACGCCGCTCAGCCACACCAGCGCGGCGCGTCCGGCGTCCCGGCCCGCCAGCACCAGCCCCGCGCACGCCAGCAACCCCGCCACCAGCAGGGTCGCCGGCAGCATGGTCTCGAGCGCGGCGGCGGTGAGCAGGGTCTCGCGCGCGTCAGCGGGGAGAGGGTGGAGGTCCTGGAGGAGCGCGTGAGTGTGCTGGACTCCGAGGTAGGTGCCGTAGAGCAGGACCGCCAGGCCGAGGACGGCGAGGCCCACCGCGCTCAGCCCGAGGGCGACCGGGGTGCGCGAGGTGCGGTGCATCCGCGCACGGTACAACCCACGCGGCTGCGGCCGCTGGTTTGCGGTCATCAGCGCCGTGCGGACCGTCGAACGGTGGCGGGCCGCTGACTCCGCCAACGCCCGCGCCCACGGTTCGGCTCTCACAGAGGCTCGACCTCCGCAACCAACGTGGACAAGATCCGCCAGCGGCGCCGCGCGCTCATGACCTGCGCTTGCATCGACCGCTAGAGCAGGACTGATCCCGGCGGTGCGGGTCAAAGGTTCGAGCCTCTCTTCCGGCGTCGACGGTCTGCCTCGGGACGGTTACTCGATTGGGAGCCATCAGTGGCAAGCCATCAGGGCCGGCTGTCGACGCATGGCGCTGATCTGTCTGAGCACGTACACTGAATCAGGAAACGCAATCATGATTCAGTTGCGGGGCGGTGGTCATGACGAGCATCAACGTCGGTGCGCTGGTGGAGAAGGCGCGGGTGGCCGCAGGCCTGAGTCAGCGAGCCCTCGCCGACGCCACCGGCATTTCGCAACCCACCTTGTCGCGCATCATTTCCGGCGATCGTGTGGCGAAACTCCCGGAGATCGTGGCGATTTCGTGGGCGACGGGTTGCACGGTGGCTCAGCTGACCGGGGTCAGCTCGGTCGCGGAACGGGCCCAGTGCGCGGCTCGGGCCACCAACGGCTCAGGCATGGCGGACATGCGAGACGCGCTGCTGCACTTCCTCGAATTGGACGACTACCTGGACGAGCAGGCCGTCCCGGCGACGATGTGACGGCGGTGACGACGGTGAGCGCCGAGGTGGAAGGGCGTGCAGCAGCCGAGCGGTTCCGGGAGGCGCACCGGCTTGGCGGTCAGCCGCTGGGTGATCTCGTCGCACTGATCGAGCATTCGGCTGGCCTCGACGTGGCCGTGCTCGATGTGGGACCCGATGAACACGGCTTGACGATGCGGGACCCGAAGCGCGGAGCGGTGTTCATCGGCGTGGCCCGGACCCGCCATCCGATGCGGCAGCGCAGCACCCTTGCTCACGAGCTCGCTCACGTCGTGTTCGGCGACTGGGCGGACAACACCACCTGCGACTGGAGCGCGCCGTCACCGACGGAGAGCCGGGCCAACGCCTTCGCCCGGCATCTTCTGGTGCCGGTCGACGGGCTGAAGGCTTTGCTTGCCGGCACGCACCAGATCAACCTGGCCACACTGTCGGCTGTCGTGCAGTGGTTCCTGGTGTCGCCGCAGATCGCTGCCATTGCTCTCGAGCAGGCGGAGTACATAGACGCCGACACCAAACGCGACTGGATGTCCGTGACGGCTCCCCAGCTCGCCGTGCGGTTCGGCTGGGGCGACCAGTACCGCATGCTCCAGTCCGAAACCGACCAGCGGCGGGCGCCGCAGCGGCTGCTGGCCCGCGCCATCCGTGGCTACACCGAGGGGGTCGTCTCCGCGCAGACGATCGCCACCTTGCAGGGCATCACTGCCGCGCAAGTGTTGGCCGAGCTGCGCGAGGCCGGTATCTTTCCCGCGCAGCAGGCGGTCACCTGGGCGGATCCCGATGAGCTACCTGACGCCCGGGTCGATCTGAGTGCGCTGGAGGACGCGTTGCGGGTGCCAGAGGATGCCCATGAGGCAGCATCGGAGCTGGACGCGGGATGACCCAGCGGCCCATCATCGATGCCGGGCCTGGCCTGAACTTCTTGTCGATCAACCAGGAGCGGCTTCTCATCGCCTCGTTGGGCCGGCTCAGCGCTCCTGCCACTGTAGAGGCCGAGGTGCTGCGAAAGGCTGCCCAGGATCAGCGCTTCCGTCCGGCTGCGACGGCTTGGAAAAGGCTGACCCCACACTGGATCCAAGTCCTTTCCGACGATGTGACGCCAGAGCTCGCCAGGGTCGTGCACCGGCTAACCCAGCAGCCCATGGCCGAACGCCTGGAGCGCTCCAAAGACCTGGGCGAAACCATGGTGGTCGCCCATGCGGTCGTAGCCGCGGAGGCTGGTGCCAGCGTTGTCGTGCTGATCGACGACGGGCCTGGTGCCCGGGCCGCCACCGGCGAGATCCACCGTCTACGGCGGCTGCGGGCCGGCGGCAGGGGTGTGGGCTCGATCAGCCTGGCCAGCACACTCACCGTTCTGGAGAAGGCGGTGGCGACGGTACATATCCCGGACCGGGCGAAGATGCGCGACATCTACCAGCGCCTCCGCGGCCTCGACGACGGCCTACCACCCATCAGCAAGACCACGCTGCTGACCACCACGCGCTGGCCGAACGGCGCATGACCTCCTGGTGGTGACCGGTCGGCGGGAGCCGGCGGCGCGGGGCCGCGCGATGCGGGGGAGTGTGACGGGTCACCCCCGGTTGCGACCTTCACCCCGAAGGGGCATGTTTGAGTCATGTACGTCGTTACGCCAGCCAGCCGGGTGCGGCGTGGCGTGCGGCGGTTCGTGCTCGCGCTGTGCGCGCTGATCCTGGGTGCCGGGTTCAGCCCGGCGCTGCCGCCGTCCACTGTGGATCGCCCGGTGACGGCCGTCGCCGCGGTGCCGGTGGGGGCGGTGCGGGTCAGCTCGCCGGTGGTCGTGGACGTGGCGGTGGGGCTTCGGGCCGAGCCGGTGTATCCGCGCGCCGTTGCGGGCACTGGTCGTACCGTGGCCGCTGCTGTTGTCGTTCCTGACGGTGTCACCGTGGGCGTGGCCGCCGGACGCGCCCCGCCCCGCACCTCGGCCTGAGACGCAGACCCCCTCTCGCCGCTCGATCCCCCCTCGAGGTGCATCCATGGACGCCGCCCTGCAGGACCTTGCCCACGGCATGCGGGAGGCGCTGGCCATCTGGGCCGCGCTGCTCGCCGCCGTCGTGATCACGTTCGCCATCCTCTCGTTCCTCTCGAAGCGCCAGGACGCGCCGCGCGGGCCGTCGTGGTGGGTCAGGCTGCGCAAGGCGGTCCGGGACCCGGAGGCGGCCCGGGAGCGCCGGCTCGCGCTCGAGCAGCGCGAGGCCGAGGTGCGTGAGCTGCAGCGGTACCGGGACGAGCTGGCCGTCGCGGCGTCCCGCACCTCGGTGGTGGCGGCCCGGCGGCGCGAGGAGTGGGAGGCGGCGCAGCGCACGCGGGACGCGGCGTGGCGGGCGTACGAGGAGGCCGAGCAGGCGGTGCGGCGGCTGGAGCGGGCCAACGCGTTCCCGCTGCCGGAGGACGACCCGGCGACCCGGCGGCAGCATCTGGTCCGGATGGTCAACGCCGCGCACCAGCGGGGGGAGATCTCCGCGGCGCACCTCGCCGACGCGCTCATGCACCGCAACGGGTGGGACCCGACCGAGCACCCGTTCGCCCAGCAGCTGCGGCTGCGCAGGCTCGTGCGGGACCGGCTGTTCCGCGCCTACCAGCAGGCCTCGACCCTCGAGCAGGAGACCGCCGCGGCGGCGGACCTGGCCGCGTCCTCCAAGCGGAGCCTGGACGACGAGGCGTTCAGTGCCACCCTGCAGGCCAGCCTGCGGGCGACGCAGCAGGCGGAGGCGGCGCCGCGGCTGCAGTCGCTGACCCCCTCTTCGGTGCGGTTTTAGCATTCCCGACCGGTGCCCCCGAAACGGGTGGGACGCTTCGTAACGGAGGCGTTACAACCCAGGGGGCCGGTCATGGGCATCGAGCTGTCGATCATCGCGGGGCTGTGTTACGCCTCGTCCAGCGTCAACGCGACCGGCGCCGACCACCATCCGGTCACCGAGGCGGAGACGGAGCTGTTCGGCCTGTCCGGGGAGGCGCTGGCCGAGGCGGTCGCGGCCTGCCTGGGCGAGCCGCCGGACCTGGCGCAGCTCGACGGGTTCCTGCACCGCTCGCACGACTGGTGCCCGGTCACCACGACCCTGGTCGTGCAGAGCGCCTCCGTCACCGGTGTCGGCTCGATGCCGGTGAGCCTGCCGCTGACCGAGGACGGCGCCCGGCTGATGTGCACCGCCACCCACGTGTGGTCGCCGGCGGACGGGGTCAGCCCGACCGCCCCGGTCCGGTACTCGATCGCGTTCCCGGCCGGCGGCGGCGCCATGGAGTACGGCCACGCGTGGGGCACCGCCACGATCGAGTCCGCGAGCGTCGACCTGCCGCCGGGGCGCCCCGGCGACGAGGTGGTCGCGCTCGGCATGAACCTCGGCGTGCGCATCGTGTACGACGCCTACCTGTCCGGCGAGGTCGCCGTGCACTACCGCGACGGGCACCAGGGGCACCGCTACTGGGCGCTGGACATCGGCACCGTGATGGCGGCCGGTGGCCTGCTCAACGGGCGGCACTTCGCGGAGAACCTCAGCATCCGGTACCACGCGAGCACCCGGGTCGTGCACGCCGACGCCGACGGCAACCTGAGCACCCTGGCGGGCCCCGGCATCCGCACCGGCGCCGACCTCGCCCTCGCCGGCTCCTGACCCGGTGGCCCGCTCCGGCGGTGGGCGGGAGGTGCCGTGGCGCGGGTCGCAGCTCGGACACCTGTGCGAGCGACGCTGGTCAACGCGGTAGCCTGACCGCCGTGGATCTGACCGTCATCCTCGGGCCGATGAAGAGTGGCAAGTCCCTCGAGCTGGTGAGCCTGCTGTCGCCGCTGCAGTTCACCGACGTGCGGCACAAGGTGTTCCAGAGCGCCCGGCACGTGCGCGACGCGGGGGTCGTGTCGCGCAGCGGCGCCGCGCTCGCGACCGTGAAGGCGAGCTCCCTCGCCGCCGCGCTCGACGAGGACGTCGACGTGGTCGGCATCGACGAGGTGCACATGTTCGCGATGGCGGACATGGCGGTCGTGCGGACCCTGCTGGAGCGCGGCACCAGGGTCGTCGCCGCCGGCATCGACCTGGACCACCGCGGTGAGCTGTTCGCGCCGGTGCGGGCGCTGCTGGAGCTGGGCCCGGAGTCGGTGACCTACCGGCGGGCGGTCTGCGACGTGTGCCGCGGGTTCAGCGCCGTCTACACGCAGGTCCTCGAGCACGGCGAGCCGATGCTGCGGGAGCTGGCCCCGTCGACCGCGCTGCCCGACGACGGCACGTACACCTACGAGGCCCGCTGCCGCACCTGCGTGGTCCTGCCGGGGACGGCCGCCCGGTCCCTGCCCCGCCAGCAGCGCACTGCCGCGTAGCTACGCCGCGGCGGACGCCAGGGCGAAGGAGGGCTGCGCGACCGGGCGGCCGAAGTGGTACCCCTGCGCGAAGCGGTACCCGAGGCGGTAGAGCTCCCGCGCCTGCTCGGCGGTCTCCACGCCCTCGGCGATCGCGTCGAGGTTCAGCCCGTCGCTGACGTTGATGAGCGCGGTGGCGATCACCGAGTGCCGCCCCGCCATCGTGATGTCGTCGACGAACGACTTGTCGACCTTGAGGATGTCGACGGGGCAGGTCTGCAGCAGCCCCAGCGACGAGTGGCCGGTGCCGAAGTCGTCCAGCGCGATCCGCACGCCGAGCTGGTGCACGGCGTCGAGGGCCTCGATCGCCCGGCCGCCGCCGAAGACCGCCGTCTCCGTCACCTCGATCGCCAGGCGGTCCGCGGGGAACCCGGTCGCGGCCAGGACCGCGGCGACCACCTCCGGGAAGTCGGGCTCGGCGAGCTGCCGGGCCGAGACGTTGACCGACACCTTGCCGGGCGCCGCGTCGCCGAGCGTGGTCAGCCATGCCGCGCCCTGGGAGCACGCCTCCAGCAGGATCCAGGCGCCGAGCTCGACGATCTGCCCGTTCTGCTCGGCGACCGGGATGAAGTCGGCCGGGCTCATGAAGCCCAGCGTCGGATGGTGCCAGCGGATGAGCGCCTCCACGCCGACGATCCGGCCGTGCGGCAGGGCCACGATCGGCTGGTACACCAGCTGGAACTGCCCCTGGTCGAGGGCCTCGCGCAGCTGCGCGCCGAGCTGGGCGTGCGCCGAGGCACGCTCGTCGAGCTCGGGCCGGAAGCGCTGCTGGCGGGCCTTGTCCTCCTTCGCCGCGTACATCGCGACGTCGGCGCGGCGCAGCACCTCGAACGGGTCGCGGGTGCCGGCGGCGTCGGTGACGCCGATGCTCGCCTGCACGAGCAGGTGCTGGTCGCCGGCGAACACCGGATCCTGCAGCGCGGCGGCCAGCTCGGCGACCATCGCGTCGGCGGCCGCCGCGCCGGTGGCGGGCATGAGGACGGCGAACTCGTCGCCGCCGAGGCGGGCCACGACGTCGCCGGGGCGCAGCGCCCCGCACAGCCGCTTGCCGACGGCGGTGAGCAGCTGGTCGCCGACGGCGTGGCCGAGCCCGTCGTTGATCCGCTTGAAGTCGTCGAGGTCGATGAACGCGACCTGCGGCGGGGCGGCGCCGGCGTCGAGCTCGTCGCGGATCAGCTCCTCCAGGTACCGCCGGTTCGGCAGGCCGGTCAGGTCGTCGCGCATGACCAGCTCGCTGAGCTGGTCCGCCTGGTCCTGCACCTTGCCGACCAGCCCGGCGATGCGGACCACCACCAGCAGGAACACCACCACCGAGACCAGCCCGATGGCGAGCCAGTCGATGTCGCCGCCGAGGGCGCCCTGCACCAGCAGCAGCGCCGGCGCGATGAGCGAGGTGACCGCCAGCACCGTCAGCCGGCGCCTGGACAGCGCGGTGTCGGGCGCGCCGGTCGGCTCGTCCAGCTCGCGCATCGACGGGTGCAGCGCGGCGGCGCCGAGGCACACGTACGACAGTAGCCGCCCCGCGACGAGATACCCGCCGGCGACGATGTCGTGGGCCGAGACCAGCGAGTACGCCACGTCGGTGCCGAACATCAGCGTCATGCCGGCCGCCAGCAGCCGGAAGCCGGCGGTCTTCGCGGCCCGCCCGGCCAGCAGCCGCGCCAGCAGCACCAGCAGCAGCACGTCCGCCGACGGGTACGCCAGCGAGCACAGCCGGGCCGGCAGCGGCAGGTCGGCGGCCTCGGCGACCGGCCGCATCAGGAACACCCAGAACAGCAGGCCGGCGCCGGCGGCGGCGATGGATGCGTCGATCAGCCCGGCGACGTCCCGGCCGTGCCGGCGCATCAGCAGCCACAGCCCGGCCGCCAGCAGCGGGTTCGCGCCGAGGTAGCACACGTCGGCGAGCGAGGGGAACGGGGTGCGCCCCAGCACGTGCTGGTGGACGGCCCAGGTGACGTCACCGAGGATCAGCATGCCGAGGCCGCCGGCGAACCAGTACCACAGCGCCGGCCGCGGCGGCCGGTTGCGCCGCACGCCGACCAGCACCATCGTGACCGCGGTGAGGCCGATGAGCTCGACGCCGAGGTCGGTGGCGTAGGTGGCGGCGGGCAGCAGCGGGCAGGCGGCCGCGCCCAGGCCACCGACCAGCGACCAGGCCAGCCACGGCCGCCTGGCGACCCACGTCTCCACGGGTTGGTTATCGGCAGCGGTCCGGGTGCGGTTGAGGGCTCTGGTGGATAATACGTATTACCCTCTTGTGCTCCGGGTGTGGTGTTGCCGAGACTCGGTCACATGTCACCTGTAAACCGCCGCCAGGTGCTGGTCGGTGCCGCCGGTGTGGCCGGCGCACTCGCCATCCCCAGCATCGCCCCGCAGGCCGCCCACGCCGCCGTCCCCGCGGGCTTCCCCACCTACGCGTACCTCGGTCAGCCGCTGCCCGCGAGCCTGGCCTACAACCCCACCGGGGAGCTCATCTTCCCCTGCATCCGCGGCATGTACGACAAGATCAGCGGGGCCCGCGGCCGCTACTACCTCTACTACGCGCCGCACGACGCGCCCGGCGGGATCTGCCTCGCCTACGGCAACTCGCTGTCCGGCCCGTTCACCGAGTACCCGGCGAACCCGATCATCAGCCGCACCTGGTCGCCGTACTACTCGGTCAGCCACGTCTCGTCGCCGCACGTGCTGTGGAACGCCGCGACCCGGCAGTTCTTCATGTACTACCACGGCGAGAACACCACGACCCGCCTCGCCATCTCCAGCGACGGCATCCACTTCACCTACTACGGCACCGTGCTGACCACCGCGATGGTGCCGGGCACCAGCGAGACCACCTACGCGCGGGTGTTCGAGCACCGCATCGCCGGGCTCGGCAACACCTACGTCATGGTCTTCATGGGCCTCAAGAGCGGCCGGCGGATCTTCTGGGGCTGGTCCAACGACGGCAAGTCCTGGCAGTTCGACCCCAACCCGCTCGTCTCGCCCGCCGCCGACGGGCAGAGCGACCTGAGTGGCCCGCACCTGCTGTACCGCAACAACACCACCTACGTCGTCTACCACGGCAGCTCCGGCGACATGTTCCTCACCGAGGTGGGCAACAACTTCGACAAGGAGATCCACCTCGGCGTCTTCCACGCCGCGCTGTCCGGCGCGCCCGACAACAACCGCTCCGCCGCGCCGTCGTTCGGCACCGACGGCGGTGTCCAGTACATGTTCTACGAGGCGGGCCAGCGCTCCAGTACGAAGATCGCCGTCGCTCGCGCGGTCTGACGCGGCGGTCTAATCTCTGGGCATGCTTGCCTGGGGTGTCGATTTCACCGCCGCCGAACTGCGGACCGGGGTCCGGCAGACCGACGGGTTCACCTGTGGACCCACCGTCGCCATGGTGGCGTCGGCGCTGCTGGACCCCGCGTACGCCGACGGCGTCGCCGACTACGGCGCCGAGCAGCACCGCATCCACGCAGCCGCGAACCGGATCTGGCCGCGCAAGCTCGGCACCACCCCGTGGGGCGTCGCCGCGACCATCACCGCGCACGCCGCCGAGCTCGGCACCCGGTACGGCTGGCGGCTCTTCCGCGGCCGCCGGGACCACCTCGCCGACGTGTGCGCCGCGGTGGACACCGGCTGGCCGGTCGCGATGCTCGTCGGCAAGGGCGTGCCGCGGCACTGGGTGCTGATCACCGCGCACCCGCAGGAGACCGTGCTGCGCTGCTTCGAGCCGGGATCCGGGCAGGTGCGGGAGGTCGCGATCGAGGAGATCCAGCAGCACCGGATCCCGCGGCTGGGCTTCCCCCGGGCGTACGCCCTGGTGCTGCCTACCGGCTGATCCTGGCCCGCACCTTCTCCTTGGTGCGCTCGGGCAGCTCGTCCGCGGCCAGCAGCCGCGGCAGCAGCTCCGGCTCGGCCGTGAGCGCCCGGAACGCCAACCCGATCGTCACGTCGTGCGCCGGGCTGTGCACCACCTCGACCGGGTCGCCGGCCCGGATCGAGCCGGTGCGCAGCACGCGCAGGTAGGCGCCGGGCTCCGCCCGCTCGGTGAAGCGGCGCATCCAGCCGGCCTCGCCGAGCCAGGCCGCGAACGTGCGGCACGGGATCCGCGGCGAGGCCACCTCCAGCAGCACCTCGCCGCCGACGCGCCAGCGCTCGCCGATCCGGGCGCCGGTGACGTCCAGCCCGGACGTGGTCAGGTTCTCCCCGAAGATCCCGCCGGACAGCTCCCGGCCGAGCTCGGCCGCCCACCGGTCGAGGTCTTCCCGCGCGTACGCGTAGACCGCCTTGTCCGGGCCGCCGTGCACGCGGACGTCGCACACCACGTCGCCGGCGATCCCGGTCGGCGCGGTGCCCTCCGGACCGGGCACCAGCACGAGGACCGGGCCGTCGACGGGGCGCTTGTCGATGCCGGTCATCGGGACGCTGGAGTGCTCGGTCGGGGTCGGGGTGCCGGCGTTGACGGAGATCAAGTAGGCCACGGGCTAGACGGTAGCGTCCGCCTGCACCGATCGTTTCGACAGGCCCATGAAGTAGCCGTCAATCACCGAGCCGGCAGGCGCGTCGGGCCGGTCGGCGGCGCCGAGCGTGACGAACAGCGGCGTGTAGTGCTCGGCCGTCGGGTGGGCGAACGGCATGCCCGGCGCCTGGCTCGCGTACCTGGACAGGGTGTCGACGTCGCCCTTGGCGAGCGCCTCGGCGGCCCAGGCGTCGAAGTCGGTGGACCAGCCGGGCGGGCCGCCGGCGCCGAGCCAGTGCTCGCGACGCAGGAACGGCAGGCCGTGCGTCATGAACCCGGAGCCGATGACGAGCACGCCCTCCTCGCGCAGCGGGCGCAGCCGCCGGCCCAGCTCCAGCAGCCGGTCCGGGTCGTGGGTCGGCAGGCTCAGCTGCAGCACGGGGACGTCGCCGAGCGGGTACATCACCATCAGCGGCACCCAGGCGCCGTGGTCGAGGCCGCGGCTGCGGTGCTCGTGCACCGGCTCGGAGTCCGGCATCGCGGCGGCGACCCGCCGGGCGAGGTCGGACGCGTCGGGGGTGGCGTACCGCAACTGGTAGAAGTGCGGGGCGAACCCGCCGAAGTCGTAGACCAGCGGGGTGCCGGCCGCTGAGCTGGAAAGGCTCAGCGGCGCGGACTCCCAGTGGGCACTGACGATGAGGACGGCCTTCGGCTTGGGCAGGCCGGCGGCCCAGTCGAACAGCTCCCGCATCCACGGGCCGTCCTCCAGCAGCGGCGGTGCGCCGTGGCTGAGGTAGATGCTGGGCAGGGCGCCGTCTTCGGGCGTCCAGATGCGCTGATCCCGGCTGGCCGGGATCGCGGTGGCGAGGTGTCGGTCCAGCTCGGGCAGTGGTGTCATGCATCGAATGTAGCAAGTAGTTGAGCGCTCAACAATATACGTGTGGTCGAGGTCTCCGGCGCTCTAGGGTGCGGTCGCCGTCTCGGCGGCGCGGAGCAGGGCCTCGGCGACCGCGGGGGTCTCCTCGGCGCCGTACACGAGCAGCAGCTGCCGGTCGGGGCCGCCGCGGCCGTCGGTCGCGGTGGCGTGCTCGACCACGACGCGGGTGGTGCTCAACTGGTCGCCGACGGCGACGTCCATCTCGGCGACGCCGATGTCGACCTGCCGGACGAAGAGTTCCGGCGCGGGCGCGGTCAGTGGTGGGCGCGGTCAGTGGTGGGCGCGGTCAGTGGTGGGCGCGGTCAGTGGTGGGCGCGGTCAGTGGTGGGCGCGGTCAGTGGTGGGCGCGGCAGATGGTGGTGACGAGGATCGCCGCCTCGTGCAGGTGCGACTGCTCCGCCGGGGTCAGCGCCGGGTCGGCGGCCCGGCGGCGCACCGCGGCCTCCAGCTGGGACAGCGGGTTGTCGCGGGTGCACGACAGCAGCACGTCGAGGAACACCTCGGCCTGCTCCGCGAACGCGTGCCCCGGCTCGATCGCGACCTGGGCGACGATCAGGGCGCTCATCGCCACGTCCAGCTCCGGCGGCCCCTCGGTGCTGTTGCGCCAGTCGATGACGACCGGTCCGCCCTCGGTCATCACCACGTTCTCCGGGTGCAGGTCGAGGTGCAGGATCCGGGTGCCGGGGTCCTTCGCGGCGCGCACGCGGACCTTGTGCAGCCGCTCGAGCAGGTCCGCCAGGACGGTCCCGCCGTCGCGGAGGTCGAGCGAGCCGTCGGCGAGGGCCTGCAGCATCGTCGGGCCGTCCAGCCGCTCCAGGATCAGGTCGGCGCCGCTCGCCTCGTACACGCGCGGGACCGGGTAACCGTGGTCGGCGACATACCGCATGACGGACGCCTCCGCGGTCACGTCGCCGCCGAGCCGGTAGCGCCGCAGCACCCGCCGCTCGTCGAGCGCGTAGACATCCGCGTCGCGACCGCTCGCCAGAAGTGCCGTCATGCGACCACCCTACTGGTTGCTCCTTACAACCAACCGTTCTCGTCGGCGAGACGTACCGCCTCGGCCCGGGTCCTGGCGCCGGTCTTGCCGATCGCCGACGACAGATGGTTGCGCACCGTGCCCTCGGACAGGCCGAGCTGCCCGGCGACGTCGGCGGCCGTGCCGCCTTCCCGGGCCGCGCGCAGCACGTCGGCCTCCCGCGGGGTCAGCGGGCTGTCGCCGCTGGCGAGGGTCTCCGCGGCCAGGGTCGGGTCGACCACCCGCAGCCCGGCGGCGATGCGCCGCACGGCGTCGGCGAGCTGCCGCGCCGGGGTGTCCTTGACCACGAAGCCGGACGCCCCGGCCGCCATCGCCCGGCGCAGGTATCCCGGCCGGCCGAACGTGGTCACCATCAGCACCTTGCAGCCCGGCATCGCCTTGCGCAGCGCGGCGGCCGCGGTGATGCCGTCGATGCCGGGCATCTCCACGTCGAGCAGGGCCACGTCGGGCCGGTGCTCGCGGGCCGCCGCGACGACCTCGTCGCCGCGCCCGACCTCGGCCACCACCGTCAGGTCGGGCTCCAGGTCCAGCAGCGCGGCGAGGGCGCCGCGGACGAGTGCCTGGTCGTCGGCGATCAGCAGCCGGATGGGCGTCGAGCTCACCAAGGGATGCTGTCACACGCGCTTCGGCGCCCCCGCCCGCGCGTCGCCACCCGGCGCGCCGCCGGCGACCGCCGCGCCGGCCGGCGCCGCGGTGTCCGGCCCGCCGGCATCCGGGCCGTCCCCGTCAGCGGCGTCGGCCCGGTTGGCGGCCGCGTCCTCCTCGTCGCTGTCGGGCAGCATGCTGCGCTCGTCGAACGGGTCGCCGCCGTCGAGCACCAGCGCCGCCCGGCCCCGGTCCAGCTCGCCGGACCACGCGCCGACCAGCAGCGTCGCGACCGCGTTGCCGGCGAAGTTGGTCAGCGCCCGGGCCTCGGACATGAACCGGTCGATGCCCACGATCAGCCCGACCCCGTCGGCGAGCGCCGGCCGGTGCGCCTGCAGGCCGCCGGCCAGGGTCGCCAGGCCCGCGCCGGTCACTCCGGCCGCGCCCTTCGACGCCACGATCATGAACACCAGCAGCGACACCTGCTGCGCGAGCGACAGCGGCTGGTTGAGCGCGTCGGCGATGAACAGCGACGCCATCGTCAGGTAGATCGCCGTGCCGTCGAGGTTGAACGAGTACCCGGTCGGCACCGTGATCCCGACCACCGCCCGGGACACCCCCGCGTGCTCCATCTTCGCGATCAGCCGCGGCAGCGCCGACTCCGACGAGGAGGTCGAGAGGATGAGCAGGAACTCCCGGGCGAGGTACCGCAGCAGCTTGAGCAGGTTCAGCCCGGTGACGATCCGCAGCAGCGGGCCCAGGACGAGCAGCACGAAGATCAGGCAGGTGGCGTAGAAGCCGAGCATGATCTGCGCCAGGCCGGCGAGGGCCTTCCAGCCGGTCGCGCCGACCACGGCCGCGATCGCGCCGAACGCGCCGACCGGCGCCACCCACATGATCATCGCCAGGATCCGGAACACCAGCCGTTGCAGCAGGGAGACGCCGCGCAGGACGCGGTCGCCGTACGGCATCGTCTGCACCGCGAAGCCGACCAGGAGCGCGACGAGCAGGGTCTGCAGCACCGACCCGCTGGTCAGCGACGAGAACAGGGTGGCGGGGATGACGCTGAGGAGGAACTCGACGGTGCCCTTCGGCGCCGAGCCCGCGGCCTTGTCCCCGGCCGCCCGGGCGGCGTCGGTGAGGTCGAGACCGGCACCCGGGTGGATCAGGTTGCCGACCAGCAGGCCGATCGCCAGGGCGACGGTCGACATCACCAGGAAGTAGCCCAGCGCGAGCCCACCGACCCGGCCGACCTTCGCCGCCTGGCGGATCGAGCCGATGCCCAGCACGATCGTGCAGAAGATGATCGGGCTGATCATCATCTTGATCAGGTTGACGAAGCCGTCACCGATGGGTTTGAGCTCCTTGGCGGCGTCCGGCCAGAGCAGCCCCACGGCGATGCCGGCGGCCACGGCGACGATCACCGCCAGGTACAGGTATCGGGTCTTGTCGCGCTCCATGCCCGACCCATGCCCAGACGGCAGTGATCTGAATCACTATCTTGCCGGGGTTCAGCCGGCCAGGCGGGTGACGGTCCGGACGGCGGCGGCGGTCACCTTGGCCGCGAAGTCCAGGTCGAGCCGGTCGAGGGTGTCGGTCGCCTCGTGGTACTCCGGGACGCGGAACTCGGCGGTGTCGGTGACCAGCAGCGACCGGCGCCCGGTCGACCAGTACGGCACGTGGTCGCTGCGCAGCACGACCTCCATCGCCTCGGTCGGCATGACCAGCGGGAACGTCGGCAGGTGCGGGCCGGCGGCGGACGCGAACGCGTCGGCGAGGCCGGCCGAGGCGGTGTCGGCGATCAGCGCGATGAAGTCGCCGACCGTCGGCGGGTCCAGCAGGAACGACGGCGCCGACTGCGTCGCGGACGTCCGCCCGATCATCTCGAACACGATCGACTCGGTGTCGGGGGTGATCTGCCGGACGTGGGCGGTGCTGCCCCGGAACCCGTCCTCCTCGCCGCCGAACAGGCAGAAGCGGATCGTGCGGGCCGGCAGGTCCAGGTCGCGCAGCGCCCGGGCGGCCTCCAGGACGCCGGCCACGCCGCTGGCGTTGTCGTCGGCGCCGGGGGTGCCCTCCACGGTGTCCCAGTGCGCCACCAGCTCGACCGCGTCGTCGGACGTGCCGCCCTCGATCTCCGCGACGAGGTTCACGTCGTGCAGCTCGCCGCCATACCGCTCGACCCGCACCACCAGGCCCAGCCCGCTGAGCTCGTCGGTGATGTACCGCAGCGCGGCGGGCACGCCGGGCAGGTCGCCGCAGCGCGGCCCGTGCGCGACGAGGGCGGCGACATGGCCGCGCAGACGGTCGGCGGAGATCATGCGCACCAGGATATGGAACAGCCCCCGAGGTTCCTGCGCTGGCTGCGCGCGGGCCGGCTGGACTGACACCGGAAAGCCTCGGGGGCTGGGAAACTGCCTCGTATTCGCCGTGCCGCCATCCGGGCGGCCGCACGAAATGCGAGTCCAGAGGACGGCGGCTAGCGGACAGTCACCTCACGAGTCCCATTGCTACACAACGTTGGACCACCTCCTTTCCCGTGTACGACCAACCTAGCCACGGCCGCCGAGGGTCGGCAACGCTTTTTCGGGAGCAAGCTGGTTGTCGTCCTGCCGCTCCTCCCGCTCCAGGCGCTTGACCAGCCGCCGGACGACGAGCAGCGGCACGATGCCGAACACGCCGAAGGAGATGTCCAGCACCGTCCACCAGCCGGGGATGCCCCGCACCGGCCCGGCGAACAGCGCCAGCGGCACCACGCCGACGCACGCGATCATCCCGAACTCGATCACCCAGATGTTGCGCACCGGGTCCCGCAGCGGCCCCCAGAACGCGACGGCGATCACCAGGTGCGCGAAGGCCAGCCAGTCGGTGCCGTACATGATGAACGGATAGCGGTCGTTGGTCTCCGTGATGCCCTGGTCGACCCGGTCGATCCACGCGACGAGGGCGTCGGGCGCGGCGCCGGAGCGGTCGAGCAGCGACCGCAGCCAGTGCACCTCGTGCTCCAGGGGGAACGCGGTCACGCCGCTGGCCACCAGGCCGATGAGGAAGAGTACGAGCCAGACGCGGATCTTGCGCCGTGTGGTCATGCCCGCAGCGTAGGACCCTCCGGAGCGGCGCAGCGGCCCTCGTCACGAGATCCGCACAACACGGCGGCGCCGGCTCCCAAGGGGGGTGGAGCCGGCGCCGCCGCGGTGCGGAGGGGTTCAGTACCCGCCGTTGCCGCTGTCCCCGGTCACGGCCTGGGCCTTCTTCCCCTCGGGCGTGAAGGCGAACCACACGCCGCCCACGCCCTGGCCCTTGGTCTCGCCGACCTTCGTGTCGCCGGCGAACCGGTACGCGGGCCAGCTGTTGATGGTCAGCTGCAGCGCGCCGTCGCTGCGGGTGACCTTGCCGATCAGCTTCTGGTCGACGCCTTCGATCTTCATGTTCTCGACGTACGGGACGTAGGGCCACTTGGTCAGGCAGTCCGCCTCGCAGTTGGACTTCGGCGGCTTCGGGGTGTCCTTCTCGAAGCGGTACAGGGTCCAGCCCTTCCAGTCGGTCACCACCTTGCCGAGCGTGGCGTCCTCGTGGACCTTCACCCCGGTCACGCTCGCGGCGGCCGACGGCTGCGCGGCGGCGCTGGTCTGCGCGGCGGCGGCCTCGGTGCCGTCGGCCGCCGCGGGCGCCTGCGCGGCCTGGCCCTGCTTGGTCAGGTCGATCGAGTCGCAGGCGCTCAGCGACAGGGCGGCCGCGGCGGCCACCGCGATGGTCAGGACGAGCTTGCGCATGTTCGGGTCTCCTTGTTCGCAGCGTTGCCCGGTGACACGGCGGGCGGCGGGTGCGGGTTCGGCGCCCGGCGGTCGGCTGCCCGACAGCTACGCTGCTGGCGTGAGTGAACCGATCGACGCCGACGTCCTCGACTTCGCGCACCGCATGTTCGACCTGGCCCGCGCGGGCGACGCCGGCGAGCTGGCGGCCAGCGTCGACGCCGGGCTGCCGGTGAACCTGACCAACGACAAGGGCGACACGCTGCTGATCCTGGCCGCGTACCACGACCATCCGCCGGTGGTCGAGGCGCTGCTGGCCCGCGGCGCGGACGCCGGCCGGGTCAACGACCGGGGCCAGACCGCGCTCGCCGCGGCCGTCTTCCGCCGGTCGGAGGCGTCGGTGCGGGCGCTGCTGGCGGCCGGCGCGGACCCCGCCGCGGGCGCCCAGTCGGCGCTGGACACGGCCCGCTTCTTCAACCTGCCCGAGATGCTGACGCTGCTGGAGCATGCCCGATGAGAGACGTCCAGATCCGTGGGGACATGATCCGGCTGGGTCAGTTCCTGAAGCTCGCCGACGTGCTGGAGACCGGCGGGGAGGGCAAGGACCTCATCGCCTACGGCGAGGTGACCGTCAACGGCGAGGTCGACACCCGCCGCGGCCGGCAGCTGCACCGCGGCGACGTCGTGGAGACCCTCGGCCAGTCACTGCGCGTGGCCTGACCCCGCCTGCCCGGCCGGACGCCGGCTCAGCGGCCCAGCAGGGTGTTGGCGAAGGTGACCGAGCGGGCGGAGAAGTGGCCCTGGCCGCCGTCGTGGCCGTCCCACTCGTACAGCTCCAGCTCCTTCGGGCCGCGCAGCGCGTGGTACGCCGCGAACACCGTCGACGGCGGGCACGTCAGGTCCATCAGGGCCGCCGACAGCAGCGCCGGGGCCGTGACGCGGGCGGCGAAGTGCACCCCGTCCACGTAGTCCACGGTGGACAGGGCGCGGGCGGCCCGGGCCGGGTCCAGCCGGCAGAAGGCGGCGAACTCGGCGTAGGGCGTCCGGTCGGTGATCGTCACCGCGCGGCGGATGTCGCACAGGAACGGCACGCCCGCCACGACGCCGTCGACCTCGGTCAGGCCGGCCGCGGCGAGGGCCAGGCCGCCACCCTGGCTGATCCCGCTGACCAGCACCTGCGACGCGAACGGCAGCGCCCGGGCGGTCTCCACGGCCCGCGCCGCGTCGGTGATCAGGCGGCGGTAGTAGTACGTCTTCGGGTCCAGCACGCCGCGGGTCAGGAAGCCCGGCGACTGCGGCCCCGAGCCGTCCGGGTCCGGGGTGTCGCCGGCCCGCCAGCCGCCGCCCTGGCCGCGCGTGTCCATCACCAGGTGCGCGTACCCGGCCGCGGACCAGAGCAGCCAGTCGTGCGGGAAGCCGCGGCCGCCGCCGTACCCGATGAACTCCACGACGACCGGGAGCGGGCCCTCGGCGCCGGCGGGACGGTTGAGCCACGCCTTGACCGGCTGGCCGCCGAACCCGGTGAACGTCACGTCGGTGGTGTCGACCGCCCGCAGACCGGTGTCGACCGGGGTCAGGACGGCCGGCGCGGCCAGCTCGCGCGCCTCGTCGAGGGTCGCGGCCCAGAACGCGTCGAAGTCGGCGGGCTCGGGCGTCGCGCAGCGGTACTGCCGCAGCTCGGCGAGGGGCAGGTCGAAGAACGCCATGGCGGCGACCCTATTACCAGGAACTTCCCAGCGCGATTACGGGTGCGACTCAGGTCCGCCCCGCAGTATTTGGGATGTGACCGGCGCCGGACAAAACCGGAAGCCTCCCTGGATGGTCCACCCGGCGCACGGTCACGCCAAACGTTGCACATCAACATGTTGCCGCGGCTGGGGTGGTCAGCGGGGGGCAACGGTGATGCGATCGAGGTCGGGGCACCATCTGCCGGTGGTGTTCCCGGCCTCGATCGTGTTCTGGCCCGCCTCGAGGCGCACGGTGAGCGTGACGGTCGCGACCCGGTCCCACGCGCCGCTGGACGGGAAACGGACCTGCTGCCAGTTGCCGCGCCCGGCGCGCAGCCAGCAGGAGCGGTCCTCGGTGGACAGGTAGCCGACGGTGAGCGTGACCTCGCCGGCCCGCTGGGCGGTGACGCCCGTGAACGTCAGGGTCCGGTTGTTGCCGATGCCGGTGACGGCCCGGCCGCCGGAGGCGGTCGAGACCTCCCGCACGGTCATCTGGCTGGGCCTGCGGTTCGCCGCCGCCTCCGCCTCGATGGATGTCGCCGCGGTACCGGTGGCGCTCGGCGAGCCGGGCGCCGACGGCGAACTTTGGGCCGGCGCCGGCGCGGACACGGACGTGGACGGCGCGGCGGACGCGGCCGGTGACGCCGACGGCGACGCGCTGTGGCCCGGCCTGGGACCGGCGGAACCGGCGGGGCTCGCCGGCCCGGTCGTGGCGGCAGTGGCGGCCCGGCCGGTCGGCACGAGGGGGCCCGGCGGCTCGGCCGACAGGCGGTCCTCCGGCTGCGGGGCGCCGCCGGTCAGGACCCGCAGCAGCACGACCACCAGCGCGACGACGACGAGCACCGCGGCGAACACGAAGCGTGGCTGACCGTCGATGCCGGCCCTGCGCTTCCCGGTGTACGCGGGCGGGCCCACCTCGATCATGCCCGGCACGCTAGCGGGTTCGTGTCAGGAGGACCACTGCGCGTCGGGAGCCCGACCGGCGGCTACCGGTACACAGGCGGAAACAGCGACCTCGATCGAGGTGAGGTGGGCCAGCCCGGCCGGCACGGGGTCCCAGCCGGGCCCGGCCGCGGCGAACCGGGTGCCCGGGAACCGGTCGGCGAGGGCGAGCAGCGAGGCCGGGTCGGCGGTGCCCGGCTGCTGCGACCACACGATCGCGGTGCCGGGCACCGTGCGCCGCACCGCGGCCCGCAGCGCGCTCCACGGCACCTCCGCGCCGAGCAGGAAGGTGCCGATGCGCCGCTCGAACAGGGCCGCGGCCAGGGCGCGCAGCGGCAGCGAGTGTGCCTCGCGGGGCGCGCACGCCAGCAGGACGTGGTTGGTCCTGATGTCGTCGTGGCGCGGCGCGCTGACGAGGTCCAGACCGTGTGCGACGCCCTGGCTCAGCGCGTGCTCGACGGCGACGTCCCCTGTCACCTCGTGCAGCGCCGGGACGCACACCCCGGTCCAGACCTCCATCACGCCACGCGCCTCCATCAGCTCCCGGACGGTGCGCGCGACCGTGCCGGTGTCCAAGGACCGGGCCGCCTCCAGTAGCTGTCGCATACCCTTCTGTTCGTCGGCGCGGCACCGTTTGGATGCACGCCGGCCGTGGCCCGCTGCGGGCCGGTCATGCCGACTGCCGCCGCACCAGGGTCGTGGGCAGCACCGGGGACGCCTCCGGCTGCTCGCCGTTCATGAGCGCGAGCAGCTGGCGGGCCGCCGCGGCGCCGATCTCCTCGACCGGTTGCTTGATCGTGGTGAGCGGCGGCTGGGTGAACGCCGCGAGCGGCAGGTCGTCGAAGCCGATGACGGCGACGTCCTCCGGCACCCGCCGCCCCGCCTGCCGCAGCGCGTGCAGCGCCCCGACGGCCATCAGGTCCGACGCGGCGAACACCGCGTCGAGGGTCGGCCGGTGGTCCAGCAGCCGCGTCATGGCGTGCACGCCGGCCGGCCGGGTGAAGTCGCCGTAGGCGATCGGGCCCGGCTCCAGCCCGGCCCGCTCCAGGCCCTCCCGGAACCCGGCCAGCCGGTCGACGCCCGCGGACACGTCCGGCGGGCCGGCGATCGTGACGATGCGCCGGCGGCCGGTGCGGGCCAGGTGCTCGACGGCCTGCCGGGCGCCGCCGCGGTTGTCCGCGTCGACATACGGCAGGGTGCTGGTCTGCAGCGGCCGGCCGATGAGCGTGACCGGCACGCCGAGCGCCGGCAGCGTCACGACCAGGGGATGGCTGCTGCGGCAGTAGATCAGCAGGACCCCGTCGATGTGGCCGCTGCTGAGGTACCGCTGCAGTGACGCCGGTCGTTCCCCGGCGGCGAGCAGCATGGGCATGTCCCGCTCGGCGAACGCCGCACTGGCGCCGGCGAGGACACGGGAGTAGAACGGATCGGCGAACAGTCGTGCGTTGGGCTCGCAGACCACGGCGGCGACCGAGCGGGGGCGACGGTCGACGGCGCGGGCGGCGCGCTGTCGGACGTAGCCGAGCCGGTCAACGGCGTCACGGACCTGCTGGCGGGCGGTGGGGCTGACTCGGGCGGAGCCGTTGAGCACGCGGGAGGCGGTGGCGGAAGATACACCGGCGAGCGCGGCGACGTGGGCAAGGGTGGGGTGTTCGGCAGCGGCGGTAATCGACATCGCGACCTCCTCGGATAGCAAGGCGTCGATTTTGGGAGCGCTTCCATACCGGAGCGTCATACACGGTTTCCGTACTGTCAACACGAGATTGCGGCCAGGTTTCGCTACCGGGGTTTCGACTGTAAATTTCACCGGCCGTCACGCCGCCGGGGGCTCTGGCGTGACCTGCGTGGATCTCCTAGCCTGGCGATGCGCCGACGCGCCGCCACCCCGAAGGTCGTTTCGTCCGGTTTCGCGAGCGTCGGTCCTGTCCGGTGCTATCTGGGAGATTCGCGATGCGTGACTGGATTGCCGTTATCATCACTGTGCTCGGAGTGCTGCTCGTGCTCGCCGGCGCGACCTTGATCCTCCTGCGGGCGCTGCCGGTCCGCACCCCGGCGCCGGCCGTCGCGGACCCGGCCGCCGCCGATCCGGCCGAGGCCGTCACGCAGGTGGTGCCCGAGACGGTGCCGGTCTCGACGCGGATCGCGGGGGCGTGGAAGTCGCCGACACCGGCGGACCGGTTGATCTTCTGGGGGATCGTGCTTCTGGTCCTCGCCGCGATCGCGGCCGGCGCCATCACGTTCAACCTCGGCGCGGCGGGCGGCTCGGCGCCTGCCACTCGCTAGGTCTTGTGCCCCCAGCGATTTTGTGTCGGACCGGGAGACTATTCTGCCTCCGAGGTGACGTGTTGATCGCGCCGTTGATCGGGCGGGCACCTCGCGGAGCTGGCTCGCCAGCGGGTTCAACAGCCTCAGGAGGCCTTTCGTGACCACCGTTGCACCAAAGCCGATCGTCACCAGGCCTTGGCCGGTGCATCAGCCGGTCAAGGGCTCGGCGTTCGCTCGGCTGTTGCGCACGACGGACGCCAAGCAGATCGGGTTGATGTATCTCACGACGTCGTTCGTGTTCTTCCTGATCGGCGGCTTCATGGCGCTGCTCATGCGCGCCGAGCTGGCCCGCCCCGGGCTGCAGTTCCTCTCCCCGGAGCAGTACAACCAGCTGTTCACGATGCACGGCACGATCATGCTGCTGTTCTTCGCGACGCCGATCGTGTTCGCCTTCGCGAACTACATCACGCCGCTGCAGATCGGCGCGCCGGACGTCTCGTTCCCCCGGCTGAACTCGTTCGCCTACTGGCTCTACGCGTTCGGCGGCTCGATCACGCTGATCGGCTTCATCACCCCGGGCGGCGCCGCCGACTTCGGCTGGTTCGCCTACGCCCCGCTCAACAGCATCATCCACTCGCCCGGCGTCGGCGCCGACCTGTGGATCGTCGGCCTGGTCCTGTCCGGCCTCGGCACCATCCTCGGTGCCGTCAACATGATCACCACGATCCTGACGCTGCGCGCGCCCGGCATGACGATGTTCCGCATGCCGATGTTCACGTGGAACATCCTGGTCACCAGCGTCCTGGTCATCATGGTCTTCCCGATCCTGGCCGCCGCGCTGCTGGCCCTGGAGGCCGACCGCCGCCTCGGTGCGCACGTGTACGACGCCGAGACCGGCGGCGCGATGCTCTGGCAGCACCTGTTCTGGTTCTTCGGCCACCCCGAGGTCTACATCGTGGCGCTGCCGTTCTTCGGCATCATCACGGAGGTCATCCCGGTCTTCAGCCGCAAGCCGGTCTTCGGCTACAAGGGCCTCGTCGGCGCGACCATCGCGATCGGCGCCCTGTCGATGAGCGTGTGGGCGCACCACATGTTCGCGACCGGCCAGGTCCTCATGCCGTTCTTCTCGTTCCTGAGCTTCGTCATCGCCGTGCCGACCGGCATGAAGTTCTTCAACTGGATCGGCACCATGTGGCGGGGCCAGATCACCTTCGAGACACCGATGCTCTTCGCCATCGGCTTCCTGGTGACCTTCCTCTTCGGCGGCCTCTCCGGCGTCCTGCTCGCCAGCCCGCCGATCGACTTCCACGTGTCCGACACGTACTTCGTGGTCGCCCACTTCCACTACGTGCTGTTCGGCACGATCGTGTTCGCCGTATACGCCGGCGTCTACTTCTGGTTCCCGAAGATGACCGGCCGCATGCTCGACGAGCGCCTCGGCAAGGTCCACTTCTGGCTCACCACGATCGGCTTCCACACCACGTTCCTGGTGCAGCACTGGCTCGGCACGCAGGGCATGCCCCGCCGCTACGCCGACTACCTGCAGTCCGACGGCTTCACCACGCTCAACACGATCTCGACCATCGGCTCGTTCATCACCGGCCTCTCCACGCTGCCCTTCCTCTGGAACGTGTGGAAGTCCTACAAGACCGGCCGCGTCGTCGAGGTCAACGACCCGTGGGGCCACGGCATGTCGCTGGAGTGGGCCACCTCGTGCCCGCCCCCGCTGCGCAACTTCGACAGCATGCCCCGCATCCGCTCGGAGCGCCCGGCCTTCGACGCCCGCTTCCCGGCCCACGCGCCCGGCCACTCCCTGGACGCCCCGCCGCCCGGCGGTGCCCGCCCCCTCAGCCACGAGGCGGACGGCGGCGCCACCTACGAGGAGCAGCGCTAACCCCGCCGCCTCCGGGCCTGGTTCGACCACCGGCAGCCCCGACCACCGCAGCCGCTCCGCGGCCGCCGTGGCCGGGGCTGCTCCCTGTCCGGGGCTGTCGTGGCTGTTCTTGACGAAGAGCTCGGCGCCGCCGGCCGTGGCGGACGCTGTTCACGCCCGGAGCGTCCGTGCTGCTGGTGTGTGGTGGGTGCTGTTGACGACCAGGGCGTCCGTGCTGCCGGCGTGTGGCGGGCGCTGTTGACGACCAGGGCGTCTGCGCTGCCGGCGTGTGGCGGGCGCTGTTGACGACCAGGGCGTCCGTGCTGCTGGTATGTGGCGGGCGCTGTTGACGCCCAGGGCGTCCGTGCTGCTGGTATGTGGTGGGTGCTGTTGACGACCAGGGCGTCCGTGCTGCCGGCGTGTGGTGGGTGCTGTTGACGCCCAGGGCGTCCGTGCTGCCGGCGTGTGGCGGGCGCTGTGGTTGACCTGGAGCGTCGGTGCTGCCGGTTCGCGCGCCGGGCCGTTTCCTGGACGCCCTCGCCGCCGGGTGTGCCCGTGTGCCAGCCGGGAGGCCGACGGGAGGCGCCATCTCCGAGGAGCGGAGCCAACTCCGCCGCCTCGGGGCCGGCCCGACCACTGGCAGCTCGGACCGTCGCAATCCCCGGCCGGCGGCGGCCGTGTTCGGGTTCGTTCTTGACGGGGGCGTCGGCGTTGCCGGCGGTGGCCGGGGATGCTCTTGGCTCGCCGCGCGGCGTGGTTGGCCGCGGCCGGCGTCGTTCCTGACCTGAGGCGTCGGCTCTGCCACGCCACGCGCCCGGCTGTTTCCTCGACGCCCCGCCGCGGGGTGGTCCCGCCGTCTCGGCCTGTTGCCGTCGGGCCTGGGCGCTCGTTCAACGGCTGCCGTCAGCGCTGTCGAGGACCTCGGCGCTCTGCCGCCATGTGGGCGACGCCGCTGGGCGCAGCATGATGTTTCA
Organism: Dactylosporangium aurantiacum; assembly: GCF_000716715.1. Taxonomy (GTDB): domain Bacteria; phylum Actinomycetota; class Actinomycetes; order Mycobacteriales; family Micromonosporaceae; genus Dactylosporangium; species Dactylosporangium aurantiacum. The sequence continues at coordinate 71,710 of NZ_JNYJ01000065.1, read as the reverse complement.
AGGTCAGCGGGGCGCAGGCCGCCGTAGTCGCCTCTGCCGTCCCAACGGGCCCGGTTGTCACCCCAGGCGCAGTGGGCGGCGTTCGGCCGTCGTCGGGCCTTGCAGCGGCCGTAGAGGGGGTCGCTGGCCATCGGGGGCGGAGCCGCCAGCGGGGGAGTGGTGCGGTGGAGCGGGGTGCCGGATTTGTCGCCCTTGTTCCGTTCTGGCGCTCCCGTTTGTTCGGGTCCAGCGCTCCCGGCGCGACAAGGCGGCGGCGCAGTCCGCAGCGGTCATCCACGGCGGTCCCGGCGCCGTCCGGAAGCCGGCGGACGGTCCCAGCGCGCGGTCCCGCCGGGCGGTCGCCGAGGTGGTCAAAAACGCACCATTGTCCGTATCGGGCGCGGCAATCCCGAGGCCCGTGGTGGCGACGGCGAGTAACTGGAGAAGAGATGATTCACGCGGACGGGTGAATCGCCGCAACGTAGACGAATCGCCCACGAGCGGACGGCAGTCGAGTGGTCACGCAGTGCGACAGGAGCGGAGCGGAAGTGGTGCGGACTGCAAGCGGTGGACCTTGGACGTGCGGGTTCCAAGGTCCACGCCGCTTGTGCTGGTCAGGGTCAGGCGGGCTGGATGACGGTGCGCTCGCGGGGTTGCGGGAGCCGGCCTGAGACGGTGCCCGGCGGGATCGGGACACCGAGGACGTCGCTGACGCCGACCACCGCGAACAGTCGCGCGATGAACGGGTTAGGGCGGCGGATGTGCAGCTTGACGCCCATGCTGTGGCAGATGCGCTTGGCGACCACGAGGGTGCCGATGCCGGTGGAGTCGAGGAACGTGACGCCGGCGAGGTCGATGATGAGTGTGTCGATGTTGCCGTCGAGCACTGAACTCACCGCTGTGCGGAGCTCCTGAGCGGTCTCATAGTCGATTTCGCCGCTCAGGCTCAGCGCTGCTTCTCGCTGATCTGCAGGGCGGGTATCGATCGACAACTTCACGTGACCCTCCTGGTGCTGAGCCGTCCACCATGGACGACCCTTCGAGGTCCCGCAAGCGTAGCGAAGTCTCATCTTTTTCGCCACGCTCCGTGTAGGTGGTCCTTACGTTGTGACGTGAGGAGTTCTCACATCGGGTGCGGAACCGCTTGCCGGGATGACGGTACACGTCGCTTGTTACACGGCAAGTCCAGATACGTGCCATCCGCCGGATGGTCAGCTTGTCGCCACGACCGGTTCACCGACGAGCGTGACACCTGCCGCGCGCAGCTCGGCCAGGGCGGCGTCCACCGTGGGCCGGGCAACCCCCGCCGTGAGGTCCAGCAGCACGGATGTAACAAATCCCGCGCGCTTGGCATCGATGGCGGTCGCTCGCACGCAGTGGTCGGTGGCGATGCCGACCACGTCGACGTCGGTGACGGAGCGGGCGCGCAGCCACGACGCGAGATCGACGCCGGACGAGGAACCCTGGAAGCCGGAGTACGCCGCCTCGTACTCGCCCTTGGTGAACACGGCCTCGACCCGGGACACGTCCAGTGACGGGTGCAGGTCGACGCCGCCGGTGCCGACCACGCAGTGCACGGGCCAGGTGGACACGTAGTCGGGCGTCTCGGCGAAGTGCGTGCCGGGGTTGATGTGGTGGTCCTGGGTGGCCACGACGTGGTCCCACGACCCGCCGGCCACCGCGGCGGAGATCGCCGCGGCGACGGACGCGCCGCCGCCGACGGCCAGGGAGCCGCCCTCGCAGAAGTCGTTCTGGACGTCGACGATGATCAAAGCGCGCGTCATGCGGAGCCCCCAAGCATCTGGACGGGAACCGCCGGGTCACCGGCGGACAGCTTGAGCCCCTCCCAGGGGATGGAGATGAGGCACTGGCGCAGGTGCTCGCGGGAGGCGGCCAGGTCGGGCAGGTCGGGCACCACGTCGCCGCCACGGACGAAGGCCCGCTGCAGGGCGCGGTCGTTCGCCTCGGGCGCCGGGGCGCCCATGGACACCACGATCTCCTCGGTGGCGGTGCCGGTCGGCTTGTGCCGGCGCACGGCGGTCTTGCGGCCGCCGACGGTGCCCTTGTTCTCGGAGCGCTTGACCACCGGGCGGCCGTCGACCTCGACCAGCTTGTAGACCAGGCCGGCGGTCGGGGCGCCGGAGCCGACGACGACCGCGGTGCCGGCACCGTACGCGTCGACGGGCTCGGCGGCCAGGGCGGCGATCGCGTACTCGTCCAGGTCGCCGGAGACGATGATCTGGGTCTCGGTCGCGCCGAGGGAGTCCAGCAGGGCCCGTGAGTGCGCGGCGAGCACGGACAGGTCGCCCGAGTCGATGCGCACGGCGCGCAGGTCCGGGCCGGCGACGGCGATCGCGTTGCGGATGCCCTGGGCGATGTCGTAGGTGTCCACCAGCAGCGTGGTCTGCTTGCCGAGGGTCGCGACCTGCGAGGCGAACGCCGCCTGCTCGGTGTCGTGCAGCAGCGTGAAGGCGTGCGCGGCGGTGCCGGTGGTCGGGATGCCGTAGCGCCGGCCGGCCTCCAGGTTGGAGGTGTACGCGAAGCCGGCCAGGTAGGCGGCGCGCGCCGCGGCGACCGCGGCCTCCTCGTGGGTGCGGCGGGAGCCCATCTCGATCACCGCGCGGCCGCGGGCGGCGGTGACCATGCGGGCGGCGCCGGCGGCGATCGCGCTGTCGTGGTTGAGGATCGACAGGATCAGCGTCTCCAGCACCACGCACTCGGCGAAGGTGCCGCTGACGGTGAGGATCGGCGAGCCGGGGAAGAACAGCTCACCCTCGGCGTAGCCGTCGATGTCGCCGGTGAAGCGGTACCGCTCCAGCCACTCGGCCGTCTCCGGCGCCACGATCCCGCGGCCGACCAGGAACTCGATGTCCTCGGGCGAGAATCGGAACGACCGCAGGTGCTCCATGAGCCGCCCGGTGCCCGCGACGACGCCGTAGCGCCGGCCGGTGGGCAGGCGGCGGGCGAACACCTCGAAGACGCAGCTGCGCGACGCCGTCCCGTCGCGCAGCGCCGCCGACAGCATCGTCAGCTCGTAGTGGTCGGTCAGCAGCGAGCTCGTGATCACGCCGCCCAGCCTATTCATTCCTCGGGCGGCAGGGAGCGCAGGGCCGCGGCCAGTTCTGCGCGCCCGGTCACACCGAGCTTGGCGTAGACCCGCATGAGGTGGTTGTCGACGGTACGGGAGGACAGGTACAGCTGGTCCGCGATCTCCTTCGACGGCACGCCGGCGGCGGCCAGCCGGGCGATCTGCCGCTCCCGGCCGGTGAGCATCGGCTGCGGCACGACCAGCGCGGGCGTGGCTGCGGTCGGGCAGAGCGTCCGCAGCTCGGCGAGGCGCTGCGCGGCCCGCGGCGTCTGCGGCGAGCGGATCCCCCGCAGCAGGGTGACGGCGCCGGCGGCGGCCTCCGCGGCGTACAGGTTGAGCTCCTGGTCGGCGAGTTCCTCGGCGACCGCGAGCAGGCTCCCGCCGTCCTCTCCGGCGATCGCCCGCACGTGCCAGGCCATCGCCGGGGCGATGCGGCCCTCGACGGTGTGCGACAGCGCGTCCAGCCGGTCGCAGACCTCGGCGGCGAAGCCCAGCCGGCCCAGGTGGTACAGCGCGGACATCTCGTGCGCGGCGAACCCGTCGCTGCGGGTGCGCGCCGCGAGCAGCCGCAGCACCTCCGCGGCGGTCGCGATGTCCCCGGCGGCGACCGCGACCCAGGCCCGGGCCTCCTCCAGCCAGGGGTACAGCACCTCCATCGAGCGGTAGTGCGACGCCTCGGAGACCGCGAACGCCTCCGCGGCGGTCGCCGCGTCCCCGGCCAGGGCGGCGGCGTGCGCCCGCTCGGCGTGCGCGAGCGCGACGAAGACCTTGCCGGTGGCCAGGGCCGCGCAGGCCTGCGACGCGGCCCGGGCCGCCTCGGTGAGCCGCCCTCGCAGGCGGGCCGCCTGGGCGCGGACGATCTGCAGGTATCCGGAGCCCATGTTGAAGTTGCCGGCGTCGGCCATGCCGGCGAACTCGGCGGCCACGATCGCGTCGACGGCCTCCAGATCGGCGGCGAGGATCATGGCCGTGCCGCGGGCCAGCTCGATGCCGAGCTGGAAGTACGGCAGCTCGACCCGCCACTGCGCGGCCTCGGCGTCGACCGCGGCCAACGCCTTGACGGTCTGCACCGGGGTGCCGCGCATGGCCTGCAGCTGGGCCATGTTGCTGCGGGCGAGGGCCCGCGGGCCGGGGGCGCTGGCGGCGCTGTCGAGGACCTGGCGGGCGAGGGTGAGCGCCTGGGCGTTGTCGCCGCGGTGCAGCCGCATCGTCGACTCCACGGCCAGCACCAGGGAGCGTTCGCGCAGGTCGCTCAGCTCGTGCGCGCGGCGGTCGATGTCGTCGACGGTGTCCGGGTCGCCGAGACCCCACTGGGCGGTGATGTGCCGGATGGCGAGCCACCGGCTGCGCTGGGACTCCTCGACGGTCTGGTCCTTGTTGGCGTCGAGGATCGCGACGGCCTCCTCCGGCATGTTGACGAACATGAGGATGGTGGCGAGGGTCTCCGCGGCGTCGAACCCGCCGCCGGCGGCGAGGGCGGCCTTGCCCAACCGCATCGCCAGAGCCATGTCGTAGGTGGCGAACGCGAGCCGGCACGCCGTCAGCAGCTGCTGCGGGTCGCGGGCGGTGTCGCTGTCCAGCCGCCAGACGGCGACGCGGAGCAGGTCGTCGCGGCGCCGGGCACCGCTGCTCTCCACGAGCGTGGCCAGGTCGGCCAGCAGCCGGCGGACCCGGGTGACCGGGCAGCGGCGGCGCACGACCTCGCCGTACAGGGGATGCGCGAGGCGGACCGTGGTGCGCCGGTCCTCCACGACCACCCGGATCAGCTGCCGCTCCTCGGCCGTCTCCACGGTGTTGAGGTCGGTGGCGCTGACCAGCAGCGGCAGCCCGATCGGCTCACCGAACGCGACCAGCTCCAGCACGGCGCGTTCCTGCGGGGTGAGCTTGCCGATGCGGGCGTCCACGACCTCGGTCAGCGTCGGGGCGAGGTCGACCTTGCCCGTCCAGCGCTGCATGCCGTAGCTCTCGATGATCTCGCCGCTGGCGTGCGCGGCGATGACCAGCTCGCGCAGCAGCAGCGCGTTGCCCTGCGACAGCTGCTGCAGCCGGTCGACGGAGGCCGAGTCGACCGGCCCGCCGAGCACCTGCTGCAGCAGGTCGGAGGTCTCCTGCAGGGTCAGCGGGGTGAGCTCGATCCGCTCGACCAGGTCGTCCTTCCACAGGGCGCTGATCGGATCGTGCACCGGCTCGCCGGTGCGCACGGTGCCGATGACCGTCGCGTTCTCGGAACGGGCGACGTAATAGACGAGCGCGGCGGACAGCGGGTCGAGCAGATGAGCGTCGTCGATGGCAACGACGATCGGCCGGCCCGCGGCCTGGCGGTGCAGCGCGTCGACGGCCCACCGCAGCAGGCCGGCCGGCGAGCCGCCCGCCGGCTGGTCCGGCGGCAGCACCTGGGCCAGCCCGCCCAGCGGCAGCCCGGCCGTGGCAGCGTTCGCCGTGGCCGTCCAGACGGCGAGTCTGTCCTGGTCAAGAGCGTTGACGCCCTCGCGAAGCAATCGGCTCTTGCCGATGCCTGGCGGGCCGCCCAGAATTAAGCCGCGACCGGTTGAGCCGGTGGCTGCCTCGGAGAGACGGACCAGTTCAGCGTTTCGACCGACAAAGCTCCAGGGGGGCACCGTCGCAGCATATCGACAGGTCGATTACTGCGCGTACCCGCCGATGTGCGAACTTGAGTAGTGCGTTTGGACGCAGTTGAGTAGCCGGAGCACTGCCTCCGTAAGTGTCCGTTCACGTAGCGTTCCGATGCTTACCCGGCCGTGCACAAGGAGGTCGCACATGGGGTCTGGGATCATGCAGGCGCCGCTGATCGATCTGACAGTCACGACGCCCGGGGGTCCAGTGTCCGCCATCCCGGTCCGCGGCAGCAGGAGCCACCGCCAGCCCGAGGACCGCTCCGCACCGGGTGCCCGCAGCTACGCGGTGATCGCCGGCTCGCCCCGCAGCGGCAAGACCGCCCTGCTCAACGCTCTGATCCGGCGCGCCGAGCCGGCCCCGGACGGCGACGCGTGGCTGGTCTACCGCTACGGCGACAAGCCCGAGACGCACGCGTTCGTCCCCGGACACCGGGAGCCGCGCGCCGTCGCCGGCAGGTACGTGCCCGCCCAGCGCGAACCGCGGCCCGGCCCGGTCCGCCCGGCCCGGCGCATCGAGATCACCCACGCGGCGAGCCTGCTGCGGCGCGTCGCGCTGGTCGACACGCCCGGCAGCGGGGGCCTGGACGCCGCCAATGCCGAGATCATCCTCGACGCCGCCGAGCGGGGCCTCGGGCTGCTGTTCGTCGTCGACGCCGCCGCGCCTCTCGCCCGCGCCGACCTGGACCTGCTCGCCGCCGCCGCGGACCGCGTCGAGCGGGTCGCGTTCGTGCTGACCCGCATCGACCAGCACGACGGCTGGCCCGAGATGCTGGTGGCCAACCGGGCGCTGCTCGCCTCGCGCGGCCAGATGCTGTCCGCCGCGCCCTGGTTCCCGGTGTCGCTGGAGCCCGGCGCGGTCTTCGGCGTCGCCGAGCTGCGCCATGAGCTGGAGACCTGGGCCGAGTCGCGGCCCGCGCCGGCCGGGGTCGCCGCGGCGACCGTCTCCCGCGCCGGCGACGAGTGGCAGGAGCTGCTCGAGCGCGAGATCGCCGCGCGCCGGGTGGCCGCCGTCCAGCGGGTCTCGATCGACCTGGCCAGGATCCACGTGCGGTGCGTGCAGGAGCTCGGCTCCGGCGACGGCTGCCCGGCGCTGCCGCACGTGCTCGACCGCGAGCTGCACGCGCTGTCCGTGCGCACCACCCGCCAGCTGCACGCCGACACCCACGAGGTGATCGCGGCGGTCTTCACCGAGCTGCTGGACACCGCGCCCGACGCGGTGGTCCTGGCCAGGGTGGCCGCCGCGGCCCGCCGCGCGGTGGACTCGCTGCGCGAGGACGACCGCGACCGCGACCACGCCCTGCTGCTGACCGCCACGTCGGCGGTGGCCACGGTGGCCGGCGCGACCGCCGTCGACAACCTCTCCGCGGTGGGTGGCGCCGAGCCCGCCGACCAGGTGCTGCCGTCGCTGGGCATCGCCCTCAACGCCAGCTGCTACGCGCTGTGGCAGCCGAAGGTCGCCCCTGGCGGCCCGCCCAAGCACGCCGACAAGAAGGACTGTCGCCGCTGGCTGCAGCACGCGTTGCGGGAGATCGAGGTCGAGGTGGGTCACGAGCTGGGCGAGCGCTACGCCGCGCTGCGCCAGGCGCTGGTCATCATCGGTGGGGACGCGGTCGACCATGGCGTGCTGCTCGCTTGATGGCACCATGTTGGTATGGCGGCGCCGCAGGTCGTACCGATCGAAGAGACCCGTCTCGAGGCTGATGAGGTGCCCGAGACCGACCGTCCGTGGGTGACCGTGGTCTGGAACGATCCGGTCAACCTCATGAGCTACGTGACGTGGGTCCTGCAGAAACTGTTCGGATTCAGCAAGGAGAAGGCCGAACGCCTCATGCTCGACGTGCACCACAAAGGCAAGGCGATCGTCTCCAGCGGTCCCCGGGAGAAGATGGAGTACGACGCCTCCCGGCTGCAGGCCTACGGCCTCTGGGCGACGGTGGACAAGTCGTGACCGGTCCGGAGCGCAGTGGAGCGACCGGGCACCGGAAGCGCAGTCTCGAGCCACGTCGGCGTCGGAGCGCGGCGGAGGTGACGGCGTGACGATGTTTGTCCGTAATGGCACAGTCTGTATCGCGCGGTTCGGTCCCGCCGAGGCGGCCGTGCTCAACGAGGTCATGCTCGAGGTCATCACGCTGCTGTCGGAGGGGTTCGACCGCAGCGACCCGGTGATCGAGCGGCTGTTCCCCGACGTGTACCGCAACGACGCCGGCGCCTCCGCGGAGCTGCGCCGGTACATGGAGGACGACCTGCGCTCGGCGAAGCTCGAGCAGGCCGCGCTGCTGCTGGACGTGCTGCCCCTGGAGGGCGGCGAGGTGGCCCTCGACGAGGAGCAGGCCGAGGCGTGGCTGCGGGCGCTCACCGACGTGCGGCTCACCCTCGGGCTGCGGCTCGGCATCGACGACGACGACGTCGACATCGAGGCGGAGCTCGACGAGGCGATCCTCAAGGACCCGACGTCGGCCCGGGTCGGGCAGCTGTCGGTGTACCAGTACCTGACCTACCTGCAGGAAAGCCTGGTCGGCGCGCTTATGGGACACTGAGGGCCCGGGGGGCGTGAGGTCGGTCACGAGCGAGTTGCCTTCGGGTTTCGGTAAGCTGTCAGTCGTGCTGACCATCGACGCCGCGATCCTCGACGCGATCGTTGCGCACGCCCGCCGGGACCACCCCGACGAGGCGTGCGGCATCGTGGCGGGGCCGGCCGGTTCGGACACCCCGGTGCGGCACGTGCCGATGGCCAATGCGGCCCGCTCGATGACGTTCTACGAGTTCGACTCCGTCGAGCAGCTGCGGCTGTGGCGCGAGATGGACGACGCGGACGAGGAGCCGGTGGTCGTCTACCACTCGCACACCGCCACCGAGGCCTATCCGTCGCGGACCGACGTGTCCTTCGCCGGTGAGCCCAATGCGCACTATCTGCTGGTTTCGACCCGCGACCCGGAGCAGACCGAGATCAGGTCGTTCCGCATCGTGGACGGTGCCGTCACCGAGGAGCCGGTTCAGGTAGTTAATGCAGTCGTGGACTCACACGCCGTCCAGTCATATCTCTTCGGGCAGAGCCCGACGACCGTCGACTACGAGTGTCGCGCGAGCAGCTGACCGCCGCCCGCCGTCGCACCGTGTCCAGTCGTCCCGCGCTCCGCTCCCCACAGAAGAGGAAATGATCATGGCTATCGAGGTTCGCATCCCGACCATCCTGCGCAGCTACACCGGCGGTGCCAAGACCGTCGAGGGCTCCGGCGACACCATCGCCGACCTGCTCACCGACCTGGACAGCCGGCACTCGGGCATCAAGGCCCGGCTGCTGACCCCCGAGGGCGGCCTGCACCGCTTCGTCAACGTCTACGTCAACGACGAGGACGTCCGGTTCCTGGGCGCGCTCGACGCGAAGCTCAGCGACGGCGACTCGGTGACGATCCTGCCCGCCGTCGCGGGTGGCGCGTTCGCGTTCGCGGCCGCCCACGCCCTGCGGGGCTGATCTCCGTGGCGCGCTACGAGTCGGTGCTCGAGGCGTGCGGAAACACGCCGCTCGTCGGGTTGCCCCGGCTGTCACCGAGTCCAGAGGTCCGCCTGTGGGCCAAGCTCGAGGACCGCAACCCGACGGGCAGCGTGAAGGACCGGGTCGCGTTGTGGATGGTCAAGGCGGCCGAGGAGGCGGGCCGCCTCCGCCCGGGCGACACGATCATCGAGCCGACCAGCGGCAACACCGGCATCGCCCTGGCGATGGTGGCGAAGCTGCGCGGTTACCGGCTGGTCTGCGTCATGCCGGAGAACGTGTCCTCGGAGCGCACCGCGCTGCTGCGCATGTACGGCGCGGAGATCATCTTCTCGGAGGCCGCCGGCGGGTCCAACCGGGCCGTCGCCGTGGCCAAGGAGATCGCCGCGGAGCACCCGGACTGGGTGATGCTGTACCAGTACGGCAACGAGGCCAACGCCCGGGCGCACTACGAGTCCACCGGCCCCGAGATCCTGCGGGACATGCCGACCATCACGCACTTCGTGGCCGGCCTGGGCACCACGGGCACGCTCATGGGCATCGGGCGCTACCTGCGCGAGAAGGTCGAGGACATCGAGATCATCGCCGCCGAGCCGCGCTACGGCGAGCTGGTCTACGGTCTGCGCAACCTCGACGAGGGCTACGTGCCGGAGCTCTACGACGCGAGGGTCCTCACCCGCCGGTTCTCCGTCGGCACCCGCGACTCGGTGCTGCGCACCCGGCAGCTGGTCGAGGTCGAGGGCATGTTCGTGGGCTTCTCCGCCGGCGCGGTGCTGCACGCGGCGCTCGCCGTCGCGCACCAGGCGCTCAAGGCCGGCAAGCGGGCCGACGTGGTGTTCCTCGTCGCCGACGGCGGCTGGAAGTACCTGTCGACCGGCGCCTACGGCGGCACCCTCGCCGATGCCGAGTCCGCCCTCGACGGCCAGCTCTGGGCCTGAGACAGACACGCGCGTCGGGCCTGAGGCAGGCACGCGTCCGAGGTCGCACCCGCGGCCTCGGACGCCCGCCGGCGACCCCTCAGAGACCCGTCACGATCCAGCCGATCACCAGGCTCACCGACGCCGCTCCCAGCAGCGCGAACGGCAGCCGCCGCTGGTGCACGCTGGCGAACGCGGCGATCGTGCACGTCAGCCCGATCAGCCCGATGACGATGACCGTCGGCGCGTACCAGGCCCGGTAGGCGCCGATGAGCCCGACGAACGCCCGCAGCGCCACCGCCATGCCCCCGAGGCCGAGCGCCGCCGCCCAGCCGCACACCGCGGCCAGGTGCCGCGGCTGCGGCGCGGGGTCCCGGTCGGTGGGCAGCCGGAAGGCGTCGGGAAGCTGCTGGCGCAGGCGTTTGCGCATGGACACCTCGACGGGCACGTCCGCTCCTGTTGCTGGGGGTCGTTTGGTGGCTTACGAATCTCAACGAGCCCGGGCGTGCCGCGTCACGCGACCCTGTCACGTTGGCGACATCTGCCGTCCGATCGTTCAGCCTTGCCTGCCAGTCCGGCGTAGGCTGCGCCTCGTGACGGACTTGCCCATCGGCAGCAACCGGCCGGGCAACCCCCGCCGGTGCCGTCCGTCAGCGCCCGGTAGCGGTACAGGTGCCGTCATCCGGCATCCCGGGACCACGAACTATCCTCACCTGACCGGCGTGATCCACACTGGCGCCCAGGCGTGACCAGAGCGATGGGAGACGACGTCTTGGCGTTGTTGTTAGGGCAAGCATGAGGCTCACCGTTCTCGGCTGCGCCGGCAGCTTCCCGGGTCCCGAGGCCCCCTGCTCGGCGTATCTCATCGAGGCCGACGGGTTCCGGCTGCTGGTGGACTTCGGTCCCGGTTCGATGTCGACGCTGCAGCGGTTCTCAGGCCTCTACAACGTCGACGCCATCCTGCTGACGCACCTGCACTGCGATCACATGCTCGACGCGTGCTCCTACATCGTGGCCCGGCGCTACGCGCCGTCCGGCCCGCTGCCGCCGCTGCCGGTCTACGCGCCGGTCGCCGCGCCGGACCGCATCTCCGCCGCGTACGGCGGGGAGAACGAGCCGATGGCGATCAGCGACGTGTACACGTTCTACTCGCTGCAGCCGGGCAGCTTCCCGATCGGGCCGTTCCACGTCACCGTCGACCGGGTCAACCACCCGATCGAGACCTACGGGGTGCGCGTCGAGCACGAGGGACGGGTCATCACGTACTCCGCCGACACCGCCCCCTGCGACCAGCTGATCCGCCTCGCCCAGGGCGCCGACCTGTTCCTGTGCGAGGCCAGCTACCTCGACGGCGTCGACAACCCGCCCGACCTGCACCTCACCGGGCGTGAGGCGGCGGAGCACGCCACCAAGGCCGAGGTCGGGCGGCTGCTGCTGACCCACCTGGTGCCCGCGTGGGGCAGCGAGGCACTCACCCTCGAAGCCGCGAAGGCCGCGTTCGAGGGCCCGATCGACATCGTGCGGCCCGGCGCGAGGTACGACATTTAAGCAGCGTTCGCCGATTCGTCAGTCGATGGTGGCCGCCCGCATGGACGACGCCCCCATGGTGACGGCATGCGGATCGCGATCGTCACCGAGTCGTTCCCGCCCGATGTGAACGGCGTCGCCCACTCCGTCGTCAGGGTCGCCGAACACCTCGTCGCGCGCGGCCACGAGCCGCTCGTGATCGCACCCCAGCCCTCCTCCGGGGCGCGGTCGGTCACCGGCGCCTTCCCGTACGAGATCATCCGGGTCCCCTCGGTCGCCACCCCCGGCTACGGGACCTTCCGGCTCGGGCTGCCCAGCCGCCGCCTCGCCGCGGCGCTGCGCGCCCACCGCACCGACCTGGTGCACCTGGCCAGCCCGTTCGTGCTCGGCGCGCGCGGCATGACGGTCGCCGCGTCGCTCGGACTGCCGACCGTCGCCGTGTACCAGACGGACGTGCCCGCCTACGCCCGCCTGTACTACCACTCCGGCCTCGGCGAGCAGGCCGCGTGGCGGTGGCTGCGCCGCATCCACAACGCCGCCGACCGGACCCTCGCACCGTCGACGGCCGCCGCCACCGCCCTGCACAGCCACGGCATCGAGCGCGTCTGGCTGTGGCGCCGCGGCGTCGACGCGGCCCGCTTCGCCCCCGGCCGCCGCAGCGCCGCGCTGCGCCAAGCCCTGCTCGGCACCGACCGGTCCGTGCTCGTCGGGTACGTGGGCCGCCTCGCCGTGGAGAAGCGGGTCGACCTCCTCGCGCCGGTCAGCCGCATCCCCGGTGTCCGGGTCGTGGTCGTCGGTGACGGCCCGGCCCGCCCCGCCCTGGAACGCGCCATGCCCGACGCGGTCTTCCTCGGCGAGCGCCGCGGCGACCAGCTCGCCCGGGTGTTCGCCAGCCTCGACGTGTTCGCCCACACCGGGCCGTTCGAGACGTTCGGGCAGACGGTCCAGGAGGCCCTCGCCTCCGGTGTACCGGTGGTCGCGCCCGCCCAGGGCGGCCCCCTCGACCTCGTCGACGACGGCCGCACCGGGATCCTCGTGCCGCCGTGCGACGCGGTGGCGCTGCGCGACGCGGTCGCCGGGCTGGTCGCCGACACCGAGCGCCGGCACGCGATGGGCCTCGCCGCCCGGGTCGCCGTCGCGTCCCGCACCTGGTCCGCGGTCGGCGACGAGCTGATCGGGCACTACCGCGACGTGCTGCCGACGGCCGTGCCGGCGGTGTCCGCGTGAGGATCGTGCGCCTGGCGAACTTCGTCATGCCCCGCTCCGGCGGCCTCCGGACCGCCCTGCGCGCCCTCGGCGAGGGCTACGTCGCCGCCGGCCACGAGCCGATCCTCATCGTGCCCGGCGAGGAGCACTCCGACGTCACCGACGCGCAGGGCCGGGTGATCACGCTGCCCGGCCCGGTCGTGCCCGGCACCGGCGGCTACCGGGTCCTCATCCACCGGCGCCGGCTCGCCCGGCTCCTCGACCGGCTGGGCCCCGACCGGCTCGAGGTCTCCGACCGGTTCACGCTGCGCTGGACCGGCCGGTGGGCGCGGCAGCGGGGCATCCCCGCCGTCATGGTGTCCCACGAGAGCCTCGCCGGCCTGCTGCGCTTCGCCGGCCCGGCCGGCGCCGCCTGCGCCGACCTGCTCAACGCCCGCAGCCACCGGGCCTACGACCAGGTGCTGTGCACCACCGCCTGGGCCGCCGCCGAGTTCGACCGGATCGGCGCGGGCAACCTGGTGCGCGTGCCGCTCGGCGTCGACCTCGACCTGTTCAACCCCTCGCGGGCGTCGGCCGCGCTGCGGGAGCGGTACGCCGCGCCCGGCCAGGTGCTGCTGGTGCACTGCGGGCGGCTCTCGGCGGAGAAGCACCCGGCACGCTCCATCGAGGCGCTGATCGCCCTGCGCGCCGAGGGCGTCGACGCGGTCCTCGTCGTGGCCGGCGACGGCCCGCTGCGGCCCCGGCTGCAGGAACAGGCGCGCGGGCACGCGGTGCACTTCACCGAGTTCGTCGCCGACCGCACCGCCGTCGCGGAGCTGCTGGCCACCGCCGACGTCGTCATCGCGCCCGGCCCGATCGAGACGTTCGGCCTGGCCGCGCTGGAGGCTCTCGCCTGCGGCACGCCAGTGGTGGTCTCCTCGGCGTCGGCGCTGCCGGAGGTGGTCGGCGACGCCGGGGCGGCCGTCGAGTCCGAATTCGCGGCAGGTGTACGGCGGGTGCTCGCCCGACCGGTCGCCGAGCGCCGGCGGGCCGCCCGGGACCGCGCCGAGCGCTACTCGTGGCCGGCGGCGGTCGCCGGGTTCCTGGCCGTGCACGGCGCCCCCGTCTCGGCGGGCGTGCCGTGACCGTCTTCGTCGCCCTGGGCGACTCCACCACCGCCGGGTACGGCGACCGGATGCCCGACGGCTCCTGGCGCGGCTGGGCACCCATCCTCGCCGCCGCGCTCGGCGCCCGCCTGCACAACCTCGCCGGCAGCGGCGCGCAGACCAGCGACGTCGTCACCGGCCAGCTGCCCCGCGCGCTCGACCTGCGCCCCGACATCGCCGCCGTCATCGCCGGCACCAACGACACCCTGCGCAGCCCGTTCGACCCGGCGCGGGTCGCGGCGAACCTGGACCGCACCGTGGCCGCCCTGCGCGCCCGCGGCGCCGAGGTCCTCACCATCCGGCTGCCCGACCCCGGCCGCATGTTCGGGCTGCCCGGGCCCCTCGCGCGTCCCCTGGCCCGCCGGATGCGCGACCTCAACGCCGCCGCCGACCTGGTCGCCGCCCGGCACCGCACCGTGCACTTCGACGCGGCCGGCCATCCCTGGTCGTACGAGCGCCGCATGTGGAGCGTCGACCGGCTGCACCCGAGCGAGCGCGGACACCGCTTCCTGGCCTGCTCGTTCTACGACCTGCTCGCCGCCCGGCTCGGCCCCGGCATCGGCGCCCGGCCCGACCCGGCGCCCAGCAGCCCGCCCCCGACCCGCACCGCGCAGGCGTGGTGGATGGCGACCCAGGGCACCCGCTGGATGATCCGCCGGTCCACGGACCTGCTGCCCGGCCTGCTCGCCCTCGCCTACACCGAGCTGCGCCGCCCCTCCGACCTCGCCCCGGGCCTGCCGGTGCCGGACCATGTCGCTTGACTAGGCTGGACCGCATGGCTCGACCGGATGCTCGCGCAGCAGATCAACTTCGACCCGTATCGATCACCCGCCAGTGGAGCATGCACCCGGAGGGGTCCGTGCTCATCGAGTTCGGCAACACCCGGGTGCTGTGCACGGCCAGCGTCACCGAAGGGGTGCCGCGCTGGCGGAAGGGCTCCGGCCTGGGCTGGCTCACCGCCGAGTACGCGATGCTGCCCCGCGCCACGACCACCCGCAACGACCGGGAGAGCGTCAAGGGCAAGATCGGTGGCCGTACCCACGAGATCTCCCGCCTCATCGGCCGCAGCCTCCGCGCCTGCATCGACCTGAAGGCCCTCGGCGAGAACTCGATCGTCCTGGACTGCGACGTCCTGCAGGCCGACGGCGGCACCCGCACCGCCGCCATCACCGGCGCGTACGTCGCCCTCGCCGACGCCGTCGCCTACCTGGCCGCCAACAAGAAGCTCGCCGGCAAGCCCGCGCAGGTCCTGCACCGCTCGGTCGCCGCGGTCAGCGTCGGCATCATCGCCGGCGAGCCGCGCCTCGACCTGTGCTACGAGGAGGACGTCATCGCCGACGTCGACATGAACGTCGTCTGCACCGGCACCGGCGACTTCGTCGAGGTCCAGGGCACCGGCGAGCAGGCCGTCTTCACCCGCGCCGAGCTCGACCTCCTCGTCGACCTGGGCGCCCTCGGCTGCGCCGAGCTCACGACCCTGCAGCAGAAGGCGATCGCCGGATGAAACTGCTGCTCGCCACCCGCAACACGAAGAAGCTCGTCGAGCTGCGCCGCGTCCTGGCCGAGTCGGCCCCGCACGTCGAGCTCCTCGGCCTCGACGACGTGCCCACGTACCCCGAGGCCCCTGAGACCGGCCTCACCTTCGAGGAGAACGCGCTGCTCAAGGCGCGCGAGGCGGCCGCCATCACCGGCCTGCCCAGCGTCGGTGACGACTCCGGCCTGGCCGTCGACGCCCTCAACGGCATGCCCGGGGTCTTCAGCGCCCGTTGGTCCGGCCTGCCCAGCGGCACCCCCGACCGCGACGGCGCCAACCTCCGGCTGGTCCTCGCCCAGGTCGGCGACGTCCCCGACGAGCACCTCGGCGCCGCCTTCGTCTGCGCCGCCGCCATCGTCTGGCCCGACGGCCGCGAGGCCGTCCACCGCGGCGAGATGCGCGGCCGCCTCATCCGCACCCCCCGCGGCGACGGCGGCTTCGGCTACGACCCGATCTTCGTCGCCGACGGGCACGAGCTGACCACCGCCGAGCTGCCCCCGGCGGAGAAGGACGCCATCAGCCACCGGGGCAAGGCGTTCCGCGCCCTGGCCGCCACCCTCTGACAGGCCGCGCCCCGCTTCGGCGGCGCCCAGGAACCGTGCGGCTCCCGGGCGCCGCCACCGGCCGTGACCGCTCGCCGCCGCCGGGCCGTGACCGCTCGCCGGCGTCGGGCTGTGACCGGCTCGCCCGCGTCGGCAACTGCGGCAGCCGTGCATTGCGCACCTCTGCGGCATGACACGGCCCCGGGGCATCTGTTGGCGGCTCCCATGCCCTGCGTGCCTTGGCGCCCCGGGCATCGTGTTGCGGTGGCCCGCCCCCCCTCCGCGGCGTGGCGTGGCGTGGCGTTCGACGGCTTCCCGCCATGGGTGCCGGCCGCGTGGGCTCTGGTGCCGGCCGAACGCAGCACCAGCCCCCCGGGGTGACATGACGCCGTGCCCCTCCGGGATCGCCACACGGGCATCCCGCGGTGGCAGCGTCTCCGCCCGGCGTCTCCGCCCGGCGTCTCCGCCCGGCGTCTCCGCCCGGCGTCTCCGCCCGGCGTCTCCGCCCGGCGTCTCCGCCCGGCGTCTCGCCCGGCGTCTCGCCCGGCGTCTCCGCCCGGCGTCTCGCCCGGCGTCTCCGCCCCGGTGTCTCGCGGCCGGTCGAGAACGGACTGAGCCGACGTCGGTCGGTCCGTGCATCCAGGCAGGTTTTCGACCCGCCGCGGTGGTCCGAGCCGGCCCCGCTAATGCCGCCATCCGCCGTCGGCGCCGCCGTCAGGGCCGGGCTCAGCGGCGCGGCGCCGAGCGGGCTCGGTGTGTCATGCCAGGGGGCCGACCTCCCGTTCGATGGCGGTGCGTAGGTCGCGGCCGGCGATGGTGGCACGGACCGCCTCCAGGACGGGGGCGAGGAACACGTCCGGGCCGGGCTGGCCGGCGTGCTCCTCGACGGCCGCCATGGCGAGCCGGCCGGCCACCGACGGCGTCAGCGGGGCGCGCAGCTGCAGGCCACGGACCGCGGAGAGCAGCTCGACGGCGAGGATGCTGCACAGGTTGTCCAGGACGGTGCGCAGCTTGCGGGTCGCCGCCCAGCCCATCGAGACGTGGTCCTCCTGCATGCCCGACGTCGGCAGGGAGTCGACGCTGGCGGGAGAGGCGAGGCGCCGGTTCTCCGCGACGATGCCCGCGGCCGTGTACTGCGCGATCATCAGGCCCGAGTTGACCCCGGCGTCCGGGGTGAGGAACGGTGGCAGGTCCCGCGACCGGCACACGTCGAGCATGCGGTCGACGCGGCGCTCGGCGATCGCGCCGACCTCCGCCGCCGCGATCGCGAGGTAGTCGGCGGCGAACCCGAGGGGCGCGCCGTGGAAGTTGCCGGTCGACTCGACCCGGCCGTCGGGGAGCACGACCGGGTTGTCGACGATCGACAGCAGCTCCCGGGCGGCGACGGTGGTCGCGAACTCCAGCGTGTCCCGGGCGGCGCCGGCGACCTGTGGGGCGCAGCGCATCGAATACGCGTCCTGCACGGCGTGCTCGAGGTCGTCGCGGTGCGAGTCCATGATCGGTGAGCCCTGCAGCAGGCGGTGCAGGTTGGCGGCGGAGGCGGCCTGGCCCGGGTGGGGCCGGATCGTGTGCAGCTCCGGCATGAACGGCCGGTCGGAGCCGAGCATCGCCTCGATCGACAGGGCCGCGGTGACGTCGGCCATGGTGAACAGGTGCGCCGCGTCGGAGATCGCCAGCAGCAGCATGC
Organism: Dactylosporangium aurantiacum; assembly: GCF_000716715.1. Lineage (GTDB taxonomy): Bacteria > Actinomycetota > Actinomycetes > Mycobacteriales > Micromonosporaceae > Dactylosporangium > Dactylosporangium aurantiacum. Next base: position 53,959 of record NZ_JNYJ01000065.1, on the reverse strand, counting down.
CCAGCATGCCGTCGGTGCCGTTGATCAGCGCGAGCCCTTCCTTCGACGACAGCTCCAGCGGGCTGACCCCGGCGTCGGCGGCGGTGATGCGGCTGCCGTCCTTGGCGAGGACCCAGCCCTCGCCGGTGAGCACGAGCGCGCAGTGCGCGAGCGGCGCGAGGTCGCCCGACGCCCCGAGCGAGCCGTGCTCCGGCACCCAGGGGGTGATGTCCGCGTTGAGCAGGTCGACGAGGCCGGTGGCGATCTCCGGCCGTACACCGGAACGGCCCATGGCGAGGGATCTGACGCGCAGCAGCATCATCGCCCGCACCACCTCGCGGGGCATGGGGGCGCCGATGCCGGCCGCGTGCGAGCGGATCAGCGCGTGCTGCAGCTCGACGCGGCGCTCCGGGGCGATGAACGTGTTGGCCAGCGCGCCGAAGCCCGTCGACACGCCGTAGACCGGGCGGCCGTCACGCTCGATGGCGTCGACGATCGACCGGCTGGTGCGCATCGCGTCCAGCGCGTCCTGCGCGAGGGTCACCCGCGCGTTGCCCCGCGCGACCGCGATGAGGTCGTCGGGGGTGATGCCTGAGGCGGTGACGGTGATCAAACCAGCTCCCCATTGAGCATGACGGTGGATATCAGGGGTACGCCCGGCCGGTACGCCAGGTGCAGGTGCGACGGTGCGTCGAGGATCATGAGGTCGGCCCGTGCCCCGACCCGCAGCCGGCCGACGTCGTCGCGGCGCAGCGCGGCGGCCCCGCCGGTGGTGGCGGCGAGCACGGCCTCGGCCGGCGTCATCGCCATCTCGCGCACCGCGAGGGCCACGCAGAACGGCATCGACGTCGTGTAGGACGAGCCCGGGTTGCAGTCCGTGGCGAGCGCGACGGTCGCCCCGGCGTCCAGCAGCGCCCGCGCCGGCGGGTACGGCGAACGGGTCGAGAACTCGGCGCCCGGCAGCAGCGTCGCCACGGTCGAGGACCCGGCCAGGGCGTCGATGTCGGCCGGGGCCAGGTGCGTGCAGTGATCGGCGGAGGCCGCCCCGAGCTCGACCGCGAGCCGCACCCCCGGCCCGGCCGTGAGCTGGTTGGCGTGCACCCGCACGCCCAGCCCGGCGGCCGCGCCGACGGTCAGGATCGCCCGGGAGTGGTCGGCGTCGAACGCGCCCCGCTCGCAGAACACGTCGATCCACCGCGCCCCGGCCGCCTGCGCCGCGGTCAGCATCGGGCCGCAGACGAGGCTGACGTAGTCGGCGGTGCGTCCCGCGTACTCGACGGGGACCACGTGCGCCCCGAGGAATGTCGTCTCGGTGCTGAACTCCCGCGCCACCCGCAGCGAGCGGGCCTCGTCCGCGACGGTCAGCCCGTAGCCGGACTTGATCTCCATGGTGGTGGTGCCCTGCCGCAGCGCCTCCCGCCGCAGCCGGGCGACGTTCGTGCGCAGCTGCTCGTCGTCCGCCGCCCGGGTCGCCCCGACCGTCGTGCGGATGCCGCCGCCCGTGTACGGCTCGCCTGCCATCCGCGCGGCGAACTCCGCGGCCCGGTCCCCGGCGAACACCAGGTGCGCGTGGCTGTCGACGAACCCGGGCAGGACCGCGCCGCCGGCGGCGTCGACCCGCGCGTCGGCCGGCGGCGCGTCCGCGGCCCGGCCGATCCACGCCACCGCGCGCTCGTCGACCACGAGCGCCGCCTGCCGGCGGATGCCCAGCGGCCCCTCGCCATAGCCCGGCACGCAGGTGACCAGCTCACCGATGTTGGTGATCAGCATCGACCTCATCGCGGCCCTCCGGTCGTCGCGGCCGCCGCCGGCGTAGGCACGTCGAGCGCGCGCAGCGCGGCCGTGAGGGCGGCGCCGGTGTCGGGGACCGCGCCGTGGACGCCGTCGCGGACGACGGTGCGGCCGTCGACGACGACGTGGCGGACGTCGGCGGCGGTCGCGGCGAACAGCACCGCCTCCGGCGCGCAGCCGGCGGTGCGGGGCGAGCTCAGGGCGACCGTGACCAGGTCGGCGCGGGCGCCGGGGGCGATGCCGCCCGCGTCGGCCCAGCCGAGGGACGCGTGGCCGGTGGCGGTCGCGGCGGCGAGCAGCTCGGCGGCGGTGAAGTGGCCGCGGTGCTCGGTGTGCAGCCGCTCGTGCATCTCGACGCCGCGGGCCTCCTCGAACAGGTCGATCACGGCGTGGCTGTCGCTGCCGAGGGACAGCGGGCTGCCCGCGTCGACCAGGGCGCGCGCGTGGCCGATGCCGTCGGCGAGGTCGCGCTCGGTGGTGGGGCAGAAGCAGACGCCGGTGGCGGAGTCGCCGAGCTCGGTGCGGTCGGTGTCGGTGAGGTGGGTGGCGTGCACGGCGGTCACCGACGGGCCGGTCAGGCCCCGGTCGGCGAGCAGCTGCGTCGGGGTGCGGCCGTGCGCCGCGAGGCAGGCGTCGTTCTCCGCGCGCTGCTCCGACAGGTGGACGTGGACCGGCACGCCGTCGGCGCCGGCACCGAACGCACCCGGGGCCGACGCGTACCGGGCGAGCTCGGTGAGCGCGGCCGCCGGCACGGCCCGGACGCTGTGCGCGGCGGCGCCGATCCTCGCGTGCGGCCGCGGGCGCAGGAGGGCGACCCGGTCTGCCCAGCCGTCGACGCCGGTGTCGCCGAAGCGGCGCTGGACGCCGTCGAGGGGCCGGCCGTCGACGGTCGCGGTCAGGTACAGCGTGTCGAGCAGCGTGATGCGGATGCCGGCGTCGGCGGCCGCGGCGACCAGCGCCTCGCCCATCGCGTTGGGGTCCGCGTACGGCGTGCCGCCGGGCCCGTGGTGCAGGTAGTGGAACTCGCCGACGCAGGTGATGCCGGCGAGCGCCATCTCGGCGTACACGGCCGTGGCGAGCCGGTGGTAGGTGTCGGGGTCGAGGGCGCCGGCCACCGCGTACATCTGCTCGCGCCAGGTCCAGAACGTGCCCCGCCCGCCCTGGGTCCGCCCGCGCAACGCCCGGTGGAACGCGTGCGAGTGCGCGTTGGCCAGCCCTGGCAGCGTCACCCCGGCCAGCCGGACCGCACCGGGCCCGGCGGGCGTGCCGGGCGTGACCGTGGCGAACCTGCCGTCGACGACCTCGATCAGCACGTCGGCCGCGACACCACCCGGCAGCCACGCCCACTCGCAGTGGAACCGCGCTGCCGCAGGAGCCGGGACGGCGCTCATCGGCACAGCCTGGCCAGCAGGTCGGTGAGCTTCTCGACGCCCACGGCGCAGTCGGCGTCGGAGGCCGACTCCTGCGGCGCGTGCGAGATACCGGTCGGGTTGCGCACGAACAGCATGCCCGTGTCGACGTGCTTGGACAGCACGCCGGCGTCGTGGCCGGCGCCGGTCGGCAGCACGGGGGCGCCGAGCTCCAGCGCGGCCAGCCGGCTCACGTCGCCGGCGAACGCCACCTCCGCGGTCACCGACTCCGCCTCGAGGGTCACCCGGGTGCCGTCGTAGCGGGCCCGCTCCTCCGCGCGCTGCTGGATCGCGGTGACGAGCCGGTCGAGGGTGTCGCTGTCGGCCGCCCTCGCGTCCAGCCACGCCGAGGCGCGGGCGGCGATCGCGTTGGTGGCGTTGGGCGCGACGTCGACCCGGCCGACGGTGGCGTGCGCGCCGTGCGTCCGCGCGGCCTCGTCGGCGGCGAGGACGGTGTGCGCGAGGGTCAGCATCGGGTCGTGGCGGTCGTGCATCCTGGTCGTGCCGGCGTGGTTGCCCTCGCCGGAGAAGTCCAGCCGGTAGCGCCCGTGCGGCCAGATCCCGCTCGCCACCCCGACCGGCGCGTCGAGCACGTCGAGGGCGCGGCCCTGCTCCACGTGCAGCTCGACGAAGGCGCCGATGCGGGCCAGCCGCTGCGGGTCGGGGCCGAGCGCGTCGACGTCGAGACCGGCCTTGCCCATCGCCTCGGCCAGGTAGATCCCGTCGCGGTCGCGCAGCCGCAGCGCCCGCGCCGGGTCGAACGCGCCGGTGAGCAGCCGCGAGCCGAGGCACGGCACGCCGAAGCGGGCGCCCTCCTCCTCGGTGAACACCACGACCGCGACCGGCCGGGACGGTGTCACGCCGCGCTCGCGGAGCCGGTCGACGGCGAGCAGCCCGGACACGACGCCGAGCGGCCCGTCGTAGCCGCCGCCGTGCGGCACCGAGTCGAGGTGGCTGCCGGTGACGACCGCCCCCTCACCGTCGGGGGAGCCCCACCACGCCCACAAGTTGCCGTTGCGGTCGACCTCGACCTCCAGGTCGCGGTCGAGGGCCTCCTCGACGAACCACTCGCGGCAGACCATGTCGGTGTCGGTCCACGAGTGCCGCAGGTAGCCCCCGTCGCCGCCGGCCCTGCCGATCGGGCTCAGCGAACCCCACAGCGCGGCGAACCGCTCAGCGGTCATCGTCATGACTCCTCCCGCATGGGCACGCGCAGCCCGGTGCGCTCGGCGACCTCGGCGGCCTCGTCGTAGCCCGCGTCGACGTGGCGGATCACGCCCATCGCCGGGTCGTTGGTCAGCACCCGGGCCAGTTTCCGCGCGGCGAGCTCGGTGCCGTCGGCGACGGACACCTGGCCGGCGTGGATGGACCGGCCGATCCCGACCCCGCCGCCGTGGTGGATCGACACCCACGACGCGCCGGAGGCGGTGTTGACCAGCGCGTTGAGCAGCGGCCAGTCGGCGACCGCGTCGGAGCCGTCACGCATCGCCTCCGTCTCCCGGTAGGGCGAGGCGACTGAGCCGGTGTCGAGGTGGTCGCGGCCGATCACCAGCGGGGCCTCGACGGTGCCGTCGGCGACCATCTCGTTGAACCTCAGGCCGGCCTTGTCGCGCTCGCCCTGCCCGAGCCAGCAGATCCTGGCCGGCAGCCCCTGGAACGCGACCCGCTCGCCGGCCATGCGGATCCAGCGGTGCAGCGAGTCGTTGTCGGGGAACAGGTCGAGCACGGCCCGGTCGGTGGCGGCGATGTCGGCGGGGTTGCCCGACAGGGCCGCCCACCGGAACGGCCCCTTGCCCTCGCAGAACAGCGGACGGATGTACGCCGGGACGAACCCGGGGAACGCGAACGCCCGGTCATACCCGCCCAGCTGCGCCTCGCCCCGGATCGAGTTGCCGTAGTCGAAGACCTCGGCGCCCCGGTCGAGGAACCCGACCATCGCCTCCACGTGCCGGGCCATCGAGTGGCGGGCCCGGTCGGTGAACTCCTCGGGCTTCGCCGCGGCGTAGGCGGCGGCCTCGCCGGGCTCGACCCCGCTCGGCACGTAGGACAGCGGGTCGTGCGCGGAGGTCTGGTCGGTGACGATGTCGACCGGCACCCCCATCCGCAGCAGCTCGGGCAGCAGCAGCGCGGCGTTGCCGACGACGCCGACCGACAGCGGCCGGCGGGCGATCTGCGCCTCGACCGCGAGCCGCACCCCCTCCTCCAGGGAGCCGGCGACGGTGTCGAGGTAGCGGCTCGCGACCCGCCGCTCCAGCTTCGCCCGGTCGACGTCGATGATCAGGCAGGCCCCGCCGTTCATGGTGACGGCGAGGGGCTGGGCGCCGCCCATGCCGCCGCAGCCGGCGGTGAGCGTCAGTGTGCCGGCGAGGCTGCCGCCGAACCGCTTCGCCGCCACCGCGGCGAACGTCTCGTAGGTGCCCTGCAGGATGCCCTGGGTGCCGATGTAGATCCACGAGCCGGCGGTCATCTGCCCATACATGGTCAGGCCGAGCGCCTCCAGGCGGCGGAACTCGGGCCAGTTGGCCCAGTCGCCGACGAGGTTGGAGTTGGCGATGAGCACCCGCGGCGCCCACTCGTGGGTCTGCAGCACGCCGACCGGGCGGCCGGACTGCACCAGCATCGTCTCGTCGGGGCCGAGCGTGGTGAGCGTGCGCATCAGGGCGCGCAACGACGGCCAGTCGCGTGCGGCCTTGCCGGTGCCGCCGTAGACCACCAGGTCCTGCGGCCGCTCGGCGACCTCGGGATCGAGGTTGTTCATCAGCATGCGCAGTGCGGCTTCCTGCTGCCAGCCACGGGCCGTCAGCGTGGTGCCGCGAGCGGCACGGACCGTCTCCATGGAACTCCTCGGGTTAGGGCAGGAAGACCTGGCGGGTGGTGGCGGACCGCTCGAAGGACTCGAGGCGGGCCTGGGTCTCGGTCGGGTCGGCGTCGCACATGGCCTGCAGCAGCATGGTCACCATCGCCGTCGGGGCGCTGTGGGAGTCGAAGACCAGCCGCGAGCCCACCGGCGCGGGCAGCACGATGTCGGACTCGGCGGCGGCCGGGCTGACCGGCGAGTCGGTGACGGTCACGACGGTGAGACCGGCGGCGCGGGCCTCCCGCAGCGCGTCGACCGCCTCACGCGGATACCGCGGCAGCACAAACGCCAGCATGGCAACTGCGCCCGCCCCGCGCGCCTGATCCAGCCGATCCGCGAGCAGGCTGCCGTGCTCGTGCAGCAGCCGCACGTCGGGGTGGATCTTCGCGGCGAAGTAGGTGAACGCGTCGGCGAGCGCGCGGGCCGCCCGCATGCCGAACACGGGCAGGGGCCGGCTGCCGATCAGCAGCGCGCCCGCCTCGGCGAGCGGCTTTGGGTCGGCGAGCGCGTCGGCGAGGCGCTGCAGGTTGCCGATCTCGGCGCTCAGCGCCTGCTGGAACTGGTTGGTCTCGGACCCGGCCGGCTCGTCGTCGCGGAGCGGGCGGTGGGCATAGCCGTCGAACGTGACCCGGATCGTGTCACGCAGCGCGTGATAGCCGTCGAAGCCGAGCGCGGTCGCGAAGCGGGTGACCGACGGCTGGCTCACCCCGGCGAGCGTCGCCAGGTCGCCGCTGGACAGGTAGCCGGCCTGGCCGGCGTTGTCGACCAGGCAGCGGGCGATGCGCCGCTGGGCGGGCGTGAGCCGCTGCCCGTCGAACAGCTCCAGCAGTCGCCGCTCCATCTCCGAGGTCATGCCAAAAATGTATGCCTCCATTCAAACTTCAGTCAAGCGCATGAAGTCATTCAGGAGTGTTGCCTAACCAGGGGGTACCCGTGCGACCCTCGCGGCGTGCGGTTGACCTATCTGGCTACGTATCCCGTCAAGAGCTGCCACCGGGTGGAGGCCGACGCGGCCGAGGTGGAGCCCTGGGGGCTGGCCGGCGACCGCCGCTGGCTGATCGTCGACGACGACGCCAAACTGATCACCCAGCGGGAGACGCCGGAGCTCGGGCGCATCCGCCCGCAGCCGCGCGACGGCGGCCTGCTGCTGCGGGCGGCCGGCGCGGAGGACCTGTGGGTGCCGTTCCCGTCCGGCCCCACGACCGACGTGCGGCACTTCTTCCTGTCGATCGCCGCGACACCGGCCGGACGGGACGCCGACCGGTGGATCTCCGGCGTGATCGGCCGCCCCGCGACGCTGGTCCACCTCGACGACCCGACCCGCCGCCCGGTCGACCCGGCCTACGGCGAGCCCGGCGACCGGGTCAGCTTCGCCGACGGGTTCCCGCTGCTGCTGGCCAACGCCGCCTCGCTGGACGCGGTCAACGACTGGCTGGTCGAGGCGGGGGAGGAGCCGGTCCCGATGACCCGGTTCCGGCCCAACGTGGTCGTCAGCGGCGCTCCCGCCTGGGCGGAGGACGGTTGGATCGGCGGCCGCGTCGTCATCGGCGACGTGTCCTTCCGGGTGCCGAAGGCGTGCAGCCGTTGCGTGCTCACCACCGTCGACCCGGAGACCGGCGAGAAGGGCCGGCAGCCGCTGCGCGTCCTGGGCCAGCGCCGCCGGTTCCCGCAGGGGCTGCTGTTCGGCGTCAACCTGATCCCCGACCTGGAGGGGCAGGACGGACGGGGCAAGATCGCCGTGGGCGACGAGGTGATCGTGGCATAACGCACCCGCCGGGGCTGGTGACCCGCCATGATCAAGGGGTGACACCCCTGCGGGTCAGGCCCCACCTCGCCGGGATCCTCGACCGGACCGCGCACGTGGTGCTGACGTTCAGCGTGCTCGGCAACCTCCTGCCAGAGCCCGAGGCGGTCGCCGGCCGGGTCCGCGACATGCTGCTGGACACCGGCCACCGGCTGTCCATCCTGATCGGGGCGGGCGACAACCCGTTCGACATGCTGGCCGAGGCGTACACGGCCGGCGAGGACCTGGGCCGCCGGGCCGAGCAGCTGATCCACGACGCGGAGGTCGACGCCGCCGCCCGGGCGCCGGTGACACCGGGCACCCGCGCCCTGCTCGAGGCGTGCCGGGCCACCGGCCGGACCGTCACGGTGTACGCGCCGCACAGCGAGTCGGCCGTCGGGCGCTACCTGCACCAGCACGGCCTGCGCCCGCTCGTGGGCCCGGCGCTCGGCCGTGGCTTCGCGATGCGTCACCCCGCGGTGCGCACGATGGCGCCGGTACTGGAGTCGATCGGCGCGCTGCCGGGCGAGACCGCGGTGGTCTGCGCGACGTTCTCCGCCATGTCCGCGACCCAGCGCGCCGGCGCCCACGCCATCGGCGTCGAACGCATCCGCGAACCGCGCAAGATGCTGCACGGCGGCGAGGGCAGCAACGCCGTCGTCCAATCCCTGACACACCTCGCCGGAGCGGTCCGCGCGTGCGCGCCGTCACAGCAGCGCGGCGCGTCGCTCTGATAGAACAACGCGCGTGTCATTTCTGCTCTGGTCGGGACAGGCGATCGGGCACCGCCGCGCCGGTGTCGGCCTCGTCGTCGGCGTGGCCTGCGCCGCCGCCGCGGTGACCGTCTTCCCCGAGCACCCGCTCGAGCGGCCCAACGCCCTGGCCGCCGCGGTGCTGCTGGGCGCGGCCGGGCTCGCCGCCCTGGTCTGGGCCGCCGCGATGGCACACGTCGGGGTGCAGATCAGCATGTACAACGTGCGGATCCGCCACGGGCTGCTGCCGATGCCGCCGATCACGGTGCCGCTGCGGATGGTCAGCGGCATGCGCGCCGTCGACGTCCAGTCCAGTCTCGCCCAGCGCTGGGGATGGACCTGGGTCCCCGGTCGCGGGCGGGCGGTCATCGTACGGTCCGGGCCGGCCCTGCTGTTCGACTTCGCCGGTCGCCGGTTCACGGTCAGCGTCGACGACCCCGACGAGGCCGAGGCCGCCCTGAACCGGATGCGCAGCGCGGTCCGCTGATGCGGCGCAATTGGTGAAGCCCGGGGAATGCCCATCCCCGGGCCTCGGTGTGCCGCCCATTTGCACACACCGGCACGTTTAAGGTCACAGATCAGGTTGAAGGCGTCGCGCTCTGCGATTGAGCTATCGGGCCGCGTTGGAGGCCCGAACGGGAGTTGAACCCGTAACCTCGACGACAAGGTCTGTGAGCGGTCGATCCGGTGTTGAACGGCGAATGCTCAGACTGGAGCGAGAAGTTGAGTTTGTGTTTCGGCTCCCGCGGCCGCCTCTGCCATTGGGCTACGCCGTCACGAGTGACGGCGGAAGGAATCGAACCTCCACATTGACACCGCGCGCACCTGTCAAACTGAGCCTCAGGTTCAGTCTGCGCTCCTTGCGCACCGCCGATCCTAGCCGTCAGCCGAAGAGGAAGCGAAACACTTTCTCGCCGGCCTCCTGCTGCACGACCTCCGCCGAGTTGGCCTCCTCGCGGGCGAACTTCACCGCGGCCTGCAGCTTCTCGACCCGCTCCACCAGCTCGTTGATCCGCTGCGCGGGCAGCGCGCCGGAGAACTTCACCGTCTTCCAGTAGCCGATGACGACGTCCTCGTAATACACCTCGACCTGCGCCGGGTGCTTCTCGGTCGCCTCGGCCTTCACGTGGTTGCGCGGGATCCGCTTGGTGCGGGTGGTCTGCGTCGGCTCGGTCGCGTAGCAGTCGGCGGAGGCGTCGTACACCCACGACTCGGCCGCGTCCAGCACCGGCAGCTTCCGCACGAACGTCAGCAGGTCGACCAGCTGCTTCTCCAGGAACAGCAGATAGGACACCGGCACGTCACGCAGCAGCGGCGTGCCGTCGACGAGGACGTCGGCGCGCGCGACGCAGTTGGTCCAGTCCTTCGTCGCCGTGACGTCGAAGAGCCGGGTCAGGATGGTGGCGGTCTGCCGCAGGACCTCGTCGGCCTTCACCTGTACGCGGGTCGACTCGGGCGGCAGCTGCTCGCCTTCCTCGTCCTTCGGACGGTAGGTGCGCGCGATGCCGGCCAGCAGGGCGGGCTTCTGCAGCACGTGGTGCGCGTCGGTGAGCTCCTGGAAGGAGCGCGACTTGACGCCCTTCTCCACCGCGATGATCTGATTCAGCTTCGTCATGATGTGCCCGAGTGTACGAGCCGGATGCGCCGGAAATCATCCGAGAAAACAGTGGGGCCGGTGAGAGTCGAACTCACACTGGCACGGACCTAAACCGTGTGCCTCTGCCATTGGGCTACGGCCCCACGCCGACCCATGCCATGACCGGCCATCACTTTACTCACGCCAGGCGCGTGATCTCCACGGTGACCCCGAGGTGCTTGCTCGGCGCGCCGTGATACACCCCGCGCAGCGGCGGCACGTCGTCGTAGTCGCGGCCGCGGGCCACCACCACGTGCCGCGGGCCGACCGGGACGCCGTTGGTGGGATCGAACCCGGTCCATTCACCGGCCCACCACTCGATCCAGGCGTGGCTCTGCCCGGCGACTGTCTCGCCGACCTCGGCCTCGACCTTCGGGTGCAGGTAGCCGGACACGTACCGGGCCGGGATGCCCCTGGCCCGCAGCAGGCCGACGGTCAGGTGCGCGATGTCCTGGCAGACACCCTTGCGCAGCTTCCACGCCTCCCGCGCGCTGGTCTGCACGCCCGTGGACCCCGGCACGTAGGCGACGTTGTCCCGTACCCAGTGCGACAACGCCTCCGCGGACCGCTGCGGCGACCTGCCGGCGACGGCGTCCCACGCCTCCTCGACGAGGGCCGTGTCGACGGCCGTGAGCGGGCTCTCGGTGAGCAGCTCCGCGTGCGCGTCGAGGACCACGTCGGCGGCCAGCTCCGACCAGCTCAGGTTGACCACGGGCAGCGGCGGCGGCGTCACCTCGACCAGGCTGCTGGACACGACCCGCAGCTGCTGGTGCGGCCGGTGCAGGTCGAACGCGGTGACCTGGGTCGCCCAGTAGTCGTAGTACCGGTACGTGGTCGCGCCGGGCGTCACCTCGACCTGGCTGAACAGCGTCGTCTGCCACGGCAGCGTCATCGGGGTCAGCCGGGCCTCGTTGTAGGACGCCGAGACGTTGCCCGCGTACTTGTACCCCGTGACGTGCCTGATCTTGAGACGCCAGCTCATGATCCACCCCATGCGACGGTGCCCCAGGTGACGGGCGTGGACTGCGGGAAGTAGCGGGCCGTGATCGCCGCGCTGGCCGTGGCGCACGTCTGCTGCAGCGCCCGCAGGTGCTGCGGCAGCTCGGCGAGCAGGGTGGTGGTGTCGGCGTACTCCAGACGCGTCCTGATCTGCCCGATCGGCCGGCGCGCGGCGTCGGTCACACCCGCCCGCTCCGTCGTCGGCGCCAGGTCGCGCAGGCACTGCTCGGCGGTGCCCAGCGCGTGCAGCGCCGAGCGCGGGAACAGCCGGTCCAGCAGCAGGAACTCGGTCACCCGCTGCGGGTCGAACGTGCCGCCGTGCGTGCGCAGGAACGCCTCGTCGGCGCCGCACGAGCGCAGCACCGTCCGCCAGCCGGTGATCTCGTCGGTGGTGTTGGTCTGGATCGACAGCAGCCGGGCGGTCATGTCGACGCGCTCCAGGCTGCGGCCCAGGACCAGGAAGCGCCACCCGTCGTCCCGGCTCATCGTCGACTCCGCGAGCCCGGCCAGCAGCGCGGCGCGCTCCCGGACGTAGCTGAGGAAGACGGTCGGACCGAGCCGCTCCGCGGCGACGCGCCGCGACGCGAGGGTGTGCCAGGTGACGTTGAGACACTCCCACATCTCGCTGGAGATCGTCTCGCGGACGCCCCGCGCGTTGTCGCGGGCCGCCACGATCGCGCCGGAGATCGCGCTCGGGTCCTCGGCGTCGAACGCCAGCAGCTCCAGCACGTCACCGGTGGTGATCCGGCGGTCCTGCGGGGCCGGCGCGCCGAGCACCGACATCAGCGTCCGGCACGCGGCGTCCTCGTCGGCCCATGGGTCCTCCAGGAGCCGGCCGAGGAACGCGTCGAGGATGCGGGCGGTGTCGTCGGCGCGCTCGATGTAGCGGCCGATCCAGAACAGGGACTCCGCGATACGGCTGAGCACGGCCCCTCCTACTGCTGTCCGGCGAGCTGCGCGGCGGCCGGTCCGCTGTCGCGGGGGCTGCCGCCGGAGTCCCGCGGCTCCGGCACGAGCCTCGCCCGCGGCGCGGACGGCGCCGGGTCGGTGTGGTGCGCGAGCACCCAGGTGTCCTTCGACCCGCCGCCCTGGCTGGAGTTGACGACGAGCGCGCCCTCCGGCAGCGCCACGCGGGTGAGGCCGCCGGGCACCAGCCAGATCTCGTTGCCGTCGTTGACCGCGAACGGCCGCAGGTCGATGTGGCGCGGCGCGACCCGGTCGCCGAGCAGCGTCGGCGACGTCGACAGCGCCACGGGCCGCTGCGCGATCCAGCCCCGCGGGTCCTTCTCGACCTGTCTCCTGAGCGCGACAAGCGTCTCCTCGGACGCCTGCGGCCCGATCACGATGCCCTTGCCGCCCGCGCCGTCGACCGGCTTGAGGACCAGCTCGTCGAGCCGGCCGAGCACGTCGTGCAGGACGTCCGGGTCGCGGTCGTCCAGCCGGTACGTCTCGACGTTGTCGATGAGCGGCTCCTCCGACAGGTAGTACCGGATCAGGTCCGGCACGTACGTGTAGACGAGCTTGTCGTCGGCGACCCCGTTGCCCACCGCGTTGGCCAGCGTGACGTGGCCGGAGCGGGCCGCGTTGACGATGCCCGGGCAGCCGATGACGGAGTCGGGCCGGAAGTGCAGCGGGTCGATGAACTCGTCGTCGACCCGCCGGTACACCACATGCACCGGGCGCTCGCCCTGCGTGGTGCGCATGCGCACCCGGTTGCCGCTGCAGACCAGGTCGCGGCCCTCGACCAGCTCCACGCCCATGAGCCGGGCGAGCAGCGCGTGCTCGAAGTAGGCCGCGTTGTAGACGCCCGGCGTCAGCACGACCACCGTCGGGTCCTCGACACCCTCCGGCGCCGCGGCCCGCAGCGCCGCCAGCAGCCGGGCCGGGTAGTCGTCGACCGGCCTGACCCGCGCCTCGGCGAACAGCGCCGGCATGGTGTGGGTCAGGGCGCGCCGGTTCTCGATCACGTAGGACACCCCGGACGGGATGCGCAGGTTGTCCTCCAGGACGCGGAACCTGCCCTGCTCGTCCCGGATCAGGTCGACGCCGCTGATGTGCACCCGCACCCCGTTGGCCGGCTCGATGCCATACGCCTGCCGGTGGAAGTGCGCGCTGGTCGTGATGAGCTTGCGCGGCACGACGCCGTCGGCGAACACCCGGCCGGCGCCGTAGATGTCGGCGAGGAACGCCTCCAACGCCTTGACCCGCTGCTGCACGGCGGCCGTCAGCAGATCCCACTCCCCGGCGTCGAGGATGCGGGGGATCAGGTCCAGCGGGAACGGCCGCTCCTCGCCCGCATATGCGAACGTGACCCCCCGGTCGGTGAAGACCCGGGCCAGCTGGTCGGCACGGAACCGCAGATCGGCCGGGGCGAGCGGCTGCAGCGCGGCGAACAGCGAACGATACGGCGAGCGCGGCTGACCGGGGCGCTCGAACATCTCGTCCCACGCTTCGAACATCGCTCCGGAGACTGCCCCGGACATCGAGTAGTCGTCGAAGATGTCCGCCATGACGAGAGCGTAGGTACGAACCGTTTCAGCCGCATTACCGGTGTGTTTTGGCCGCCGATCTTGCCGTCAGTCCAGGCCGAGGTCCCGCCGGAGCTTCGCGACGTGCCCCGTCGCCTTCACGTTGTACAGAGCGCGCTCGATGTGTCCCTTCTCGTCGATGACGAACGTCGAGCGGATCACGCCCAGCACGGTGCGCCCGTAGTTCTGCTTCTCGCCGAACGCGCCGTAGGCCTTCAGCACCGACCGGTCGGGGTCGGACACGAGCGGGAACGTGATCGCGTCGCGCTCGCGGAACTGCGCCAGCTTCGCCGGGGAGTCCGGCGAGATGCCGATCACCTCATAGCCCGCGGCCTGCAGCGAGGCGAGATTGTCACGGAAGTCGCACGCCTGCTTGGTGCAGCCGGGCGTCATCGCCGCCGGGTAGGCATAGAGGACGACCTTGCGCCCCCGGAGGTCGGCGAGCGACAGGGGCTCGTCGCGATCCGTCTGCAGCGTGAACTCGGGAGCCGTGTCACCCGGCTCCAGGCGTGTCGTCGTCATGGTGCGGAACTCTATCGCGCGGGTGTGACAGTGATGGCGGCGGATAGCGGTACGTCCATGATGTGTGACTCGGCGTATAAACCCGACCCCCGCGACGGCATCGGCGCGAAAAGCGCGAAATCATGGGCGGCATGACCCGCCGCTCATGGTCCATCGCCCTGGCGGCGCTCTTCGGAGCGTTGCTGACCCTGGCACTGCCTGCCGCGCCCGCCAGCGCGCACGCGCTGCTGGAGCGCACCGCACCGGTCGCCGACAGCGTCGTGGACCAGCTGCCCGGCGAGATCACGCTCACGTTCAGCGAGCCGGTGCGGATCGTCGCGGACAAGATCCGGGTCACCGCCCCCGACGGCAGCCGCGCCGACACCGGCAAGCCCGTCGCGCGCGACACCGAGCTCGTCATCCCGCTCAAGGCCGGCGGGCCCAAGGGCACCTATCTGGTCAGCTACCGGGTCATCTCCGCCGACAGCCACCCCGTGAGCGGCGGCTACAGCTTCTCCTACGGCCAGGTGTCCGCCGTGCCCGGCGCCGGCGACAGCGGCCAGGACGTCAAGACCGACGCCCTGGTGAAGAACGCGATGTCCGCCGCCCGTTTCATCGGCTTCATCGGCCTGATCCTGCTGGTCGGCCCGACCCTCGTGCTGTTCGCCCTCTGGCCGCGCCGGCTCTGCGCCCGCGACCCCGGCAGGGTCGCGCTGGCCGGTGCCGGGTTGCTCGCCGCCGGTGCGGTGCTCGAGCTGTACCTGCAGATCCCGTACACGTCCGGCACGACGCTCTTCGACGTGTCCTCGTCCGCCGCGCGTGACGTGCTCAGCACCCCCTTCGGCGCCGCCCACCTGGTCCGGCTCGCCGTCGCGGCCGCCGTCGCGGTGCTGCTGCGGCCCCTGATCGCCGGCCGCGCCGGCAAGACCGACCAGACGCTGCTGATCATCCTCGGCGTCGTCGGCCTCGCCACCTGGCCGATCTCCGGGCACCCGAGCGCCTCGCCGGTGCCGACCCTCACCGTCGTCGCCGACGCCGCGCACCTCGCCGCGATGTCGGTGTGGCTCGGCGGCCTGGTGATGCTGTTCGCGTTCCTGCTGCGCCGCGCCGACACCCGCGAGCTCACGGCCATCGTGCCGGTCTGGTCGGGGTGGGCGATGCTGGCGATCACCGTGCTGGTCCTCGCCGGCACCGCGCAGGCCCTCGTCGAGATCGGCACGCTGGACGCGCTGACCGGCACCACGTACGGGCAGCTGGTCATGACCAAGGTCGGGCTCCTCGCGGTCGTGCTCGCCGTCGCGGCGTACTCGCGGCGCATCACCAACCGGCGCTTCACGCCCGCGCCCGCGTCCGACGACGACGATGAGCCCGAGGACGAACCGCCGGCCGAGCCCGCCGAGCCCGCCGACCGGTCGCGGCTGCGCCGCGCCGTCATGATCGAGGTGCTGGTCGCCGTGGTCGTGCTCGGCTTCACGTCGGTGCTCGTGCAGACGACCCCGGCCCGCAGCGCGCAGGCGGGCGACAACGCGAGCCAGGGGCCGTTCACCACGACGGTCTCGACCAACCTGGTGAAGCTGGAGGTCGACGTGTCGCCGGGGCGGGTCGGGCCGAACACCGTGCACCTGTACGCGCTGAAGCCCGACGGCTCGGGCCCGCAGTCGGTCGCCGAGTGGAAGGCGACGGCGGCGCTGCCGTCGAAGGGCATCGAGCCGATCGTGGTGCCGCTGCTGGGGATCACGCCCGACCACGCGTCGGGCTCGGTGACGCTGACGCCGGCGGGGACGTGGGAGCTGAAGTTCACCGTCCGGGTCGACGAGCTCAACCAGACGACGATCGCCGTGCAGGTGCCGGTCCGGGGCTGACGGTCGCGGGCGTGGTGCCCGTTCGAGCGCGCGGCCCGGTCAGGGGTTTCCGGGCGGTGTGCTGACCCGTGCGTGTGCGCGGCCCGGCCGGTGATGCGCGCGGTGTCCTGGCCTGTCCGTGCCCGCGGCTTGGCCGGTGGTGCGCGGGCGGTGTTCTGGCGTATCTGTGCTGGACGCTGCCCGTCGAGCGCCTATTTCAGCGTCGATCAGTGGGTTTGGAGGAAAGAGGGTAATTCGCCGGATTTTTGCCGGTATTGTCGGCTTCGGATCGCTGGGGGAAGGGGCCGCTGCCATGGTCGTGCGTCTGGTTCGGGCAGGTGTCGGCGCGCTGCTGCTGCTCATCGCGGTGCCGCTGGCGCTTGCCGGTGGCGGACTCAGGGTGGCCATGGAGCACCGTGCCGCTGACGACACGTTCACGGCGCGGCTGGAGCGGCTGCGTTCCAGCGGGCGCGCGGTGGTGGTGCCGGACATCGACGCGCTGCTGCGAGCCGACGCGCCGTTCGCGCGGGGTGGGCAGACGACGCTCAGCCTGTCGGCGGTCGGCTCCGGCGGCCCCCTGTTCGTCGGGCTGGCGCCGGACGCGGCGGTGCGGCGGTACCTCGGCGGGCAGGTCCAGGCCCAGGTGTCGCGGGTGCGGCTGGCCCGCGGTCCGCTGCCCGTCGAACTGACCGAGGTCGAGACCCGCGCCGCGGCGGCCTCCGCCGGTGGGGCGGCCGGCCGGCAGGGCAACCCCGGCGTCGTCCCCGCCGACCCGGGCGCGGGCGACCCCGGCGCGGCGGCCGACCCGAACGCGTCGACCGGCGGGTCCGGTGCCACCACGGGCGGGCAGGGGACGGCCGCCGGTGACCCGAACACGACCGGCTCCGGCGCGAACGCGGCCGCCGGTGACCCGAACACGGCCGGCTCCGGCGCGGCCGGCTCGGACGGGAACGCGGCCGCCGGCGACCCGAACGCGACCGGCGCCGATCCCGGCGCGACCGGCCCGAGCACGAGCGACCCTGGCGCGGCCGCCGCCGATCCGGGCGCGTCGACTCCGGGCGGCTCGGAGCCTGCCGGTTCGGACCCGGCGGGCTCGAACACCGCCGCCGGCCCGAATGCCGCGGGTCCGGCGGCGGGGGGTGCGGGGCCGGCGGCGCAGGCGTTCTGGTCGGCGAAGAGCGTCACGGTCGCCGGCGCGGCGCGGCTGACCTGGTCGCCGTCGGCGCTGCGGGGGCGGCACCTGGCGCTCGTGGTGATGAACGCGGACGGCTCCGCCGGCATCGACGCGGCGGTCACGGCCCGGCTCGCGCCGGCGTGGCTCGGGCCGACGGCCGGTGGGCTGCTCATGCTCGGCACGGCGGTGTTCCTGCTGGCGCTGCTGGTCCTCGCCTGGCCGCCGCGGCGGGCCGGGGAGCGGCTGGTGCTGCCGACGCTGCCGTCCCAGCCGACCAAGGGCGGCCCGCGGGCCGGGCTGCGCCGCAACCTGTCGACCCTGTCGGACCCGATCGCGGCGCTGCTCAACCCGGTCGTGCCGAAGGACCGCGACGCGGCGGTCACGGTCGCGGTGGCCAACCAGACCGACGGGAGCGACGGCCGGGCCACCACGGTCAGCGTCGTCGTGACCGAGGCAACCGAGGCAACCGAGGCAACCGAGGCAACCGAGGCAACCGAGCCAACCGAAGCAGCGGAAGCAGCCGAAGCGACGGAAGTGGCCGAAGCGACGGAAGCGGCCGAAGCGGCCGAAGCGGCTGAAGAGACAGAAGGGA
The DNA here is from genome assembly GCF_000716715.1 of Dactylosporangium aurantiacum. Lineage (GTDB taxonomy): Bacteria > Actinomycetota > Actinomycetes > Mycobacteriales > Micromonosporaceae > Dactylosporangium > Dactylosporangium aurantiacum. Next base: position 36,117 of record NZ_JNYJ01000065.1, on the reverse strand, counting down.
CCGAAGAGGCGGCCGCGGTGATCGACGAGAGCCCGGTCGCGGGAAGTGCTGCCGGCACGGAAGCGGACACCGCAACCCCGGAACCCCAGCCGGACGAGGCGGCGACAACCGTCGCGCGGACGGACGCCACCGAGCCAGCCCCAGAGCAGGCCGACAAGACGGCCCTGGCCGAGTCCGAGCTCGACCGGCCGCTCCCGCCCGCCGACCTCGACGACGACGGGCCCGGGCCGGTCGCGCTGCCGCCGCTGCCGCCGCTGCCGCCGATCGAGCTGCAGTTCACCTGGGCGCCGGTCGCGGTCGACGAGCAGGTCGACGAGCAGGAAGAGGCCGCCAGCCCGCGGTGACCGGGCGGGGCTGGAACGTGAGGCACGCCACGCCGGGACGTGGCACGGCCGGGCCGGTGACCAGCGCCCGGAGCGGCGGAGGTGCGTCGCGCGCGGAGGATGACGGTAACGAGGAGTCATTGAGTGTGAGAAGTCGGCCAGATGAACACTAGGCTGTGGGGCGTGGGTGATCTTTTGGTCTGGATCGACTGTGAGATGACGGGGCTCGATCTGGGGAAGGACGCGCTGATCGAAGTGGCGGCGCTGGTCACGGACCCGGATCTCAACGTGCTGGGCGAGGGCGTCGACGTGGTGATCCACGCCGAGGACGCGCAGCTCGACGGCATGCTCGACGTGGTGCGCGACATGCACGCCAAGTCGGGGCTCACCGACGCGGTGCGGGCCTCCGCGGTCACCCTGGCCGAGGCGGAGGACCTCGTCATGGGGTACATCACCACGCACGTGCCCGACCCGCGCACGGCGCCGCTGTGCGGCAACTCGATCGCCACGGACCGGGGGTTCCTGGCGCGGGACATGCCGCGGCTGGACAACCACCTGCACTACCGGATGATCGACGTCTCCTCGATCAAGGAGCTGTGCCGTCGCTGGTACCCGCGGGTCTACTTCGGCCAGCCGCCGAAGGGCCTCGCGCACCGGGCGCTCGCCGACATCCGGGAGAGCATCCGTGAGCTGGAGTACTACCGCCGGACCCTGTTCGTCCCGCTGCCGGGGCCGGACGTGGAGACGGCCAAGGCGATCGCGGCGGAGCTGAGCCGGGAAACCGACACTCAGACGCACTGACCCGCTCGACGGATCCCCGTGCTCATGCCCTATTATTGGCGAGCACGTTCATGGTGGCTGTAGCTCAGTTGGCAGAGCACCGGGTTGTGGTCCCGGGTGTCGTGGGTTCAAATCCCATCAGTCACCCCATGCAGGTAACAGTTCAGCCCCGGTCCGAGGACCGGGGCTGAACTGTTCTACTCCGCCGACAGGCTGTCGGGCTGCCGTCCGGCGTTCGCCGCCTGCAGCGCCGCGCGCAGCTCCTGGTTCTCGGCGCGGGCCGCGGCCAGCTCCTGCTGCAACTGGACGACCTCGGCGTGGGTCTGGGCCCGCACCGCCTCGATCGCCGCGATGATCGGCTCGGCGGAGATGGACGCGCCACCGGTCTGGATCGTGGCGACGAGGCTGTTGATCGCGGCGACCGCCGCCACGTCGCGGGTCTCGTCGGCCGCCGCGGCGGCGATGAGCGTGTCCAGCTTCGCCGTCATCTGGCGCAACGGGTTCGGGAATCCCTCACTGGCCTGCTCGTTCCACGGGAAGTCGAACTGGACCGGGTCGGTGCCGGCGACGAGCGCGGTGATGCCACGCTCCGCGTTGGCGATGAGCTGAGAGTCGGCCACGCTGTAGTCCCTTCCTTGCAGGCGTGCCATCGGGTCGTAACCGTCGGCTCGGTCGTCGTCGTCGACGTCGGACCGGCCCGAGATGTGGATGTGGCCCTTGTCCGTCGACGACCTGGTGGTGCGGGCGAGCGGGCGGGCGGCGTCCATCCACCGCTCCTGCCGGCAGGTCCCGTTCTCGTCGGTCCAGTTGATGTACTTGATCCACATGGCGCCGTCCACGCCGGCGTCGCGGTCGCGGATCAGCTGCCGGGCGATGTCGGCGTTCTCCTTGCGGTGGGTGGCGGAGCCGGAGCGCGGCATGACGTCCAGGGCCCGGGCCTTCCACCGCTTGTTCGGCCCCGGCCAGCCCGTGACCGAGAACGGTGTGTGGTCCTCGGGGGTGTTGGCCTGCAGGTGCGCGTCGTTCGGATAGTCGTAGACGGTGAGGCCGTATCCGCGGAGCGCGGCCTGCACCGCCTTTGCCGGGCGGATCAGCGTGTACGGCCGGCCCGCGTTGAGCCAGTCCCGGTAGCCCTGCGATGCCATCTGGTCTTCGTCCTCCATCGGCGTCGGTAGGTCCAACCTATTCGCCCGCGTCGCGGTCCGCATCGATGCGCGACCACATTGGCCGGTCGTCGCCGCGAGCTGTCCGGGAGGCCGACGAGAAACGGCGGGTGACGAAAAACGGCCCCCGTCGGGCGACGGGGGCCGGACCAGCGAGTGGTGTTACACGGGCAGCATCGCCAGGCGGGCGTGCCACTCGCCGCCGATCTTCTCCGTGTCGGAGCCGACGAGCAGGCCGTACGGCGTGGCGAGCAGGGCCCTGGCGCCGACGCCGCGCGGCTCGCGCTTCGGGTTGAACGCGGTGGCCTTGCCGGTGGACGGGTTGATCGCGGCGATGCCCGGCCGGCTGACCGCGCCCTTGCCCGCCGTCTCCCGGCCGAACGGGTTGTCCATCCAGCGCTGGTGGCCGCCGACGTAGACGGCGGCGCCGGTGTCCGCGACCGAGTACAGCGAGTCCCCGCCGGTCCAGTTCGTCCAGAGGGGCCGGTGCAGGCCGGTGCCGCGCAGGTCGAAGCGGGCCGCCGTGTCGCACATGAGGTGGTCGCCCCACTTGCGGCCGGTGGAGACGATCGTCGCGTAGGTGCCGGTCGGGTCGAAGTCGATGCCGCGCAGGTATGTCTCGAACCCGGCCCGGCACGGCTTGGTGTAGACGTCGGTGTACCAGTCGGCGAGCCGGGCCGCGTTGGCCGCGTTCTCGATCACGACCACCTGGGCCCGGTACTGGCCGAACGCCTGCTCGACCGCGCCGACGGCGGCGAGGCGGTTGCCGTCGGGGCTGATCGCCAGGTCCTCCAGCTTGACCCGGCTCAGGTTCGGCGCGGCGAGCTTCGCGTCGAACGTCGCGTCGGCCCAGCCGCTGGTGGCGTTGAGCCGGGCCAGCCCGGCCCGCTTCTGCCCGCCGATCGCGGTGAACGAGCCGGCCGCGTACAGCCACGGGCCGAACGTCACGAGGCTGCGGGTGTCACCCCAGTTGATCTCGCCGGTGAACGCCGGGACCCGGCGGCCGTCGGCCAGGCTGAGCTGCGCGATGCCGCGCTGCGCGCCGCCGCCGATCTTCTGGAACGCGCCGCCCGCGTACACCGTGTTGTTCGGCCCGGCGGCGAGCGACAGGACCACGTCGTCGGCCTCCGGCGCGAACGGCAGGATCTCGCCGGTGGTCGCCCGGTACGCGAAGATGTTCTTGCGCTTGAGCTTGGCCTTCTTGCCCGCGGGCACGACGGTGGTGAAGTCGCCGCCGACCACGACCACGTCGCCGACGAGCGCGAACGCGCGCACCTCGCCGTCCAGGACGTTCGGGGTGTAGTCGACGGGGTTCGTCGACACGGTCGCGGCGTGGTTCAGCGCGGCGGAGGCGGGGATGGCGACCGCGATCGCGGCCAGTGCGGTTGCGGCGGCGGCGAGCAATCGTCGGCGCATACGTGCGGCTCCTTCGTCAGTACCGGGGAAGCGCCCAACATGGGGCGCATACACCGCTAACGAAGGAAAGTTACTTAAGACACGATGTGTCCGATTCCACCGGCCGGCGCGTCGTCCGGGGCGTTGACCATGAAGTGGGCGGCGCGCTCGAGGTACTCCCACAGCACGGCCTCGAGCTCCGGCTCCAGCGCGATCGTGTCGACCGCCCGGCGCATCTGCCGCAGCCACGCGTCACGCTGCGCGGGCCCGACCACGAACGGAGCGTGCCGCATCCGCAGCCGCGGGTGGCCGCGGGTCTCCGAGTAGGTGCCGGGGCCGCCCCAGTACTGGATCAGGAACAGGCGGAACCGCTCGTTGGCCGGCCCGAGGTCCTCCTCCGGGTACATGGGCCGCAGGATCGGGTCCTCGGCCACACCGGCGTAGAACTCGTCGACCAGCTTGCGGAACGTCGGCTCGCCGCCGACGAGCTCATAGAAGTTCGGGGTGGACGTCACCCGTCAACTATGCCGCGACCGTGGCTCAAGGAGCGCGGCGGGAGCGCACCGAGCTCCGTGGTGCGCTCGGTGAGGTCGACCGTGTGCTCCGCCGGCTCGGTCGCCGGGACCCGGCGCTGCGCCGGCCCCGGCGTCGGGCGCGGGCGGCGGGTCGGCAGCGGCGCGCGGCCCAGGTCGATGGTGACCTCGCCGAAGTCCTCGTTCGAGCCGGGGGTGGTGGAGTGCTCGTCGGCGGCGACGCGCACCTTGTTGGCGGCGATCGCGTCGGCGATCGTGGCCTGCGCCGGCCAGGTGGCGACGATCACCGCCATCACCACCACGCCGGCGATCGCGAAGTAGCCGACGACCTGCGGCAGCGGGTAGTGGCTGGCCAGCCAGCCGGTGAACAGGATCGCGCCGCCCTGCACGAGATGGACGCCGCTCTGCATCACGCCGAACGCGCGCGCCCGGTACGCCGGCGGCAGCACCTGCACGAACAGGCTGTTGGTGACCGGCAGCGTGCCCGACAGCGCCGCCCCGGAGATCAGCGTCATGGCCACGACGCCGTAGATGTTGAGGTCGAACAGCGCCGGCACCAGCGCCAGGGGCGTGATGAGCGCGAACGGCCGGATGTAGGCGTTGCGCCGCTGCGGCTTGACCAGCCAGGTCATCACGATGCTGCCGGCGACGAAGCCGACCGCCGCGGCGACCATGATCGTGCCGAGGTAGACGGCGTTGGGGCCGCCGGCGAGGTCGGCGGACCATGCGGCGGCGAGGCCCTCGGGGACCACGCCGTAGCAGACGCCGCAGAACACGACCAGGGCGATCGAGCGCATCACGGGGGAGCGGAACACCACCGTGTAGCCCTCGACGGTCTCGCGCATCAGGTTGGTGCGCTTGTCGGCGGTCAGGCTCGGTGTGCGCTCCTTCACCCGGACGGCGATCAGCAGGGCGGAGACCCCGAAGCTGGCGGCGTTGAGCAGCAGCGCGTAGCGCGCGTCGACGGCGGTGAGGGCGGCGCCGGCCGCGTAGCCCAGGATGAGGGCGAACTGGCCGGCCGTGCGCTGCATGGTCAGCGCGGTCACGTACCGCTCGCCCTGCAGGATGCGCGGCAGCAGGGCCGAGCGGGCGCTGTCGAACGGGGGGCTGAGCAGCGCGCTGATGAACAGCAGCCCGATCAGCGCGGCGACCGGCAGGCCGCCGAAGACGGCGAGCGCGGTCATGATGCCCAGCCGGATCAGGTCCGACAGGATCATGATCTTGCGGTACGAGTGGCGCTCGGTGATCGCGGAGAGCACCGCGCCGATGCCGAGCCACGGCAGGTAGCTGATCGCGAACGCGGCCGCCGACGCGATCGGCGACTCCGTGCGCAGATAGACCAGCGCGATGATGGCGGCCCGCGCGGTGCTGTCACCGAACCACGACAGGGCGCTGGCGGTGAACACGGCACGGTACTCGCGGTCGGCGAGGACCTCCCGCGCACTGGCCGGGCGGTCGGCGGACTCGTCGGGGTCGGACACCGGCGGAGCCCCCTTTCCATCGGTCACGACAGCGGCGTCGAGCGTTCGCGGGCGCGGCCGGACCGGTCTGCTCCGGCGCCGGGAGGGGTCAGACGGCGCCGGACCGGGACATCGTGCAGCGATGCACCTGAACGAACGGACGATAACCGAATAGCCACCCGATGCGCGACCCTACCCGGTGGGCTGGGCGCAACTGACCGCAAGATCGGACAAAAGAGTCGCGACGGCGTCCGCCGAAGGAACCTCAGGTCGGGCCGCCCTGACCGGTGTCCGTGCCGGCGCCGGTGTCGGTCGGCGGCCGGATGAACATCCGCGAGGCCGTGATCTGCGCGGCGATCCCCGCCTTCTCCAGTGCCTCGGTCAGCCGCCGGCGCAGCTCGCGGCCGACCCGCCACTGCGCCTCCGTCGACGTCTTCACCGTCGTGCGCAGCACCGCGCCCTCGGCGGTCAGCTGCTCCACGCCCAGCACGGTCGGCGGGTCGATGAGGTCCTCGGCGAAGTCGGGGTCGTCCGCGACGGTCGCGGCGGCGTCGCGCAGCACCGCGGTGGCCTGGTCGATCGCCACGAACCCGACCGGCACGTCGATGTTGACCACGGCCCAGCCCTGGCTCTTGTTGCCGACGCGGACGATCTCGCCGTTGCGCACGTACCAGACGACGCCGGAGCCGTCGCGGATGGTGGTGATCCGCAGCCCGACCGCCTCGACGGTGCCGACGGTCTCGCCGATGTCCACCACGTCGCCGATGCCGTACTGGTCCTCCAGCAGCATGAACAGTCCGGCGATGAAGTCCTTCACGAGGTTCTGCGCGCCGAAGCCGATCGCCAGGCCGGCGATGCCGGCGCTGGCCAGCAGCGGGCCGAGGTTGAGCCCGAGCTCGCCCAGCACCAGCATCGTGGAGATGCTGAACACCACCGCCGAGGCGATGCTGCGCAGCACCGAGCCGAGCGCGCGGGCCCGCTGGTTGCGCCGCTCCCACGGCGCGGTCAGCGCGTTGGGCAGCCGGCGGCGCAGCGGGCGCAGCAGCGAGCCGCCGGACTCGTTGTCGGAGATGGTGTGCTTGATCAGGCGGTCGATCGCCCGGTGGATGATCGCCCGGATCAGGAACGCCAGGACGATGATCATCACGATGGTCAACGGCTTGACCAGGATCCAGTAGCTGCTCTCCGCCAGCCAGGTGATCTTGGTCTGCTCGTACACGAACTGGCAGAAGCCGTTGTTGGAGCAGCTCGGAGTCGGGTCGGGCGCCGGCGTCGGCGACAGGGCGAGCACGCTGCTCAACAAACACTCCTTGCAAACCACGCGAACCGGGGGAAGTCCGCACAAACCACGTTGCCGGCGGGCGAAGGTTCACCCGCCGGCCGCAAATAGTACGTGCAATCCGAGGATCTATCAGGGACGATTAGCGCACGGACCGCCACCTCGGCGGCCCGCTACACAGACATTTCCAGGGAGATTCCTTCACGCACTAGGGGGACGGCGATGCCTGACATACGACCCGCACGAGTATCGGGTGCGCTGGTTCTGAATGCCACCTACGAGCCGCTGTGTGTCGTGTCTGTCAGACGTGCCACCATCCTGGTCCTCACCGCGAAGGCGGTCACCGTCGCCGACGGTGAGGGCATCCTGCACAGTGCGATGAACGAACTGCCGGTCCCCTCCGTGGTCAGGCTCACACGCTACGTCCGTGTGCCGTACCGCACGCACATAGGCCTCTCCCGCCGCGGGATCTTCGCCCGGGACGGCTGGCGGTGCGCCTACTGCCGCGGCCCGGCCGAGACCATCGACCACGTGATGCCGCGCAGCCGCGGCGGGCGGCACGCATGGGACAACGTGGTCGCCGCCTGCGCCCGCTGCAACCACACCAAAGGTGACAAGACGCCAGCCGAGCTCGGCTGGCGTCTGCTTGCCACCCCGCACGCGCCGAAGGGCGTCGCCTGGCGGGTCCTCGGTCACCGCACCCCCGACCCGCGCTGGGCGGACTGGCTCGACGTGCCGATGGACGGCCAGCAGCTCGCCGCCTGAACCGGGCGGGTGGCTCAGGTCACCCGCCCCAGCGCCGGCTCGAACGCCTCGTAGGAGCCGCTGTCGACGATGTCCCGCAGCCGCGCCATGCCCTCCCACACGTCCACGAACCGGGTGTAGAGCGGCGCCAGGCCGATCCGCAGCCGCTGCGGGGTCCGGAAGTCCGGGATGACCCCGGCCGCCTTCAGCGCCTGACAGATCTGCCACGCCTGCGGGTGGTGGAACGTCACGTGCGACCCGCGCCGCGCCGGGTCGCTCGGCGTCGCCAGAGTCAGCCGGTCGCCGAGCCAGGCGTCGTTGAGCCGCAGGGTGTACCGCAGCAGCTCGGCGCTCTTGGCCGCCAGGTTCGCCACGCCCGCCTCCGCGGTGATCCGGGCGCCCTCGAGCACCGCGTAACCGCCGAGCACCGGCGGCGTGCCGACCTGGAACCGCTCGATCGACTCGACCGGGTCGTAGCCGGCACCCATCGCGAACTGGTCCCGCTGGCCGAACCAGCCCCAGATCGGCTGGCGCAGCCTCGCCTGCAGGTCGCGCCGGACGAACAGGAACGCCGGGGCGCCGGGGCCGGCGTTGAGGTACTTGTACGTGCACCCGACCGCCAGGTCCGCCCCCGACTGCCGCAACGGCACCGGCACCGACCCCGCGGAGTGGCACAGATCCCACAGTGTGAGGGCCCCCACCCGGTGCGCGGCAGTGGTGATCGCCACCATGTCGGCGAGCGCGCCGGACCGGTACGCCACGTGCGACAGGCACACGAGCGCGACGTCGTCGTCGAGGGCGGCGGCGATCCGCGCCGGGTCGACGCCCTCGTCGATGTCGGTCGGCACGACCCGCAGCTGCAGGCCCCGGGCCTGGGCCAGCCCTTCCAGCACGTAACGGTCGGTGGGGAAGTTGTCGTCGTCGGTGACGATGACCCGGCGGCCCGGGTTCGCGTCGAGTGCGGCGGACGCCAGCTTGAACAGGTTGACGCTGGACGAATCGGACAGGATCACCTCGCCCGGCGCGACGTCCAGCACCCCCTCGGCGATCACGTCACCGGCGCGTCCGGCCAGGTCGATCCACGTGTCCCAGCCGCGGATGAGGTCACCGCCCCACTCCCGCTCGATCGCGTCGAGCAGCCGGTCCCGCGTCGCGAGCGGCAGCCGGCCGAGGGAGTTGCCGTCGAAGTAGACGAGGTGCCCGTCCGGGATGTGGAAACGCGCACGGAAGTGACCGATCGGGTCCTGTGCGTCGCGCGCTTCGGCATACTGGCGGCTGAGGTCCATGGAAGAAGACGGTAGCTTCTCCGAAGATCGGCAATACCCCCCGGCAACGCGCTGGTCATCAGGGCCCGCTAACGTGAAGCCGGTCTTTTAGTCCCTTCGACGCCTGGGGGCGTTGAGCTTGTCCATCATCGAGACGACGCTGATCTTCGCCGGCATCCCGGCCGCGGTCATCGTGCTCATCGCGGCCGCCAGCTACGCCGGGGGTGCCCGGCGCAGCAAGCGTTACCGGCCCGGCCGGCCGTTCGACTTCACGCCGGTCTGGTTCCTGTCCGTGCCCGAGCGGGTGACCCAGGCAGCGAAAGCCCGCGAGCTCACCGGTGCGCGGCGGGCCGAACTGACCGCCGGCGCGCCGGCCGTGACCGAATGGTCCGGCGAGCGGACGCAGCCGCACGTCATGGGAGGCGCAAGTGACCGGTGGTAGCGCGGTTGGCCTGAAGGGCCAGCCCGACGTTCTCAACGGCCCGTTCACCACGCGCCAGCTGCTGCGCCTCGACGAGGCGCTGCGCCTGGCCGACTCCTCGACCGGGCTGACCTTCAGCATCTACGTCGGCGACCTCGAGGAGCCGGTGCGCGGTTACGCCGAGCAGCTGCACGGCCAGCTCGCCGACCCGCCGCACTCCGTGCTCATCGCGGTCTCGCCCAACCAGCGGGTCCTGGAGATCGTCACCGGCGGCGAGGCCCGCCGCCGGCTCCCGGACCGCGCGGCGAAGCTGGCCGCCCTGTCGATGGCGGCGGCCTTCGGCGGCGGCGACCTCGCCGGCGGCCTGGTCGCCGGCCTGTCGCAGCTCGCCGACCACGCCGGCCGGCACTAGGCGACACCCGCTCCAGACGCGTCGACGGCGCGCGGCAGGCTCCTGACCCCAGGAAGCCCGCCGCGCGCCGTCGTCGTTGTCCGCGGTGGACCCCGGAACCGGACCACCGGGGCCCGCGTCGCGCGGACCCCGGTGGCGGTGCCGTGCTCAGCCGGCGGCGGCGTCCTTGGCGCGGGCCTTCAGCGCCCGCACGATGCCGTCGCGGCCCTCGCCGACCAGGCGGCGCAGCGGCGCCGGGCGGCCGGGCTCGGCGAGCCACGCCTCGGTCCTGGCGACCGTGTCCTCGCTCACCTGGAACGACGGGTAGCCCAGCTCGACGAACTCGGCGGCCGGCTCGGAGTCGCGGTGCTCCCACACCGGCATGAGCGCGTCGAAGAACGCCGGCAGGAACGGCGCGGTGAGGGCGACCTGCGCCGAGTGCTGGAAGCCCTGCAGCATCGAGCGCTGCAGCCAGTTCGGCAGGTCGTGGTCCTCCACCAGCCGCCGCCAGGTCTCGGCCTTCGACTCCGGGGTGGGGATGAGGGCGCGGGCCAGGGCGGCCTGGCGCTCGCCGCTGGCGGTGCGGTCCCGATCGAGCTCGGCCTCGATCTGCGCGGGGTCGGCGGCGCCGTTGGCGATGAGCGCGTGCAGGATGCCCCAGCGCAGGTCGGCCTGGATGGTGAGGCCCGAGGGCACATCGACACCGTCCAGCCAGCCCGTCAGCACCGCCAGGTCGTCGGGGGTACGGGCGGCCGCCGCGAACGAGCGCGCCCACGCGAGCTGGAAGCCGCTGCCGGGCTCGGCGTCGCGCAGGGCGGTGCGGGCCGTGTCGGCCAGCACGTGCCAGCCCTTGGGCGCCCACGCCGGGTCGGCGTAGAAGACCAGGGCCGACTGCGCCTGCCGGATGGTGGCGGTGACCAGGTTGATGTCGCGCTCGGCCGGCAGCCCGGAGGCGATCAGCTTGATGTAGTCGCGCACGGCCAACTCGGCGTCGCGGACCATGTCCCACGCCGCGGTCCACACCAGCGCCCGGGCCAGGGAGTTGTCCATGCCGAGGATGTGGTCGGCGACGGTGTCCATCGAGCGGGGGTCGAGGCGCAGCTTCGCGTAGGTGAGGTCGTCGTCGTTGAGCAGCAGCACGTCGGCGGCGCGGCGGCCGGCGAGGGTGGCGATCTCGGTGCGCTCGCCGTCGACGTCGGCCTCGATGAGCTCGCGGCGGACCAGGGCGCTGCCGACGACGTCGTACAGGCCGATGCCGATGCGGTGGGTGCGCAGCGTCGGATACGCGGCGGGCGCCTCCTGCAGCACCACGACCTGCTCGTAGGTGCCGTCGGCGGCGATCGTCAGCTCGGGGCGCAGCGTGTTGACCTGGGCGGTCTCCAGCCACTGCGCGGCGAACTTGCGCAGCTCCTTGCCGGAGGCGGCCTCCAGCGCCGACAGCAGGTCGTCGAAGGTGGCGTTGCCCCACTGGTGCTGCTGGAAGTACGCGCGCAGCCCGGTGAGGAACGGGTCGATCCCGACGTACGCGACCAGCTGCTTCACGACGCTGGCGCCCTTGGCGTACGTGATGCCGTCGAAGTTGACCTCGACCGCCTCCACGTCGGGCATCTCGCAGTAGACAGGGTGGGTGGAGGACAGCTGGTCCTGCCGGTAGCCCCAGTTCTTGCGGATCGACAGGAACGTCGTCCAGGCGTCGGTGAAGCGGGTCGCGCGGGTGTTGCACCAGTGGCTCGCCCACTCCGCGAACGACTCGTTGAGCCACAGGTCGTCCCACCAGCGCATGGTGACGAGGTCGCCGAACCACATGTGGGCCAGCTCGTGCAGGATCGTGTTGGCCCGCTGCTCGTACTCGAAGTCGGTGACCGGCGAGCGGAAGATGTAGTGCTGCTCGGCGTGCACGACGCAGCCGAAGTTCTCCATCGCGCCGGCGTTGAACTCCGGCGAGTACACCTGGTCGTACTTCGGCAGCGGGTACCGGATGCCGAACTCCTGGTGGAAGAAGTCGAAGCCCTGCTTGGTGATGAGCAGGATGTCGTCGGCGTCGAGGTACTGCTTCATCGACTGGCGGCAGAAGACGCCCAGGTCGATGCCGTCGTGGGTGTCGCGGACCTCGTGATACGGCCCGGCGCAGATCGCCGTGACGTAGGTGCTCATCCGCGGCGTGGGCGGGAAGTGCACGGTGAGGCCGTCGCGCCGCAGCGGCGGCATGTTGGAGATGACCCGCCAGTGCGCCGGCGCGGTCACGTGGAACGTGAAGCTCGCCTTCAGGTCGGGCTGGTCGAAGCAGGCGTAGACGCGCTGCGCGTCGGTCGTCTCGAACTGGCTGTAGAGGTACACCTCCTTGTCGACGGGGTCGACGCTGCGGTGCAGCCCCTGCCCGGTCGTGGAGTAGGTGCCCACGGCCTCGACGACCAGGACGTTCTCGGCGGCGAGGCCGGGCAGGCGCAGCCCGGTCTGCGGGGTCCAGTCCGACGTGTCGAGGGCGGTGCCGTTGAGCGTCGCGCTCAGCACCGTCGTGACCGCCAGCTCGATGAAGCTGTCGGCGCCCGGCTCGGCGCACGCGAACCGCACCTCGGTGGTCGTGCGGAACGTGCCTTCACCTGGGTAGCCGGCGCCGTCCGTCAGGTCGAGACTGATGTCGTACGCCGCAACGTCGAGCAGGCGGGCCCGGTCGACCGCCTCAACCTGGCGTAGGTTGCGTACACCGGCCACGTGTCGTCTCCTGTCGTTCGCTGTGGCCGTCCCCGTCGACGGCGCCATCCCTGAGTCTTCCATGTCCACGGCGCACAACGGAGGAGTGGCTCAGGTCACCCGCCGCCCGACTGGCACGGGCAGCCAACGCTGCGTAAGGATCGAATTGGATTCCCGACTCTTTCAGTAGCGTTTCCCGTGTGCTTTTCCTGAAGTGAGGTGCCGCCGCTATGGCAGCAGAGCGCATCATCGCAGACATGTGGTTCGACCCGCGGTGCCCGTGGGCCTGGATCACCTCCCGCTGGCTGCTCGAGGTGGAGCAGGTTCGCCCAGTTGACGTGCGGTTCCACGTCATGAGCCTGTCGATCCTCAACGAGGGTCGCGACGATCTGCCCGCCCGATACAAAGAGGGTCTGGCCAAGGGTTGGGGGCCGGTCCGCGTCGCGATCGCCGCCGAGCAGAAGTTCGGCAACGACGTGCTGCGGCCGCTGTACACGGCGCTCGGCACCCGGATCCACCACGAGCAGCAGGAGCTCGGCCCCGAGCTGTACGAGGGTGCCCTCACCGACGCCGGCCTGCCGGCGCAGCTGGCCGAGTACGCGGACTCCACCGAGTTCGACGAGCAGCTGCGGGAGAGCCACTTCGCCGGGATGAACCCGGTCGGCATGGACGTCGGCACGCCCGTGATCCACGTGCCCGGCCCGGACGGCAACCTCATCGCGTTCTTCGGCCCGGTCGTCACGCCGCGGCCGACGGGTGAGGCCGCCGGGCGGCTGTGGGACGGCACGCTGCTGGTCGCGGGCACCCCCGGCTTCTACGAGATCAAGCGCACGCGCGACGTGGGCCCGGTCTTCGACTGACCGCCTAGGGGTAGGCTGCCTACCTGTGCGGCGCTTTCTGACTCCCCGGTGGGTGCTCTGGCACCTGCTGGCGCTCGCCGGGGTGGCGGTCTGCCTGCTGGCCGGCCGGTGGCAGTACCAGCGGGCGACCGCGGGCAACATGCTCAGCTGGGCGTATACCGTCCAGTGGCCGCTGTTCGCGCTGTTCGTGGTGTTCCTGTGGGTGCGGGCGGTCCGGGACGTCCTCGGGCCGCGGCCGGTCAAGACGCCGGAGCCGCTGCGCCCGCGCCCGACACCCCGCGCCGCGGCCGCGCCCCGGCCCACCGCTGACGACGACCCGCAGCTCGCCGAGTACAACCGCATGCTGGCCTGGCTCGCCGCCGACCCTTCCCGCCGTCCCGGCGACTTCCCCGGATGAGGTTCCCCGTGCCGCTGAAGAACGCTCTCACCCGTTTCCGGATCATCGCCTGGATCGTCGGCGTGCTGCTGGTCGTGCTCACCGTCGGCACCGTGCTGAAGTACACGGCCGACGACGACACGATCGTGGCCCTGGTCGGCCCGGCGCACGGCTTCCTCTACATGGCCTACCTGGTCCTGGCCGCCGACCTCGCCCGCCGCGCCCGGTGGAAGCTCGGCTTCACGGTGCTGGTGCTGCTGGCCGGCACGGTGCCGTTCCTGTCGTTCGTGGCCGAGCGGGTCGTGACCCGGCGGGTCCAGTCAGCCCGACCCCTTGTAGGTAGCGCCGTGTGAGTCCACGCAGTGCTCGGCGTCGAGCGTGTGGTCGACCTGCAAGGTGGTGTGCTCGATCGCGTACCGCTCCCGCAGCCGCTCCTCGATCGCCTCACGCACCGCGTGGCAGTCGCCCGACGGGGCCACCAGCACGTGCGCGGACAGCGCCGGATAGCCCGAGGTGACCTGCCAGACGTGCAGGTCGTGCAGCTCCACCACGCCCGGCACGCCGCACAGCTCGCGGCCCAGCGCCGCCGGGTCCATCCCGGCCGGCGCCGCCTCCAGGAAGATCCGGCCCGAGTCGCGGACCAGGCCGAGCCCCGAGCGCACCATGAGCGCCGCCACCACCAGTGACGCGATCGCGTCCGCCCGGTGGAAGCCGGTGAGCAGCACGACCAGGCCGGAGACCGCCGCGGCGACGAACGCGAACAGGTCCGTCAGCACGTGCTGGAAGGCGCCCTCGACGTTGAGGCTGGACCGGTCCGCCCGGCCGAGGATCCACACCACGAGCAGGTTGACGGCGATGCCCGCGATGGCGGTCACGAGGACCGCGCCGCCGCCGACCGCGGGCGGGTGGATCAGCCGCGTCACCGACTCGTAGCCGATCCAGACCGCCAGCAGCAGCAGGGTGAGACCGTTGGCCTGGGCCGAGAGGATCTCCGCCCGTTTCAGGCCGTAGGTGTACCCGCCGGACGGTGGTCGGGCCGCGAGCCGGGTCGCGAACAGGGCCAGCGCGATCGCGGCGGCGTCCGACAGCATGTGCGCCGCGTCGGAGAGCAGGGCCAGCGAGTCGACCAGCAGGCCGACGCTGACCTCGACCACCATGAAGCCGGTGATCAGCACCAGCGCGACGCCCAGCAACCGCCGGTCGGCGTCCGCCGACGGCGCGTGGTGGTGAGCGTGGTCGTGGTCGTGGCCCATGTCCGACATCTTATGCGTACTTCGCTATATGACGGCAGTCGTTTCTGCCACCGTATGCCGGGGCACTACGGCAGTACGACGTCGCGGGAGTGACACACGAAGGGGGCAGGGCCCGTGGGCATGGAAATCCGGCTGACTTTGTCGTTGCCGCGCGATCGTTCGACCGTCCCGCTCACCCGCAGGGTCCTCGACGCCGCGCTCGGGGTGTTCTCGGTGACCCGCGACTGCCGCGACGACATCGGCCTCGCCGTCGGTGAGGCCTGCGCCAACGCCGTCCAGCACGCCGACCTCGGCGCCGACTACCAGGTCACGGTCACCATCCACGAGGACCGCTGCGTGATCGACGTCGTCGACGAGGGCGTCGGCATGGAGGCCGTCCGGGCCGCCACCGAGGGCGACGACGCGGCCGCCGACGCCGAGAGCGGCCGGGGGCTGCGGATCATCCACGCCCTCGCCGACATGGTCGAGTTCCGCCGCCATCAACCCCACGGGGTGGCGCTGCGGATCGTGAAGATGCTGACCAGGGTGACGCCGGCGCCCGCCTGAGCTCGTCCTGGTGATTTCCGGACAGAACTGTGCCGTCGATTCCTCCGCGGGTCTGCAATGGATCCGCACAGCCGGTGCGACACCGGCGCACCCGGTCGCCGTTGCGCAGTGTGCAACGTCACCCCGCAAGCCGGAGGGCCCGCACGATGACCACCGCCACCGCCACCTCACCCGACACCGTCCCCGTCACCGCGCTGACCTCGCCCGAGACCCGCTGGACCGTGCAGGACCGCGCCTGGAAGCAGGACCTGCCGGACCTGCCCGACGACGTGATCGCCCTGCTCGCGCCGCCGGTCGTGGTCAGCGCGTCCACCACTGCGGGACGCGCCGTCCCCGGTGCCATGGCCCTGATCGCCTGAGCTATACCGTTTCGTTCATGACGGTTGCGTACCCGATCGCCCACGCCTGGCTCTCCACCGGAGGCACCGGCGCGCAGAACTACGACGAGTTCGCCGACGACGCGGAGATCACCGCGATCATCGCGGACAACCCGTCCAGCGCGCTCGCCATCGAGATGCCCCACCGGGCGCCGGACAACGTCGGCCGCTCCTTCCACGACAGCCTTCCCGACGCCGTGGCCCGCCTCCAGGCGGCCAAGGACGACGGGCACTACACCGCCGCCGCCGACGTGGTCGTGCTCTACCGGATCACCGCACCCGACGGCGCCCGCGCCTACGGGCTGTGGTGCATGGTCGCCACGGACCAGATCTCCACCAGCGCCGAGGAGCCCGGCGCGGTCATCCGCAACGAGGACGTCTTCATCGAGAAGGTCCGCGAGCGGGTCGCCCTCGCCGAGGCCACGCAGCACCTGCTGTCGCCGGTGCTGCTGCTGCAGACCGCGCACGGCGAGGCCCTGCACACCGCGCTCGCCCACGCCTGCGCCGACGCCGGCACGCCCGTCGTCACCGACGTCGACCCGGCCGGGCGCAGCCACGAGATCTGGCCCGTCGCGGCCGGCACCACCCGCGACCGGCTCCTCGCCCTCGCCGGCGGCGGCGAGCTCGTCGTCGCCGACGGCAACCACCGCAGCCTCGCCGCGCAGACCGCCGGCTACCCGCGCTTCCTGGCCGTGGTCACCACCCCCGAGTCGGTGGCGATCCAGCCGTACAACCGGCTCGTCGCCGAGCTGCCCGGCGACGTCACCTTCGGCGGCACCGCCCTGGACACCGCCGAGATCCCCGCGACCGGCGGGCGGGTCCACCTGTACACCCGCGACGGCGCCTGGGCCGTCGAGCTTCCCCGCGACCCGGACGGCGGGGTCGTCGGCAACCTCGACCACGCCCTCGTCGAGCGCCGGCTCTTCGCCGACACCCTCGGGCTGGACCCGGGCGACAAGCGCATCACCTACGTCGGCGGCGACTACCCGGCCTCATGGCTGCGCGGCGAGGTCGACGCGGGCCGCGCCGAGCTGGCGGTGCTCATCGCCCCGGTCACCGTGGACGACTTCGTCGCGGTGAACCTCGCCCGGCAGAAGATGCCCCGCAAGAGCACCTGGTTCACCCCGAAGGCCCGGGCCGGCCTGGTCGTCGCCCAACTGTCGTAGCGTCACCCGATCGTGGTAGACACTAGGCCGTTTCGTCTTCGGCCTGGGGTGTGCACATGCGGATCTTCATCGCGGCCATGGTCGCCGCCATCGGTATCGGCGCCTTCGCCGCCGCCGCCCTCGTCTGGGACCGGCGGCGGCACTGGCGCCTCACCGGCGGCGCCACCGCCGGATGGGTCTCCGGGCTGCTGTTCGTCGGGCTCGCCTTGGTGGTGGGTTCCTGCCTGGGCCTGATCCAGCTCTGACAGACTTCCCGGTATGCGCGTCTATCTTGGTTCGGACCACGCCGGCTATGAGCTGAAAGTGCACCTGGTCGGCGCCCTGGGGCTGCAGGGTTACGAGGTCGTCGACGTCGGCCCGGCGAAGTTCGACCCCGACGACGACTACCCGGCCTTCTGCTTCCACACCGGCGCCCGCGTGGTCGCCGACCCCGGCAGCCTCGGCGTCGTCATCGGCGGCTCCGGCAACGGCGAGCAGATCGCGGCCAACAAGGTCCCCGGCGTGCGGGCCGCCCTCGCGTGGAACCTGGACACCGCCCGCCTCGGCCGCGAGCACAACGACGCGAACATCGTCGCCGTCGGCGCCCGCCAGCACACCCTCGACGAGGCCACGGCCCTCGTGACGGCGTTCCTGTCCACGGCCTTCTCGGGCAACGAGCGGCACGCCCGCCGCATCGCGCAGGTCCTCGAGTACGACACGACCCGCGTCCTGCCGCCCCTGCCCGACTGAGGCCCCGCTTCGCGGTCCGGGCTCGCCGCTTCGCGGTCCGGGCTCGCCGCTTCGCGGTCCGGGCTCGCCGCTTCGCGGTCCGGGCTCGCCGGGTCGCCGTCGGGGCGTCGCGCGCTTCGCCGTCGGGGCTCGTCGGTGTAGCCATCGGGGCCTCGCCGCCTCGTCGCCTCGCCGTCGGGGCGTCGCGCGCTTCGCCGTCGGGCGTCGCGCGCTTCGCCGTCGGGGCTCGTCGGTGTCGCCATCGGGGCCTCGCCGCCTCGCCGGGTGCGGGCACCAGACCTTCGCCCGCCGCCCCCGCCGCCTGCCGTCCGCTGCCCGGCTGTCCGCTGCCCGCGGCTGGTTGTCGTCACGGTCGTCAGGAACGCGGGTGGTTGCCGTCGCGGCCGTCAGGAGCGCGCCGGCCGGCGTCGCGGCCGTCAGGAGCGCGGGCGGTGGCCGGGGCGGGTCAGCTCCTCGCGGGGCACCCAGCCGCGGCGGATGATCTGCAGGTCGCGGTCGGCGGCCGCGAGGTCCTCGTCGGTGGGGCGGGCCGCGTCCCGGGCCCGCATCGCCGCCGAGACGCTCACCTGCGACGCCCCGCCGCCGACCAGGCCGCGCAGGCCGCGCTCGGAGACCACCTCGTCGTGATGGTGGTGATGGTGGTGGTGGGTGTCGTGGTGGTGGTGATCGTGGTCATGGTCGGGCTCGTCCTTGCCGTGCGCCGCGGGTCGCTCACCGGCCTGGCCGTCGGCGTCGGCCTCGGGGTCGTGCACGCTCGCGGTCATCGCGAACGCCCCTGACAGCTCGGCCAGCTGCGCCGGGCTCGGCGGCGCCGGACTGGTCGGCGCGGCGCTCGGCGTGCCGGTGTCCGCGCCGGCGGCGGCACGATCACGCGGGGCCGTCGCGGCTCCGGGGACGGCGGTGCCGGGGACGGCTGCTCCGGGGACGGCTGCTCCGGGGACGGCGGCGCCGGACGCGGGGCCCGATGGAGGGCCGGACGTCGGCTGCGTGCTCACCGGCGGGTGCATCGGCGGGCGTGGGACCGGCGGGTGCGGGGCCGGCGGATGTGGGACCGGCGGATGTGGGACCGGCGGGTGCGGCTTCACCACGGCGGCCACCCCGACCGGCGTCGCCGCGGTCTTCGCCACGGCATCGTCCGCCAGCGCCGCCGCGGTTTTCGCCGCCGCATCGTCGGCCACCGTCGGTGCGGTCGTCGGCGCGGTCTTCGCCACGGCGTCCTCGGTCACCGTCGCCGCGTCGCCCGGCGCCGGCGGGCCATCCGGGTCCGCGGGCGACCCGTCCACCGCCGCGGCGTCCTTGGCGTCCCGCGCCGCTGCGGCGTCCCCGGCCTCCCTGGCCGGTACGGCGTCGTCGGCCTCCGGCGCCGGTGCGGCGTCCTCGGCGGAGGGGTCCTGGCCGGGCGGGCGCACGTCGGTGGTCACGGGCTGGTGATGCCGCATGCGGCGCCGCCGGCGCTGGATACCACCCACACCCCAGACCCTACCCGTTCACCGCCCGCCAGCCGAGGGATCAGAAGATCTCGATCGATGTGGGGGTGACGTGCCAGCCGAAGGCCGTGCTGGCGGCGGCCACGGCGCCGGGCCGGTGCTCCTGGACGCGGCCGGTCGCGGCGAGCGCGCCGAGCTTCGTGCCGCCCAGGTACGCCGCGCCCAGGTCGGTGACGTCGCAGGTCAGGTCCGCCGGCGCGGCGGTGGGGGCGCAGTTGACCAGGGCGCCGCCGGCGCCGACGCGCAGGCGCCAGCGGCCCGCGTTGGCCGGTAGGAGGGTGTCGGTGACCTCGAGGACGACGTCGACGGGTGCCGCGTACCGGCGGGCCGTCAACGCGCGGGGCAGGTCGACGATGCGCACCCACAGCCCGTCGCCGATCTTGCCGCCCAGCCGGCGCGGCTCCTCGACCAGGTGGAAGAGCGGCTCGTCGGGGCTGGACAGGCCCTTGACGACGGTGCGGGTCAGGTCGACACCGAGCAGGAAGCGCCACAGCGCCGCCGCCGCGTCCGGGGTGGCGGCGACCAGCTCGACGACGTTGACCTCGCCCTTCGGGCCGTTGTCGTCCCACTCGTTGCGCACGCGGTACCGGGTGTAGCCGTCGACCACGCCGTCGGCGTTCTCGTAGAGCACCGCGCGGGTCGCCGTGAACCCCTCGCGCCGGTCCTCGGGGTCGTGGGTGAGATGGGCCCACCAGGCGTCGTCGCGGCTGGACCAACCGGGCTGGTCCGGCAGGACCCGGTCGTACACCTGCGACAACTCCTTGCGCACCTCGGCGGGGACCGCCGCGCGCAGGGTGCCCGTGCCGACCCCGGCGTCGCCGCGGACCGTCAGCTCCCGGCGGTCGGCCCGGACGGTCACGTTCTGCGTGGCCAGACCGTAGCCGAAGCGCTGGTAGATGCGGCCCTCCGACGCCCACAGCACGGCGATCGCCTCCGGGGCGGTGCTCAGCTGGCTGGTCATCATCCGGCGCAGCAGCCCCTTGCGGGTGTGCGTGGCGGCCACCGACACGCCGGTGACGTGCGCGGCCGGGATGACCGCACCCGGCACGGCGAGGTCGCGGGTGAAGATGCCGGCGGTGCCGACGATCTGCCCGTCGAGCTCGGCGAGGGTGTAGCGGGCCGGGTCCAGCACGGTGCGGATCGAGTCGGACGGGTCCGGCTCGGCCGTCACGAAGAACGCACCCCGGATCACCCGGCTGAACGCGTCGATGTCGGCGGTCGTGGCGGCGCGCAGCGTGTATCCGGTCACGCAGTCGTGTCTACCTCGTGACCTCCACTGAGCGCGACCGATTTCGTGACGTGGTTACTCTCGGAAGTATCCGGGGGCGGAAAGTTTGATCTGGGGGGAGTCGCACGATGACGCAGGGTGCGTTGCTGGACCTCGTATGTGGTCCGGCGAGCCCTTTGCCTGAGACGTTCCAGCGCTACCGGCTCGTCGCCCACCTGGGCTCGGGCGGGCAGGCCGACGTCTATCGAGCGGTGCGCATCTGCGGCGGGGTGACGTCGGCGCCGATGACCGTGAAGGTCTTCCGGATCGATCCCCAGCGCCCGATCGCCGACGAGCTGCGGTCCTGGGACAAGGGCGACGCCGCGCTCATGGACCTCAACAACCGGGGCGTCGGCGGCATCTGCCGGCGCGCCGACGGCTTCTACGGCCCGCCGCCGCACCGGCCGGGGGAGCGCCCGGCGCCGGGCGACGCCGTGCCGTACCAGGTCTACGACTACCTGCACGGGGTGAACCTGCGCGAATACGTCGCCCAGCGCTCCGGCATGGCGCCCGGCGGCACCCGGCTCAACGCCGTCGCCGCGCTCAAGACCCTCAGCTCGGTGCTGCAGGCGCTGCACCACCCGCAGCAGTCCGGCGCCACGGCCGTGCTGCACATGGACGTGAAGCCGTCCAACGTCATGGTCCTGGCCACCGGCGAGGTGCGCCTGATCGACTTCACCGGCGCCCGGTACTTCCGCGAGGAGGAGATCACCCAGATCGCCTACACCCCGGAGTCCGGCGGCCCGGAGGCGTTCGGCGGCGTGAAGCAGGTCGGCCCCGCCTACGACGTGCACGGCTTCGGCGCCGTCGCGTACTTCATGGTCACCGGCGCGTACCCGCGTGTCGACGGCCGCACCGACCAGCGCGGCCCGCAGGAGGCGTCCCCGCCGCCGTGGAACGTGCTGCGCCGCCACCCGCTGCTGGAGCGCCTCCCCGCGCTGCGTGACCACCTGCACGCACCGCTGGCCGACCGCCCGTCGGAGCGGCCCGAGACCCGGGAGCTGCCGGGCTGGCTGGCCCACCTGGCGGAGCTGGTGCGCCGGTCCGGCCTGCCCGACGTCGGCTGCGACTGGGTCGAGCCGGACGGCTCGGAGACCTCGCGCGCCATCGGCCGGGCCCGGCCGTCGGTCGCGGGCACCGAGACCGACGCGTACCAGCGCATCGAACGCCTCGAACGGGAGCTGGTCGCCCTCCGCGCCGGCCACACCGCGCCGACCGCCTTCTACGCCGCGCCGCCCGTGTCCGCCCCGCCCGTCTCGGCGCCGCCGGTGTCGGGCGCGCCGGTGTCGCCGGGCGCGTCCGGGGTCGCCGTCTCCGAGGCCGGCGTGCCGCAGATGCGCGGTCGCGCCCGGGTCGTCCCCCGCCCGGCGCCCGACCCGACCGGCATGATGCCGATCGACACCGAGCCCGAGCGTCCCATGTACCGGCCGGAGCCCGGCGAGCGCGCCCGCACCCTCAGGATCGGCTGGGAGCTGACCGGCACCGGCGCGTTCATCGCCTTCATCTGCTGGGGCCTGTGGGCCCTGGACAGCGACGGCAGCCTCACCGGTCCGTTCATCGCGTTCCTGGTCGTGCTCGCCGTCGCCGTCGGCGTGTTCGCCCTGACCCGCCTCGTCGGCCGGCTCGTGCTGGAGCAGCGCTTCGGCCGCGTCCGCCGCAGCGCGAAGGGTGCCCACGCGCTCACCGGCCTGTTCCTGGCCGCCGCCGGCATCGCGTACCTGCGCGAGGTCGGCTGGTTCGTGCAGTTCTGGAACTGGCTGACGGGCCTGTCCGGGTGAGACGCTGGCGCCGCCGCCGGGCCCCCCGCACGCTGGAAGGCCTGATCAACTTCCGTGACCTCGGCGGCCTCCCGGCGGCCGGCGGCGCGATCCGTCCCGGCCGCCTGTTCCGCAGCGACTCCCTCGCGTACGCCACCGAGTCCGACGCCGCGCACCTCCTGCACGACCTGCGCCTGGCCACCGTCATCGACCTGCGCGGCGAGTACGAGGTCACCCACCTCGGCCGCGGCCCCCTCGCCACCGCCCCCGTCGAGTACGTCTCCGCCCCGATCGCCGACGTGAGCGGCGCCGCCGACCTCGTCGGCCACTACGTCGCCATGCTCACCGAGAAGGGCGACGTCCTCGCCGGCACCGTCCGCCTGCTCACCCGCTCCTCCACCCTGCCCGCCGTCTTCCACTGCGAGGCCGGCTGCGACCGCACCGGCGTGCTCGCCGCCGTCGTCCTCAGCCTCCTCGGCGTCCCGGACGAGGTCATCGCCGCGGACTACGCGGCCACCGCCCCGGCGATGCCCCGCATCCACGAACGGGTCTCGGTGGTCGTCGACCGCCTGGGCCTGCCACCCCGCCCCCCGTCGGTCCTGGACTGGACCCCCCAGGCGGCGATGATGCTGCAGACGCTCGAACTGGCGAAGGACCGGTGGGGCTCGATGCAGGACTGGGCCCACGCGTACGGCCTGAAGGACGACGACGTGTCAGCCCTGCGGGCGGCGCTGGTCGCCTGACAGCCGGGGCGCAGGCAGGCGTGCACGGCCGCGGTCGCGCCGCGGGTGCGTGCACAGCGCCTCGTCCCACTTGATCGGCAAGAGCCGCGGTGCGGCGTGCCGCAACGAGGTACGCGCGTCGTCCGGTCAGGCGGCGCGCCACCGGGCGCGGTCCTCGCCCGCCTTGCGGGTGCAGCGCATCAGGGTCCCAGACGAGGTCCGGCCCAGCGCGCCCTCCGGGGAGCAGAACGCCCCCGGGTGGACGTTGCTGTTGCCGCCGGCCGGGGCGGTCGTCTTCGGCGGCGCCGCTTTCGTGGTCGGTGGCTTCGGCGCGTCTGTCGTCCCGGTCGGCGTCGCCGGAGCGCCCGTCACGGCGGAGGCCGCCGCGGACGGCGACGGGGACAAGGACGGCGACGGGGACAGGGACGGCGACGTGACGCCGACCAAGGGCTCCCCGGTCGGCTTCCCGGCGGATCCGCATCCGGTCAGTGCCAGCAGCACCACCACGACGGCAACGAGACGGCGACGGCTCATGACCGCGATCCTCCGCCGCCGGCCGCGTCCGGTGATCGGCCGCTCGGGCGCGAATCGGTTGTCGAACGCCGAGGCGACGGTCACGGAAGGTCGGGAACGGACCACGTTCGGTCAGTCATTCGGCGTTCGTCCACCTGACCGGGAAGACGCCCACTCGCGCCTCGTGGACGGGGTCGCCGGCGGTGACGTGGTCCGGGCGTTTCGTGCAGCGGACCGGGATGTCGCCGGTGGCGGTAGGGGTCAGTTTCACGGCGGCGCAGGTGGTCTCCATGATCGGGGACCCTACTCGTACAGGCGTTCGAAATCAGCCCGATCATGGAATTGACATGGGGAAACGTCCGCTACGTGCCCGGGCGTCCGGATCGGAGGCGGGCGGCCTGGGCGTGCAGGTACCGCTGCAACGGCACGCTGCCGGTGAGCCCGGCGGCGGTCGTGTACGCCGCGCATGCCTCCTCCGCGGCGCCGGACATCTCCAGCAGGTGCCCGTGGACGGCGTGGAACCGGTGATCGCCCCGCAGCGGCGGCACGGACGACAGCGGCGCCAGCAGCGCCAGGCCGGCGGCGGGGCCCGCGGCCATGGTCACGGCCACCGCGTGGTTGAGCGCGACCATCGGGTTGTCGGTGAGGGTCAGCAGCAGCTCGTACAGGGCGACGATCTGCGGCCAGTCGGTCTGCGCCGCCGACGGGGCCTCGTCGTGCAGGGCCGCGATCGCCGCCTGCACCTGGAACGGGCCGAGCGGCCCGCGGGGCAGCGCCGCCGTGACCAGGGCGACGCCCTCGGCGATGAACGACGCGTTCCACAGGGAGCGGTCCTGGGCGTCCATGGGGACCGGGGTGCCGTCCGGCGCGGTGCGGGCCGGCCGGCGCGCGTCGGTGAGCAGCATCAGCGCGAGCAGCCCGGCGACCTCGCTGTCGTCTGGCAGCAGCCGGTGTACGAGCCGCGCCAGCCGGATCGCCTCGGCCGCGAGGTCGGGGCGGTGCAGGTCGGGGCCGGCGGTGGCGGCGTACCCCTCGTTGAACATCAGGTAGAGCACGTGCGGCACGGCGGTGGAGAACGTGTCGGGCAGTGCGAACGGGACACCGCTCTGCTTGATCCGCTGCTTCGCGCGGCTGATCCGGCGGGCCATCGTCGCTTCCGGCACCAGGAACGCCCGGGCCACCTCGCCGGTGCTCAGGCCGCCGACGGCCCGCAGTGTCAGCGCGATCTGGTCGGGGGCGCTCAGCGACGGGTGGCAGCACATCGAGAGCAGGATCAGGCTGTCGTCGTGGCCGGTGGCCGACGGCGCCGGGGGCACCCACTGCGCCTCGCGGCGCAGCCGCGCCTCCTCGCTGCGCAGCAGGTCCGTCAGCCGCCGCGACGCGACGGTGATGAGCCAGGCCCGTGGCGAGTCCGGGACGCCGGCGGCCGGCCACTGCGCGGCGGCCGCGATGAGGGCCTCCTGGACGGCGTCCTCGGCGTGGTCGAAGTGCCCGTAGCGGCGCACCAGCGCGCCGAGGACCTGCGGCGCCAGCTCGCGCAGCAGGTCCCCGAGCCGCGGTCGCCGGTCAGAGGCCGAGCTCACCGGCGCTCTCGACGACCGGCCGCACGTCCGCGTACGCCGTCTTCGCGACCTGCGGCGGCGCCGGGCACTCGCCGAGCCGGGCGGCGATCTCGGTGGCCCGGTCGAAGCTGTCGACCTCGACGATCCAGTACCCGGCGAGGACCTCCTGGGTCTCGGCGTACGGGCCATCGGTGACCAGCGCCGGCGAGCCACCGATGCGCCGCGTGTGCACCGGCGCGCCCAGCGCCCGGGTCTCCACCAGCTCGCCCGACGCCTCCAGCTCCTGGTTGAACTTCGCCATGAACTCGCCCATGGCGGCGAAGTCCTCCGGCGTCCACACCGGGGCGTCGCCCGGCCTGCCGGCCATCTCGTCGTAGTCGCGCTGCGACGCGTAGCTGAGGATCATGTACTTCACGGGTCACTCCTCTCGAACGGCACCTTCCGCCGGAGACGTCGGAGCGGGCGTGCCGTCCCGGACAGCATCGCCGAGGAAACGCAGCACCGTCTCGCGGAACGCGTCCGGGGCGGTGCTGTGGATGCGGTGCCCGACCGGCACCGTGACCAGCTCGCAGTGCGGGATGCCGGCCGCCACCTCGGCCAGCCGCGCCGGCGCGATGTGACTGGCGGGCCCGCCGGACAGCAGCAGGGTCGGCGCGGTGATCCGCGGCAGCGCGTCCCACCACCCGGGGTGCCCCTGGCGCAGCTGCGCGATCGCGGAGGTGAGGGCGAGCCGGTCGTACCGCCGGCGCGGATCGACGGTCCCGATGGACAGCAGCAGCAGGCGCCCCAGCGACAGCCGGCCCTCGCTGTGTCGCGGCGGTGCCGGCGGGTCCTCCAGCACCAGCCGGGTGACCCGGGCCGGCTGCTCCTGCGCGACCAGCGACGCGGCGTAGCCGCCGAGTGAATGCCCGACGAGCGTCACGGCGTCCAGGCCGAGCCGGTCGAGCAGCGCCAGGACGTCGTCGCGGTGATGTTCCAGGGTGTACGACCGGGAGCGCGGACTGCCGGCGTGCCCGCGCAGGTCCGGCACCACGACCCGGTGCCCGGCCGCGACCAGGGCCGGCGTGAACAGGTCCCAGGTGGCGCCGCGGCTGCCCCCGCCGTGCAGCAGCACCACCGCGGGCGCGTCCGGCGGTCCCTCGACGCGGTGGTGCAGCTGGACCGGTCCGTCCACCTCAGGCGCCGAACTGGTCGGCGAAGTCGTGCAGCACGCTGACCAGCTGGGTCATCGGGATCGGCCGGCGGCTCACGTCGGCGACGTCCTTGCCCTCGGCGGCGAACAGCGGTGGCGCGGTGTGCAGCCCGGCGTCGAACGGCACCGCGGCGACCTCGTCCTGCCAGCCCGGCCAGCGCCAGCTCAGGTAGAACCGGTCGATCGCGCCGCCGAGCATGCCGTACAGCCAGTCGGTGTACCCGAGGCCGAGGTCCTCCCAGCCCAGCGTGTCGGGCGCGAAGTAGTGGATCGTGGGGGTCGGGCCGTCGCCCTGCCGCCACACGAACTCGCCGCCCATCACGTCCTGCGCGACGACCAGCCCGGCGCCCTCGAACCCCGCGTTGACCGTGTGGATGTCGGGCAGGCGCCGCTGCGGGTGCCCGGAGCCGAGGATCCGCAGCCAGCCGTCGTCGACGACGATCCCGCCGGACAGGTACACCAGCGACCCCAGCCACGACTTCGTGGTCACCTGGAGCCGCTGCAGGCAGGCCGCCGCCCGGTCCGGGTCGGTCGGCAGGATCTCCACCGCGAACGGTGACGCGCTGACCGCCGCCTCGACCTCGGCCCACGCCGACCGGTCCTCGGAGATCAGCTCGGCGAGCGAGCGCATGCCGCAACTCTACGGCCCGCTCCGGCCGCCGACACGAACGGCGGATTCTTCGGTGAATGACGGTCACTCACGTTTCTCGCTCTGCCCTTGAACGGATACTGAGAGTCACTATGTCCCACATGACTCGTCGCTGGTTGATCACCGGATGCTCCACCGGACTCGGCCGGGCGCTCGCTGAGGCGGTCGCCGCGTCCGGGCAACAGGTCCTCGCCACCGCCCGCCGTCCCGAGACGCTCGAGGACCTGCGTGACGCGTACCCGCGCACGCTCGCCACCTGCGCGCTCGACGTGTGCGACCCGGACGACTGTCACAACGCCGTGCACGCCGCCACGGCCCGCTTCGGCGGCATCGACGTCCTGGTCAACAACGCCGGCTACGGCCACTTCGGCGCCGTCGAGGAGGTCACCGACGCGGAGCTGGCGGCCCAGTTCGCGACCAACCTGTTCGCCCCGTGGCGACTGACCCGCATGGTCCTGCCCCAGATGCGCGCCCGGGGCCACGGCGACATCGTCATGGTCTCCTCGACCGCGGGCCGCCTCGCGTACCCGGGCCTGGGTGCGTACACCGCCGCCAAGTACGCCCTCGAAGGCATGGTCGACGCCCTGTCGCAGGAGCTGTCCGGCACCGGCGTCAACGTCGTCGCCGTCGAGCCCGGCTGCTTCGCCACCGAATGGGGCACCACGCTGACCGAGTCGGCGCACCTGGACACGTACCGTGACGTCACCGCCCCGATGCTCGCCGGCTCCCGCGCCATGAAGCAGCTGCCGATCGCCAACCCGCCGTCACTGTTCGCGGCGGAGGTGCTGCGGCTGATCGCCTCCGACGACCGCCCGACGAGGCTCCCGATCGGCGAGGACGCCTGGCGGGCCCTGCTGGACGCCGCCCAGCGCCAGCACACGGCCCTGCTGAACGCCCGCCCGCTGACGGTCTCCTGAGCTTCGCCGGGCCGTTCGTCGACCGCCGCCGGTCGTTGGTGCCGGCGGTGGCGGCATCCGGTGCGGCGGTCCCGCCGACCGGGGGCGGTGACCGCTCTGGGCAACGACCCGGACCGGCTGATTTCGGGGATTCACCCGGGTCGTGCCGTTGCCCGGACCGTACCCCGCCGGCCGCGAATCTGCCGGCGCCGATGCGGCAGCCCGTGCCGCCGCCGTACGGGTTCCAGCAGCCGCCCCACCTGTCCCCGCCGTACGCCCAGCACCAGCCGCCGCCGTCGTCCACGCAGGCGGCGGAGCAGGAGAAGGTCGGCCTGTTCCGCGCGGGCAAGATCGCGCTGTGGGGTTGGATCGTGATGACGGTCGCGCCGATCCTGCTCCTCGTCCTGTGCTGCGTGGGTTGCTTCGGCGGCTTCGGGCTGATGGGGACCGCGGGGTCCGGAGCGTCCGCGCCCTGACCGTGCCCCCATGCCGGCGGTGCCGCCTGTGCCCCTTGGGCGGAGGGTCGGGAGCCTCCGCTCCGCGCTGACGGCGCGGCTGCGCGGCGGAGCAACTCGAGGGTGAGGTCGAGCCGCCGGCCGAGTGGAAGGCGAGGGTCCGGGCAGTATCCCCGGGCGGCCCGCTCGCGGGTGCCCGTCGCGGCGCCCCGCCGGCGCCGGCGTCGCGGGAAACTTACGGCCATGCGGTGAACCGGAAAGACACGGTCAAAGCGGTCATCCCCGCCGCCCGCACCGCGGCGCGACCGGCGCTGACCTGCCGGAAGAGTGAAGAGCGGGCGATGAGAATCGAACTCACACCGTCAGTTTGGAAGACTGAAGCTCTGCCATTGAGCTACGCCCGCGTGCGCCCGGTGGTGCCGGGTGCGTCTCCCAGCGTACCGAATCCTCGCCGGGAAGGCAGACGGCGGGTCCATGCAGTGCGACACCGCCATACCGAGCGGCGGACTGTCGGACCCAACGCATACACTTGCCGACGCACAGCACCGGGGTGTAGCGCAGTTTGGTAGCGCACTCGCTTTGGGAGCGAGGGGCCGTGGGTTCAAATCCCGCCACCCCGACCGGGACACACCAGGCAGCCGCCAGTCCACCCAGCCGTTGGAGCGGCTGACCGCGACCCATGAGGAGAAGTTCTGTGAAGAGCACCGTCGAGACCCTGAGCCCGACGCGCGTGCGGCTCGAAATCGAGGTGCCGTTCGCCGAGCTGGAGCCCAGCTTGAAGAAGGCCTACCGGGAGATCGGCTCGCAGGTCGTGATTCCCGGGTTCCGCCGCGGCAAGGTGCCCAGCGCCGTGATCGACCAGCGGGTCGGCCGGGGCGCTGTGCTCAACGAGGCGGTGCAGGAGGTCATCCCGACACAGATCCTCGCCGCGGTGCGTGAGCACGAGGTGAAGACGCTCGGCCGGCCCGAGGTGGAGATCACCGAGTTCGCCGACGGGCAGCCGCTGAAGTTCACCGCCGAGGTGGACGTGCGGCCGGAGATCACGCTGCCGGACCTGAGCGAGATCCAGGTGACGGTCGACGCGCTCGTGGTGAGCGAGGATGACGTCGAGGAGCAGCTCAAGGGGCTGCGGGACCGGTTCGCGACGCTGAAGACGGTGGAGCGTTCGGCGCTGGTCGGCGACTTCGTCCAGATCGACCTGGTCGCGAAGGTCGACGGCGAGGAGGTGCCGGGCGGCAGCGCCAACAACATCTCCCACGAGGTCGGCAGCGGCCAGCTCGTGCCGGGCCTGGACGACGTGCTGGTCGGCATGTCGGCCGGTGAGTCGACCACGTTCACCACGCAGCTGGTCGGCGGGGAGTTCGAGGGGCGCGACGCCGAGGTGGCGGTGACCGTCAAGTCGGTCAAGGACAAGCAGCTGCCGCCGGTCGACGACGAGTTCGCGCAGCTGGCGAGCGAGTTCGACACGCTCGAGGAGCTGAAGGACGACCTGCGCACGCGGCTGAGCCGGGTGAAGCGGATGGAGCAGCTCTACTCGGCCCGTGACCTGGCGCTGAAGGCCGTCATCGAGGCCACCGACGTCCCCGCGCCGGAGGGCGTGGTGAAGGACGAGGTGGAGTCGCGCAAGGAGTCGATGAACGATCAGCTCCAGCGCATCGGCGCGTCGTTCGAGGACTACCTGTCCACGGAGGGCAAGACCGAGGAGGAGATGGACGCCGAGCTCAACGAGGCGGCCGTCGAGGGCGTGAAGGTGCAGCTGGTGCTCGACACCCTGGCCGACGCCGAGAACATCCAGGTGAGCGACGACGAGTTCGGGCACGAGATCGTGCACCGGGCGCAGCGCGCCGGGGTCGGCCCGCAGCAGTACTACGACCAGCTGGTCCAGGCCGGTGTCGCCGGCGCGGTCTTCGGCGACGTCCGGCGGGGCAAGGCGCTGGGCCTGGTGCTGGAGCGCGTCAAGATCGTCGACTCGGAGGGCACCGCGCTGTCGCTGGACGACCTGCGCGGCCCGGTGGACGAGCACGAGGGCCACGACCACGGTGACCACGAGGGTCACAACCACTGACCCGATCGACCGGGCCCGGGCGGACGCTGCGGGCCCGGTCGACCACGGTGCGCTCATAGCGAAATGCGGTGAGCATGGGAAGCTCCCGCTCCCAACACCGGTTAGGGTCGGCAAGTACAAGACTCTTGCGAAGGGCTGCCATGACCGACCTGCATATTCCAGCGTCGCCAGTCAGTCCCGCGCCCTCGGGGCGCGGTCGGGGCGCGGACTCGAGCCTGACGCTCGACGACTCGGTGTTCAACCGGCTGCTCAAGGAGCGCATCATCTTCCTTGGTAGCGAGGTCAACGACCAGGTCGCCAACCGGATCTGTGCCCAGATGCTCCTGCTCGCCGCCGAGGACGAGGAGCGCGACATCTGGCTCTACATCAACTCGCCCGGTGGCTCCGTCTACTCGGGCATGGCGATCTACGACATCATGCAGTTTGTCACCAACGACGTGGCGACGGTCGCGATGGGCATGGCGGCGTCGATGGGCCAGCTGCTGCTGTGCGCCGGCGCGCCGGGTAAGCGCATGGCGCTGCCGCACGCGCGGATCATGATGCACCAGCCCTCCGGCGGCATCGGCGGCACGGCCTCGGACATCGCCATCCAGGCCGAGCAGATGCTCTACACCAAGCGGATGTTCCAGGAGCGGGTCGCGTTCCACACGGGCCAGGGCCTGGAGCAGATCGAGGCCGACTCCGACCGCGACCGCTGGTTCACCGCCGAAGAGGCGCGCGACTACGGCTTCATCGACAAGGTGATCACCGGGGCCCAGCAGGCTCCGGAAGGCGCCGGAACCCTGGCTTGAGGAGCGAAGCGATGACCGATCTGAGCCTGCCCCCGGCGTTGCGCGAGGTGCACAACCGTTACATCCTCCCGTCCTACGTGGAGCGCACGTCGTACGGGATCAAGGAGACCAACCCGTACAACAAGCTGTTCGAGGACCGGATCATCTTCCTCGGCGTGCAGATCGACGACGCGTCGGCCAACGACGTGATGGCGCAGCTGCTGACGCTGGAGAGCAACGAGCCGGACCGCGACATCATCATGTACATCAACTCGCCCGGCGGCTCGTTCACCGCCATGACGGCGATCTACGACACGATGCTGTACGTGCGGCCGGACATCCAGACCGTCTGCCTCGGCCAGGCGGCGAGCGCCGCGGCGGTGCTCCTCGCGGCCGGCACGCCCGGCAAGCGGCTCGCCCTGCCGAACTCGCGGATCATCATCCACCAGCCGGCCACCGAGGGCGGTTACGGACAGGGATCCGACATCGAGATCCAGGCGCGCGAGATCATGCGGATGCGCACGAATCTCGAGGAGATGGTGTCCCGCCACACCGGGCAGCCGATCGAGAAGGTCCGCAAGGACATCGACCGTGACAAGATCCTGACGGCCGAGGAGGCCAAGGAGTACGGGCTGGTCGACAACATTCTCGTCAGCCGCAAGAAGTCGGCGCTGGTCGCTTCCGGGGCGTAGTGCCACAGGTCCACGCTCGGCCCGCCTCACCTCACGGTCTGGCGGGCCGATGTGGCCCTCCGGAAAGACACCACGCCCCAGGGGGTCGGAATACTGCCGACCACCAGGTAACGTCGAGGCAGCACCAAGCAACACGCACGAAGCACGACGCGAGCGGCGGCGGGCACCTCACGCGGGCGCCGCGCGGCAACGACAGCACGATGCGATCCGGGCAGTCAGTCCGGCTGAAGGCAGGGAGATCGTAGGTGGCACGGATCGGCGACGGCGGCGACCTACTGAAATGCTCCTTCTGCGGCAAGTCGCAGAAGCAGGTGAAGAAGCTGATCGCCGGACCCGGCGTCTACATCTGCGACGAGTGCATCGATCTCTGCAATGAGATCATCGAGGAAGAGCTCGCCGAGTCCGGTGACGTCAAGTTCGACGAGCTGCCCAAGCCGATGGAGATCTGCGCCTTCCTCGACCAGTACGTGGTGGGACAGGACCAGGCGAAGAAGGCCCTCGCGGTGGCGGTCTACAACCACTACAAGCGGGTCCAGGCCGAATCCGGCGGCAACACGGGCAGCGACGGCGTGGAGCTGGCCAAGTCCAACATCCTGCTGATCGGCCCGACGGGCTGCGGCAAGACCCACCTCGCGCAGACCCTCGCCAGGATGCTCAACGTGCCGTTCGCGATCGCGGACGCCACGGCGCTCACCGAGGCCGGCTATGTCGGCGAGGACGTCGAGAACATCCTGCTGAAGCTGATCCAGGCCGCGGACTACGACATCCGCCGCGCCGAGACCGGCATCGTCTACATCGACGAGGTCGACAAGATCGCCCGCAAGTCGGAGAACCCCAGCATCACCCGGGACGTGTCCGGCGAGGGCGTGCAGCAGGCGCTGCTGAAGATCATCGAGGGCACGGTCGCCAACGTGCCGCCGCAGGGCGGCCGCAAGCACCCGCACCAGGAGTTCATCCAGATCGACACGTCCAACGTGCTGTTCATCTGCGGCGGCGCGTTCGCGGGCCTGGACCGGATCGTCCAGGCGCGGGTCGGCAAGGGCGGCACCGGCTTCGGCGCCAACCTGCGCTCGATCACCGACCGCACCATGGACGACAGCTTCGGCGACGTGATGCCGGAGGACATGCTGAAGTTCGGGCTCATCCCCGAGTTCATCGGCCGGCTCCCCGTCATCACCAGCGTCAAGAGCCTCGACCGCGACGCCCTGGTCAAGATCCTCACCGAGCCGCGCAACGCGCTCGTGCGGCAGTACCAGCGCCTGTTCGAGCTGGACGGCGTCGAGCTGGAGTTCAACGCCGAGGCCCTCGAGTCGATCGCCGACCAGGCGATCCTCCGCGGCACCGGCGCCCGGGGGCTCCGCGCGATCATGGAGGAGGTCCTCCTCAGCGTGATGTACGAGGTGCCCAGCAACCCGAACATCGCCCGGGTCCTGATCACCCGCGAGGTCGTCCTCGAGAAGGTCATCCCGACCATCGTCCCGCGCGACCTGGCTGCCCACCGGGCCGGCCGCCGCCGCGCGGACCGCGAGGAGAAGTCGGCCTGATCCGCACCGACCACCGGCACGCCGTCCACCGTTCCAGGTGGGCGGCGTGTTTCGTGCCACGTCCTTCCGGTGTTCCCGCGGCGGCGTCCGTACGACGAACGCCCAGCTCACGCCACGGAAAAATGGTGTGTGACCGTTCGGTACGACGGAAAACGTGGTGGCAGGCCGTCTAGCCAACGCATATCGTGGCCGGCGTGTTGTCACTCCTCTTCGCCGCCACGTCCGCGCTCATCTGGGGTGCGGGTGACTTCGCCGGCGGCAAGGCGAGTCAGCGCACCAACTCGGTCGGCATCGCGCTCGTCGCCGAG
This sequence comes from Dactylosporangium aurantiacum, assembly GCF_000716715.1. Classification (GTDB taxonomy): domain Bacteria; phylum Actinomycetota; class Actinomycetes; order Mycobacteriales; family Micromonosporaceae; genus Dactylosporangium; species Dactylosporangium aurantiacum. The sequence continues at coordinate 2,486 of NZ_JNYJ01000065.1, read as the reverse complement.
CTGGCCGGCATTCCGCTCGTCATCGGCTGGCTGCTCGTCACCCGGCCCGGCGTGCCGGCGGCCGCGGACCTCGGCTGGGGCGCCGCGGCGGGTGTACTCGGCGTCGCCGGTCTCGTCGTCTTCTACCGCGCGCTGTCCGGCGGTGCCATGTCGGTCGTCGCGCCGCTGACCGCGACCACGACCGCCGCGGTGCCGCTCCTGCTCGGCCTGGTGCTCGACCGCCGCCCGTCGACCCTGGCGCTCGCCGGTGCCGTGCTCGCCGTCGTCGCCATCACGCTCGTGAGCGCCGGCCCGAGCGCCGGGGGGACCGTCTCCAAGCGCCTGGTTGCCGCCGCGCTCGCCGCCGGGGTGCTGTTCGGCGGGTACTTCACGCTGCTCGCCCAGACGTCGCACGAGTCCGGGATGTGGCCGCTGCTGTCGGGGCGGGTCGCCGGCGCCGTCGGTCTGCTCGTGGCGATGCGGTTGATGCGCGTACCGACGCGAATGGACGGCACATCGGTCGTGCTCGCGGGCACGGCCGGCGTGTTCGACGTGACCGCCAACGCCTTCTACCTCATGGCGGTGCGGGACGGGATGCTGAGCATCGCCGCGCCGATCGCGTCGCTCTACCCGGTCAGCACCGTGTTCCTGGCCATGGCCGTCGACCGGGAGCGGATGCGGCCGCTGCAGATCACTGGCCTCGGTCTGGCCGCCGCGGCACTCGTGCTGAGCGCCGCCTGATCGATAGGCTGGAGGTATGCGCGTAGCGGTGTGTCAGCTCAACGCCCGTGACGACCGGGCGGAGAACCTGAGGGTGGCCAGGGGCCTGCTGGAGCGGGCCGCCGCGGGTGGCGCCGATCTGGCGGTGCTGCCGGAGTACGTGGACTATCTCGGCCGGGCCGAGGGCGCGCCGAAGCCGGAGCCGATCGACGGGGAGTTCGCCACCTTCTTCGCCGACGCGGCGCGGGAGCTCGGGATCTGGGTGCACGCCGGCTCGTTCCACGAGATCGGTCCAGACGCGGAGCACACCTACAACACGACGCTCGTCTTCGACCGGCAGGGTGGGCTCGCCGGCACGTACCGGAAGATCCACCTCTACGACGTGGAGATCCCGGGCCGGGTCTCCTATCACGAGTCCGCGACCGTCGCCCCGGGCACCGGGACCACGCTGCTGCCCGTCGACGAGGCCATGGTCGGGCTGTCGATCTGCTACGACCTGCGCTTCCCGGAGCTGTACCGGCAGCTCGCGATCGACGGCGCGACCGTGCTCGTGGTGCCGGCGGCGTTCATGCTGCACACGGGGCGCGACCATTGGGAGCCGCTGCTGCGCGCCCGGGCGATCGAGAACCAGTGCTATGTGCTGGCCGCCGGGCAGGTCGGCAACCACGACCCGGACCGGACGTGCTTCGGGCGGAGCATGGTGGTCGATCCGTGGGGGACGGTGGTCGCGCTGGCGCCGGATGTCGTGGGTGTCACGTTCGCGGATCTGGACTTCGCGCGGCTGGCGGAGATCCGGGCGACGCTGCCGAGTCTGGCGAACCGGCGGCTCTGAGCGGTGGCTCTCGCGGGCGTCACGTGTCCCTGACTGATGCCGCGCACCTCCTGACCTATGCGGAGCGGGCGCTCAGGATGCCGAAGACGGTGATCCCCACGATGGCCGCGCCCGTGACGATCAGCACGGTGCGCATGCGCGAGGGTCCCCGTAGCGCGAGCCGGTAGGTGGCGATGACGACCACCAACGCGACGACCACACCGATCACGAACTGCCACACGGGGAAGAGCAGCTCCAGCAGCGCGTCAGCGCGGGGGCTCGGCGTCATGTCGCCATCCTCCCTGTTCGGCAGGGCCGGTGCACGGCCGATTTGACTCGGGTTCGTCGTTCCCCGTACGGTTCTCCAGGTCCGAGAGCTGGTCGGAAACGACCCGTTCACGGTGTTTGTCCCCGGGTGGTGCGATTTCAGACGGTGTAAGCCTGATTTGCGATCGCGAAGCCGGCCGGGTAGCTTAGATCAGCCGGCAGGGAGCCGGGCGGGTGAGCACCGAGAGGTGCGAGCCGGCCGGTCCAGTCGGAATCCCGAGCAGGTCCCCACACCGGAGACGGTGCGGTCGGCATGCGCGGGAGCCGGGCCAGAGCGTCAACAAGCGGTCAACGCGAACTTGACAGGACGGAACGGACTGGTAAAGTAACAAAGCCGGCAGGGAGCCGGGCGGGCAAGCGAGCGTGACGCTCCAGTGCCGGCCGGTCCTACCGGATCTCCCGAAACAAGATCACCGGAAACGGTGCTGTTGTTATGCTTTGGGAAAGCCGCTTGCAGTTGAACAGCCCGAAAACACGGACTTGACAACGGCGAGCGACCTGGTAAAGTAGAGAAGTTGCCCCGGATGAGGCGAGCTTCGCTTAGCGAGCTTCAGCGGTGTGTGTTGGTTGTTTGAGAACTCAACAGGGTGCTTGTTAAGCCAGTGCCAATTGATTGACCCCGTGACACGCTTGTCGTGTCCGAGGATTC